>NZ_LR594671.1:0-1392500 GCF_901827185.1 Variovorax sp. PBL-E5 | reverse complement strand
CACGCACTACTACGCGGGCCAGCCCGAACTGATGCTCGAGGCCGCGATGCTCACGCGCCGCTGGCTCGCCGAACGCGGCCTGCTCTCGTGATTGCAGGCGTCGCCCGTCCCTTTCCATCCGCCCATCTTCCGGAGTGCCCCCCATGAAAAAGAGACAGTTCAACAAGCTTCTGCTGACGGCCGGAGCGCTCGGCCTTGCCGACATCCCGCTCGGACTGACGCGGGCCTACGGGGCCACGCGCGGCGGCACGCTCAACGCCGTGCTGCAGCCCGAGCCTCCCACGCTCAACATCGGCGTGAACCAGCAGACGCCCACGCAGACCGTCGCGGGCAAGATTTTCCTGAGCCTGCTCACTTACGACTTCAAGCTGAAGCCCCTGCCCAGCCTCGCCAAGGCCTGGACCATCTCGCCCGACGGCAAGACCTACACCTTCGCGCTCGAACGCAACGTGAAGTGGCACGACGGCAAGCCGCTCACGGCCGAGGACGTGGTCTACACCGTGACCGAATTCCTGCCCGTGACGCATCCGCGCGCCAAGGCCATCTTCGCGCGCTGCGAATCCGTGACGGCGCCGGATCCCTACACCGTGGTCTTCAGGCTCAAGGAACCGTTCGGTGCCTTCATCGGCGCGTTCGACATCTCCAACCTGCCGGTGATGCCCAAGCACATCTACGCAGGCACCGACGTGCAGAAGAATCCTGCCAATCTCAAGCCCATCGGCAGCGGCCCCTACAAGTTCAAGGAGTGGGTGCGCGGCTCGCACATCCATCTGGTTCGCAACGACGAGTACTTCAAGCCCGGCAAGCCATACCTCGATGCGGTGATCTACCGCATCATTCCCGACGGCGCCTCGCGCGCAGTGGCGCTCGAGGAAGGCCAGGTGCAACTCACGCAATGGACCGACCTCGAACTCTTCGATGCGCAGCGCCTCGCGAAGAACCCCAAGTTCACGATGACGACCAAGGGCTACGAATACTTCGCACCCATCATGTACCTCGAGATGAACGTGCGCAGCGCGCCGCTCAACGACAAGCGCTTTCGCCACGCCATCTCGCACGCGATCGACCGCGAGTTCGTGCGCGACAAGATCCTCTACGGCTTCGGCAAGGTGGCCACGGGGCCGATCAGCTCCAAGACGCGCTTCTACGACGGCAATGTGCCGAGCTTCGATTTCTCGATCGCCAAGGCCACCAAGCTGCTCGACGAGATGGGCCTCAAGGCGGACGACAAGGGCGTGCGCGCGCGCCTTCGGCTGCCGGTCGCGCCCTACGGCGAGATGCCCGCGCGCGCCTGCGAATACATCCGCCAGGCGCTCTCCAAGCTGGGCATCGCCGTGACGCTGGAAACCTCGGACGCCGCGGGCTGGGCCCAGAAGATCGCGAACTGGGACTACGACCTCAATCTCACCTGGCCCTTCCAGTACGGCGACCCGGCGATCGGTGTCACGCGCAACTATGTGAGCTCGAACATCCGCAAGGTGCTGTTCTCGAACACCATCGGCTACTCCAACCCCGAGGTCGACAAGCTCGCAGACCAGGCCGCCGCCGAGATCGACGAGGGCAAGCGGCAGGCGCTCTACAGCCGCATGCAGAAGATCCTGGTGGAGGATTCGCCGATCGCGTGGCTGGTCGAAATGGAATTCCCCACCATTTACGACAAGCGATTGCAGGACCTCGTCACCACGGGCATCGGCATCCACGACAGCTTCGACGGCGTCTACTTCCAGGGATGATCGCCAGGGTGCGGCGCCAGTGCCGCATCCGCTTCGAACGATATGAATCAATCTCCCGCAGCGATCCTGGGTCCGGTTCTGGCCCGCTTCGCGAAGATGGCGGCCGTCATCGTCACGGTGGCCATCTTCAATTTCTTTCTCGTGCATGCGGCGCCCGGCGATCCCGCGCTGGTGATCGCCGGTCAGTCGGGCTCGACCGACGAGGCCTACATGGCGCGCATCCGCGCGGAGTACGGCCTGGACAAGCCGATCGCGGCCCAGCTGGCGAGCTACCTCGGCAAGGTGGCCACGCTCGATCTCGGCTATTCGTACCGCCAGCAGCGTCCGGTCACCGAAGTGATCGGGGAGCGCCTCGGGCCGACGCTGCTGTTGACCGGCACGGCCTTTCTCCTTTCGCTGATCGGCGGCATCGCGCTCGGCAGCCTGGCCGGCGTGCGCGCCGGAAAGCTCTCCGACACGCTGATCACCATCGTCTCGCTGGTGGTCTATGCCACACCGGTGTTCTGGCTCGGGATCATCCTCGTGCTGCTGTTCTCGGTACGCCTCGAGTGGCTGCCCGCCTTCGGCTACCAGACCGTGGGCGCGAGCCTGCACGGCATGGCGCTCTGGCTCGATCGCGCGAAGTACCTCGTGATGCCGGCGACGACGCTCGGCCTGCTCTACCTCGCCATCTACGCGCGGCTCATGCGCGCCTCGATCATCGAGGTGAGCCACCAGGACTTCGTGAAGACCGCGCGCGCCAAGGGCGCGAGCCGGCACCGCGTGCTCTGGCGGCACATGCTGCGCAACGCGATGCTGCCCGTCCTCACGATGGCGGGGGTGCAGGCCGGCACGCTGATCGGCGGCTCGGTGGTGATCGAAACCGTGTTCGCCTGGCCGGGCCTGGGCCGCCTCACCTACGAGGCGGTGCTGCAGCGCGACTACCAGCTGCTGCTGGGCATCTTCCTCGTGATGTCGATCGTCGTTTCCGTCTTCAATCTCGTGACGGACCTTCTCTACCGCGTGGTCGATCCCCGCATCCGCAGCGTCTAGGGACCATGAAGCGCCTCCTTTCCGCATTCATCCGCCGGCCCTCCGGCGTCATCGGGCTCGTGATCCTGGTCACGGTGCTCGGCGCCGCGCTGCTCGCGCCCTGGCTCTATCCGGGCAGTCCGTGGGACACGGTGGCCACGCCCTTCTCGCCGCCGGGCGCCGAAGGCATGCTCATGGGCAGCGACAGCCTCGGTCGCGACGTGGCCGCGGGCATCGTGCACGGCGCGAAGGTGTCGCTGATGATCGGTGTCGCCTCGACCTTCGTGGCGCTCGTCATCGGCGTCCTGGTGGGCGCGATCGCGGGCTACGCCGGCGGCCGCGTCTCCAGCGCGCTCATGGGCTTCACGGAACTCTTCCAGGCAGTGCCGGCCTTCGTGCTCGCGATCCTCTTCGTCGCCATCCTCACGCCTTCGGTCACGACCATCACCGTCGCGATCGCGATCGTGAGCTGGCCGCAGGTGGCGCGGCTCACGCGCGGGGAGTTCCTCTCGATCAAGGAGCGCGAGTACGTGCAGGCCGCCCGCTGCGCGGGCGAGGGGCCGGTCTCGATCGTCTGGCGCCATATCCTGCCCAATGCGCTGTCGCCCATCATCGTCACGGGCTCCCTCTCCATCGCAACCGCGATCCTGATCGAGAGTGCGCTGAGCTTCATGGGCCTGGGCGACCCCAACCTGATCAGCTGGGGCTACATGGTGGGTACGGCGCGCACCATGATCCGGCAGGCCTGGTGGATGAGCTTCTTCCCCGGCATGGCCATCCTGCTGACCGTGCTGGCGATCAATCTGGTCGGCGAAGCCCTCAATGATGTCCTCAATCCCCGCGTGAGCCGCCAATGAGCACTGCCGCCCCCCTTTTGCAGGTGCGCAAGCTGCGCATCGCGCTGCCCCGTTCCGGCGACCGCGCGCTGGCCGTCGACGGCCTCGACTTCGAGCTGCGCGACAACGAGATCGTCTGCCTCGTCGGTGAATCGGGCTCCGGCAAGTCGATGACGGCGCATGCCATCCTGGGCCTGCTGCCGCCGCGCGTGAGCATCGACCCGGCGAGCGAGATCGTTTGCGACGGCACGAATCTCGCTCGCCTGTCCGAGGCCGAAATGCGCCCGTTTCGCGGCAGCCGCATCGGCATGGTGTTCCAGGAGCCGATGAGCGCGCTCAACCCGCTGCAGCGCGTCGGCGCTCAGGTGCGGGAAGCGCTGGTGCTGCATGGCCAGGCGCACGACGAGGCCGCGCTGCGCCAGCGCGTGATCACGATGCTCGCCGCCGTCGGGCTACCCGACCCCGGGCGCACCTACCGCGCCTACCCTTTCGAACTCTCGGGCGGACAGCGCCAGCGCGTCATGATCGCGATGGCACTCATCAACGAGCCGCGCGTGCTGCTCGCCGACGAGCCGACGACGGCGCTCGACGTCACCACGCAAAAGCAGATCCTCGACCTGATCCGCCAGCTGCAGGCCGAACGCCACATGGGCGTGCTCTTCATCACGCACGACATCGGCGTGGTTGCCGACATCGCCGACCGGGTGATCGTGATGCGCCATGGCTGCGCCGTGGAGGCGGGCACGCGCGACGAGGTGCTGCTGCGGCCCCGGCATGCCTACACGCGCGCGCTGATCGATGCGCTGCCGGGCCGCCGGCCTGCCGCGCGCAGCGATGCCGGCACGCGCACGGACGCGCTGTTGCGCATCCGGCAGCTGTCGAAGCGCTTCGCGAGCGGCGGCGGCCTTTTCGCGCCGGCGCGCGAGGTGACGGCCGCGCGCGCGATCGACCTCGATATCTTCGCCGGCGAAACGGTGGCGATCGTCGGCGAGTCGGGTTCAGGCAAGTCCACGCTGGGCCGCATGGTCATGCGGCTCATCGAGCCCGACAGCGGGCAGATCGAGTTCGAAGGGCGCGACATCCTGCGCCTGGCCGGCCGCGAGCTCACGTCATTCCGGCGCCATGTCCAGATGATCTTCCAGGATCCATTCGCCTCCCTCAATCCGCGCATGCGCGCGGGCGAGGCGATCGCGCGCGGTCCGATCCGGCACGGCGAGGCGCCCGCTGCGGCGCGCGCACGGGCGCGCGCACTGCTCGAACGCGTGGGCCTCGGCGCCAGCGCGGCCGATCGCTTTCCGCACGAGTTCTCCGGCGGCCAGCGCCAGCGCATCTCGATCGCGCGTGCGATCGCACTCGAGCCGCGCCTCCTGATTGCCGACGAGGCGGTGTCGGCGCTCGACATGTCGATCCAGTCGCAGATCCTGCAGCTGCTGGCCGAACTCCGGCGCGAATTCCACCTGACGCTGCTGTTCATCACGCACGACCTGCGCGTCGCGGGCGAGATCGCCGACCGCGTGGTGGTGATGCGCCGCGGCGAGGTGGTCGAGGTCGGCACGCCCGACGAGGTGCTGGGCGCGCCCCGGCACGACTACACGCGCCAGCTCGTGGCGGCCGTGGCGGGCGCGGATTTTCTCGGTACGCTCGGCGACGACGCATCGCCGCTGAGGGCCCGCGCATGACCCTCCCGATCGACACCGAGGACGAGATGCGCGAGGAGCTCGCCACGCTCTACCGCCTGATCGCGCATTTCCGCATGACCGACCTGATCGACACGCACATCAGCGCGCGCGTGCCGCACACCGAGCATTTCCTCATCAACGAATACGGCTGCCTCTTTCATGAGATCGGGCCCGACCAGCTCGTGAAGATCGACCGCAACGGCGACATCGTCGACCGCGAGCGCGAGGGCCGCAAGCGCGTCAACCGCGCGGGCTTCGTCATCCACTCGGCCGTGCACATGGCGCGCGGGGACGTGGCCTGCGTGGTGCACACGCACACGGCGGACGGCATCGCGGTGGCGTGCCAGGAAGCCGGGCTGCTGCCGATCTCGCAGCATGCGCTCAGGTTCCATGGTCGGCTGAGCTACCACGACTACGAAGGCATCGCGGTCGACCTCGGCGAGCGGGAACGCCTGATCCGCGACCTCGGCCGCAACGAGGCGATGATCCTGCGCAACCACGGTTTGCTCGCCATCGGGCGATCGGTGGCCGCGGCCTTCGCCAACATTTATTTTCTCGAACGCGCCTGCCAGGTGCAGACCAAGGCACAGGCCGGCTCCGGGCCGCTGCGCATGCCTTCGGCCGAGGTGATGGCGCGCACGGCCGCCCAGTTCGACCCCGACGAGAGCGACTGGCACAGCCAGCTCTTCTGGGCGTCGGCGCGCCGGCTCGTCGTCTGAAGGTGTCAGGCCGGACTGGCGGTGCGCGTGCGGCGGCTCGGCGCGGCGGCTTTCTTCGCGGCCGGCTTGCGCTTCGACCCGGCCGTCACGCGCTTGTCGACGCCGGCCGGCCGGTCGATCGGCATCTGCGCCGGCACCACATCGGGCGCGAGCATGCCGAGCCAGAACGACATCATCTGCGCAAGCAGTTCGCGCGGCTCGAAGTCGTCGCTCGAGAGCGTCCACTCGGCCCAGATGCCCTTGAGGTAAGTGGTGATGGTGCGCGTGACCATGCGGCAATCGGCCTTGCTGCCGTGGTCGCGCGCGACCGCCGTCACCAGCGCGAGCAGTTGCTGCTCGAAGCGCGCATAGATCTCTTCATGCACGCGCTTGACCACCTTGTTGGTGTGCGTGAGTTCGAAGAAGAGAAAGCGGATGCGCACATAGTTGCGATCGAGCAGCGGCGGTTGCAGGCCCGCGTTGATGAAGGCCACGAGCTGGCTCATGGAATCGGGCGGCGTGCGCGCCAGCAATTCCTGGGTCTGCTCCTTGAGGCGCTCGGACATGTTGCGATAGGTGGCGGCGAGCAACTCGTCCTTGCTGTTGAAGTGATGCCGCACCATGCCGAGCGAGAGCCCCGCCTCGCTCGCGATGGTGCGCACGCTGGTTTCGAAAACGCCGCGATCGCACAGGCATCGGAAGGTCGCATCGATGAGCTCCTGCCGCCGCACATCGGGGGCCTTCTTCGAGAAGCTTTTTCGGTCGGGGACGGAGACAACGTCGCTCATTCTTTTCAGGCCTGGGTGTCGAGGGACGATACCCGAAATCCATCGGATCCGGAGATGCGTCTTCATGCGTGCGACCGCATCGCGATCGGCACTGGCTTTTTATAATACGAGTGTATAGAATAACCCGGAATCGATTGCCTGCGTGCGAGCGTTGCGCCGCCCGCATGTCCTCCCCACGATCCGGAGCCCACCGATGACCATCCCCTCCCAGCCCCTGCGCTACGTTCCCCGCGGCGACATCTCCATCAACAAGACCGAGCTTTCCCGGTCGCGACATCTGTCGGGCGACATCTACACCTCGCCCGAAATCTACGCGCGCGAAATGGAGGAATACTTCTTCAAGGAATGGCTCTTCATGGGCCGCGTCGAGCAGTTCGGCAAGCCCGGAGATTTCCAGGCCCGCCGCATCCTCGGCCGCCCGGTGCTGATCGCGCGGAACAAGGCCGGCGACCTGCACGCCTTCCACAACATGTGCCGCCACCGCGGTGTGGAAGTGGCCGATGGCGAGGGCAATGCGCGCTCGTTCAAGTGTCCCTACCACGGCTGGACCTACGACCTCGACGGCCAGCTCGTTGGCGCTGCCTACATGAAGGACACCGAGGGCTTCGATCCCGGCACATGCCGGCTGCCGGGCATCCACCTCGATGTGTGGCGCGGCAACATCTTCATCAATTTCGCCGAGCAGCCCAAGCCCTTCGCCGAGGCCACGGCCGACCTCGAGCGCGACTTCGCGATGCTGCACACCGAGAACGTGCGACTCGCCGACATCGCGCGCATGACGCTGAAGTGCAACTGGAAGTTCTTCCATGAGAACCTCATGGACTACTACCACGTCGGCGTGCTGCATGCGAAGACCTTCGGGCAGCGCTTTTCGTGGACGCCCGAGAACCTCGTCCTCAAGCCCGGCGGCGGCCTCACGATGCGCTACCTCTCATCGCCTTCCACACCGGATGGCGTGAGCCTGTTCGGCAAGGCGCCCTGGCTGGCGCACGAGGAGAACTCCTTCGCCTGCACGGCGTTCTACCCGCCCAACATGACGCTCTTCGGCCGCATCGACATGGTCAAGATCATCACGGCCTGGCCCACCGGACCGGACAGCTGCGAAGTGGCGATCTACATGATGTTCCCCGCCGAGTTCTTCGCGCACGAGAACCTGCAGCAGAAGATCGACGTGTATCGCCAATACCAGAATGCGATCTACGACGAAGACCGCTCGATGATCGAATCGATGCAGCGTGCGATGGCGCTGCCCAACTACGAGCCGGGCCGCCTCTCGGTGATGGAGAAGCCGATCCATCATTTCCTCGGCAGCTATGTCGATCGCATCTTCGGGCCTGCCGAGGCCTGATCGAAGAACACGATGGCTTTCGCACTGCAGGATTCGCCACCGGCCGCGCAGGACCGTCTGCGCACGGCGGTGGTCGAGCGCATCCGCCGCCTCACCGAAGACACGACCGAACTCACGCTGGCCGCAGCCGACCCGCAAGCGGCGCCCATCGAGGCCGGCGCCCATGTGCGCGTCGATTTCGGCGCGGGCCTCGTGCGCTGCTATTCGCTGTGCAATGCCGGCGAGCGCGCAGAGCGCTATGTGATCGCGGTCAAGCGCGAGCCCGGTTCGCGCGGCGGCTCCGCGGCCGCGCACGCGCTCGCGGTGGGCGCGCGCGTGAGGGTGTCGGCGCCGATCAACCGGTTCGAGCCCGATTGGGGCGAATCGCGCCACCTGCTGATCGCAGGCGGCATCGGCATCACGCCCCTCTATGCCATGGCGCAGGCGGCGCTGCATCGCGGGCATGACTTCGTGCTGCACTACTTCGTGCGCGACACCGGGCATGCGGCCTTCCTGGCCGAACTGAACAAGGCGCCCTTCGCAGGGCATCTTCGCTTGCATGCGGGCCTCGATGCCGACGCCGTGCGCGCCCGAGCGGCCGACATCGTGGCCGAGGCCGGCGACAACGAAGGCATCTACGTCTGCGGCCCGGCGCCGCTGATCGAGCTGGTGCGCACGCAGGCCGCGGCGCGCCTGCCTGTGCAACGCATCCACTGGGAAAGCTTCGGCGGCGATGACAGTGCCGCCACAGCCGAGGGCGACGCGCCGTTCGAGATCGCGATCGCCAGCGGTGAAGGCCCCTTCGTCGTGCCGCCGGGCCAGAGCGCGCTCTCGGTGCTCCTGGCGGCCGGCGTCGATGCGCCCTTTTCCTGCCGCGAAGGCGAGTGCGGGATGTGCGTCGTCGACGTGATCGAGGGCATCCCCGACCACCGCGACCGCTTCCTGAGCGACGCCGTGCGCGCGAAGAACGGCTGCATGGCGCTGTGCGTCTCGCGAGCGCGCAGCCCTCGCATCGTCGTCGACCTCTAGGCGGCGCATCGCCCCGCTCGATCATTTCAAGGAACTCCATGTTTTCACATCCCCGTCTGGTGCGTGCCGCCGACAACCTCGTGCGCGAGCAGTTCTGCGTCTCTCCAGGCGAAAGCGTGCTGCTCACGGCCGACTCGAGCGTCGAGCGCGAACTCGTCGACGCGGTCGTGCAGGCCGTGCTGCGGCAAGGGGGCAAGCCGCTGGTCGCGCTGGCGCCTTCGCTGCCGTTCCAGGGCGGGCTCTCCGATCCCTATGTGGGCGATTCGCTCGCGGCCGCGGTGGTGGCTTCCGATGTCTGGCTCGACTTCTGCTTTCCCTACCACGCCGGTTCGCGCATCCACAACGCGGCGATGGAAGCCCGGCGCTGCCGCTACGGACTCATTGCGATCTCGCGCGCGGACAGCCTCGCGCGGCTCTATGGCGGTGTCGAGTTCAGCACCTTGCTCGACTTCAACATCGGCTTCATGGAGTTCGTCTCCGAGCATGCGGGCGAGACTGCGCGCTTCACCTGCGCGGCGGGCACCGACGTGAGCTTCGTGCTCGACAAGGTCAAGCTCAAGCGGCCGCGCAGCATGCGCGCGCCGGGCATGGACACGGTGCCGGGCGCACAGAGCCTGTACCCGACGAAGGATTCGGTGCGCGGCCGCATCGTCATCCAGGCCCTGTTCGACGAGACCTACCGGCGCCTGCGCAAGCCCATCGTCATCGAGGCCGACGGCCACATCACCCGTGTCCATGGCGAGGCACCCGAGGACGCGGCGAGCTTCGAACGCGCGCTGCGCCGCGCGAGCGGCGAGAACACGCTCGGCACCTTCGTTCATTTCACCTACGGCTTCCATCCAGCCGCGCGGCTCACCGGAGACCAGTTCGTCGAGGACATCCGCCTGCCGGGCAGCAATGCCATCGGCATGGGCCTGCCGTGGTGGGAATCCGGCGGCGGCGAGAACCATCCGGACGGCATCGTGCTCGACCAGTCGCTGTGGATCGGCGAGCTGCAGATCGTGGACCAGGGCCGCTTCGTCGGACCCGCGCCGCTGCGCGCGCTGCACGACGCGATGCTGCGCCGCCTCGATTGAAGAACCGACTCATCCGCTCAGAAAGGAGCCCTGATCCATGGCTGTCCGAAGCATTCTCAAGATGGGCAACCCGGCGCTGACCGTCGTCTCCGAGCCGGTGGCCGACCCTTCGTCACCCGGGATCCGCGCGTTGATCGACGACATGCGCGAGACGCTCGATTCGGTCGCCGGCATCGGCCTTGCCGCGCCGCAGATCGGCACGCCGCTGCGCGTGGTGCTCTACGCCCTGCCGGCCTCGCGCATCCCCGCGCATGCGCGCACGCAGCCGGTGCCGTGGACGCCGCTGATCAACCCGGTGATCACGCCGCTCACCGACAGGACCGTGAATCTCTGGGAGCGCTGCCTCTCGCTGCCGGGACTCTACGCCCGGGTGCCGCGCCATCCGCACATCATGATCCGCTGGCAGTCGCTCGACGGCCAATGGAACGAGCGCGAGTGTCGCGGCTACCACGCCACGCTGCTGGCGCACGAGTGCGACCATCTCGACGGTGTTCTCTATCCCGCGCGGATGCCCGATGCGAGTGCGCTCGCATTCGCCTCCGAGGTGTGCGGGCCGCGGGGCGTCTACACCTACTCGGCTGCCGAATTCGACGGCGACGACGCGTCGTGAGCGCGGCTCTGCGAGGCGTGGCTGCGCGAAGCCGAAGCGCAAGGGGTATCGCCTGAGCGCCGGGCTCGCACGACGACCGATGCGATGAACTGCCGCACCGTGCTCGCGCTCGTCAGCCAGCGCCACGATCTTTCGGCTTTCAAGCCCATGATCGAAGATGCCGATCCCGGGCTCGACGTCGTGGTCTGGCCCGATCCGCGCTGCCACGACGCCGAGATCATTGCGGGATGGGAAGTCCCGCCAGGGCTCTGCGCCAGGATGCCTCGCCTGCGGCTCGTGCACAGCATCGCGGCGGGTGTGGACAACGTCATTGCGGGCCAGGCGCTGCACGCAATCCCGGTGTGCCGCGTCGTCGATCCGCTGCTCGCCGAAGGCATGCTGCAGTACGTACTCTGGGCCGTGCTTTATTTTCATCGCCGCTTCGACGAGGCACTCCGAAGCGGGGCGCGCCACGCCTGGACTCGGCCAGTGCAGACGCCGGCGGCCCAGTGCCGCGTCGGCCTGATGGGGCTGGGCGAAATGGCGAGCCGCGTCGCGACGATCCTGCCGTCGCTCGGCTACACGGTGAACGGCTGGGTGCGCACGCCGCGCGAATTCCAGGGAGTGAATGTGTTCAGCGGGGAAGCCGGGCTTCTGCCATTCCTCAGGGCCACCGACGTGCTCGTCTGCCTGCTGCCGCTCACCGGGGCCACACGCGGCATCCTCTCGCACACGACCCTGGATGCGCTGCCTCGAGGCGCGGCGCTGGTGCATTGCGGCCGCGGCGAACATCTCGTGGAGCGCGACCTCATCGAAGCGATCGCGCGGGGGCCATTGCGCGGCGCGGTGATCGACGTGTTCGAACAGGAGCCTTTGCACACGGACAGCCCGCTCTGGTCGACGCCCGGCGTGCTGATCACGCCGCACATGGCGACCATGGCTCGGCCCGAGACGGTGGTCGCACAGGTCGTGGAGAACGCCGCCCGATTGCGGCGCGGCGAAGCCCTCGTGCGCAGAGTCGATCTCGAACTCGGCTATTGAGGCCAGCGTAGCGCTTCGGCCATCGAACTTCCCGTTCGGCGCTCTCTTTCCTCGCGCGCGGAGCACGAAGCGCGCGAGCCGGCGGACATCCCAGGGGCCTTTCTTCAAGTGCCGGGCGTACCTGCGGCCATCTCCGGGCTGTAACCTGGCGGCCGCTGCGAGACGATCAGGACCTTGGCGCTGCCGCTGGCGCCAGCCACATAGGCATGGGGCACCGAACTGTCGAACAGTGCGCTCGCGCCAGCCTTCATGACGCGCGGCGCGTGACCCTGCATGTGCAGCAGCAGCGTGCCCGACAGCACATAGCAGAACTCCTCGCCGGGATGCGCCGCGAGCCCGCCGACTTCGTCGAGATCGCCCGTGCGCACCTCCACCAGGAGCGGCAGCTGGCGCGCCGCGTCGCTGGAGTGCAGGATCCGCGCACTGGATTGCCGGATCTCGGTGGACTGGCCTTCGCCCGGATCGGCGAAGCTCAGGAGGCGTTCGCCGGACGGCAGCGGCTGCGCGCCCAGCAGGCCGGCCCAGTCGGTGCCCAGGCCCACCATCACGCGTGCCAGCACCCCGAAGGTCGGCGACATCTTGTTGTTCTCGATGCGCGACAGCGTGGCCGCCGGCAGGCCGCTGACCTCGCTCAGCCGCACCAGCGACATGCCCCTCTCCTCACGCACGGCACGCACGCGCGCGCCCAGTTGCTGGGTCATGGACTGGTCGATTTCGGCGCGGCGCCAGCCCTTTGCCGCAGGCTCGGCGGGTGGAGGCACGGCGGCACGCCGCAGTTTGGAGGCCGGGGCGCGTCGGGCGGGCAGCGGTTTGGATGTGGGCATGGAGTCATCTTTGCCGGCCTCGACATGGCGGCCGCCTTTTCTGTGGTCGGCGCCGTGGTCGGTGAGTTCGTCGGCGCCCAGGCCGGCCTGGGTGTGCTCATCCTGCAGCGCGAGGCGCAGCTCGACACGGCGGGCAGCTTCGCTGTCTTCGTGGTGCTCTCGGTGCTGGGCATTGCACTCACCGCCGCATTGCGTGCCGTGCGCAACCGCGTGCTCGGCTGGATGCCGCTCGAAGAATCCCACAAGACGGTGAGCGCCTGACAACGCGCACCGGCTCCGCTTCCATCCCACACGCCTGAAAGGTCGACCATGATCAACCGAAGAGACTTCAGCCTGGCCGCCGGTGCACTCGGCCTTGTTGCGATGTCGAGCTACGTGAATGCACAGGGCAAGCGCGTGTTTCGCGCGGCCAACCCCAATGCCGTGCTCGACGCTCAGCAGGCCTTTGCGACCTGTGGCCGCCACCCCCGGCTCGGCTACTTCGCGGCCGAAGGGGTGGATCTGGAATACGTGAACATGAGCAGCATCGTGCAAGCCATGTTGTCCATCGCCACCAACCAGGCCGACACCGGCTCGCTGGCGCCCGCCCTGTTCCTGCCGGCCGTGGCCAAGGAACCGGGCCTGGGCCTGATCGCGGCCTACAAGTGGCTGCCGCGCAATGCGAACGTGGTGATCGTCAACGCCGACAGCCCGATCAAGACCGTGCGCGACACCGTGGGCAAACGCATCGGCATCCGCAACCAGGGCGACGGCGGCGTGACGCAGCTTCAGCTGATGTACGGCGAGCTCGGCCTGCCGACCGGTGATATCAATTTCGTGCCGGTGGGCGACGTGGGTGTGGCCGCGACCGCGCTGAAGGACAACAAGGTCGATGCCTACGTCACCTTCGACACGGTCGGCGGGCGCATGGAGGCGCTGGGCTTTCCGGTGCGCTACCTCGCGTTGCCGCCCCAGTACGCGCGGCTGGGCGCCGGCTGGTTCGGCTTTCGCAAGAAGGACATCCAGGACAACCGCCAGCAGGTGGCGGCCTTCTGCCGGGCGATGGCCAAATCGACGCTGTTCGCGTACACCAACCTCGGCCAGGCGCTGAACATCCACTGGGAGCTGTACCCCGATTCGAAGCCCGCAGGCAAGTCGCTCGACGAGAGCCGCAAGGAGATCGAGATCATCCTGAGCCAGCGCAGGAACAACTGGATTCGTTGGCCCGACGATCCCGACCAGCGCTGGGGCGCATCCACCGCCGCCGAGTGGAAAGCGCTGATCGACATCACGGCCACGAGCACGAACAACCCGCAGCTCGCGCAGCAGATCGGCGACGTGGGCAACGTCTTCACCAACGAGCTGGTGACCGACATCAACGATTTCGACAAGGCCGCGGTCATCAGGCAGGCACGCGAGTTCAAGCTTTGAGCCAGCCACCGCGCTACGGCCCTGCCGGCTGGGAGCACTGGCCCGACTTTCCGGTGCACAGCATGCAGCTGGCTCGCACGCTGGGCATGGCGCAGCAGGGCGCGGCAACCCTCAGCGAATGCATGCTGGCAGCGTCGCGGATCGTGCCGGACGATCCCGTGAGCTGGCACCGCGAATGGGCCACGCTGGCGCGGGCCAGCCGGACGCGCGCGGACGCGGCCGAGCGCGTGGGCGCCCTGGCGACGGCCCGCGCCAACCTGCTGCGCGCCGCGTCCTATTGGCGCGCCTCCGAGCAGTTCCTGCCGCCTCCGGATGGCGTGCGGCACGACAGTTTCCAGCGCGGCATCGAGTGCTCGCGCGACTGGCTGCGCCTGTCCTCGCCGCCGGGCGAAGCGCTCGCTATCACGGCCGCCGATGGCAGCGTCGTCGATGCCTATTGGCTGCGGCCTGCCGCGTGCAGCGAGCGGGCCCCGGCCGTCATCTGCTTCGGTGGCCTGGATGCGCACAAGGACGAGATGCTGCCCAGGGTGTGGCCCCAGGCCAGCGAGCGCGGCATCGCCGTCCTGCTGGTCGACCTGCCCGGACAGGGCGAGACGCTGCGGCTGCGCGGCTCACCCAGCCGGGCCGACATCGAGGTGCCGGTCGCGGCCTGCGTGGACGCCCTGCTGCGCCGCCCCGAAGTCGATGCGAATCGCATCGGCCTGTATGGCGCCAGCCTGGGCGGCGTCTATGCCGCGCGCGCGGCGGCGCGAGAGCCGCGCCTGCGCGCCGTGGTATCCGACAGCTGCATCTTCGACCTGCAGGACCACCTGCGGCAACGCCTGGCGGTCGACGGCGGCAGCGGCTGGGACTACCTGTTGTGGGTGTTCGCTTGCGCCACGCCGCAACAGGCCATCGACAAGGCCGGGAACCTGCGCATGGCCGGGTTCGCAGGCGAGATCGCGTGCCCCTGGTTCATCGTTCAGGGCGAACACGACTTCCTGGGCGTGCAGACGGCGCGCGATGCCTTCGACTTCGCACGCGCCGCGGGAGTGGCTGTGGAGTTCAAGGTGATCCGCGGCGAAGAGACCGGCGCCGCTCACTGTCAGGCGGACAACCCGACACCGGGGCAGGAAATGATCTGGGATTGGTTCAAGCACACGCTGTGAGGCCTCGATCCGCCATGGGATCGTTCTGGAGCGCAGCATGAGGAGGGCATCACGGCGTCAACTCGATCACTGCATCCCGACTGGCTTCCTGAGGATTGGCGACGTCCTGCGCGCCACCGCATTGAGCCGGCCGACACTCTATCGCCGCATGGCTGCCGGCAGGTTTTCCTTGCCAGTTCACTGGGTGAAACCCGCTGATACCAACACGCCATGCCAACAGAAATCCGAGATGCCAAGAAAACAGCTGAGACCGCTTGGACAAGAAAAAACCCCGAAACAAAAATACCAACAGATGCTCCTTGTGCAGAAACCTCTCGTTGCGACTCGTTCGCGATTGCATGGCATTGGCGTCGGCGTGTCCGCGATAGGCCCGCGCGCTGGCATGGCGTCTGGCAGTTGTTTCCGGGATGAACGCCGCTGTCGGGTTCAGCGAGAAAATTGGATCGCAAGTGAAGGAAGGGACGCGGTATGGCGGGCAATCTCCTCGTTCTCCCGCGCGGGCAGAACGAGCACCGCGCAATGCGAGCCGATGTCATGCAACGGATTGCGCGCCGAGCGGTTTCGTTCGGCGTCGAGGCCGACACCGGCCCAGGACAGGCCCGCGCAGATGGCCGCCCGCGTCTCGGCATCGTTCTCGCCGATGCCGCCGGTGAAGACGAGCAGGTCGACACCCTCCATGGCCGTGGCCATCGCGGCCACCTGTTTGCGTACCGAATAGCAGAACATCTCGACCGCCAACCGCGCCTGCGCATTCGAGGCCGCGGCTTCGCGCAGCCTCCGCATGTCGCCGCTCACGCCCGATATGCCGAGCAGACCGGCGCGCTCGTTGACCAGCGCTTCGAGTTGCGCGGCATCGAGCTTCTTCTCGCGCATCAGATAGACCAGCACGCCCGGGTCGAGATCGCCAGTGCGCGTGCTCATGACGACGCCGCCCGTGGGCGTCAGTCCCATGCTGGTGTCGACCGAGTGTCCGTCCCTGACCGCGGTCACGCTCGCGCCATGGCCCAGATGGGCGATCACCGTGCGCTGCGGCAGATCCCCGCCCAGTTGACGCACGATCGACTCGCAGGACAGTCCGTGGAAGCCGTAGCGCTCGATGCCCTGCGCGCGCAGTTCGCTCGGGACCGGCAGCACGCGCGCGAGTTCCGGCAGATCGGCATGGAAGCTGGTGTCGAAGCAGGCCACCTGCGGCAGGCCCGGAAACTGCGCCATGGCATGGCGTACCAGCGACAACGCGACCGGCACATGCAGCGGCGCGAAGGCGGCGGCGGCCTCGAGCTGATGCATCACCGCAGCGTCGATCAGGCAGTGCCGGCGCAACGCCGGACCGCCGTGCACGATGCGGTGCCCGACGGCTTCCGGTGCCGGAATGTCGATGGCGGCGAGCAGGCGGCCGATGCGCTCGATCGCTGCCTGCTGATTCGCAATGGCCGCCGTCTCGCTGACCAGCGTCCGGCGCTTCGCATCGTGCGCGCTGAGCTTGCCTTGCGCTTCGCCGATCATCTCGGCCTCGCCAGCGACCAGCATGTCGACAGCGGCGGGACCGGCGCGGTAGATGCCGAACTTGAGCGACGAGGAGCCGCTGTTCAATGCGAGGACGATCATGCCCACGCAGTCCAGCGCCAGTCCCTGACTTCGGGCATGTCCTCTCCATGCTCGCTCACGTGGAGCTTGTGGCGCTCCATCGTCGTCCAGTAGCGCGCGGTCGCCTCTTCCACCTGGTCGCGAAGCCGCGGGATCCGCCGGATGGCGTCGAGCGCGAGGTGATAGCGATCGAGATCGTTCAGCACCACCATGTCGAAGGGCGTGGTGGTGGTTCCTTCTTCCTTGTAGCCGCGCACGTGGATGTTGGGATGATTGCGCCGCCGGTAGACCAGCTTGTGGATCAGCGCCGGATAGCCGTGGAAGGCGAAGATCACCGGCCGGTCGCGGGTGAAGAGCTCGTCGAAGTCTTCGTCCTCGAGGCCATGCGGATGTTCCGAAGCCGGTTGCAGGACCATCAGGTCGACCACGTTGACGACGCGGATGCGGATGTCCGGCACGTAGGTGCGCAGGAGCGTCACTGCGGCCAATGTCTCCAGGGTCGGCACGTCGCCGGCACAGGCCATGACCACGTCCGGATCGCTTCGACCATCGTCGTTGCCGGCCCAGTGCCAGATGCCGGCGCCGGCGGTGCAGTGGCGTATCGCCGCATCGAGAGACAGCCACTGCCATTCGGGCTGCTTGCCGGCGACGATCACGTTGATGTAGTTCCGGCTTCGCAGGCAATGATCCGCCACCGACAGCAGGCAGTTGGCGTCGGGCGGCAGGTAGATGCGCACGACGTCGGCCTTCTTGTTGGCGACATGGTCGATGAAGCCCGGATCCTGGTGCGAGAAACCGTTGTGGTCCTGGCGCCAGACATGCGAGGTGAGCAGGTAGTTCAGCGACGCGATCGGCTTGCGCCACGGAATCTGCCGCGTCACCTTGAGCCACTTGGCATGCTGGTTGAGCATCGAGTCGACGATATGGACGAAGGCCTCGTAGCACGAGAACAGGCCGTGGCGGCCGGTGAGCAGATAGCCTTCGAGCCAGCCTTCGCACAGGTGTTCGCTCAGCACTTCCATCACGCGGCCGTCGGCGGCGAGGTCGGTGTCGACCTCTTCGACGGCGGCCATCCATGCCTTGCCGGCGACTTCGTAGACCGCCTCCAGCCGGTTGGACGCCGTCTCGTCGGGACCGAAGAGGCGAAAGTTGGCCTTGTCGAGGTTGAGCTTCATCACGTCGCGCAGGAATTTGCCGAGCACGCGCGTCGCCTCTGCGCGCAGGGTACCGGGCTCGGTCACCGCGACCGCGTGGTCGTGGAAGTGCGGCATCGCCAGTGGCTGCAGCAAGGCGCCGCCATTGGCATGCGGATTGGAGCCCATGCGGCGATGGCCGGTCGGCGCCAGCGAGGCGAACTCCTCGCGGAATTTTCCGTTGTCGTCGAACAGCTCGCGCGGCCGGTAGCTCTGCATCCAGTCCTCGAGCTGTTTGAGGTGTTCGGGCTGGCTGCAATCGGCGAGCGGCACCTGGTGCGCGCGCCAGGTGCCTTCGACCGGTTTGCCGTCGACGAACTTGGGACCGGTCCAGCCCTTGGGCGTGCGCAGCACGATCATCGGCCAACGCGGTCGTTGCGGCCTCTTCGCGCCATCGGCCGAGCGGGCTTCGCGCTGCACATGCCGGATCTGCGCGAGCGCCGTGTCGAGCGCGGCGGCGAGCGATTGATGCACGAGCGCCGGATCGTCCCCCTCGACGAAATGCGGCTCATGGCCGTAGCCGCGCATCAGCGCCGTCAGCTCCTCGCGCGTGATGCGTGCCAGCAGCGTCGGATTGGCGATCTTGAAGCCGTTGAGATGCAGGATCGGCAGCACCGCCCCGTCGCGCGCGGGATTGAGGAACTTGTTGGAATGCCAGCTCGCCGCCAGCGCGCCGGTCTCGGCCTCGCCGTCGCCGATGACGCAGGCGACGATCAGGTCCGGGTTGTCGAAGGCCGCGCCGTAGGCATGGGCGAGCGAATAGCCCAGTTCGCCGCCTTCATGGATGGAGCCGGGCGTTTCGGGTGACACATGGCTGGGAATGCCATAGGGCCATGAGAACTGCCGGAAGAGCCGCTGCAGCCCGTTGCGGTCGCGCTCGATCGCAGGATAGTGTTCGGTGTACGACCCTTCCAGGTAGCTGTTCGCCACGATGCCGGGGCCGCCATGGCCCGGGCCGATGACGTACATCATGTCGAGATCGTTCTCCTTGATCAGCCGGTTGAGATGGACGTAGAGCAGATTGAGTCCCGGCGTCGTGCCCCAGTGTCCGAGCAGGCGTGGCTTCACGTGCTCCAGCTTCAGCGGCGTTTCGAGCAGCGGGTTGTCCTGCAGGTAGATCTGGCCGACCGAGAGGTAGTTGGCCGCGCGCCAGTAGGCGTCCATCCTGCGCAGGAGATCGGGGGAGAGGGGAGCAGACATGATGGCTTTCATTGCGTCGTTCGAACTCGCTCGTCAGGCATCCGCGCCAGGCTCAGCGAGGTCACGCGCTGAACCCTCCCGAGGACACCTCGAGACCCGGATGGTGCATCAATTCGGTCCCGGCATGGGCCCTCTTGCCGGCACGGCGTCGAGAGCGCTCCACGGCATACGTCGCAGCTCCATGCCGGCGCCATTCAGAGCGTCCCAACCATGGCGGCGACCGTGCCCGCCATCGCCGCCGTGGCAATCCACCCGAGCCAACGCAACCGGACCCCGATCACATGCGCGCCCATGGTCCGTGCGCGCGACGCCAGGAGCATCATGACGGCCATGATCGGCACCGCGATCACCCCGTTGATGACGGCCGCCCAGAACAATTCCCTGACCGGATCGGTGGGAGTGAAGCACAGAAGCACGCCTCCTAGCGTGGCGGCCGCAATGACGCCGTAAAAGCCGCGGCCTTCATTCCTGTCCAGACGCAAACCGAGGCTGCCCTGCCAGCCGGCGGCTTCGGCGATCGCATAGGCCGCGGAGCCGACCAGGACCGGTACCGCCAGCATCCCGGTCCCGATGATCCCGAGACTGAACAGCAAGAACGTGAATTCGCCGGCGAGCGGACGCAATGCCTCGGCCGCCTGCGCCGACGTCTGAATGTCGGTGATCCCTGCAGCGTGCAGCGTGGCCGCCGTGCTCAGGATGATGAAGAAGGCGATCAGGTTCGAGAAGGTCATGCCGAGGAGGGTGTCGATCTTGATGCGACCGAGATGACGGCGCACGGCCTTGGCCGTGTGCAGCGCGCCATGACTGTCGTCTTCGATCTCCTGAGCGGCCTGCCAGAAGAACAGATAGGGGCTGATGGTGGTGCCGAAGACTGCGACCACCATCAATACGACATCGTGGACGGATGACCCTGCGGGCAAGCGCGGCATGGCCACTTCACTCAGGACCTGGTGCCAATCGATATGCAGCGTGAACGCCACGCCTGCGTAGGCCAGCAGCGTGAGCGTGAGCCACTTCAACCACTTGACGTAGCTCTTGTAAGGCAGGAAGACCTGCAGCAGAAGGCACGACAGGCCGAAAGCCACCGCATAGAGACGCGCCGAGCCTCGGACAAGAAGTTGCAGGGCCCCGCCCATCGCGGCAATGTCCGCGGCAACATTGAGTACATTGGCCACCACCAGCATGCCGACCACCGCATACAGCACCCAGCGCGGAAAGCTCGCCTTGATGTTGGCTGCGAGGCCGCGGCCGGTGACGTAGCCGATGCGTGCGCTGACCATCTGGATGGCAACCATCAGCGGCAGCGTGAACACCACGGTCCACAGCATCGAGAGCCCGAACTGCGCACCCGCCTGTGAGTAGGTGGCGATACCACTGGGATCGTCGTCGGCCGCGCCGGTGATCAGGCCCGGGCCGAGGCGGCGCCATCCGAGACCCGGCCCGAGCCGTCGATGGGATCGCCGCGTGTCGCGTTCTCCAAGCTCCATTGAAGCCACGCCGGACCGCGCGACACCCGCGTCGGAAAGCGGCGTCACTCGATGACTTTCTCTTGCGCGAATCGAAAGAGCCGCGCGCTGGAACGGGAGGATATGTGCTGGGGCATGCTGGCATGTTTGCAGGCGATGCCGTTGCGGATTTGCGCCAGATCAAGAAAGGCGGACGAAGATCGCTTGATCCAACGCAAGCCGTGGGCTTCCAGGGCCGACTAGCCTCACGACATCACTCAGGAGTCCACATGGCGCGACCTTCCTTGCAATTCCGACAGGCATGCACTGCGCTGCTCGAGGCAGTTCGGGCTGCTCACAGAAGCTCCGCAGGCTATGGAATCGGTCCGCGGAATCTGGATGAGGGCACGACGCCACCGCGTGCGAAACTTTCGACGGAACCGGGGAGGAAGGTCGAGGCCAAGGAGCGGGATGAGGCATCCACACGGCCGCGGAGAAAGACCGGCCGCTAGCCGCGGCGCCCGTCAGCCGCAACGGACGCCTCCCATCGCCGCAATCGCTCAATGCGACATCAGCACCGGCAGCGTCATGGACTGCAGGATCGAGCTCGTCGCGCCGCCCAACACCCATTCACGCGCGCGGCTATGCCCGTAGCAGCCCATTACGAGCAGATCCGCACTCCGGTCCGCTGCCAGAGACAACAGCCTTCCACCGACTTCGTCGTCCTGCGGACCACCCTGTTGAAGGGTTGCCGTCACGCCCTGTGCTCTCAGGTAGACCTGCAGCGCCTCGAGCGAGGATTCGATGTCCTCGCCATAGCTCACTACATGCACGGTGGCCGCACGGCGCAACCAGGGGAGCGCTGCCGACACGGCGCGCGCGGACTCGCGCGTCTCCTTCCACGCGACGAGGACGGTGCGACCGATGGGAGCGATCGGCCCCGCATAGGGCAGCACCAGGGCCGGCCGCCCGCTCTCGACCAGCAGGCTCGGCAGGAAGTCGCCGGGCAGCTCGCCGGCCGCTGGATCGCCGGCGTCACGCTGCCCCAGGATCATCAAGTCGCAATACAAGGCCCGCCGCGCGAATCCCCAGGGCGCATCCCCCATTGGCTCCTCCCACTTGAAGCGCGGTGATCCCGAGCCGACAGCCGTGAATGCCGCATACGCCTTGTCGCGGCACTGCCTGTCGAGGTCCTGCATGATTGCCAGGGCCTGCGCGGCGCCTTCGAGGGCGAAGGGATAGCGCATCAGCGCCGACATCGTGCATGGCAGGCCCGTGACTTCGGCATTGAAAGTCTCGGCCAATTGCCGGGCAACTTTGATCCGCTCGACGACTCGCGCCGAGCTGTCCAGATGCAGCAGGATCGATTTCGGAGTTTGCATGGTGTTCTCCTTCAGAACTCGAGAGTGGATGCGATGCAGTGCGGAGGCTGGTCCCGCACCCTATGTCTTGGGCGGGCGGCGCAGGACCGGCACGAAGTTGGTCAGCTTGCCCCGCCTGACCAGCAAGGCGACGACATCGTCGTCCTGCGTGGCCTGGAGGGCGGAGTCGAAGTCCTTCAAACTGGCGACTGCCGTCCCATTGACACCCACGATCATGTCGTCGAAGCGCAGGCCAGCAAGCCGCGCGAATCCGGAGGCCGATCTCACGTAGATCCCGGCGGGAAGCATTCCAAGGCTCTGGCCCGTGCCGCGCTCGACGAGGGCGAGCCCCAGCCGGGCATCGTTGTCACTCTGGGTCACGGCGGCAGGCCGAGGCAGGTCTTCAACCGCCTCGGCGACGCGGACCTTCAGCTGCACCAGGGCCCTGTTGCGCCAGATCGCCAGCGCCAACTCGGTCCCTGGACGCGCCGCAGCGACCCGCTCTTGAATGTCGGGATATGACATCCACGCGGCGCCGTCGATGGCAAGAATGACATCGCCGCTGCGCAGACCGGCATACGCCGCACCACCCTGCGGCTCGACGCGGATGACCAGGGCGCCAAGGGCACGGTCGAGACCAAAGGCCGGCGCGAGTTCGGGCGTGAGGGCTTGACTGGCGGCACCGATCTGTCCGCGATGCACCCGACCGGTCGAGCGCAGCTCTGCGGCGACTCGCATGGCAAGGTCGATGGGCAAGCTGAACGACGCACCGCCATAGCCGCCGGTCGAATAGATCATCGAGTTCACGCCGACGACTTCGCCCCGAAGATTGAACAGCGGGCCGCCGGAGCTGCCGGGGCTCAGCGCCACATCGGTCTGGATGAAGGGCACGCCAGCGCCGCCAGGAACAAAGCGCGGGTTCGCACTGACGACACCCGCCGCGACGCTGTTCTCGAATCCGAACGGCGCGCCCATCGCGGCCACCCACTCCCCCGCGCAAGGTCCTGATCCGCTGCCGATGAGCGCCGCCGGCAGCCTCGATGCAGCAATCTTCAGCACCGCGATATCCGTGCGGCGATCGAGTCCGACCAGTGCCGGGCGGAAGCGCCGTTCGTCCGGAAGGACGACCGTCATGTCCTGGGCGCCCGCGACCGCATGGGCGGCAGTCAGGATGTAGCCTTCCTGATCGATGACGAAGCCGGAGGCCAGCGATCGGTCCGGTGGCGAGGTCCATTGCACCGGGATGCCGCGCGACGGCACATCTTCCGACGGCGCGGCGCCCACATTCCATTCCTCCGTGCCCGAGGCCAGAACCCGGACGACGGCGAGTGATTCCCGCGCCACGGCGGAGACGAAATCTCCCGCTCGCCCTGGCGCCTCGGCGCGCTGCGCGCAGGTCGATTCACGCGGCCGGGCCGTGTCCGCTGCCGCGAGTCCCACGGCACCTACCCCCAGGACGACAGCGACGAACGCGTGCTTGAACCAGTCCATCTTGCTTGGTCTCCACGCGCCTCAGCGCACCAGCAGGATCGGTACCGAGCACTTTGCCAGCACCTTGGTGGCAACCGAGCCGAGCACCAGGTTCGCGAGGGCACCGTGCCCATGCGACCCCATGACCACGAGATCGAAGCGGCCCTGTTCCGCACGCGCGGCGATGAGATCGGCCGGATGTCCGATCTCGTACGCGAATTCCGCATCGATACCTGTCGTCTCCATCTGCGTGCGAATGGGGTTCAGGACGACGCTCGCATCGTCTTCGTAGTAGCTGCGGGTCAACGCGGGCCCTGCGAACGCCGCCGCGCGATGGGGCACCGGCAGGACCGCATAGAAGGCCGTGTAGGCGTGACTTGCGCCGAACAGGTCGCGGTGCGAACCCAGGTAGGAGAGCATGCGCTGCGTGTATTCGCTGCCGTCCACCGCCAGAAGTATTTTCATGATGAACCTTTCCTGTCTATCAGGCTTCCGCGCCCAGCCCGATCGGTGCCGGGACGATGCTGACGATGCGCGTGAAGAGCGCCCGGTATGGCTCGTCGGGCTCGCAACCCGTGAGCGGATCCCGGTTGGCAAGGAATGCGCGGTCCAGCTCCGCCCAGTCCTCCTCGGTCAACGCGCGTTCGGCCAGCGGCAGGATCTCCTTTTCCTCCAGCGCCATGTGCGCCAGGTAGAAATCGACATAACGCTCGACGGCCGTTTCGAAATCCTGCCGGCGAGGCTCGCCGAGCATCTCGAAGGCAAGCAGCGCGTGCTCGACGTCGCGGATCCTGCGCTCGCCGCGTTCATGGTCGTCGTCCAGCCGGTCGAGGAGTTCCCTCGACAGCGGTGTTCGCGCGCGAAGCTTCGGGAACAGCAGCTGCGACTCCTTGCGGTGATGCCGCTTCTCCGGAAACTCGTCGACGTAGAACAGCATGGCGCGCAGCGCAGCGAAATCGGGCAGCGTGCCGCGACGCCGGTGCTGGGCCAGCAACAGCAGAATGGATCGAAGCATCGCGGCCAGCGCGGCGTGCTCGTCGCGAATGATTCGGGTGGTGGTGTGCGTCATGCGAGGCTCCGGGTTGAAGCCCCGAGCGTCGCCCCTGTGGCTGCGCGTTGCCTTGTCGCAGATCAAGGACTGCGGCTCTTCTCATGCTTTGCCCGTCGCGTCGAACGCGAAAACCGCAGGCTTCGGCTTGCCGGCGCGCAACAGATCATCCAGCAGCGAAGAAAGCGACAGATGCCCAGTCAGCACGCTCGACAGGCTTGGCGCACAACGCGCCTGCAAATCGTCGAAAGGCGCCCACCGAAACGCATCCATCTCCGGCCGTACGCGGCCCTGGCGATCGACATAGGTACTCACGCACACGCATTGCCGCGTGTCGAACCGCTCCATCAGAACGGCGTAGAGCAGCAGCTCCTTGTGGCGCAGATAGTCGAAGCGTCCGAGATCCAGAAGTTCGTTGGCCTCCAGCCTCAAGCCGCACTCCTCGCGCGCTTCGCGTACGGCCGCCTGGGGACCGGCCTCGGAGCCGGCGACTCCGCCCTTGGGAATGTCCCAGTAGCGGCTCCCCGTAGCGTGGCAAAGGAGCAGCTCGCCTGCCGGATCAAGCACGAGCACGCCGCAGCTGGTGGTTTTCATCACGTCCATGAAAACCGCCATCGAATCACGACGACTTGATCGATGTCAAAGCACCGCACGAACCGCCTTCCATACTGCCTGCACCTCAACCGCAAGCCCAAGGAGCGCATCATGTACCAGCGAATTCTCGTCCCCGTCGACGGCAGTCCGACCTCCCGCCGGGGGCTGGACGAGGCGATCCGCCTCGCCAAGCTCACGCACGGAAAGCTGCGCCTGATGCATGTCGTCGACGAGCTCTCGTTCAGCTTGGCCATGGATGCCTATGCCGGCTACGCGGGCGACTGGCTCGGTGAACTGCGTGCCGGCGGTGCCCGCATCCTCGAGGCGGCCAGGGCGACAGTGGCAGCCGCCGGCATCGAGGTCGATACCGTGCTGCACGACACGTTCAGGAACTCGGTCCATGAACTCGTGACGGCCGAGGCGGCCACCTGGCCTGCCGACCTGATCGTCGTCGGCACCCATGGCCGCCGCGGCGTCGGACGGCTGGTGATGGGCAGCAGCGCGGAGCACATCCTGCGCTCTGCGAGCGTCCCGGTGCTGCTGGTGCGCGCACCCGAAAGCGCGGACAAGCCGCAAGCGAGCGCTGACGGCTCCACCCATGTGAAGCTGCCGAGCGCCGCCCTGACGATGGAGTGATGGGCCGCGCTCGAGGCACTGACCGCACCGCGGTGCCGAGCCATTCCGATTCGGATTTCACGGCAGAAGAAATCCCGTTCGCCAAGGAGGCTTCGATGAGCCAAGTACTCGTGATCAGCTATTCGAATACGGGCACCTGCCGCCGGCTGGCGCAGTTGCTGTGCGGCCAGCAGGACTGGCAGATGGCCGAAATCCTCGATGTGCAGCCCCGCAGCGGCATCTGGGGCACATGGCGCTGTCTGCTCGACTCCTGGCTGCGGCGCTGCCCGCCCATTCGCTACACGGGCCCGCAGCCTTCCGAGTTCGGGGTGGTAGTGCTGGTGGCGCCCATCTGGGCCTATCGGCTCGCAGGCCCGATGCGAAGCTTCGTGACGTCGCGGCGCGATCAGCTGCCGCGCGTTGCCGTGGTGTCCGTCATGGGGGGTCAGGGCGCGCCGAACGCGGTCGCCGAAATCGGTGCGCTGCTGGGTCGCTCTCCCCTGCTGAGCACGGCTTTCACAGCGCGAGAGGTCGAGGACGGCAGCTGCGCAGCCCGCCTGCAAGCCTTCGGCACGGCGGTGGAGACATCGCAGAACACGCAGACCGCCACCCGCGCAGCCGCCTGGTCGCCGCAGGCGGCCTGATCGAGGATCGGAATCTGCCCATCGGCTGATGCGGATCAGGGCTCGCGCGTCTGCGCATCCTTGCACCGCTGCATGGCGAGAAACTACTTGCCCCTGCGCTTCTTCTTTTTCTTGTCCTTCTCGTTCTCTTCGCCGACCTGCTCCTGCCCGGCCTTGTGAAGCCGCACTTTCTTGAACTCCCCGATCGCCGACTTGTCGTGGGCATAGCTCACCACGCGATATACCTGACGGCTGACCCCTCCGCTTCCCACGTTGCAGATGACCGTGCCGTTCTGGCTCTCGAAATCCGGGGCCTCGTCACCCAGCCAGTCATGGTTCTCGATCGTCGTCTCGATCCGGCAGTCGCGAGGCAAGCCGATGCCCATCTTGCGCAAGAAGTCGCGCGGCTTGCCGAGATAGGCCTTGAATTCGGATGGCGTGCATTCCCAGAAATGGATGTTGAAGGGTTCGGCCCGAACGATCTCGGACCGGGCGGAGAAATCGACAATCTTTGTCGGCATGGTCGGCTCCCAGTTGGCTTTGAGGAAACAGGAGACAGCTTCGGCGTTCAAGCTTCAACGGCGACACGGGAAGGTGCCGGCTCTGCGCCCGCCGCCCGGGCTGCGTTCGCCTCAGCGGCCTGGACGACCCTGACCAGCAATACCGGCACCGGGGCGACGCGCAGGATCTGTTCCGCGTCGCTGCCGAGCAGTGCCCGGCCGATGCCGCGGCGGCCATGCGTTCCCATCACGATGAGTTCGGCGTTCCAGGTCTTCGCCTGTTCCACGACGAAGTCCGAGACGCGACCTGCCGGCGAGGTGAAAAGAACGCTCTCGGCCTGCACGCCGGCCTTCGCCGCACGCTCCCTGCCTTGCTGAAGAACCTGCTCCCCGGCCTGCTCCATCAACGGAATCAGGTCCGAGCTGTAAGAGGCGAAGGTCTCGAAGCCGGACACGTACTTCAGTTCGTCCACGACGTGAACGATCCTGAGCTTCGCGCCCGTGAGCTTGGCCAGACGGACGGCTTCGTCCAGACCGAGAAGAGAAGTTGTGCTGCCGTCGATGGGAACCAAGATTCGTTGATACATGGCGGTATGGCTGCCGGTGCAGGTGTGGATGGATGGGCATCAGTTTCCGCCCGGCGAATCCGCACGGTCTTGACGCGCATCAAGGCGCCGCGTTGACCTGGCGCAAACGACTTGGTGCAAGCGGGCCCAAGAATCGATTCGCTCGCCCGTGCGGCCGAGGGCGGGCATTCCGTGCATCGGCCCGAAAGGAAAACAACCATGTATCAGCGAATCCTGGTCCCGGTGGACGGCAGCTCGGCCGCCGAACGCGGCCTGCGCGAGGCGATTCGACTCGCTGCCGAACAGAGAAGCAGGCTGCGCCTGCTGCTTGTCATCGACGACTTTCCGATGCTGGTGGAGATGTCGGCCATCTCCAGCTTCGAAGCGTCGATGCAGAAGCTGCGGCAGTACGGCGAAGGCGTGCTGGCCGAGGCCAAGGCCAAGGCGCTGGAAGCCGGCATACAGGCCGACGCGGTATTGCGCGAGGTCACGCAGGGCCGGGTCGCCGACATCATCGTCGACGAGGCCCAGACGGCAGCGTGCGACTTGATCGTGATGGGAACGCATGGCCGCCGCGGCTTCAGCCGACTGGCACTCGGCAGCGATGCGGATCGGGTCGTTCGAAGCAGCCGGGTGCCGGTGCTGCTGGTGCGCGACGAAGCGGCCGATGCCTGATCGCGGGTCGGTGTTCGGGCGGCGGCTCATCCGGTGCGTCGCCTTTGCGGGCCTGCTCGCCGCTTGCGGCGCCGGCGCGGCACAGCCTACCGCGACATCGGAGACGACCGCCTTCGCCGCCCTCGTCGCCGGTCGCAGCGCAACCGTGGTCGACATCACCGCCCTGCGTTTCGACCGCGACGCCGACGCCGATGACGAAGACAATGTGGAGATCACGCCCGATGCCGATTTCGCGGACCGACTGGCCCAGCCCCTGCCCGCGGGCCTGGCGATCAGTCAGATCCGGGATGTCGCATCCGGCGTGATTCTCAGCAGCGACGGCTTGATTCTCACCAGTGGCCACGTGGTCGCCGGCGTCGACGAGGCGCAGGTACGGCTGAGCGACGGGCGCAAATTCGCCGCCAGGCTGATCGGTGCGGACAGGCCCACCGATGTGGGCTTGCTGAAGATCGAGGCTAGCGGCTTGCCGGCCGCGGTCTTCGGCGATTCGTCGACGCTCGCACCGGGCGACTGGGTGGCGGCGATCGGCGCGCCCTTCGGCTTTCACGGCAGCGTCACGGCCGGCGTGGTCAGCGCCACGGACCGCTATCTGTCTGGCGCGGGCGAGATTCCCTTCGTTCAGACGGATGTGGCCATCAACCCGGGCAGCTCGGGCAGTCCGCTGTTCAACGCGCGAGGCGAGGTGGTCGCGATCAATTCGATGATCTACAGCGGCAGCGGAGGCTACATGGGTTTGTCCTTCGCCGTGCCGATCAATTTGGCGATGCAGATCGCGATCGAGTTGCGCGCGCATGGCAGCGTGAGGCGCGCACGGCTCGGCGCGGAGTTCCAGGAGGTCAGCCCCGCACTCGCCCAGTCCTTCGGCCTGAGCGCGGCGGCCGGGGCGCTCGTGGTGCATGTGCAAGCCGATAGTCCCGCCGAGGCGGCTGGTCTCCTGTCCGGCGACATCGTGAGCGCGATCGACAGCATCCGCATCGAGCGTTTCACCGAACTGCTGCGGGACGTGGTGCACCGCACGCCAGGCACGCGCGTCAAGCTCCAAGCATGGCGCCGCGGCCGCGCCGTCACGCTGTGGGCGACGTTGAACGAAGAGCTTCATGCGCAGACACCGCCGGTGCCGCGGCCTCCCACGCCCACGGGCGACGGTCTGGGCCTCGGCCTCACCGAACTGTCGCGCATGCAGCGCGTGCAATTGCGCATCGAAGGTGGCCTTCTGGTCAGGCAGGCCATCGGCCCAGCGCGCAGCGAGGGCTTGCGCGCGGGCGACATCATCCTCGCAGTCAACGACGTGGTCGTCGATCGCGTGGACGACTACAGCCGCATCGTGTCACGCATGGCACCGGGCCGCATGGCCGCGCTGCTGGTCCTGCGCGCGGGACGCCGGGCCTACGTGCCGATCCAGGCGCCCGCGCGCGCCGCGCGCCGCGAGACGCGCGGAGATTGAAGTCTGGCCGCTGCTGCGGATTTCTTGCGCTGGCGCAAGCGCCGCCGGCATCCGAAGCCGGATGCTCATGCCACCCGCAACTCAGGAGAATTCCATGACCCCGAGAACGCTGCTGGCCCTGCTGGCCCTGCTGGCACTCTCCCTCAGCGCAACGGCTTTCGCTGCCGACTCCACGCAGCCCGGCCAGCTCAGTCCGCCGCCCGGCCCGGCACAAAAGACCGTGGCGGCTGCAAGCAAGGCGGCACGAGAGGCAGAGAGCGCCGCGCGCAAGGCGGCCAACGCAGCCAAGGACGCCGCCGAACAAGGCAGGATGACTGCGGGGCGGCTTTCCAGCGCGGCGGCCGAAGCGATCCGACGCGCAGCCCGCAAGGCGGCCGATGCCGCGACCCGCTTCGAGGAAAAGGCCAGCACCTCGGCAAGCAAGGCACTCGACGAAAGCAAGGCTGCTGCCCGCGCTGCCGAAGAAGAAGGCAAGAAGGCATCCGCCGCCACCCGGGACGCCCTGGGCAAGGCAGAGGAATCGGTCCACCAGGCGGCGGCGTCGAGCAAGGAGGACGCCGAGCAGGCCGCGCAGGCCACGCGCAACGCCTTGCAAGAGGCGCAGCAAGCCACGGCCGCGGCGGCACGCGCCGCTCGGGACGCGGCCGCCAGAACGGCGCAGGCGGCCAGACGGAATGCACGTACTTCCGATCAGGCCCCCGGGCGCTGAAGGCCGGCGGCTTCGGACGCGCGCCCGGTACGGGAAGGTGGCGATCGTCAGTGCGCCAGCAGCGCCGGCAGAGTCATCTTCTCCAGGATCCCGCGGGTCACGCCACCCAGCATCAGTTCGCGGAACCGTGAATGGCCATAGCCACCCATCACAAGCAGATCCGCGCCCAGGTCGGTGCTGCGCGAGAGCAATGCATCGTCGATGTCGATGTCGACGGCCTCTTGGTCGGCCTTGACCTGCACGCCATGCCGCAAAAGCCAGTGGGTCATCTCCGGGACCAGAAGCTTGCCGCCGTCCGGTGCTTCGCCCAGCCGATGGAAAGACAGCAGGGTCACCCGGGCCGCCCGCCTCAGCAGCGGGAGCGCCTGGCGCATGGCAACCGCCGATTCCCGTGAGCCATCCCAGGCGATGACCGCGTGCTCCCCGACCTTGTCGAAATGCCCCGCAAAGGGAACCATGAGGATGGGACGGCCAGTCTGCAGCATCGCCTGTTGTGCGAGCTCGCGCAGCGGCGCATCCGCAGGATTCGACCGGTCGCCCTGGCCGAGCACGATCAGGTCGCTGGCGCGCCCGTGATTCACGACGGCGTCGACCGTGCTGCCGTCGACGCGGCGAATCTCGCTGGACAACGGACCAGGGCCCGCCGCCTGCTCCCTGAACTCTTCGGCGATGGCATTCGCGCGCCGACGCAGATGCTCCGACGACTCGGCGATGAAGTCGCTTGCGCCCGTGGGGATGGCGCCGATGGGAATGGCGCCGTCGTACAGGCCCGTGGGCACCAGACCGACCAGATGGCTGCCATGCGCCCGGGCCAGCCCGGCGGCGAGACGCACGCGGACGGGACATCGGTCCGTGGGGTCCAAGTGAACGAGGATGGTTCGGAAGTTCATGCGGCAGCTCCTTGGAATGCGGATGGACTCATCCTCGAACGCAGGACAGCGAAGTGCCTTGACGCCGGTCAATGCGACGGACATTCGCGCCGTCAGACTTCGGCGCACGATGCCTCCCTCCCGCTCTGTCCGATTCCTCGCAGCGCCCGCGATGGCCCTGTGGGCGCTCTGCGCCGCTGCCGCGCCGCCCAGCCCTGCCGACCTGGCGCAAACCTACCGCGATCAGGTCGAGATGCGCCTCGATCCGCCCGCCGACGAGGCCCTTCGCTATGGCGTTCTCGCGCTCGAAGCGCTCGAGCGCGCCGGCATCCCGCCTGCGCACGCGCAATACGTGGCGCTGGTCGACCGCAATCCCAACGTGCAGGCGATCTTTCTCTACTGGCTGGACAGCGGATCCGCACCCCTTCTCGTCGGCGCCTCGCCCGTATCGACCGGGCGCGGCGGCGACTTCGATCACTTCGAGACACCACTCGGCGTGTTCGAGCATTCGATCTCGAACCCCGATTTCCGCGCCGAAGGAACGCTCAACGCGCGAGGCATCCGCGGCTACGGCGCGAAGGGAATGCGTGTGTTCGACCTCGGATGGCAACAGGCAGAGCGACTGTGGGGCCATGGCGGCACGAGCACCATGCGTCTGCAGATGCATGCGACCGATCCCGAGCTGCTGGAGTCACGGCTCGGCAGCGCGCAATCGAAGGGCTGCATCCGCATTCCCGCGAGCCTGAACCGCCTGCTTGACCGCTTCGGCGTGCTGGACGAGGACTATCTTTCGGCCGCAGCGGAGGGTCTGCCGATGTGGGTGCTGCCGCCCGCACAGACGCCGGTCGAGGGTGCCGGGCGCTACCTGATCGTCGTCGACACAGGGCGCCATGAACGTCCTGCGTGGTCCCCGAAACCCGGTGCCACCGCGGCCCGAGCTGCAACGCGAGCCAGGACCGCGAAGTGAACGAAGAAGTCAACGAGTTCGACAGGATGCTGCATGCTGCGTGGGGCAGGTTGACCCGCGGCATGTCACCTGCCGCACTGATACTGGCGTGGGCCGACTGGGCAATCCACATGGCCGCGCAACCGGAGCGCTGCACGAAGGCGTGGACCGACCAGCCGCCGTGGCTGGCCGCGGATCGAAATGCCGAGCACGACCCGCGCTTGCGCGGCGACGAATGGGAGCGCTGGCCCTTCGACCTGTACCGGCGGGCCTTCGAGACCGGCGCACGATGGTTGCATGGCATGACCGATAGCGTGCCGGGTGTGGACCGCCACCACGCGCAGTTGGTCGCCTTCATGGCACGGCAGTGGCATGCCATGGGCTCGCCCGCCAACTTCCCCGCCACCAACCCGCAGGTGCTGCAAAGAACGGTGGCCACCGCCGGACTCAACTTGCTGAAAGGCGCCGCCAACTGGATCGACGACGCAAGGCGTTCCGCACTGGAGCTGCCGCCAGCGGGGGCGGAGGCCTTCGAACCCGGACGCGAGGTGGCCGCAACGCCGGGCAAGGTCATCCTGCGCAACAGGCTCATTGAATTGATCCAGTACACGCCCGTCACCGCAACCGTGCACGCCGAGCCCGTGCTGATCGTCAGCGCGTGGATCATGAAGTACTACGTGCTCGACCTGTCGGCGCACAACTCGCTGATCCGTTTCCTGGTCGGGCAGGGCCACACCGTGTTCGCCGTCTCCTGGAAGAACCCCGACGCCAGCGACCGGGACTTTGGCATGAGCGACTACCTGAAGCTGGGCTTCATGGCCAGCCTCGATGCGATCGGCGCTGTGTTGCCGCGCAGGCGCATTCACGCGGTCGGCTACTGCCTCGGCGGCACCCTGCTGGCGATCGGCGCGGCCGCGATGGCACGCGACCATGACGGGCGCCTTGCCACGCTCACGTTGCTGGCTGCGCAGACGGACTTCACGGAACCGGGCGAACTGAGCCTCTTCATCGACGAGAGCCAGCTGGCGTTTCTCGAGGACGTGATGTCCCGCCAAGGCTACCTGAGCGCACGGCGGATGGCCGGCGCCTTCCAGCTCCTGCGCGCGCAGGATCTCGTCTGGACGCCCATGGTGCGCAACTACCTGCTGGGCGAACGCATGCCGATGACCGACCTGATGGCGTGGAATGCCGACGGTACGCGCATGCCCTATCGCATGCATGCCGACTACCTGCGCAGCCTGTTCCTGGACAACGCGCTGGCCGAAGGCCACTACCTGGTGGACAACCGCCCGGTCTCGCTGAAGGACATCGAAGTGCCCGTCTTCGCGCTCGGCACCCGGACCGACCACGTGGCGCCCTGGCGTTCGGTCTACAAGTTCAACCTGCTGTGCGATGCCGACATCACTTTCGTGCTGACGGACGGCGGCCACAACGCCGGCATCGTGAGCGAGCCGGGGCACGCGCGTCGCAGCTACTGCGTCCTGCAGCGCGCCAGGAACAGTCCTTATGTCGGGCCGGACGATTTTCTGCTGCAGGCGACGCATGTGGAAGGCTCGTGGTGGCCGCTCCTGCAGCGCTGGCTGGCCGATCGTTCGGGGCCGCGGCGCAAGCCACCGCGCATCGGTTCCACCCGACACGGCCTCGCGCCGATCTGCGACGCGCCCGGCACCTACGTGCTGGAAGGCCGGCATCCCAGTCGCGATGCTTGATCCAGCGCAAGGCGGCGCGCGCCGGGCGTTCCTACAGTGAGCTTGCAGGCACGGCGTCCCTGCCGCGATGCCTGCCGTACCACTTCCAATCAACCGAAGGAATTCCATGAAGACCGATGCACAACTCAGAGACGATGTCCAGGCCGAGCTGACCTGGGACCCTGCGATCAAGGCCACCAACGTGGGCGTGATCGCCAAGGATGGCGTGGTCACCTTGACCGGCCACCTCGGCTCCTATGCCGAGAAGTACGCAGTGGAGCGCGCCGCGCAGCGCGTCAAGGGCGTGAAGGCACTGGCGGTCGAACTCTCGGTCAAGCTGGCCCCCGCCTATGAACGCACCGACGCCGACATCGCCCTGGCAGCCGAACGCGCGCTCGAATGGAACGTGCTCGTGCCCGACGGAAAGATCAAGCCGATGGCGGAAAACGGCTGGATCACCCTGAACGGCGAGGTCGAATGGGAATACCAGCGCCGGGCCGCGGAGACGGCGGTGCGCAATCTGCTCGGCGTCACCGGCGTCAGCAACCTCGTCAAGGTCACGCCGCAGGTCAAGCCCTCCGAGGTGGAAAAGAACATTCGCGAAGCCCTCGAGCGTCAGGCCGACCGCGAGGCCAAGGCCGTGTCGATCAGCGTGAACGGATCGAAGGTCACCCTGCGCGGCAAGGTCCATTCCTGGGCGGAATTCAACGCGGTGCAGGGCGCCGCCTGGTCGGCGCCCGGCGTTGCGACCGTCATCAACGACGTGCTGGTGGAAGTCTGAGCATGCGCGTTGCGTCGATCACCGGTAGGACGGCCGGCATCGGCGCGGCCTTGGCCGAGGCACCCTGTCGATCAACGGCGGGAAGTACATGGCCTGGGCCCGAACTTGCGAAAGGATTGCAATGAACCCCGACATCGAACTGAGGCACGAGGTGCTTGCCGCGCTGAACTGGGACCCGCAGGCTTGCTGCGCGGACGTCGACGTGTGCGTCGAGGACGGCGCGGTCACACTCACCGGACAGCTGGTCAGCATCGATCTGAAGCGCGCCGTTGAATGCGCCGTCCGGCGAGTGAAGGGCATCAAGACCCTGGTGAACGAGCTCGTCGTGCGCGGTGTGCCCGAGCCTTGCCGGCGCGATTCCGACAGCGCATCGGCGGGCGGCGTCGGACAGCTCGAGGCCGGCGCGGCCTGATAGCACCATGCGCGCCATGGTCCTGGAGGCGCCAGGCCAGCCACTGCGCCTGACACAACGGGCATCGCCCGAGCCCGCGGGCGGCGAGGTACGCCTGCGCATACTGGCCTGCGCCGTGTGCCGCACCGATCTGCATGTGGTCGATGGCGATCTGCCACTGCCGACGCTGCCGATCGTGCCGGGGCACGAGATCGTCGGCGTGGTCGATGCGCTCGGTGCGCAAGTGACAAGGCATCGCATCGGTGATCGCGTGGGCGTGCCATGGCTCGGCCATGCCTGCGGGCATTGCAGCTACTGCCACGACGGCCGAGAGAACCTGTGCGACGCCCCGCGCTTCACTGGCTACCATCGGGACGGCGGCTTCGCGAGCCATGTGGTCGCGGAGGCCGACTTCTGCCTGCCGCTGGGCCTGCAGCAGGCGCACGACCCGGCACGGATCGCGCCCCTGCTGTGCGCCGGGCTGATCGGCTGGCGCAGCCTCAAGGCGGCGGGCGAATCCGCGCGGCGTCTGGGCCTCTATGGCTTCGGCGCCGCGGCCCACCTGATCGCGCAGGTGGCCAGCGCACAGGGCCGGCAGGTCCACGCGTTCACGCGAAGCGGCGACGTGCAGGGGCAGGCCTTTGCGCGCCGCCTGGGCGCCGTGTGGGCCGGAGGGTCCGATGAACTCCCCGCCGAGCCGCTGGATGCGGCGATCATCTTCGCCCCGGCCGGCGAGCTCGTTCCCATCGCGCTGCGCGCCGTCCGAAAGGGCGGCCGGGTCGTCTGCGGCGGCATCCACATGAGCGACATCCCCTCGTTTGCGTACCGGCTGCTGTGGGAAGAGCGGCAGATCGTCTCGGTCGCCAACCTGACCCGCGACGACGCGCGCGAGTTTCTGGACATCGTCCAGACGCAGGCGCCGCAGGTGCACGTCACGACCTACCCGCTGGAACAGGCCAACGACGCTTTGGCCGACGTGCGCGCCGGCAGACTGCAAGGCGCGGCGGTGCTGCTGCCCTGATCGCAAGCGCAGCCGCATCGCTTGACCGATGTCAAGGCCGCCGGCGCTGCAGCAGGCCATGATCGAACCCTCTCTTCTTGCTCTCGATGCATTCCGATGAAACCTCTCAGCACCGCCGATCGCGACCTTCTCGCGCAACGACTGCAGATCCTGAAGAGGCAGGCACTCGACGAACTGCGCAACGCCGGCCCCGACGTACAGGGCGGGCTCGAAGCCAATCAACCTGAAATTCGGACCTTCGCGGACGCAGCCGAAACGCAGCGCCTCGACGATGTGCGCTTCACGGAAATCCAGATCGACCGCGCCAGGCTTCACGACATCGAACAGGCGCAGCAGCGCCTCGCGCACGATCGCTACGGCATCTGCACCGATTGCAACGAGGAGATTCCACGCGATCGGCTGTTCGCCCAGCCCACCGCCATTCGCTGCGCTGCCTGCCAAGCCGCGTTGGAGAGGCAGCAGCATCGCTGATCCATCACGCGCCGGCGCAACAGGATGGTGGCGGTTCCTGTGGATGCCGGAGCGCGCGCGGCGATCCTTGCTTGCGCAACGACAAGTGCAGCATCCCATCGCTGCACTCCCTGCTCGAGGCAGCAACATCGATGGCGCATTCGAAAGCAAGGCAAAGGCTGTCTGGTTCGGCATTGCACTGCGTCGGCGTGCACATCGCGGGTCCACCGCGAATGGTGACCGGCACGACATGCACATGGATGTAAAGCTTGTTGCCTGCCAGTTCCACCTCGAAATCCTTGGGCGGAACATCGTCGAAATCAGCGATCACGTCATAGCTGACAGCGTCTTCCGTGATGCGCAGCATCGCGCACGGCACGCCGTCCAGCTGGACCCCGACCGGGCGGCGCGAGGAGGCACGATCGAAGCGTGTGCTGCTGTCTCATGACTGCTCCCGCAGGAGATCGGTGCAAATCGAGGGCGCGTCGCCAGGGGCGGCATGAGTCCGACCGGAGCTGAGGCATGTCGACCGGACATCGCCTGCTGCGACACGCTGCGATACGGAAGGTTCACGCAGCGTTTCCGATCGATGCACGGCATTGATGGTTCCGTCAATCGGCGCGCCTACATTGAGGCTGCGCATCGCCCCTGCTTCGTTCCCATGCAGAAACCGGAATGCGCATCGAGGAGACAGTGATGAACGCTTCGCATGCATCCGCCCACTACGAACTCTGCTTTCGCCCCCTGAGGGCCGGAGGTCGCGGCTACAGCTTTCCCTGCGACGTGCTGGGCCATGTCGACATGGATTCTCTCGGCGAGCGCGGGCGCATCGACTACCTTTACGCCCGCGCAGTCCGAGATCTGGAAGTCGCCAGACCCGACGTGCAACCTCGCCGGTTGAACTGAACATCGCCCGCGGCCGGGCGACGAGCCGATCTGCAAGTCGCCAAGCCACGATCGAAACCAGATGTCGGGTTCAATCAATCTTCAGGACACGGCTGGCGCTGCCCTCGCGCTTGGGCAGCGTGAGACGCAGCACGCCGTCCTCGAGCTTGGCGGCAGCGGCCTTCTCGTCGACATCGCTGGCCAGCGTGAAGCCGCGCGAAACGCTGCCGTGATAGGTTTCCTTCACCAGCGAACGCCCGTGCTTCTCTTCCTGGTCCTTCTTGGCACCGGGAATCTCGGCGCTCACGAGGTATTCCTTGTCGTTCTCGCTGACATCGACGCGGATATCGGCCGGCAGGCTGACGTCGTCCAGCAGTTGAAGGGGACGCGCCCAGCGGCGCATCATTTCGGGGAAAAGATTTTCGATTCGATCGAAACGGGTCAAAGCATTTATTTGGAGGGCTCCAGTGGGTTGAACATCGTTGCGAATCGAAATGCGCCAGCCGCATCGCGACAATCTCGAGTCTAGGAATCCCGCGGCTGCGCGCCTTGCGCTCGATCAAGGATGAGCCGGGTTGCGATGCTCACGAGAGACGGCAGGAACATCCACACGCTAGCCGTCGAGCGGCACACCGCCGCCGAACCTGCAGACCCACTGGTCCCACATCTCCTGCTGGATTGCACGCAGAGACTCCTGCCAAGCCATCGCCATATCGAGTTGGCTGCACTGAACCCGCATCAGGTTCTCCGCGAGCAGGGCTTGCCAGGCAAGCATGGATCGCCAGTAGCCGTCGCCGGGTTGCGACACGGGGAAAGCTGCACCGGTCATGAGCATCTCCTTATGAAATTCCGAGCCTTGCATGCGGCTCGCCTGCCCCCAGGCGGCGGGAGATCGTTCCAGGCGCGGCGCCCTCCGAGGCCAGACCCGCCGCGCGCGACGAGGCCGGCGCCAAGGCATCGCTCCCGGCGCGACCCCGCGCCTTGGGCAGCATCGCCATGATCCGCGTTCCCTTGCCCGGTGCGGAAGTGATCGTCAACCGCCCGCCGCAAGTTTCGACCCGATGGCGCATCCCCTGCAGGCCGTGATGCGACGAGTCCGCACCGGTCACATCGAAGCCGCTGCCGTTGTCGAGCACGGCCACCATGGCGTCCTGCTTGCAGTCGACCAGGACGATCTGCGCTTCGCTGGCGCAGGCGTACTTTCCGATATTGGTGAGGCACTCCTGCACCAGGCGGTAGATGGCAAGCTGTGTCGGCGCATCGAAGGCGACTTCCTCCAGCGTCACGGTCATTGCGATGCCGGCGCCGAGCCCGAAGTCGCGCGCCAGGATGTCCAATGCGGCCACCAGGCCGAGGTTCGCGAGGGCGGATGGACACAGGCCTTCGACAATCCTGCTCTTGAGTGCGATCCCGCTGTTGAGGGTGTCGGCGAGATGTTTCAGACGCCGGGCGATGTCGGGCGACAGGGAGCCCAGACGCGCGCCAAGACTCGCCACGTCCAGTTTGGCGGCGGTCAGGATCGCACCGAGCTCATCATGCAGTTCGCGCGCCAAGTGCGCGCGCTCCTGTTCGCGTGCACGTTGCAGATGGGCGGCGAGTTCCGCGAGGCGCACCGAGCGCTGACGATCTGGTTCGGAGCTGGGTGTCATACGGGTTCCTTTTGCATGGATCGACTCGCTGGTCTTTCTGCATGCTCTCGCGCCCGCGGAACGATGGATCTGATCCAGATCAATGAATACGTCCGAAACGGCTGGCAAAGGGCCGGCGGATGCCGCCTAAGGCCGAGACTTGACCCCGGTCAAGCCGGCGAGCCCTTTTTGCCCCTACGCTTGCCGCATCCACAACCCGGAAGGGCGGAGCGCCATGGACTCCATCAAATCCATCCTCGTGCATCTCGATGGCACGGCACGCGCACAGGGCCGCATGCGTCTTGCCCGTCAACTCGCGGACATTCATCAGGCCTCGTTGACCGCGCTGTTCGCGGTCGCGCCACGCTACCTGCCCCTGCTGCCGCTGGCAGGTGGCGTGCCGTCGGTACCCATGCCTGCGGAAATAAACCCCGACCATCGGGCCCGCGCGGTCGCCTCGTTCGAAATCGAGAACAAGGCCGGCGCCTCCGCAAGCCACTGGCTGGAACTGTCCGGCGAGCCCGTCGTCGAGACCTTCACGCGCCGTGCCCTGTGCTCCGATCTGCTGGTTCTCGGCCAGCGGGATCCGGCGGATGCAGATGGCTTCGACGTTCCCGGCGACCTCGCCGAGGCAGTCATCGTCGACAGCGGCAGGCCGGCCATCATCATTCCCTTCGCGGGTCAGGCCCTGGCCGCGCCGCAGACGGTGCTGGTGGCCTGGAAGGCTACGCGGGAATCAGCTCGTGCGCTCACTGCCGCCCTGCCTTTTCTTCGGCAAGCGCGGCAGGTCCACCTCGTGTGCGCCGATGGAAGCGGCGACGAGACGCAGGCGGTACCCGTCCAGGTTTCCGAGTGGCTTCGCCTGCACGGCATTTCGCACCCACACGAGCACCGCCAGATCAGGGATCGCCATGCCGGCGACGATCTGCTGTCGCTGGCGGCGGAGATCGGCGCCGATCTGATCGTCATGGGCTGCTATGGGCACAGCCGTATGCGCGAACTGGTGCTCGGAGGCGCGACGCTCACCGTCCTGGATTCGATGACGGTGCCGGTGCTGATGGCGCACTGACGGCTTTCGTCCCGGTGCTCCGAAGGCATTGTGGGCAGCCGGAGGGGCGATTACCATGCCCCGGTGACCGACCTTACCCACATTGCCGTCCTGGACGACGAGCACGACATCACGCTCCTGCTGGCCAACTACCTGGGCAGCCACGGCTATCGCGTCAGCCAGCTGCACTCGGGGCGGGCGCTGCTCGAATTGATGGGCAAGGACGCGCCGGTGCTCGTGCTCCTCGACCTCGGCCTCCCGGGCGAAGACGGTTTCGCGATCGCGCGCCAGCTGCGGGAGCACTGGCACTGCGGGCTCGTGATCGTGACCGGCCGTGGCGACCCGGTCGACAAGGTCGTCGGCCTCGAGGTCGGTGCCGACGACTATGTGACCAAGCCCTTCGACCTGCGCGAACTGCTTGCACGCATCAAGGCGGTGCTGCGACGCATCGCGCCGGCGACACCGGCCGTGCCTGTTTCGCGTCCTGCGCCGCGCCCGCTGCTGCAGTTCGCGGGCTGGGAACTCGACACGGCCGCGAGACGGCTGCTCAGGCCCGGCGGTGCCGAGGTGACGCTGACTTCGGGCGAGTTCGACCTCCTTCATGTCCTGAGCACCCATCCCGGCCGCGTGCTGTCGCGCGACTTCCTGCTCGAAAGCACGCGCGGACGCGAAAGCGGGCCCTTCGACCGGACCATCGACGTGCAGATCGGAAGATTGCGTCGCAAGCTCGAGACCGATCCGGAGCGTCCCCAGATCATCAAGTCGGTGCGCGGCGCCGGCTATCTCTTCGTTCCCGGCGTCGAGACGGCGTGATGACGCAAGGCCCCGTCATTCCGGGCTTCGACGACGGCACCGTTTTCCGCTCGCTGTTCGCTGCCTACCCCGATGCGCTGCTGCTGGTCGATCTCCATGGCGTGATCGTGCTGGCCAATCCGGCGGCGCTCGACCTGCTCGGCTACGAAGCCCGGGAACTGCTCGGACTCTCGGTCGACGTCCTCGTCCCCGATGCCATCCGGCCGCGCCATGCGGCCTACCGCAACGCGTATGCCGATCAGCCGCGCACACGCCCGATGGGCACGCAGATGGACCTGGTGGCAAAGCGCCGCGATGGCAGCGAGGTGATGGTCGAGATCGCGCTCAGTCCGCTCAACGACCATGGCCTGCCGTTCGTGGTGGCCGCGATTCGCAGTGTCGGCGCCTATCCCCGGGTCAAGCAGGCCCTGCAACGGGCGCGCTATGCCGAATGCCTGGCGCAGTTCGGGCGCCTCGCGGTGCAGGCGCCCCACACGCAGCGGCTGCTCGAACAGGTGCCGGTGACCGCGGCGGACGCGCTTCAGGTCGAAACGGCCAAGGTGCTCCTGCTGGAGCCGAGCGGCCTGGAGTTTCGGATCGCATCCGGGGTCGGCCTGCTGCCGGAGGAGACCATCGGGGATCGAATTCCGAACGAGCCGGACACCCCGTCAGGCTATGTCGTCGCGCAGGGCAAGCCGGTGCTGATCGGCGACTATTCACGGGACCAGCGATTCAAGATTCCGGCTCTCTACCTGCGGGCCGGGATGACGTGCGAGATCTCCGTGCCGCTGGCAGACCGCGGCCACGTGATCGGCATCCTGGCCGTGCGCTCGCGCACGGCCGGGCGATTCGGCGAGGACGAGGTCCGCTTTCTCGATTCGCTGTCGAGCCTGCTGGCCACTGTCCTGCAACGGGCGCAAAGCGAGGACGCCCTGAACCATGCGCAGCGGCTCGAAAGCGTCGGCCAGCTCACGGGCGGCATCGCCCATGACTTCAACAACCTGCTGACCGTGATCTCGGGCAATCTGCAGGTACTCGAAGAGACGCCCGCCTGCGCCGCCGACACATTCGCGCTGCAATTGATCAGTGCCGCCACGCGCGCGACGCGACGCGGCGCAGAACTCACGAGCAAGCTGCTTGCCTTCTCGCGGCGGCAGGTGCTCCAGCCGGTGGTGCTCGACGCCAGTGCCCTCCTCCATTCGCTGACCGACATGCTGCGTCGAACACTCGACCAGCGCATCACCATCACGCTCGACACGGACCAGGTGCTTTGCCTGGCCGATCCGGTCCAGCTGGAATCGGCTCTGCTCAACATTGCCATCAATTCGCGCGATGCCATGCCGCAAGGCGGCACGCTGGCCTTCGCATGCCATGCCGAGCGCGAGCTGCCGCCGGAGCTTGACGCCGAGATGGCGCAGGCTCCGGCCGCCGGTTATGTGGCGATCTCCATCGTGGACACTGGTAGCGGAATGCCGCAGGCGGTGAAGGATCGCGCCTTCGAACCTTTCTTCACGACCAAGGAGATCGGACGCGGCACCGGGTTGGGACTGTCCACGGTCTACGGCTTCGCACGGCAATCGCGTGGTGCCATCCGGCTCGACAGCGCGCCGGGCGAGGGCACGACCGTCACGCTCTACCTGCCGCGCATCGAGCCGGACGATGGGGGCCAGCATGGCAACGAGGACGTTGCCGGCGGCAGCGTGCCGCGAGGGCTGCGCGTGCTGCTGGTGGAGGACGATACCGAGGTACGCAGCGTCGTTCAGAGCTTTCTGGAATCGATGGGCTGCGAGGTGCTGCCGTGCGGCGATGCCCAACAGGCGCTCATCGCCCTCGCATCCGACTCGGGTGTCGGACTGTTGCTGACCGATATCGCGCTCGGCGTTGGTATGCAGGGGACCGAGCTGGCCGACGAAGCACGCAAGAGGCGACCCGGCCTGGCCGTGCTGCTGATGTCGGGATTCTCGGTCGAACTGCTCGAAACGCCGCCCGGTTGGGAGTTGCTGCGCAAGCCCTTTGCCCGGGACGAACTGGAACGCGCGATGACAAGGGCATTGCTCACCGCTCAATGAACAGGCGCGGCGCCCATCGGCGCCGCCGGGCCAGACGCCACACGGCCCAACCCGCGGGCAGCGCGGCGGCCAGTGCCCATGCAGCCGGCACGGCAGGCAGGCCGAATACCGACCCGATGGCGGGCACGCCCAGCAGCAGCACCCAGACGATGCAGACACCTGCCAGCAGGACCATGAAGGCCGGATTGGCCCGCTCCTGACCGCCGCGGATGCCGCGGAACCACAGCAGGAGCAGCATGTTGCCCAGCACGATCGAGCCCAGACTCGCCAGCCGCAGCACGTCCGGTGCGGCATCGTGCAGGCGGCAGAACCATTGAACGAGCACAACGCCTGCAAAGGCCAGGCTGCCGAGAGCCAGCGCGCGAACCGCGGCTGCCGGCGAAAACAGCCTTTCGTCGCTTCGCCGCGGCGGCACGCGCATGCTGTCGTCCGGTGCGGGCTCCGCTTCGAACACCAGCGAACACGCGGGGTCGATCAGGAGTTCGAGCAGTACGACGTGAAGCGGCAGCAGCAGGACCGGCCCTCCCAGCACGACCGGGATCAGCGCGACACCGACGATTGGCACATGGACCGCAAACAGATACCCCAGGGCCTTGCGCAGATTGAGAAAGATGCGTCGTCCCGCGCGCACTGCATCGACCAGCGAGGCAAAGTTGTCGTCCATCAGCACCAGGGCGGCGGCCTCGCGCGCGACATCGGTACCGCGCTGCCCCATCGCAACACCGATATCGGCGGCCCGAAGGGCAGGCGCATCGTTGACGCCGTCTCCCGTCATGGCCACGATCTCGTCCTGCGCCTGGAGGGCGTGGACGATGCGCAGCTTCTGCGCTGCGTCGACTCGGGCGAAGACCCTGAGCGCACCGATGCATCGCGACAATTCGAAATCGTTCATCGCCGCGATCTGGGCGCCGGTCATGACGGGAACGGTGTCTGTCTCGATCAGGCCTGCGTCGCGGGCGATGGCCTGCGCAGTGAGCGCCGAGTCGCCCGTGATCATCACCACCCGCACGCCCGCTCGCCGGCAGTCCTCGATCGCCCGCGGCACCTCGTCGCGCAGCGGATCCAGGAAACCCAGCAAACCCAGGGGTGAGAGCCGCAGGCCCTGCGGCAGCGATCCATCGGAACCTGACGCGGCTGTGCGGCTCTCGGCCACCGCCAGAACGCGCAGTCCCTCCGCGCTCCAGCTGTGCGCGGCCTCGGCGAGTTGGTGCAATTCAGCGGCCTCCGCGTCGCACAACGCCAGCACGGCCTCGGGCGCACCCTTGACCACGACGACGTGCTCCGCCCCCTCCGCGCGGCGCCACCAGTTGACGACGTAGGGTTGGCGGTCGCGCACGCCCTGCCGCTGGCCCAAAAGCCAGTCCTTTGGCAAGTCGAGACCCGCGGCCGCGCCGGCCCGGAAGATCGCCTGATCCATCGGTTCGACGCCAACGGCCGTACTGGCGCGCATCGCGCCGACGAGCAAGCGATGGAAGTGCGGCGGCACGACATCCCGCAGATCGAGTCGGCCGCCCTGCCTGCCATCGTGCAGCGCGGCAAGGGTCATCCGATTGCGCGTCAAGGTACCCGTCTTGTCCACGCACAGGACGGTGGCGGTACCCAGCGCCTCGATGGCCTGCGGCTGGCGCGTCAGAACCTGCGACTTCCCCAGCCGCCAGGCGCCGAGTGCGAGCATCACGCTCCAGACGACGGCGAATTCTTCCGGGATCAGCGACATAGCGAGCGTCAGCCCCACGAGCAGGCCGGCAGACCACGAACCCTCGCGCAGCGCGAAGACCGTTGCCGCGACGCCGCAGGTGAGCAGGGAGAGCAGCGCGACTCGCCGAACCAGAACCTTGAGTTCGCCCTGCAGCCGGCTCTGACGCGGTGCGATCCGGGTGATCGAGCCGCCAATGCGCCCCAGGGCCGTGTTCGCGCCTGTGGCGGTCACGACGGCAACGCCGTCTCCCCGGACCACCAGGCTTCCTGCATGGAGCAATGCAGCCTCGGCCGTGCCCCCAGCATGCTTGCCCACTGGCATCGATTCGCCCGTCAATTGCGATTCATCGACCTGTATCGCGGCGGCCTCGACGAGGCGCGCGTCGGCCGCCAGCCGATCGCCCTCGTTGACGACGAGACGATCGCCACACACCAGTTCGGCGCTGACAACGCGGCGCGAGACGCCTTCCCGCACGACAGTACAGCGCGGACTGGAGAGATCCCTCAACGCGTGCATCACACGCTCGGTGCGTTGTTCCTGGTAGATCGACAAGCCGCCGACCACCAGCACGGACACCAGCAGCACGGCGGCATCGCCCAGGCTGCCGAGCACCGCATAGAGCGCCGCGGTCGCCAGCAGCAGCAGGAACATCGGCTGTGTCAGCGCGGTCCATGCGATGCGCGGCACCCCCTTGCGCTCGGTCGAAGGCAGGACGTTAGGCCCGTCCCGGCGCAGTCGCGCCAGGGCTTCGTTCTCGTCCAGGCCCTGCGCACTGCTGTCGAGCGGATGTGTCATGGACGCCAGGATTGCGACATGGGCATGGGCATGGGCAGGCACCCTCAGAGTTCGCGCGAATCCCGATAGTCCGGCACCGTGCAGGGCCACGGATGGCGCTCCTCGATGGCCAGCCGCAAGGCGTCGGCCGCCACCGGCTCCCCGTGCGTGACGAATACCCGGCGCGGCGCCGGCTGCGCGCCGATCCAGGCCAGCAACTGTTCGCGGTCCGCATGCGCCGACAGCGTATCGAGGTGGGCCACCTCGGCGCGAAGGGGCACATAGGCACCATGGATCTTGACCGCTTCGGCGCCGTCCAGCATCGCCGCGCCGCGGGTGCCGGCGGCCTGGAAGCCCGTGAACAGGATCGTATTCCTGGCATCCGGCGCATAGGCCTTGAGGTGATGGAGCACGCGCCCGCCGGTGGCCATGCCGCTGGCGGACACGATGATCGACGGACCCGTCAGCGCGTTGAGGCGCTTCGACTCCTCGATGGTGTTGACGATGGTGACTTCCTGACTCAGAGCAGCGCATTGCTCTTCGGTCAGGCGATGTTCGTCGAGGTGGCTGCGCAGGAGCCGGGTTACATCGGCGGCCATCGGGCTGTTCAGATAGACCGGCATCTCCGGAATGCGACGCGCCTGCTTGAGCAGCCGGATGCAATGCAGAAGCGTCTGCGCGCGTCCGACGGCGAACGCCGGCACCACCAGCACGCCATTGCGCGCGGCAGTGCGGTTGATGATCTCGGCAAGCGCGCCGAGCGTATCGGCCTCGCGATGCCGCCGGTTGCCGTAGGTGGACTCCACCACCACGTAGTCCGCAGGTGCGGGCGCTTCCGGCGGGCGCATCATCAAGTCGTCGTTGCGGCCAAGGTCCCCCGAGAAAAGAATGCTGCCGCCACCCCAATCGATGCGGGGACTGCAGGCGCCGAGAATATGGCCCGCGCGACCGAGACGCCATGACCAACCGGGCCAGATCGAGATCTCCTTTTCGAAGGGAACGGTCTCGAAGCGCTTCAATGCAATGCGAGCCTCCTCCTCGGTATAGAGCGGGAGTGCCGGCTTGTGCTTCGAGTGTCCGTGACGGTTCGCAAAATCGGCCTCCTCCTCCTGCAGCCGGCCGGAATCAGGCAGCAGCAGCCTGCACAGGTCGCGCGTGGCAGACGTGCAGTACACCCTTCCCTCGAAGCCGAGCTTGACGAGGCGCGGCACATAGCCGCTGTGGTCCATGTGGGCATGGGTCAGCAGCACGGCGTCGATGCGTGCGGCATCGACGGGGAGCGGCTCCCAATTGCGCAGGCGATGCTGCTTCAGACCCTGGAAAAGTCCGCAGTCGACCAGCAGCCGCCGGCCATCGTGCTCCAGCAAATACTTGGACCCGGTGACGGTACCGGTGGCGCCGAGGAATTGGATGCGCATCGCTGTTCTCCTTGTCGGATGAAGCGTGGCACCGGCGCGCGGCGGCACCTTGACCTCCATCAAGGCAGCCGTTTGCGGAGGCCCGCTCGAGCATCCGTCGCCTCGATCGCTTGGGGCGCCTGCGCAGGTCGCCCGTGTGCATGAAAGCTTGATGCGCGTCAAAGCCCGCGACCCGGGGACAGCGCACGATTCATTGATCAGAGGAAAAAATCACATGAACGCGGATCATCGAATCGCCGTCCGGAGATCGCACCGCGGCGCCGTCCTGCGCATCGTCGTCGCGTCGCTGGCCACCGCGCTCACGCTGCTTTGGCTCGGACTGCGAGCGCTGGTGATATGGGTCACGCAGGACTGAAAGCGATCGAAGGAGGTGCCGAATGCCCATGGAACTGCTGCACAGGCTTGCGAACGCGAGACTTCCCTCACCGATCGCGAGCCGCGACGAGATCGAAAAACTCCGAAGGCTCGATGCAGCCGGGCACGTCAAGGCACTGATTCCCGCGCCCCACTTCGATTGCGACGACTGCCTGCGCCAGGATTCCGCCACGGTTTTCGAGATCACACCGCGCGGACTCAGGGCATTGAACCGCAAATGGCTGACGCCCACCGGAGATGAGCCGCATTGCGATACCGTGCGCCGGGTTCCATGGCCCGGCGCCAAGCCAGCGCGCCGCAGTCTGTACGAATGAGCATCTTCGAGAGCACGGATGCCAGATGCGCGCCACGCTGTGCCAGGCCGATCGGACAAATGCCGGCGCCCTGATCCAGCGCAAGTCGCATCGAATGCCGATCACTACAGTCGAAGCATCCCTCCCGGCGGGTCGGCCGACCGACCGACCGACCCGCCCCAGTCCATCACGCAGGAGTTGACATGACGATCACCAAGACGGGGATTCTTCAGGTGCTGGCGTTCGTGCTGGCCACCGCGGGAGCGACCGCAGTGCTCGTGGTCGCCGGAATGGCCGAATCGGTCGAAGTGGCCGCCCCCGCGTGCCAGTCCTGTACGCCTCACGGGACGAAGTAGGTTCGGACCTGCACTTCCATGACGGTCATCAGTTTCCCGGTAGGGCTGTCGATATGGGGTCAGACCTTCTACAGCTTCATCCTGGAGAACCTCGAAAAGTTCGGCGCGCTCAAGGCGATCGGAGCCAAGCGACGCGAGCTTGTCTACATGATCCTCTTCACGGCCACCTTCACCGCATTGACAGGCTTCGGCCTGGGCACCGGCCTCGTGACGTTGACGATCACCATCGCGCGCGCCGAGTTGTCCGGCTACGCCGCCATCGTGATGTTCTGGAACCCGAGCCTGGCCTTCGCCATGGTCCTGGTCATCGCCGCGATCTCGAGCTGGTCCGGCGTGCGCCGGGTGTTGACGATCGAGCCCTTCGACATCTTCAGAGGCTGAGACGTCGCCATGGCAGACCTGCCTCGCGCCGCGGGCAACGCAGCAGGCTCTGCGACGCGACGTTTCACCCAGGGCTTCAGCCGATTACTTCGTCGCCAGCATGAGACAGTCGCGATCGGTGGTCGCCTGCCAATTTTGAGGATCGCACCCCAAAGAGCATCCTCGAGATGAGGTTCACGGGTCTTCCGCACGAGGCGCATGGCTTCCAGGTGGTTGGAGGATTGTTCCACTTTGGCACGCTTGATGCCGTTGCAGGTGAGGCATCCATCCGTTGCTTACTGTGCAGCGACATACAACGCACCATCGTCTTCGAGCGCCTGGTAGAAGGCCGTCAATGCCGTCCGCACGCGAGCCCTGCTGTCGGGGAGATTACGCCGGGCATCGAAGACGGCGATGACCGCGTTCAACACCGGCAGATATCCACGCTGGCCGTCGCGCCGCTGTCCGAGGCGGCTGCCGAAGCCGCGCGCGGGCTCGGCTATCCAGTGGCACTCAAGGTCCTGTCGCGCGACATCACCCACAAGTCGGACGTGAGTGACGCGCGGCTCGGGCTCGACAATGAAGTTGCGCTGACCCGTGCCGCGCGCGAGATGCTCGATGCGGTGCGAACCGCCAGGCCGCTGGCACGAATCGACGGCTTCACCGTGCAGCCCACGGTGCACCGGCCCCATGCGCAGGAACTCATTGTCGGCGCCGGCATCGACATCGTGTTCGGCCCGGCGATCCTTTGCGGCCAGGGCGGCACCGCGGTCGAGGTGGTCGACGAGAACGGTGCGCACGCACGCGAATGGCCGGCGCCGAACGCTTTACCATCCTGCCCTACCCCGCGCACTACATGGCCTTCATTGCCGAGGCGACCGATGCGCAGGGCCAGGCCGAGACGCCGGGCGTGGCGCGCACGGTGAGCGACCCCGACAACGTGGAAGCCGAGTTTGCGATCATCGTGCGCTCCGACCTCAAGGGCCGGGGGCTGGGCCGGCTGCTGTTCGAATGCCTGATCGAGCACGCACGCAGCCGCGGCATCCAACGGCTGATCGGCTTCGTGCTGCGCGAGAACCGCCGCATGCTGAAACTCTCGACCGGGATGGGCCTCAAGGCCGATCCGACAGAGCCACCCGCGTCGGGCCTGCGGCGGATGGTCCTGGAACTGCGGGCGTCAACGAGGCCGTCGTGTTCGTCGGTGTGAAGCCGGGGAAGCAGTCCATTGCAGCCGGGGCGGTCTGTGCATCGAGTGTTGCAGCACAGAACATCGCGGTGCTCATCACGTCTGCATATTTGGGCGGCGGAGGACAAGTCCATCTTGGCATCGTCTAAGCTTGAGGCATGCCCCGCCACTCGGAACGTCACCGCAATCATCGGATCGGCTGGCTGCGCGCCGCAGTGCTCGGCGCCAACGATGGCATCGTTTCGACGGCCAGTCTCGTCGTCGGCGTCGCGGCGGCCGGTGCGAGCCATGCGACTGTCGTGATAACCGGTGTTGCAGGTCTCGTGGCCGGCGCCATGTCGATGGCCGCGGGCGAATATGTTTCGGTCTATTCGCAGACCGATACCGAACGAGCGGACCTGGCCCGCGAGCGCACGGAACTCGATACGGACCCTGCCGCGGAGCAGCGCGAATTGACCGCCATCTACGTCAAGCGAGGCCTCGAGCCTGCTCTGGCGCGGCAAGTGGCTGTCGAGCTGATGAACCACGACGCCCTCGGTGCCCATGCACGTGACGAGCTCGGGATCTCCCCGGATCTCGGGGCGAATCCCGTGCAGGCCGCCCTGGCCTCGGCCGCCAGCTTCGCGGTGGGCGCCGCGTTGCCGCTGGTCATCGCGATGCTGGCACCCGAACGTGGTCTGATGGTCTGGGCCGCGGGCACTTCGATGGCCTTCCTCGCAGTGCTGGGCGCCCTCGCCGCCCGTGCGGGCGGAGCAGGTGTTCTCGTGGGTGCCTGGCGAGTTGCTTTTTGGGGCGCGCTTGCAATGGGCGCTACCGCGGGGGTCGGCCACCTGTTCGGTGCACCCGTTGGATGACTCGGTTCGCTGGTCTCGAACCGGCCCAGCGCGGCAACATGGAAGCGAGAACGCCGTCCTTGAGGACGATGTGATGGTAGATGCCGGCGAGCGCGTGAAATCCCGCGAGCCACAGGATCGCATCGCCGAGCCAGGTGTGGATCTTGGCGATGGTCGCGCCCGCACTGTGCGAAACCGCGAGCGGTGACGGAACGTCCAGGCCCGGGAGAAATGTCAGGGGATGGCCTTCGAGCCAGGCGCCGGCGATTGCAGTGAGCGGGAGCGCGAAAAGGAGCAGGTACAGCGCCCCCTGAACGGCCTTCGCGACGACGCCCATCCAGCGCGGACCTTGTGGAAGTTCCGGGCGGGAGTCGACCATGCGCCACAGCACGCGCAGCACGGCCAGCGTCAGCACGCACAGTCCGAGAGTCTCATGGAGTCGCCGGTCAAAATCGCCGGCCGCAGCGTACACGCGCTGCTCGGATCCCCCGGGCCCGTAGATGAACGCAACCAGGACGAGGATCGCCGTGGCCCAATGAAGCGCCTGCGCGACGGTTCCGTACCGTGCATACGACCGATGGTCCATTTCGTCTTCCTTCACTGTTGCGAGGGCCGGTGCAGCCCCCCACCCGCGAAGTCCGCGAGGCAACGCGGCCCGAATCCCTGCAGAGCGACGAAGACGCCCACCACCAGCACCGCAAGCAGCAAACCGGCGAGGATGTCCCGAGGGAAGTGGACCCCGACGTAGATTCGCGCCCACCCGGTGAGGGTCGCCAGCAGCAGCAGGGGAACGCCCATGTTTCGCAGCCCTGCTCTCAGAAGGAAAGCCAGCGCGATCGTGAACATGACAGTCGCGTGCGTGCTGGGCAGCGATCCGCGCCCGCTGTGCACGATGTAGGCGGGCGCCAGATCGAGCATGAAGGGCCGCGGCAGATGGAGGTAGGACGCCAATCCGTGCGAGAGCAGCGAAGCCACTCCCGCCGCCACCATCAGGCCGAGGATGTAGGCGCGTTCCTCGGGCCGACGCCATGCGGCCCAGCCGACGATGGCCGCACAGAACCAGCCGCCCCATAAGGCAAACACACACCCGACAAGCAAGACCCACGGCGTGGGCTCGTCGCCCGCGGCCATCCATTGCTCCAGCGCTATGTTCAGCGTGCTCATGGCAACGTCCTTGCAATGAACGCGACCGGGCGGACCGATGGGCGAGGCGGCTTCGAGATGCGACCCAGCCGGCGGAGATGTAAGCGCTTCCGAATTGAGTTCAAGATATGACCTTTCGACACCAACGAGAAAGCCCTTTGCGCGCGCGCAAAGGGCGCTCGACGTCCAGCGACGTCGTTCGTCAGGTCGACCGGGGAGGCGCGGTCTTCGGCGGGTGGCTCAGCCAGAGCGCAGTGGGCGGCGGGGCGCCGCTGGTGTGAGGCACGATCTCGCGCAGGATGCGCTGCGCCGGCTCTACCGGCTGAACCAGCGCCACCCTGAATGGAAGCAGCGACAGCACCAGCGCCATCAGCGCAGCCAGGCCGTGCTGGAATGCGTCCGGTACATCGGTATGGGCGCTGGCGGGGACGTACAACGTTGTTTCGAATTCATTCTTGTGATCGCTGCGATCGTCCGGCTCGAACAATGCCATGGCGCTCACATTGCGAACGCAAAACTTGGCCTCGTCCTCCCAGCCGTCCTGACGAAAATGCGTGAAGAGGAACGGCTGCAGTGCAGCCAGAACAATGCCCGCAAGGCACCACCACGCACCATGCGTCGCAACGAGATGACGAACCCGCCGGGTCAACATCGCGCAAGTTTATTCGCCCGTGGGCGCCGAAGCCTGAACGTGCCAGTCAGGTTGGTCAGCGTTTGCGCCGATCAGGCACATCGCCGATTGCCCGCGGCGCCGTCGCCTGCTCAATGAACGGCCGCGGCGCCCAGCGACGCGGTGCTGCGCTGCATGAAGGCCGTCAAGGCGCCGAGTTCCGGGATATGGATGTCACGCCTGCCCTTCTCGCAAAACCGGATCGCGTCGACGCGAGCGAGGCGCGACAGAGAGCGACTCACGGTCTCCAGGGTCATGCCCAGATAGTTGCCGATTTCGGCGCGGGTCATGCGCAGCGTGATCTGATCGGTGCGCAAGCCGCGCTGGGCCAGCGCATCGGCCCAATAGCGCAGAAAGCCGGCAACGCGCGCATCGGCGGGCAAGGTGCACAGCGACTGCATCGAGTCGCGGTCCCGCGCAAGCTCACGGCTCATCGTCTCGTGGAATGCGGTCAGCAGTGCCGGCGTGCGGGCGCCGGCCTCGAGCAGCGCGTCGTAGCGGATGCTCCAGACTTCGCCGGTGTCCATGGCCACCGCGTCGCAACCGTACCGGCCATTGGCAATACCGTCCAGGCCCAGCCAGTCGCCGCGGAAATGAAGACCCACGACCTGTTCGCGGCCGTCGTCCGAGAGATTGACCATCTTGAAGAAGCCTGTGCTGACGACATACAGGCACTGGAACGGCTGACCCACCTGGTAGACCGAGTCGCCTGCGTGGACGATCCGCTTCTGAATGGACATCGTGTCCTGGAGCAATTGCAGCATCGCGGCAATGCGATTCTGTGCGGGTTGGCCTGTCTTCGCCGCGGGGGTCGCTTGTTCCATCGTTCGCTCCTGATTTGATGGATTGAAGCTTAGGCAGCACGTGCAACAGGACCGCCAATGCAGTGCGCGTTCGCGTAACGGTGCGTGAATGGCTTGTGTCTTTTGCGTGAGTGCTGTGGTCCATGCGCTGGCGTTGATGTTGATCAAGAATTGGCTGAACGCCAGGCGTAGCCTTCTCCGCGTGCCCCCAATTGCCCTGCATCCCGTCAACGCTCGCAGCACCTGGCCGTCTCCTGGCGCTTCGAGCGCCGAAGTGCGCCGGATCGTCGACATGGCGCAGCGGCTGAAGGCGGCGTCGCGCGCAGGTGGGACGCTCCGCCCCTTGTCGGGCAAGAACCTGGCGCTGCTGCGAACCGAGGCGCCAACAACCGAAACCTCCGAACTGCACCGCGCGGGGGCAGAACTCGGCGCTCGCATTTCCCACGTGCGGCTTGGCGATCCCCTCGAATCCGGCGACCCGAAGCTCAGGGACATCTGCCAGATGCTTGGCCGGCTCTACGACGCCGTCGATTGCGGGCCGATCTCAAGCGCCGTCGCCCTGGAGATCGAGCGCCACGCCGGCATTCCGGTCTACCATGGCCTCGAAAGCGACGAACACCCGTTTCGGATTCTGGCGGACCTGTTGTGCATCAGCGAGCGTTGTCCGCGCGGCGTTGCCGGCAACGCCATCTCGTTCCTCGGCAATCCGCGCACGCCGCGCGGCGAGGATTTCGTCAGGGCTGCCAGGCTGCTGGGTTTCGACCTGCGTTTCGTCGAGTTCGCGCGGTATGCAGCCAACGACGAGGCATTCACGATCGATGCCAGCGATGCAGAGCACTGGGCATTCGAAGCGCCGTCCGGGCCGATCGAAGAGGCGGAGCGTTGCGAGAACCGCCACTTCGTGCTGCAGGCGATGCTGCTCGACGCGATGACCAATCGCTAGCTCCCCTTGCGGCGCGTCATGCGTCACAGCGCTAACGGCAATAGATGTCCAGCTGTTGGGTGATGTCCATCCGCAATGCTTGCGCCGCGATGATGGACAGAACCAGACCGGCAAGCCGGTTCGCCCAGTCGACGCGCAGACGGCCGACATGCCAGCGCAAGCGCTGCCAAAGCCACGGCGCCGCAATCAGCGAGATGGCGCCGCCCAGCGCAAACAGGGCCATGGTGACAGCTCCTTGCCATGCCGTATCGGCGAGGCTGGCGACCAGCAATGCGGAGTACAGCAGGCCGCAGGGCATCAAGACCCACAGTGCGCCTGTCGCGAGCACACCCGCGGTCGAAGCGGTCAACGGCTGCAGGCGGCCACCCACTGTCCGGCCGATGCGATGGGCCCAGAGTGGTTGCCGCCCGTGCAGCATGAGCAGCGCGCCCCATGCCAGCACGCAGGCATGAAACATGATCCACAGCGGCCGCAAGGCGGCCACCTGCGCGCTTGCAAACGCCAGTCCCTGGGTCGCCGTCGCCACCGCCGCACCGGCAACGGCATAGCTCGCGATCCGGCCCAGGTGAAAGGCAGCGGTTCGCACCGCGCCGCGCCGCGCCGGCGCGGCGTCGGCCACGGCGGCCGGAGCGCCCGCACGCACCAGGCGAATCACGCCGGCACATCCCGCACCGCACATCGCCACGCAATGCGGACCGCCCACCAGTCCCATCAGCAGCGCAGCGCTGGCCAGAGAGGTCTGCATGCTCAGACGATGCGCGAGAACCGGCCCCGGTTCCGATCCGCCTGGAGGTAGCGGTCGAACACCATCGCGACGGCACGCACGAAGTACCAGCCCGTCGACGTGACCTCGATGTCGTGATCGGTCAGATTGACAAGCCCCTGCGCCACCAGCGGCCCGAGCGCCGCGAACTCCGGCGCGAAGTAGTCGCGGAAGTCGAACAGGTGGGCCATGCTCATCGCCTCGAAGTCCACCCGGCCCTGGCACATCAGGGCCATGATGACCGAGCGTCGGATCAGGTCGTCGCGCGTCAGCGCCAGTCCGCGCACGACGGGGAGCCGGCCCTGGTTCAGATGGTCGTAGTACTCGGCCAACGTCCTGGCGTTCTGGCTGTAGGTGGCGCCGATGCGCCCGATGGCCGACATGCCGAGGGCGACGAGGTCGCAGTCGGGCTGCGTGCTGTAGCCCTGGAAGTTGCGATGCAGCCGGCCCTGGCGCTTGGCCACGGCCAGAGTGTCGTCGGGCAGCGCGAAATGGTCCATGCCGATGTAGACATAGCCTGCCGCCGTCAGTGCATCGATCGCGCGCGACAGCATCTGCATCCTGACCGCAGGCGCGGGCAGGTCGTTCACGTCGATGCGACGCTGCGGCTTGAAGCGGTCCGGCAGGTGCGCATAGGCGTACAGCGCGACGCGGTCGGGGCGCAGTTCCTGGATCCGTTCCAGCGTGCGATCGAACGAGACGGCTGTCTGCAGGGGCAGGCCAAGGATGAGATCGACGTTGATCGATGCGAAGCGCAATGCGCGCGCAGCAGCCATCAACTCGAAGACCTGAGCCGCGGGCTGCATCCGGTGAACCGCTTGCTGCACGTCCGGATCGAAGTCCTGCACACCGAAACTCAAGCGGTTGAAGCCCAGTTCCGCCAGGTGCGCCAGGCGTTCGGCATCCACGGTGCGGGGGTCGATCTCGATCGACTGTTCGCGGTCCGGCATGAACGTGAATGCGTTGCGCAACACGTCCATGAGCCTGTCGAGCTCGGCATCGCACAGGAAGGTGGGCGTGCCGCCGCCCAGGTGCAACTGGCTGACGAGGGCCCCGCGACCGAGCTGAGCGGCCTGCAGCTGCGCCTCGCGTGTCAAGCCGTCCAGGTACTGGCGCGCGCGATCGTGATGCCGCGTGACGATCTTGTTGCACGCACAGTAGTAGCAGAGAGACTCGCAAAAGGGGATGTGCACGTACAGGGAGAGCGACAGCGCGTGCGCGCCGGCGCTGCGCCGCTGTCGCAGGGCCTGCGCGTAGTCCGCGGCACCGAAGGCATCCACGAAGCGATCTGCCGTGGGATAGGAGGTATAGCGCGGACCCGCGATGTCGAAGCGCTGCAGGACAGCAGGAGAAACCAGCGGCCGGACCGCTGCGGCGCGAAATATGGCGGGGTTCGAGGACATCGCGAAGCGACCTGACGATTGGAATGTGCCAATGTGCCGCCGTTCCGCCTTGCGGGCCTTGACGCACGTCAATCCTCCGTTCGTTTGCGCGACCCAGAATCGCGCAAACGAACGGACCTCATCATGACCACCACCGACAACATCAGGGTTGCCTGTTCGAACTGCAACCTGCGGACGCTCTGCATGCCGGTGGGCCTGGAGCCCGCCGAACTGCAGCGCATCGACGACATCGTTGCCAAGCGTCGCAAGGTGCGGCGCCGCGAGGCATTGTTTCGCGCCGGCGAGAAGTTCACGTCGCTCTATGCGATCCGCACGGGCGTGTTCAAGACCCGCATCACGACCGAGGACGGGCGGGATCAGGTCACCGGCTTCCAGATGGCCGGCGAGATCATCGGCCTGGACGGCATCGTGAACGACCGGCACACCTGCGACGCCGTGGCGCTGGAGGACGCCGAAGTCTGCGTCATGCCCTTCGAGCGGATCGAGGCGCTTTCGCGCGAAGTGAGCGCGCTGCAGCGCCACGTGCACCAGATCATGAGCCGCGAGATCGTGCGCGAGCACGGCGTGATGCTGCTGCTGGGAAGCATGCGTGCGGAAGAACGGCTCGCCGCCTTCCTGCTGAATCTGGTGCGGCGGCTGCACGCGCGCGGATTCTCGGAGTCGGAGCTGGTGCTTCGCATGACGCGCGAGGAGATCGGCAGCTACCTCGGCCTGAAGCTCGAGACCGTGAGCCGCACCCTGTCGAAGTTCATGGACGACGGCATCCTGCAGGTTCGCCAGCGCCATCTGCGCATCGTCGATGCCGATGCGCTCCAGCGAGTCTTCAATCGCGCTGGCGATTGAAATCGGCCGGCGGCTGCGCGAGCCAGATCGTCAGCGCGCTCGATCCGATGCCGAGCAGCCAGAAGAGGAAGAATCCGCCCGCATAGAGCGTCTGCCGCGTGAAGTCGGCACTGCCGCTGCGCCAGTAGAGTTCGCCCGGGTCCCACAGTGCGAACACCACGACCTCGCAGACGCAGGCCATCAGGAAGGCCGGCCACAACACACACATCCAGCGTTGCGGGCTCATCGCTTCAAGGCCTCCGCGCCGGCAGGACGCCTGCCGGCGTCACGGCATGGTTGCGCCCCGTCTCGGCGGGAACCATCGTCCTCGCAGCCAGCGCGCGATTGATGTCGACGCCCTTCTGGTAGTAGTCCTCGTCGACCACCGAGTCTGTCGTATGCACCGCCAGCCAAGCCGATGCGAGGCTGGCCACCACGACTGCGGCCGGCAGACCTATCACAAGCCATACCAGCGGATATTTCCACCAGCCTTGGGGGCGAATGGGTGGCTTCTCGATCGATGACATGCTGTCCTCCGGAGCTTAACGTGGAACCAGAAATACGGCTTTTTCGGACACATGCGCGCTGCCATCGGCCGTTCGCACATCGAAATAGACCGTGTGCGAGCCGACCGGCGCCCGGTCCGCGGGGATCTGCAACCGCACCGCCACCCAGCGCGATTGCGCCGCGTCGACCTTGACCCTGTCGTCCGAGGCCACCGCGAGCCCCTGCAGCCCGCCCTCGGCCGCGATCCGGTAGACCTGCGGCCTCTCGGTCGCGTTCATGATCTGCAGCCGATAGACGTTCTCGAGGCGGCCGCCTTCGACGAGGCGCGCGAGCGAGCCCCGGTCGCGCACGACATCGACCTTCAGGGGCATGCGCACCACCAGGCTCGCAAGAAGACCGATGGCCAGGGCCAGCAGCACGAAGCCATAGACCAGTACCCGGGGACGGAGAACGCGGCGCAGTACCTGGGCCGCCGTCCAACCCTTCTTCATGCCGTTCTCGGTGGCGTAGCGGATGAGTCCGTGCGGCTGCGCCATGCGATCCATCACCGTGTTGCACGCGTCCACGCACAGCCCGCAGCCGATGCACTCGTACTGCAGGCCCTGGCGGATGTCGATCCCGACCGGGCAGACCTGCACGCACAGCCCGCAATCGATGCAGTCGCCCAGGCCCAGCGCCCGTGCATCCTGTCCCTTGGCGTGCACGCCGCGCGGCTCGCCACGAGCTGCGTCATAGCTCACGATCAGGGTGTCGGCGTCGAACATCGCGCTCTGGAATCGCGCATAGGGGCACATGTACTTGCACACCTGCTCGCGCATGAAGCCGGCGTTGCCGTAGGTCGCAAGACCGTAGAAGAACACCCAGAACACCTCCCACGATCCCATGCGTGTCTGCAGGAACGCGAGACCCAGCTCGCGGATCGGCGTGAAGTAGCCCACGAAGGTGAAGCCGGTCCACATCGCAATGCCCAGCCAGACCACATGCTTGAACCATTTCTTGACCAGCTTCTCCGCAGAGAAGGCCTCGCCGTCCAGGCGCATGCGCGCGATCCGGTTGCCCTCGATCTTCTGCTCCACCCACATGAAGATCTCGGTGTAGACCGTCTGCGGACAGGCAAAACCGCACCAGAGCCGCCCCGCCACCGCAGTGAACAGGAACAGCGAAAGCGCGCTCAGCACCAGCAGCCCCGACAGATAGATCAGGTCCTGCGGATAGAGGACCAGACCGAAGATGTAGAAGCGGCGTGCCGCGAGATCGAACAACAGGATCTGCCGGCCGCCCCATTGCAGCCACGGCATCAGATAGAAGAACAGCTGCGTCGCGAAAACCATCGCCCAGCGCCAGCGCGTGAACCGCCCCTGCACGTTGCGCGGGTAGATCTTCCTGGACGACTCGTAAAGGCGGCCGCTGCCGGCATCTGCTGCCACCGGCGCGATGGGAATCACCTTGGGGGAAGCGGCTGGCCGTGTCATGCGGGGCATTCGCAGGCGAGCCGATCAGTTGCCAGGAAGCGCAGGCTTCGGCGCAGGCGTGTTCGACAGGCCCCACACATACGATGCAACCACCTTGATCTGCGCCTCGGTGAGCCGTCCCTCCTGCGCCGGCATGACGTTGTGCTTGCCGTTGTTGATCATCTCGACGATCGCTTCCTGTCCAAAGCCGTGCAGCCAGATGTTGTCGTTCAGGCGCGGGGCGCCGATGTCCTGGCTGCCCACGCCGCCCATACCGTGGCAGGCCGCGCAAACAGTGAAATGCGATTTGCCCAGGCCGGCTCGAACCGAATCGGTCGAGTTGCCGGAAAGGCTCAGCACGTACTGGGCAAGATTCTTGACATCCTCGGGCGAGCCGACGGCCGCGGCCATCGGCGGCATGTTGCCCGTCCGACCATGGGTGATGGTCTCGATGATCTTGTCGGGCGTCCCGCCGTACAGCCAGTCCTTGTCCGTCAGGTTCGGGAAGCCCTTGCTGCCGCGCGCATCCGAGCCGTGACACTGTGCGCAGTTGTTCATGAACAGACGCTCGCCGATGGCCATGCCTTTCGGGTCCCCGGCGATCTGCTCCACCGGCATGGCCGTGAAGGCTGCATAGATCGGTGCCAGCGCCTTGTCTGCGTCGGCGACCTCGCTCTGGTACTGTCCGGCCGCGCTCCAGCCGAGTCTGCCGCCGAAGCTGCCCAGGCCGGGAAAGAAGGCCAGGTAGGCCAATCCGAAGACGATGGTGATCACGAACAATCCGACCCACCACATCGGCAGCGGATTGTTGGCCTCGCGCAGGTCCTCGTCCCATACGTGGCCGGTCGTGTTGTCGTCGTTCGCCACCACCTTCTTGCGCGCGGTGAGCCACAACAGCAGGGCGCACGCCAGGATGCTGAGGACGGCCGCACCGGCCACGTAGTTGGCCCAGAAGACGTTGATGAAGTCGTTCATCGAAGCGCTCCGCCTAGTCTTGCTCGAACGGAAGCCGTGCCGCTTCCTCGAAGCGCCGCGTATTGCGGCGCGAGAAGGTCCAGACCAGGATGCCGATGAACACGACGAAGCAGGCCACTGTGGCCGCGACGCGCAGGGTGGTGATATCCATGAGCTTGTTCCTTACTTGAGCGACAGGCCCAGCGATTGAAGGTAGGCGACCACCGCCTCCAGCTCGGTCTTGCCCGCGACATCCTTCGAGGCCGAAGCGATCTCCTGGTCCGTGTAGGGGACGCCGACGCGCCGCAATGCGCGCATGTGCGCCGGCATGACCTCGGCGTCGACCTTGGACTTCTCGAGCCACGCGTAGGCCGGCATGTTCGATTCGGGCACCAGGTCGCGCGGATTGATCAGGTGGATCCGATGCCACTCGTCGCTGTACTTGCCGCCGACGCGCTGCAGGTCGGGGCCGGTGCGCTTGCTGCCCCACTGGAACGGGTGGTCGTAGGCGAACTCGCCGGCCACCGAGTAGTGGCCATAGCGCAGGGTCTCCGAACGGAAGGGCCGGATCATCTGCGAATGGCAGTTGTAGCAACCCTCGCGCTGGTAGATGTCCCGGCCGGCGAGTTGCAGCGCGGTGTAGGGCTTCAGTCCGGCGATCGGCTCGGTGGTCGATTTCTGGAAGAACAGCGGAACGATCTCCACGGCGCCGCCGATGGCGACCACCAGCAGGATGAGCACGATCATCAGGAAATTGTTCGTCTCCACTTTCTCGTGGGTGAAGCCGGTCCCGGGTGCGGAATTCGATGACATGAACGATCCTCAGGCGCGAGCCAGTGGCAACGGGGGAATGGTGGCGCGCGCCGATGCACCGCTGATGGCCGTCATCCAGACGTTCCACGCCATGACGAGCATGCCGCCGAGGTACATCAGTCCGCCGATCAGGCGCACCACGTAGAACGGATAGGTGGCCTTGACGCTTTCGACGAAGGTGTAGGTCAGCGTGCCGTCGGGATTGATCGAGCGCCACATCAGGCCCTGCATCACGCCGGCGATCCACATGGCGGCGATGTAGAGCACGACGCCGATCGTCGCGGTCCAGAAGTGAACTTCGATCGCCTTGACGCTGTACATCGAGGTGCGCCCATACATCCGCGGGATCAGGTAATAGAGCGATCCCATCGAGATGAAGCCGACCCAGCCAAGCGCGCCGGCATGCACGTGCGCGATGCCCCAGTCGGTGTAGTGGCTCAAGGCGTTGACCGTCTTGATCGACATCATCGGCCCCTCGAAGGTGGCCATGCCGTAGAAGGACAGCGCGACGATCAGGAAGCGCAGGATCGGGTCGGTGCGCAACTTGTACCAGGCGCCCGACAGCGTCATCACGCCATTGATCATTCCGCCCCAGCTGGGCGCCAGCAGGATCAGCGAGAACACCATGCCGAGGGACTGGGTCCAGTCGGGCAGCGCCGTGTAGTGCAGATGGTGCGGGCCGGCCCACATGTAGGTGAAGATCAGCGCCCAGAAGTGAACGATCGACAGGCGGTACGAATAGACCGGCCGCTCGGCCTGCTTCGGGATGTAGTAGTACATCATCCCGAGGAAGCCCGCGGTCAGGAAGAAGCCGACCGCGTTGTGGCCGTACCACCACTGCACCATCGCGTCCTGCACGCCGGCGTAGACCGAGTAGCTCTTCATCCAGCCCGCCGGCATCGAGGCGCCGTTGACGATGTGCAGCAGCGCCACCGCGATGATGAAGGCGCCGTAGAACCAGTTGGCCACGTAGATGTGGCGCACGCGCCGCCGGGCGATGGTGCCGAAGAACACGATCGCATAGGCGACCCAGATGACGGCGATCGCGATCGTGAGCGGCCATTCGAGTTCGGCGTATTCCTTGCTGCGCGTGAATCCCATCGGCAGGGTGATGGCGGCCGCGACGATCACCGCCTGCCAGCCCCAGAAGACGAAGGACGCCAGCTTCGGTGCGAACAGGCGAACCTGGCAGGTGCGCTGCACGACGTGGAAGCTGGTCGCCATCAATGCGCAGCCGCCGAAGGCGAAGATCACGGCATTGGTATGCAGCGGGCGCAGCCGGCCGTAGCTGAGCCAGGGGATGCCCGAGATCAGGTCGGGCCAGGCGAGCTGCGACGCGATGACCACGCCGACCAGCATGCCGACCACGCCCCAGACGACGGCCATGAGCGCGAACTGCCGGATCACCGTGTCGCTGTAAGTCTGTGAGGAAGAAGGGTTGGATTGCATGATCGATCCTGGGACGGCGTCAGTGTCTTTCCACGTCGCAGGCGCGAACTTGACGCAGATCAATCGCCGTGAAGAATGCGCTCGCCTTCCTGTTCGACGTCCTCGAACTGGCCACGGTCGACGGCCCACCAGAGCGCTGCGACGATGACCAGGACCAGCCCCACCGAGAAGGGAACGAGAAGAAAGAGGATGTCCATGTCAGCGGTCTCCAGCCGGTGCCTTGGCCAGCCGTGCGGCATTGGCCACGACCACCAGCGAACTCGCCGCCATCCCCAGGCCGGCCAGCCATGCCGGCAGCCAGCCCGCCACCGCCAGGGGCACGCACAGCGCGTTGTAGCCTGCGGCCCACCAGAGGTTCTGCTTCACGATGCGCAAGGTACGGCGCGCCTGCGCGACGGCCTTCGGGATGGCGGCCAGCGAGTCGCCCAGGACGATGAAATCGGCCTTTGCCTGCGCCAGCGGCACGCCCCGCCCCATCGCGAACGATGCGTGAGCCTGCGCGAGTACCGGACCATCGTTGAGGCCGTCGCCGACCATGGCGACGTGCCGACCCGTCGACTGCAAGTCTTTCAGCAGGCGCAGCTTGTCTTCCGGAGTGCAGCCGCCCTGGGCGATCGCGATGCCTGCGCGGGCGCCGATGCCCTTCGCAGCGGCGTCCCGATCGCCGGACAGCAGGCGCACCCTCAGGCCCTGTGCTTCGATCGCCGCGACCGTGGCCGCGGCGTCCTCGCGCAAGTCCTCCGCGAGCATGAAACTCGCCAGCCACCCCTGGTCGTCGCAGAGGTGAACCTGGGTCATTCCGGTCTGCAGCGGCGCAACGCCGCAAAAGGCCGGCGAGCCCATCCGCACGCGGCGCGTCGCGTCGTCTGCGCCTGCGTCCCAGCGCAGCCGGCCCTCAAGGCCAGAGCCCGCGTATTCGGTCAGCTGAACCACATCCCACGGAGGGGGCAAGCGGAACTGCGCGTTCCACGCATTCACCAGCGCGCGCGCCGCCGGGTGAAGGGATCGCGCGCCGAGCGCAGCCGCCATGCCGAGTGCGTCGCCGGGACGCACGCCCCGGCGGGTGTAGGCACGGTCGATGCGGGGTGTATCGCGCGTCAGGGTGCCGGTCTTGTCGAAGACCACGGTGTCCACCGAGGCCAGTGCTTCCAGTCCCTGCAGGTTGCGCACCAGCACGCCGTCGCGGGCCAAGGCGCCGGCGCTCGCCAGCATCGCCGCCGGCGTCGCGAGCGAGAGCGCGCACGGACAGGTCACGATGAGCACGGCCACCGCCACCATCACGGCCTTGCCCGGGTCGGAATGCCACCAGATGGCCGCCGCCGCCACGGCCGACGCCACCACCATGACGAGAAAGGGCTTGGCCACACGATCGGCCAGCCGTGCCAGGCGCGGCTTTTGCAGCGCAGCGTTCTCCATCAGCGCGACGATGCCGGCGTATCGGGTGTCCGAGCCCAGCGATTCCACGCGCACCTGGACCGCCGCGCCCAGGTTGTGGCTGCCCGCCAACACGCGCGCCCCGCACGGACGCGGCACGGGTCGCGACTCGCCGGTGAGCAGCGCTTCGTCGACCGACGTGTCGCCCGCGAGCACGGTGCCGTCGGCCGGAAAGGCTTCGCCCGGCAACACGCGAAGCACGTCACCGGGCACGAGCCGCCGCAACGCGACGCGCACGAAGCGGCCATCGGAATCCAGGCGCTCGATGGTCTCCGGCAGGCGATGGATCAGCGCATCGAGCGCGCCCGCCGTGCGATCGCGCAGCCGGGTCTCCATCCAGCGCCCCGTGAGCAGGAAGAAGACGAACATCGTCAGCGAATCGAAATACACCTCGTGCCCGAGGACACCACCGGGATCGAAAGTGGCGGCGGTGCTGACCGCGAAGGTGATCGCGATGCCGAGCGCGACCGGCAGATCCATCCCGATGCGGCGCAGGCGCAGATCCCGCCAGGCGCTGCGGAAGAACGGCGCGCACGAGAACAGCAGCACCGGCAGCGTCAACATCCACGACGCCCAGCGCAACAGCTGCGCCACGTCCGGCGTCATGTCGCCGGGCCGCGCGATGTAGGCCGGGTAGGCGTACATCATCACCTGCATCATGCAGAAGCCGGCAACCAGCCAGCGCCAAAGGGCCTGGCGCGCGAGCTTGCGCCGGCGCGCGCAAGCGAGCAGGTCGCCGGCGGGCACCAGCCCGTAGCCAGCGGCGCCGACTGCATCGAACCATCGCGATGGCTTGACGACTGCCGCCGACCACACGATGCGCGCGCGCCGGCTGGCCGCGTTGACCTCGGCCGCCTGCACACCCGGCACGCGTGTCAGTGCGACCTCGATCGCCAACGCGCACGCGGCGCAGTGCATGCCTTCGACCAGCACCTGCGATTCCCACAACCCCGTCTGGTTCTCGCCTTGGAGGCAGCGTCCGAACACGGGCCATTCGGCGGGATCGTCCAGGAGCCATTGTTCCTTGCGCGATTCGGCCGGCGCGGAGAAAGCCGGTGGAACGAGGGGCAGCGTCGCTTGCATGGATCAAGGCTAGCGGCCATCGGAGCACGCAAGCTTGATCCTCGTCAAACCGCCCGGTGCACGCGGCTCTAAGCTGAGGCCTTCAACCTCCGGAGATTCCGCACCATGTTCAATCGCATCCTGGTCGCCACCGACGGCTCCCCTCTTTCAAAGAAAGCCGTCACGAGCGCCATCGCCCTGGCCGCGCAGCATGGCGCCGAGCTGGTCGCCTTCACCGTGGTGCCGAAGTACCCCCAGAGCTACCTGGACGGCGCCATGACCTTTGCGCCCGAGGACGTCGGCCGCATCGAGAAGCAATGGGCCGAGCGGGCGCAGGCCGCGCTCGCGGCCATCGGTGAGCGCGCCAGGGCTGGCGGTGTCAAGGTCAAGACCGCCATGGTCAGCTCCGACCGGGTGGCCGAGTCGATCATCGCCGCCGCCGGGAAGCACCGCAGCGATCTCATCGTGATGGCATCGCATGGCCGCAAGGGACTCAAGCGGCTGTTGCTGGGCAGCGAGACCCAGCACGTGCTCACGCATTCCGCCTTGCCCGTGCTGGTGTTGCGCTAGCAGTCACCCTTGCCGACCGCCTACATCACCCACGCGGACTGCGCCCGCCACGAGATGGGTGCCGACCATCCGGAGGCGCCCGAGCGCTTGGCGTCGATCCATGATCATCTGCTGATCAAGGGATTGCTGGACTACATGGTTGCGTACGACGCGCCGCTGGCGACGCAGGAACAGCTCGGCCGCGCCCATTCGCTTCGCTACGTGCACGAGCTGATCGCGGCGACGCCCATCGAAGGCCATGTTCAGGTGGATCCTGACACCTGCATGAATTCGCACACCCTCATGGCCGCCCTGCGCGCGGCCGGCGCCGCGGTGCTGGCCACCGACCTGGTGCTGGGCGGCAAGGCGGACGCCGCGTTCTGCTGCGTGCGCCCGCCCGGCCACCATGCGGAACGCGCCGCGGCGATGGGTTTCTGCTTCTTCAACAACGTCGCGGTCGGCATCCGCCATGCGCTCGACGTTCACGGTCTGCAGCGCGTGGCGCTGATCGACTTCGACGTCCACCACGGCAACGGCAGCGAGGATATCCTGCGCGACGACGAACGCGTGCTCATGTGCTCGACCTTCGAAATCGGTCTCTATCCGTTCTCGGGAGAAGATGGCGACGCGCCGAACATGGTCAACGTCGGTCTGCCCGCGCGATCGGGAAGCGACGCGTTCCGTGCCGCCGTCACGAGCCGATGGCTTCCCGCCCTCGAGGCCTTCGGCCCCGAGATCGTCTACATCTCGGCCGGCTTCGACGGCCACCGCGAGGACGACATGGGCAACCTCGGCCTGGTCGAGGCGGACTACACGTGGGTCACGCAGCGCATCATGGAGATTGCGCGGCGCCATTGCCGCGGGCGCGTCATCTCCTGCCTCGAGGGCGGCTACGCGCTGAGCGCCCTGGCACGCAGCACCGCCGCGCACGTAAAAGTGCTGATGGGTGCAGACTAAAGGCCCATGGACCGACACTATCTCGCCCGCCTTCTTTCGCCCGAGTCCATCGTCGTCTTTGCCGGCCGCGCTGACGATCCCGAAGGCCAGACAGCACAGGCCGCGGTGCTGCACGAGGCCTTGCGCGCCCAGCGCTTCAGCGGCACGTTGCAGTTCCTGGACATCCACACCAGCGGCACGCTGGAGGAGCTGTCGCAGGCGCGCGCCGACCTGGCCATCATCGCGCTGCCGCCGAAGGACATTGCTGCGGCGCTCGAAGTGGCCGGACGCATCGCCTGCCGATCGGTGCTGCTGATCTCCAGCAGGGTCGACGCCGAGCTGGCGGCCGACCTCAAGAAGATCGCCCGGCGCGAAAACATGCACCTGCTGGGCCCCAACTGCCTGGGCTTCCAGCGTCCGCATCTGCAGCTCAATGCCAGCGTGGCCGGGCCGCTGGCCAGGACCGGGTCTCTGGCGCTGGTGTCGCAATCGGGTGCATTGACCGCGTCCATGCTGGACTGGGCAAGCAAGAACGCCGTGGGCTTTTCCTCGGTCGTTTCGCTTGGACGCCACACCTCGGTGGACATCGGCCAGGTGCTGGACTTCCTGGCCCACGATGCCCAGACCCAAAGCATCATTGTCTATGTCGAGGGAATAGGCAGCGCGCGCCACTTCATGAGCGCGCTGCGTTCGGCCGCCAATGCCAAGCCGGTGGTGGTGCTCAAGGCCGGACGCAAGCCGGCCGGCAACGAGGCCGCGCAGACCCACAGCGGCGCCAGTGTCGGCAGCGACGAAGTGTTCGACGCCGCCCTGCGCCGCGCCGGTGCGGTGCGCGTTCGTTCGTTCGTCGAGCTGTTCTCGGCAGCCAAATGCCTGGCCTCGCGCTACCGGCCGGTCGGCCGCCGGCTGGCGATCATCACCAACGGCGGCGGACCGGGTGTGCTGGCGGCCGACTGGATCAATGAAATCGGCCTGCAGCTGGGCCGGCTCTCGACAGCCTCCGTGGCTGCGCTCGCGCCGCTGCTGCCGCCCTCCGCTTCGCTGCTCGATCTGATCGACCTGTCCGAAGAGGCCACGCCGGCGCACTACCAGGCGGCGATCGAAGCGGCGGGAAAGGACGCCCAAGTCGACGGCGTGCTCGCCATCTATTCGCCGAAAGCCCGCACCAACGCGTGCGCGGCCGCGCGCGCGCTGGTCGATGCCAAGCTCTCCCTCAGCAAGCCTCTGTTGTCCTGCTGGATGGGCGATGCCTCGGTGGGAGAAGCGCGCGGGATCCTTCACGAGGCGGCCGTCCCGAGCTTCCGCACGCCTGAGGCGGCGGTCGGCGCCTTCGGCAACATCGCGGCCTTCTATCTGAACCAGCAGCTGCTGCGGCAGATCCCGGCGCCGCTGTCCGCACTGACAACGCCCGACATCGAGGGTGCGCGGCTGGTGATCGAGAGCGTGCTCGCGGAACGCCGCACCGTGCTGACCGAGATGGAGTCCAAGACGCTGCTGTCGTCATTTCATATTCCGATCACCAAGACCCTGCTCGCCCGCAGCGCCAACGAAGCGGTGATGATCGCCGCGCAACTGGGCTTTCCGGTCGCGCTCAAGATCGATTCGCCCGACATCAGCCACAAATCCGACGTCGAGGGCGTGGCGCTCAACGTCATGAACGGTGCCGGCGCGCGCGACACCTACCGCGACCTGGTGGAACGGGTGACGCGCCTGCTCCCCGATGCACGCATCAACGGCGTGACGGTCCAGAAGATGGCGCGAGCCCGGCGCGGACGCGAGATTCATATCGGGCTCGTGACCGATGATCCTTTCGGGCCGGTCATCGTGTTCGGCGCCGGCGGCACCATGATCGAGCTCATCGGCGACCGCGCCATGGAACTGCCGCCGCTCAACCAATTCCTGGCACACCACCTGATCGGGCGTTCGCGTGTGGCCGAGACGCTCGGCGAGTGGCGGGGCGCCGGCTCGGTGGACATGGGTGCGCTGGAGCAGGTATTGCTGCGCGTCTCGGAAATGGTGTGCGAATTGCCCGAGCTGCGCGAGATGGACATCAATCCCGTGATCGTCGATGCATCGGGCGCGGTGGCGGTCGACGCGCGCATCGCGATCGACCCTGCGCCGCAGGCCACCATCGGCCGGGCGAGCAACTACCACCACCTGTCCATCCTGCCCTATCCGGCCCGCTACGAACGGACATGGCCGATGCGCGGAGGCGGCGCCTACACCGTGCGCGCCCTGCATCCGGACGACGCGCAAATGCTGCAGGATCTGGTGCAGCACCTTTCCCCGCAGAGCCGCTACTTCCGCTTCGTCTCGTGGTTCAGCGAATTGCCGCCGACCATGCTGTCGCGCTTCGCGCTGATCGACTATGACCTGGAAATGGCGCTGGTGGCGGTCTTCAAGGAGCGCAACGCGGCCGCCGACGGTACGATCGCCGAGACCGAGCGCATCGTCGGCGTGTCGCGCTACATCACCAACCCCGACCGGTCGAGCGCCGAGTTCTCGTTGCTCGTGGCCGACGACTTCAACGGCAAGGGCATCGGATCGCGCCTGATGGAAAGCATCATCGACGCGGCGCGCGAGAAAGGCCTGACCGAGCTCGACGGCCTGGTGCTCACGGGCAATGCCGGCATGCTCAGGCTCATGAAGAAGCTGGGCTTCTCGGTCAAGCGCTTTGCCGAAGACCCCGACTTCAGGCTGGTGACCCTGGCGTTGTGAACAGCGCCTCGGCGCCGGAGCGCCGAGGATCCCGAGGCTTGCGGGCGATCCTTCAATGCCCGCTGGCCGCGGAGGCGCCGATGCCGGTCTCCGATCGCACCTGCTGTGCCAGGAAGCCCTGCCTGTCGACCCTGGAGCGGGCGCTGCGGTCCAGCAGCGAGAACAGCCAGATGCCGGCAAAGCCGATGGTCATCGAGAACAGGCACGGGGATGCGTAAGGAAACAGCGCCGATCCGGCCGGGTGGCCCAGGGTCGCTTCCCACACCGAGGGAGAGACGACCGTCAGGCCCACGGAGGAGATCAGCCCGAGAAAACCGCCGATCACTGCGCCGCGCGTCGTGCACCCCTTCCACAGCACCGACATGAACAGCACCGGGAAGTTGGCCGAAGCCGCGATCGCGAATGCCAGCGACACCATGAAGGCGATGTTCTGTTTCTCGAACAGGATGCCGAGCATCACTGCCAGCGCGCCGAGCACGAGCGTGGTGATCTTGGAGACGCGCAACTCTGACGCGCCCTCGGCCTTGCCTTTCTTGAACACCGTGGCATACAGGTCGTGCGAGACGGCGGAGGCGCCCGACAGCGTGAGGCCGGCGACGACGGCCAGGATGGTCGCGAAGGCCACCGCCGAGATGAAGCCGAGAAACACGTTGCCGCCCACTGCGTTGGCGAGATGAATCGCCGCCATGTTGCCGCCCCCTTTCAGCACGCCACCCGCGTCGAGGAACTCCGGGTTGGTCAGCACGAAGGTGATGGCGCCGAAGCCGATGATGAAAGTCAGCAGGTAGAAGTAGCCGATCCAGCCGGTGGCCCACATCACCGACTTGCGCGCCTCCTTGGCGCTGGGCACGGTGAAGAAACGCATCAGGATGTGCGGCAGGCCGGCCGTGCCGAACATCAGGGCCATGCCGAACGAAATGGCCGAGATCGGGTCCTTGACGAAGTTGCCCGGCCCCATGATGGACTGGCCGATGGTCGCCGCGGCCTCGGCCGTCTTGCCGTCCTTGAGCGCAAGGTCGGTCTTGACCTTGACTGCACCGGCGAACATCGCCTCCGGGCTGAAGCCGAAGTGCCACAGCACCGACAGCGCCATGAAGGTCGCGCCGCCGAGCAACAGACCTGCCTTGATGATCTGCACCCAGGTGGTGGCGGTCATGCCGCCGAAGAGTACGTAGACCATCATCAGCGAACCGACGATCACGACCGCGATCCAGTAGTCGAGGCCGAACAGCAGCTTGATGAGCTGGCCCGCACCGACCATCTGCGCGATCAGGTAGAAGGCCACCACGACCAGCGTGCCCGAAGCCGCGAAGATGCGTACCGGCCCCTGCTTGAAGCGGAAGGCCGCGACGTCGGCGAAGGTGAACTTGCCCAGGTTGCGCAGTCGCTCGGCCATCAGGAAGGTGATCACCGGCCAGCCGACCAGGAAGCCGATCGAGTAGATCAGCCCGTCATAGCCGGCGGCCATCACGGCCGCCGAGATGCCAAGGAAGGATGCCGCCGACATGTAGTCGCCGGCGATCGCCAGGCCGTTCTGGAAGCCCGTGATGCCGCCACCCGCGGTATAGAAGTCTGCGGCCGACCGGGTTCTGGACGCGGCCCACTTGGTGATGAACAAGGTTCCGACGACGAACAGCCCGAACATGCCGATCGCCGTCCAGTTCGTCGGCTGCCGTTGGGCCTGGCCGAGATCGGCGCTGGCAGCGCTGGCCGCCGTGCAGACGGCAAGAAGTGCAGCGAACGCGAAGGCGTGACGCGTGGTGCAGAGCGTGGCTTTCATTTCTTCGCATCCTTCGCCACGGCGTCCGACAGCGCGTCGAAGACGGCATTGGCCCGATGCACGTAGTAGGCGGTGATCGCGACGGTGAACAGGATGACGCCGAACCCGATGGGCATGCCCATCGTCATCACGCCGTCGCCGAGCCTTTGCGCGAGAAAAGGCTTGTCGAACGCCACCAGCAGGACAAAGCCGTAGTACACGAGCAGCATGAGTACGGCGAGCGTCCAGCCCAGGCGCGTGCGCCTGGCTTTCAGTTTCTGATAGGCCGGATTGCCGACGATACGCCGGACCAGGTGTTCGTCCATGGAGTCTCCTTGCGGGTGGATGTTGCGGTCGATTGGACGCGCCCGGACTGCGCCAGACCTTGCGCTGGCGCAAGGTCTGGCGATGCGAACGCAACGACGATGCGCATGGTCGACACGCGTCCCGGTCACGACGCGTGTTTCAACAACCTCCAGGAGCACACATGAGCCAGTCAGCGCACGCACAAGACCTCCACCGATTCCCGCCGCCGCAAAGTCTCGTCCGTTCGGCGCATGTCAGCGGGCGGGCCGCCTACGACAGGCTCGTAGCCGAAGCCGAGGCAGACTACGAGGGTTACTGGGCACGCCTGGCGCGCGAGTTCGTGCAGTGGAAGACACCTTTCACCAGGATCCTCGACAGCGACGACGCGCCGTTCTACAAATGGTTCGAGGACGGCACGCTGAACGTCTCCTTCAACTGCCTGGACCGGCATGTCGCGGCCGGGCTCGGTGACAAGGTCGCAATCATCTTCGAAGCCGATGACGGGACGGTCACGCGCACCACCTATGCGCAGCTGCTGGCGCAGACCTGCCGCATGGCGAATGTCCTGAAAAGCTTGGGCGTCCGCAAAGGCGATCGCGTCGTGATCTACATGCCGATGTCCGTCGAGGGCGTGGTCGCGATGCAGGCTTGCGCGCGGATCGGCGCGGTGCATTCGGTGGTGTTCGGCGGGTTCTCGGCGCACTCGCTGCGCGACCGCATCGCCGACACGGGCGCGGTCGTCGTCGTCACCGCCGACGAGCAGGTGCGCGGCGGCAGGTCACTGCCCCTCAAGGCCCTGGTCGACGAAGCGCTGGCACTCGGCGGCTGCGGGGCGGTGCGCAACGTGATTGTCTACCGGCGCACCGGCGGCACGATCGCCTGGCAGCCGCGCGATCTCTGGATGCACGAAGCCGCCGCCGCGCAGCCGGACATCTGCGAGCCCGAGTGGGTTGGCGCAGAGCACCCGCTCTTCCTGCTCTACACCTCCGGCTCCACGGGCAAACCCAAGGGCGTGCAGCACAGCAGCGGCGGCTACCTTGTCCAGGCCGCGGTGACGACGAAGTGGACCTTCGACCTTCACGACGGCGACGTCTTCTGGTGCACCGCCGACATCGGCTGGATCACGGGCCACACCTACATCACCTACGGCCCGCTCGCCATCGGGGCGACCGAAGTGGTGTTCGAGGGCGTTCCGACATATCCCGATGCGGGCCGCTTCTGGCAGATGATCGAGAGGCATAAGGTCTCGGTGTTCTATACGGCGCCCACCGCGATCCGCTCGCTCATCAAGGCGGCCGAGGCCAACGCCGCCGTGCATCCCGACCGGTACGACCTGACGAGCCTGCGCCTCCTCGGCTCGGTCGGCGAGCCGATCAATCCTGCCGCGTGGGAGTGGTACCACAAGCACATCGGCGGCGGGCGCTGCCCGATCGTCGATACCTGGTGGCAGACCGAAACCGGTGGACAGATGATCACGCCGCTGCCGGGTGCCACCACGCTGGTGCCGGGTTCGTGCACCCTGCCCTTCCCCGGCATCATGGCTGCGATCGTGGACGAGACCGGCGGCGACCTGCCCAACGGACACAGCGGCATCCTGGTGATCAAGAGGCCCTGGCCCGGCATGATCCGCACGATCTGGGGCGACGATGCGCGCTACCGATCGAGCTACTACCCGGCCGACCTGCGCGGCTGTTACCTCGCCGGCGATGGCGCTGCACGCGATGCCGACACGGGATACTTCACGATCGGCGGCCGCATCGACGACGTGCTCAATGTCAGCGGCCATCGCATGGGCACCATGGAAATCGAGTCGGCCCTCGTATCGTGCACGGACCTGGTGGCCGAAGCCGCGGTGGTCGGTCGTCCGGATGACACCACCGGTGAAGCGATCTGCGCGTTCGTCGTCCTCAAGCGCGCCCGGCCGACGGACGACGAGGCCGCGCAATTGGCCGCCGAGCTGAGAAGCTGGGTCGGAAAGGAGATCGGCCCGATCGCGAAGCCGAAGGACATCCGCTTCGCGGACAACCTGCCGAAGACACGCAGCGGGAAGATCATGCGCAGACTGCTGCGGTCCGTTGCGAGAGGCGAAGCGGTCACCCAGGATATTTCGACACTCGAGAATCCAGCCATCCTCCAACAGCTGTCGCAAGCGCACTGACGCCCAGCCGCGCGAAGACCGTCATGTGCGGCTTCGCTCGTCAATGCGAGATCAGCACTGGCAGCTTCGCCCGTGCAAGCATCTCGCGCGTGGTCCCGCCGAGCATCGCTTCCCGAAACCGGGTGTGGCCGAAGCCTCCCATCACGACCAGGTCGGCGCCGAAGTGCGCCGCACACACCCGCAGGGTCTCGGTGATGCAGAGTGCGGTCACGCGCTCCTCGGCCTGTGCATCGATGCCGTGTCGCCGCAGCCAGGCGAGGGTTTCGGGGACGCAAAGTCTGCGCGGGTCAGGCGCATCGCGCTCGTTGCGCATCGAGATCAGCATCACCCGGGCCGCCGGGTCCAGCAACGGCAAGCTATCGCGCAACGCCATGGCCGCCTCGCGCGTGCCGTCCCAGGCGACCATGACCTTCCTGCCGACCTCCTCGAAATGACCTGCGCATGGGACGACGAGCACGGGTCGGCCCGAATGCAGCATCGCCTGCCCCGGCAGATCGCGGGGCGTCGCGTCCGCTGTTTTGTCATGGTCGGACCTCGCTTGATCGACTTGTCCGACCACGATCAGATCACTCGCGTGCCCATGGTCAATGAGTGCATCCGCGGATCCGCCATCCACCAGCCGCGCCTCATGCGAAACCTGACCGCTGTCGCGAACGATCTGCTTGAAGAGATGGGCCGTCGCATCCGCGCGCAGGCGCAGGTAGTCGGCCGAGGCCCCGATGAACTCGGGGCTGCGCATCGGGTGCGCATCAGGCGCGATCGCGCCATCGCGCAGCCCCGTCGGTATCAAGCCCACCACGTGCCAACCACGCGCGCGCGCCAGCCGCACTGCGAGACCGACGCGGGCCAGGCACCTTTCCGAGTGGTCCAGATGGACGAGGATGGTTCCGAGTTCCATGGAATCTCCTGTTGCAGGCAATGCGCTTATCTTCGAACGCAGCACATCGCGGCGCCTTGACATGGGTCAGACGCCGCTCGTGCGCGCGCCACGGATGTCAGAAGCGTGCGAGCGCAAGCAGCTGACCGCCGATCCGCCACATGCCGATCACGACGACGGTCGCGACGATCACTGAGGCGAGGGCGGCGACGAAACCAAGGAGCATGAGGACACCGTCGCGGCGCAGCCCGCCGAGCGCGAACAGCACCAGGGCGATGCCCGACGGTACGTTGACCAAGGGCAGCGGCAGCACGAGCACGGCCGACAGGATGACGCCCATCACACCTGCCAACCGCAGCGCCGAGGCGCCCGCGAATGCGGGAAATCTGGGGTGCGAGATGCTTTCGGTCCAGGACGAAAAGCGCGTCAAGCGCTTCATGATCGCGGCAAAATCGGAGCGCCGCAAGGACTGCCGGGCGATCCAGCCGGGCACCCACGGCTTCTTGCCTCGCAGCCACTGGAGCGTCAGGAACAGCAGCGGCAAGCCCAGGACGGTCGAGGTCCCCGGCGGCGCCGGAACGGCGTTGGGCAAGGCGAACAGCAGGATCAGCATCATCACGCCGTTGTCGCCCATGGCGCTCAGGATGTCCGCAATCGCCACCCGGTGCCGGGCAGGGTTTGCGGCGAGCCGGGTCAAGCCATCGACTTCGGTGTTCGAAGTGGTCACGATGAGTGCATGCTGATCGCCGCGAGGCCGTCATGGCTTGCGCGAAATCAAGCTTCTATGCCGGTGCCGGACCCCGAGCGGCGAACGCCGACAGATATCGGCTGCGCCTTGATCCAGCGCAACAACGCAGCGGGCCGCGTCCAGCACGATGCGCGGATCGGAACTGCTGGAGAAGGCGATGAACCGCAACATCGGATTGACGGACCGCACGCTGCGCATCGGCGCGGGCGCTGCGCTTGTGCTGCTCGCGGCAATCGGGACCATCGGGCCTTGGGGCTACTTCGGCCTCATCCCCCTGGTCACCGGCCTGGTCGGCAGCTGCCCCCTGTACTCGCTGTTTCGGTTCGGCACCCAGAGAGAACATCGGGGCAAGGCGAGCGGCAGCTGAGATGGCCCTTTGGTGGTGCCGAACCGCACTCGTTATGTGACACCTATTTCCCAATCCCCGGTTCCGCCGGCCGGACCCTGGTGGCTCGGCCCCGCGCCGGCCGCCACCCAGGGGCTGTCCCGCCAGCAGCCCGAGGAGACGCTGGCGCGCACGGGGCCGAACACCTTCGATGCGAGCAAGAAACGCCCGCTGGTCTCGCAGTTCCTCTCGCGCTTTCGCAATCCGCTGGTGCTGATCCTGCTTGCCGCCAGCGCCATCTCGGCCGCCACCGGCGACGTCGCGAATTTCGCCATCATCATCTCGATGGTGCTGCTGAGCGTGGCGCTGGACTTCGTGCAGGAACACCGGGCCAGCCGGGCCGCCGAGAAGCTGCGCGAGTCGGTGGCACTGCGCGCCAGCGTGCTGCGCGACGGCGTTGCCCAGGATATCCCGGTGTCGGCGATCGTCGTCGGCGACCTCGTGCTGCTGGCCGCCGGCGACCGGGTGCCGGCCGACGGACGGGTGCTCGAAGCACGCGACTTCTTCGTCAATCAGGGCCTGCTCACCGGGGAGTCCTATCCGGTAGAGAAAAAGCCCGGCTTGCTCGATGCCGGCGCCATCGAGCTGCAGCAGGCGCTCAATGCAGTTTTCATGGGCAGCACGGTGGTCAGCGGCAGTGCGCGCGTGCAGATCATGGCCACCGGCTCGGCGACCGCGCTCGGCGAAGTTGCGCACAGCATCGAGGCCGCGCCGCCGCCCACCGACTTCGAGCTTGGAATGCACCGCTTCGGCATGATGATCATGCGCATCACGCTGCTGCTGGTGCTGTTCGTCCTGCTGGTCAACCTGGTCCAGCATCGTCCGCTGCTCGATTCGTTCCTGTTCGCCGTCGCGCTGGCCGTCGGTCTCACACCCGAACTGCTGCCGATGGTGGTGTCGGTGACGCTGTCGCGCGGCGCGATGCGGATGGCGAAGCGCCGCGTGATCGTCAAGCGCCTGCCATCGATCGAGAACCTCGGCGCGATGGACGTGCTGTGCACCGACAAGACGGGCACGCTGACCGAGGCCAGGATCCACCTCGCGCAATGCCTGGATGCCGACGGGCGCGACACCACGCGCGTGCTGATGCTGGCGCATCTGAACAGTGTCTTCGAAAGCGGCCTGAAGAGTCCGCTCGACGAGGCCATCCTGGCGCGCCATACGGACGTCGGGGGCTGGAGAAAGATCGACGAGGTGCCTTTCGACTTCGAGCGGCGTCGGGTCTCGGTGCTCGTCGATCGCGGTGATGCGCGATGGCTGGTGGTCAAGGGTGCGCCCGACGACGTGCTCGGCCTATGCAATCGCCACGAACAGGACGAAGGCCGCTCACAGGGGCCGCTGGATGCGCCTGCGCTGGAGCGCCTGCGCGAGCGATGCCATGGCCTGGAACGCGACGGCCTGCGCGTGCTGGGCGTCGCCTGGCGCGAGGTGCCGGCCGACCACGCGCATGCCGTCGTGGACGACGAGAGCGAACTGGTCTTCGCGGGCTTCGTCGCCTTCATCGATCCGCCCAAGGCGGGTGCCGACGCCGCGCTGAAGGCGCTGGCAGCGAGCGGCGTCGCCGTGAAGATCGTCAGCGGCGACAGCGAACTCGTCACCCAGCACCTGTGCGCTCTGCTGGGCCTGCCGGTGGGAGGCGTTCTGACCGGCCAGGAGATCGCCCGCATGGACGAGGCCTCGCTGCGCGCCCGGGTCGGCGAGACCACCCTCTTCTGCCGCGTCAACCCGGCCCAGAAAAATCGCATCGTCCTGGCGCTGAAGGCGCGCGGGCATGTGGTGGGCTACCTCGGTGACGGCATCAACGATGCGCCGCCGCTGCGCTCGGCGGACGTCGCCCTCACGGTCGACACGGCCGTCGACGTCGCACGCGAGGTCGCCGACATGGTCATGCTCGACCATGACCTCGCGGTGCTGCACGAAGGCGTCCTGGAGGGACGCCGTACCTTCGGCAATGTGATGAAGTACATCATGATGGGGACGAGTTCCAATTTCGGGAACATGCTGAGCATGGCCGGCGCCTCGCTTTTCCTGCCGTTCCTGCCGTTCCTGCCGATGCTTCCGACCCAGATCCTGCTCAACAACATCCTCTACGACCTCTCGGAGGCGGCCATCCCGCTCGACCGCGTGGACAGCAGCGACCTGCGCCGCCCGCGCTCGCTGGACATGGGCTTCATCCAGCGTTTCATGTGGCTCTTCGGATCGATCAGCTCGCTCTTCGACTTCCTGACCTTCTGGGTTCTGCTCAACGTCCTGCATGCGCCGGAGGGACTGTTTCGAACCGGCTGGTTCATCGAGTCGCTGGTGACCCAGGTGCTGGTGATCTTTGTCATCCGCACCCGCGGTCGGCCATGGTCGAGCCGGCCCAGCGCGGTGCTCGTCGGGTCGTCGCTTGCCGTGGTGGCCGTCGCGCTGCTGCTGCCGCTCACGCCGCTGGGGAGCCTCTTTCACTTCGAGGCCCCGCCGGCGATCTTCTTCGTCTGGCTGGGCGGCATGGTGGTGGCGTACCTCGCGCTGGTCGAAGGTGCCAAGCGCATCTTTTACGCGCGGCTGGCGTCTCGATCGAAGTCATGAGCGTTCAGCCTGCCCCTTCGAATCCGAGCCTAAGGATGATTCACGAAGCCTGGCTTCTTTGCGCCAGATCAAGTCCATGCCGCGACCATTTACTACAGTGATGGATATCGAATGCGCATTCCGGCCCCGGAGAAAATCTATCGCTCGACGCCGAAGCGGTTCCATTTTGAAGGGGCGACTCAGGACAAAGGAGTTCCGATGCTTCCCGATTCACAGACCCGCCAGAAGACCAAGGGCTCAAGCACTGCGGGAAGTTCCACGCGCGCAGATTCGCCGGAGATCCTCGCTGACCTGTTCGAGACGGCCGGGCGGCCCTATGGACAACTACACCCGAGGTTCCGGCTGCTGCGTGACTCGGCGTTGCTGGGACCTGCGCGCGACCTGCTGCGCCAACTGCACGCGGCCTTCCACGACCGTGACTTCGTGGACCGGTTTCAAACCACCGGCTTCGACGCGGCCCTGTTCGAATTGTTCCTCTTCGCGATGTTCAAGACGGCGGGCCACTGTGTCGATCACAGCCATCGCGATCCGACCTTCCTGCTGACGAAAGGCGAAACCACCGTCGCGGTCGACGCTCTGACCGTGGGGATCCCGACGACTGGAATCGGGCAGCCGGACATCGTCCCGCCCCAGTTCGCGGCGCACGACAAGAGCGCAAGCCATCGGCAGCGCGGGGGATCGAACGGAGCCGGCTGCAGCCTTTTTCGAAAGCTGCAGCAGCAACACTGGAACCTGCCGCACACCGCCGGCAAGCCGTTTGTGATCGCAGTCCAGGACTTCGATCACATGGAACTCCCGCAAGGAGCGCCGCCTGCTGCGGTTCTGCATTTCCTGTTCGGTACGCAACCATCGCACGAGCTCGGTCAGATATTTCCGGAGGGCTTCTTCGGTCAGAGTGAGGCAGAGAACATTTCGGCCATCCTGTTCTGCAACGAGGCGACCCTCGCCAAATTCAATCGACTCGGACAAGAGGACCATTGCAATCATGCGGTACGAATGCTGCGCCACGGCAGCTGCCTTGGAAGCGATTGCGACTCCCCATCGCCGGCCGGCTTTGTCTACGAAGTGGGCGAGCGTCCGGAGCGCGAGGATTGGAACGAAGGGACCGTGCTGATCCACAACCCGTACGCGCGGCATCCGCTGCCGAGGAAGTGGCTTGGCGCTTCAGCAGAATTGGAACTCGAGAATGGACGCGTCGTGACGGGCTTCGCGCACGGCTTCCATCCTTTCGCGTCCACCACGGAGACACTTGCGGGGGACACGCCGGAATGGTGGCTCCAGAGAAGGGCAAACCTTCTTCGGAAGGAATTGTCGGCCCATTCTCCCGGATAAATGATCCCGTGGCCTCTCCTTCTACGCCAGCTGCTGCAGGGATGATTCCGCCGGCCCTGCAGATCAGCGCACTGACACGTCGCTTCGCGGTTGGTCGCCATCTACTCGGATGGCATGATCCGGCGGTTGGAAATCGCACAGTCGATGCGGAGAGCGATTCAAATGGTGGGGTGTACAGACGCTGACTTGCGAGTTCCTATTGCGATTGGCCAATCTGTGATCGAGTTCGCTGGCTGGAGAATGACGCCTGGCGCGCCTTTGGAGCTTGGCCATGCAGATCACAGTCAGTTTTGCCATTTCCGGCGGCGCTGCCGAGTCGGACGCGTTGCCGCTGCTGGCGCTGAAGGTCGATGCGCAGCCGAGCATCGAAACCCCGGGGCTGGGCTTGGCTGACGCCAAGGCGGTGCTCGCGCAGTTGCAGGCCCAGATCGTCACGTGTCAGGTCGAACTGCTGTCGGCCAGCCAGCGCCGATGCGATGGCTGCGGCCTGAATCGCGCGATCAAGGACTACGTGGCGCATTCAAGCAGCCGAATTGCGCAAGTGGCGTGCCGCGTGACTGAACCATCCGACAGCCACCACGCCGGCGATCCATAACAGTCCGAGCCCCAGTCGCTGCTGATCGTCGATTCGATAGGCATTGCACAGTCGGATTGGAGAATCTCGATACAGCGTCGCAACGACGATTGTCATCGGCAGGACGCCGCCAAGAAAGAAGCCCTGAATCACCAGCCCCGCCGCGCGCCATGATGGCCGCAGAACCGCTCCGGCAAAGAGCAGGGCGACGACCTTGGCAGCTTCGACCCGAGTGTCGATCAGCACCAAATCGAGTACGCGCGGGATCATCAACACAGCGAAGGACAAGGCACACGCCGTGAGGCCGGCCATACCCAGTTCGTTCCACGCTGACAGACGCTCCGCCAGGCTCGCCGGCAGCGCCACCCCCACGAGTGCGCCGGCCAGCACCAGCGCCGGATACTGCACGAGCATGTGCAGGCTCATGCTGGACTCCAGCGCCTGCCGCAGTGGCGGCAGCATCAGCAAGACCAGCAGCGCAGCGCCTATGGCGAACTGCAGGACAATCGCGCCGCGCGGCTTGGTCATGGCCGGCTCCCGTCGGCCAGCGCGCGAGAAAAAGCCAACGCCGCATCCAGCTCGGAGTAGTCGAACACCCGAACTAACCGACCGGCCGGATCGATCACCAACAGCGCGGCATTGTGCTCGAAGCCGCCCAGACCATCCGCAATCACGGTGACCTGATAGTGGTCGAGCAGGCGCCGGCCGCTCGAGTCTTCGGAGGGATCCACGACCCGAGCGAAGCGCCAGATGCGCGGGTCGGCGTGCAATCCGGTCGCATAGGTTGCGAGCACACCGGCGTCGTCGTGTTCGGGATCGAAAGTGATGGAAAGCAGGCGCACGTTCGATTCGCCCGGAAATCGCTCGCTGCCGGCGATGGCTGATTGCATCTGCTGGAAGGCACTTCCCAGCGCCGCACACACCGTGACGCAGCGTGTGTACATGAAGTCGACGATCGTCACAGCACCCTCGCTCGCCAGGAGTTGCGTCAGCGTCCGTGCCCGAACGCCGGGGCCCTCCATGGCGACCGGGAGCGCTTCAAGTGGTCGCCTCGCGATTTCGAGGCGGCGCGCGCCTTCTGCCGTCCAGATGTGGAAGTCCAATGTCAGCCAATGCGCGGCCGCGTATGACAGCAGCACGAACATCGCGCTGGCGAACGCGGTGCGTTTCATCCGTCCATCCGCATGCGCATGCGCATGCGCAATGCCGGAGGGGACTTCGGCGTCTGCACGACGAACGAGCCCTGGGAGCCGCTGGGCAGAACGTCGGTGCAGCCCACTAGCGTCACGGACGCCGCGGTGCGCATCACGGCGCCGAGATTGATGTTTTCCGGCCAGCCTGCAAGACGCATCCCACCGCCTCGGCCGCGCACAATGACTGTCGAGCCGTTGAGTCGCGATTGGTGAGTGATCTTCACCAAGCGCGGCGAATGGTCGCTCATTGCGGTCAGGCGCATGGAAATCCTGGGCTCAAGGGGTTTTGGCCGCCAATGCTTTCAGTTCTTCGCCGCCGGCAAACGGTGTCGTTCGGGGGTTCGCCTTGCGCTCCTGTTCGAACAAATCCGGCTTGATCGGCTCGGCCTTGTTCGACCAGTTGCTACGGATGAAGGTCGCCAGCGCGGCCAACTCCTGATCGCTCAGCTGGTTGAATGCAGGCATCGCGCCTTTGTACACCGTGCCAGCCACCTCCAATTCGCCGGCGATGCCATGCAACAGGATGTTGACCACTGTACGCGGATGGCCCGCGACCCATTCCGATCCGTCGAGCGGTGGGAAAACGCCGGGCAGCCCTTTGCCCGTAGCCTGATGGCAGGCCACACAGTTCGCGGTGAAAAGCTGCTTACCGTCCGGGCCGGAACCGCGAGCGGAAGGCGCGGGGCCCGACAGTTCCGCCACCGTGCGGCGGTCGCCCAGGCCGGGCGTGCCGAAGGGATCTGACAGCAGAATGTAGCCGGCGCCAAACAGCACCATGCTGGCCGCGACCGCGGCGACGATCAGCGGCATGGGTCGACGGACTTCGTCGGGCTCGGCATTCTCGCGCTCTTGCGGCGGGCGGTGTTGGTCGGTTTCGTTCGACATGTGCAATCTCGCGTGCAATCAGGATTTGGGGACCTGGCCGGCTTTCGGCTCAGCCTCGCGATCGCCCGCCGGCGGCGGCAGCGGCGGCAAGATCGGGTAGGTGCGGTTCAGCGCCTGCAGATACCTCACCAGATCCAGCGCCTCGGGCCGGGGTACCACCACGCGGCCCACGGGGGCATACCCGGGCGGCAAGGTCAATACTTCCTCACCGGCATCGGCCGCGTCCTTGACGTCGAACAGGTACGGGTACGACGGCATGTTCGAGCCCGGCGAGTAGGCGCGCGGCTGGTAGAGGTGGCCCAGATGCCAATCCTTGCTCGGTTGGCGCGCGCCGATGTTCAGGAGATCTGGCCCCGTTCGCATGCTGCCGAGCAGGTGAGGCTTGTCGTAGAAATAGTCCCCGGGCACCGATGCGCGCCCCCATCCGCGCTCGAAATCGGGGCCAAAGCTGCGCGTGCGCGGCTGCTGGCTGTGGCAATAGACACAGCCATTGGAGATGTACACCTCGCGCCCGCGCAGTTCTGCGGTGGTGTAAGGCTTCAGCGCAGGAGGCTTCGGAATATCACGGACTTGCATGTAGGGCAACACGACCAACGCGGCCGTCGCCACAGCGAGCGCCACCATGGCCCCGGCGGCGAGTTTGACCTCATTTTCCATGTGCGACCTCCTGCTGACCCTGCTGCCAGAACAAGGCTGCGCCCGCGCGCGTAGGGCCGAAACGCAATGCCATCGCGAGAAAATGCCCGACGAACACGATATGGCTGGCGAGCATCAGGGTGCCACCCACACTGCGCCATCTCAGGTACGGGAGCGTCAGCGTGACCGACTCGATGAACGGACGCGTGGCGTCGAGCATGGCAACGCCCTGCAGCCAGCCGCCGATCGACAGGCCGACAAAATAGATGGACACACCCACCGCCGCTAGCCAGAACTGCAGGCTGATCAATCTTGGATAGGGCCACTCCCAGTTCAGCACCCGCGGCAACATGAAATAGATGGCGCCGAACAGCACCATCGTGACGAAGGCGTAGGCGCCCAGATGTGCATGAGCCACCGTGAAGTGCGTGAAGTGCGTGATCTGATTGACGCTGCGCAGCGCCTCCAGCGACCCTTGCAGCGAGGAGAGCATGTACATGAGGCCGCCGAACATCATGAAGCGCAGCGTCGGCGAATAGCGCGCCAGATGCATGCGCCCCTGCAGCGTGAGGCCCATGTTGATGGTGAAGGCGATGACCGGAATGATCATCATCATGCTCTGCACGATGGACAGCGTGACCAACCACCCCGGGACAGGACCGCCGATCAGATGATGGCCTCCCACCTGGCCGTAGAAGAAGGCCAGCGTCCAGAACCCGAGGATCGACAGGTTGTAGGAACGCACGGGGCGGCCGATGATCTTGGGCAGGAAATAGTAGATGGCCCCCACGCTGACGGGCGTGAACCACAAACCCAGGACGTTGTGCCCGTACCACCAGTTGGTGGTCGCCTGCTGGACGCCAGTGTGCACGCCCGGCACCTTGCCAACGAGGTACAGCAACGCGATCCACAACAGCGCCGCCACCATGTACCAGACACTCACGTACAGGTGCTCCACCTTGCGGTTGACCAGCGTGAACAGCACCGGCAGGATGACGAGCGCGAAGCCGACAAAGATGAAGATGCCGATTTGCCAGGGAATTTCCAGGTATTCCATGCCATCTGTCCAGCCCACTGCAATGGCACCGATACCGCCGGCGACGCCCGTGTTGATGAGCGCGCCGCCGAGCATCGCCCATATGCCGCCGACCAGGCGCGTGCGCAGAAGCCGAGGCAGCAGCCACAAAATCATGCCCAATGCAGCGTTGGTGATCCAGCCGTAGAGCACGGCATTCAGGTGCACGCTGCGCATGCGCCCGAAGGTCATCCAGGCCTGGCTGACCAGCCAGTCGGGTTCGTGCAGCTTGATGGATGACACGAGGCCCGCGACGGAGCCGACCAGCAGCCAGACACAGGCGAACGCTATGAACATGAACACCGGGAACGCTGTAGAGGTATCAGCCTCTATGCGGTCGCGCATTTCATGGGGATCGGTGGGGTGTGTTTCGATGCCGGCCTGCGCAGCGGCGGTCTGCATCGACGCCTGCGCCGCGTCGCCCAGCGCCGGGTCGTCCACCTTGCCGACCTCGCCCCGCGCGAAGATGACGGATGCCGCCTTGGGGTTTTCGACCAGCAGGCCGCTGCGCATCGACCAGATGAACACGAACAGGCCGATGATCGACAGCAGGAAGGCGCCGAGCAGGCTCAGGATTGCGCTGTCCATCAGTGTCTCCGAGCGACCGTGTCGCAGTTGGTTTGAAACATCTTCGAGACCGTGTGCCTTGCCCTCTTCGGTCTCGGATTCGGATTCGGATTCGGATTCGGATTCGGATTCGGTGTCATTGTCATTTGATTTCTACGGCGCGCACGCCGAGATAGCCCTTGACAGCCGCGATGACCAGCGGCACGGCGCCGAAGACGATGAAGACCACGTCGCCCGGCATCCGCAGCCATTCGATCAGGTGCGACCGTTCGCTGCCGATGTACTCCATGCCTCTGGCGTGCCAGTAACCATGCTCGAGCACGTCCCAGACCTGCAACACGCCGCCAGGAAACAGGCTCAGTGCGACCATCATCGCGAGCCCGCCGTTGGTCCCCCAGAATGCGACCTTGATGTACTTCTCGATGCCCGGCCAACGCGCGTCGTCGCTGGTCTGCCGCAGCACGAAGACCATCAGCGCGATCGCCAGCATGCCGAAGACGCCCATCAGCGCCGCGTGCCCGTGCGCCGGCGTCAGCAGGGTGCCGACCTCGTAGTAACTCACGATCGGCAGGTTGAGCAGGAAGCCGAGCATGCCGGCGCCGACGAAGTTCCAGAAGCCCACCGCCATCAGGAAGTAGAAGGTCCACTTGTGCGGTATCGCGATCCTCGTGCCGGCGGCGTCGCGCTGGCCGCGCGTCGTGCGCACGAAGTCCCAGGCGTCCAGCGTCAGCAGGGTCAGCGGCACCACTTCGAGCACCGAGAACATCGCCGACATCGCCATGCTGAAGTTGCTCTGGCCGGTGAAGTACCAGTGGTGGCCGGTGCCGATCAGGCCGCCGAGAAAGTAGAGGATGGCGTCGAGGTAGATCACGCGCAGCGCCACGTTGCGGCGGCTCAGGCCGAGCTGGTAGAAGGTCAGCGCCACCACCGTCGTGGCGAAGAACTCGAAGAAGCCTTCGACCCACAGGTGGATGATCCAGAAGCGCCAGGTGTCGACCACCGTGTAGTTGGTTCGGGCGCCGAACAGGAGCGCCGGGATGTAGAACACCGGGATCGCGAGCGCGGCCACCAGGAACATCCGGACGATGGGCACGGCGGCGGTACTCGCCAGGGCGCGCGGCCGCACCAGGGTCCACAGCAGCACGAACCAGGCCAGCAGGCCGGCCACCAGCAGGTACTGCCAGACACGCCCGAGCTCGAGGTATTCCCAGCCCTGGTTGCCGAGCCAGAACCACCACGCGCCGAGCAGCTGCGCGATGCCCAGCCACTCGCCGAGCAGGCTGCCGCCGATCACCAGCGCGAAGGCGCCGAACAGCAGATGGGTCCAGCCCGCCAGCCAGCGCGGTTCGCCGATGCGCAGCGAGCGGCCGAGGAACAGCGCCGCGGCCACGTAGGCGGTGGCGATCCAGAAGATCGCCAGCTGCAGATGCCAGGTGCGCAGCAGGTTGCTTGGGAAGATGCGCTCCAGCTGGAAGCCGTAGAAGCTGCCCGGGTCGGCCCGGTAGTGCGCCACCGCGCCGCCGACCAGCGACTGCCCCAGCAACAGCAGCGCCACCACCACGAAGAACTTCACCAGCGCGTTCTGGCCCTTGCTCGAATGTCCGGGCAGCATCTGCGGCCGCACCTGGTGGCCGCGCGTGATCCAGCCCAGGTAGTCGAACTTGCCGAAGGCCAGCAGCACCGTGGCGATGCCGGCCAGCAGCACGGTCAGGCTCAGCGCGCTCCAGAGCAGCGCGCCGGAGGTCGGCAGGTTGCCGACGCTCGGGTCGTACGGGAAATTGTTGGTGTACGAATAGGCCTCGCCGGGCCGCGCCGCCACCGACGCCCAGGCCGCCCAGGTGACGAAGGCGGAGAACTGGCGCAGCTCGGCCGGATCGGTGATCAGGTCCGCCTTCAGGCCACCGTTGCGCGACGGGTCGTGGAAGTAGCCGGTCCAGTGCGTGATCTCCTCGCGAAAGGCGGCGGCCTGCGGCGCCGTGAACTGCAGCGTGCCGCTGGCGGCGTCGTAGCGATTGGTCTTGAGGCTCGCCATGGCTTCGCCGCGCACCGCGGCCTGCTGCGGTTTGGCGAGCGCCGCGAAGGGCTGCTGATACTGCCGCTGCGCGATGGCGTCGGCGCTGCGCTCGCCCATGCGGTGCAGCGCCTCGGCGCTGTAGTCCGGGCCGAGGTAGGCGCCGTGGCCCCAGATGCTGCCATTGGCCATCAGGCCGTAGCGCAGGAACACCGTCTGGCCGTCGAGGACGTCTTCGCCGCTGAACACGCCGCGGCCCTGCACATCCACCACCTGCGCCGGGATCGGCGGCGCATTGCGGTAGGCGAGCCGCGTGATGGTGATCAGCCCGGCAAAGCCCAGCACCATCACGATCAAGATGGTGCGCAGCCACCACGGCGACAGCGGGCCGTCGTCCTCGGCCACGGGTTGTGCGGCGATGCTCATGGATGAATCCGTTGCTGCACGTGTTCGACCTTCATCAGAACGACACCTTGACCAGCATCAGCCTGATCTTCTCGATGGCACGCGATGGCGCCAGGCCCTTCGGGCAGACCTCGGTGCAGTTCATGATCGAACGGCAGCGGAACAAGCGATAGACGTCGTCCAGGTCGTCGAGGCGCTCCTGCGTGGCCCGATCGCGGCTGTCGGCGATGAAGCGATCGGCCTGCAGCAGTCCCGCCGGTCCGACGAATTTTTCCGGATTCCACCAGGACGACGGACATTGGCTCGTGCAGCAGCCGCACATGATGCATTCGTACAGGCCGTTGAGCTTGTCGCGGTCTTCCGGCGACTGCAGGCGCTCCTTTTCCGGCGGCGGCTCGTCGTTGATCAGGTACGGCCTGATCGAGTGGTACTGCTTGAAGAACCGGGTCATGTCGACCACCAGGTCGCGGATGACCGGGAAGCTCGGCAGTGGCCGCAGCAGCACCGGCTGCTTCAGGCCCCGCACCGGCGTGATGCACGCCAGCCCGTTGCGGCCGTTGATGTTCATGGCATCGGAGCCGCACACGCCTTCCCGGCAGGACTTTCGCAACGTCAGCGAGTTGTCCATCGTCTTGATGCGCAGGATGACGTCCAGCAGCATGACCTCGTCGGCCCGCAGCTCGATCTCGTAGTCCTGCATGTACGGCTTTTCGTCGTGCTCGGGATTGAAGCGAAAAATCGAGAATCTCATGAAGGCCCCCTCAGCCGTGACCCAGTCAGAGAATGCGGACAAGCCATGCGCCGATCGCCGCGAGGACGAGCCCGAGCAGGCCGAGCGCAGGCAAGCGAAGCGCGACCGGCCGGACGTAGTCCAGGATCACGTCCCGAAGTCCCACCCACGCATGCGCCAGCAGCGCAGCGCAAAAGACCGAGGCGCCGACACCGAGGCCCGGGCTCGTCACCCAGTCACGCCAGGCCAGGTACGAATGGGGCGGATCGACGAGAAAGTGGGCGAGCAGGAACACGATGAAGAAAAGCATGTAGACCGCGCTGGCGCGCTGGACCATCCACGCGCGCAAGCCGCTCATGGCTTTGCTCAAAGCAGCGCCCACGCCGCGAGCAGGGCGATGAAGACCCCAGTCCCGTTCACGACCCATGCGCTGCGCCGGGCGAACGGTAAGCGCGAGCCCACGCCGATGTCGCTCAGCAGGTGCCGCACGCCGGCCAGAAGGTGATGCGCCAGGGCCCAGACGAACACGATCGCGGCGGCCTTGAGCATCGATCCGGCGAGCAGCTCCTGCGCCCGCTCAAAGGACCGCGGGCCTTGCAGCGAAAGATCGAAGATGTAGGCGCTGAAAGGGACACCCAGCGCCAGTAGAACGCCGCTGACCCGGTGCGCGATCGACGTCACCGCACCCACCGGCATCCGGATCTGCATGAGATTGAGAAATACAGGTCTGTTCATACCGGTCTTCCGTTGTCAATGCTCGTGCAACAAAAGGGTGAAGAGCAACGAGGAGTCTTCGAACGCCTTCAGAGCAAATGGCTCGCCACCTACCAGACACTTGAGATCACCTCGCTGCATGGCCTCATTGATCCCTGCAAACGAGAGTTCGATCAGGCCTTCTATGCATTGGACTGTCAATTCGCCTGGAACCTGATGCACCGGTTTGGTTTCCCCAGCCAGCAGAATCATCCGGAACAACTCAAGACGCTCCGACTTGTACAGGGTCTTCGTGGTCTCCTGCCTGAGGCCGCTTCCCAGCGGGCGAACGGCGATGAGCTCGCCAGGTACTGCGTGGTGAATCGCCATAAGGTTCCTTGCGTTGGCGTGCGAGTATGGGCGCGCGAGACGTCCAGGCTCATCCCCGTCGGATCTGCATCATCGGATTGCCGGCTGCAACCGGGACGGGTCGAATCATCATCGGCACGAAGCGCCACAGATAGAGGGCGAACGCACCGATCCACGCAACGGCCGCAAGCTGGAGCACGATGAAGCTGGCATTCGAGGGCGCGAGGGCGATCAGTCGCAGGACGAATGCCGCCAGCATCAGGCATAGCATGCCTTCGACATCCGATCGAGCACCAGAGGCCGGCCCAGGTGGCCCAGTGCGGTGCGCGTCATCATGCCCACGATGAGGACGGAAAAGCCGCCGATCGCAAGGACGTGGACGTGAATCGCCGCGCGTTGGACCAGGCCCAGGGAATGCAATGCGGCGAGCAGCAGTCCCACGCCGAGGCATGCATGGCCCACATAGAGAATCCACAGGATCGGGCGACGCCGGACCGCGAGCGGCTTCCAGTCAAGCAGTTGCCAGCCGCACAGGAAGGCTGCCACCGCGAGGGCCAGCGCCATGGTCGCCACGAAACCCCACAGCATTTCGTGCGCATGCCAGGCCGGTCCTGCCAGCGTTCCCGATGCAAGCCGGGGCGCGAAGATCCAGATGCCGATCGAGGCGGCGGCCCAGAAGGTGCCGGCCGGATAGAGCGGTCGGAATCCCATGCCGAGAAACGCAGACAACTGCGGCTGCGGACGCTGCGTGGCCCTGCGTTCAGGCTCCTCGATGTGAAGGAGATCAGGCATCAGCGTACTCCATAGTGTCGGCTTGTCTCCCACGCTGTATCTGGCCACCACAGCAAACGTTGATTGAATCAACCCCGTAGCCTTGCAGGATCTCAGGTGAGCATAAGATTTATTTAATATAAAGCTTTCAATTGATCAGATCAAGCAGCCTTGTGGTGGGCGGCCTTGCGTGGCGGCCACCGCACCTTTGAACGCGCTACTGGAGAAGCACTTGCCATCGCGGCGGAGCCGCTCGACGACGTCATGCATACGGCTCGTGTTCCAGGCCAGCACGATGTTGGTCAGCAGCGCGTGCGATCCCGAGATGGCCTGCATCTCGTCGCGCCGGCGACCACGCTCAGGCGCCACTTTGCCGCTGTAGGCGGCGCGCTGCAGTTGATGAACCGACGCACCGCGGCTCAGCAGCATGTGGATCTCGCGCCGGAAGCTCTCGATGGCGATGTAGTCGCACAGGAATACGGTGCGCAACAGCCGCCCCAAATGCTCGGCCGCCCTGTGAAGCGGATCGCCCTGTGCCGCCGAACCGAAGCGGTGTAACGCCAGCGTGGCTGACACGCGACCGGAGCGGACGGATGCGGCCAGGCGCAGCAATTCGTCCCAGCCGCGCTCGATCGCTCTCAGCGAGACATTCCTGAGGGTGGCAGCCTCAAGGCCCTCCGGGACCGAGAAGATGTGCGGCAGGTAGAGCTTTCGCTCGGCCAGATCACGAAGGCGCGGGCATAGGTCGAAGCCGAGCAGCTTGGCGATCGCCATTGCGGGGTTGGTGTAGCCGTGGGTATCAACAGCAAGGAGTGACAGCCGAATCCGGTCCTCGGCACGGTCCCGTGCATTCCACAGATGCCGGGACGCGCATGGTCACCGAGATCTGGCCCGATTCAGGCCAGGGACCATCGATGCGACACCCTTGGCATCGACGTCGGTGCCGTGCGCCAGCAGCGCACCGTACAGCGCCACAAGTTCGCCGATGGACTGTGCGCGGTGCCCGAGTAGCGCCTCGCTGAAGTTGGTGACCGCATCCACATCCAGCAAGAGGTCCGGGAACTGAACGTTGCCTATGAGGTTGTAGATGCTGTCGCGGGTGCGCACCGGCTCGGTCTGGTCACCCAGCGCAGCGATCGCGGGCAAGTGCAGCAAGCCATCATCGCCGATCTCGACCCTGCCTCGGCGCTGCGCTTCTTCGATGGCGGCCATGCCCGCGACCAGGTTGGCCAGCAAGGGCTCCAAGAACTGCCTGGCCGACTTCGGCAGACCCAGGAGGTCTATCTGCTGTCCCGCTGAAACACCCACTGCGCTGGCGGGATGAGCATCTGGTCGCGCTCCCGATAGCTCAGCGAGTGATCGATCCAGACGCTGCCGCGGCGCAGGCGTTTGCGCAGCGACATCATCGTGCAGGCCTCCAAGGCCGATACCAACCAATGTACCAACAAGCTATCGAGCACCAAGAGACCGGATGAGACCGTTTCAGACAACAAAAAACCCCGAAACCTAGGCTGGACGCGGGTTTTCGGGGTTTCTGAAGCTGCCTGAGACAGCCTAAATTGTCACTGGAGGAGAGGGAGGGATTCGAACCCTCGGTCCGTTCGCACGGACGCCTGATTTCGAGTCAGGTACATTCGACCACTCTGCCACCTCTCCGGTGTCTGTCGAGCCAAGAATTCTAGCAGAGCCCGTGCCGCGATTTCCCCGTCAGGCGCGCAGCAGCTCGATGCCGCCGAGGTACGGCCGCAGCGCCGCCGGCACGGTGATCGAACCGTCCTCGTTCTGATGGTTCTCGAGCACCGCGACCAATGTGCGGCCCACCGCAAGGCCCGAGCCGTTGAGGGTGTGCACCAGCTCGTTCTTGCCCTTTGCATTCTTGAAGCGGGCCTGCAGGCGGCGCGCCTGGAAGGCCTCGCAGTTCGAGACCGAGCTGATCTCGCGGTAGGTGTTCTGTGCCGGCAGCCAGACCTCGAGGTCGTAGGTCTTGGCCGCGCCGAAGCCGATGTCGCCGGTGCACAGCAGCACCACGCGGTACGGCAGGGCCAGCGCCTGCAACACCGCCTCGGCATGCTTCGTCATGGCTTCGAGGGCTTCGTAGCTGTGGTCGGGGTGCGTGATCTGCACCATCTCGACCTTGTCGAACTGATGCTGCCGGATCATGCCGCGCGTGTCGCGCCCGGCGCTGCCCGCTTCCGAACGAAAGCACGGCGTGTGCGCGGTGAGCCTGATCGGCAATTGCGACTCCGCCACGATCTCGTCGCGCATGAAGTTGGTGAGCGGCACCTCGCTGGTGGGAATCAGATAGAGCGCCGCGTGGTCGGGCGCGGGCTCGCCTTCCTGGCCGCCCTTCTTCGCAGCGAACAGATCGCCCTCGAACTTGGGCAACTGGCCGGTGCCGCGCAGCGTCTCCGCGTTGACGACATAGGGCACGTAGCACTCGGTATAGCCATGCTGCTGCGTCTGCACGTCGAGCATGAACTGCGACAGCGCACGGTGCAGGCGAGCGATCGGCCCCTTCATCACCGTGAAGCGCGAGCCCGAGAGCTTGGTGCCCATCTCGAAATCGAGGCCCAGCGGTGCGCCGAGGTCGACGTGGTCCTTGGCCGCGAAGCCGAGTTCCGGGGCCGCCGCGCCGTCGCCGCCCTGCGGGCTCCAACGGCGGACCTCGACGTTCGCCTGCTCGTCCTCGCCGACGGGCACGCTCTCGTGCGGCAGGTTCGGCACCGCCATCAGCAGCGCGTGCAGTTCGGGCTGGATCTCGTCGAGCCGGACGGCCGAGGATTCCTGTTCGGCCTTGAGCGCGTTGACCTCGGCCATCAGCGCATCGACCGATTCGCCCCTGGCCTTCAGCGGCCCGATCTGCTTGTTGAGGGTGTTGCGGCGCGCCTGCAATTCCTCGGTGCGGGTCTGCAGGGTCTTGCGTTCGGCCTCGAGCGCGGTGAACGCAGCGACGTCGAGAAAAGTCTGGTTCTTCTTGCGCGTTTCGAGCCGGGCGACCACCGACGGAAGATCCTTGCGGAGCGACGTAATATCAAGCATCAGGTGATTTTAGAGGGCACGACTCCGTGCCCCGTGCGCCTGATGTTCAACCCAGGGAAACAACATGCAAGCCTATCTGACCTTCAACGGCAACGCGGCCGAAGCACTCGCCTTCTATGCGAAATGCCTGGACGGCAAAATCCTCTTCAGCATGACTTTCGGCGAGAGTCCGATGGGCAAGGACACGCCCGCCGCGCTCAAGGACAAGATCATGCACGCCACGCTCGAAGCGCGCGGCCACCAGATCATGGCGTCCGATGCGCCGCCCGAATATCCCTTCGAAGGCTACAAGGGTTTCTCGCTCTCGGTCCAGGCCAAGAACGTGCAGGAAGGCGAAGCGTTGTTCAAGGCGCTCGGCGCAGGCGGCAAGGTCACGATGCCCTTCGGGCCTCAGTTCTGGTCGACGGGCTTCGGCGTGCTCGAAGACAAGTTCGGCGTGCCGTGGATGATCAACACCGAAGAAATGCCCGCCAAGAGCTGAACGTTCAGGCCAGCGTGGCGGGATCGACGTTCGCGCCGCAGACGATGAGGCAGATCTTCTCGCCCTCGCGCGGCACATAGGCGGCGCTTTGCAGCGCGGCCAGCGGCAGCGCCGCGGCCGGTTCGACGGCCAGCTTCAGTTCGCGCCACAGCCACAGCTGCGCCGAGCGGATCGCCTCGTCGGACAGCAGCAGCGCATCACGCACGTGACGCTGCGTGATCTCCCACGAGATCGCGCCGATGCGCCGCGCGCCGAGCGAATCGGCCGCGACGCCGCCGACGTCGACATCGATCGGCTCGCCCGCCGCGCGCGCGTTGAACAGCGTCGGTGCGCGCTCGGGCTCCAGCGCCACCACGCGGCTGCGCGCTTCGAACCAGCCGGCGAGTCCAGCGATCAGACCGCCGCCGCCCACGCTGACGAGCACGGCATCCGGCATGCCGCCCTGCTGCTCGATCTCGCGGCCGAGCGTGCCTGCGCCGGCCACCACTTCGGGCTGGTCGTAGGCATGGGTGAGCAATGCACCGGTCTCGCGCTGCCGCTCGAGGCAGGCCGCGAGCGCATCGCCATAGACCTCGCCGCCAACGACCACTTGTGCGCCGAGCGCGCGCAGCCGGGCGCGCTTGGCCTCGGACGACACGACCGGCAGGAACACCTCGCATGGCACGCCGAGCGCCTGCGCCGCCGCGGCCGTCGCGATGCCCGCGTTGCCGCCGGAGGCCACGATCGCGCCGCTGGCAGGAATGTCGTTGGCCAGCAGCCGGTTCATCATGCCGCGGGCCTTGAAGCTGCCACTGATCTGCAGATGTTCGAGCTTGAGCCAGACCTCGGCACCGCGCGCTTTCAGGCCGAGCGCTTCGCCCCTCAGCTTCCACAGCGGAGTCTCGCGCAGAAAGCCCGGCACTCGCGCGTGCAGACGTTGCGCTGCGGCCTCGATGTCGTGGCGCCAGTCGATCGTCGCGATCGTCGCGGCGCTCACGAGATGTGTCCCGGCGCGGGGATGTCGTCCAGCTTGAGGCCCTTGGGCAATGGGAACTTGAGCGTCTCCTCGATGCCCTGCATCTTGCGCACCGACACCGCGCCCAGCGCCTTGATGCGATCGATCACCTCGCGCACCAGCACCTCGGGTGCGGACGCACCGGCCGTGAGGCCGACACTGTGCTTGCCCTCGAACCATTCGGGCCGCAGCTCGGCGGCGGAGTCGACCATGTAGCTCTCGGTGCCCAGGCGCTGTGCGAGTTCGCGCAGGCGGTTGCTGTTGGAACTGGTCGGGCTGCCGACCACGATCACCAGCTCGACCTGCGGGCTCAGCAGCTTCACCGCATCCTGTCGGTTCTGCGTGGCGTAGCAGATGTCCTGCTGCTTGGGCTCGCGCACGCTCGGAAAGCGCGCGCGCACCGCGGCCGAAATCTCGGCCGCATCGTCGACCGACAGCGTGGTCTGCGTCACGACGGCGAGCCTGGCGGTCTGAGCGGGCGACACATGGGCCACGTCGGCCACGTCCTCGACCAGGTGGATGCCGCTGGAGAGCTGGCCCATCGTGCCCTCGACCTCGGGATGCCCCTTGTGGCCGATCATGATGAACTCGTAGCCCTCCTTCGCAAGCTTGGCGACCTCGACGTGCACCTTGGTCACCAGCGGGCAGGTGGCGTCGAAGACCTCGAAGCCGCGCGCGCGCGCCTCGGCCTGCACGGCCTTGCTCACGCCATGGGCGCTGAACACCAGCGTCGCACCGGGCGGCACTTCGGCCAGGTCTTCGATGAAGATCGCGCCCTTGGCCTTGAGCTCGTTCACCACATAGGTGTTGTGCACGATCTCGTGCCGCACATAGATCGGCGCGCCGAACTTCGCCAGCGCGCGCTCGACGATCTCGATCGCGCGGTCGACGCCGGCGCAGAAGCCACGCGGCTCGGCCAGAAGGACCTCCTTCACGCTGTTCATGGGTGCCCCCACGCTCGGCACTTCGTGTCCTCGCTGCCCCCCGAGGGGGCGCGAGCTTGCTTGGGGCGGCCCGGCGCGGCGCTCACAGGATGCCGATCAGTCGAAGCTCGAAGGTCACCGGCTGGCCTGCGAGCGGATGGTTGAAATCGAAGCGCACGGCGGTCTCGTTCGACTCGATCACCGCGCCGGCGTAGCTGCCCGTGCCGTCGGGCGTGGGGAACTGCACCACGTCGCCGACAGCATAGTGCTCGTCGGGATCGCCCATCTTCGCGAGCAGGGTGCGTGCCACCCATTGCTGCATCTCGGGATTGCGCTCGCCGAAGGCCTCGCCGGGCGGCAGCTCGAAAGTGGCGTGCGTACCCTCTTCCAACCCGAGCAGCCGCTGCTCGACCGCGGGCGAAAGCTCGCCCGTGCCGAGCGACAGCGTGGCCGGCTTGTCGTTGAAGGTGTTGATGATGTCGCCCGCAGGTCCGGCCAGCCGGTAATGCAGCGTGAGGAAGGAACCGGGCGTGACGACGGCGGCGGATGTGGGCAAAGACAAGATGGGCGGTCCCTATACACTGGGCCTTGTATTTTAGGGAGTGGGGCCAGAGCCCTCATCAAAGCATGTCTTTCAAGGATCTGCCTGCCGAAGCCCGGCCGCGCGAAAAACTCATCGCACGCGGCGCCGGCGCGCTCGGCGATGCCGAACTGCTGGCGCTGCTGTTGCGCACCGGCGTCGCCGGCAAGAACGTGCTGCAGCTCGCACAGGAGCTGCTCGACGGCTTCGGCGGCCTCGCCGGCCTGCTGCATGCCGACCTTCCTGCGCTGCGGCGCATCAAGGGCTTGGGCGGCACTGCCAAGCGGGCCGAGCTGACGGCCGTGCTCGAGCTGGCGCGCCGCGTGCTGGGCGAGCGCCTGAAGCAGCGCACGGTGTTCGACTCGCCAGATGCGGTCAAGCACTACCTGCAGCTCCATCTCGCCGCCAAGGCGCACGAGGTGTTCGCCGTGCTCTTCCTCGACGCGCAGCACAAGCTGATCGCGCTCGAGGAACTGTTCCGCGGCACGCTCACGCACACCAGCGTGTATCCGCGGGAGGTGGTCACGCGGGCGCTGCACCACCAGGCCTCGGCCCTGGTGCTGGCGCACAACCATCCGAGCGGATGCACGGAGCCCTCGCGCGCCGACGAATCCCTCACGCGCACGCTCAAGGCCGCGCTCGCGCTGGTCGACGTGCGCGTGCTCGACCACATGATCGTGACGCCGGGCGAGACGCTGTCGATGGCCGAGCACGGGCTGCTCTGAAGCCGCGGCAACCCGCGTCTGCAATCCCGCACAATGGGGGCAAGGCGGCGAACGCCTTTCACGCCCATGCCCGCCAAGCCGAATCATCTTCGCAGCCTCGCCGACCTCAAGCAGGTGCAGCGCTCGCTCGCCGAACGGCGCGAGCGCGAAGCGGCCGAGGTCGCGGCGCACGCAGCGGCCGAGAAGAAGCGCGCGGCCGAGCAGGACCTGTTCACGCGCGCGATCGGCGCCACGCAGCCGCTGCGGCGCAAGGCGGCGGTGCCGCTCGCGCCCGAACCGCCGGCGCCGATCCCGGTGCAGCATCAGCTCGACGAGCAGCGCGTGCTGCACGAGTCGCTGTCCGACGAGTTCGATGTCACCACGCTGCTCGATGCCGACGATGCGATGAGCTTTCGCCGCACCGGCATCCATACCGACGTGACGCGCAAGCTGCGCGCCGGCGAATGGTCGATCCAGCGCGAGATCGACCTGCACGGCATGCGCAGCGACGAAGCGCGCGAGGCGCTCGGCGCCTTCGTGCGCACGGCCCATAAGCAAGGCCTGCGCTGCGTGCGTGTGGTGCATGGCAAGGGCATCGGCTCGCCCGGCCGGCAACCGGTGCTCAAGGCCAAGGTGCAGCGCTGGCTGATCCAGAAGACCGAGACGCTGGCCTTCGTGCAGGCCAAGCCGTCGGAAGGCGGTGCAGGTGCGTTGGTGGTGTTGCTGGCGCCCACGCGACGCTGAGCTTCGCTACTCGCCTCTGTTCCGCATCCAGTCGGCGGTCTGAAAGAACGAACCGCGCAGGCGCTCGCGCAATTCCCCGGGCACGCCGGTCTCCCCCATCGCCTGGTCCATGCAGGCCAGCCACTGATCGCGCTCCCTGATGCCGATGGTGTGGCCGCCGATGCTCTGCGGCATGTGCCGGGCGCGCAGCATCGGATGGCCGAAGCGATCGGTGTAGTGCTGCGGGCCGCCGAGCCATCCGCACAGGAACCAGAACAGGCGCTGGCGCGCGTTGTCGAGCGTCGTGCCGTGCACCGCGCGCAATTGCGCATAGCCCGGCTCGAGGTCCATGAGGTCGTAGAAGCGCTCGACCAGCGCATGGACGCGGGCTTCGCCGCCGATCCATTCGTAGGGCGTGTCGAAGGGGGCCTTGTCTTGTATCTGCATCGGGCACCATTGTCGCCACATGCGAATGCACCCGGCGTGCCGCGGCCCATTCGGCCGCGCGGCTACAGCGCGCCCTCGGGCACCACCTTCAGCAGCAGCCAGTCCGTGACGCGCTGGAACAGGCTCGCGCCGGGCTCGTCGCGAATCACCTTGTCGCTGCCGTCCACGTCGTGCTCCACCCATTCGAGCGCGCCCGCCGCGTCGAGCCGCAGCTCGTAGGCGCCGAGCTCGGGAGCGGGCATCAGCGTGTAGAACTGGGCGGTGAGGTCGGGGCTGTCGATCACGAGGCCGATCTCGGTGTTGAGGCGGGCCGAGCGCCCATCGAGGTTCATCGAGCCGACGAACAGCCGACGATGGTCGACCACGGCGATCTTGGCATGCAGCCGGCCGCTCGAGCTGTGGAAGTCGCCGAGCTGCCGGTCGCGCCGCGCCAGCGTACCGCCCAGCTCATAGATGTGTATGCCCGCCTTGAGCATGGCGAGCCGGTAGCGTGCATAGCCGGCATAGACCAGCGACTCGTCGGTGGCATCGAGCGCGTTGGTCAGCACGTCGACACGCACGCCGCGTCTCACGCTGTCCTCGAGCACCTTCATGCCGTTGTCGCCGGGAATGAAATACGGCGAGATCATCGTCACCTCCGACTGCGCCCCGAGCATGATGGCGACGGTGCGCTGCGTGACGCTGTCCTCGAAGCGCGCGTCCGGGTTGTCGTAGGTGATCTTCTCCGGAATGTCCGCCAGCATGCGCGCGTCGGCCCAGGTCTGCGCGAGTCGGCCGGCGGCGATCTGCTGCCCGACCGGCGTGTTGCCCAGCACGTCGACGGACGGCTCGGCAAGCGAGGAGAGCGCGCCGTGCAGCAGCATGGCGAGGCGCTCCGCCCTTTGCGCGGCATCGCCGACAGGCCGCGGGACCAGGCTGCCGATGGGCCAGACCTGCGGGCTGTTCCAGTAGTCGTCGAAGGAATCGGACAGCTCGCGCACCACCGGCCCGCTGGCCAGCACGTCCATGTCGATGAAGTTGGCGGTGTCGCTGTGCATGAAGTATTCGTCGGCGACGTTGCGCCCGCCCGTCATGGCCAGGCTGTTGTCGGCCACGAGAAGCTTGTTGTGCATGCGGCGGTCGATGCGCCGCAGGTCGTGCAGTGACAGTGCGATGCGCAGCGCGAGCGGCCCGAAGTGCACCGGCAGCGGATTGAAGACCCGCACCTCGAAGTTGGGCTGCGCGGCCAGGAGCGCGAGAAGTTCGTCCTTGCCTGCCGTGTAGAGATCGTCGATGAGCAGGCGCACGCGCACCCCGCGCTGCGCGGCGGCGTTCAGCTCGCGCAGGAACAGAAGTCCGGTCGAATCGTTCGACAGGATGTAGTACTGCGCATCGATCGAGCGCTCGGCGTTGCGCACCATGGCAAGGCGGGCATCGAAGGCGGTCGTCCCTTCCGGCAGCAAACGAAAACCCGACAACGCAGGCGAGGCGGCCGGCGCACCGGCACGGGCCACGCGCGCGAGCCGGGTGTTCGCGACATCCGTCGGCGCATGCGTCGGCGTCTGCGCCACGGGCGGCGGCAGGCTGGCGCAGCCGGCCAGCGCGCCAGCGGCAGCGAAGACGCACAGGCGGATCCACGCCGATCCGATCTTCATCGACAGCCATTCGCTCACTTCGACGACACCCCTATTCGGCCGCACGGCGCAGCGTATCGACCACCGGCCGCCGCAGCACGTCGCGCAAGCCCCACCAGCCGGCGGCCAGCGCCAGCACCGCGCCGGCCAGCGCACCGCCCACCGGCACCAGCGGCGATGCGGTCCAGGTGAAGTCGAACACATAGTGCGCCAGCGCCCAGCCGATCACCGAAGCGACGAGGCTCGCGAGAAAGCCCGCCAGCAGCCCGACGCCGGCGAGTTCGGCGCGCTGCACCTGGCGCAGCAGGCTCGCGTGCGCGCCGACCGCACGCATGATCGCGAACTCACGCGCCCGCTCCTCGCGCGTGGCCGTGACGGCGGCGAACAACACCACCAGCCCGGCCGCGAGCGTGAAGCCGAACAGGAACTCGACGGCGCGGATCACCTGGTCGAGCACCCGCTGGATCTGGCCGATGGTGGCGCTCATGTCGACATTGGTCACGTTCGGAAAGGCGCGCACCAGCGCGTTGTCGAATCCCTTGACCTCGGGCGCACGGAATGCGCCCATGTAGGTGACCGGCACCTCCGCCAACGCGGCGACGGTGTACATCACGAAGAAGTTGGCATGCAGCGAGCCCCAGTCGACCTTGCGCAGCGAGGTGATGCGTGCGTCGCTCTGGATGCCGCCGATGTCGAAGCGCAGCTGGTCGCCGAGCTTGAGGCCGAGCGTGTCGGCCAGTCCTTCCTCGACGCTGAGCTCGCCCGGCGCGCCCGGCGTCCATGCGCCCGCGGTGACGATGTTGTGCGGTGGCGCCTCGACGCTGTTGCTGAGATTGAACTCGCGGTCGACCAGCCGCTTGGCGCGGTCGTCCGCATAGTCGTCGGGCGTGACCGGCTTGTCGTTGATGGCGACCAGGCGCCCGCGGATCATCGGGTACCAGTCGAACTGGCGCACGCCGCCATCACGCAGCGTCTTCTGGAAGGCCTCGCTCTGGTCGGGCATCACGTTGATCACGAAGCGGTTCGGCGCGTCGGGTGGCGTGGCTTGCCGCCAGCTCGAGACCAGGTCGGTGCGCAGCAGCACGAGCAGGATCAGCGCCAGCAGGCCCACGGCCAGCGCGCTGACTTGCACCACCGCGTAGGCCGGCCGTGCCGAGATCTGCCGCGTGGCCAGCACCAGCCAGCGCGGCGCGGTCGATTCGTTGACGCTGCGCCGCAGCAGCAGCACCGCGAGCCAGCTCAGCAGCGCGAACACGGCGACGGCCGCCGCGAAGCCGCCGACCGCGATCAGCCCCAGCTTGAGGTCGCTGCTGGCCGCGACCAGCAAGGCCGCGAAGCCCGCGATGCCGAGTGCCAGCACCGCGATCGATGCCGGCTTCAGGTTGCCGACGTCGCGGCGGATCACGCGCAGCGGCGGCACCTGCGCCAGCTGCAGCACCGGCGGCAGCCCGAACGCGAACAGCAGCGTGAACCCCATGCCCATGCCGAAGGCCACGGGCCAGAAGGTCGGCGCGGGCAGCGCGCTTTCGACCAGCCCCGCCAGCAGCAGCACGAACGCGTAGTGCACGCCGAAGCCGATGGCGACGCCGAGCGCGCTGGCGATCAGCCCGACCAGCGCGAATTCGAAGGCGTAGGCACCCGCAATGGTGCGCTGGCTCTGGCCCAGCACGCGCAGCATGGCACAGTCGTCCAGGTGGCCGGCCGCGAAACCGCGCGCGGCCAGCGCGACGGCCACCGCCGACAGCAGCGCGGCCAGCAATGCAACCAGGTTGAGGAATTTCTCCGCACGGTCCATCGTCTGGCGCATTTCGGGGCGGCCGCTCTCGAAGGACTCGAGCCGTGCGCCGCGCACTTCGCCCTTCTTGATCGTCGCGTCGGCGAAGGCGTTGAAGCGCTGTACCGCATCCGGCGCGCCCGCGACCGCAAAACGGTAGCTCACGCGGCTGGCCGGTTGAACCAGACCCGTGCGCGGCACATCGGCCTGGTTGAGCATCACGCGCGGCGCAAAGCTCATGAAGCCGGCGCCGCGATCGGACTCGAGCACGATCACGCGCGCGATGCGCAGGGCGGCATCGCCCAGCAGCAGCGTGTCGCCCATCTTCAGGCCGAGCGACTCGAGCAGCGACGCGTCGACCCAGGCCTGGCCCGGCGCCGGCACGTCGCGCGTGGTCTGGCCCGGCGCGTCGGGTCCGTCGGCCACCTGCAGGCTGCCGCGCAGCGGATAGCCCGGCGCCACGGCCTTGAGAGCGACCAGCTTGCTGGCGCCACCCTGCGCGTCGCTGGCACGGGCCATGGTCGGAAAACCGTAGGTGCCCGCGCTGTCCAGGCCGAGCGACCTGGCGCGCGCCACGAATTCGGCCGGGGTCGGGTTGTCGGTCGCGAGCACCGCGTCGCCGCCCATCAGCTGGCGTGCGTCGCGCTGCAGGCCACCCTTGAGCCGATCGGCAAAGAAGCCGACCGCCGTGAGCGCCGCCACCGCGAGCAGCACGGCCACGATCAGCAGGCGCAACTCGCCGGCGCGCAGGTCACGCCGCAGCGTGCGCCAACCAAGGCGTAGGGAAGCGTTCATGGTCCGACGATAGCCGAGCGGCCACCGCCAGCCAAGCCGAAGGATTTACCGGGTCCCGGCGAGCTCGGGCTGCAGCACCAGCCGGTCGACACCTGCGTAGCAGACGAAGCGGCGGTTCGTCGCGCGTCCGATCGCGCACAGGCCGACCCGCTGGGCGATCTCGTGGCCCATCTGCGTGATGCCGCTGCGCGACACCACGATGGCCACGCCCATCTGGGCCGACTTGATCACCATCTCGCTGGTCAGCCGGCCCGTGGTGTAGAACACGCGGCCGCCGGCCAGCCGCTGGGCCGGCTGCATCGCGATCCAGCCCGCGATGGTGTCGATCGCGTTGTGACGGCCCACGTCCTCGACGAAGGTCTGCAGGCTCACATCGTCGTCGCCCGCGCCGAGCGTGAACAGCGCGCAGCCGTGCACCGAACCGGCCGACTTGTAGGTGCTCTCCTGAATGCGGATGGCGTTGACCAGCGCGTAGAGCTGCGCCTGGGTCATGCGCGTGCCGGGCAGATGAAGACGGTCGATGCCGGTCATCAGCGCACCGAACACGCTGCCCTGCCCGCAGCCGGTGGTGACCACCTTCTGCGCCGTCCGTTCCTCGATGCGGTCGATGCCGGCGTGGGTCTTCACCGCCGCGGCGCCGACCTCCCAGTCGACGGTGACCGACTCGACGTCGGCGGCCGATTCGATCAGCCGCTGGTTCAGCAGGTAGCCCAGCACCAGCAGCTCGGGCCGGGCGCCGAGCGTCATCAGCGTGACCAGTTCGCGACGGTCGACATAGATCGTCAGGTCACGCTCGGCCGGGATCGAGACCCGGCCGCGTTCCCCGTGCTCGTCGACGACCTCGACCTCTTGCGTGAGCACCGCCGTCGCCTGCGTGAGGCGCGGCAGCGCCGTCCGGTCGCTCGCGCGGCCGCCTGCGGGTGCGATGTCGGGCGAGGCCATGGGGGGACGATAGCCGATGGCGCCGGGGCAGCCAGCCGGGGAGATTTCAGAAATCATGTAACCTATAGGTACTCATGTAGTACTTTTGTGACATATATCTCAAGATTTAGGAAACCATAGTTCTCATTTTTTAAAAAGTGACCTGTAATACTTTCCAATACATACATCGCAACCGGAGTCCACAATGAGCTTTTTCGAACCCGACTACTGTGCCGCCGACCTCGAAGTCAGGGTGTCCGAGCTCCTCATTGCCACGGCCGACGCGAGCGACCCGGCGGTCGATCAGGCCGTCCACCAGGTTCTCAGGCTCTTGCGCGAGCAGCACGGGATGGAAGCCGGCTTCGCGGCCGAAGTCATCGATGGCAAGCGCGTCTCGCGCCGTCTCGAGCCGAGCGAACGCGCCCAGTTCATCGACGAGCAGGCCGAACCCCTCGAACTGGCCTTCTGCAAGCAGGTCCTGCAGGCCAAGGTTCCGTCCGGCTGTTATGTCAGCGCGCCGATGGTGCTGAGCGACGGCCTGTTGTACGGAACGCTCTACTCCTTCAGCTTCAATCCCGACACCGCGCTCGAACTGCGCGACCTGAAGAAGCTCGAAATGGCGGCCCAACTGGCAGCCCGCATGATCGGCGAACGCCGCGCGCAGCGTGCTGCCGCGTCGCAGGCCCAGCCGGCCTGACGCGCAGCCGCATCACGCAGGCGATCGGCCCTGACGGCGGCGCGACTGCGCTGCCCCGCTTACCATCGCGAGAGGCCCGCTCCGACCTCTCGCCGCGCTTCGAACCACACTTGGGATTCCTGGACCGGCACGCTGCGGATGTGCGGGCGAGGAGACTTCGAGCATGACGACATCGACCCTTGCGCTGTACCCCGGCTTCGAGCATCGAAGTGTCGAGGTCGACGATGGCATCCGCATTGCCGCAGTGGTCGGCGGCTCGGGGCCGCCCTTGCTGTTGCTGCACGGTCATCCGCAGACACGCGCGATCTGGCACCGCGTCGCACCGGTGCTCGCGCTGCATCACACGGTGGTGGCCGCCGATCTGCGCGGCTATGGCGATTCGTCCAAGCCGGCCGGTGCACCCGACCACGGCAACTACGCCAAGCGCGTGATGGCGCAGGACCAGGTGACGTTGATGCAGCGTCTCGGCTTCGACCGCTTCGACCTGCTGGCGCACGACCGCGGCGCGCGCGTGGCGCATCGCCTGGCCATGGACCATCCCGACGCCGTCGCGCGCCTGGTGCTGCTCGACATCGCGCCGACGCTCGCGATGTACGAGCAGACGACCGAGGCGTTCGCGCGTGCCTACTGGCACTGGTTCTTCCTGATCCAGCCCGCGCCACTGCCCGAGCGGCTGATCGAGGCCGACCCCGCGGCCTACATCCGCGACGTGATGGGCCGGCGCAGCGCCGGTCTCGCGCCCTTCGATCCGCGCGCCCTGGCCGAATACCAGCGCTGCATCGCGCTGCCCGGCGCCGCGCACGGCCTGTGCGAGGACTATCGCGCCGCGGCAGGCGTCGACCTCGGACATGACCGCGCCGACCGCGATGCCGGCCGCCAGCTGCAGCCACCGCTGCTGGTGCTGTGGGGGCGCGAAGGCGTGGTCCATCGCTGCTTCCAACCGCTGGACGAATGGCGCCGCGTGGCGCGCGACGTCGAAGGCGAGGCCCTGCCCTGCGGCCACTACATCGCCGAGGAAGCGCCCGACGCGCTGCTCGCGAAGGTCACTCCCTTTCTCGCTCGAAGGGCGCCAGGGCTGTCACGCAACGGATGCGCGCCGGCGTGACGCCGAAGGTGCGGCGGAACATCGCGATGAAGGCGCTGACGTTCTCGTAACCGAGGTCGAGCGCGATGCGCGTCACGGGCTCGCCCGCGGCCAATTGTTCGAGCGCCCGCATCAGCCGCGCGCGCTGGCGCCATTCGGTGAAGCTGAAGCCGGTCTCGGCCGTGAAGCGGCGCGCCGGCGGCGCGGCCGAGATTCACGCCGCTGTACCAGACATAGGCGGCGCCGAGTCCGACAAAGGGACGCAGCTTTTCCGTGCCTTCCCTGAAGTAGTACTTGCCGAGCAGTGTCGGGTTCCACTGCCGCGCCTCGCCGAGTTCGCCGACCTGCGCCAGCGTGCCGGTACCATGGATCTTGAACTTCGGCGGGATGCCGAACACGCCCTCGATGGCCCAGTGGCTGTCGAGGAAGTAGGTGGCGTCGAGGCCGAGGGTGTCGGAATTGCCAATGCTGGCGCCGGAGCCCGCCAGCACGCTCGGCACCGGCGAGGTCAGCGTGAGCGGCTCGCTCGAATCCTGCGGCGAGAGATGGAACCAGCCGGCGCCGACCTACCGGTCACCGGCCTGCTGCGCCATCGCGCTGCCCGAACCGCACGCAGCGACGGCCGCCAGCACGAACGCTTGTCTCTTGAAACTTCTCATGAGGATGCTCCGGGTCTGTTTGCTGGAAGCGCTTGGACGTGCAAGCAGCACGATTGGTTCACATGGCGGCGGCATGTCCTGTCGCGCCCGTGCCATACCCGGCCATCGCCATCGGCGTGCCGCCGCGCAGCACGCGCACGGCGCAATACTTGAACTCCGGGATCTTGCCGAACGGATCGAGCGCCGCATTGGTCATCAGGTTGGCCGCCGCCTCGTAGTAGGCGAAGGGCACGAACACCGCGCCGTCCGGCATGCCGTCGTCGCGGCGCACATGGATCGCCACCTCGCCGCGGCGCGAGCGGATCGTGACGACCTCCCCCGCCTGCAGGCCGAGCGCCTCCAGGTCGCGCTGGTTCATCGATGCGGTGGCCATCGGCTCCAGCGCATCGAGCACCGTGGCGCGGCGCGTCATGCTGCCGGTGTGCCAGTGCTCGAGCTGGCGGCCGGTGATCAGCACGAACGGGTAGTCGGCATCGGGCCGCTCGTCGGCCGGGATGATGTCCGCAGGCACCAGCGTCACGCGGCCGTCCGGCGTCGGGAAATCGTCGATGAACACGGTGGGCTGGCCAGGGTCGTCAGCGCTCAGGCAGGGATAGGTCACGCTCGATTCGCGCTGCAGCCGCTCCCAGGTGATGCCGCCGATGGCGGTGTGCATCGCCTGGCGCATTTCCTCGTAGACCGCGGCCACGCCTTCCTCTTCGCCGGGGTAGTCCCAGGCCAGGCCCATGCGCTGCGCGATCTGCTGGATGATCCAGAGATCGGGCCTGGCATCGCCCGGCGGATCGAGCGCCCGCTTGCCCAGCTGCACCATGCGGTCGGTGTTGCTCACCGTGCCGGTCTTCTCGGGCCAGGCGCTGGCCGGCAGCACCACGTCGGCCAGCCACGCGGTCTCGGTCATGAAGATGTCCTGCACGACCAAATGCTCCAGGCTCGCCAGCGCGTGGCGCGCGTGGTTGAGGTCGGGGTCGCTCATGGCCGGGTTCTCGCCCATGATGTACATGCCGCGGATCTTGTGCGGATCGTCGTCGGGCGCGAGCGCCTTGTGCATGATCTCCACCACCGTGTAGCCGGGCGCCGCGTCGAGCGGCATGCCCCAGAAGTTCTCGAACCACGCATGCGCGCCGGCGTCGTCGACGCGCTGGTAGTTGGGAAACATCATCGGGATCAGGCCCGCGTCGCTGGCGCCCTGCACGTTGTTCTGGCCGCGCAGCGGATGCAGCCCCGAGCCGGGCTTGCCGATCTGGCCGGTGACGGTGGCCAGCGCGATCAGGCAGCGCGCGTTGTCGGTGCCGTGCACGTGCTGGCTGATGCCCATGCCCCACAGCACCATCGCGCCCTTGGCGGTGGCGAAGGCGCGCGCCACCTCGCGCAGCGTGGCGGCCGGCACGCCGCAGATGGGCGCCATCGCTTCGGGGCTGTAGCCCTTCACGTTCTCGCACAGCGCGGCGTAGTTGCTGGCCCGCTTGCGCACGAACTCCTCGTCGACCAGGCCTTCGTCGATCACCGCATGGATCAGCGCATTGAGCATCGCAACGTCGGTGTCGGCCTTGAACTGCAGTGTGCGCCACGCATGGCGGCCGATGTCGGTGATGCGCGGATCGGCGAGCACGATCTTCGCGCCGCGCTGCGCCGCGTTCTTCATCCAGGTCGCGGCCACCGGATGGTTGGCGGTGGGGTTGGAGCCGATGATGAGGATCAGCCCCGCATGCTCGACATCGTTGACCTGATTGCTCACCGCGCCGGAGCCCACGCCCTCGAGCAGCGCCGCGACGCTGGAGGCATGGCACAGGCGGGTGCAATGGTCGACGTTGTTGCTGCCGAAGCCGGTGCGCACGAGCTTCTGGAACAGATAGGCCTCTTCGTTGCTGCCCTTGGCCGAGCCGAAGCCGGCCAGCGTCTTGGGGCCGTGCGTGTCGCGCAGGCCCTTCAACGTGCCCGACGTGAAGGCCAGAGCCTCTTCCCAGCTGGCTTCGCGGAAGGTGCTGCGCCAATCGCCGGGCCGCGGCGCATCGCCGATGTCCTTCGGCATGCCGGGCCTGCGGATCAGCGGCTGCGTCAGGCGCTGCGCATGGTGCGCATAGTCGAAGCCGAAGCGGCCCTTGACGCAGAGCCGGCTGTGATTCGCCGGGCCGTCGCGGCCGTCGACGCTGACGATCTTCTCGTCCTTGACGTTGTAGGTGATCAGGCAGCCCACGCCGCAGAAGGGACAGACCGAATCGACCTTGCGATCCACCTGCTGCGAACCGATATGGCTCTTGGGCATCAGCGCGCCGGTCGGGCAGGCCTGCACGCATTCGCCGCAGGCCACGCAGCTGCTGTCGCCCATCGGATCGTCGAGGTCGAACACGATCTTCGAATGCTCGCCGCGCATCGCATAGCCGATGACGTCATTGACCTGCTCCTCGCGGCAGGCGCGCACGCAGCGGTTGCACTGGATGCAGGCGTCGAGGTTGACGGCCATCGCGGGGTGGGAAAGGTCGGGGGCCGGCTGCTCGCGGCGCAGGGCCTTGAGTTGCGGGCGCACCTGGATCCCGAGGCGTTCGGCCCACTGACTGAGCTCGCCGTGCTGGCCGACGGGCGCGCCTCCATACCCGTCCTGGTCGTTCCACTTGTAGCCCGCCTCCGGCATGTCCGACAGCAGCATTTCCACCACCATCTGCTGGCTCTTGCGCGCACGCTCGCTCGCGGCCTGCACCTCCATGCCCACCGTCACGCTGCGGCAGCAACTCGGCGCCAGCGTGCGCTCGCCCTTCAGCTCGACCACGCAGGCGCGGCAATTGCCGTCGGGCCGCAGGCCGTCCTTGTGGCACAGGTGCGGAATGTCGACGCCGTGGCGTTGCGCCGCCTTCAGGATCGTCTCGCCTTCGAAGGCCTGCACCGCGCGGCCGTCGAGCACGAAGTCGACCGTCTGCGGCAGCAGTTCGGCGAGCATGGCAGGCGCGTTCATGCAATCTCCTGCGGAAAGTAGGTACGGATGCTGCGGATCGGATTCGGAGCCGCCTGGCCGAGGCCGCAGATCGATGCATCGGCCATGACCTGCGCCAGGTCTTCGAGCGTTTCGTTGTCCCACACCGCCGCCTGCATCAGCGCCGCGGCCTTGGCGGTGCCGACCCGGCAGGGTGTGCACTGGCCGCAGCTTTCATGTTCGAAGAAGCGCATCACGTTGAGCGCCGCGTCGCGCGCGCGATCGTGCTGGCTGAGCACCATCACGGCCGCCGAGCCGATGAAGCAGCCGTGCGGCTGCAGCGTGTCGAAATCGAGCGGGATGTCGTTCATGCGCGCCGGCAGGATGCCGCCCGACGCGCCGCCCGGCAGGTAGGCATGCAGCATGTGGCCCTCCAGCATGCCGCCGCAGTATTCGTCGATGAGTTCCTGCACGGTGATGCCCGCCGGCGCGAGCTTGACGCCGGGATGCCGCACGCGGCCGCTCACGCTGAAGCTGCGCAGCCCACGGCGCCCGTGGCGGCCGAAGCCGCTGAACCATTGCGGGCCTCTTTCGACGATGTCGCGCACCCAGTAGAGCGTTTCGAAGTTGTGCTCCAGCGTCGGGCGGCCGAACAGCCCGACCTGCGCGATGTAGGGCGGTCGCATGCGCGGTTCGCCGCGCTTGCCCTCGATGCTTTCGATCATCGCGGACTCTTCGCCGCAGATGTAGGCGCCGGCACCGCGACGCAACACGATCGTCGGCAGCGCGCAGGGGGGATCGGCTTGAAGCTTCGCGATCTCGGCTTGCAGCAGCGCGCGGCAGTCGTGGTATTCGTCGCGCAGGTAGATGTAGCAGCCCTCGATGCCGACCACCTGCGCGGCCACGATCAACCCTTCGAGAAAACGGTGCGGATCGCGTTCGAGGTAGGTGCGGTCCTTGAAGGTGCCGGGCTCGCCCTCGTCGATGTTGACCGCCATCAGTTTCGGCGCCGGCTGGTCGCGCACGATGCGCCACTTGCGTCCGGCCGGGAAGCCCGCGCCGCCGAGGCCGCGCAGGCCCGAATCCTCCATCGCCTTGATCACGGCTTCGGCGTCCTTCCCGCCGCTGGCCAGCGCGGCCGCGAGCGCGTAGCCGCCGTTCGCGCGGTAGCTCGCGTAGCCGGTGAAGGCGGGCTGCGCCTCGATCGCATCGGGCAAGGGTGAGATGCTTTTCTCGGCCAGATCCGCCGGCGCGAAGCAGGCCTTCGCGCGGTCCGCGTCGGCCGGATCCGGCGCCGTCGACGCATCGAGCATCTGCAAGACCTTGTCCGCCGTCGCCAGCGGCACGGCGCGCTGATGCACGGCCACGGCCGGCGCCTGCTCGCAGCGGCCGATGCAGGGCGCGGCGATCACGCGCACATCGTCGCGACCCGCCGCACCCAGCAGCGCGGGCAGCCGCGCCATCAGGTCCGCCGCGCCTGCAAGTTCGCAGGCCAGGCTGTCGCACACGCGCACGGTGAGCCCCGGTGCCCGCGCGTCGCCGCGCACCACCTCGAAGTGGTGATAGAAGGTCGCGACCTCGTAGACCTCCGCCATCGGGATGTTCATCTCGCGCGCCAGCGCGACCAGATGGCGGTCGTGCAGGCAGCCATGCGCGTCGTTGATGCGGTGCAGGTGCTCGATGAGCAGGTCGCGCGGATGCCCGTCCGCGGGCCGCGGCCCGATGAGCGCCTGCACTTCGGCGAGCGCGCTTTCCTCCGGCTGGCGCCCTTTGAGCTTGCTCTTGCGACGAATCCGATCGCGCATTTCGTCCGCGGTCGCGAGCGGGATCGAACGGTCCTTGTCGAGAATGCCTGGGTCGCTGTTCACTGCCTTGGCCTTGCTTTCCGAATGAGGCGCCGCTGGGGCCGCAGCGCCCGTCTCCGGTTGATCAGTTGAAGAACTTCGCCGCGCTCACCAGCGTCTCGTAGACGCCCCACGCGAGCGGAATGCCGACCGCGGCCCAGGCCAGCCAGACCATCGCCGGGCTGGTCGTCTCCGGGCGGCCCGAGCCCGCGCCGACCTCGGCGGCGACGGCCTTCTCATGGGCGAGCTTCTGCTCGATCGCGAGTTCCTCGGGCGTCATGAAGTACTTGTTCGCGACCGGCCTCACCATCAGGTTGGCGATGAGGCCGATCACCAGCATGCCGACCAGGATGTACATGGTCTGGTTGTAGACCTGTTCGCGCGGAATGCCGAGTCCCAGCTGGTACTCGCGCATGTAGTTGACGATCACCGGGCCGAGGATGCCGGCCGTGGCCCAGGCCGTGAGCAGGCGGCCGTGGATCGCACCGACGAACTGTGTGCCGAACAGGTCGGCCAGATAGGCCGGCACGGTCGAGAAGCCGCCGCCGTACATCGACAGGATGATGCAGAACGCGCCCACGAAGAGCAGCTTGCTGCCCGCGGCAGCCGAGGACGGGATGCTGAAATACAGCAGGCCGCCGAGGATGAAGAACACCGTGTAGGTCAGCTTGCGGCCCAGCTTGTCCGACAGGCTGGCCCAGAAGAAGCGGCCACCGATGTTGAACAGCGAGAGCAGCGCGGCAAAACCCCCGGCCACGCCGGCGATGGCTGCCAGCTGCGTCTTGTCGAGTTCGCCGAACTTCTTCGGCACATCGATCAGCGCGCCGCCGAAGACTTCCTGCAGCATCGGCGAGGCCATGCCGATCACGCCGATCGCCGCGCTCACGTTCATGGTCAGCACCAGCCAGACCAGCCAGAACTGCGGAATGCCCCAGACCTTGTTCACATGCACGTGGCGCTGCGTGATCATCGCGTTGGCGGCACGGGCCACCGGCGGCGTCCAGCCTGCCGGCTTCCAGCCGGTCGGCGGCACGCGGTAGCCGAGCGCACCGCCCATCATGAAGACGAAATAGATCAGCGCCATCACCACGAAGGTGCCCATCACGCCGACGTCGGCGGGACCGGCGAAGCGCTTCATCAGTTCGACCGCCAGCGGCGAGCCGATCATCGCGCCGCCGCCGAAGCCCATGATGGCCATGCCGGTCGCCATGCCGCGGCGGTCGGGAAACCATTTGATCAGCGTGCTCACCGGCGAGATGTAGCCGAGGCCGAGGCCGACGCCGCCGATCACGCCCGAGCCGAGGATCATCAGCCAGAACTGGTGCAGATGGATGCCCAGCGCCGAGATCAGCATACCGCCGCACCAGCACACGGCCGACACCACGCCGGCCTTGCGCGGGCCGGCACGTTCGAGCCAGCCGCCCCACAGCGCGGCGGAACAGCCGAGGAAGACGAAGAACAGCGTGTACATCCAGCCCAGCGTCGCGATGCGCCAGTCGCAGCCCGTGGCGAACAGTTCGGCGATGAAGCTCACGTCCTTGCCGCAGGCATGCGCGCCGGTACCGGCCACCGACAACGCCTTGGAGAGCGGCAGCCAGAAGACCGAGAAGCCGTACGCCATGCCGATGCACAGATGAATCGCCAGCGCGGCGGGCGGCACCAGCCAGCGGCTGAAGCCGGGGCCGGCGATGATGCGTTCCTTGTCGAGGAATCCAGACTGCCTCCCCTCGCCATCGGTGTCGCGGTCCCCGTCGAGGACGCCAGCGGTCGAACTTGCCATCTGTCTTCTCCTTGTCGTGATGGGTTTGCCTGTCGAAGCTCGCGCAGTGTGGTGGCCGGTTCGGACCCCGTCAAGTTCGACCCGGACGTGGATCGAGCGGTTCCGACTCAGGTGTTCTTGCTGACCGTGATGGTCGGAAACTTGGCCGAGAAGTCTTTCGCTTTCTCGGCGATCCCGACCGCGACGCGGCGCGCGACGGCCTTGTAGATGCCGGCCACCTCGCCGTCGGGGTCGGCCGCCACGGTCGGCGTGCCGCTGTCGGCCTGCAGGCGGATCTGGATGTCGAGCGGCAGCGCGCCGAGGTAGTCGACGTTGTATTGCGCCGCCATCTTCTTGCCGCCGTCGGCGCCGAAGATGTGCTCGACATGGCCGCAGTTGGAGCACACGTGCACGGCCATGTTCTCGACGATGCCGAGGATCGGCACGCCGACCTTCTCGAACATCTTGATGCCCTTGCGCGCGTCGAGCAGTGCGATGTCCTGCGGCGTGGTGACGATCACCGCGCCCGTCATCGGCACGCGCTGCGAGAGCGTGAGCTGGATGTCGCCGGTGCCGGGCGGCATGTCGACGATCAGATAGTCGAGTTCCTTCCAGTTGGTCTGGCGCAGCAGCTGCTCCAGCGCCTGGGTGGCCATCGGGCCGCGCCAGATCATGGCCTCGTCGGGATCGACCAGGAAGCCGATCGACATCACCTGCACGCCATGGTTCTCCAGCGGCTCCATGGTCTTGCCGTCGCCGCTCTCGGGGCGGCGGTGGATGCCCAGCATCATGGGCTGGCTCGGGCCATAGATGTCCGCGTCGAGCAGGCCGACGCTGGCGCCCTCGGCCGCGAGCGCCAGCGCCAGGTTGGCCGCGGTGGTGCTCTTGCCCACGCCGCCCTTGCCGGAGGCGACGGCGATGATGTTCTTGACGTTGGGCATCAGCTGCACGCCGCGCTGCACCGCATGGCTCAGCACCTTGGTCGCGATGTTGGCCGAGACGTTCTCGACGCCCGGCACCGTCTTCGCGGCGGCGACCAGGGCCCGGCGCAAGGCCGGGATCTGGCTCAGGGCGGGATAGCCCAGCTCGACATCGAACGAGACCTCGCCTTCGTGGATCTGCAGGTTCTTCAGCGCCCGTGTGCTGATGAAATCCTTGCCGGTGTTGGGGTCGAGCACGGTCTTGAGGGCGTCCGTGAGCTCAGCGTGCGTAGCTGCCATTTGATGAAACTCCTGAATGGCGAGTAGTCTAGTGTGCCCTTCATGTCCTCCCTCGCGACCGCCCCATTGCCTTCTTCCCCGCCCACCACCGGCCTGCTGCTGACCGGCGGCGGTGCCCGCGCCGCCTACCAGGTCGGCGTGCTCGAAGCCATTGCCGCCCTGCGCCGCGAGGCCGGTGCGAGCGCCGGCCCGCCGCCCTTTCCCATCATCACCGGCACCTCGGCCGGCGCGATCAATGCGGCCGCGCTGGCCTGCGGCGCGGACGACTTCGACGGCGCCGTGCAGCGCATCGCCGAGGTCTGGCACGGCTTCCACGCCGAACAGGTCTACCGCGCGGATTCTCTCGCCATGCTCGACGCCGCCGCGCGCTGGCGACTGGTGCTCGGCGTCGGCCAGCTGATCGCCAAGTGGCTGCGCATCCATCCGCGCTCGCTGCTCGACAACGCGCCGCTGGCCGAGCTGCTCGCGCGCATGGTGCCGCTCGAACGGCTGCCGGCCCTCATGCGCGCCGGCCACCTGCAGGCGCTGGCGGTGACCGCGTCGAGCTACAGCTCGGGCGAGCACGTCACCTTCTTCGAGTCCGCGGTGCCGATGAAGCCCTGGGTGCGCTCGCAGCGGCTGGCGGTGAACGACCGCATCACGCAGGACCATCTGCTGGCCTCCTCCGCGATTCCTTTCGTTTTCCAGGCGACGGCGCTGCCGATGCAGGGACACACCGAATACTTCGGCGACGGCTCGATGCGGCAGTCGGCACCGATCGCCGCCGCCATCCACCTGGGCGCCGATCGCATCCTCGCGGTCGGCGCCGGCCGCATGAACGAGCCGACCGCGACACTGGCCCCGAACGCGCTGACCGGCTACCCCTCGATCGCGCAGATCGCGGGCCATGCGCTGTCGAGCATCTTTCTCGATTCGCTCGCGGTCGACGTCGAACGCCTGCGGCGCGTCAACCATACGCTGGCCCTGATTCCGCCCGAAGCCTTGCTGGAGAGCGGGCTGCGTCCGCTGGAGCTGCTGGTGATCTCGCCCTCGGAACGCATCGACGTGATCGCGGCCCGCCACGTCGACGCCCTGCCCGGTGCCGTGCGGCGCCTGTTCGGCGGCCTGGGCGGCAACGGCGCGGCCAACGTGAAGGGCGCCGCCTTCGCGAGCTACCTGCTGTTCGAATCGAGCTTCACGCAGGAACTGATGGCGTTGGGCCGCGCCGATACGCTGCGGCAACGAGACGAGGTGCGCCGGTTCTTCGGGTGGGGGGATGTCAGGCCAGATGCTTGACCATGCGCACACCATCCTCCGAGCCCTCGTAGTAGCCCGGACTGAGCCCGGATTCGACGAAGCCGTGGCGAAGGTAGAAGGCTCGCGCACCCGCGTTCCCCGCCCTCGCCTCGAGCCTGATCGCTCGGATGCCCGCGATCCCGGCCGTCGCTTCGAGCCAGGCCAGCAAGGCGGAGCCCAGGCCGCTGCGGCGCTGCGTGGCGTGCACTGCGAACAGCAGGACATGCGCCTCGTCCTCGCCGTATTTCATGATGGCAAAGCCGAGCAGCTCGCCATCGCGGCGCGCGACCACGACGTTGGTCGCCGCGTCCCGGATCGACTTCATCACGCGGCCCTGCGTCCAGCGCCAGGGCAGGCCGTACTCGATGGCGTCGCGGGACAACTGCGCGATCTCCAGCGCGTGCGCCGGCCGGGCGAGGGTGATGTCGTACGCGGTGATCACGCGGCGCCTCGAGAGGGCTTCAGGGTTCGGCGGCAATGCCGAGTTCGGAGCAGATCCGCGTGGTCAGCGCCCGCAGCGCCGCGACCTCGGTCTCGAGCCGCGCGACGTTGAGCTTCAACGCGGCCACCTCGCCGAGCGACACCTCCGACTGGCCCGCGGCGCGCAGGCCGGGCGCGTCCTCGGGTGGTTCGCCGCTCAGCAGATGGGCCCAGCGGCTCTCGCGCGCACCCGGCAGGCGCGACAGCTTGCGCACCAGCGCACCGGCCGGCCGCGCGGCCAACTCGTCGAGAAAGCCTTCGACCGCGGAGATGTCGGCGAAGTTGTGCATGCGCTCGCAGGCGATCCGCAGTTCGCCGGCGGTCTGCGGCCCGCGCAGCATCAGCACGGTCAGCAGGATCGCGGATTGCGAGGGCACGCGCAGCAGACGCTCGAGGTTGTGCTCGTAGCGCGAGACGCGCCCGCCGCCGCCTTCCATGACCAGGCTGTAGCCCTTGAGGCTGTCGAGCGCGGCTTGCACATCGGCGTCGGAGGCTTCCATCAGCGGATTGCGGCTGGTCTTCTGGTTGCAGCCGGCGACCAGCGCGTTCAGGCTCAGCGGATAGCTGTCGGGCACGGTGCGCTGCTTTTCGGCCAGCACGCCGAGCACACGGGTTTCGATCAGAGACAGGGCGGGCAGGGTCGAGGTCATGGCAGCAGGAGGTTGTCGTCGCAGTGTAAGGACGCTCGCGCCACTGCCACCTAAAATGTCTGTCCCGCGACCGCGGCGGCCTGTGGGGGTCCTGCCGGTCCGTCCATCCCCAGAAAGCGCCCCTCTCGATGTCCCAGCGCAAGCTCTTCGTCACCACCGCCCTGCCGTATGCCAATGGCAAGTTCCACGTCGGCCACATCATGGAGTACATCCAGGCCGACATCTGGGTGCGATACCAGCGCATGCAGGGCCACATGGTGCACTTCGTGGGCGCCGACGATGCGCACGGCGCGCCGATCATGATCGCGGCCGAGAAGGCCGGCAAGACGCCGCAGGCCTTCGTCGGCGAGATCGCCGCGGGCCGCAAGCAGTACCTCGACGGCTTCCACATCCGCTTCGACAACTGGCACTCGACCGACAGCGCCGAGAACACCGAGCTCGCGCAAGGCATCTACCGCAAGCTCAAGCAGGGCGGCATGATCGCCACGCGCACCATCGAGCAGTTCTACGATCCCGTGAAGGGCATGTTCCTGCCCGACCGCTACATCAAGGGCGAGTGTCCGGTGTGCCATTCGAAGGACCAGTACGGCGATGCCTGCGAGGTGTGCAGCAGCGTCTACACGCCGACCGAGCTGATCAATCCCTACTCGACGCTCACCGGCGCGACGCCCGAGCTGCGCAGCTCGGAACACTTCTTCTTCAAGCTCTCCGACCCCAAGGTGGTCGACTTCCTCAAGGCCTGGACGCAGGACGGCAAGCTGCAGCCGGAAATGGCGAAGAAGGCCAGCGAATGGTTCGAGGCCGGCATGGCCGACTGGGACATCTCGCGCGAGGCGCCCTACTTCGGCATCGAGATTCCCGATGCGCCGGGCAAGTACTTCTATGTGTGGCTGGACGCGCCGGTCGGCTACCTCGCGAGCCTGAAGAACCATTTCGACAAAGGCCAGGCCGCGCAGCACTGGCATGCGCCTTCGCGCACCACACAGAGCTTCGACGAGTTCGTCGCCGATCCGGCCGTCGAGCAGGTGCATTTCATCGGCAAGGACATCGTCTACTTCCACACGCTGTTCTGGCCGGCGATGCTGCAGTTCAGCGGCCGCAAGACGCCGAGCCAGGTCAACGTGCACGGCTTCATCACGGTGTCGGGCGAGAAGATGAGCAAGAGCCGCGGCACCGGCATCGACCCGCTCAGGTACCTGTCGATCGGCATGAACCCCGAATGGCTGCGCTACTACATCGCGGCCAAGCTCAATGCCAAGGTGGAGGACGTCGACTTCAATCCCGACGACTTCATGGCGCGCGTCAATGCCGACCTGATCGGCAAGTACATCAACATCGCCAGCCGCGCGGCCGGCTTCGTCGCCAAGCGCTTCGGCGGCAAGCTGGGCACCGTGACGGCCGACGGATCGCAGCTGCTGGCCGCGCTGCAGGCCGCGTCGGCACATCTGCAGGCGCTCTACGACGGCCGCGACTTCGCGCGCACGCTGCGCGAGATCATGCTGCTGGCCGACAAGGTCAACGAATACGTCGACCAGAACAAGCCCTGGGAACTGGCCAAGAAGGAAGGCAGCGAAGCGCGCCTGCACGATGTGTGCACGACCTGCATCGAGGCCTTCCGCCTGCTCACGATCTACCTCAAGCCGGTGCTGCCGGCGCTGGCGGCCGAGGTCGAGGCCTTTCTCGGCAGCGCGCCGCTGGTGTTCGCCGATGCCGGCACGCTGCTCGGCGCCGGCCATGCGATCAGCGACTACAAGCACCTGATGCAGCGCGTCGATGCCAAGCAGCTCGATGCGCTGTTCGAGGCGCCCGAGCCGGCCGCCGAAGCTGCCCCCGAAGCCGCACTGCCCGGCGGCGAGGCGATCGCGCCCACCATCACCATCGACGACTTCGCGAAGATCGACCTGCGCATCGCGAAGATCGTGGCCTGCGAGAAGGTCGAAGGATCGACCAAGCTGCTGCGCCTCACGCTCGATGCCGGCGAAGCCAGGACCCGCAATGTGTTCTCCGGCATCGCCTCGGCCTACCAGCCCGAGCAGTTGGTCGACAAGCTCACGGTGCTGGTCGCCAACCTCGCGCCGCGCAAGATGAAGTTCGGCCTTTCCGAAGGCATGGTGCTCGCCGCCAGCCATGCGGACGAGAAGGCGCAACCGGGCATCCACGTGCTCGAACCCTGGCCTGGTGCCGCACCGGGCATGCGCGTGCGCTGACGCGCAGAGGAGATCCACGCATGCATCGCTTTGTCTTGTCCACGATTCTGGCGATGGTGCTCGGCCTGCCGCTCGGCGGCTGTGCGGTGGTCAGCGTCGCCAGCACGGCGGTGAGCGTGGGCGCCGGCGCGGTCGGCCTCGCGGCGGATGCGGCGATCGGCACGGCACGCATTGCGGGCAAGGCCGTCGGCGCGACGGCCGATGCGGTGTTGCCGGACAGCGAGTCGCGCTAGGACGCTCATGCCGCCGCAAGAGCAGGCTTAGTTCGCCTCGGTGCCGCGGTCGGGCGACGAGCCGGATCGCAACACATGCTGGTCCTCGCCCAGCACGGCCGTGAACACCATCGGCGAATTCGGCGGCTGCATCCAGCGCCACTCCCACTCGGTCTCGTTCTTCAGCGGATAGGGCGTACGCCGCGCCGGCTTGCCGAGCAGCCGCCGCAGCGCTTGCGCCGTCATGCCTGGCTGCACCCTGGCGAAGTTCTCGGGCGTCAGCACCTGGCGCAACGCAGCCATCTTGCCGTCGGGCCCGATGGTGATCATGTAGTTCTTCTGCCCCTGCGGCTGGCGGTCGTATTCGAACACCCGGCCGCCTGCCCCATCCCAGATGTTCTCCGGCTCGCCGAAGCGCGCCCGCACATCGGCCTCGGTCGACACGCCTTCCTCGAGCTCACTGATGCGCTGCGGATCGCACGCCGTCAAGCCCAACACGCCCGCGAACAGCGCCGGCATCACCATTCCAGAAACATTGCGGATCCGGCTTGGCGGTCGCTCGCGAACAGATTGCATGAGGCCACCCTAACCCATGCACGCACCGCTTTCAATGCGCAATCCCACCGAATCGGCGGGCGCGGTCGCCGGCGCCGGTAAAATCCGCGCCAAAGGTTCCACGTCATGTCCATCTTCGCCCGCCCCCACTACACGTCCGAGATCACGAACTTCATCGAGGAGATGAAGGAAAAGAAGCCGACGCTGGAGGCCGAACAGCGCGCCGGCCGCGCGTTGCTGTGGGACAAGAACCTCGACCGCAGCCTGCTCTGCGAATACAGCGAAGCCAAGGTGCCGCAGCAGCCCTACGTCTACCAGACGCGCGTGAAATAAGTGGCCATCCGGGCCGTCCCGAGCGCCAGCGGCCGCCGCAAGGGCGACGCCGCCGCGGCACGCGCCGACGAGCGATCGGCGAACGACGTCCTTGCCGAGGACGATCGCGCCACCTTCATCGGCGCGATGCCCGAGGTGATCGATCAGGTTGCGCTCGCGCGGCTCTACGGCGAGCCCCTGTTCGCGCTGCCCAACGACCTCTATATCCCGCCCGAGGCGCTGCAGGTGTTCCTCGAGGCCTTCGAAGGGCCGCTGGACCTGCTGCTTTACCTGATCAGGAAGCAGAACTTCAACATCCTCGACATCCCGATGGCGGGGCTGACGCGCCAGTACCTGACCTATGTTGACCAGGTCCGCCAGACCAACCTCGAACTGGCCGCGGAATACCTGCTGATGGCCGCAATGCTGATCGAGATCAAGTCGCGCATGCTGCTGCCGCCCAAGAAGACGGCCGACGGCGAGGAGGCCGAGGATCCGCGCGCGGAGCTGGTCCGTCGCCTGCTCGAATACGAGCAGACCAAGCTGCAGGCGGCCTCGATCGGCGCCACGCCGCAGGCCGGCCGTGATTTCTGGAAGGCGCAGGTCTACATCGAGCAGTCGCTCAAGCCGCGCTTTCCGGACGTCAACGTGGTCGACCTGCGCGAGGCCTGGGCCGACATCCTCAAGCGCGCCAAGCTCGTGCAGCACCACAAGATCTCGCGCGAGGAACTCAGCGTGCGCGAGCACATGAGCATCGTGCTGCGCCACCTGCAGGGGCGGCAGTTCGTCGAGTTCGAAAAGCTGTTCGACGTCACGCGCGGCACGCCGGTGCTGATCGTCACCTTCATCGCGATGCTCGAGCTCGCGAAGGAGACGCTGATCGACATCACACAGGCCGAGGCCTTCGCGCCGATCTACGTGCGCCTGGCCTACTCGCCGGCCTGAACCCGTCCAACCGGACTTCGATTCCCCTTCACCTTCAATGGCTTCGCACGATTTCGACGTTCTCATCGTCGGCAGCGGTCTGGCCGGCCTGAGCGCCGCGCTGCACCTGGCGCCGACGCACCGCGTGGCGGTGCTCACCAAACGCGCGCTGCAGGACGGCGCCAGCCAATGGGCGCAAGGCGGCATCGCGGCCGTACTGGCCGAAGGCGACAGCCTCGCATCCCATGTCGACGACACGCTGATCGCGGGCGCCGGCCTGTGCGATCTGGCCGCCACCCGTTTCGTGGTCGAGCACGCGCCCGAAGCGATTGGCTGGCTGCGCGCGCTCGGCGTCGCTTTCTCGCTCGAGAACGGTGAACTGCACCTGACGCGCGAGGGCGGCCACAGCCAGCGCCGCATCGCGCACGTGACCGATGCCACCGGCGCTGCCGTGCAGCGCACGCTGATCGACGCCGTGCGCCGCACGCCCAACATCCACCTGTTCGAAGAGCACACGCTGGTCGACCTGATCACCGGCCGCCGGCTCGGGCTGGCCGACGCCGCCTGCCGGGGCCTGTATGCGCTCGACGCGACGACCGGCGAAGTGCTCACCTTCCGCGCGCCCCACACCATCCTGGCCACGGGCGGCGCCGGCAAGGTCTACCTCTACACCACCAATCCCGACACCGCGACCGGCGACGGCATCGCCGCGGCCTGGCGCGCGGGTTGCCGCGTGTCGAACATGGAGTTCATCCAGTTCCATCCGACCTGCCTGTACCACCCGCATGCCAAGTCCTTCCTGATCTCGGAAGCGGTGCGTGGCGAAGGCGGGCGGCTGCTGCTGCCCGACGGCACCCGCTTCATGCCCGAGCACGATGCGCGCGCCGAGCTCGCGCCGCGCGACGTGGTGGCGCGTGCGATCGACTTCGAGATGAAGAAGCACGGCCTGGACTGCGTGCACCTGGACATCTCGCACCAGAGCCCGGCTTTCCTGCAGGCGCACTTCCCCAACATCCTGGCGCGCTGCGCCGAGCTCGGCATCGACATCACGCGCGAACCCATCCCGGTGGTGCCCGCCGCGCACTACACCTGCGGCGGCGTGCTCTGCGACCTCGACGGCCGCACCGACGTGCCGGGCCTCTACGCGATCGGCGAGACCGCATGCACCGGCCTGCATGGCGCCAACCGCCTGGCCAGCAATTCGCTGGTCGAGTGCATGGTGTTCGCGCGCGCCGCCGCCCGCGCGATCGCCGATGCGCCGGGGCGCATCGGCGCCTCACTGCCGCCCTGGGACGACAGCCGCGTCACCGATGCCGACGAGGCCGTCGTGATCTCGCACAACTGGGACGAGCTGCGCCGCTTCATGTGGGACTACGTCGGCATCGTGCGCACCAACAAGCGGCTGACGCGCGCGTCCCATCGCATCGCGCTGCTGAGCGCGGAGATCGAAGAGTTCTATGCCAACTTCCACGTCACGCGCGACCTGCTCGAACTGCGCAACCTGGTGCAGGTCGCCGGGCTGATCGTGCGTTCGGCCGAGGCGCGGCACGAGAGCCGCGGCCTGCATTTCAGCCGCGACTATCCTTCGCTCGCCGAGCCCGCCGTGCCGACCGTCCTGGTGCCGCCCGCGGCTTGACGCCCAGCATCCCGTCCATCCATCTTTTTGCAGAGAGAGTCCCTGGCCATGTTCCGTACCCTGCTCAAGTCCAAGATCCATCGCGCCGCCGTCACCGATTGCGAACTTCACTACGAGGGCTCCTGCGCCATCGACGAAGACCTGCTGGATGCCGCCAACCTGGCCGAGAACGAGCAGGTCCACATCTGGAACATCAACAACGGCGAGCGCTTCGTGACCTACGCGATCCGCGGCCAGCGCGGCAGCGGCATCATCTCGCTCAACGGCTCGGCCGCGCGCAGGGCCTCGGTCGGCGATCTGGTCATCATCGCCGCCTTCGGGCTGGTGCCCGAGGACCAGGTGGCCGGCCATCGGCCGAAGCTGGTGTTCGTCGACGGCGCCAACCGCATCAAGGAAGAGCGCGCCCACATCCCGGTGCAGGCGGCCTCGGGCGAAGCCGTCGCGGCCTGACGCCGGGCGCCAAGCGCTTCTTTTCCCCTTCTCGACGGCTGCGGCCGCTTCATGGAGAAAGCTCGACCATGCCATCCGTTCCCGGTACCGACACGGCCACCCCTTACGGCACCCTGCCGCCCGCCTCGCCGCCTGCCTCGCGCAAGCCGCTGAGTCTGCCGCGACTGGCGGACATGCATGCACGCGGCGAGAAGATCGCCATGCTGACCGCTTACGACGCCACCTTCGCCGCCATGGCCGATGCGGCCGGGGTCGAATGCCTCTTGGTGGGCGACTCGCTGGGCATGGTCTGCCAGGGTCTGCACAGCACCGTGGGCGTGTCGCTCGACACCATGCGCTACCACACCGAAAGCGTGGCGCGCGGGCTGCATCGCGCACAGGGCACCGCGTGGCTGATCGCCGACCTGCCCTTCGGCAGCTACCAGGAATCGCGCGAGCGGGCCCTGCGCAGCGCGGCGCTGCTGATGCAGGCGGGCGCGCACATGGTCAAGCTCGAAGGCGGCGGCTGGACGGCCGAGACCGTGCGCTTCCTGGTCGAGCGCGGCATCCCGGTGTGCGCGCACCTCGGCCTGACGCCGCAGACCGTGCATGCGCTGGGCGGCTACCGCGTGCAGGGCAAGGGCAGCGAGGCCGCGGCCCTGCTCAGGCAGCAGGCCCACGCGCTGCAGGACGCGGGCGCGGCGATGCTGGTGCTGGAGATGGTGCCCGCGACGCTGGCCGCCGAACTCACGCGCGAACTGCCGCGCTGCGCCACCATCGGCATCGGTGCCGGCCGCGGCACGGCGGGCCAGGTGCTGGTGCTGCACGACATGCTGGGCATCAACCTCGGCCGGATGCCGAAGTTCGTCCGCAACTTCATGGCCGATGCGCCCGGCATCGCGCAGGCGCTCGAAGCCTATGTGCGCGCCGTCAAGGACGGCAGCTTTCCCGACGACGAACGGCATGCCTGGTAGGCCTGCGCCCCTTCCTTCCATCCGGACACGACACGACCATGCACATCTTCCGCGCCCTGCCCGAACTGCGCGAGTACCTGGGCCGCTTCCACCGCCCGGCCTTCGTTCCCACCATGGGCAATCTGCACGACGGCCATCTGAGCCTGGTGCAGCAGGCCCGCCCGCTGGGCGACGTGACGGTCGCGAGCATCTTCGTCAACCGGCTGCAGTTCCTGCCGCACGAGGATTTCGACACCTACCCGCGCACCTGGGCCAGCGACTGCGAGAAGCTCGAAGCCGCGGGCTGCGACGTGCTGTTCGCGCCCGATGAGAAAACCCTGTACCCCGAGCCGCAGACCTGCAAGGTGCATCCGGACAGCGCGCTGACCGACATCCTCGAAGGCCACTTCCGGCCCGGCTTCTTCATCGGCGTGTGCACCGTGGTGATGAAGCTGTTCACCTGCGTGCAGCCGCGCACGGCGGTGTTCGGCAAGAAGGACTACCAGCAGCTCATGACGATCCGCCACATGGTGCGGCAGTTCGCGCTGCCGATCGACGTCGTGGGCGGCGAGACGCGGCGCGCCGAGGACGGGCTGGCCCTGTCGTCGCGCAACGGCTACCTGAGCGAGGCCGAACGCGCCGAGGCGGTGCAGCTGTCGAAGGCGCTGCAATCGATGGCCGAGGCGATCCGGGAAGGCGATCGCGACCTGGCGGCGATCGAGGCACGCGCCATGCAGATGCTCACACAGCGCGGCTGGCAGCCGGACTACCTGGTGCTGCGCCGCCGCACCGATCTGCAGGCGCCCGAGGGGACCGAGCCGCTGGTTGCGCTCGGCGCGGCCCGGCTGGGCACCACGCGCCTGATCGACAACCTGGAAATCGATCGCTGAACAACCCGAGGGCACGCGCCCGATTCAGGCCGCCGCCTCGTCGAGTACGGCATCGATCCAGCCGCGCAGGCTGTTGACGAACGCCAGCGCCTGCACGCGCGGCAGATCGTGCACGCGCACCACGGCCTCGGCCAGTCGGCCTTCGCGCAGATGGCGGGCGCGCGCGATGCCACCCAGCAGGCCGCATGCGAGCGGCGGCGTCACCCAGCGGCCGTCGAGCCGCAAGGCCACGTTGCCGCGCGTGCATTCGGTGATCTCGCCGCGGCGGTTCCACAGCAAGGTGTCGAAGATGCCCGCGCGCGTCGGCGCGAAGGCGTCGTAGTGCGCGCGGCGGGTGGTCTTGAAGCGCACGAATTCGCTGTCGGCCGCGTCGAAGGGCCGGTCCGCGAGTTGCAGCCGCACTTGCGCCGGTGCGGCTTCCTGCGCATGAGCCTGCGCCTGCGTGCGGCCCCGCCGGTCGAGCAGCAGGCGCACGCGCCAGCGGCCTCGGGGATGCGCTTGCGAAAGATGCTCGAGTTGGCACATCACCGCGGCGGAATCCATGGGTAGCCGAAATGCGCGGCGGCTTCGGCCATGCGTGCCAGATGCGCCGGCGCGTCGCGCAGACGGCCGTCTTCCAATGCCAGGGTTTCGAGCAGCTCGAAAGGCAGGCTCGCGCGGTCGAGGAAGGCGCGCTTGTGACGCCACTCCTGCCATTCGCTTTCGGCCCGCGCATCCGCGTGATGCACTGCCGACCCGCAACGCGCGGTGCCTGCGCTCAGCGTCACGGTACGGATGGCACATTGAAGGTGGCCGCGCCGCCGGCTGCACCACGCCCACCGCGCCGCAATAGATGCCTCGGGGCTCGGGTTCCAGCTCGCGGATCATGCGCATGGCAGCGACCTTGGGTGCGCCGGTCACCGAGCCGCAGGGGAACAGCGCCGCGAACACATCAGCGAGCGTGCAACCCGCACGGGTGCGCGCCTCGACGTCGGAGGTCATCTGCCACACGCTCGGCAGCGCCTCGGTGTGGAACAGGCGCGGCACACGCACCGAGAAGGGCTCGGCGATGCGTGACATGTCATTGCGCAGCAAGTCGACGATCATCACGTTCTCGGCCCGCTCCTTGGCCGACGCGCGCAACCCGGCGGCCGCCGCTGCATCGGCCTCGGCCGTGGCGCCGCGCGCCGCCGTGCCTTTCATCGGGCGCGCCAGCAGCCGGCGCTCGCGCCAGTCGAAGAAAAGCTCCGGTGAGACCGACAGCAGCTGTTCGTCGCCGCTGTCGATGAACACCGCATAGCCGCCCGGCTGGGCGCGCTGCAGGGCATCGAACAAGGCCCTCGCCCGGACGCGCGGCGCGGCATCGGGCGGCCCGAGAGCGTGCCCTGCAGCAGCGCCGTGTGGTTGACCTGGTAGAGCGCGCCGGCCGCGATGGCGCGCTGGATCCGGGCCACCGCACGGTCGAAGGCGGACCACGGCAGCGCCTCCTTCCACGTCAGCTGCACTGCGTCCGCCTGCGCCTCGCTGTCGCAGGCTTCAGGCCATGGCTGCGCGCGGTCGTGGATGCCGAACCAGGCGAGCGGCCCGTCCCGCCGTGCACCGCCAAGGCAGCATCGAAGGCCGGCGCCGCTTCGTAGCGCAGATTAGCCCACGCACCAGCGCCCTTGCAAGGCCTGCGCATGCACGCTGTCGAGCAGCGGCCGCACCTCGGCCGGCGTGCGCGCCACAAGGATCTCGCGCGGCTCGCCGAACGCACATCGCAGCCGAGGCGCTTCGGGTTCGGCCGGAGAAGAAAAATCGATCAGCGCCGAGACGGCACGCATCAGGCCGCGCCGATGCCCGCAACGAGTCCGCCGGCCGGCAGGCCGTTCTTGAGCGCGGCCGTGAAGGCCAGCATGCGGTCGATCGGCACGCGCGCGCGCAGGCCCAGCGCCGGGTCGACATGGATTTCGCCGGCACCGGTTTCCAGCACGCGGGCCAGGTCCGCGAGGCCGTTCATCGCCATCCAGGGACAGTGCGCACAGCTCTTGCAGGTGGCGCTGTTGCCGGCCGTGGGCGCCTCGATGAAGGTCTTGCCCGGATTCAGCGTGCGCAGCTTGTGCAGCATGCCGCTGTCGGTCGCGACGATGAACTCGGCCGCGTCCATGCGCTGCGCCGCGTTCAGGATGCCCGAGGTCGATCCCACCGCATCGGCCAGCGCGATCACGTCGGCCGGCGCCTCGGGATGCACCAGCACCTTGGCGCCGGGATGGTCGCGCTTCAAGAGTTCGAGTTCGAGCGCCTTGAACTCGTCGTGGACGATGCAGGCGCCTTCCCAGCTCACCATGTCGGCGCCGGTCTCGCGCCGGATGTAGTCGCCCAGGTGGCGGTCGGGCGCCCACAGGATCTTGCGGCCCTGCGCCGCCAGCGCGCGCACCACGTCGAGTGCGCAGCTCGAGGTCACCAGCCAGTCGGCGCGCGCTTTGACCGCGGCACTGGTGTTGGCGTAGACGACCACGGTGCGGTCGGGATGTTGGTCGCAGAAGGCGCTGAAGGCATCGGCGGGACATCCGAGATCGAGCGAGCAGGTGGCATCGAGATCGGGCATCAGCACGCGTTTCCCGGGCGACAGGATCTTCGCCGTCTCGCCCATGAAGCGCACGCCGGAAACCACCAGCGTGCGCGCCGCGTGGTCGCGGCCGAAGCGTGCCATCTCGAGCGAATCGCTGACCAGGCCGCCGGTCTCCTCGGCCAGGTCCTGCAGGTCGGGATGGACGTAGTAGTGCGACACCATCACCGCGTCACGCTCGCGCAGCAGGCGGCGGATGCGGTCCTTCAGGGCGGCGCGCTCGGCGGGCGTCGGCTCGACCGGCACGCGCGCCCAGGCGCGGCGCGTGTCGCAGGCGGCGCCGGCCTGCGGGGCGGGCTGTTCGTAATCGACGTCGATGAGGGCGGAAGACATGATGTCAGGCCTCCTGAAAGCGCATCGAAAAGTCTATCGCCTTGATGTCTTTCGTGAGCGCACCGACCGAGATGCGATCGACGCCCGTCTCCGCCAGCGCGCGGATGGTGTCGAGCGTGACGCCGCCGGAGATCTCGAGCACCGCCCGCGCCGCGCCGGCCGCCTCGTTGCGCCGCACGGCTTCGTGCAGGGTCGCCAGGTCCATGTTGTCCAGCAGGACCATGCGCGCGCCATGGGCCAGCGCCTCGTCGAGCTGGGTCAGGGTTTCGACCTCGATCTCGATGAACTTCGCTTCGGCCGCGACGCGCGCGGCGGCGCGCAGCGCAGCGCCCACGCCACCGGCCGCCGCGATGTGGTTTTCCTTGATCAGGACGGCGTCGTACAGCCCGATGCGATGGTTCGTGCCGCCGCCCGTGCGCACGGCGTACTTCTGGGCCAGACGCAGGCCCGGCAGCGTCTTGCGGGTGTCGACGATGCGTGCGCGCGTGCCTTCGACCGCCGCGACATAGGCCGCGGTGCGCGTCGCCACGGCGCTGAGCAGTTGCAGGAAATTGAGCGCCGTGCGCTCGGCCGTGAGCAAGGCCCGTGCATCGCCCGAGAGTTCGAGCACGGTCTGGTCGGCCGCGCCGTGCGCGCCCTCCTTGCAGTGCCATGTCACGCGGGCTTGCGGATCGAGCTGCTGCACGACCGCCTCCACCCAGGGCGCGCCGCACAGCACCGCCGCTTCGCGCAGCCGCACGCGGGCCGTGGCGCGGGAACCGGCGGCCACCAATCCGGCCGTGAGGTCGCCGTCGCCGGCATCCTCGTGCAGCGCACGCCGTGCATCGTCCAGCGCGAGCTCGCGCACGCTGGCCTCGGAAAAGTCGAAGAAGCTTGTCATGGGTTCGTTGAACGGATCGATCAGGAGGATTCGGTGCCGGGCTCGCGGCGCATCAGTTCGGCCACGGCCTCTGCGGGCTGCATGCGGCCGTCGAGCAGCGCCACCACGCCCTCGGCGATCGGCATCTCGACGCCCAGATGCCGCGCGCGCTGCACCACCGTGCGCGCGCAATAGACGCCTTCGGCCACGTGGCCGAGAGAATCGACTGCCTGTGCCAGCGTGCGGCCCTGCGCGAGCAGCAGGCCGACCTGGCGATTGCGCGACAGATCGCCGGTGGCGGTGAGGACGAGGTCGCCGAGCCCGGACAGGCCCATGAAGGTGTCCGGCCGCGCGCCCAGGGCGACGCCGAAGCGCGTCATTTCGGCCAGGCCGCGCGTGATCAGCGCGGCGCGCGCATTGAGGCCGAGGGCCAGCCCATCGGCCAGGCCGGTCGCGATGGCCAGCACGTTCTTGACGGCGCCGCCGACCTCGACGCCCACGATGTCATCGTTGGCGTAGACGCGCAGCGTCGGACCGTGAAAAGCCTCGACCAGCGCGTCGCGCAACGGCGCATGGCGGCTGGCCGCGACGAGCGCCGTGGGCCGGCCCTGCGCCACCTCCTGCGCGAAGCTGGGACCGCTGAGCACACCGGCCATCAGCCGCGGCGCCACGCTGGCCTGGATTTCGTTGGCGAGAAGGCCGAAGGCGCCCGATCCCGCGCGCGCCGGCTCGACGCCCTTGCAGAGCCAGGCCACCGGACACGCCGCATCGTGCAGCAGCGCGAGCTGCTCGCGCAGCGCGGCCATGGGCGTCGCCACGATCGCGAGCTCGGAACCCCGCACGGCCGCGAGCGCCTCGCCGGTGGCAAGGCGCAGCGAGGGAGGAAGGGAAACGCCGGCCAGATAGCGCGCGTTCTGCCGCGCCGCCGACATGGCCGCATGCTGGGCCGCATCGCGCGCCCACAGCGTGACCGCGTGGCGCGAGGCCGCGCTCACCGCCAGTGCCGTGCCCCAGGCACCAGCACCCAGAACGCAGATCTTCATCGGCGTCGGCGCAGGTTGCAAGACTTACTGCGTGACGATGGGCGAGGGTTGCCCCGCCGCCTGGGCCTGCTGCTGTTCGAACATCGCCTGGAAGTTGATCTCGGCCAGATGCACCGGCGGGAAGCCGCCGCGCTGGATCACGTCGGCGACGTTGCCGCGCAGGTAGGGGTAGACGATCTGCGGGCAGGCGATGCCGAGGATCGGACCCATCTGGTCCTCCGGCAGGTTGCGGATCTCGAAGATGCCGGCCTGCTTGGCCTCGACCAGAAACACGGTCTTGTCCTGGATCTTGGTCTGCACGGTGGCCGAGACGGTGATCTCGAAAATGCCGTCGGACACCGGTTGCGCATCGACGCCGAGCTGGATGTCGACGGTGGGCTGTTCCTGCTCCAGCAGGATGGCGGGCGAATTGGGCTGTTCGAGCGACAGGTCTTTCAGATAGACGCGCTGGATCTGGAACACGGGATCTTGGGCTTGCTGGTCGGCCATGCTGAACTTTCGAGAGTCAAAACGACGCCCGCAGCGACGAGACGTGCGCGGCGGGCCGGAGAGAGGACGCGAAGGGGATTATCGCCCGGGGGATCAGGCGCCCTGCAGCAGCGGCACGAGGCCGCCGCGGCCGTCGAGCGCGATCAGGTCATCGCAGCCGCCGACGTGGATGTCGCCGATGAAGATCTGCGGCACCGTGCGCCGCTGCGTGAGATCCATCATGGTGGCGCGCGCCTGGGGGTCGCTGTCGATGCGGATCTCCTCGATCCGATCGACGCCCTTGGACTTGAGGATCTGCTTGGCGCGAATGCAGTAGGGGCAAACGGCGGTGGTGTACATCTTGACGGCTTGCATCGTGCTCATCTTGTGGAAGTTCAGGCCTTTTCAACCGGCAGATTAGCCGCTTTCCACGATTTGAGCCCGCCGGCCACCGCTTGGGCCTGCTCGTAGCCGAGTTTCCGGGCCGTGGCCACCGCGCGCTGCGCGCGCGCACCCGTGGCACACACGAGGAGCAACGGAACCGACTTGTTCTTCACGGCGGCGGGCAGCCGGGCTTCGAGCTGCTCGAGCGGCACGTTCTTGGCGCCGGTCACGTGGCCTGCCGCAAATTCGTCCGGCTCGCGCACATCGACCACCACCGCGCGCTCGCGGTTGATGAGGTGCACCGCGCCCTGCGCCGACAGCGATCCGGCATTCGCGCCGCGCACCATCGGCCATGCGAGCATGCCGCCCGAGCTGAGCGCAATCACGATCAGCAGCCAGTTGTCGACGATGAATTTCACGGTGTTCCTTCTGTGGCAAACCCGGGATTTTAGAATGTCGGGTTTCGGCAAGCATTCCCAAAGGCCTCCTCCATGCACAAACTGGTACTGATCCGCCACGGCGAATCGACCTGGAATCTCGAAAACCGCTTCACCGGCTGGACCGATGTCGACCTGACCGACACCGGCATCGAGCAGGCCAAGCAGGCCGGCCGGCTGCTCAAGGCCGAGGGTTACGACTTCGATGTGGCCTACACCAGCGTGCTCAAGCGCGCCACCCGCACGCTCTGGCACACGCTCGACGAACTCGATCGCACCTGGCTGCCGGTGGTGCATTCGTGGCGCCTCAACGAGCGCCACTACGGCGGCCTGCAGGGCCTGAACAAGGCCGAGACGGCCAAGAAGTACGGTAACGAACAGGTGCTGGTGTGGCGGCGCAGTTACAACACGCCGCCGCCGCCCCTCGAGCCCGGTGATCCGCGCAGCGAACGCAGCGACCTGCGCTACGCCAAGCTGCCGCCCGAGCAGGTGCCGTTGACCGAGTGCCTGAAGGACACGGTGGCACGCGTGCTGCCGTTCTGGAACGAATCGATGGCCCCGGCGGTCCGCACCGGTCGCCGGCTGGTGGTGTCAGCCCATGGCAATTCGATACGCGCCCTGGTGAAATACCTCGACGGCATCTCGGACGACGACATCGTGGGCCTCAACATCCCCAACGGAATTCCGCTCGTCTACGAACTGGACGACGAACTCAAGCCCTTGCGGCACTACTACCTCGGCGATGCCGCCGCGGCCGAAAAGGCGGTCGCCGCCATCGCGGCGCAGGGCAGGACTTGATGAAAACCAAACATCTGGCAACGGGTTCAAGGAACCCCGGCAGGCAACTTGCTTCCAAGCTGTGTATATTGGTTTGACAGGCGACAAGGAATATTCACACATGGGCCAGAAACTGAAGATCACCGGCTGGGTTGCAGCCGGCGCCATGGCGGGCGTGCTGACCACCGTCTCGCTGCAAACCATGGCCCGCGGCTCGCTGGCGCCGCTGCCGCTGGAAGAGTTGCAGCAGCTCGCCGCCGTGTTCGGGATGGTGAAGACCGACTACGTGGAGCCGGTCGATGACAAGAAGCTCATCTCCGATGCGATCGCTGGCATGGTCGCGGGGCTCGATCCGCATTCGCAGTATTTCGACAAGAAGTCGTTCAAGGAATTCCGCGAAGGCACCACCGGGCGTTTCGTCGGGGTCGGGATCGAGATCTCGCAGGAAGACGGGCTGATCAAGGTGGTGTCGCCGATCGAGGGCTCCCCCGCCTTCCGCGCCGGCCTGAAGCCCAACGACCTGATCACCAAGATCGACGACACCGCCGTGCGCGGGCTGTCGCTCAACGATGCGGTCAAGCGCATGCGTGGCGAGGCCAACACCAAGGTCTCGCTCACGATCTTCCGCAAGGACGAGAGCCGCACCTTCCCCGTGACCATCACGCGCGAGGAAATCCGCACACAGTCGGTCCGCGGCAAGATCATGGAACCGGGCTACGGCTGGATCCGCGTATCGCAGTTCCAGGAGCGCACCGTCGACGACTTCGTCAAGAAGGTCGACGAACTCTACAAGCAGGATCCGAATCTCAAGGGCATCGTGCTCGACCTGCGCAACGATCCGGGCGGCCTGCTGGACGCCGCGGTGGCGATTTCCAGCGCGTTCCTGCCCGAGAACGTGACTGTCGTCACGACCGACGGCCAGCTCGCCGAAAGCAAGGCGGTCTACAAGGCGGCGCCTGAGTTCTACCAGCGGCGTGCCGGCAGCGACCCGTTGCGCAGCCTGCCCGCGGCGCTCAAGACGGTGCCGCTGGTGGTGCTGGTCAACGAGGGCTCGGCCTCGGCCAGCGAAATCGTCGCCGGCGCCCTGCAGGATCACAAGCGCGGCGTCATCATGGGCAGCCAAACCTTCGGCAAGGGCTCGGTGCAGACCGTGCGCCCGCTCGGACCCGACACCGGCCTCAAGATCACGACGGCGCGCTACTACACGCCGAGCGGCACCTCGATCCAGGCCAAGGGCATCGTGCCGAACGTGCTGGTCGACGAAAGCGCCGAGGGCAGTCCCTTTGCGGCGCTGCGCATGCGCGAGGCCGATCTCGAGAAGCATCTGGCCAGCGGCCAGGGCCCCGAGACGAAGGACCCCGAGCGCGAGAAGGCGCGCGACGATGCTCGCAAGCGCCTCGAGGAAGAAGCCCTGAAGCCGCCGCAGGACCGCAAGGTGCCCGAGTTCGGCTCCGACAAGGACTTCCCGCTGATGCAGGCCCTGAATCGCCTCCGCGGCCAGCCGGTGCTGGTCAGCAAGACGCAGGTGATCGTCGACAACAAGGAAGAGAAGAAGGACAACTGATCCCCGCGTGGCTTGTTCGCAAGCCCCGGCGATCACGGCGCGCATGGACGACTCCGAGCTCCTGCGCTACTCGCGCCACATCCTGCTGGAAGAGTTCGGCATCGACGGCCAGGCGCGGGTGAGCGCAGGCCATGCGCTCGTGATCGGCGCCGGCGGACTCGGTTCGCCGGTGGCGCTCTACCTGGCTGCGGCCGGCGTCGGCCGGGTCACGCTGGTCGACGACGACGAGGTCGACCTGACCAACCTCCAGCGCCAGATCGCCCACACGAGTGCGCGCATCGGCATGGCGAAGGTCGATTCCGCGGCCGAGGCGATGCACGCCATCAATCCGCAGGTCGTGGTCGACACCCGCCGCTTGCGTGCCGACGCGGCGCTGCTCGCGCAGCTCGTCGCGACGGCCGACGTGGTGATCGACTGCAGCGACAACTTCGGCACGCGCCACGCGGTGAACCGGGCCTGCGTCGCGCACGCCAGGCCCCTGGTGGCCGGCGCGGCCATCCGCTTCGACGGGCAGCTGAGCGTGTACGACGCGCGCGACGCGGCGTCGCCTTGCTATGCCTGCATCTTTCCGCCCGACGCCGCCTTCGAGGAAACGCGCTGCGCAGTGCTCGGCGTCTTCGCGCCCGTGGTCGGCACCATCGGCACCCTGCAGGCCAGCGAGGCCTTGAAGCTGCTCGCCGGCATCGGTCCTTCGCTGGCCGGCAGCCTGCTGATGTTCGATGGCCGCCGGACGACGTTCGACACGCTGCGCGTCGCGCGCGATCCCGCCTGCAGCGTGTGCGGGCACCGCGCGCACGGCTGAGGCGCCCGCCCTTCGGGCGCCTCGCGCGGCCAGCCGACTATTGCTTCTTCGCCTTGGCGGCACCGGCCGCCGCCGCGTCCTCCGGAGACCGGAACTGCATGGCCTCCGTAAGATCACGCCTACAGCCGGCGCGACGCGAACCCTGCATGATGCAAGCCTATCGATTCAAGCATCTCGACGGTCCCTTTCCTGGCAACGGGCAAGCCGGCGAAGCTCGATCCCAGAGGGCGAGGTTCGCCATGGACGCAAGATTGAAAACCTACATCGTCGAAGACAACGTCACCATCAGAGAGAATCTGATCGGCACCCTCGAGGAGCTCACCTGCATTTCGGCGATCGGCTTCGCCGAGACCGAGGCCGATGCCACCGCGTGGCTGGCCGAGAACAGCGACAGCTGGCAGCTGGCGATCGTCGATCTGTTTCTGAAGCAGGGCAGCGGCCTCGGCGTGCTGCAGGCGTGCATGTCGCGCCGGCCGGACCAGAAGGTGGTGGTGCTGAGCAACTACGCGACGACCGACATCCGCAAGCGGTGCGCGCAATTCGGGGTCGATGCCGTGTTCGACAAGTCGAACGAGATCGATGGGCTGATCGACTTCTGCATCCGGCAGACGACCGAATTGCAGCAGGCCGCCAGCCGCGAGTGACACTGCGGCCCGTGCCGCCAGTGCACGGCGCAGCCTTCGAATCAATCGATCAGCTTGTTCTTCAGCGCGTAGTACGTGAGGTCGCTGTTGGACGAGAGGTTCATCTTCTCCATCAGCCGCGTGCGGTAGGTGCTGACGGTCTTGACGGACAGCGAGAGCGTCTTGGCGATGTCGCCCGCCGTCTCGCCCTTGGCCAGCTTGAGGAACACCTGGAATTCGCGTTCAGACAGTTGCTCGTGCGGCGCCGCGTCGTCCTTGCGGTCGAGCTGGCGTGCGAGCAGTTCCGCCACGGCGGGCGTGATGTAGCGGCGGCCCAGCGAGATGGTGCGGATCGCGTTCACGATCTCGATCGGATCGCATTCCTTGTTGAGGTAGCCGCTGGCGCCCTGCCGGATCAGGTTCATCGCATAGTGTTCCTCGGGATAGCCGCTGAGGATCAGGATGCCGACGTCGGGCGCCTTGGCGCGGATCATCGCCAGCGCGTCGATGCCGCTTTGTCCTGGCATCGAAAGGTCCATCACGAGCACATCGAGTTCCGTGGTGCGCACGAGTTCGATCGCCTCGCGTCCGCTGGCAGCTTCTCCCGCCACCCGCAGATCCACATGCTCCGAGAAAAACTGGCGCAGCCCGGAGCGCACGATGGCGTGGTCGTCCACAATTCCGATCTTGATCATCTGTTACCTTCGTCGTTGCATGGCGACCTTACGCGTCGCAACATGCCGGGTCCCTGAACGGCTTTGATTATTCCCGAATTTGAGCGGCGGGTATCCACCGGAGACTTCATGCGCTGGTTAGCCTTCCCGAAGATGGCCCTTGGCCTGACGCTCGCGGCCCTCGCGGCGCTTGCGCTCGTGGGCATCAACGAGGCCGGCTACCGTCAATCCCACCGGGCGCTCGCCGAGGTGAGCGAGGCGCAGCGCGTGCGCCTGGTACTCAATCTTCTGATGCAGAACGTGGTCGACGCCGAGACGGGCCAGCGCGGCTACCTGCTGACCGGCGAGAAGCGCTACCGCGAACCGTACGACGTCGCGGCCAGAGAACTGGAGGGCAACCTGGCCGCGCTGCGCCTGCTTTATGCCGGCAAGCCGAACGAGACCGAGCGCCTGGCCGAGCTTTCGGGACATGTCGCACGCAAGCTCGCGGAAATGGACATGAGCGTCCGATTGCGCAGTGAAGGCAACGACGATGCATGGAAATTCGTCATCACGACCGATGTCGGCCGCGAAGAGATGGACGCCATCCGGACCATCGCCGGCGGATTGATCCTCAACAGCAACGAGGCCTTGCTGCAGGGGCAGCGGCAGATCGCGAAGTCGCTGCGCTTCGCGCGCGTCGGCATCGCCCTCGTGGCCCTGGCCGGGCTTTTCGCCTTCTTCCTGTACCTGCGGCAGACCCATGCCCTGCGCCTGGCCGGTGAACGCCAGCAGCTGGCCTTGCAGCGCGAGCGCAATGCGCTCGAGGACGAGGTGCGCGAACGCACCGCGACGCTGGCCGAACTCGCCACCCACCTGCAGGAAGTGCGCGAGACCGAGCGCGGCTATCTGGCGCGCGAATTGCACGACGAACTCGGCTCGCTGCTGACCGCCGCCAAGCTCGACGTGGCGCGCCTCAAATCGAGGCTGGTGGATGCACCGGACGCCATCCAGCGGCTGCAGCATCTGAACGACCTCCTCAACAGCGGCATCGCGTTGAAGCGGCGCATCATCGAAGACCTGCGGCCGTCCTCGCTGTCCAACCTGGGGCTCATCGCTTCGCTCGAGATCCTGGGACGGGAATTCGCCGAGCGTTCGGGCATGGAAGTCGAGATGGTGCTGGAACCGGTGTCGCTCGACGAATCGAACCAGCTCACGGTCTACCGGATGGTGCAGGAAGGCCTGACCAACATCGGCAAGTACGCGCAGGCGAGCGAGGTCAGCATCGTGATGAAGAACTACAGCAACCACGTCGTCGTGGAAGTAACCGACAACGGCGAGGGCTTCGACACGCAACGCAGCCGACCCTCATCGCACGGGCTGGCGGGCATGCGGCACCGCGTGGAAACGGCCAAGGGCAAGTTGACGGTCTCGTCGACGCCTGGCCGGGGCACGAAGCTGAGCGCGGTGATGCCTGCCAAGGCCGCCTGAATCGCTGACTTCCAGGGCGCCGAGCCTCATTCGGCCCTCTCCTACGCCTCCAGACCCCTGCTGCTGACAGGGTGTTCGAGGTGCGCCACTTAACGTGGATCCCACGCCATCCAGTACCGGACGAGGCGCCATCCACAACGACGAGACCGCCCTCGAAAAGGAGTTCAGCATGTTGTATTACGCAGTCGTGTTTCTGGTCATCGCCCTGATTGCCGCACTGCTCGGCTTCGGCGGCATCGCAGCCGGCGCGGTCGGCATCGCGAAGATCATTTTCCTGGTCTTCATCGTCCTCGCGCTCGCCAGCTTCATCGCGGGCTTGATGCGACGCAGATAGCGTCGTTACGATGAGCACGCCCGCAACCCATTTCCCTGAAGGATTTCTCACATGAACACGACCACCAAGACGCCATCGCAACTGGCCGACGACGCCCGCCAGACTGCCAACGACGCGATCGATACGACGCGAGCCTACGCACAGAACGCGGTGAACGCGGCCGGCGAGAAGGTACGCGACCTGCGCCGCGACGCCGAGCCCGCGGTGGAGCAACTGGCAGCGCGTGTTCAGCAGGCCGTTCAGCGCGGGCTCGATGCCGCATCGACGACCAGCGCCCGGGCACAGCGCCGGCTCGAGCTGGCGGCCGACGTGACGGGCAAATACATCTCCGACCAACCCGTGCGTTCGGTGCTCATCGCCGCGGCTGCGGGCGCTGCCATCACCGCGCTGATCGTGCTCGCAAGCCGCCGCCGGGACGACTACTGATCCAGCGCCCGTATCGATCGGCGCCTGCGATCGCTCTCGCTCGACTGCACCCATGCTTCATCCCATTTTTTCCACGGTGCTCGGGCATCCGGAGCTGATCGCCACGCACATTGCCAACTACGGCGCACTCGTCCGGGAAGAAGCCGCCGAGGCGAGCCGCGTACTGGTCGCGCGGCTCGTTGCCGGCATGCTGGCCGCGGTCAGCGCCATGCTGGCGCTCGGCCTGATCGGCGTTGCCGTGATGCTCGGCGTGCTCGATGGGCGCTTTCACTGGGTGCTGGTGGTCGTCCCCGGCGTCGCCATCCTCATCGCGCTGATCGCAATCTTCGTGGCGGCGCGGCCGACCGAATTCCACGGCTTCTCCGACCTTCGTGCGCAGCTCGATGCCGACGTACGGGCACTCCACCTCGCGGGCGACCATGATGGCGCCTGAGCTCCGGACACTGAGCCCTCGGCAGCGCCTCGCGCTGTCGCGCCGCGCGCTGGTCGCGCAATTGCATGGCGACGAGCCGCGGCAAGCGCGCGCATCGGACGATGCAAGCTCCGCACCGCGGCGCGAGAGGAACGCAGACCGGTTTGCATGGGCATCGCTGGCGCGCGGCGTGACGCGGCGCTGGTGGCGCCGGCATCCCGCGAACGCGGTCGGCCAGTTGGCGCGCCCTCTTCTCGATCGCTATGCGCGCGAAGAACCGGCCAAGCTCATCGCGGCCGCCGCGGCCACCGGCGCCCTGGTCGTGCTGATCAAGCCCTGGCGGTTGCTGTCGATCACGGCGGTGCTCGCGGCGGTATTGAAAACCTCGGACGTGGCCGACCTGGTCACCACGCTGATGCAGAAAAACACAAGCCCACGAAAGGATCCCCCATGAACAAGCCCGCCAGCGCAACCCCACACCAGCACCTGACGCTGGACCAGAAGGCCATCGATGCTGCCGCCAAGAGCATCGACGATGGCGCCGTCACACCCAGCTCCGGCCCGTGGCGCGACGACATCGTCAAGCTGCTCAACGATGCGCTCGCCACCGAACTGGTTTGCATTCTTCGCTACAAGCGCCACTATTTCACCGCCTCCGGCGTCTCTTCCCCCGCGATTGCCGACGAGTTCCTCGTGCATGCCAACGAAGAGACGGCGCATGCGGACATGATCGCCGAGCGCATCGTGCAACTGGGCGGCGATCCGGATTTCAACCCCGATTCGCTGCGCGCGCGCAGCCATGCGGACTACGACGAGTCCAAGGAACTGCAAGCCATGGTTCGCGCCAACCTCGTGGCCGAGCGCATCGCGGTCGAGTCGTACCGCCAGATGATCCTGCTGATCGGCGACAAGGATCCCACCACGCGCCGCATGCTCGAGGAGATCCTCACCGACGAGGAAGAGCATGCCGACGAGTTGAAGGACTGGCTGACGAAGTGAGCCCGTCGCACAGACGTGAAAAAGCCCGGGTGACCGGGCTTTTTTTCGTCAGAGCTTGTCGGCACCGCTCTTGATGGTGTCCTTGACCTTTTCCTTGGTGTCGCCGTAGGTGGCTTGCACCTTGCCGCTGGCCTGGTCCGCAGCGCCTTGCTCCTTGAGCTTCTCGCTGCCCGTCACCTTGCCGGCCGCTTCCTTGATCTTGCCCTTGGCTTCCTCGACGCGTCCTGCCACTTGGTCCTTGTTCATACCGATGTCCTTTGCAAGTTGATCTACGTGATTCGGTTGAACCACTGATTTCAATCTAGCCACGGGCTGCGGCCGGCAATCGACGGCGCGGGCTCGACCTCGTGTAGGACGCGGTGATATCAGGCCGTGATGATCCATCCCTCGAGCGGATCGATGCCCTCGGGCAGCCCATAGCCCGGCCCGGCGCTCGTGCGGCGCGCCGCCCCCCAGGCCGCCTGCACGAGGCACAGTACGGCATCGATGCGGTCGCCTTTCGCATCGTCCAGCAGATGAGCGCGCGCCGCGTCATCGAGCGCCAGTCGAAGGCCGAGGCGCGAAGCACCTTTCTCGAGCGCCGCCAGAAGGTCTTCGCGCGCCGCGCGGCGCGCGGGCGTCTGCGAAGCGGCATCGTCGCTCTTGTAGCTGCGCCGCCCGACCAGCTCGCGCGCAAGCAGGCCCGGATAGGCCTCCAATGCGATGCGTGCGCCGCACTCCGCGGGCATGTGCAGGCCCGGCAGCGAAGCGCCTGCCTCCAGCAACCGCGGGACGCCGGCATGCAGCATGAACGCGACCGGCGGATTCACCCACTTCATCGATGGACTCGATCCTGCGGGACCGTCCGTCGCGCGATGGGCGAACTTGCCTCCGACGGGACGCGCGGCACAGAACGCCGCGAAGCGCTCCCGAATCTCGGCGCGCGAAAGGCCCGCGTAGCGCGCGATCAACGCCTGCCATTGCAGCGGCCAGCCCAGGTGCTCGACCAGTTCCCGCGGCAGCCCGAACGGAAAATCGAAAGCGCCGATCCATTCCGGCGCGCTGCGCAGCCACTGGCCCCACGCATCGAGCGACGCGAAGTGTTCGAGGCCGGTCAGCGTGACGCAGCCCGCCTGCACGGTACCGAGCGCGATCACGATCGGCTTGCGCGCGGTCGGCGCGCTCGAGAAGTCGCAGCCGAAAAGCAGCATCGCCGACGCCGCGCTCAGCCCAGCGCGAGCGCGACGACGCCGGCGGCGATGAAGAGTGCGCCGACCAGCCGCAGCACGCGATCGCCCTCGCGCAGCAGGTGGCCGCCGATCAATGCCGCGAACAGCATCGACACCTCGCGTGCGGGCGCCACGTGCGAGATCGGTGCCTGCTGCACCGCATAGAGCACCAGCACATACGAGATCGGACTGATCACCGCGACGATCAACGCGTACTTCCATTGCTCGCGCCAGAGCCGCAGCGTGGCCGGCCGGTCGCGCAGTGCCGCGGGTGCGAGCAGGACGACGCGCACGATGTTGCCGAAGTAGTCGACCAGGATCGGCGACATGGCGAGGAACTTGACGGCGTAGCTGTCGGTCACGGTGTAGGCCGCGATGAAGGCGCCGGTTGCCACGCCGTAGCGGATGCCCTTGTGCACGCGCTGGCGCCGGGCTGCATCGTGCGTGCCGCGCCACAGCCGCGGTCCGCCCGCGATCAGGAACACGCCCAGCACCACGCCGGCGATGCCCGCGACCCCGGTCACGCTGATGTGTTCGCCGAGAAAGACAAGCGCCACCAGCGACGACAGCAGCGGGCCGGAGCCGCGCGCCAGCGGATAGACCACCGTGAGGTCGGCCTTGCGATAGCCGCGCAGCAGGATCACGTAATAGAACACGTGCAGTACGCCGCTCGCCACGACCAGGCTCCACTGCTCAGCGCCCCAGTGCGGCACCACGTTCCAGCCCAGCGCGATGCCGAGCGGGGCCCACACGACCATCATGAACACGCCGGTCTGGAACGCGAAGCGCGCGTCGCCGTTCGCCTTCTTGGCGGCAATGTTCCAGCTGGCGTGGATGACCCCGGCAAGCAGGATCAGTGCGAACGCGGAAAGGGGCACTCCCGGATCAGTCGGATGCCGGATCCGTCGGCTTCAGTGCCGCCCGACGATGGCGGCAGTGGCCATCAGTTCCTCGAGCAGCGCGAGCGACACTTTGCCCGACACCGAGTACGGATCCAGCTCGGGCCGCTCGGAATACTTCAGCAGCGTCGATGCGTTGAGACGGGAGAGATTGACCTGCCCCATGGTCCAGCCACCGAAGCGGCGCTCGGAGATCTCTTCGTAGTCCAGCAGCACGACGTCCTTGTGGCGCGGGTCTTTCTGGATATGGCCGTACAGCTCGCTGATCGCCATCCGGCCGCCTTCGATGGCTTGCAGGAAGACGCCGGCGCCGTAGCAGAGGATGCCCGTGATGCCGCAGGCCGTGTTGTGCGAGCGCGATTGCGCGAGGATCGCCTCGATGGCGGCCGGGCTGTTGTCGACGGCGCGGCTGGCGTAGATAAGTCGTACGAGCATGAGGTTCAGCCCTTGCGCGGCAACAGGGAAAGGAATTCGCGGCGAAGGTTGGGGTCCTTCAGGAACACGCCGCGCATCACCGAATTGATCATCTTGCTGTCCATTTCCTTGACGCCGCGCCATTGCATGCAGAAGTGCTCGGCCTCGACCACCAGCGCGAGGCCGTCCGGCTGCGTCTTCTCCTGGATCAGGTCGGCCAGCTGCACCACGGCTTCTTCCTGGATCTGCGGCCGGCCCATGACCCACTCGGCCAGGCGCGCGTACTTGGACAGGCCGATCACGTTGGTCTTCTCGTTCGGCATGACGCCGATCCAGAGCTTGCCGATGATCGGGCAGAAATGGTGAGAGCAGGCGCTGCGCACCGTGATCGGCCCGACGATCATGAGCTCGTTGAGATGCTCGGCGTTCGGGAATTCGGTCAGCGGCGGCGGCGCCACGTAGCGGCCCTTGAACACCTCGTTCAGGTACATCTTGGCGACGCGCCGCGCGGTGTTGCCGGTGTTGTGATCGTTGTCGGTATCGATCACGAGGCTCTGCAGCACGCCCTTCATCTTGACCTCGACCTCGTCGAGCAGATGCTCGAGTTCGCCGGGCTCGATGAACTCGGCGATGTTGTCGTTGGCATTGAAGCGCCGGCGCGCGGCGAGCAGGCGTTCGCGTATCTTCACGGACACGGGCGTGCCCTCGTCCCCTGCCCCGTCCTCGGGGCGCAGTGCGGCGTCGGTGGTCCTTAGCATGGGTGCATCCTAACAGTGAATGTATTTCGGACGGCCGCCGCTGCAGGGCGCGACCCGCCTCGGCGCGAAGCTACTGTTTTGATAGCAGAAAATCCGTGACCAGCGGCAGGTGATCGGACATGCGGGCCCAGATGGGACCGCGCGGCACCGAACTCGCCACCGCCTCGATCTGCCGGCCGTAAATGAAGTCGAGCTGCGCAACGGGCAGGCGCGAGGGATAGGTCAGCGTGCGCGGTCCGCGCAGATCGCTCGCGTCGCGCAGGCCCATCGCGTTCATCGCGTAGCGCATGCGCGCACCCCAGTCGTTGAAGTCGCCGGCCACGATCAACGGCTCGCCGGCCGGAATCTCGCGCTCGATGAAATCGCGCAACAGCGCAACCTGCCGCACGCGGCTGCCCCGGATGAGACCGAGATGCACCACGATCGCGTGCACCAGCAGGCCATCGACGTCGATCGCCACGTGCAGCAGCCCGCGCTGCTCGAAGCGGTGGTCCGAGATGTCCTGGTGCGTCTTGCGCAGCACCGGCCAGCGGGTCAGCAGCGCGTTGCCGTGCTCGCCGTGGCGGGTGATGGCGTTGGTCTCGTAGACCGCCGTATAGCCCTCGGGCGCAAGGAAATCGGCTTGCGGCAGCTCGGGCCAGCGGCTGAAGCGCGCAGCGGCCTGGCGGTTCATCTTGCGCACTTCCTGCAGACACACGATGTCGGCGTCGAGCTGCTCGATCGCATGGCCGAGGTTGTGGATCTCGAGCCGCCGCGCCGGCCCGATGCCCTGCACACCCTTGTGGATGTTGTAGGTGGCCACCCGGAAACCATTCATGCTCGCTGGCGGATTCATCGCACAAATTGTGGCAGCAGCAGGACGGCTTCCGCATTCGAAGGGGAAAAGCAGGCGTCGGCGGCTTCGCGCCAGGGCAGCCATCGCCAGGCCGTGTGTTCGCGCGGGTCGAGCCGCGGCGTCAGGCGCTCGGGCACGCACAGGCCGAACAGGTGCTCGGTGTTGTGGGTGACGCCCTCTGCGTAGCGCGAACGCCAGCGCGGATAGATCTCGTAGACGTTCTCGAGCTGCCAGTCGACCAGTTGCGAAGCGAGCGCGCTGGCTTCGCCGCAATCGATGCCGGTTTCTTCGGCGACCTCGCGCGCGGCGGTGAGCGCCAGCGGCTCGTCCTCGCGATCCTTGCTGCCGGTGACGGATTGCCAGAACCCGTCGGCATCGGCACGGCGGATCAACAGCACGTCGAGCGCCGGCGTGTGGATCACGACCAGCACGGACTCGGGGATCTTGAAGGGCTTCGGCGACATCGGATGCCGCCGATTTTCGCCTATCGCGCAGTGCCGCGCCGCTTGGGGAACCAGGGATAGAAACGATTGGTGCGCCGGATGTAGTCGGCATATTCAGGCCGCAGGTTGCTCATCTTGGCTTCGAGCCAGCCGATGCCCTGCCGATAGGCCATGCGGTGATGCATGCGCAGCGGCGAGACGATCGTGAAGAGCCCGACCCAGTGGTCGCATGCGATCAGGAAGATGCCCCACCAGACCAGCGCCTCGCCGAAATAGTTGGGATGGCGCGTGTAGCGCCAGAAGCCCGTGTCGAGCACCCGGCCCTTGTTCGACGGATCGGCCTTGAAGCGGCCGAGTTGCCAGTCGCACAGCGCTTCCATGAAGAAGCCGATGGTCCAGACCGCCAGGCCGATCATCGCGACCGGGCCGAGTTCGGTCGGCTGCAGGTAGAACTGCGTCACCTGCAGCGGCAGCGAGGTGATCCACATCATGATGCCCTGGATCCCGAACACCTTGCGGTAGATGTACCAGTCGGCGTCGATGCCGGCTGCGGCCGCCTGCTTGCGGTAGTTCTCGTAGCGGTCGAGCTCGCGCCAGCCGTCGGCGCGGCTGCGCATGACGAGATGGGCCGACAGGCGCACGCCCCAGATCAGCGCGCAGGCCGTGATCAGCAGCTTGCGCGACTCCACGCCGACGCCCGCCGTATGGGCATAGGTCACCAGCGCGATCGTGCCGTAGCCCAGCCCCCACCACCAGTCCGCGAGCGTGGCGTCGCCGGTCTTGATGCTGATGCGCCAGAGCAGGAACTGCACGCCGAGGGACAGCACGGCAGTCATGAGGAGGTTGACCAGCAACCCGGGAGCGAGATCTGCGGACATGGATGGTTTTCCTTCAGTCGAGCTTGACGCCGGCCTTCTTGATCAGCGCGCCCCAGCGCGCCGCGTCCGTGCGGACCTGCGCCACGAACTGCGCATGCGGCATGCCGCCCGGCTCGTAGCCGAGTTCGCGCACGCGCGCCTGCACATCGGGTTGCGCCAGCACCTTGCGTATCTCGCTTTCGAGCCGCGCCATCACCTCGGGCGGCGTCCTGGCGGGCACGAACAACGCGGCCCAGGCGGCCGCCTCGAAGCCCGGATAGCCCAATTCGGCGAGCGTGGGCACATCGGGCGTCAGCGGCGAGCGCTGGCTGCCGGTGACGGCGAGCAGCCGTACCTTGCCGACCGCGAGCTGCGGCTTGAGCGTCACGAAGTCGAGGAAGACGGCCGCGATCTCGCCGCTCATCAGCGCCATCATGGCCGGCGCGCTGCCCTTGTACGGCACGTGGGTCATGCCGAGGCCATTCGCCTCGTTGAGCGCGTAGCCCAGCAGATGGCCGGAAGAGCCCGGCCCGATCGAGGCGTAGTTGTAGTCCTGCGGGTTGCGCCGGGCTTCCTCGACATAGGCCTTGAAGGTCGTGGCCTTCACCTTGGCCGTGCTCACCGCCAGCCACTGCGGCGAAGTCGCGAGATCGGTCACCGGCGTCAGGTCGGCCAGCGCGTCATAGGGCAGCTTGCTGTAGAGGCTCATCGTCTGCACCAGCAGCGGCACGTTGAGCAGCAGGGTGTAGCCGTCCGGCGCCGATTTGGCGACGAAATCCGAAGCGATCACCGAACTCGCACCCGGCTTGTTCTCCACGATCACCGGCTGCTTCATCGATTCGGAAAGCTTCTGGGCGAACAGCCGGCCGAGCACGTCGCCCCCACCGCCGGGTGCAAAGGGCACGACGATGCGCAAGGACCGGCTCGGGTAGTCGGGCGTTTGCGCGAAGCCGGGCGAGGCTGCGAGCGAGGCGCCGGACGCCATCAGCTGGGTCAGAAAGATTCGGCGTGGATGCGGTGTCATCGGTGTCTCCTTCATCGGCGCGGTGCGCTTGACGGGATTCATTGGAAAAGAGAGATTCCCGCAGTACAAACTCTTTTTCAACTTTCTCTCGCATCATGGGAACTTCTCGCGCCACCGGTGGCGTTCAAAGCGCAGTCCGCGTGCTGACCTTGCTCAGGCACGTGGGTGCCCATCACGCGACCGGCATCCGGCTGAAGGACCTGATCACATTGAGCGGTATCGACCGCTCGACGGCGCATCGGCTGCTGGCCTGCCTGGTGAAGCAGGCGTTCGTCGAGCGCCCGCCCGGATCGCAGCACTACCGGCTGGGCATGGAAGCCATGCAACTGGGGCTCGTGTCGGCCGGCATGGCCCCCGTGATCGAGCGGCTTCGCCCGGCGATGCAGAAGATCGCGCGGCTTACCGGCGACACCGTGTTCCTGATCGTGCAGAGCGGCGACCATGCGCTTTGCCTGCACCGCGAGGAAGGCTCCTACCCGATCAAGGCCTTCGTCGTCGAGCCCGGGAGCCGCCGCCTGCTGGGCCTGAGCGCGGTGGGTGTCGATCGGATGGCCCGCATGGAAGATGCCGACGTCGCCGCGATGCATGCGCGGCACCCTGCCGACTATGCACGCGCCCACATGAGCCTCGCCAGGCTCATGTCCCTGATCCGCGCAGCGCGCCGGTCAGGCCATGCCGAAATGGTGGATGCGCGCACCGAGCAGACCTCGGGCGTCGGCTGCGCGTTCCAGCTATCGGCCCACAGCTACGCGGGCATCAGCATCGCCGCGATCAATGCCCGCATGCCGGCGCGGCGCCGCGCCGAACTCGGGACGCAACTGCGCACGGAGGTGCAGCCTTTCGAATGGACGGAAACGGGCGACGCTGCGCACTGAGCGCGGCCGTCCCGCAGGCCCGTGGTGCTGCCCGAGCCTCAGGCGGCCTGGACGTTGCGAAGCTTGATGTGCAGCTCGCGCAGCTGCTTCTCGTCGACCGGGCTCGGCGCCTGCGTCAGCAGGTCCTGCGCGCGCTGGGTCTTGGGGAAGGCGATCACGTCGCGGATCGATTCGGCGCCGGTCATCAGCATGACGAGACGATCCAGGCCGATCGCGATGCCGCCGTGCGGCGGTGCGCCGTATTGCAGCGCATCGAGCAGGAAGCCGAACTTGTTCTGCGCATCCTCGGCACTGATCTTGAGCGCGCGGAACACCTTGCTCTGCACTTCCTCGCGATGGATACGCACCGACCCGCCGCCCATCTCGATGCCGTTGAGCACCATGTCGTAGGCCTTGGCGATGCACTTCTCGGGCGCGGTGTCCATGAGGTCCTCGTGCCCGTCCTTGGGCGCGGTGAACGGATGGTGCACGGCCGACCAGCGCTGGCCTTCCTCGTCGAATTCGAACATCGGGAAATCGACCACCCAGAGCGGCGCCCAGCGGTCGTCGAACAGGCCGGTCTTGCGGCCGAAGGCGCTGTGGCCGATCTTGACGCGCAGCGCACCGATCGCGTCGTTCACGACCTTTTCCTTGTCGGCACCGAAGAACAGGATGTCGCCGTTGCACGCGCCGGTGCGGGCGATGATCTCGGCCAGCGCGCTGTCGTCGAGGTTCTTGACGATCGGGCTCTGCAGCCCTTCGCGGCCGGCCTGGACGTCGTTGACCTTGATGTAGGCCAGGCCCTTGGCGCCGTAGATCTTGACGAACTCCTGGTAGGCGTCGATCTCGCCGCGCGACAGCCCGCCCTCGGCACCGCCGCCGGGCACGCGCAGCGCCACCACGCGACCACCGGCCATGTTGGCCGCACCCGCGAACACCTTGAACTCCACGCGCTTCATGAGCTCGGTGAGCTCGGTGAATTCGAGCTTCACGCGCAGGTCGGGCTTGTCCGAGCCGTACTTGAACATCGCGTCGCCGTAGCTCATGGTCGGGAACACCGGCAGGTCGATGCCCGCGGCGTTGCGGAACACGTTGCGGATCATGCCCTCGAACATCTCCCGGATTTCCTCTTCGGCGAGGAACGAGGTCTCGATGTCGATCTGCGTGAATTCGGGCTGGCGATCGGCGCGCAGGTCTTCGTCGCGGAAGCACTTGACGATCTGGTAGTAGCGGTCGTAGCCGGCCACCATCAAGAGCTGCTTGAAGAGCTGCGGCGACTGCGGCAGCGCGAAGAAGCTGCCGTCGTGCACGCGGCTGGGCACCAGGTAGTCGCGCGCGCCTTCGGGCGTGGACTTGCCGAGCATCGGCGTCTCGATGTCGATGAAGCCGTTGGCATCGAGGAACTTGCGCGTCTCCATGGTGACCTTGTAGCGCAGCATCATGTTGCGCTGCATCACCGGACGGCGCAGGTCCAGCACGCGGTGCGTGAGGCGGGTGGTTTCCGACAGGTTGTCGTCGTCCAGCAGGAAGGGCGGCGTGACCGACGGGTTGAGCACCTTCATCTCCTGGCACAGCACCTCGATTTTGCCGCTCTTCAGGTTCTCGTTGACCGTGCCCTCGGGGCGCGCGCGCACCAGGCCGACGACCTGCATGCAGAACTCGTTGCGCAGGCCTTCCGCGGTCGCGAAGGTCGCGACGCGGTCGGGATCGCACACCACCTGCACGTAGCCTTCGCGGTCGCGCAGGTCGATGAAGATCACGCCGCCGTGGTCGCGCCGGCGATTGACCCAGCCGCACAGGGTGACGGTTTCGCCCATCAGGGCTTCGGTCACGAGACCGCAATAGTGAGAACGCATGGCCATAGCTGGATTCCGGCGCCGGAGCGGCGCGTTGCTTTACTTGAGTGCGATGGTGGCGGGGCCGCCGGGAACGACCACCCCCATCGAGACGATGTACTTGAGCGCTTCATCCACGCTCATCTTGAGTTCGATGCAGTCGCTGCGCTTGAGCATCACGAAGTAGCCGCCCGTGGGATTGGGCGTGGTCGGCACGTAGACGCCGAGATAGTCGCCGCCGCCCAGGTGATCGACCACGTCCCTGCCGGGGGTGCCGGTCACGAAGGCGATGGTCCACACGCTCTCGCGCGGCCACTGGATCAGCACGGCGGTGCGGAAGGCATTGCCGTTCTCGGAGAACAGCGTGTCCGACACCTGCTTGACGCTGGAATAGATCGAGCGCACGACGGGAATGCGCCGCACCACCGCATCGCCCCAGCCGAGCAGCCGCTTGCCGACGAAATTGCTGGCGATCGCGCCGACCGCCAGCAGGATCGCCAGCGTGAGCAGCACACCGAGGCCGCGCACCCTGTGGTCGTTGAGCCACTGCTGCCACGCCTCGGGCAGCAGCCACAGCGTCTGGTCGAGCGTGCCGATGATCCAGTTCAGCACGCCCAGCGTGATGACCAGCGGCACGATGACCAGCAAGCCGGAAAGCAGCCATTTGCGCAGGGCGAGCATGGCGCAGACTCAGTCGCTCTTGGCTGCGGGCGCGGCGGCAGCCGCGGGTGCGGGGGCCGGTGCAGGTGACTTTGCCGCGGTTTCCGCGGGCTTGGCAGCGGCGCCGTCGGCCGTTGCAGCCGGTGCGGCTGCGGGTTCGGCGCCCTTGTTGCCGGCCTGGTCACCGTTCTTCTCGCCGCCCTTCTTCCCGCCGCCGTCGCGAAAGTCGGTCACGTACCAGCCGGAGCCCTTGAGCTGGAAGCCGGCGGCCGTGAGCTGTTTGCTGAACGCGCTCGCGCCGCAAGACGGGCATTCCGTGAGCGGCGCGTCGGACAATTTCTGCAGCGCGTCCTTGGCAAAGCCGCAGGCGCCGCACTTGTAGGCGTAAATGGGCATGGATTCGGGGGGTGGGTATGGAGCAGCCGGCGGCCGCTCGCAAAGCCCTCGATTATAAGCGCGCAGCCCCCCGGACCGCGGCCCGCCCTTCCTTGTAACGGCGGCGCTCCCGGGCGGCGAGCAGGTAGCTCGACACGACGACGAACACCGCCACCAGCGCGATCACGACGGTGGCCAGCGCATTGACCGTCGGGTCCAGCCCCAGGCGGGCGCGCGAGAAGATCACCAGCGGCAGCGTCGTCGAGCCCGGCCCCGAGAGGAAGGCGGACATCACCACGTCGTCGAGCGACAGCGTGAAGGTCAGGAGCCAGGCCGCCATCAGCGACTCGGCGATCATCGGCAGGGTCACGAGCCAGAACACCTGCAGCGGGCGCGCGCCCAGATCCTGGGCCGCCTCCTCGAACTGCGGATTGAGGTCGCGCAGCCGGGCGCTGATCACCACCGTGGCATAGGCCATGCCCACCAGCAGGTGGCCGAACCAGATCGTGACCAGGCCGCGCTCGGGAAAACCGAAGGTGCGCTGGACCGAGACCAGCATCAGCAGCAACGACAGTCCGACGATGACCTCGGGCATCACGAGCGGCGCGCTGACCATGCCCGAGAACATCGTGCGGCCCCGGAAGCGCGGAAAGCGCTCCAGCGTGAAGGCTGCCAGCGTGCCCAGCACGATGGCGCCGGTCGCGGTGGCGGCGGCGATGCGCAGCGAGAGGAACAGGCCGTCGCGGATCTCCTCGTCGCCGGCCAGCTTGTGGTACCAGCGCAGGCTGAAGCCCGCCCACACGTTGGGCACCGGCGAATCGGTGACGCTGAAGACGATCAGCGCGACGATCGGCAGGTAGAGGAACCCGAAGCCCAGCAGCAGCCAGATGCGGCCGGTCCAGCGCGCGGCGGGTGTCGCGATCATCCGCGCGCCGCCCTGGCCTGGGCGTTGTTGAAGAGCGCCAGTGGCACGATGATCAGCAGCACCATGACCACGGCCACGCTGGACGCCATCGGCCAGTCGTTGTTGGAGAAGAACTCGTCCCACAGCACGCGGCCGATCATCAGCGTCTCGGGGCCGCCCAGCAATTCGGGAATGACGTACTCGCCGACGCAGGGAATGAAGACCAGCATCGCGCCGGCGACGATCCCGCTGCGCGACAGCGGCACGGTCACGCGCCAGAAGGCCTGCCAAGCCGTCGCGCCCAGGTCCTGCGCGGCCTCCAGCAATTGCAGGTCCATCTTGGACAGCGTGCCGTAGAGCGGCAGCACCATGAAGGGCAGGTAGGTGTAGACCATGCCCAGCACGAGCGAGAAAGGGCTGTACATGAACTGGCCGGGCGAGGAGATCAGGCCCAGCGGCAGCAGCAGGCTGTCGGCATGGATGTACGCAAGGAAACGGCCGACCCAGCCGGTGTCGGCGTCCAGCAAGCCTTTCCACGCGTAGACGCGCAGCAGGAAGCTGGTCCAGAACGGCAGCATCACGCCCATCAGCAGCAGCGGCTGCCGGGCCGCGGACGCACGCGCCATGAAGTAGGCGAAGGGATAGCCGATGAGCAGGCAGATCACGGTGGTGACACCCGCATAGAGCAGCGAATGCCCGTAGGTCGCCACGTAGAGGTCGTCCTGCAGCAGCGTGGCGTAATTCTGCAGCTTCAGCGTCAGCGAGAACTGCTGGTTCGCGAAGCTGAGCAGGTCGCTCACCCGGGCGCCGTCCATTTCCGCGAAGCTGATGCGCAGCACGATCAAGAAGGGCAGCAGGAAAAAAACCAGCAGCCACAACGTGGGCGCACCGATCACGAGGCTGCGGCCCCGCACGAAGGCGGGCTTGCCGTCAGCCTGCGCGGAACGCCCGAGGGCATCGGACCTGTCCATGCCGCCCGTCCTACTGCGTGAGCACGACCTGCGAGGTCGGCAGCCAATGGGCCCAGACGGCGTCGCCTTCGACGGGGACGCCCTCGCGGTGCCGGGTTTCGTTCTCGACATTGACCTTGAGCGCGGCACCGCTGGCCAGCTCGAGGTGGTAGACCGTGTAGACCCCGAAATACGACGAGGCCCGGACCACGCCGCGGGCCTTGTTGTGATCGTCCTCAGGCTCGCTTGCGCAGAGGTGGATCTTCTCGGGCCGCACCGCGACGGTGACGGTCTGCCCCTGGTAGCCGGTGATCCCGTGGCCGACACGGTGCAGCACGTCGGCGCAGCGGATGTCGACGTGGTCGGCCTCGTCGGTCTCGATCACGCCATCCATCAGGTTGACGTTGCCGATGAAGTCGGCAACGAAGCGCGTCGCAGGCGTCTCGTAGACGTCGGCCGGACTGCCGACCTGCAGGAAGCGGCCTTCGCTCATCACCGCCATGCGCGAGGCCATGGTCATGGCCTCCTCCTGGTCGTGGGTCACCAGCACGCAGGTCACGCCGACCTGCCGGATGATGTTGACCAGTTCGATCTGCGTCGCCTCGCGCAGCTTCTTGTCGAGCGCGCCGAGCGGCTCGTCGAGCAGCAGCAATTGCGGCCGCTTGGCCAGGCTGCGCGCCAGCGCCACGCGCTGCTGCTGGCCGCCGGAGAGCTGATGCGGCTTGCGCCCGGCCAGCGCCGTGAGCTGCACCAGGCGCAGCATCTCGTCGACGCGCGCCGCGATCTCGGCCTTGGGCAGCTTGTCGCGACGCAGGCCGAAGGCGATGTTGTCCCGGACCGTCAGGTGCGGAAACAGCGCGTACGACTGGAACATCATGTTGACCGGCCGCTCGTAGGGCGGCCGGCCCGCGAGATCGACGCCGTCGAGCACCACCCGTCCCGACGACGGCGCCTCGAAGCCGGCGAGGATCCGCAGCAGCGTGCTCTTGCCGCAGCCCGAAGAGCCGAGCAGCGCGAAGATCTCGCCGCGCGCGACGTCCAGGCTGACCTGGTCCACCGCGCGGAAATCGCCGAAGTCCTTGGTGACGGCCTCGATGCGCAGGAAGGCGCCTGGCGCCCCGGAAGCATTCATACGCACCCTGTCAGCGATTGGCCTTGAAGTTGGTGAAGGTGCGCGTCACCAGCCGCAGCGTGGCCTGGTCCGGCGTGTCGGGCGGAATCATCGTCGCGAGCGCGGCCGCATCGGGGAACACGGCCTTGTCCTTGGCCAGCACCGGATTGACGAACTTCATCGCTGCCTTGTTGGGGTTCGCGTAGAACACCTTGTTGGTGAGCGACGCATGCACCTCCGGGCGCAGGATGTAGTTGATCCACTTGTACGCGTTCTCCGGATGCTTGGCGTCCTTGGGGATCGCCATCGTGTCGAAGAACAGCAGGCCGCCCATCTTGGGCAGCAGCACCTCGAGGTTCTGCGGATTCTTCGCCTTGGTCGACTTGTCCTTGGCGATCATGATGTCGCCCGACCAGCCGATCACCGCGCACAGCTGGCCCTTGGCCATCTGGTCGATGTAGTCGGAGCCGGAGCCGGAGAAACGCGTCACGTCGGGCCGCACGGCCTTCAGCATGTCGCCCGCGGCCTTGTAGTCGGCCGGGTCCTTGCTGCGCGGATCCTTGCCGATGTACTTGAGCGCGATCGGCAAAATCTCCGACGCGGTGTCGAGGAAGGACACGCCGCAGCCCTTGAGCTTCGACGCGTACTCGGGCTTGAACACCAGGTCCCAGGCGTTGTCCGGCATCGGCATGCTGCCGAGCGCCTTCTTCACCTTGTCGGCGTTGATACCCACCGTCGTGTAGCCCCAGAGCCAGTCGACGATGTAGTCGTTGCCCGGGTCCATCTTGGCCAGTTGGGCCTGGATCGCCGGATCGAGATTGGCGAGGTTGGGGATCCTGGACTTGTCCAGCTTCTGCAGCAGGCCGGCCTGGATCTGCATCTTGGCGAAGTGGGAGCCCGGCACGACGATGTCGTAGCCGCTCATGCCGGCCACCAGCTTGGCATGCAGCGCCTCGTTGCTGTCGAACAGGTCATAGCGGACCTTGATGCCGGTTTCCTTCTCGAAGTTCGCGACCGTGTCGTCGGCGATGTAGTCGCCCCAGTTGTAGATGTTGAGGACCTTCTCCTCTTGCGCATGGACGGGAGCGCCCAGCACGGCAGCGCCCAGGGCCAGAGCCCACAGGATCCGCGCGGGGCGCAGCAACATCGATTTCATGGAACGAACCTCCGGAAAGAATTGAGCAACGAAGCGAGCGACAGACACGGCCGCGCACGCAAAGTTCAGGCCTTCTAGAACAAGCGCACGCGCACCAGCAATTGCATCGCCAACAACCCCAGGACGAAGCCGACGCCGCAGTAGATGATGGTCTGCAGCAGGCGGTTGGTCCGCTTCTGCGCAGCCAGCAGCTCCAGCAGTTCCCGGCGGTGGTCGGCGGGGCGATTTTCCAGGAAATCGTGCAGGAGGCGCGGCAGCTGCGGCAGCAGCTTCGCGTAGCGCGGCGCCTCGGCGCGCAGCTGCTCGAACAGCTTGTGCGGGCCAATCTGGTCGGTCATCCACTTCTCGAGGAAAGGCTTGGCCGTGTGCCAGAGGTCGAGCTCGGGATCGATCTGGCGCCCGAGCCCTTCGATGTTGAGCAGCGTCTTCTGCAGCAGCACCAGCTGCGGCTGGATCTCGACGTGGAAGCGGCGCGAGGTCTGGAACAGCCGCATCAGCACCATGCCGAGCGAGATCTCCTTGAGCGGGCGATCGAAGTAAGGCTCGCACACCGTGCGGATCGCCCCCTCGAGCTCGTCGATGCGCGTGCCCTCGGGCACCCAGCCGCTCTCGAGATGCAGCTCGGCGACGCGCTTGTAGTCGCGCCGAAAGAAGGCCACGAAGTTCTGCGCCAGGTACTCCTTGTCCGACTCGGTCAGCGTGCCGATGATCCCGAAGTCGAGCGAGATGTAGCGCCCGAAGGTCTGCGGATCCAGGCTCACCTGGATGTTGCCGGGGTGCATGTCGGCATGGAAGAAGCCGTCGCGGAACACCTGCGTGAAGAAGATCGTGACGCCGTCGCGCGCCAGCTTCGGGATGTCGACGCCGGCGGCGCGCAGGCGGTCGAGCTGCGCGATCGGCACGCCCTTCATGCGCTCCATCACGATCACTTCCGGATGGCAGAAATCCCAGAACATCTCCGGGATCAGCACCAGCTCGAGCTGGGTCATGTTGCGGCGCAGCTGCGCGGCATTGGCGGCCTCGCGCACGAGATCGAGCTCGTCGTGCAGGTACTTGTCGAACTCGGCCACCACCTCGCGCGGCTTCAGCCGCTTGCCGTCGGCCGAGAGCCCTTCGACCCAGCCGGCCATCATGGCCATCAGCTCGAGGTCCTTCTCGATCACCTCGCGCATGCCCGGCCGCAGCACCTTGACGGCCGCTTCGCGCACCGTGCCGTCGCTCGTTCGCACGGTCGCGAAGTGCACCTGGGCGATCGACGCACTGGCCACCGGCGTCTCGTCGAACTGCACGAAGATGTCGCCGACCGGCCGGCGGAAGGCGCGCTCGATGGTCGCGATCGCGATCTTCGAGTCGAAGGGCGGCACCCGGTCCTGCAGCCAGGCCAGTTCGTCGGCGATGTCGGGCGGCAGCAGATCGCGCCGGGTCGACAGCACCTGGCCGAACTTGACGAAGATCGGCCCCAGCCGCTCCAGCGCCTCGCGCAGGCGCTGGCCGCGCGGCGCGTCGAGGTTGCGGCCGACCGAAACGATCCGCGCCACCACGCGCAGCCACGGCTTCTGGAAGCTCGTGAGGACCAGTTCGTCGAGGCCGTAGCGCAGCGCGACCCAGACGATGACGGCGCCGCGGAAGACGCGCCTCATTCGGCGCCTGCGGTGCCGCCGGCCCGTCCGCTGCGCTCGCCGACGAACTGCCGCAGCGCGCCCGCCACGCGTCGCGCGCCGGTGGCCAGCGTGTGCGCCGGCACGTCGCCGATGGCGCGCGCGAGATCGTCCTCGACATCCCAGCGCACGTGGTCGACCAGCCAGTTGACCTCGGCCGCGAGCTGCACATCGCCCTCGACGCGCACCGCCGGCTTCTCGCCGCGGAATGCGGCGCGTGCCAGGCCGAAAGGGGATTCCTCGGTCACGGTCAGCGTGAGTTCGGAAACGGCGCCCTCGGGCGCCAGGTCGAGCAGCCCGGCCGGCGTGGCCACGAGCTGCATCGTCACGAAACGCCATTCGAACTTCACCACACGGCCTTGCTGCCGCGTGAGTCGCTGCTGGGCTTCGGGCTCCTGCTGCAGCACGTGATTGAGGAACAGCACCGCCCGGTGCCGGATCTCATGGACCGCCCAGGCCGGTGGCTGCAGACGGCTGCCGACGCGGTTGAAGAGATCGTCGATGAACGCGAAGGGGGACGATGGTTTGACCATGTCCCGATTATCACGCTCGCTCCCGGCCTCATGCAGCCGGCTGCGCGCAGCGCGCCCCTTCGTGGGCTGCCGCGGATCCGGCTTCGCCGGTCCGCCGGCAGCGCCCCCTGCAAGGGGGCGGGCGGCCACACGAAGTGGGCAAGCCTGGGGGTGGTCCTACTGCAATGCCTGAACGCCCGCGACCAGCCAACCGCTCGTACCGCTCGTCGGCTTGGTCATGTTCCAGACCTCGCGGAACGGGCTCGGACCGGAGGACAGATCCTCGCGGATCATGCCGGAGAACTCGACGCTCGCCATGTAGGCATCGGGCAACTCCTCGATGCCGAGCAGCTGGGCGTCGAGCATGACGACCTCGGTCTTGTTCGGCTGGCCGCCGGTGTGGGTCTCGCGTTCGGCCAGCTGCTGGCGGATCTCGCCGACCATGCCGTCCGTCATCATCGAGCGCAGCATGCCGATGTCGGCGCGGTCCCAGGCGTCCTGCAGCGTCACGAAGTTGCGCTTGGCGGCGGCGAGGAAGCCGTCGGCATCGAAGCCCGCGGGGATGCCCCACGATTGCGATCCCGCGAGCGCGGAGCCGATCAGGCTGCCGCCCGCCGCGGCAGCACCGGCCATCGACGAACCGCTGCGATCGCTGGTGTCGGTCAGCAGCCCCGGGCTGTTGTCGAAGACCGCGGTGTTGCGCTCCCAGGGCCGGGCCGACGCATCGTTGCCCACGTTGTGGGGACTGTACTGCGCAGGCGCGGTCGCGTTGGCCGGATTGCCGGCGCCCTGGAAGGCGAAGGGCGTGTTGCCGGCCGCGCCGTTCGGTCGCGAGCGCGCGGCGAACATGCGCCAGAGCGCCATGGCCACCAGCGCGAGCAGCGCGATCAACAGGATGTTGCCGAAGCCGGCACCGAGCCCGAGCGAATGCGCGAGCCACGCAAGGCCCAGCCCTGCGGCCACGCCGCCGAGGATGCCGGCCCAGGGGCGCTTGGGCGCCGCGGCGGGTGCGGGTGCAGCAGGCGCGGGCTTCGCGGCCGCTGCATTGTTCGCGTTCTGGGCGGGCGCGCCGGGCGCCACCGCCGGCGCGGGCGGCGTCGCCTGGCGCTGCGTCACGTTGCCGGACTGCTTGCCGAAGGATCGGCCTCCGCCCATGCGGGCCGCATCGGCATCGATGCTCACGACAGCCAATGCGCACACCAGCAACACGGAACCGAGATTCTTCATGACGTCTCCTCTTGTACGACCAGCGACTTCCATATCAACACTTGATTCCAACATGCAGGGCGACGACGCCGCCGGTCATGTTGTGATAGTCCACATGGCCGAAACCGCCCTCCTTCATGAGGGTCTTGAGTTCCTCCTGTGCAGGATGCATGCGGATCGATTCGGCCAGATAGCGGTAGCTGGCATCGTCGCCCGCGACCGCCTTGCCCAGGCGCGGCAGCACGTTGAACGAATACCAGTCGTAGACCTTCTGCAGCGGCTTGGCGACCTTCGAGAATTCGAGCACCAGCAGCTTGCCGCGCGGCTTGAGCACGCGATTCATTTCCTTCAGCGCCATGTCCTTGTGGGTCATGTTGCGCAGACCGAAGGCGACCGTCACGACATCGAAGTGCTCGTCCGCGAAGGGCAGCTTCTCGGCATCGCACACCAGCGTGGGCAGGGACACGCCGGCGTCGAGCAGCCGATCGCGGCCGGTGCGCAGCATGGCCTCGTTGATGTCGGTGTGGACCACCTCGCCGCTGGCGCCGACCTTCTTCGCGAAGGCAAGCGCCAGGTCGCCGGTGCCGCCCGCGATGTCGAGCACCTTCGAGCCCTCGCCCACGTTGGCGACCATGACCGTGTAGGCCTTCCAGGCGCGGTGCAGCCCCATCGACATCAGGTCGTTCATGAGGTCGTAGCGCGTCGCGACCGAATCGAAAACACCGCGAACGCGCCGCGCCTTGTCGCTCTCTTCGACCGACTCGAAACCGAAATGGGTGGAACTCATGCTTCCGATGTTAGGCCGGAAGCGTTCATATTCGACCGACGACCCCGCGGGGACACCGGTCATTCCTTGCGTTCGGCGCTCAGTGGCTGCCGCAGGCGTGGCCGCCTTTGTCGGGCATCGGCGCATCGCGGTCGATGCCGGCGGCCGCGAGCCGGCGCTCGTAGGCGGCCCACAGTTCGTCCTGCTTCGCGCCGAGTTCGTACAGCAGATCCCACGAGAAGATGCCGGTGTCGTGGCCGTCGCTGAAGCTCGGCTGCACGGCGTAGTTGCCGACCGGCTCCAGCGCCAGCAGGCCGACGTTGCGCTTGCCGGTCTGCAGCACTTCCTGGCCCGGGCCGTGGCCCTGGACTTCGGCCGAGGGCGAATAGATGCGCATCAGCTCGAAGGGGATGCGAAAGCTCGCGCCGTCGGAAAAGCCGACTTCCAGCACGCGTGACTTGTTGTGCACGGTGATCGATTGAGGCGTCGGTGCGCCCGCTTGCAAACCTGCCATCAGAAACTCCTTGCCGCCAGGCGGCGGACCATCTCGCTTTCCAGGGCCGGCAGCCGGGCCTCGATGGCCGCTTCGCGCACGGGGTCGCGTTCGCGCTGCACTTCGGCCCAGACCGAGCCCGGGAAGCGCGGATCCCAATCGAAGCGCGCGATCACGTGCCAATGCAGATGCGGTGTCATGTTGCCGAGCGCGGCGAGGTTCATCTTGGTCGGCGCGAGCGCATCGCGCTGGCTTTGCTCGACGATCGCCACCGCCTCCATGCACAGCGCGCGGTCCTCTGCGTCCAGGTCGGACCACTCGGCCACATGGGCCTTCCATACCACGCGGTAGAAGGCCGGAAAGCCGTCCTCGACCACGTGGATCACACGGAACTTCGGCGCATCGAAGATCAGCCGGCCACCGGTCCCGTCGCACAGCGGACAGCCGATCACGCGCACCATGCTCATACCAGCACCCTTTCGATCCCGCCCTGGTTGGCCGCCGCCACGTACTCGGGCATCCAGTCCTCGCCGAGGATCTTGCGCGCCATCTCGACCACGATGTAGTCGGCTTCGAGCAGGCCGTTGCTCAGGTCGTTGCCGTAGCGGCTCAGGCCCTGCAGGCAGCTCGGGCAGCTGGTGAGGATCTTGACGTTGTCCGTCGGCGCGAGCTGGCCGCCGTCGCGCAAGGCGGCTTCGCCCTTGCGCAGTTCCTCCTCCTTGCGGAAGCGGATCTGCGTCGAGATGTCGGGACGCGTCACGCCGAGCGTGCCCGATTCGCCGCAGCAGCGGTCGTTCTTGAGCACGTTGTCGCCGACCAGCGCCTTGACGGTCTTCATCGGGTCCTGCAGCTTCATCGGCGTGTGGCAGGGATCGTGATAGAGATAGCCACCGCCGCCCATGTCACCGAGCGTGATGCCCTTCTCGAGCAAATACTCGTGGATGTCGATGATCCGGCAGCCCGGGAAGATCTTGTCGAACTGGTAACCCTGCAGTTGGTCGTAGCAGGTGCCGCAGCTCACCACGACGGTCTTGATGTCCAGGTAGTTGAGCGTGTTGGCGACGCGGTGGAAGAGCACCCGGTTGTCGGTGATCATCTTCTCGGCCTTGTCGAATTGGCCGCTGCCGCGCTGCGGATAGCCGCAGCACAGATAGCCCGGCGGCAGCACCGTCTGCACGCCGGCATGCCAGAGCATCGCCTGCGTCGCCAGCCCGACCTGCGAGAAGAGCCGCTCCGATCCGCAGCCGGGAAAGTAGAACACCGCCTCGGTCTCGGGCGTGGTCGCCCGCGGGTTGCGGATGATCGGCACGTAGTCGGCATCCTCGATGTCGAGCAGCGCGCGCGCCGTCTGCTTGGGCAGCCCGCCTGGCATCTTCTTGTTGATGAAGTGGATCACCTGTTCCTTGACCGGCGCCGGCCCGAGCGTGGCCGGCGGCGCCGCGGTCTGCTTCTTCGCAAGGCCGCGCAGCAGGTCGTTGGCCAGGCGCTGCGCCTTGAAGCCGATGCCGACCATGCCGACGCGCATCGCCTTGATGGTCTGCGGGTTCGTCGCGTTGAGGAAGAACATCGCCGCCGCGTTGCCGGGTCGGAAGGACTTCTGACCCATCTTGCGCAGCAGGTTGCGCATGTTCATCGAGACGTCGCCGAAGTCGATATCGACCGGGCAAGGCGACAGGCACTTGTGGCACACGGTGCAGTGGTCGGCCACGTCCTCGAACTCTTCCCAGTGCCGGATGCTGATGCCGCGCCGGGTCTGCTCTTCGTACAGAAAAGCCTCCACCAGCAGCGAGGTCGCGAGGATCTTGTTGCGCGGCGAATAGAGCAGGTTGGCGCGCGGCACATGCGTCGCGCACACCGGCTTGCACTTGCCGCAGCGCAGGCAGTCCTTGACGCTGTCGGCGATGGCGCCGATGTCGCTCTGCTGCATGATGATCGACTCGTGGCCCATCAGCCCGAAGCTCGGCGTGTAGGCGTTGGTGAGATCGGCGTGCAGCGAGCGCCCGTCCCGCGAAGCATGTTCCGAGCCGCGCAGCAGCTTGCCCTTGTTGAAGCGGCCTTCGGGATCGACGCGCTGCTTGTAGTCGGTGAAGGGCTGCAGTTCCTCGTCGCTCAGGAACTCGAGCTTGGTGATGCCGATGCCGTGCTCGCCCGAGATCACGCCGTCGAGGCTGCGCGCCAGCACCATGATGCGCGCGACCGCCGCGTGCGCGGTCTGCAGCATCTCGTAGTTGTCGCTGTTGACCGGGATGTTGGTGTGCACGTTGCCGTCGCCCGCGTGCATGTGCAGCGCGATCCAGACGCGCCCCTTGAGCACGCGCTGGTGGATCGCATTGCACTCGGCCAGGATCGGCGCGAACTCGGCACCGCTGAAGATGGCCGAAAGCGGCGTGCGGATCTGCGTCTTCCAGCTCGCACGCAGCGAATGGTCCTGCAACTGCGCAAACAGCGGCTCGACCTGGTCGAGCCAGCCGCGCCAGAGCGTGCGCACTTCGCGCACCAGCGCGATCGCCTGCGCGACGCGGTCCTCCAGCAGCTCGGCCGAGGGAATGTCGTGCGCATCGTCGCTCTTGCCCAGCGGCAGATTGCCGCGCGAGAAGAAGGCTTCGAGCGCGTCGGCGAGCGCGAGCTTGTTGGCCAGCGAGAGCTCGATGTTGATGCGCTCGATGCCATCGGAATATTCGGCCATGCGCGGCAGCGGGATCACCACGTCCTCGTTGATCTTGAAGGCGTTGGTGTGCTTGCTGATCGCGGCCGTGCGCTTGCGGTCGAGCCAGAACTTCTTGCGCGCGTCGGCGCTGATCGCGATGAAGCCTTCGCCGCTGCGCGAGTTGGCGATGCGCACGACCTCCGAGGTCACGCGCGCCACCGCGTCGGCATCGTCGCCCGCGAGGTCGCCGAACAGCACCATCTTCGGCAGGCCGCCGTGCTTCTTCGACTTGGTCGCATAGCCGACCGCCTTCAGGTAGCGATCGTCCAGGTGCTCGAGGCCGGCCAACAGCACGCCCGAACGTTTCTGTTCGGCGAACATGAAGTCCTTGATCTCGACGATGCTCGGTACCGCGTCCTTCGCATTGCCGAAGAACTCGAGGCAGACCGTGCGCGTATGCGCCGGCATGCGGTGCACCACCCAGCGCGCGCTGGTGATCAGGCCGTCGCAGCCTTCCTTCTGAATGCCCGGCAGGCCGGAGAGGAACTTGTCGGTGACGTCCTTGCCGAGGCCCTCCTTGCGAAAGGTGCGCCCCGGGATCTCGAGGCGTTCGCTGCGCAGCCGCGTGCGGCCGTCGGCAGCGAAATACTGCAGCTCGAAGACCGCGCTTTCGGCATCGTGGATCTTGCCGAGGTTGTGGCCGATGCGCGTGACTTCGAGCCATTCGGCCTCCGGCGTGACCATGCGCCACGAGACCAGGTTGTCGAGCGCCGTGCCCCACAGCACGGCCTTCTTGCCGCCGGCGTTCATCGCGACGTTGCCGCCGATGCAGGAGGCCTCGGCCGAGGTCGGGTCGACCGCGAACACGAAGCCCGCGCGCTCGGCCGCGTCGGCCACGCGCTGGGTGACCACGCCGGCTTCCGTCCAGATCGTGGGCACCGGCGCATCCAGGCCGGGCAGCGACATCGTCTCGACCTCGGTCATCGCCTCGAGCTTCTCGGTGTTGATGACCGCGCTGTTCCAGGTCAGCGGGATCGCGCCGCCGGTGTAGCCGGTGCCGCCGCCGCGCGGAATGATGGTCAGGCCGAGCTCGATGCAGCCCTTGACCAGCCCGGCCATCTCGGCCTCGGTGTCGGGCGTGAGCACGACGAAGGGGTATTCGACGCGCCAGTCGGTCGCATCCGTCACGTGCGAGACGCGCGACAGGCCGTCGAACTTGATGTTGTCCTTGGCCGTGACGCGGCGCAGCTGGCGCGTGGTCTTGCGCCGCAGCGCGGCGACATCGCGGAACGTGGTGTCGAAGGCCAGCACGGCCTGCGACACCAGCGTGGTCAGCTCGCCGACCAGCAGGTCGCGCTGCGCGTCGCTGTCGGGCGTGCGGCGCTTCTGCACCTCGCCCAGCCGGTGGTTGAGCGCATCGACCAGCTGGCCGCGGCGGCGCGGGTTGTCGAGCAGGTCGTCGACCAGGTAGGGATTGCGCTGCACCACCCAGATGTCGCCCAGCACCTCGTAGAGCATGCGCGCGGAGCGGCCGGTGCGGCGCTCCGCGCGCAAGGTCTGCAGCAGTTCCCAGCCGCGTTCGCCCAACAGGCGGATCACGATCTCGCGATCGGAGAAGCTGGTGTAGTTGTAGGGGATCTCACGCAATCGCGCGGGCTCTGCGGCCTGCGACAACAACGCCGTCAACGCGGTCGGTGCATTCATCGGGGAGTGGCCTCGGTCGGGCGCTGCGCGCCCATGAACCAGGGGATGGGATTTTAAGTCACCACTGACTGATGGCGGCGCTGCCTAGAACAAGACCCGACTGCGGATGGTGCCCGGCACGCTGGCGAGTTTTTCGAGCGCGAGATCGGACGACGCCGCATCGATGTCCGTCACCACATAGCCCACCTTCTCGTTGGTCTGCAGGAATTGCGAGGCGATGTTGATGCGGTTGTCCGAGAAGATCCGGTTGATCTCCGACAGCACGCCCGGCACGTTGCGATGAACGTGCAGGATGCGGTGCTTGCCCGGATGGGAGGGCAATGCGACCTCGGGGAAATTCACCGACGAGGTCGAGGTGCCGTTGTCGCTGTACTTCACCAGCTTCTCGGCTACCTCCAGGCCGATGTTGGCCTGCGCCTCCATGGTCGAGCCGCCGATGTGCGGCGTAAGGATCACGTTGTCGAGCCCGCGCAGCGGCGACTGGAACTCTTCCTTGTTGCTGCGCGGCTCGGTCGGGAAGACGTCGATCGCGGCGCCCAGCAGCTTCTTCTGCTTCAGCGCCTCGGCCAGCGGCTCGATATCGACCACGGTGCCGCGCGATGCGTTGATCAGGATGGCGCCGGGCTTCATCGCCGCGATCTCGGGCGCGCCGATCATCCACTGCGTGGCCTGGGTCTCGGGCACGTGCAGGCTCACGATGTCGCTCTGCGCGAGCAGGTCGGGCAGGAGGCGCACCTGGCGCGCATTGCCCAGCGGCAGCTTGGCCACGACGTCGAAGAAGGCCACGTGCATCCCGAGCGCCTCGGCCAGCACCGACAGCTGCGCGCCGATGGAGCCGTAGCCGACGATGCCGAGCGTCTTGCCGCGGATCTCGAAGGCGTTGTCGGCCGACTTGAGCCAGCCGCCGCGGTGCGCGACGGCACTCTTCTCGGGCACGCCGCGCAAGAGCAGGATCGCCTCCGCCAGCACGAGTTCGGCCACGGACCGGGTGTTGGAATAGGGTGCGTTGAAGACGGCCACGCCGTGCTCGCGCGCCGCATCGAGATCGACCTGGTTGGTGCCGATGCAGAAGCACCCCACCGCCACCAGCTTGTGCGCGGCGGCGAACACCTCGGCGGTCAATTGCGTGCGCGAGCGGATGCCGATGAAATGCACATCGGCGATGCGCGCCTTGAGCTCGGCATCGGGCAACGCGCCCGACACGGTCTCGACGTGGGTGTAGCCCGCGTCCTTCAACACCTCGACCGCCGAGGGATGAATGCCTTCGAGCAGAAGGAACCTGATCTTGCTTTTGTCGAGAGAAGTCTTGCTCATACGCGTCCTGCAAGCCCCGCCCGGACGCATGGAGCAGAGGCCGAAAAAAGGAGCGCGATGCTAGCATGGTGCAACGCAGCAAGCAGGCCGTGGGGCGATGCCCACAAAAAGGGTTTCCCCCGTTGGAGCCTTCCTCGACCGAAGCCAAGAATGCACAAATGTGACGCCGCCGTGTCATACGTGCGACCTAGCATTCACGCTTTCTTTTCCCCCTGAGGAGTCTTCATGCGATTCAAAACGCTCGCCCTGGCCTCGGCCGTGGCCCTGTTCGGCACGCTGGCCATTCCGGCCCAGGCCCAGACCGAGATCCAGTGGTGGCATTCGATGGACGGCGGGCTCAACGACTGGGTCAATGATCTGGCCAAGGGGTTCAACGAGAGCCAGAAGGAATACAAGGTCGTTCCCACGTACAAGGGCGAGTACGACCAGTCGCTGGCCGCCGGCATCGCCGCCTTCCGCGCCGGCAACGCACCGGACATCCTGCAGGTCTACGAGGTCGGCACGGCCACGATGATGTACTCCAAGGGCGTGGTCAAGCCCGTCGCCGAGCTCATGAAGGAGGCCGGCGTTCCCTTCGATCCCAAGAGCTACATTCCCGCCGTGGCCGGCTACTACACGGCACCGAACGGCCAGATGATGTCGTTCCCGTTCAACAGCTCGACCACCGTCTTCTACTACAACAAGGATGCGTTCAAGGCCGCCGGCCTCGATCCCGAGAAGGCGCCCGTGACCTGGCCGGACGTCTTCGCCGATGCGACCAAGCTCAAGGCCGCGGGCAACAAGTGCCCGTTCACGACTTCATGGATGACCTGGGCCCAGCTCGAGAGCTTCTCGACCTGGCACAACGTGTCCTATGCCACCAAGAACAACGGCTTCGACGGCCTGGATGCGCGGCTCGAATTCAACTCGCCGCTGCACGTGCGCCATTTCGAGAACCTGGCGAAGATGTCCAAGGAAGGCACCTTCGTCTATCAAGGCCGTGCCAGCAAGCCGACCTCGTCCTTCACTTCGGGTGAATGCGCGATGTTCATCGGTTCGTCGGGCAGCTATGCCGCGATCAAGAAGGACGCCAAGTTCCAGTTCGCCGAGTCCGCCCTGCCCTACTACCCTGATGTGAAGGGTGCACCGCAGAACACCATCGTCGGCGGCGCCAGCCTCTGGGTCATGACCGGCAAGAACGCCGACCACTACAAGGGCGTCGCGAAGTTCTTCCAGTACCTGTCGGATCCGAAAGTGCAGTCCGACAGCCACATGCGCACCGGCTACCTGCCGATCACGACCGCGGCCTTCGAGCTGACGGAGAAGTCGGGCTTCTACAAGCAGAACCCCGGCACCGACGTCGCCGTGAACCAGATGATCCGCAAGACCACGGCCAAGTCGCGCGGCGTGCGCCTCGGCAACTTCCCGCAGATCCGCGCCATCCTGGACGAGGAAACGGAACAGATCTGGTCCGGCAAGAAGACGCCAAAGGAAGCGCTGGACAGCGGCGTGAAGCGCGGCAACGAACTGCTGGCCAAGTTCCAGGCAGCGAACAAATAATCGGACGGTACCTTGCACCCGGCGCGCATCCCGCGCACGGGGTGCGGTGCCGGCGGGCCGGACGCACGGCAGCCCGATATCCGCCCGAAACGGTTCCCCCATGGAAAAACGCGTTCTCTTCCGCTCCTCCTGGCTGCCCTGGGTGCTGATCGCACCGCAGTTGATCGTCGTCGGCGTTTTCTTCTTCTGGCCCGCGGTGCAGGCGCTGATCCAGTCGGTCCAGCAGCAGGACGCGTTCGGCTCGTCGATCACCTGGGTCGGGCTGGACAACTTCAAGGCGCTGTTCGCCGACGAGACCTACGTGGCCTCGTTCAAGACCACGCTGATCTTCTCGGTGCTGGTGGCGGTGCTCGGGCTGGCCATCGCGCTGCTGCTGGCCATCTTCGCCGACCGCATCGTGCGCGGCGCGACCTTCTACAAGACCATCCTGATTCTGCCGTACGCCGTGGCGCCGGTGGTCACGGGCGTGCTGTTCACCTTCATGTTCTCGTCCTCGCTGGGCGTGGTCGCGTACTGGCTGCACCAGATGGGCATCAGCTGGAACCATCTGCTGAATGCCAACGATGCGATGGCACTGGTGGTGATGGCCGCGATCTGGAAGCAGATCTCCTACAACTTCCTGTTCTTCCTCGCGGGCCTGCAGTCGATACCCAAGTCGCTGATCGAGGCCGCGGCCATCGACGGCGCGCGCCCGCTGCGCCGCTTCTGGAGCATCCAGCTGCCGCTCCTGTCGCCGACCACCTTCTTCCTGTTCGTGATCAACATGGTGTACGCCTTCTTCGACACCTTCGCGATCATCGACGCCGTGACGCAGGGCGGCCCCGGCAAGGAAACCGCCATCCTGGTCTACCGCGTGTATTTCGACGGCTTCCGGGGCATGGATTTCGGCAGTGCCGCCGCGCAGTCCGTGGTGCTGATGGCCATCGTCATCGGCCTGACCGTCATCCAGTTCCGCTACGTCGAGAAGAAAGTCCACTACTGATGTCTTCTTCCATTCCTGTGCCGGAGCGCCCGCATGGTTGAGCGCCGCCCCGCCCTCAGCATCCTGGCGCATGCGGTGATGATCGTCGGCGTGCTGTTGATCGCCTTTCCGATCTACCTCGCCTTCATCGCGTCCACCCACACGGCGCAGGAGATCATCCAGGTGCCGATGCCGCTGCGGCCAGGCGGCAACTTCTGGGGCAGCTACCACGCAGCGCTGACCGGCGGCGGCCGCACCAGCGGCGGCGGCTCGGTGGCGCGGATGATCTGGGTGAGCTTCGTCATCACCTTCATCATCACCTTCGGCAAGATCTTCATCTCGCTGCTGTCGGCCTTCGCGATCGTGTATTTCCGCTTTCCGTTCCGCAACCTGTGCTTCTGGCTGATCTTCATCACGCTGATGCTGCCGGTGGAAGTGCGCATCGGCCCGACCTACCAGGTGGTCGCCGACCTGAAGATGATCAACACCTACGCCGGCCTCTCGGTCCCGCTGATCGCATCCGCCACGGCCACCTTTCTGTTCCGCCAGTTCTTCCTGACCGTGCCCGACGAGCTGGTCGAGGCCGCGCGGGTGGACGGCGCAGGGCCGATGCGCTTCTTCTTCAACATCCTGCTGCCGCTGTCGATCACCAGCATCGCGGCGCTGTTCGTGATCCAGTTCATCTACGGCTGGAACCAGTACCTGTGGCCACTGATCGCCGCCACCAGCGAGGACATGTACCCGATCGTGGTCGGCATCAAGTCGATGATCGGCAACGGCGAGGCGGCGGTCGACTGGAACGTGGTGATGGCGACGGCGATCATGGCGATGCTGCCGCCCACGATCGTCGTCGTGTTGATGCAGAAGTGGTTCGTCAAGGGCCTCGTGGACACAGAGAAATAATCGAAGACTATGGCAGCCCTCTCACTACGCAACGTCATCAAGCGCTACGGCCAGGGGCCGAAGGCGAACCAGGTCATCCACGGCGTCAGCGCCGAGGTCAACACCGGCGAGTTCGTTGTGATCGTCGGGCCCTCGGGCTGCGGCAAGTCGACGCTGCTGCGCATGGTGGCCGGCCTGGAGGAAATCAGCGCCGGCGAGATCTACATCAAGGACCGGCTGGTCAACAACCTCGAGCCGGCCGAGCGCGACATCGCGATGGTGTTCCAGAACTACGCGCTCTATCCGCACATGACCGTGTTCGCCAACATGGCCTACGGCCTGAAGATCGCCAAGGTGCCGGTGCCCGAGATCAAGACGCGCGTCGACAAGGCGGCCAAGATCCTCGAACTCGGCCATCTGCTCGAGCGCAAGCCGCGCGAGCTCTCCGGCGGCCAGCGCCAGCGCGTGGCGATGGGCCGCGCGATCGTGCGCCAGCCCCAGGTGTTCCTGTTCGACGAGCCGCTGTCCAACCTCGACGCCAAGCTGCGCGCGCAGACGCGCCTGGAGATCCAGAAGCTGCACCGCGAACTCGGCATCACCTCGCTCTTCGTCACGCACGACCAGGTCGAGGCGATGACGCTGGCGCAGCGCATCATCGTGATGAACGCCGGCGTGATGGACCAGTTCGGCACGCCCGAGGAGGTGTACTCGCGCCCGGCCACCACCTTCGTCGCGAGCTTCATCGGCTCGCCGCCGATGAACCTGCTCAGGAATGCGCCCGGCGTGCGGCCCGGCGCCATCCTCGGCATCCGGCCCGAACACCTGGTGCTGGATGCCGATGGCTGGTCGGTGCAGGTCGAGTACGTCGAACTGCTGGGCGCGGAGCGCCTGATCTACGGCCGCATCGGCGAGGAGCAATTGATCATGCGCACCGACGAGAGCCAGGCCTCGCCGGCTGCCGGCGACACGATCCGGATCGCGGCGCGCCAGGACAAGCTGCACTGGTTCGACGCCGGCTCCGGCAAGCGAAACGCATGAGCGCGGCGCCGGACCGCTCCAAGCAAGCTCGCTCCCGCTGGGCGGGAAGGCGCGAAGCGCCAAGGGTGCACGCATGACGCCCTGGCCCTATCCGCGCTGGATCGCGCATCGCGGCGCCGGCAAGCTGGCGCCCGAGAACACGCTGGCGGCCTTCCGCCTCGGCGCCGAGTACGGCTATCGCATGTTCGAATGCGATGCCAAGCTCAGCGCCGACGGCATTCCTTTTCTTCTGCACGACAGCACGCTGGAGCGCACCAGCAATGGCCGCGGCACGGCAGGCGATCTTTCCTGGGGCGAGCTGGCGCAGCTCGACGCCGGCGCATGGCATTCGCGGCGTTTTGCCGGTGAGGGGCTTCCCAGCCTCGAAGGCCTGATCCGCTTCTGCCTGGCCAACGCTCATGCGCTCAACATCGAGATCAAGCCGACGCCCGGCGTCGAGCGGCAGACCGGCGAGGCGGTCGCGCAGCTCAGCGCACGGCTCTGGTCGGGGACAAAAGTGCCACCGCCCCTGTTGACTTCCTTCCAACCGGAGTCGCTGCGCGGCGCGATGGAGGCCCGGCCCGAGCTGCCGCGCGGCCTGCTGCTGGACACGCTCACGCCCGGCTGGCTCGAGAGCGCGTCGGCGCTCGGCTGCGTGGCGATCGTGTGCAATCACGCGCTCTGGGATGCATCCAACGTGGCGCAAGTCCATGCGGCCGGCATGCGAACCCTGAGCTACACCGTCAACGACGAATGGGCCGCGGAGCGGCTGATCGCGCTCGGCACCGACGGCCTCATCACCGACCGGGTCGACCGCTTCAGTCCGGCCGGCTGAGCCGTCACGGGCCCACCCCAGGAGCCTTTGCATGGTGTAACACCCATGCCTTCTATGATGAAGTCATGAGCTGGCTCCCCCGTCTCGTGGCCCTTCTGCTGGCCGCGGTGCTTTGCAGCGCCGCCTTCGCCCAGGACAGCGCCTCCGATTCCCCGACCGCACCCGAGCCGACGGTCGCCGACCTGCGCACGCAGCTCGACCAGATCCCGAAGGCGGTCGACAACGACAACGACGTGCGCGCGCTGGTCGCCCAGCTCACGGCCATCGGCGGGCAGGCCGACAAGTTCGTCGCCGCGCACACCGTCGAACTCAACGACCTCAACGCGCGCCTCGGCGAGCTGGGCAATGCGCCGGCCGGCGGCGCAACGGCCGAAGACCCGGACATCACGCGGCAGCGTGCCGCGCTGACCAAGGAGCGCAACGGGCTGGATGCCGACATCCGGCTGGCGCGCCTGGTCACGGTCGACGTCCAGCAGCGCAGCGCCGACCTGCTGGACCAGCGCCGCGCGCTGTTCGAGGCAAGGCTCACCGAACGCTCGCCGTCGCCGCTGGGGCGGGAATTCTGGAGCGACATCGGCGACGCCTGGGCCGGCGACGTGACGCGCCTGCGGGCGCTCGATGCCGAAGTGAAGAAGAGCATCGCCATCGCCAGCCAGCCCGCACACCGCGTGGCCGTGGTGACCAGCATCGGGGTGGCGCTGCTGATTGCGTTCCTCGGCAACTGGGCGGCCGAACGCGCGCTGGTTGGGCTGGCCGCGCGGCTGCTGCCGGGCGGCCGGCTGCGCCGCTCGCTGCTGGTGATCGCGATCGTCATCACCAACGTGGTGCTGGTCGGGCTCTCGGCGCAGGGCGTCCACGCGGTGCTCGATGCGCATGGCGTCTGGGGCCCGCAGACGCGCAAGCTCGCGCAGGCCGTGGTGCAGTCCAGCATCTTCATCGCCTTCGTGGTCGGCCTCGGCCGCGCGCTGCTGTCCAACCAGCGGCCCTCATGGCGGCTGCCGCCGATCGCCGATGCGATGGCGGCCCGGCTCGCGCCCTTTCCATGGCTGACGGCGCTGATCGCGGCGCTGGTCTGGGCACCCGCGCAGGTCAATGCAGTGGTCGAAGCCAGCTTCGCGGCCGTCGTTGCGACGCACGTGGCCACGGCGCTCGGGCTGACCGCGCTGATCGGCGCGATGCTGCTGCGCCTGCGGGCGCCGCGCGGGGCCGCTGCGGCTGCGACCACGGCGGAAACGGCACCCGCACCCGCACCGTCCGGTGGCGCGGCTCAGCCGGCCGAACGCCCCACGTGGGTGAGCCTGCTGCTGGGCGCTGTGGCGGCGATGCTGGTCGCGATCTGGGTGCTGGTGGGCACCGGCTATGTCGCGCTGGCGAGCTTCCTGGCCAGCCAGCTCACATGGACCGGCATCGTCGTCGCGGCCTTCTACCTGCTGTTCAAGTTCGCCGACGATCTGTTCATGGCGGTCGTCTCGTCGCGCAGCAGCTTCGGCCAGCGGCTGCAGAAGAGCTTCGGCCTGGCACCGCAGACGCTGGACCAGGCCGCCGTGCTGCTGTCGGGCGTGGCCCGGCTCGCGCTGTTCTTCTACATGGTGATCGCGCTGGCGACGCCGCTGGGCACCAGCCCGGGCGAGGTGTTCCAGCGCAGCGGCAAGTTCGGCGCGGGTGTGAAGGTGGGCGAATTCGAGCTGGTGCCCGGCGCGATCTTCAGCGCGATGGCGGTACTGGTGGCCGGCCTGCTGGCACTGCGGATCTTCAAGAGATGGCTGGACACGCGCTACCTGCCGCAGACCACGCTCGAATCGGGCATGCGCAACTCGATCACCACGCTGCTCGGCTACGCGGGCGGCGTGCTGGTGGTCGCCGTCTCGCTGTCGGCGCTGGGCATCGGCATCGAGCGCATCGCCTGGGTGGCGAGCGCGCTCTCGGTCGGCATCGGCTTCGGCCTGCAGGCGATCGTGCAGAACTTCATCTCCGGGCTGATCCTGCTGGCGGAGCGGCCGGTCAAGGTCGGCGACTGGGTGGTGCTGGGCAATGCCGAGGGCGACGTGCGGCGCATCAACGTACGCGCCACGGAAATCCAGCTGGGCGACCGATCGACGCTGATCGTGCCCAACTCGGAGTTCATCACCAAGACCGTGCGCAACATGACGCTCTCGAATGCCGAGGGCCGGGTGCTGATCCGCCTGCCGATGCCGCTGAGCACCGACGCCGGCCGCACGCGCGAGGTGATGCTCGCGGCCTGCACCGGGCACGACGGGGTGCTGGCCACGCCCGCGCCCTCGGTCACGCTCGAGGGCATCGAGGGCGGCTTCCTGATCTTCCAGGCGATCGCCTATGTGCAGAGCCCGCGCGCCGCCGGGGGCATCCGCAGCGACCTGTTCTTCGCGATGATCGACGGCCTGCATGCGGCCGACCTGCCGCTGGCGGCTTATGCCGCGGCCCCGGCGCCCGCACCGCCTGCGCCGCCGCCCGCCGATCCCGTGATGCCGGGCCCCGCCCCCTAGCGCCGCCAGCCGCCGGCCACGAGCCACTGGCTGGTGCCGCAGGCCGCGACGAGTGCGCCGTAGGTGAGCATCCTGCCGTCATGGCCGAAGACGATCAGCCCGGCCGCCAGCACCACGATCCCGACGATGAAGTTGATGGCGCCCTGCGTCCACCACGCGGGCGTGCCGGCCGCCTTGCGCATCGCGAGCCGGCCGAGCAGCGCGCACAGGAAGCCGACCGCGAAGGCCGGGGCGATGAAATTGAGCAGGTGATCGATGAGGTCCAGGAGGGCCATGGAGCGCGTCGCCCAAAGGGCAACCAAGGGTTATCGCCGCCATGGCCACGGCCATTCGGCCGCGGAAAGACTGGATGCGTCTGCTGATTTTATAATCACGCGTTATGTCAGTCTGGGCTCTCGGCTTGAACCACACGACCGCGCCGCTCGATCTGCGCGGTCGTTTCGCGTTCGCCATCGACCAGATCGCCCCGACGCTGCAGAGCCTGCGCCATTCCTTCGGCGCCCATCGGCATCCGGCCGTGGAGGCCGCGATCATCTCGACCTGCAACCGGACCGAGATCTACTGCGCCGCCGATCATCTCGCGCTCGACCACACCGTGGACTGGCTGGCCCAGAGCGGCGGCGTCACGCCGGCGCTGCTGCGCTCGCATGCCTACGCACTGCACGACGACCAGGCCGCGCGCCATGCCTTCCGTGTCGCCAGCGGTCTCGATTCGATGGTGCTGGGCGAAGCGCAGATCCTCGGCCAGATGAAGGATGCCGTGCGCGCCGCCGAAACCGCGGGCGCGCTGGGCAGCACGCTGAACCAGCTGTTCCAGCGCTCCTTCGCCGTCGCCAAGGAAGTGCGCACCGCCACCGAGATCGGCGCCCATTCCATCAGCATGGCCGCCGCGGCCGTGCGGCTCGCGGCCCAGCTGTTCGAGGACCTGCGCGAGACCCGCGTGCTGTTCATCGGCGCCGGCGAGATGATCAACCTCGCGGCGACCCATTTCGCGGCCCGTCAGCCGCGCTCCATCGTCATCGCCAACCGTACGCTGGAGCGCGGCGAAAAGCTCGCCTCGCGCTTCGGCGGCGAAGCCATGCGGCTGGCCGACCTGCCGGCACGGCTGGCCGAGTTCGACATCGTCGTCAGTTGCACGGCGAGCACGCTGCCGCTGATCGGACTCGGCGCGGTCGAGCGCGCGCTGAAGCTGCGCAAGCACCGCCCGATGTTCATGGTCGACCTCGCGGTGCCGCGCGACATCGAGCCCGAGGTGAAGGCGCTGGAGGACATCTACCTCTACACCGTCGACGACCTCGCACAGGTCGTGCAGCAGGGCCATGCGAGCCGCCAGGCGGCGGTGGCCGAGGCCGAGGTCATCATCGATGCCGGCGTCCAGAGCTTCATGCACTGGCTCGACCAGCGCGTCGCCGTGCCGCTGATCCAGCAGCTCAACGCCCAGACCGACGAATGGCGCGCCGCCGAAATGGCCCGTGCGCGCAAGCTGCTTGCCAAGGGCGAGCCGATCGACACCGTGCTCGAAGCGCTGTCGCGCGGGCTGACGCAGAAGATGCTGCACGGTGCGATGGCCGAGCTGCACGCGGGCGACGCCGATGCGCGCAAGCAGACGGCCGAGACGCTCGCACGCCTCTTCCTGCGCAAAGAGCGTTAGCGACGCTCGCCTCGAATCCGGCGCCCGGCACTGCCGGATGCGGTGGACGCAGCTTCTGCGTCCGGTCTCAGTCTCGAACACCTCTTCACGTGAAGCCTTTTCTTCGTCATCAACTCGAACGCTACGCGCAACGCCTCGGCGAACTCGACTTCCTGCTCTCGCGCGAGGACATCATGTCCGACATGGCGCAGTACCGCACCATCTCGCGCGAGCATGCGGAGGTGACGCAGATCGCGGGCCGCTACGCGCGCTATGTGCAGCGCGAGGGCGACCTCGCGGGCGCGCGCGAGATGCTCGGCGAGCCCGAGATGGCCGAGATGGCGCAGGAGGAAATCGCGGGCGCCGAGGCCGAGCTGCTGCAGCTCGAGGATGAGCTCCAGCGCCTGCTGCTGCCGAAGGACCCGGACGATGCGCGCAATGCCTTCCTCGAGATCCGCGCCGGCACCGGCGGCGACGAGTCGGCGCTGTTCGCCGGCGACCTGCTGCGCATGTACACGCGCTACGCCGAGCGCACCGGCTGGCGCTGCGAGATCGTGAGCGAGAGCGCGAGCGAGCTCGGCGGCTACAAGGAGGTGGTGCTGCGCATCGTCGGCGACGAGGTGTTCGGCAAGCTGCGCTTCGAATCGGGCGGCCACCGGGTCCAGCGCGTGCCGGCCACCGAGACGCAGGGCCGCATCCATACCAGCGCCTGCACCGTCGCCGTGCTGGCCGAGCCCGACGAAACGCAGGCGGTGCAGATCAATCCGGCCGACCTGCGCATCGACACCTACCGCGCCAGCGGCGCCGGCGGCCAGCACATCAACAAGACCGATTCGGCGGTGCGCATCACGCACATCCCGACCGGCATCGTCGCCGAATGCCAGGACGACCGCAGCCAGCACCGCAACAAGGCCAAGGCGCTGCAGGTGCTGACGGCGCGCATCCAGGAGAAGGAACGCAGCGAGCGCGCCGCGAAAGACGCGGCGACGCGCAAGGGCCTGGTCGGCACCGGCGACCGCTCCGACCGCATCCGCACCTACAACTTCCCGCAGGGGCGGCTCACGGACCACCGGATCAACCTCACGCTCTACAAGCTGCTGGCGATCATGGAAGGCGACCTCGGCGACGTGGTGGCGGCGCTGCAGTCCGCGCGCGAGGCCGAGCAGCTGGCCGAGCTGGAAGCCAGCCTGCCTGCGTGATGACGCCCGGCACGCCTGCGCCGGCGACGGCGGCCGAGATGCTGGCGGCGGCCGCCGCGCTCGGCCTCGATCGGCTCGATGCCCAGCTGCTGCTGCTGCATGCGCTTGGCCGGTCGGCAGACGAGCGCGCATGGCTGATCGCGCATGACACCGATGCGCTGTCCGATGCCGTGTGGCCGGCCTTTTCGCGGCTCTGCGCCCGGCGCGCGGCCGGCGAGCCGCTGGCCTACCTGGTCGGCGAAAAGGAATTTCACGGACTGCGGCTGCAGGTCGATGCACGCGTGCTGGTGCCCCGACCCGACACCGAGACGCTGGTCGACTGGGCGCTGCAGTGCCTGGATGGGCTGACGGCGCCCTCGGTGCTCGATCTGGGCACGGGCAGCGGCGCGATCGCACTGGCCATCGGCGCGGCGCGCGCCGATGCATGGATCGGCGCCGTCGATGCCAGCGCCGGCGCGCTGGCCGTCGCGCGGGCCAATGCGCTGCGGCTCGGTCTGGCGGTTCACTTCATCGAACGCGACTGGCTGGCCGGTGCCGATGCCGGGTATGACCTGATCGTCTCGAACCCGCCGTACATCGCGGCGGGAGACGCGCATCTGCCAGCCCTGATGCACGAACCCTCACAGGCCCTGGTGTCGGGCATCGACGGGCTGGACGACATCCGGCGCATCGTGCAGGCGGCGCCCGGTCATTTGAAGGACGGCGGCTGGCTGTTGCTCGAACACGGCCATGACCAGGCCGCCGCCGTGCGAAACCTGCTCGCGCTGCACGGTTTCGCCGAAGTCCAAAGCCGCAACGACCTGGCAGGCATCGCGCGCTGTTCCGGCGGAATCCTGCGCTCGGTGAAATAATGCCGCGAAGCCCATTTCCAAGGAGTCCCCATGCCCGACGCCCAGCAACGCATCGACGACCTCGTCAAGACCAATGACCTCGTGCTCTTCATGAAGGGCAACGCCAGCTTCCCGATGTGCGGTTTCTCGGGCCGCGCGATCCAGATCCTCAAGGCCGTCGGCGTCGATACGCGCTCGCTCAAGACCGTCAATGTGCTGGAGGACGACGGCATCCGCCAGGGCATCAAGGAATACAGCAACTGGCCGACCATCCCGCAGCTCTACGTCAAGGGCGAGTTCGTCGGCGGCTCGGACATCCTGATGGAAATGTACGAATCAGGCGAGTTGCAACAAATGCTGAACGGCAGCCCGGCCTGATCGTTGGGCTCATGAGCCACGACCACGCCGATGACGGCCAGGCGCACGACCACGATGACGCCGCGTGGAAGCACGATGGCGTGCGCGTGATTCCCGCCAGCCAGCTCGACGCCAACACGGCCCAGACGCCGGGCATGAACCGCGCCGCGGCGATCAACTTCGCGCGCGTCGGCGCGCAGAAGCTCTGGGCCGGGACGGTGACGATCCATGCCAATGCGAAGACCGGTGCCCATCACCATGGGCCGCTCGAATCGGTGATCTACGTCGTGCGCGGACGCGCCCGCATGCGCTGGGGCGACAACCTGGAGTTCACCGCGGAGGCCGGGCCCGGCGATTTCATCTACGTGCCGCCCTATGTGCCGCACCAGGAGATCAACGCCAGCGCGACCGAGGCGCTCGAATGCGTGCTGTGCCGCAGCGATGGCGAGGCGGTGGCGGTCAATCTCGACATCGAGCCGGTCGAGAAGCCCGAGTCGGTGCTGTGGGTCGACCCCACACATCCGCACGGCGGCGTGTAAGCCAGCGGCGACAAAACGCCGAAACCGAGAAAACATAGACACCGTCCGACACGAGGCACGGCTTATGCTGTGTTCCAGTGATCGAAGCCGGAGGTGTCCATGGATTCCCGCAGTCTCGTTCCCGCATCCTCGTCGTTCCAGCTGCCGGTGGCCCAGCTGCGCAGCGTGTTCCGCACCCACGACGTCGAACGCAAGCTTGCCCATCTGCCCGAGCGCGATCACGAGCACCTGCGCACCACTTACGAGCGCATGCTCGAACGCGGCCCCGACCGCTTCCAGGTCAAGCCGAGCGGCGTGCCCGAAATGGCCGCGCTCTACGCGCAACTGCCCAACTTCACCGAGGTGCTGGACGACGTGCGCCGCCACGTCGCGCTGGCGCAGGACAGTCGCGACGGGCTCGAAGTGACGCCGATGCTGCTGCTCGGGCCGCCGGGCATCGGCAAGACGCACTTCGCGAAGAAGCTGGCCGAACTGCTGGGCACCGGCATGTCGCTGGTGCCGATGAGCTCGATGACGGCCGGCTGGCTGCTTTCCGGTGCGTCGTCGCAATGGAAGGGCGCCAAGCCGGGCAAGGTGTTCGAGGCGCTGGTCGACGGGCAGTACGCGAACCCGGTGATGGTGATCGACGAGATCGACAAGGCCGGCGCCGATGCGCAATACGACCCACTCGGCGCGCTCTACAACCTGCTCGAGCACGACACGGCGCATGCCTTCATCGACGAGTTCGCCGAAGTGCCGATCGATGCCAGCCAGGTGATCTGGATCACGACTGCGAACGATGCGCGCGGCATCCCCGAGCCGATCCTGAACCGCATGAACGTGTTCGAGGTCGATGCGCCCTCGCCCGAGGCCGCGCGGCAGATCGCGCGCCAGCTCTATGCATCGATCCGCGGCGAGCACGATTGGGGCCGGATGCTGGCGCAGGAGCCCTCGGCCGACGTGCTCGACCACCTGGCCACGCTGGCGCCGCGCGAGATGCGCCGCGCCTTGATGACCGGCTTCGGCAATGCACGGCTGGCCGGCCGCGACGAGGTGCGCGTGGAGGATCTGCCGCGGGCCGGCGCTGCGCGCAGCCGCATCGGCTTCATGCAATAGACGAAGACCAGCCGTCAGTCCGGCCGGCGATCCTTGAAGACCCAGAACCGCTGGTTCGCGAAAACTGCATCCGGGTAAGGCGCCCTGCCGCGGCTGCCGTTGTAGCGACCGAGCGTCATGAACAGGTCGCCCTGCTCCTGGTTGAGGTAGTGGCGCAGGATGACACAGCCGAAGCGCAGGTTGGTCTGCATGTGGAACAGCTTGGACGGATCGCCGTCGCCGATCACGCGTGTCCAGAAGGGCATCACCTGCATGTAGCCGCGGGCGCCGGCACTGGACACGGCGAACTTGCGGAAGTTGCTCTCGACCTGGATCAGGCCGAGCACCAGGCTGATCTCGAGGCCCGAGCGCTTGCTTTCGTACCAGACGGTCTGGAGGAATTCCTTGCGCGTGGGCCAGTCGGGCAGTTTCTTCTTGAGCCGTTCGCTCATCTCGCCCAGCCAGCGCAGGTAGGTGAGACGCGCCTCGGTGCTGCCGAACTCGGGGACCGGCGGCGCGCCGTTCTGGATCGCCGAACTGAGCGCGGAGCGCACCGAATCGATCAGCGGCTCCTCGATCTGCGCGCCGGCGCGGGCCTGCCGCGGCAGTGCGGCACCGAGCGCGGCGGCGGCAACGCCACCAAGGCACCAGCGCCGTGAGAGGCGGCGCGCACCGTCCGGCGCCGCAGCGGTCATGCGGACAGTCTGCCCCTGATGAAATCCGCGATGCCGCCCGCGGGCACCTTGGTCGCCGCCGCGTCGCGCCGATGCTGGTATTCGAGCTGGCCTTCCTTCAGGCCGCGGTCGGAAATCACCACGCGGTGCGGGACGCCGATCAGTTCCCAGTCGGCGAACATGGCGCCGGGACGCTCGCCGCGATCGTCGAGCAGCACGTCGACGCCGGCGGCCAGCAACTGTTCGTACAACGCCTCGGCAGCGGTCTTGACTTCGGGGCTGCGGTCCATGCCGATGGGACAGACGACGACGGTGAAAGGCGCGATCGCATCGGGCCAGATGATGCCGCGCTCATCGTGGTTCTGTTCGATCGCCGCGGCCGGCAGCCGTGTGATGCCGATGCCGTAGCAGCCCATCTCGAGGAACTGCGGCTTGCCGCCCTCGTCGAGGAAGGTCGCGTTCATGGGCTTGCTGTACTTGGTGCCGAGCACGAACACGTGCCCGACCTCGATGCCGCGCTCGATCGCGAGGAGGCCCTTGCCGTCGGGCGAGGCATCGCCCGCGACCACGTTGCGCAGGTCGGCCACCGCATCGGGCTCGGGCAGGTCGCGGCCCCAGTTGACGCCCGTCATGTGGAAGTCGACTTCGTTGGCGCCGCAGATCCAGTCAGCCATCACCGCCACCTCGCGGTCGGCGACGATCTTCAGCGGACGCCTGAGCTTCAGCGGGCCGAGGTAGCCGGGCTTGCAGCCGAAGTGGTCCTCGATCTCGGCGGAGGTCGCGAAGCGGAAGCCCTGGTCGAGGCCCGGCACCTTGCTCACCTTGATCTCGTTCATGTCATGGTCGCCGCGCACCAGCAGCAACCAGACCTGCGAGCCCTTGACCGCACCGGCTTCGTCGGTGAGCTCGGTGGCGAGGACGAGCGACTTCACGGTGGTCGAGAGCGGCACGCCCAACAGAGCCGCGACGTCTTCGCAGGTGCTCTTGCCCGGTGTCGGCATCTTGGTCAGCGCCTGGGTCGCCGGGCCGCGCGGACCGGCGGGCGCGAGCGCTTCGGCCTTTTCCATGTTGGCCGCGTAGTCGCTGTCGGGGCAGTAGACGATCGCATCCTCGCCGGTCGCCGCGATGACCTGGAACTCCTGGCTCGTGTCACCGCCGATCGCACCGCTGTCGGCCGCCACGGCGCGGTAGCGCAAGCCGAAGCGGTCGAAGATCTTGCGGTAGGCATCCGCCATCACCTGGTAGCTGGCTTTCGCGCCACCGAGGTCGCGATCGAAGCTGTAGGCGTCCTTCATGATGAATTCGCGCCCGCGCATCAGGCCGAAGCGCGGCCGGCGCTCGTCCCTGAACTTGGTCTGGATCTGATAGAAATTCTTCGGCAGCTGCTTGTAGCTGCGGATGTCCTGGCGCGCGATGTCGGTCACCACCTCTTCGCTGGTCGGCTGCACGATGAAGTCGCGCTCGTGGCGGTCCTTGATGCGCAAGAGCTCGGGCCCGAAGTTCTGGAAGCGGCCGCTCTCCTGCCAGAACTCGGCCGGTTGAACCACCGGCATCGCGAGCTCGACCGCGCCGGCGCGGTCCATTTCCTCGCGCACGATCGCCTCGACCTTGCGAATCACCCGCAGCCCCATCGGCATGTAGGTGTAGATGCCCGTGCCGAGCTTCTTGATCATGCCGGCGCGCATCATGAGCCGGTGGCTCGCGATCTCGGCATCGGCCGGCGCTTCCTTGAGGGTGGAGATAAAGAATCGGGAAGCTTTCATCGGTCGCGCAGAGAGGTTCGTCGTTGGAGAAAGAGGCAGGCCGCGAGGCGGCCGGCAACTGGTCGCTTGCCGAGTGCAACCCGGCATGCATAATCGACTCAGTTCAAAAAATTGGGGTTTGATTATGCTCGACCGGGACGGCTTCAGGCCCAACGTCGGCATCATCTTGCTCAACCAGAGAAACCAGGTTTTCTGGGGCAAACGCATCCGCACCCACTCCTGGCAGTTCCCGCAAGGCGGCATCGATCGCGGCGAGAGTCCCGAGCAGGCCATGTTCCGGGAACTGCACGAGGAAGTGGGTCTCCAGCCGGAGCATGTGCGGATCGTGGCCCGTACCCGTGACTGGTTGCGCTACGAGGTGCCGGATCGGTTCATCCGCCGTGACGCACGGGGCCACTACAAAGGCCAGAAGCAGATCTGGTATTTGCTCCAACTGACAGGGCACGACTGGGATCTCAACCTGCGTGCCACCGACCATCCCGAGTTCGACGCCTGGCGCTGGCATGATTACTGGGTCCCGCTGGACGTGGTGGTCGAGTTCAAGCGCGGCGTCTATGAAATGGCGCTGACCGAACTCGCCCGCTACCTGCCCCGGCAGGACTTCCGCAACCGTTTCCTGCGCAGCAACGTGCGCGCCCGTGAATTCGAGCGCCATCCGCCCGGCCCAGGCCATGAGCCCCACTTCGAGCTGCCGCCCGGCGCCAGCTTCGATCCCAATCCCAATGCCAAAGCGTCGAATGACCTTCCTGCCGCAGACGTCTCTTTTCCGCCGCATCGCTAGCACGGCGCCGGTCGCGGCCTGCCTCTTCCTCGCCGCTTGCGCATCAGGCCCGCGGGATACCTCCAATCCCGATTGGGCGCAGGCCGGATCGCCTCCGCCGCCCACGATCACCTCCTCGGACAGGGACTGGAAGGAAACCGACGTTCCCCCGCCGCCCGCCTTCAAGCCGGAGCGGTTGATCCCGATCGAGATGCCGCCCTACATGAGCCTGAAATTCGGCGTCGATCCGGCGACGATCGTGATCACCGGCGATGGCGTCGTGCGCTACGTGGTGGTCGCCAGCAACCGCAGCGGCGACGCGCTCAATGCGTTCTACGAAGGGGTGCGCTGCGCGACCGATGAAAAGAAGACCTACGCGCGCTACAACAACGGCAAATGGGAGGAAGTGCCCAATCCCGACTGGAAGCGCTTCAGCGACCAGAACTCGCGCTACACCCAGGCGCTCGCCGCGCAGGGTGTTTGCCGCGACCACGCGCCACGCGCCTCGGTGAGCGAGATGGTCGACCAGATGAAGAACCCGATCCGCGAGGTGCAGTGAGCGGTCAGCGGGTTCCCGGCATCAACACCATGTTGTCGCGGTGCACCATCTCCGGCTCGGCCGCATAGCCCAGAAGGCGCTCGAACTCGGCTGAGGGCTTGCGGCACAGCATCCGCGCTTCGGCGCTCGAGTAGTTGGCGAGCCCGCGCGCAAGCTCGATGCCGTGTTCGTCGCGCACGGCGATCACGTCGCCGCGCGAGAACTCGCCCTCGACGCTCGTCATGCCGATCGGCAGCAGGCTCTTGCCCTCGCCGCGCACCTTGGCCGCAGCGCCGGGATCGACCATCACCGCACCGCGCAGCTGCAGGTGATCGGCCATCCAGCGCTTGCGGGCCTGGTGCTTGGCGGTCTGCGCCAGCAGCAGCGTTCCGATCGGTTCGCCGCGCGTCAGGCGCAGCAGCGCATCCGGTTCGCGACCCCAGGCGATGACCGTGGAAGCGCCCGAACCGGCGGCGCGCTTGGCCGCCAGGATCTTGGTGATCATGCCGCCGCGGCCGATGCTGCTGCCCGCGCCGCCCGCCATGGCCTCGAGCGCGGGATCGCCGGCGGCGGCCTCGTGCACGAAGCGGGCATCCGGATCCTTGCGCGGATCTGCCGTGAAGAGGCCCTTCTGGTCGGTGAGGATCACCAGCGCATCGGCTTCCACCAGATTGGCCACCAGCGCGCCGAGCGTGTCGTTGTCACCGAACTTGATCTCGTCGTTGACCACCGTGTCGTTCTCGTTGATGACGGGCACCACGCCGAGCGCGAGCAAGGTCACGAGGGTCGAGCGCGCATTCAGGTAGCGCTCCCGATCGGCCAGGTCGGCATGCGTCAGCAGCACCTGCGCGCTGCCCATGCCGTTCTCGCGCAATTTGCTCTCGTAGATCTGCGCCAGGCCCATCTGTCCCACGGCGGCAGCGGCCTGCAGCTCGTTGATCTCGCGCGGACGCGCGCGCCAGCCGAGCCGCTTCATGCCTTCGGCGATGGCGCCGCTGGACACCATCACCACCTCTCGGCCGTCGCGCACCAACGTGGCGAGCTGGCGGCACCATTCGCCGATGGCGATCTCGTCCAGGCCTCGGCCTTCGTTCGTGACGAGGCTGGAGCCGACCTTGACCACGATGCGGCGCGCATCGCGAAGTACGACGGAACCCGAGATGAAGCTGGAGGTCATTTCAGCCAAAGCGGGGATCGATGTCGGTAGGCGGCTGTTCGGCCACCTGCTGTGCCTTGACGTGCTGGTAGATCGCCTGCACCAGGGGCTCGCAGCCCTCGCGCGTGAGCGCGGAGATCTCGAACACCGGCCCCTTGAAGCGCAGCCGCCTGACGAAATCCTTCACGCGCGCGGCGCGCTCGTCGACGGGCACCATGTCGAGCTTGTTCAACACCAGCCAACGCGGCTTTTCGTACAAGGCCTTGTCGTACTTCTTCAGCTCGCCGACGATCGCCCTGGCCTGAACGACCGGATCGACACCCTCGTCGAAGGGCGCGAGATCGATCACGTGCAGCAGCAATCGGGTGCGTTGAAGATGGCGCAGGAACAGGTGGCCGAGTCCGGCACCTTCGGAGGCACCCTCGATCAGGCCGGGAAGATCCGCGACGACGAAGCTCTGCTCCGGCCCGACGCGAACGACGCCGAGGTTGGGATGCAGCGTGGTGAAGGGATAGTCGGCAATGCGCGGGCGCGCGTTGGAGATCGCGCTGATGAGGGTGGACTTGCCGGCATTGGGCATGCCCAGCAATCCCACATCGGCCAGCACCTTCAGCTCGAGCTTGAGGTTCTTCTTCTCGCCAGGCCAGCCGGGGGTCTTCTGGCGCGGCGCGCGGTTGATGGCGCTCTTGAAGCGCATGTTGCCGAAGCCGCCGTCCCCGCCCTTGGCAATGGTGATGACCTCGCCGGGCGTCAGGAGCTCGTACAGCACCTCGCCGGTTTCGGCATCGGAGATGATGGTACCCACCGGCATCTTGAGCGTGACGTCATCCCCGGCTGCGCCGAACATGTCCGAGCCCATGCCATGCTGTCCCCGCTTGGCGTCGTGGCGGCGCGAAAAGCGGAAATCGACCAGGGTGTTGAGATTCGGGTCGGCCACGGCGAACACATGGCCTCCGCGGCCGCCGTCGCCACCGTTCGGGCCGCCGAATTCCTTGTACTTCTCATGCCGGAACGACACGCAGCCGTTTCCGCCATCGCCGGCGGCGACGTCGATGAAAGCTTCGTCGACGAACTTCATGAGATGTCCAGTTTACAAATGAAAAAGCCCCGGCAAAGCGGGGCTTCGAGCGGGTCGAAGTGACTGGCTTACGCCGGGGTCACGTTGACCGTATGCTTGTTGAGCGCGCCCTTGGTGCCGAAGGACACATGGCCCTCGACCAGGGCGAACAAGGTGTGATCCTTGCCCACGCCGACATTGACGCCAGGATGGAACTGGGTGCCGCGCTGGCGCACGATGATGGAGCCGGCGCTGATCAGTTCGCCGCCGAATGCCTTCACGCCGAGCATCTTGGGCTTGGAATCGCGCCCGTTTCGCGTCGAGCCGCCGCCTTTTTTCTGTGCCATGGTGTTCGCTCCTTAGCCGGCGATCGCACCGATTTGCAGTTCGGTGAACTGCTGGCGATGGCCTTGACGTTTCTGATAGTGCTTGCGACGGCGCATCTTGAAGATGCGAACCTTGTCGTGCTTGCCATGCGACAGCACGGTGGCCGTCACGGAGGCGCCGGACACCAGGGGCGTGCCGACCTTGATTTCGCTGCCGTCGCCGACTGCGAGCACTTGATCGATCACGATTTCCTGGCCTACGTCCGCAGCAATCTGTTCTACTTTAATTTTCTCGCCGGAAGCAACGCGATACTGCTTGCCCCCGGTTTTTATGACCGCGTACATGTTGACCTCTTGGAATAAGATGGCTCCGCGGCGAATTCCGCAGAGCCTTCGATTCTAACATGGCCGGGATTCGCTGCCACCCGGCATGGCGCGAGGCCCGGAGCCCTGCCTGCGGCTCTCTATAATCTGCGCCGTCCGGCCTTGCGCCGCCGTCGCATCATCACGCAGCGCGCCAGCGCCCCAGCCTTGTCAGTTCCAGTCGCCGACACCTCACCTGCAGCCGCCGTGCTCGGCCTGATCGCCGGCGACATGGCCGAGGTCGATCTCGTGATCGCCCGCCGCCTGGATACCGGCGTCCCGCTGGTGCGCCAAGTTTCCAAGTACATCATCTCGGCCGGCGGCAAGCGGCTGCGCCCCGCGTTGCTGCTCCTCATGGCAGGCGCACTGGGATACAAGGGCGACCAGCGTTTCAATCTGGCTGCCGTGGTGGAGTTCATTCATACCGCGACGTTGCTGCACGACGACGTGGTCGACGAATCCACGCTGCGGCGCGGGCGTCCGACCGCCAATGCGGCCTTCGGCAACCCCGCCAGCGTGCTGGTCGGCGACTTCCTGTACTCCCGCGCTTTCCAGATGATGCTGGACGCCGACGATGTGCGAGTCATGCAGATCCTCGCCGAAGCGACCAACGTGATCGCCGAGGGCGAGGTCCTTCAGCTCATGAACATGCACGACGCCTCGCTCGACGAAGAGGCCTACCTGCGCGTCATCCGATCGAAAACCGCCAAGCTCTTCGAGGCCAGCACGCGACTCGCCGCCGTACTGGCCGGCACGCCGCCGGAGGTGGAAGCCGCGAGCGCCGCCTACGGGCAGGCGCTGGGCACGGCATTCCAGGTCATCGACGACGTGCTCGACTATGCAGGCGACGCGAGTGAAACCGGCAAGAACGTCGGGGACGACCTGCGCGAAGGCAAGACCACCCTGCCCCTGATCCTGGCCATGCAACGCGGCAAACCCGAAGCGCGCAATCTGATCCGCGCAGCCATCGAAGCCGGTGACACGGCGCAACTTCCGCAGATCGTCGCCATCGTGCGGGAAACCGGCGCCCTGGAAGCGACGCGCGCCGCGGCTGCAGCCGAAGCGCAGCGGGCGATGGACGCTCTTCGCGACTTTCCGGCGAATTCGCACTCGGCCGGTTTGCTACAATTGGCGGCTCAGTTGCTCGAGCGACGTGCCTAAGTCACCACGAAGGACAGTTCTCTCTTCATTGCAACCATCGGGGTGTAGCTTAGCCTGGTAGAGCGCTACGTTCGGGACGTAGAGGCCGGAGGTTCGAATCCTCTCACCCCGACCAGCCTTTTCGGGCTGTAATGCCAACTGCTTGGCGATCTGCTGCCCGCGCAGCGGTTTACAGCCCGTTGGTGATCAACGATGATCGTGAAGCAAATCCTCACGTTTCTTACCTGTTGAATGGCCGCTGCCGAACCCCTTGTCAAAGAAAGCTCGCCGATCGCCCTTCCAGGGCTCGCGCGTGCGTTGATCTCGGCCGGAAAGCTGCCGGCCAAGGTCGCCGAGGACATCTATCAGAAGTCGCTCAGCGGCCGCAGCAGCTTCATTGCTGAGCTCACAGGCACCGGCGCCGTGTCGGCCGCCGACCTGGCTCACACGCTGTCCAGCGCCTTCGGCGCCCCATTGCTGGACCTGGACGCCATCGACCCGCAGCGGCTGCCGAAGGACCTTCTCGACCCCAAGCTTTGCACGGCCTACCGGGTGGTCGTCCTCAGCAAGCGCAACAACCGTCTCATTGTCGCAACAGCTGACCCTTCCGATCAGCAGGCCGCCGAAAAGATCAAGTTTGCGTCGCAGATGGGCGTGGACTGGGTCATTGCCGAGTACGACAAGCTCTCGCGCATGATCGAAGCGGCCGCCGTGAGCGCGGCCGAAACCATCGACAACATCATCGGCGCCGAGTTCGAGTTCGACGAGGTGTCCTCGGACACTTCGAGCGAGGCCAACGATTCCGCGGCGGCCGAAGTCGAGGATGCGCCGGTCGTGCGCTTCCTGCACAAGATGCTGCTCGATGCCTTCAGCATGCGCGCGTCGGACATCCACTTCGAGCCCTACGAACATCAATACCGCGTGCGCTTTCGCGTCGATGGCGAATTGCGCGAGATCGCAAGCCCGCCCACGGTCATCAAGGACAAGCTGGCCTCCCGCATCAAGGTGATTTCGCGCCTGGATATTTCCGAGAAGCGGATTCCGCAGGACGGCCGGATGAAGCTCAAGATCGGTCCGGAGCGTGTGATCGATTTTCGCGTGAGCACGCTGCCCACGTTGTTCGGCGAAAAGATCGTCATCCGTATCCTCGACCCGAGTAGCGCACGCCTGGGCATCGATGCGCTGGGCTACGACGCGGACGAAAAGGAGCGCCTGCTCACCGCGATCGGACGTCCTTACGGCATGGTGCTGGTCACCGGGCCCACGGGTTCCGGCAAGACGGTGTCGCTCTACACCTGCCTGAACCTGCTCAACAAGCCCGGTGTCAACATCGCCACGGCCGAAGACCCGTCCGAAATCAACCTTCCCGGCGTGAACCAGGTCAACGTCAACGAAAAGGCGGGACTGACCTTCGCCACCGCGCTGCGCGCGTTCCTGCGGCAGGATCCCGACATCATCATGGTCGGCGAAATCCGCGACCTCGAAACGGCCGACATCTCGATCAAGGCCGCGCAGACGGGCCACCTGGTTCTCTCCACGCTGCACACCAACGACGCTCCGACGACGCTGACGCGGATGCGCAACATGGGTATCGCGCCCTTCAACATCGCGTCGAGCGTGATCCTGATCACCGCGCAGCGGCTCGCACGCCGCCTGTGCACGGTCTGCCGCGTGCCGGCGGACGTGCCCGCGCAGGCCTTGCTCGATGCCGGCTTCAAGGCGCAGGACGTGGACAACTCCTGGAAGCCCTACCGCCCCGTCGGCTGCTCGGCCTGCAACAGCGGCTACAAGGGACGTGTCGGCATCTACCAGGTGATGCCGATCACGGAAGAAATCCAGAAGATCATCCTGCGCGACGGCAGCGCCCTCGACATCGCCAAGCAGGCCGAGGCCGAGGGCGTTCGCTCGCTGCGGCAATCTGGACTGAAGAAGGTCATGCAAGGGCTGACTTCACTTGAAGAAGTGCTGGCAGTCACCAACGAGTAGCACGGAGAAGCGGAGATTCCATGGCCACGGCAGCAGCATCGTCCCGAACGCTCAAGGAGTATGTCTTCGAGTGGGAGGGCAAGGACCGCAACGGCAAGGCCGTGCGCGGCGAAGTGCGGGCAGCGGGCGAGAACCAGGTGCAGGCGTCGTTGCGGCGCCAGGGCGTGCTGACGACGAAGATCAAGAAGCGGCGCATGCGCTCCGGCAAGTCCATCAAGCCGAAGGACATCGCCATCTTCACGCGCCAGCTGGCGACCATGATGAAAGCCGGCGTGCCACTGCTGCAGGCATTCGACATCGTCGGCCGCGGCAATGCCAACCCGAGTGTCGCCAAGCTGCTCAACGACGTCCGCAGCGATGTCGAGACCGGCACGTCGCTCTCCGCCGCGTTCCGCAAGTTCCCGAGGTACTTCGACAACCTCTACTGCAACCTGGTCGAGGCCGGCGAAGCCGCAGGTATCCTGGAAGAGTTGCTCGATCGCCTGGCAACCTACATGGAAAAGACCGAGGCGATCAAGTCGAAGATCAAGTCGGCGCTGATGTATCCGACCTCGGTCATCGTGGTCGCCTTCGTGGTGGTGGCGGTCATCATGATCTTCGTGATTCCGGCCTTCAAGCAGGTGTTCACCTCCTTCGGCGCCGACCTGCCCGCGCCGACGCTGATCGTCATGGCGATCAGCGAATACTTCGTCACCTACTGGTGGCTGATCTTCGGCGTGATCGGCGGCGGCATCTACTTCTTTCTCCAGGCCTGGAAGCGCAACGAGCGCGTGCAGAAGTTCATGGACCGCCTGTTGCTGCGCGTGCCGATCTTCGGCACGCTGATCGACAAGTCCTGCGTCGCGCGCTGGACCCGCACGCTGGCCACGATGTTCGCCGCAGGCGTCCCGCTGGTCGAAGCGCTGGACTCCGTCGGCGGTGCATCGGGCAATTCGGTGTACGCGGACGCCACAACCAAGATCCAGCAGGAAGTCTCCACCGGCACCAGCCTCACGGCGGCCATGACCAATGCCAACCTCTTTCCGTCGATGGTCCTGCAGATGACCGCGATCGGCGAGGAGTCCGGCTCGATCGACCACATGCTCGGAAAGGCCGCCGACTTCTACGAGGCGGAAGTCGACGACATGGTCGCCGGCCTCTCGAGCCTGATGGAGCCCATCATCATCGTTTTCCTCGGGGTCATCATCGGTGGCATCGTGGTCTCGATGTACCTGCCCATCTTCAAGCTCGGCCAGGTCGTCTGATGCTGGTTTCGCAGGGGGTCGACGCCGCACTGGCCGGCGTGTTCGGGTTGTTGATCGGCAGTTTCCTCAACGTCGTGATCCATCGCCTGCCGAAGATGCTGGAGCGGCAATGGGCCGCCGAATGCGCGAGCGCCGGCGGCGCGGATGCCGCGGCCGCGGCAAAGGACGCCGAAGCTTTCAACCTGATGGTTCCCCACTCGCGCTGCCCGCAGTGCGGCCATGTCATCCGCTGGTACGAGAACGTCCCCGTCCTGAGCTACCTGTTCCTGCGCGGCCGATGTTCCGCGTGCAAGACCCCCATCAGCCTGCGCTATCCGGTGGTCGAACTGGTGACCGGTGCGCTCTTCGCATGGTGTGTGTGGCGCATGCCCGGTCAGTTCGGCAGTCTGGCCTGGTGTGGGTTCGCCGCGGCGCTTCTTGCGCTGGCGCTGATCGACTGGGACACGACGCTTCTGCCGGACGACATCACGCTGCCGCTGCTGTGGGCCGGCCTGCTGGCCGCCATCGCCGGCTTCACGGGCGTGACGCTCGTCAATGCCGTCTGGGGTGCCGTGGCGGGCTACGGGTCGCTGTGGGCCATCTACTGGCTGTTCAAGCTGACCACCGGCAAGGAAGGCATGGGCTATGGCGACTTCAAGCTGTTTGCCGCCTTCGGCGCATGGTTCGGATGGCAGGCCCTGGTGCCGATCATCCTCATGGCCTCGGTGATCGGCGTGATCGTCGGCATCGCGCTCAAACTCGGCAAGGGCTTGCGCGAGGGCGGCTACGTGCCCTTCGGTCCGTTCCTGGCGGGCGCGGGCTTCACGGCCATGATCTTCGGTCCGGACGCGATCCTTCGCGTGGCAGGTCTCTGAAGGCCGGCGCGCCATGCGCATCGGTCTCACAGGCGGCATCGGCAGCGGCAAGAGCACTGTCGCGTCGATGCTGGCGTCGCACGGCGCGGCACTGGTCGACACCGATGCGATCGCACGCTCGCTGGCGCAGCCGCAAGGCGCGGCCATGCCTGCGATCGAGGCCGCATTCGGCCGATCGGTCCTGGCCGAGGATGGTGGCCTGGACAGGGCTCGCATGCGCGAACTGGTGTTCGCCGACAGCAGCGCCAGGAAACGGCTCGAAGCCATCCTCCATCCCCTGATCGGCGCGGAGTGCGATCGCCAGGCTGCGGCGGCCGGGGATCACCCAATCGTTTTCGATGTGCCCTTGCTGGTCGAATCGAATCGATGGCGCGGCCTCGTGGACCGCGTGCTGGTGATCGATGCGACCGAGGAAACCCAGGTGCAGCGCGTCCTCGCACGCTCGGGCTGGACCCCCGATGCCGTGCGCTCAGTGATCGCCCAGCAGTCTCGTCGCTCCTTGCGCCGGGCAGCCGCCGATGCCCTGATCTTCAACGAAAACATTTCACTGGCGGAACTCGCCGCCGAAGTCCGGACTCTGTGGAAACAGTGGGCCGGCAAGGGCACGCGATAATCGCCTACCTGCCGTCGCTGTCCCCGTGAAATAACAACAAAGCGGCGCGCGGATGGGCTTCGCGACACCGCCCTCTTCAAGATGCTTTTCAATTCCTACGCGTTCATCTTCTTTTTCTTCCCGATCGTCTTCATCGGGTTCTTCCTGATCGGAAAACAGAATGTGCGCGCGGCGGCCGGCTTCCTCGCGCTGGCATCGCTGTTCTTCTACGGCTGGTGGAGCATCAAGGCGGTGCCGCTGCTCGTCGTCTCGATCTGCTTCAACTACTGGATCGGCCTGCGCCTGACACCCGGCCACGGCCACACCGACGCCACCCGCAAGCGCCTGCTGGTGCTGGCGCTGGTGGTCAATCTGGGCGTGCTGGCCGTCTTCAAGTATGCGAACTTCTTCGTCGGCAACGTCAACGACGGACTGGCCGCCGCCGGCATCGCGCAGTTGCCCTTGCTCCACATCGCGCTGCCGATCGGCATCTCCTTCTACACCTTCACCCAGATCGCCTTCCTGGTCGACTGCTGGCAGGGCAAGGTGCACGAGCGCAGCTTCGTGCACTACCTGCTCTTCGTCACCTATTTCCCGCATCTGATCGCCGGACCGGTGCTGCACCACGCGCAGATGATGCCGCAGTTCGCGGACGATTCGACCTACCGGCTGGACGCCAACAAGGTCGCCCTGGGCATCGCCATCTTCACCTTCGGCCTGGCCAAGAAGCTGCTGATCGCAGACCCCCTGGGCCAGTACGCGGACCTGATGTTCACCGGCGTGCACAACGGCGTGATGCCGACGGTCTACACCTCGTGGTTCGGTGTCCTGGCCTACACGCTGCAGATCTATTTCGACTTCTCAGGCTACTCGGACATGGCGATCGGCCTGTCGCTGTGCCTGGGCGTGCGCTTGCCGCTCAACTTCAATTCGCCCTACAAGTCGACCAACATCATCGAGTTCTGGCGCCGCTGGCACATCTCGCTGTCGACCTTCCTGCGCGACTACCTCTACGTGCCGCTGGGAGGCAATCGCAAGGGGCCGGGGCGCCGCTACATGAATCTCTTCATCACGATGCTGTTAGGTGGCCTGTGGCACGGCGCCGCCTGGACCTTCGTGCTGTGGGGCGCGCTGCACGGCGCCTTCCTGACCATCAATCACCTGTGGAATGCCAAGGTGCGGCGCAATGCCACGCCGGGCCGGCTGGCGCGCGTGATCGGCTGGCTGGTGACCTTCCTGTGCGTGATGATCGCCTGGGTCGTCTTCCGCGCCGAGAGCATGCATGCGGCGATGGACATCTACAAGGGCATGCTCGGCATGCACGGCGGCCCTTCGCTGGGTGCCTTCCGCGAATTCACCGCGATCCCCTACCGCAAGCCGGAGTTCTTCCAGACGACCCTGGTCGCGCTCTTCATCTGCCTCGCATTGCCGCCCACCATCTCACTGGAACGCTGGGTGCCGCAAGCCCAGGCCCTCGCCGGACGACCGCGCCTGGCCTGGATCTTCACCGCGCTCATGGCGTTCGGTACGGTCTACCTGCTCGGCGCGTGCGTGTCGAAGCTGGGCTCGTACAGCCCGTTCCTCTACTTCCAGTTCTGAGTTCCGACATGACGCCCGCAAAACTCTGGCTGCAGATCTTCCTGTCCGGCTTCGCCGTCATCGTCGCCTTGCTGGCCGTGACGCTGACCACCCCCGTGCCCTATGGCGACCTCAGCCGGATAGGCCTGATGTCGGACCGCGATTTCGGCTGGAAGACCACGCCGCCCCACGTCGATCCCGAATACCTGCGCGCCGTGCCGGTGACCCAGGCGGACATCCTGGTGATCGGCGACAGCTTCTCGATGACCAACCGGTGGCAATCGGTGCTGACCAAGGAAGGCTATCGCGTCACGACGATCTTCTGGGGCCAGCTCGACGAGCGGATCTGCGACGACCTCGACGGCTGGCTCGACCTCGCAGGCTTTCGCGGCAAGCTGGTGATCCTCGAAAGCGTCGAGCGGCTGTTGGCGGGGCGGCTCGACAACACGCAGACGTGCGCGCACATGAGAGTGCCCTTCGACGCCAAGACCAAGCCCTTCATCGAGCCGCCGGCCGAGGTGCCGGGTTTCGCGCTCAACTGGAACGCCAAGCTGAGCTCAGGTTGGCACACCTTCTGGAACACGCGGCGCGCGGAGACAACCGACGACGACAACGCGATCTCGGGCTATTGGACCAAGGCCCGCTCGGTGCCCGATGGCTGCACGATGTTCAGCAACCGGCTCTGCAACAAGGCACTGTTCTTCGGCGAGGACGACGACAACGGCGAACTCACCCCGAAGAACGCCGAGCAGATGCGCTCCATCACGCAGGCGCATCGGAGCCGCTCGATCATGTGGATGGTGATCCCCAACAAGACGACGGTCTATGTCGCCCCGGATCGTTCGAAAGACTTTGTGACAGCGCTGCTGAAGGACGGGCTCGGCCCCGACCTCTTCAGCTTTGCCTTGGACGAGAAAAGAAAAATCCGCGACTTCTTCCTCCCCAATGACACGCACATCTCCATGCAGGGCCAGCTCGTGCTCGGGGCACGCATGCTCGAGGCCGTTCGCAAAATCCTCCCGGCACCGCCAGGCAAGGCTTCTTGAAGCTATCATTCATCACGGACTAAATGCCGCCCCCGCGTGATCCTCTACGAGTACCCCTTCAACGAGCGCATACGAACGTACCTGCGGCTGGAACATCTGTTTCGCCGCCTCGGTGAATTGGTGCCGGCCGACTCGGCCCTCTCGCATCACTACGCGCTCGTCACCATCTTCGAGATCATGGATGTCGCGGCGCGCGCAGACCTCAAGGCCGATGTGCTGCGAGACCTGGACAAGCACAAGAACGTCTTCAACAGCTACCGCGGCAACCCGGCGATTTCCGAGTCGGTGCTCGACCAGGTCGTCGGCCAGCTCGAACGCAACTTCGCGACGCTCAACACCGTGCCCGGCAAGGCGGGGCAGTCGCTGACCGAGAACGAGTGGCTGATGAGCATCCGCAGCCGCGCGGGCATTCCCGGCGGTACCTGCGAATTCGACCTGCCGGCCTACTACGCGTGGCAGAACCGCCGCGCCACCGAGCGCCGCGCCGACCTGGAACGCTGGTCGTCGACGCTCGCGCCCCTGGCCGAGTCAATCTACCTGCTGCTCAAGCTCCTGCGCGACGCCGACGTGCCGTACAAGGTCATCGCAGCCAACGGCCAGTTCCAGCAGACCCTTCCGCAAGGGCGCAGTTTCCAGCTGCTTCGCCTTCGCATCGATCCCCTGCTCGGCCTCATTCCGGAGATCAGCGGCAACCGGCTCATGGTGTCGGTCCGGCTGATGCGGCACGAAGCCGACGACCGCCTGCACCAAAGCACCGATGCGGCGCCGTTCGAACTGACCCTCTGCGCATGAGCGCCGCGCCGGACCGCTCCAAGCAAGCTCGCTCCCGCTTGGCGGGACGGCGCGAAGCACCAAGGGTGCTCCGATGAGCGCCACGAATTCGATCGGCGAGCGCATCGTTCGCTGTCCTGCGTGCGGTGGAGACAGCGTCTATGCGGCCAGCAACCCGTACCGGCCCTTCTGCAGCGCCCGTTGCAAGGGCATCGACCTCGGCGCCTGGGCCAGCGAAGACTTCAGGATGCCCGCGGACGCACCGCCCGACGACGATCCCTTCGGCGACCCCAAGCGTCAATAGTCCTTCGTGGCGGCCAGCCCGCGCTCTTCGGCGAGCCAGCCCAGGACCGGCAGCGCGCCGGGCAGCACCGGCGTCACCTCGAGCGGCAGCTGCTGCCAGCGCATCGACTGGCCTTCGCGCATCTCGAACGCGCCGGCCCATGCCCTGACCTTGCACCAGTGCAGCCGCACCAGCGCGTGGGGATAGTCGTGCTCGGTGATCTTCCAGACCTCGGCGCTGGCGATGGTGATGCCGAGTTCCTCGTGCAGTTCGCGCCGCAGCGCCTGCTCGACCGTCTCGCCGGCCTCGAGCTTGCCGCCCGGAAATTCCCAATAGCCGGCGTAGGGCTTGCCCTCCGGCCGCGTCGACAGCAGCAGCGCGTCGTCGTCACTGCGGATCAGGATGCCGACCGCGACCTCCGTATGTTTGCGCGATGATGTCGTCATGGTGGTGCTCAGACTCGACCCGCATGGTCGCGCGCAAACTGGTACGCGACGCGGCCGCTGCGCGAGCCGCGCTCGAGCGCCCACACCAGCGCTTCGGGGCGAGCGGCCTCGATCGCCGCGGCATCGGCGCCGAAAGACGACAGCCATTGCGCGACGATCGCAAGGTACTCGTTCTGGCTGAAGGGATAGAAGCTGACCCAGAGGCCGAAGCGCTCCGACAGCGAGATCTTCTCCTCGATCACCTCGCCCGGATGGACCTCGCCGTCCTCGGTGTGGGTGTAGCTCAGGTTGTCCTTCATGTACTCGGGCAGCAGGTGGCGCCGGTTGCTGGTCGCGTAGATCAGCACGTTGGGCGTCGCCGCCGCAATCGAGCCGTCGAGGATCGACTTGAGCGCCTTGTAACCCGGCTCGCCCTCGTCGAAGCTCAGGTCGTCGCTGAACACGATGAATTTCTCGGGCCGCTGCGACACCACCTCGACGATGTCCGGCAGGTCGGTCAGTTCGGCCTTGTCGACCTCGATCAGGCGCAGCCCCTGCGCCGCATAGGCGTGCAGGCAGGCGCGAATCAACGACGACTTGCCGGTGCCGCGGGCGCCGGTCAGCAGCACGTTGTTGGCCGGCTTGCCTTCGACGAACTGCCGCGTGTTGCGCTCGATCTTTTCCTTCTGCAGATCGATTTCCTTCAGCGCATCGAGCGACATCGCGGCCACGTGGCGCACCGGCTCCAGCGTGCCATGGCCCGAGCTGCGCCGCCGGTAGCGCCAGGCGATCGAGGCATTCCAGTCGGCGGGCGACGACAGCGGTTGAGGCAGGATCGACTCGATCCGGGTGATGAGCTGTTCGGCGCGCTCGAGCAGGTGTTCAAACTTCTCGTTCACGATCTGTAATCGGCGTTGATGGAGACGTAGTCGTGGCTCAGGTCGCAGGTCCAGACCGTGTCGCTGGCCTCGCCGCGGCCGAGGCCGATGCGCACCGTGATTTCGCTCTGCTTCATCACGCGCTGGCCGTCTTCCTCCCGGTAGGAGGGATTGCGCCCTCCCTGGACGGCCACATGCACGTCGTCGAGGTGCAGGTCGATGCCCGTCTGATCGAGATCGGCGATGCCCGCGTAGCCGACCGCCGCCAGGATCCGCCCCAGGTTCGGGTCGCTCGCATAGAACGCGGTCTTGACCAGCGGCGAATGCGCCACCGCATAGGCCACTTGCCGGCACTCGGCCGCATCGCGTCCGCCTTCGACGCGAACCGTGATGAACTTGGTCGCGCCCTCGCCATCGCGCACGATGGCCTGGGCCAGCTGCCGCGCGACGTTCTGCATCGCTTCGACCAACGCGCGTCCGTCCGTCGAATCGAGCGAGGTGATCACGCCGTGCTGCGCCTTCTGCGTGGCGATGACCACGAAGGAATCGTTGGTCGAGGTGTCGCCATCGATCGTCACGCGGTTGAACGAGGCGTCGGCCAGCGCCTTGGCCAGTGGCTGGATCAGCGAAGCATCGATCTTCGCGTCGGTCGCCATGAAGCCGAGCATGGTCGCCATGTTCGGCCGGATCATGCCGGCGCCCTTGCTGATGCCGGTGATCGTGACGGTCGCGCCGCCGATCTGCACCTGCCGGCTGAAGGCCTTGGGCACGGTGTCGGTGGTCATGATGCCCTCGGCCGCGCGCGCCCAATGATCGGGTGCGGCGTCGGCCAGTGCGGCGGGCAGCCCGGCCTCGATCCGGTCGATCGGCAGCGGCTCCATGATCACGCCGGTGGAGAAGGGCAGGATCTGCTCGGGCGCGAGATCCAGGTGGCGGGCCAGCGCGATGCAGGTCGCGCGCGTGCGCGCCAGGCCGTCCTCGCCGGTTCCGGCATTCGCGTTACCGGTATTGATGAGCATGGCGCGGATGCCGAAGTCGCGCGCCAGATGGTCGCGGCACACCTGAACCGGCGCGGCGCAGAAGCGGTTCTGCGTGAACACGCCACCGACGGCTGCGCCTTCGTCGATCAGCACCACCGTCAGGTCCTTGCGACCGGCCTTGCGCACGCCCGCTTCGGCCACGCCGATGCGAACACCGGGCACCGCATGCAGCGCGGCAGGATCGGGAGCGGAAAGGTTCACTGGCATGGGCGATGTCTCGATGCGAGTTTCAGGAATACCGCGGAACCGGCTTCGCCGGGCCGCAGGTGTTGCCCCCTGCAAGGGGGTTGGCGAAGCGACACGAAGTGCGCGAAGACTGGGGGTTCACGTCAGCTTCCCGTGACAGTGCTTGAACTTCTTGCCGCTGCCGCAGGGGCACGGGTCGTTGCGTCCGACGCGCGCGAAGGCCGCGGCGCCGGCGCTCAGACCCGAGCCCAGGCCCGCGGCGGCCAGCCGGCGCTGGCTCTCTTCGTCGACCCGCACCTCGACCTCGCCCGTTTCGGTGGGCGCCGAATAGGTGATGTTGGCCATGTTCTCGCCGCGGTTCTCCATCGCTTCGGCGGCTTCCTCGAGCTGCTCGCTCGACTGCACACGCACCGTCATGAGCTGGCGCGTGACTTCGTTCTTGACGGAGTCGAGCAACTGGCCGAAGAGCTCGAAGGCTTCGCGCTTGTATTCCTGCTTGGGTTGCTTCTGCGCATAGCCGCGCAGGTGGATGCCCTGGCGCAGGTAGTCGAGCGAAGCCAGATGTTCGCGCCAGTGCGTGTCGATGCTCTGCAGCAGCACCATGCGCTCGAACTGGGTGAAATTCTCCTGCCCGATCAAGGCGACCTTGGCATCGAAGGCCGCGTTGGCCGCGGCGACCACCTTCTCGACGACGTCCTCGTCGGACATCGCGCTCGCGGCCTCCACATCCTTCTGCAACGGAATGTCGATGCCCCATTCGTCGGCCAGGAGCTTCTCGAGCGTGGCCAGATCCCATTGCTCCTCGACCGATTCGGGCGGCACATATTGGCGCACCAGGTCGGTGAAGCAGCCCTCGCGCAACGCCCCAATCTGCGCGGTCAGCTCGCCGGCATCGAGGATGTCGTTGCGCTGCTGGTAGATCACCTTGCGCTGGTCGTTCGAGACGTCGTCGTACTCGAGCAATTGCTTGCGGATGTCGAAGTTGCGCGCCTCGACCTTGCGCTGCGCGCTCTCGATGCTGCGCGTGACGATCCCGGCCTCGATGGCCTCGCCGTCGGGCATCTTCAGGCGGTCCATGATCGCCTTGACGCGATCACCCGCGAAGATGCGCATCAGCGGATCGTCCAGGCTCAGGTAGAAGCGCGAGGAGCCGGGATCGCCCTGCCGGCCGGAGCGCCCGCGCAGCTGGTTGTCGATGCGGCGCGACTCGTGGCGCTCGGTGGCGATGATGCGCAGGCCGCCGAGCGATTTCACGAGCTCGTGGTCCTTGTTCCACTCGGTGCGCAGGCGCGCGACCTCGGCCGCCTTGGCGGCGTCATCGAGCGCCTCGTCGGCCTCGACCGCCTCGATCGCCTTCTCGACGTTGCCGCCGAGCACGATATCGGTGCCGCGGCCGGCCATGTTGGTGGCGATCGTGATCATCTTCGTGCGGCCGGCCTGGGCCACGATGTCGGCCTCGCGCGCGTGCTGCTTGGCATTGAGCACCTGGTGCGGCAGGCCGACCTTGACCAGCAGCCCGTCGATGATCTCGGAGTTCTCGATCGACGAGGTGCCCACCAGCACCGGCTGGCCGCGCTCGTAGCATTCGCGGATGTCCTCGATGGCTGCGTCGTACTTCTCGCGCGTGGTCTTGTAGACGCGGTCGAGCTGGTCCTCGCGCCGGCTGTTCCGGTTGGGTGGGATGATCATGGTCTCGAGACCATAGATCTCCTGGAACTCATAGGCCTCGGTGTCGGCCGTGCCGGTCATGCCGGCGAGCTTGGCGTAGAGACGGAAGTAGTTCTGGAAGGTGATCGAAGCCAGCGTCTGGTTCTCGGCCTGGATCTCGACGCCTTCCTTGGCCTCCACGGCCTGGTGCAGGCCATCGCTCCAGCGCCGGCCCGTCATCAGGCGACCGGTGAATTCGTCGACGATCACCACCTCGCCCTGCTGCACCACGTAGTGCTGGTCGCGGTGGTACAGGTGCCGCGCGCGCAGCGCGGCATTCAGGTGATGCATCAGCGTGATGTTGGCCGGGTCGTAGAGCGACGCGCCCTCGGGCAGCAGCTTGAATTCGGCGAGGATCTGCTCGGCCTTCTCGTGGCCGTCCTCGGTCATGAACACCTGGTGCGTCTTCTCGTCGACCGTGAAATCGCCCGGCTTGGTCACGCCCTCGCCGGTGCGTATGTCGGCCTCGCCCTCCTGCTTGACCAGCAAGGGCACGACCTTGTTGATCGCGAGATAGAGCTCGGTATGGTCCTCGGCCTGGCCGCTGATGATCAGCGGCGTGCGGGCCTCGTCGATCAGGATCGAATCCACCTCGTCGACGATCGCATAGTTCAGTCCGCGCTGGACGCGGTCGCGCGTCTCGTAGACCATGTTGTCGCGCAGGTAGTCGAAGCCGTACTCGTTGTTGGTGCCGTAGGTGATGTCGCTGCCGTAGGCCTCCTGCTTTTCCTCGCGCGGCATCTGCGGCAGGTTGATGCCGACCGTGAGCCCGAGGAAGTTGTAGAGGCGCCCCATCCACTGCGCATCGCGGCTCGCGAGGTAGTCGTTGACCGTGACCACATGCACGCCCTTGCCGGTGAGTGCGTTCAGGTACACGGGCAGCGTGGCCGTCAGCGTCTTGCCTTCGCCTGTGCGCATCTCGGAGATCTTGCCGTTGTGCAGCGCCATGCCGCCCAGCAGCTGAACGTCGAAATGGCGCATCTTCATGACGCGCTTGGACCCTTCGCGCACCGTCGCGAAGGCCTCGGGCAGCAGGTCGTCGAGCGACTCGCCCTTGGCGACGCGGTCCTTGAACTCCTGGGTCTTCGCGCGCAGGGCCGCATCGTCGAGCTTCTCGAAAGAGGGCTCCAGCGCGTTGATGCGCTCGACCGTCTTGCGATACTGCTTCAGGAGCCGGTCGTTGCGACTGCCGAAAATTTGGGTCAGGAAGTTGGTGGCCATGAGTGGAGATCGACGCACACTCGCTGCATGCGGGCGCATCGATCGAAATCCCTAAGATAGACAGGAATGAACTTGGGCGCGCTTTGCATGAAAGCAAGCGGGCCCGCCTGCAGCAATGCCGGCAAACCGTTGATTTTAGCCACCTTGCCCAGCCTGCCGGACCGCCCGACCTGCCACCCATGAACCGCCGCTTCCATCCCGTCACTTTGCTCGAGGCCACCGAGGGCTCGCCCACGCTGGCGAGCCTGGCCGCCCGGGCGCGCGATGCGAGCGAACGGCTGCGCGCGGTGGAGGACCTGATCCCGCCCGAGATGCGATCCGCGCTGAAGGCCGGGCCGGCCGAAGGGAATGTCTGGTGCGTGCTGGTCACCGGCAGTGCGGCGGCAGCGAAGCTGCGTCAGCTCGCGCCGTCGCTGCAGTCGCGCCTGAAAGCCCGGGGCTGGGACGTGGAAACGATCCGCATCAAGGTGCAGTCGCGGCGCTGAAGTGCCAAACTCGCCAGGCGGCTCATGGTGAACCGCGAAGGATTCAGTCATGAGCAACCCAAGTCGACGTGCTTTCGTGATGTCGGTGGTGACGGGCGGCGCGGCCCTCACGGCCGCCACGCAAGTCGCGGCCCAGGCAGCTGTCCCGGTGGCCGAAAGCGATCCGCAGGCGGTGGCGCTGGGCTACAAGGCCGACACTACCAAGGTGGACAAGGCGAAATTTCCGAAGCACGAGGCCAGCCAGATGTGCAGCGGCTGCCAGCTGTTCCAGGGCAAGCCCGCCGACGCGAGCGGGCCATGCACGCTGTTCGGCGGCAAGCTGGTCGCGGGCAAGGGATGGTGCAGCGCCTGGGTCAAGAAGGCTTGAGGCGCAGGATCGGGCGCGCCGCCATCATGCGGGCGGCGGCGCATGACCGATCGTTCGCAGCACGGCATCGGTCATGAATGCCTGCCAGTCGGCGTGTGACGCCTCGTCGTCGAGCGCCTCGCCGAGGAAGCGCGAGAGCGTGAAGCGATTGGAGACGTAGAAGTAGCCCGTCGCGAGGATCATCAGGTAGACCTGTCGCGGCCTGATGTCCTTGCGGAAGCAGCCGTTGCGCTGGCCGGCGAGCAGGATCGCGCGGATCCTTTTCATGGTCGGCGAGGCAGGCACCTTGGCCGCCGCCGATTCGCCGAGCGCCTGCGTCAGGTGGCGGCCCTTGTGCATGTTCTCCGTATTGAGGAGAACGATGAAGTCCGGGTTCGCCCGGTAGTACGCGTAGACGAAGGCGATGATGGCTCGCATCGCCGATACGGGATCGGAAAGATCAATGTCGAGCGCCTCTTCCGCCGCGCCCATTCTTCGGTACATCTCCTGCAGCACCGCGTTGTAGAGGCCCTCCTTGCTGCCGAAGTAGTAGTAGATCATCCGGTCGACGGATTTCGCCGCCTTGGAGATCTTGCCCACGCTTCCACCGTCATAGCCATCGCGGGAAAACACGCGCAGGGCGGCGTCGAGAATCGCGTCGCGCGTCTCGGAAGCATCCGAGGGAAGCTTGGGGCGGCCACGGCCCCGCTTTGGCTCGAGGACGACAGGGTTTGTCTTGGCAGTCGGTTTGGGCATTGAAAGGTCTGGAACGGCGCGAAGCAGGCGTGCGAGGCCGGCGCTGCCGGGTCTGAAGCGAAGGCCGTCCGACTCTACCGAAGACGCGTCGCAGCTCCTATCCACCACAGTGTCCTCGGCGGCCGCCGCCAAAAAAACGGCTTGCCCGGGCTTGCGCTCGCCGCCACAATTAATTATTGTAGCGATCCCTACATTAAATCGACGCACAGCCCATGACCTCTCTCCAGACCGTACTGGATCACGTCCCGGTGATCGACATTTCTCCCTTCGCCTCCGGCTCGCCGTCGCATCGGCACGAGGTCGCGGACCAGGTGTGCGCGGCGTGCGAGCAAGTGGGCTTTCTCGTCATCACGGGGCACGGCGTGAGCGACGGCGTGGTCGATCGCCTCTACCGCGCTTCGCAGTCGTTTTTCGCGCTCGACGAGGCGGAAAAACTCCGCGTCAAGAAGCCCGAGGGAACCAATCCGAAGGGATTCACCCCGCAAGGCGCCAAGACGGTCGGCAAGGACCGGGATCCCCAGCTCAAGCCCTCGCTGCTCGAAAGCTTTGCGATCGGCCCGCTGGACGTGACCGACGATCCCTGCTCGAATTTCGGCCCCAACCTGTGGCCGGAGCGGCCTGCTGAACTCAAGCCGGCGTTCAGCGACTACTACCGGGAGATGGAGCGCCTGTCCAACGAGATCCTCGATATCTTTTCCCTTGCGCTGGACGTTCCGCCTGCCTATTTCCGCGAGCGCGTCAACCGGCACGCAAGCATCCTTCGCGCCAATCACTATCCTGCCCTCAAGACGGCGCCGACAGACGGCGAAGAGCGTGCCGGCGCCCACACCGACATCACGGCCATCACCATCCTGAAGGTCGACGACGCGCCAGGTGGCCTGGAGGTTCAACTGCCCAACGGCAACTGGGTCGGCGTTCCCCGGGTGCCGAACGCCTTCATCGTCAACATCGGCGACATCCTGATGCGTTGGACCAACGACAGATTCATCTCGACGATGCATCGCGTGATCAATCCGCCGCCGGCGCTCGCATCCAGGGCCGCGCGCATCTCGATCCCGTACTTCTGCATACCGAACTACGACGCGATGATCGAATGCATTCCAAGCTGTGTCGGCAACGGCGCCAAATACCCGCCGATGCAGTCCGGCCAGCTTCTGTCGCAGCGGTACACGGTCACCTTCTCGCTCGAAACGGGCAAGGTGCTGTGATGAAGAAAATCGCTGCCATCATCGCCATCGGATGGAGCTGCTGCCTCGCGCTGCCCCAGGCAGGCGCCGCGGAATGGAAGGCCGAGCATCCGATCCGCATCGTCGTTCCCTATCCACCGGGCGGCTCCGCGGACGTCGCGGTGCGGCTGATCGCCGAAAAGATGCGTGAGGCGCTCCAGCAGCCGGTGATCGTCGACAACCGCCCCGGCGCGGGCACCGCGATCGGCGCCATCGCGGTCGCCAAGGCGCCCGCGGACGGCTACACCCTGCTGCTCGCGACATCGACCACCCTGAGCATCCAGCCGCTGGTTCAAAAGCAGCTCGGCTACACGAACAAGCAGTTCGTCCCGGTCGCCAGCATCCTGACGCTGCCGTTCATGCTCGACGTCAACAAGAGCCTTCCGGTCAAATCGCTTGCCGAGCTGGTCGGCTATGCACGCCAGCACCCGGGCAGCATGAACTACGGAACCCTGGGCAATGGCAGCTCCAACCATTTGCTGGGCGCACTGCTGTCCAGGCATGCGGATGGCGCTCTGGTGGCCGTTCCCTACAACGGCGCCGGGCCAGCGCTGCTGGCATTGATGCGCGGAGAGATCCAGGTGTATTTCGACGGCATACCGACTTCGGTCGCCAGGAACGCGTCCGGCGATTTCCGCGGGTTGGCGGTGACCAGCCGTGAGCGCGCCGCCGTAGCGCCCAACGTGCCGACGGTGTACGAAGAGGGCTTGCCGGATCTGGGACTCAGCATCTGGTACGGACTCGTGGCCCCCGCGGGAACGCCGCGCGACGTGGTCGCCAGGCTCAACGCCGTCGTGAATGCCGCGATCTCCGATCCTTCGATCAACGCGACGCTGGCGCGCGACGGCGCCGTGCCGACGAAGCTCAGTCCGCAGGAATTCGGCACGTTGATCGAGCAGGACGCCGCGTCGTGGAAGAAGGCCTTCCAGGCTTCCGACCTGAAGGCCGAATAGCCGGCGGGCATCGCATCCCGACGACATTGCCGAATCAAGACCTGGTGCCGCTTGTCCGAATCGAACGGACGACCTTCCGCTTACAAGGCGGGTGCTCTACCAACTGAGCTAAAGCGGCGGGGCTTTGGATTTTAGACGGCGGTGCGTCGCACGCGCGAGCGAAGCACGCCTCACTTGATGCGCTTGAGCGAGGGCCGCGCACCACCGCTTGCGGGCGGACGCGGCGGATCGCTCGGATCCTCGGGCGGGCTCACGCTCGTCTCGCCGATCGCGCCGGCTTCGTCGGCACCGGCGCCGCTGACCAGATGGACCACCTTGCCGGCATCGCCCTCGGTGCCGCGCGATGCGTCTCGCAACGGCAGGCGCAAGGCAGCGGATGGCGTGAGCGTTGCCGTCGGCGTCGCGGGCGCGGCGCCGCCGCCTTCGGCGGCCGGCACTGGCGCCGGAAAGGCCATGCCCTGTCCGTTCTCCCGCGCATAGATCGCCAGCACGCGCCCGACGGGCACGCTGATCTCGCGCGCCGTGCCCGCGAAGCGCGCCTTGAACTCGATGAAGTCGTTGCCGAGCTTGAGCGAACTGGTCGCGTCGAAGCTGATGTTCAGCACGATCTCGCCGTTCTTCACATACTCGCGCGGCACCTGCACGGTGTCGTCGACCTGCACCGCGACATAGGGCGTGAAGCCGTTGTCGGTGCACCACTCGTACAACGCCCGGATCAGGTACGGACGTGTCGAAGACGATTCGAGCGCGTTGATCATGGCCAGCTGCGCAATGCCTACTTGCGCATCACCTTTTCCGAAGGCGTCAGCGCTTCGATATACGCCGGGCGCGAGAAGATGCGCTCTGCGTACTTCAGCAGCGGCGCCGCATTCTTGCTGAGATCGATGCCGTAGTAGTCGAGGCGCCACAGCAGCGGCGCGATCGCAACGTCGAGCATCGAGAAGTTGTCGCCCAGCATGTACTTGTTCTTGAGGAACACCGGGGCGAGTTGGGTGAGGCGGTCACGGATGTGCGAGCGCGCCTTCTCGATCGCCTTCTCGTTGCCCTTGGAGCTGCGGTTCTCGAGCGTGGACACATGCACGAAGAGTTCCTTCTCGAAGTTGAGCAGGAACAGCCGCACGCGTGCACGATCGACCGGATCGCCGGGCATCAGCTGCGGATGCGGGAAGCGCTCGTCGATGTACTCGTTGATGATGTTCGACTCGTACAGGATGAGGTCGCGCTCGACCAGGATTGGCACCTGGCCGTACGGATTCATCACGCTGATGTCTTCGGGCTTGTTGTAGAGATCGACATCGCGGATCTCGAAGTCCATGCCTTTCTCGAACAGCACGAAACGGCAACGATGGGAAAAAGGGCAGGTCGTTCCTGAGTACAAGACCATCATGGCGAAAGGCTCCTAAAAATCAAAAAGAGTGGGTCGCGTTGGCAACCCACTCTGCGGGATCCGGCGCACAAGGCGCCCGATCGGCGGCACTCGAACTACTTGACGTCTTTCCAGTACGACGCATTCAATCGCCATGTGAAGACCACGGCCATGACGAGGAACAGCAGCACCCAGACACCCACGCGCACACGGGTGTTCTGCGCCGGCTCGGCCATCCATTGCAGGTAGCTCACGAGGTCGCCCACGGCTTCGTCGTACTGCAACGTGGTCATCGTGCCGGGCCTGACCTGCTCCCAGCCCTTGAAGACCTCGACCTCGTGGCCGTGCGCCTCGACCTTGTCGTAGACCGGGCGGCGATCGCCCTGCAGTTCCCAGAGCACGTTGGGCATCGCGACGTTCGGGAACGCGAGGTTGTTCCAGCCGGTGGCCTTGGTGTCGTCGCGGTAGAAGGTGCGCAGGTAGGTATAGAGGTAATCGGCACCGGTGCCGCCATGACCGGCACGCGAGCGTGCGACCAGTGTGAGGTCGGGCGGAACAGTGCCGAACCACTCCTTGGCCTGGCGCGCATCGATGTTGGCCTTCATGGTTTCGCCGACCTTGTCGGTCGTGAACAGAAGGTTGTCCTTGATCTGCTGCTCCGAGATGCCGATGTCCTGCAGCCGGTTGTAGCGCATGAACGCCGCCGAGTGGCAGTTGAGGCAGTAGTTGACGAAGAGCTTGGCGCCGTTCTGCAGCGCCGCGAGGTCGTTCGTCTTGTTCGGTGCCTTGTCCCAGGGAATGCCCGTCTCTTCGGCATGGGCGCCGACCAGGAGGCCGAGCGCCGCGATCAACGTGAGGATCAGTTTCTTCATTCTTAGACTCTCCCGTCAGTGCGCTGCGAAACGCACGCGATCGGGCACGGGTTTGAATTCACCAAGCTGGCTCCACCATGGCATGAGCAGGAAGAAGCCGAAATAGACCAGCGTTCCGATCTGCGAGACGGTCTGCGCGAGATCGAGCGAGAACGAGCCGATCACCATGCTGCCCCAGACGCCGGGCGGCTGGATGCCGAGGTAGCCGAGGATCAGGAAGAAGAAGACGAAGGCGCCGTACACCGTCTTGTGCCAGCCCGGACGGAAGCGGATCGACTTGACCGGGCTGTGGTCGAGCCAGGGCAGGAAGAACAGGATGATCACCGAGCCGCCCATCACCAGCACGCCCCAGAACTTGGCATCCAGCGACTTGAGCAGATAGATCACGATGACCGCGACGACCACGATCGCGACCTTGGTCACCATGCCGAACTTGCCCTTGATGAAGGCGCCGATGGCACCGAGCGCGACGATCAGCGAGAACACGTTGACCATGTCGTCGGTGGTCGCGCGCAGCATCGAGTAGAACGGCGTGAAGTACCAGACCGGTGCGATGTGCTGAGGCGTCTTGAGCGAATCGGCCGGGATGAAGTTGTTGTACTCGAGGAAGTAGCCGCCAGCCTCGGGCGCGAAGAAGATCACCGCCGAGAAGATGGTGAGGAACACCACCACGCCGAAGATGTCGTGCACCGTGTAGTAGGGATGCGAGGGGATGCCGTCGAGCGGATGGCCGTCGGCGCCGCGCTTGGCCTTGATCTCGATGCCGTCGGGGTTGTTGGAACCCACTTCGTGCAGCGCGATCAGGTGGGCGACCACCAGGCCCAGCAACACCAGCGGCACTGCGATCACGTGGAAGCTGAAGAAGCGGTTGAGCGTGGCGTCGCTCACCACGTAGTCGCCGCGGATCAACAGCGAGAGGTCCGGACCGACGAAGGGGATCGCGGAGAACAGGTTCACGATCACCTGCGCACCCCAGTAGCTCATCTGGCCCCAGGGCAGCAGATAGCCCATGAAGGCTTCGGCCATGAGGCACAGGAAGATCGCGCAACCAAAGACCCAGATCAGCTCGCGCGGCTTGCGGTAGCTGCCGTACATCAGGCCGCGGAACATGTGCAGGTACACCACGATGAAGAATGCCGAGGCACCCGTCGAGTGGATGTAGCGGATCAGCCAGCCCCAGGGCACGTCGCGCATGATGTACTCGACCGAGGCGAAGGCTTGCGTCGCATCGGGCTTGTAGTGCATCACGAGGAAGATGCCGGTCACGATCTGGATCACCAGCACCAGCATCGCGAGCGAGCCGAAGATGTACCAGAAGTTGAAGTTCTTGGGCGCGTAGTACTTGCCCCACTGGTCGTTCCAGAGCTTGGAGAGCGGGAAACGGTTGTCGACCCAGTTCAGCAGCTTCTCGCCGGCCGGGGCGTTGGGGGAGATTTCGTGGAATTCAGCCATGGTCGTCGCTCTCAAGCCTTCTTGTCTTCGCCGATGAGCAGGCGCGTATCGGAGAGATACATGTGCGGCGGCACGGGCAGGTTGTCGGGTGCGGGCTTGTTCTTGAACACGCGGCCGGCCAGGTCGAAGGTCGATCCGTGGCAAGGGCACAGGAAGCCGCCTTCCCAGTCATCGGGCAGCGAGGGCTGCGGGCCGGCCTGGAAGCGATCGCCCGGCGAGCAGCCGAGGTGGGTGCAGATGCCGACCACGACCAGCACTTCGGGCTTGATCGAGCGGGTTTCGTTCTGCGCGTACTTGGGTGTGAATTCGTCCGGATGGCGCTTGGACTCCGGGTCGGCGAGTTGCGGATCGAGCTTGGGCAGCTCGGCGATCTGCTCTGGCGATCGTTTGAGGATCCAGACCGGCTTGCCACGCCATTCGACCGTCATCTTCTGGCCGACCTGCAGGCCGCTGATGTCGGCCTCGACCGGCGCACCGGCTGCCTTGGCTTTCTCGGAGGGTTCGAAACTGCTCACGAACGGAACGGCGGTGGCCACGCCACCCACTACGCCTGCACATCCCGATGCGATCAACCATGTCCGCTTGCTGGTGTCGATCCGGGGGCGGCCGGCAGTGCTGTCACTCATGGGGGTCCTCAATCTTCTCGCTAGGGGCTTGGGTCAACCGGCGATTGTAGCGGAGCGTAAGCAGTGAATTCAACGCGGCACGCAGGCGCGCACGGGCCGCGCGAGACGCCGCGCACGGATGTCACCGTTGTGCGGATCCCGCCCCTATACTGGCCGCCGTCAACACAACCAAGAACGAGGTGGCCGGCATGAGCGTCATGAAAGAGTTCCGTGAATTTGCCGTCAAAGGCAATGTGGTCGACCTCGCGGTCGGCGTGATCATCGGTGCGGCGTTCGGCAAGATCGTCGACTCGCTGGTCACCGACATCATCATGCCGATCGTCGGGCTGGTCTTCGGCAAGCTCGACTTCTCCAGCCTGTACATCGTGCTGGGGACGATCCCGGCCGGCGTTCCCAACACGCTGGCCGATCTCAAGAAGGCCGGCGTGGGCGTGCTGGCCTACGGCAACTTCATCACGGTCGCGGTCAACTTCGTGATCCTGGCCTTCATCATCTTCATCATGGTCAAGCAGATCAACAAGCTGCGCAAGAAGAACGAAGAAGCACCCGCGCCGGCCGCGCCGCCTGAAGACGTCGTGCTGCTGCGCGAGATCCGCGACAGCCTCAAGCGCGCCTGAGGCAACAGCCCGTCAGGGGCCCGCGCCGCGAACCAGCGAGCGGGCCATGCGCACGGCCTCGATCAGGCTCGAGGGGTCGGCAACGCCCTTTCCCGCGATGTCGAAGGCGGTGCCGTGATCGGGGCTGGTACGCACCAGCGGCAGCCCGAGCGTCACGTTGACGCCCTTGTCGACGCCGAGATACTTGACCGGGATCAGGCCCTGGTCGTGGTACATCGCGACCACCACGTCGAACTCACCCGGCCCCTGCGCCTTGGCACGCGCGCGCATGAAGACCGTGTCGGGCGCATGCGGCCCGTCGGCATCGATGCCTTCGGCGCGTGCGCTCGCGATCGCGGGCGCGATGATGTCGCGCTCCTCCGAACCGAACAGGCCGCCCTCCCCCGCATGCGGATTGAGTCCCGCGACGCCGATCTTCGGCGGCCGTCCCAGCACCGCGCCGAGCGCGCGATGCGCGATGCGTAGCGTCTGCAGCACGCCGTCGAAGCTCACGGCCTCGATCGCATCGCGCAGCGACATGTGGATGCTCACGAGGACGGTGCGCAGCTCGTCGTTGGCCAGCATCATGCGCACCGGCAGCTCGGCGATCGACCGGCCCTGATGCGCCGCGGCTTCGGCCTGCAGCAGCTCGGTGTGGCCGGGGAACGGGTATCCCGCGGCGGCGAGCGCCTCCTTGTGCAGCGGCGCGGTGACGATCGCCGCGATCTCCGAGCGCAATGCCGCGCGCGCGGCCCACACCACGCACTCGCCGGCGATGCGGCCCGCGGCGGCGCTGATCTCGCCCTGCGCGATCGCGTGCCCGGGCGCGGCGACGACCTGCAGCACGGGCACGCAGCGAGGCGGTACATCGTGTGCATCGGCGGGCGTGTCGATCAGCGCGACGGCCAGCGCCGGCTGGCCGGAGGCAGCGAGCGCCTGTGAAGCGCGGCGCACGATGCCCACGTCGCCGGCCACGAAGCAGTCGCGCATGTCGACGGCCGCGTCGCGAAACGCCTTGACGATGATCTCGGGCCCGATGCCTGCGGGATCGCCGAGCGTGAGCGCGATCGCGCCAGCCTTGTCCTTGTTCACGCGGGGTTGTCGATGTCGATGAATTCGTGCGCGAGGCCGAGCTGCGCGGCGACATGGCCCGCCACGGCCGGCGCGCCGTAGCGCTCGCTCGCGTGGTGCCCGCAGGCGATGAACGCGACGCCCATCTCGCGCGCGTAGTGGGCCTGCGGCTCCGAGATCTCGCCGGTGAGAAAGGCGTCGGCGCCCGCGGCGATGGCCGCTTCGAAATAGCCTTGCGCGCCGCCCGTGCACCAGGCGATGTTGCGGATCGCGCGATGGGCCGTGTCCAGCAGCGTGACCGGCTTGCCCAGCGCCTTTTCCACGTGGCTGGCCAGCGCCTTCGCGCTCTTGAAGTCCTCGCCGTTGTCGCGCGCGCCCAGGAAGCCGATCTCCTGGTCGCCGAAGCGGCCGGCCGCGCCTGCGTGCGCGATCAGTCCGAGTTTCAGGCCAAGCTGCGCGTTGTTGCCGAGCTCGGGATGCGCATCGAGCGGCAGATGGTAGGCGAACAGATTGACGTCGTCGCCGAGCAGCAGGCCGAGCCGCTGCTTCATCCAGCCGGTCACGCGCCCGTCCTGGCCGCGCCAGAACAGGCCGTGGTGGACGAAGACCGCATCGGCCTCGGCGCGGATGGCAGCCTCGATCAGCGCGCGGCTGGCGGTCACGCCCGAGACGATCTTGCGCACCGTGGTGCGGCCCTCGACCTGCAGGCCGTTGGGCCCGTAGTCCTTGAAGCGCGCGGGCGCGAGCAGGAGATCGAACGCGTGCAGGAGTTCGTGGCGTGTCGTGCTCATGCGGCGATTGTCTCAGTCTGGCGCTGCGCGACAATCGCTGTTTTAGATTCACCCCGGCCTTTCATGAAACGCACCTGGCTGCTGTTTGCCCAAGCCGTCACCGTCCTGCTGGCGGCTTATTTCGTCGTCGCCACCCTCAAGCCCGAGTGGCTCAACCGCCGCAGCACCTCACTCGGCGGCGTGGTGTCGGTGATCGAGGCGCCGGCCGCGAATCCGGCCATCCCCGCGCCGGGCAGCCTGAGCGCGGCCGCGAAGAAGGCGTCGCCCGCCGTGGTCAGCATCAACACCAGCAAGATGGCGCAGCGCAATCCGCGCAGCGACGATCCGTGGTTCAAGTTCTTCTTCGGCGACCAGGGGGCAGACCAGCCCCAGATCGGCCTCGGCAGCGGCGTCATCGTGAGTACGGATGGTTACATCCTCACCAACAACCACGTGGTGGAAGGCGCCGACGAGATCGACGTCACGCTCAACGACAGCCGCCACGCGCGCGGCAAGGTGATCGGCACCGACCCCGACACCGACCTGGCGGTGCTGAAGGTCGAGCTCGACAAGCTGCCCGTCATCGTGCTGGGCAACTCCGATGCGCTGCAGGTGGGCGACCAGGTGCTCGCCATCGGCAACCCCTTCGGCGTCGGCCAGACCGTGACCAGCGGCATCGTCTCGGCGCTCGGGCGCAACCAGCTCGGCATCAACACCTTCGAGAATTTCATCCAGACCGATGCGGCCATCAACCCCGGCAATTCGGGCGGTGCGCTGATCGACATCAACGGCAACCTCGAGGGCATCAACACCGCGATCTACTCGCGCTCGGGCGGCAGCATGGGCATCGGCTTCGCGATCCCGGTCTCGACCGCCAAGCAGATCCTCGAGGACATCGTGAAAGACGGCAAGGTCAGCCGCGGCTGGATCGGCGTCGAGCCGAACGACCTCACACCCGAACTGGCCGAGACCTTCGGCATCAAGGCCAATGCCGGCGTGATCATCACCGGCGTGCTGCAGAACGGGCCGGCCGCCAAGGCCGGCGTCCGGCCGGGCGACGTGATCACCGGCGTGGGCGACAAGAAGATCGGCAACGTGCAGGAACTGCTGACCGCGGTGGCCGGACTCAAGCCCGGCAACGCGGCGCGCTTTGCGCTGCAGCGCGGCGCCGACAAGATGGAACTCGACGTCACCGCGGGCCTGCGGCCCCGGATCAGCCCCAAGCGCACGCCGGATCCGAACCAGAACGACACCGAATAGGCCGCGCGCGCCGAAAGAGGCTCAGTCAGGACTGCGCCGAATCGGCGCGCTCTTCGGGCGCCTTGGTGTACTTCGAGAAGTAGCGCGCACCGATGATGCCGATCTCGTAGAGCAGGCACATCGGGATCGCCAGCGCGAGCTGCGACACCACGTCCGGCGGCGTCAGCACCGCCGCCACGACGAAGGCGACGACGACGAAATAGCCGCGGAAGGAACGCAGCTTCTCGACCGTGACCAGCTCGAAGCGCACGGCCAGCATGACCACGATCGGGACCTGGAAGGCAACGCCGAACGCGATGTAGAGCGACAGGATCGCCTCCACGTAGGACGAGATGTCGGGCGTGGCCGCCACCGACGGCGGCGTGAAGCGCTGGATGAAGCTGAACATCTTGTCCAGCACGAAGAACTGCACGAAGGCGATGCCGCAGTAAGCCAGGAAGCTGCCGAAGAAGATCAGCGGCAGCGCGAACTTCTTTTCATGGCTGTAGAGCCCGGGCGCCACGAAGGCCCAGCACTGGTACATCAGCCAGGGCAGCGCCAGCAGCACCGAGGTCATGGCCAGCACCTTGAGCGGGACGAAGAAGGGCGAGAACACGCCGATGGCGATCAGCTTCGCGTCGTGCGGCATGTGGGCGCGGATCGGGATCGCGATCAGGTCGATCAGCCCGCTCGGACCGGGCCAGATCGAAAGCAGGATGCCGGCGACCACGAGGCCATAGATGCAGTAGATCAGCCGATCGCGCAGCTCCATCAGGTGCTGGACGAAGGGCTGCTCGGTGCCGGCCAGCTCGTCTTCTTTGTCTTTGTTCTTGTCGGTGGATTCGGCCATGGGGGGACGCTGCGGGCGGGACCTCGGGGCGCGCTGCGCGCGGCCGGATCGACGTTGCGGCTAGTTGATTTTGTGAGGGCGAAAGCGTGCCACGCGCGCCGCGCCCGACAGCGCCTTGGTGCGCACGCCGTTGCGCGCCTTGTACCACTGCGGGGTGGCGCCCTGCTTCAGGCGCCAGTTCTTGCGGGGGTGCTTGTACTCGGGAAAGGAGGGCGTCGGCTCGGACAGGGCCGACAGGGTCTGGCCGCTCTCGGAGAACTGCTTCTCGAAGTCGCTCGCGCCGGACTGGATGCTGTGCTCGACGTCGCGCGCCGCTTCCTGCACCGTGTCCTTCATCTTGCGCAGCTCGTCGAGGTCCATCGAGCGGTTGACCTCGGCCTTCACGTCGTTCACGTAGCGCTGCGCCTTGCCGAGCAGCGTGCCGACAGTGCGCGCCACGCGCGGCAGCTTCTCGGGCCCGATGACGATCAGCGCGACCGCGCCGATCAGCGCAAGTTTCGAGATGCCGAGATCGATCACGGGTGTGCGGCGATCAGGACTTCTGACGCGCTTCGACGTCGATCGTCGACTTGTCGGCGGCCGGGTTGGCCGTCACCTGCGCGGGCGGCGCGCCGGGTTCGTCGGAGGACGAGCCTTCGCGCATGCCGTCCTTGAAGCCCTTGACGGCGCCGCCGAGATCGGACCCCATGTTGCGCAGCTTCTTGGTGCCGAAGATCATCACGACGACGAGCAGCACGATCAACCAGTGCCAGATGGAAAGTGAACCCATGGATTACTCCTGAAGAATGTCTGCGATTTTAGTCGGCGCCCGAAGCGCGACCACCAAGCTCGAATATCACCCCTTGAGCCAGGGCCTTGGCCCGCCCATGACGTGGGCGTGGAGATGGTGGACCTCCTGCCCGCCCTCGGCACCGGTGTTGACGACGATCCGGAAGCCGCCTTCCGGATACGGGCGGCAACCCTGCTCGACGGCCAACTTGGGCGCCAGCGTCATGATCCGTCCCAGCAGGCCCGCATCGTCGGCCGTGACCTGCGCCATCGACGGAATGTGCCGCTTCGGCACGATCATGAAATGCACCGGCGCCCACGGTGCGATGTCGTGGAAGACGAAAAGTTCTTCGTCCTCGTAGACCTTGCGCGACGGGATCTTGCCTTCGATGATCTTGCAGAAGACGCAGTTCGGGTCAGACGACATTCAGGACTCCATGGGTCGGCCCGCATTCATGCGCACCATCCCCTTGACGATGCGATAGAGGAACCAGAGGGAAATCAGGGCCCAGGCAATCCAGCCGGGGACAAAGAGCAGCAGCCACAGCCACGAGGTCAGCAGGTACAGCAGGCCGGCCCACAGCACCGAGCGGATGCGCCAGCTGAAGTGCGAGGCCTGCCAGGTGCCGGCCGCGTCGTCGCGCTTGACCAGATCGACCACGAGCGCGATCAAGAGCAGCGCAATCGAGGCCTGCGCGCCCGGCAGCACGGCGCCCACCGCCACCACCAGATGCATCACGTAGCTGATCCAGCCCCAGGTCTTGAGCGAGTCCTTGGGTTCGACGGTCACGATGTCCTGGGCCATGGCGTCCTCTCAGTCGTTGGAAGCTTCGCGATCCTGCGCCTTGCGCAGGGCCTTTTCCTCGATGCCGCTGGTGCCTTCGCGGCGCTCCAGCTCGGCAACGACGTCGCGCGGCGCGAGGCCGTAATGCGCGAGCGCGATCATGCAGTGGAACCACAGGTCGGCCACCTCGTTGACGATCTTGGCGCGCTCGCCGCCATGGTCCGCATCCTTGGCCGCCATCACCACTTCCGTGGCCTCTTCGCCGATCTTCTTGAGGAAGGCGTCAGGCCCCTTGTGCAGCAGCCGGGCGACGTAGCTCTTCTCGGGATCGCCGCCGCGTGCCGGCAGGCGGCTTTCGATGACGGCGGCCAGGCGCGCCAGCGCGTCCTCGGCGTTTCGTGGGGGGACGTCGGATTTCATCGTGGTGACGAGGTATAGATCGATGCGGGATCTTTCAAGACCGGCTCGACCGCCGTCCATCGGCCGTTCTCGTACTTGCTGAAGAAGCAGCTGTGGCGGCCGGTGTGGCACGCGATGCCGGGCTCGTGGCCGAGCTGGGTGACCTTGAGCAGCACCACGTCGTTGTCGCAATCCATGCGGATCTCGTGCACCGTCTGCACATGGCCGGACTCCTCGCCCTTGAACCAGAGCTTGCCGCGCGAACGGCTGAAGTACACGGCGCGGCCGAGCTCCGCGGTCTTGGCGAGCGCTTCGCGGTTCATCCAGGCGAACATCAGCACGTCGTTGCTTCCCTGCTCCTGCGCGATCACCGGCACCAGGCCGTTCGCGTCCCATTTCACTTCGTCCAACCAGTTCATACGGCGGATTGTCCCACCCTGGGCCTTGCTCACGTTCGCACGGGGATGCCGCGGGCGGCCATGCAGGCCTTGGCCTGGCCCACCGTGTACTCGCCGTAGTGAAAGATGCTCGCCGCCAGCACCGCATCGGCGCCGCCGGTCTGGATGCCGTCGGCCAGGTGGTCGAGGTTGCCGACGCCGCCGGAGGCGATCACCGGCACGCCGACCGCGTCGCTCACCGCGCGCGTCAGCGCGAGGTCGAAGCCGCTCTTGGTGCCGTCACGGTCCATGCTGGTCAGAAGGATCTCGCCGGCGCCGCGGCGTGCCATCTCGACGGCCCATTGCACGGCATCGAGGCCGGTGTTCTTGCGGCCGCCGTGGCTGTAGACATCCCAGCCGGGCCCGACGCGCACGCCCTCCGGCGTCAGGCGCTCGGCCTCTTCGGCGCTACGCCGCTTCGCATCGATCGCGACCACGATGCATTGCGCGCCGTACTTGCGCGACGCGTCCTCGATCACCTGCGGATTGGCGATGGCGGCCGAGTTGAAGCTGGTCTTGTCGGCGCCGGCATTGAGCAGCCGGCGCACGTCCTCCACCGTGCGCACGCCGCCGCCGACGGTCAGCGGAATGAAGACCTGCGAGGCCACCGCCTCGATGATCGGCAGGATCAGGTCGCGTCCGTCGCTGGTCGCGGTGATGTCGAGGAAGGTGAGCTCGTCGGCGCCCTGCGCGTTGTAGCGCGCCGCGATCTCGACCGGGTCGCCGGCGTCGCGCAGCTCGACGAAATTGACGCCCTTGACGACGCGGCCGCCGGTGACGTCGAGGCAGGGGATGATGCGTTTGGCAAGCATGTGATGGCTTCGGTCCGAAAAATCAGGTCACGGTGAGCTGTTGCCAGCCCTGCCAGGCAGCGCCCGGCGCGAGCAGCACGGGTTCGTCGATGCGCGCGGCCTCGACGCAGAGCATGTGGCGCCATCCGTCGTCGGGCATGTCGGCGAGCTTGGCGCTGAGTTCGGGGCCGGGATTCCACACCACCGTTTCGGTGCAGTTCGCGCTGTGCGCGATGGCGAGCGTGCCGGACGCCTGCACCAGCCGCAGCGGCCCGGCGGGCGCCGCATAGACGCTGTCGAACTCGGCGCCGAAATGCAGCGCCGGTGCCGTCTCGACCTGCCGCACGTCGCGCACCGAATCCCAGCGCCTGGCGCCCTGCAGACCTTCGAGCCGCACGGCCGTCGCATCGTCCACGCGCAGGTAGCTGTGCAGCGCGGCCGCGAACGACCAGGGCAGCGGGCCGGGATTCTCGACAGCCAGCGCGATGCGCAGCGCGCGCGGCGCCAGGGTCACGGAAAGACGAAGGTGGAAGGCATGCGGCCAGAGGGCGCGCGTCGCGTCGCTGTCGTGCAGCGAGAGCGCCAGCGTGCCATCGCCGCCCTCGCCTTCGGGCCCTTCGGGGGTATGGGCCTGCCACGCGACATTGCGCGCGAAGCCGTGCTTGGGCAGGGGCCCGCGCTGGTTGAATTGCGGCCAGCAGACCGGCACGCCGCCGCGGATCGCGCTCTGGCCATCGAACAGCGCTTCGGGGCTCAGGTAGATGCGCTCGACGCCATCGGCCGTGACCCACGACAGCACGTGGGCGCCATGCAGGGCCACCGTGCAGCAGTCGCCCGCAGGCAGGGTGACTTGCAGCGCAGGCTGGCCACGAAAGACAAGGGCTTGGACGGACATGACCCGATTCTAGGTTTCAGCCGCATGGCCCCAGGCCGACACGGCATGGCCGCAGCCCGGATCGCCATTGCGGCAGGCACGGATTTGGCATGAAATCACTCCCCAGCAGGGATCCGCGGCGCGCGCGGGCCGGCGGTGAGGGAACGACATCTCCAGAACTCATTCGACAAAGGGGCTCTCATGACAAAGAAACTGCCGCCAGCGGCATGGATCCTGATCGCGATGGTGATCGGCATCGTGCTCGGCTACATGGTCTTCCTCAACTTCCCGGACAAGAAGACGGCGACCGAGATCGCGGGCTACATCTCGATCATGTCGGACGTCTTCCTGCGGCTCATCAAGATGCTGATCGGGCCGTTGGTGTTCTCGACGCTGGTGGTCGGCATCGCGCACATGGGCGATGCCGCTTCCGTCGGCCGGGTGTTCGGCAAGTCGCTCGGCTGGTTCGTGACGGCCTCGCTGATCTCGCTGATCCTGGGCCTGATCATGGCCAACCTGCTGCAGCCGGGCCACAACCTGGGCCTGCCGCTGCCGGACATCGGCGCTTCCGCCAACCTCGCGACCTCGAAGTTCACGCTGAAGGACTTCGTCGCCCACATGGTGCCGAAATCCTTCGCCGAGGCCATGACCAACAACGAGATCCTGCAGATCGTCGTGTTCTCGATGTTCTTCGGCGTCGCGCTGGCCGCACTCGGGGAAAAGGCCCGCACGCTGATCAACGCGATCGACGAACTCTCGCACGCGATGCTCAAGATCACCGGCTACGTCATGAAGCTGGCGCCGCTGGCCGTGATGGCCGCGATGGCCGCCACCGTGGCCGTGAACGGCCTGGGCATCCTGCTCAAGTTCGCGGTCTTCATGGGCGATTTCTACATCGGCCTGTTCCTGCTGTGGGGCGTTCTGACCTTCGCGGGCTTCGTGTTCCTCGGCCCGCGCGTGCTCAAGCTGCTGGTGCTCATCAAGGAGGCTTTCCTGCTGTCCTTCGCGACCGCGAGTTCGGAGGCGGCCTATCCCAAGATCCTCGACGCGCTCGACCGCTTCGGCGTCAAGCGCAAGATCTCCAGCTTCGTGATGCCGATGGGCTATTCCTTCAACCTGGACGGCTCGATGATGTACTGCACCTTCGCGGTGCTCTTCATTGCCCAGGCCTACGACATCCATCTGCCGATCGGCACCCAGATCACGATGCTGCTGATCCTGATGCTCACCTCCAAGGGCATGGCCGGCGTGCCGCGCGCCTCGCTGGTGGTGATCGCCGCGACGCTGAACCAGTTCAACATCCCCGAAGCCGGTCTGTTGCTGATCCTCGGCGTCGACACCTTTCTCGACATGGGCCGCTCGGCCACCAATGCGGTGGGCAATTCCATCGCCGCGGCGGTGGTCGCCAAGTGGGAGGGCGAACTGATGTCGGAGAGCGATGCCGATGCGAACGCGCGCACGCTGGACGCCGAAAGTTCCGCCACGCTGGCCCACCCTGTACATGCTTGAGATGTGCACCATGAGGCTGATCCGCAAGCTGTCGATGGCAACCGTGCTGCTGACGGGGCTGCTCGGCCTGCCGCAGTCTGCGCTGGCCCAGACCGACGCCACGCCGGCGGCGCCGGCCGCACTGACCGGCACGCTGGCCAAGGTGCGCGAAGCCGGCGCGGTCGCCATCGGCTACCGCGAATCGTCGATTCCCTTTTCCTACCTGTCCGCACGCAACGAGCCCATCGGCTATTCGATCGAGCTGTGCAAGGCGCTGGTCGAGGCGCTGGGCGACGCGGTGCACAGGACGCTCGCCATCCAGTGGGTGCCGGTGACCTCCGAGTCGCGCATCGACGCCGTCGTCAAGGGGCAGGTCGATCTGGAGTGCGGCTCGACCACCAGCAACCTCGAGCGGCAGAAGCGGGTGAGCTTCTCGCCGACGATGTTCGTCTCGGGCACCAAGCTGCTGGTGCGCAAGGGCTCGCCGGTGCGCTCGTACGCCGACCTTGCAGGCAAGACGGTGGCCGTCACCAGCGGCACCACCAACGAGAAGACGATGCGCGACCTGTCGGCGCGCTTCAAGCTGGGCCTGAACATCGTGGTGTCGCGCGATCATGCCGATTCGTTCGCGCTGGTGAAGGCCGGCAAGGCCGATGCCTTCGCGACCGACGACGTGCTGCTGTACGGCTTCATCGCGCAGGACAAGAGCGCGGCGCAGGGCAACTCCGACTACCAGGTGGTCGGAGATTTCCTCTCGTACGACCCCTATGGCGTGATGTACCGCAAGGACGATCCGCAGCTGGCCAAGGTGGTGAACGACACCTTCCATGACCTCGCCGAGCAGGGCGAGATCGAGCGCCAGTACAAGCGCTGGTTCCTGCGCAAGCTGCCTTCGGGCACGAGCCTGGATTTGCCGATGAGCCCGCAGCTAGAAACCATCATCCAGACGATGGCCGTAAAGGCGGAGTAGCACGGCCGCGGCGCAGGGAGCCCAAGCCAGGAACACCGCGGAGCCGCCTTTGCCGGGCCGCCGGTGTTGCCCCCGACAGGGGGTTGGCGAAGCGACACGAAGTGCGCGCAGCCTGGGGGCGAGCCTATTGTTCGGCGAGTTCGTCGGCGCGGGCTTGGGCGGCCGCGAAATCGAGATCGCCCGAGTAGATCGCACGCCCGCAGATCACGCCCTCGATGCCGTCCGACTCGACCGCGCAGAGCTTGTCGATGTCGGCCATGTTCGAGAGGCCGCCCGACGCGATCACCGGAATCGTGAGCGCCTGGGCCAGCCGCACGGTGGCCTCGATGTTGATGCCCGAGAGCATGCCGTCGCGGCCGATGTCGGTGTAGATGATCGACTCGACGCCATAGTCCTCGAACTTCTTGCCGAGATCGGCCACTTCGTGCCCGGTCAGCTTGCTCCAGCCGTCGGTGGCGACCTTGCCGTCCTTGGCGTCGAGGCCGACGATGATGTGGCCGCCGAAGGCGCTGCAGGCGTCCTTCAGGAAGCCGGGATTCTTGACCGCGGCGGTGCCGATGATGACGTAGCGCAGGCCGTCGTCGATGTAGCGCTCGATGGTGTCCAGGTCGCGAATGCCGCCGCCCAGTTGCACCGGGATGTCGTCGCCGACTTCGCGCAGGATCGCCTTGATCGCCGCATGGTTCTGCGGCTTGCCGGCGAAGGCACCGTTCAAGTCGACCAGATGCAGGCGCCGGGCGCCGGCCTCGAGCCAGCGGCGCGCCATGGCGGCCGGGTCTTCGCTGAAGGTGGTGGACTGGTCCATGTCGCCCTGTTTCAGGCGAACGCAGTGGCCGTCTTTGAGATCGATGGCGGGAATCAACAGCATGGCAAGGCGACCCGAAGGGGTGGTCTAGGGATTCCAGTGGAGGAAGTTTCGATAAAGCTGCAACCCATGGTCCGCGCTCTTTTCGGGGTGGAACTGGGTCGCGAAAATATTATCGCGTGCGATCGCGGCTGTGAACGGCGCACCGTAATCGGCTTCGCCCACACTGTGGCGGGCGTCGGCCGGCTTCGCATAGAAGCTGTGAACGAAATAGAAATACGCCAGGTCGGGCACACCCGCCCAGACCGGATGCGGCTGCGCCTGGCGGACCTGGTTCCAGCCCATCTGCGGCACCTTGTAGCGGCTGCCGTCGGGCTGCACGCGTCCGGCGAGTTCGAACTTGCGCACCTCGCCGGGAATCAGGCCGAGGCCATCGGTCGGCCCCTCGTCGCTGTGCGTGAGCAGCATCTGCATGCCGACGCAAACGCCGAAGAGCGGCTTGCCGGCGGCCGCCTCGAGCACCGATTCCTGCAGGCCGGAATCGCGCAGCTCGCGCATGCAGTCGGGCATCGCGCCCTGGCCCGGCAGCACGACGCGCGAGGCGCGCCGCACCACCGCCGGATCGGAAGTGACGAACACCTCCACCCCGACCTGGTCGGCCGCGTGCCGGACCGCCTGCGACACCGAACGCAGGTTGCCCATCCCGTAGTCGACGACAGCGACTGTGTTGCTTTTGCTCAGAGCGAACCCTTGGTCGAAGGAATGACGCCCGCCGAGCGCGGGTCGAGTTCGAGCGCGGCACGCAGGGCGCGCGCGAAGGCCTTGAACACGGTTTCGCACTGGTGGTGCGCATTGACGCCCTTGAGGTTGTCGATGTGCAGCGTGACGAAGGCGTGGTTGGCGAAGCCCTGGAAGAATTCGTAGGTGAGCTGGGTGTCGAAGCTGCCGATCATGCCGCTGGTGAACGGCACGTCCATCACCAGTCCGGGACGGCCGGAGAAGTCGATCACGACACGGCTCAGCGCCTCGTCGAGCGGCACGTAGGCATGGCCGTAGCGGCGGATGCCCTTCTTGTCGCCGACGGCCTTCGCGACCGCCTGGCCCAGCGTGATGCCGACGTCTTCCACCGTGTGGTGGCCGTCGATGTGCAGGTCGCCCTGGCAGTCGATGTCGAGGTCGATCAGGCCGTGGCGGGCGATCTGGTCGAGCATGTGGTCGAAGAAGCCGATGCCCGTCGACAGCTTCGAGCGGCCGGTGCCGTCGAGGTCGACGTGGACGGTGATCTTCGTCTCGGCGGTGTTGCGCGTGACGGCGGCCGTGCGCGCGCCGGTCGCGACGACTGCTTCGGGTGCCGTAGGGGTGTTCATAGGGATGCTTCGAGCGCTGCGAGCATCTGCGCATTCTCGTCGGCGCATCCGACGGTCAGCCGCAGGCAATTCGCGAGCAGGGAATGCATTTTAGAAACGTTCTTGACCAGCACCCCACGCGCCTTCATGCCCTCGAAGGTTTTTGTGGCATCGGGGACACGGATCAGCACCATGTTGGCATCGCTCGGCCAGTGCTTCACGCCCGGCAGGCGGTCCAGCGCCCGGGCGATCAGCGCCCGGCCGGCCCGGATCTGCGCCGCCTGCTCGGCGAACACCTCGGCGTGCTCCAGCGCGAACAGCGCGCATTCGCAGTTGAGCACGCTGATGTTGTAGGGCGGTCGCACCTTGTCGACCTCGGCGACCAGCGCGGCCGGCCCCATCAGGTAGCCCAGGCGGACGCCCGCGAGGCCGAACTTGCTGAGCGTGCGCATCAGCAGCACGTGGCCGTGGTGCGCGACGCGGTCGATGTAGCTCTTGCCGGCGAAGGGCTGGTAGGCCTCGTCGACGACGACCAGTCCGCCCTGCGTGCCCTGGGCCTCGACGATCTTCTCGATCGTGGCGTCGTTCCACAGGTTGGCGGTCGGGTTGTTCGGGTAGGCCAGGTAGACGATGGCGGGCTTCTCGCGCGCGATCGCCTCCAGCATGGCGGCCTCGTCGAGCTCGAAGTCGGCGGTCAGCGGCACGCCGACGAAGCGCAGGCCCTGCAACTGCGCGCTCATCGCGTACATCACGAAGCCGGGCACGGGCGCGAGGATGGCGGCACCCGGCAGGTCGCAGGCCAGCGCGAGCAGCGAGATCAGTTCGTCCGAACCGTTGCCGAGCATCAGCGCGAAACCCTCGGGCATGGCGGCATGCGCGGCCAGCGCACGCTGAAGGTCGGCGCCGCGCTCGCCCGGATAGCGATTCAGCGCCAGCGCGCCGAGCCGCCGGCCCAGCGCCGCCTGCAAGGCGGGCGGCAGGCGGAAGGGGTTTTCCATCGCGTCGAGCTTGAGCAGGCCGCGCGCGTCCTGCACTGCATAGGCGTGCATCGATTTCACGTCGCTGCGGAAGCGCTCGAGGGCGCGGGCGGTGGTGTCGGAGGAAGTCGTCATGGTCATTGGGCGCAACGATAGCTGTTGCGCAGCGCGGCCGACACCACGAGCTGCACCGGCATGTCGGCCTCGTAGTCGTCGGCGTTGCGGGTCAGTTCGGTCTGGTAGAGGGAGCGCGCCATCGAGGGTTCGAGCCGGCGGCCGTCGACGCAGAACAGCGGCTTCTGGCCGGCGCGCTGCGCGGCGTCGCTGGCTTCGCGCAGGCCCTCGACCACGCCCACGAGGTAGTAGGTGGCGTAGGTCTTGCCGTCCTTTTCCTTGGCTTCGAGCGTTCGCATCTCGCGGATGGTCATCGCCTGGGACGTGGCGGCCCCTGCCAGCAGCACGATGCCCAGGCAGCGCAGAAAGTATCTGGCCGGGATCCTCACGCAGGAGATCATCGCCGTCCGCTCCCTCAACGCAGGCGCAGGCGCGCCGCCTCGGCATGCGCCTGCAGGCCCTCACCCTCGGCCAGCGTGACGGCGATGCGCCCCAGCGCCTGGGCGCCCTCTTCGCTCACTTCGATCAGGCTGGAGCGCTTCTGGAAATCGTAGACGCCCAGCGGCGAGCTGAAGCGCGCCGTGCCGCTGGTCGGCAGCACGTGGTTGGGGCCGGCGCAGTAGTCGCCCAGGCTCTCGCTGGTGTAGGCGCCGAGGAAGATCGCGCCGGCATGTTTGAGCAGCGGCTCCCATCGATGCGGATCGCGGCTGCTGACTTCGAGATGCTCCGGCGCGATGCGGTTGCTGATCTCGCAGGCCTCTTCCATGCTGCGCGTGTGGATCAGCGCGCCGCGGCCGTTGAGCGAGGCCGCGATGATGCCGGCGCGCGGCATCGACGGCAGCAGCCGGTCGATGGCCTGCTGCACGCGATCGATATAGCCGGCGTCGGGGCACAGCAGGATGCTCTGCGCGAGTTCGTCGTGCTCGGCCTGGCTGAAGAGGTCCATCGCCACCCAGTCGGCCGGCGTGCTGCCGTCGGCCAGCACCAGGATCTCGCTCGGGCCGGCGATCATGTCGATGCCCACGGTGCCAAAGACGCGGCGCTTGGCGGCGGCCACGTAGGCATTGCCGGGGCCGGTGATCTTGTCGACGGCGGGAAGGGTCGCGGTGCCGTAGGCCAGCGCGGCCACCGCCTGCGCGCCGCCGATCGTGAAGGCGCGCGTCACGCCGGCCACGTGCGCCGCGGCCAGCACCAGCGGATTCTTCTCCCCGCCGGGCGTGGGCACCACCATGATGATCTCGCCGACGCCGGCCACGTGCGCGGGAATCGCGTTCATGAGCACGCTCGACGGATAAGCCGCCTTGCCGCCCGGCACGTAGATGCCGACGCGGTCGAGCGGCGTGACCTTCTGGCCGAGCAGCGTGCCGTCGGCATCGCGGTAGCTCCAGCTCTCGCCGCTCGCTTTCTTCTGCGCCTCGTGGTAACTGCGCACACGCTGCGCGGCGGCTTCGAGCGCCTGGCGCTGCACGGTGGGCAACGCCTCGAAGGCCGCGCGCAGTTCGCCGGCGCGCAGTTCGAGCGCGTCCATGCCGGCGGCGTCGAGCCGGTCGAAGCGCCGGGTGTAATCGAGCACCGCCGCATCGCCGCGCTCCCGGACGTCAGACAGGATGTCCGCCACCACCTGTTCGATGGCAGCGTCCGCTTCGGCGGACCAGTGCAGCCGGGCCTTGAACTCGGTTTCGAAGTCGGCCGAAGCGGTCGACAGTCGCGCGGGAGTGGCTTTCATACGGCTGAAGCGAATGCGTCGATGATGCGGCGGATCGGGGCTTGCTTGAGCTTGAGCGCGGCCTGATTGACCACCAGCCGCGCGCTGATGTCCATGATGCGCTCGACCTCGACCAGGTGATTCGCCTTGAGCGTGTTGCCGGTCGACACCAGGTCGACGATGGCATCGGCCAGCCCGGTCAGCGGCGCGAGTTCCATGCTGCCGTAGAGCTTGATCAGGTCGACGTGCACGCCCTTGCCGGCAAAGAACTCGCGCGCCAGACCGACGTACTTGGTCGCGACCTTGAGGCGCGAGCCCTGCCGGACGGCCGAGGCGTAGTCATAGTCGGCACGCACCGCCACGCTGAGGCGGCAGGCGGCGATGCGCAGGTCGAGCGGCTGGTAGAGGCCCTGGTTGCCATGTTCGAGCAGCACGTCCAGGCCGGCCACGCCGAGGTCGGCGCCGCCGTACTGCACGTAGGTCGGCACGTCCGAGGCGCGCACCAGCACCACGCGCACGTCGGGCCGCGTGGTGCCGAGGATCAGCTTGCGCGATTTCTCGGGATCCTCGCTGACCTCGATGCCGGCCGCGGCCAGCAGCGGCATCGTCTCCTCGAAGATCCGGCCCTTGGACAGCGCGAGGGTGATCATGGCTGGAACTCCGCCGGCCCGGCCACGCGCTCGATGTCCGCGCCCAGGCCGCGCAGCTTGCTTTCCATGCGGTCGTAGCCGCGGTCGAGGTGGTAGATGCGGTCCACCAGCGTCTCGCCTTCGGCCACCAGGCCGGCGATGACGAGGCTGGCCGAGGCGCGCAGGTCGGTCGCCATCACGGTTGCGCCCGAGAGTTGCGGCACGCCCTCGATCACGGCCACCTTGCCGTCGGTCTGGATGCGGGCGCCCAGGCGCAGCATCTCGTCCACGTGCATGAAGCGGTTCTCGAAGATCGTCTCGGTCACGGTCGAGGTGCCCTCGGCGATCACGTTGAGCGCCATGAACTGCGCCTGCATGTCGGTCGGAAATCCGGGGTACTCGGTGGTGCGGAAGCTCTGCGCGCGCAGGCGGCCGTCGCTCTGCACGTGGATGCCACCGTCCGTCGCGGTGACGCGCACGCCCGCTTCGCGCAGCTTTTCGATCACCGCGTCGAGGTGGTCGGCGCGGCCATGTTTCAGGATCGCGTCGCCGCCCGTCGCGGCCACGGCGCAAAGGAAGGTGCCGGCTTCGATGCGGTCGGCCACCACCTGGTGCGTGCAGCTGCGCAGACGGTCCACGCCCTGGATGCGGATGCGGCTGGTGCCGTGGCCTTCGATCTGCGCGCCCATCGCGATCAGCATCTCGGCCAGGTCGGAGATCTCGGGCTCCTGCGCGGCATTCTCGAGCAGGGTCTCGCCTTCGGCCAGCGCGGCGGCCATGAGGAAGTTCTCGGTGCCGGTGACCGTCACCATGTCGGTCGTGATGCGCGCGCCGTGCAGGCGCCTGCGGCCGCCGGCGAGGCTCGCCACCATGTAGCCGTGCTCGACCGCGATGTCGGCACCCATCGCCTGCAGGCCCTTGATGTGCTGATCGACCGGCCGCGAGCCGATGGCGCAGCCGCCCGGCAGCGACACCTTGGCCTTGCCGAAGCGCGCCAGCAGCGGCCCGAGCGCGAGCACGGAGGCGCGCATGGTCTTCACGAGCTCGTAGGGCGCCTCGGGCGCGTGCAGCGGGCCGGCGTCGATGCGCACGGTGCCGTTGTCGTCACGCTCGGCGATCACACCCATGTTGCGGATCAGCTTGAGCATGGTCGCGACGTCCTGCAGCCGCGGCACGTTGTGCAGCGTGACGGGCCGGTCGGTCAGCAGGGCGGCGCAGAGTTCGGGCAGCGCGGCGTTCTTGGCGCCCGAAATGAGCACCTCGCCGCGGAGCGTGCGCCCGCCGCGAATCAGAAGTTTGTCCATGAACGATCCAGCGAGAAAACTAGGAGGGTTGATTGGCCCATTCGGCCGGTGTGTAGGTCTTCATCGACAGCGCATGCACCTCGTCGGTGTGCATTTTGGCACCGAGGGTCGCGTAGACGCGCTGGTGTCGCTGGATGGCGCGCTGGCCTTCGAATTCGGGCGAGACGATGGTGGCGTACCAGTGGCGGCCGTCGCCCTCGAGCGCGATGTGCTCGCAGCGCAGGCTGGACTGGATGATGGATTGAAGTTCTTCGGCGGTCATGGGTTCAGCCCCGGATTTTGTACCCGATGCGCAGAAGATGGACGGCGATCGCGCTGACAACCAGCCAGGCGACGCCGACGATGGCGAGGCTCAGCCACGGCGAGGCGTCGCTGACGCCGAAGAAGCCGTAGCGGAAGCCGTCGATCATGTAGAAGAACGGATTCAGGTGGCTCACCGTCTGCCAGAAGGGCGGCAGCGAACCGATCGAATAGAACACGCCCGACAGGAAGGTCATCGGCATGATCAGGAAATTCTGGAACATCGCCATCTGATCGAACTTCTCGGCCCACAGGCCGGCGATCAGCCCCAGCGTGCCCAGCATGGCCGCGCCCAGGAATGCGAACACCAGGATCCATACCGGCGCAACGAAGCTGGGCACCGCGAAGAAAGCCGTCACGACGAAGACGCCCACGCCGACCGCCAGCCCGCGCACGAGCGACGAGCCGACGTAGGCGAGGAACATGCCCCAGTGCGACAGCGGCGTCAGCAGCACGAACACCAGGCTGCCCATGATCTTGCTCTGGATGATCGACGAAGAACTGTTGGCGAACGCGTTCTGCAGCACGCTCATCATCACGAGCCCGGGCACGAGGAAGGCCGTGTAGCGCACCGTGCCGTAGACCTTGACGTGGTCTTCGAGCGCGTGGCCGAAGACCAGCAGGTAGAGCACGGCGGTCAGCACCGGAGCGCCGACGGTCTGGAAGCCGACCTTCCAGAAGCGCAGCGTTTCCTTGTAGAGCAAGGCGCGCCACCCAAGCGCACTGATCATCATCTCGCCACCTCCAGCGGCGTCTGCTCACCCGCCATCAGGTCGATGAACACATCCTCCAGATCGGCCTTGCGCATCTCGACATCCTCGACGGCCAGGCCGGCCTCGCGGATGGCGGCCAGCAATTGCTCGACTTCGAGCGCATTCTGGGCCGGCAGTTGCACGATGCGGCCGGTGATGCGCGCGTGCTGCGCGATCGCCCAGGGCAGCATGCCGTCGGTCTTGAAACGCAACACGTTGCTGGCGGCCGAGCGCAGCAGCTCGCTGGTGCGGTCCAGCGCGATCACGCGGCCCTGCTTGAGCATCGCGATGCGATGGCACAGCGCCTCGGCCTCTTCGAGGTAATGGGTGGTCAACAGCACGGTGCTGCCCTCTTTGTTGAGCTTGGCGATGAACTGCCACAGGGTCTGCCGCAATTCGACATCGACGCCGGCGGTGGGTTCGTCCAGCACGATCACCGGCGGCTTGTGCACCAGCGCCTGCGCGACCAGCACGCGGCGCTTCATGCCACCGGAGAGCTGGCGCATGTTGGCCGTGGCCTTGTCGGCCAGGCCGAGGCTGTGCAGCAATTCGTCGATCCAGGCGTCGTTGTTCCTGATGCCGAAATAGCCCGACTGGATGCGCAGCGCCTCGCGGACGTTGAAGAAAGGATCGAAGACGAGTTCCTGCGGCACCACGCCGAGCTGCCGGCGCGCTTCGGCGTAATCGCGCTGCACGTCGAAGCCATGAACCTGGATGGACCCCGAACTCGGGCGCGACAGGCCCGCCAGCATGCTGATCAGCGTCGTCTTGCCCGCGCCGTTGGGCCCCAGCAGGCCGAAGAACTCGCCCTCCTCGATCTGGAACGTGACGTTGTCGACGGCTCGAAGACCAGGGTGTCCCTGGGCACGCTGCTGTCGCGAGGCGGGGTAGGTCTTGGAGACCGATTGGAAAGAGATCGCGGGCATAGGCAACCCGCCATTTTAGGGGCCGACGCCGTTCTCTAGGGCGCGGCCGGCAAAAGGCCCGCGACGCCATACAACGCGGCCAACTCGCGCAGGCGCGGAGGCAGGCCCTTGACCGAGAAACCGCGGTCGCGGGCGCGCGCATCGCGGCGGCATTCGAGCAGCACGGCAAGCGCCGACGAATCGAACTGCGTCAAAGCACTCGCGTCCACCACCGTGGACGTCTCGGCCTGCCCGGCGAGCCCCTGCTGGAGCATGTGCACGCAGGCAGGCGCTTCGTCGTGTGTCAGCTTCGGTGGCAGGACCAGCATCGGGTTCTCGCTCAGCTCTTGCTGTTGCTCTTGTTGCGCGCCGCCAGCGCAGCGATCAGGCCGTCGATGCCCTTGCTGTTGATCTGCTGCGAGAACTGCGTGCGGTAGGTATCGACCAGCCAGACGCCGAGCACGTTGAGGTTGAAGATCTTCCAGCCGCCGGCCTCGCCCGGTGTCTTCTCGAGCCGGTAGTCCAGCTGCACGGGATCGCCGCTGCCCCGGACCTCGGTGCGCACGAGCACTTCCTTGTCGTCGGTCGAGCCGCGGAACGGACGCACGGTCACCGTCTGGTCGCTGACCTGGTCGAGCGCACCGGCATACGTGCGCACCAGCAGGGTCTTGAATTCCTGCTCCAGTTGTTGCTGCTGCTCGGGCGTGGCCTGGCGCCAGGCGGGGCCGACCGCCGATGCGGTCATGCGCTGGAAGTCCACGTTCGGCATGATCTTGCTGTCGACCAGCGCCATGATCTTGTTGACGTCGCCGGCCTTGATCGACTTGTCGGCCTTGATGGTTTCGAGCACGTCGGAGGAAAGACGCTTCACGAGTGCGTCGGGGGCTTCGTCGGCGGCACGGGCCGGCTGCACGAAAAAGACGGCCGCGCCCAGCAGCAGCAGGCTGGCGAGCGCAAAGCGTCCGAGCGAACGGCGTTGGAGAATCTGATTCATCGAATAAATCCCTTGTTTCAAATGTCGGTCCGAGGGGCCGTGGCGGGTTGGAGACACGGCGCGATGGCAGGGTTCCAGAGCGGGCGCGAAGGCCTGCAACCGGATGCAATCGACTTACTTGCCGTTGTCATCGTCCGGTGGATTGCCGTCATAGACATCGTTGCGGCGGCGCTGCAGGAACGCATCGCGCGTGAACGAATACTTGTCGAGCGCCGCGTCGTCCAGCAGCTGGCCGGCACGCAGCAGGTTCGAGCGAATGTCGACGCCGCGCAGCACATACAGCGAATTGCGCACCGGAACATTGTCGATCTGCGTCAGAAGATCGCCCTTCCAGTCGACAGGCAAGGCCGCGGTGTCGCGCACGGTCGACGGGCCCAGCACCGGCAGCACCAGGTAGGGGCCGCTCGGCACGCCCCAGCGTCCCAGCGTCTGGCCGAAATCCTCATTGTGGCGATCGATGCCGGCTTCGGAGGCAACGTCGAGCAGGCCGCCCAGGCCGAAGAAGGTGTTGACGTTCACGCGCATGAAGTTCTGCGCGCTGCTTTCCAGCTTGAGTTGCAGCACGCTGTTGGCGAAGCTCCACACGTCGCTCAGGTTGCCGAAGAAATTGTTGACGCCGGTGCGCACCGGCGAGGGCAGCACGTCGCGGTAGGCCACCGCGACCGGACGCACGACGGCGTTGTCGACCGTGTCGTTGAAGCGCCAGACACCGCGGTTGAAAGGCTCGAACGGATCGTGCGGATTGGCGTTGGGCTCGGTCGCGCAGCCGGTCACCAGGATCAGCACGGCGGCGGCGCCGGTCTGCCGGAAGCGGGGCGCTGCCTCGCGGATGGCGGCCCACAAGGCCGGAAGAGGTCGTGTTGTCATTTCTTGTTGCTATTGCCGGGCGGCGGACTGCTGCCTTCGGCGGCCTTGCTGTAGAGGAACTGGCTGATCAGATTTTCCAGGACCACAGCTGACTGGGTGGCGGTGATGGTATCGCCCGGCTGAAGATTTTTTGCGTCGGCACCCGCCTCGATCCCGATGTACTGCTCGCCGAGCAAGCCGCTGGTCAGGATCTTGAGCGAACTGTCCTTCGGAAAACTGTACCGGCTTTGCAGCGCCAGCGTCACGCTGGCCTGAAAGTTCTTGTCGTCGAACGTGATCGAATCGACACGTCCCACCACCACGCCGGCGCTCTTCACGGCCGTCTGCGGCTTCAGGCCGCCGATGTTGTCGAAGCGCGCCGTCACGGTGTAGGTCTTTTGGAAATTGAGGCTCAGCAGATTGGCCGACTGGAGCGCCAGGAACAGCAGCGCCGCCGCGCCGATCAGCACGAACAGGCCGACCCAGATGTCTTTGTTGGAACGTTGCATGTGTTGCGCTCTTTTGATCAGTTTTACTAGATGCTGAACATCATGGCCGTCAGCAGGAAGTCGAGGCCCAGCACTGCCAGCGACGCGACCACCACGGTCCGCGTGGTCGCGCGCGACACGCCTTCGGGCGTGGGCTGCGCGTCGTAGCCTTCGAGCAGCGCGACGAAGGTCACGGTCAGGCCGAACACGATGCTCTTGACCACGCCGTTGCCCACATCGCGCCAGACGTCGACGCCGCCCTGCATCTGACCCCAGAACGCACCCGGGTCCACGCCCAGCATCAGCACGCCGACGACGTAGCCGCCGAACACCCCGACCGCGCTGAACACGGCGGCCAGGAGCGGCATGGTGATCACGCCGGCCCAGAAGCGCGGCGCGAGGATTCGCTGCACCGGATCGACCGCCATCATTTCCATCGCGCTCAATTGCTCGCCGGCTTTCATGAGACCGATCTCCGCGGTCAGCGAGGTGCCCGCGCGGCCGGCGAAGAGCAGCGCGGCCACCACCGGCCCCAGTTCGCGCACCAGGCTCAGCGCCACCAGCAGGCCGAGCGCCTCCGACGAGCCATAGCGCTGCAGCGTGTAGTAGCCCTGCAGCCCGAGCACGAAGCCGACGAACAGGCCCGAGACGGCGATGATCGCGAGCGAGTAGTTGCCGAGGAAATGGATCTGGTCGCGCACTAGGCCGAAGCGGCGCAGGCTGCGCGCGCCCTGCACCAGCAGGCGCAGGAACAGCCGCGCGCCCAGGCCCAGATCGGCGAGCTTGCTGCGCACCGCGAAGCCCACGTCCGAAGGCCGGTACCAGCTCATGGGTGCACCCTTGGCGCTTCGCGCCTTCCCGCCGGGCGGGAGCGAGCTTGCTTGGAGCGGTCCGGCGCGGCGCTCATGTCCGGCCTCCTTGCGCGTTCCCGAAATCGTCCTCGACGCTGACGCCGGGATAGTGGAAATGCACCGGCCCGTCCGGCAGCGCATTGACGAACTGGTGCACCAGCGCATCGGTGCTGCGGCGCACCTCATCCGGCTTGCCCTCTGCGGCGATGCGGCCGTTGGCCAGGATGATCACGTGGTCGGCGATGCGGAAAGTCTCTTCGAGGTCGTGCGACACCACGATGCTGGTCAGACCGAGCGCGTCGTTGAGTTGCCGGATCAGGCGCGCCGCGGTGCCGAGCGAGATCGGGTCGAGCCCGGCGAAGGGTTCGTCGTACATCACGAGATCGGGGTCGAGTGCGATCGCGCGCGCCAGCGCCACGCGCCGTGCCATGCCGCCGGACACCTCGCTCGGCATCAACTGCCGCGCACCGCGCAATCCGACCGCATCGAGCTTCATGAGCACGATGTCGCGGATCAGCGCTTCGGGCAGGCGGGTGTGCTCGCGCAGCGGAAACGCGACGTTGTCGAACACGCTCATGTCGGTGAAGAGGGCGCCGAACTGAAACAGCATGCCCATGCGACGGCGCGCGGCATAGAGCGCGTCGTTGCCGAGCTTGCCCACATCCTGCCCATCCATCAGCACCTCGCCGCGCTGCGCGCGCAGCTGCCCGCCGATCAGCCGCAGCACCGTGGTCTTGCCGCCACCCGATGCGCCCATCAGCGCCGTCACCTTGCCGCGCGGCACGGCGAACGAAACACCGTCGAGGATCGCTCGCGCGCCGTAGCCGAAGGCAATGTCGCGAAATTCAACAAGGGAAGTGGCAGAAGGGTCCATAGCAACAGAAAAGCCGGGGCGCCCTCAGGCATCCCGGCTCGCGGTGACCAGCCATGATAAATGAAGCGCGGGCCCTCGCCCGACCCTGACCAAGAGTGTCAGGCCCCCGTTCCAGAAACACCACGGAACCGGCTTCGCCGGGCCGGGGGTCTACCGAGGCAAATCGCTAAAACCCATCAAAAACTCGTCGACCGAGCGAGCCGCTTGCCGCCCTTCGCGAATGGCCCAGACCACCAGCGACTGGCCGCGACGAATATCGCCCGCGGCGAAGACCTTCGGCACGTTGGTCGCGTAACCGCCGATGAAGTCGACACTGGCCTTCGCATTGCCGCGCGCGTCCTTCGCGACACCGAAGGCATCCAGCACGTTGCCGACCGGGCTCACGAAGCCCATCGCCAGCAGAACGAGATCGGCCTTGAGCAGTTGCTCGCTGCCCGCGACCTCGACCATCTTGCCGTCCTTCCACTCGACCCGGACCGTCTTGAGGCCGGTCAGCTTGCCCTTCTCGCCGACGAATTCCTTGGTCGAGATCGCGAACTCGCGCTCGCATCCTTCCTCGTGGCTGGAACTGGTGCGCAACTTGTAGGGCCAGTAGGGCCAGGTCAGCGGACGGTTCTCTTCTTCCGGCGGCTGCGGCATCAGCTCGAACTGGGTCACGCTCGCCGCACCGTGGCGGTTGCTGGTGCCCACGCAGTCGGAGCCGGTATCGCCGCCGCCGATCACGATCACATGCTTGCCGTCGGCACGCAGCTGACCCTTGACCTTGTCGCCGGCATTGACCTTGTTCTGCTGCGGCAGGAATTCCATCGCGAAGTGAATGCCGTCGAGGTCGCGGCCGGGCACGGGCAGATCGCGCGATTGCTCGGCACCGCCGGTGAGCAACACCGCATCGAACTCGCGCTCGAGCTGCTCGGGCGTGACGATTTCCTTGGCCCAGTTGGTAACCTTGGAGCCCTTGCCCAGCGGATCCTTGGCGGCACCGACCATCACGCCGATGCGAAAGCTCACGCCTTCGGCCTTCATCTGCTCGACGCGGCGATCGATGTGCGACTTCTCCATCTTGAAGTCGGGAATGCCGTAGCGCAGCAGGCCGCCGATGCGATCGTTCTTCTCGAACAGGGTGACATCGTGGCCGACGCGCGCGAGCTGCTGCGCGGCCGCCATGCCGGCCGGCCCGGAACCGACCACGGCGACCTTCTTGCCGGTCTTGTGCTTGGACGGGCGGGCCGCGACCCAGCCTTCGTCCCAGGCGCGGTCGATGATCGCGTGCTCGATCGACTTGATGCCGACGGGGTCGTCGTTCACGTTGAGCACGCAGGCCGCCTCGCAGGGTGCGGGGCAGATACGGCCGGTGAACTCCGGGAAGTTGTTGGTCGAATCGAGCACGGTGAAGGCGCTCTGCCAGTCGTCGCGATAGACGAGGTCGTTGAAGTCCGGAATGATGTTGTTGACCGGGCAGCCGCTGTTGCAGAACGGCGTGCCGCAATCCATGCAGCGTGCGCCCTGCACCTGGGCCTGAGCGGGGTCGAGGCCGACAACGAATTCCTTGTAGTGCTTGATACGCTCGGCGACGGGCTTGTAGCCCTCTTCGACACGCTCGTGCTCCATGAAGCCAGTAATCTTTCCCATCGTGCTGTCCTGTTCTTGTGTGCTCGCCGCCTTCAGGCAGCCACGGGCTTGGCCATCGCGTGCGGCTCGAGGCCCACATGGGCGTTATTGCCGCTGCTCGTGAGTTCGACCTTGCGATCGTGGATCTCGGCCAGCGCCCGCTTGTATTCGTTGGGGAAGACCTTCACGAACCTCGTGCGCGAGACGGCCCAGTTGTCGAGCAGTTCGCGCGCACGCTTGCTGCCGGTCCAGCGGTGATGATCCTCGAGCAGCTTCCTGAGCTGCGCTTCGTCGGTCTCGCCGTCGTGCCAGATCTTGCGATGCATGCTCGCGATCTGTTCGGCCGAGGTCAGCACCTTGTCGAGCGACACCATCGCCAGGTTGCAGCGCGACGCGAACTGGCCGTCCTCGTCGTAGACGAAAGCAAGACCGCCGCTCATGCCGGCGGCGAAGTTGCGCCCGGTCTTGCCGAGCACGGCGACCGTGCCGCCGGTCATGTATTCGCAGCCATGGTCGCCGGTGCCTTCGACCACCGCGGTGGCGCCCGACAGGCGCACCGCGAAGCGCTCGCCCGCCACGCCGCAGAGGTAGGCCTCGCCCGTGGTCGCACCATAGAGCGCGGTGTTGCCGACGATGGTGTTGCGCACCGCCTCGCCGCGGAAGTCGAGACTGGGGCGCACCACCACGCGACCACCCGAGAGGCCCTTGCCGGTGTAGTCGTTGGCATCGCCGATCAGGTAGAGCGTGATGCCGCGCGCCAGGAAGGCGCCGAAGGACTGGCCACCCGTGCCTTCGAGCTGGATGCGGATGCTGTCGTCCGGCAGGCCCTGCGGATGGACCTTGGTCAGCGCACCCGAGAGCATGGCCCCCACCGAGCGGTTGACGTTGCGCGCCACTTCGATGAACTGGACCTTCTCGCCCTTCTCGATCGCCGGCCGCGACCGCTCGATGAGCTTGTTGTCGAGGCTCTTCTCGAGGCCATGGTCCTGGTTCTCGACGTGATGGCGCGGCACGTCGGCGGGCACGTTCGGCTGGGCGAACAGGCGGCTGAAGTTGAGGCCGCGCGCCTTCCAGTGCTCGATGCCCTGGCGCGTGTCGAGCAGGTCGGCGCGGCCGATCAGGTCGTCGAACTTGCGCACGCCCAGTTGCGCCATGATCTGGCGCACTTCCTCGGCGACGAAGAAGAAGAAGTTCACCACGTGCTCGGGCTTGCCCGAGAACTTCTTGCGCAGCACCGGGTCCTGCGTGGCGACGCCGACCGGGCAGGTGTTGAGATGGCACTTGCGCATCATGATGCAGCCCTCGACCACCAGCGGCGCGGTCGCGAAGCCGAACTCGTCGGCACCGAGCAGCGCGCCGATCGCGACGTCGCGCCCGGTCTTCATCTGGCCGTCGGCCTGCACGCGGATGCGGCCGCGCAGGCGGTTGAGCACCAGCGTCTGCTGGGTTTCGGCCAGGCCGATTTCCCAGGGGCTGCCGGCGTGCTTGATCGACGACCACGGCGACGCGCCCGTGCCGCCGTCATGGCCCGCGATCACGACGTGGTCGCTCTTGCACTTGGCCACGCCGGCCGCGATGGTGCCGACGCCGACCTCGCTCACCAGCTTGACGCTGACGCTCGCGTGCGGCGCGACGTTCTTCAGATCGTGGATCAGTTGCGCCAGGTCTTCGATCGAGTAGATGTCGTGGTGCGGCGGTGGCGAGATCAGGCCGACGCCAGGCACCGAGTAGCGCAGCTGGCCGATGTAGTTGGACACCTTGCCGCCCGGCAGCTGGCCGCCTTCGCCGGGCTTGGCGCCCTGCGCCATCTTGATCTGCAGCTGGTCGGCCGACGCCAGGTATTCGGCGGTGACGCCGAAGCGCCCGGACGCCACCTGCTTGATGCGCGAACGCAGCGAGTCGCCGGCCTCGAGCGGCAGGTCGACCTCGACATTGGCCTCGCCGATCACGCTCTTGAGTGTGTCGCCGACCTTGATCGGGATGCCCTTGAGCTCGTTGCGATAGCGGTTCGGATCCTCGCCGCCTTCGCCGGTGTTGCTCTTGCCGCCGATACGGTTCATCGCGACGGCGAGCGTCGAGTGCGCTTCGGTGCTGATGGAGCCGAGCGACATCGCACCGGTCGCGAAGCGCTTGACGATCTCGGCCGCGGGCTCGACCTCGTCGACCGGAATCGCCTTGGCCGGATCGATCCTGAACTCGAACAGGCCGCGCAGCGTGAGGTGCCGGCGGTTCTGGTCGTTGATGAGCTGCGCGTATTCCTTGTAGGTGTTGAAGTTGTTGGCGCGCGTGCTGTGCTGCAGCTTGGCGATCGCGTCGGGCGTCCACATGTGCTCTTCGCCGCGCGTGCGCCAGGCGTATTCGCCGCCGGCATCGAGCATGTGGGCGAGCACCGGATCGTCGCCGAACGCGGCCTTGTGCATGCGGATCGCTTCCTGCGCGATCTCGAACACGCCGATGCCCTCGACCCGGCTCGCGGTGCCGGTGAAGTACTTGGCGACCGTGTCGCTGTTGAGGCCGATGGCCTCGAACAGCTGCGCGCCGCAGTAGCTCATGTAGGTGCTGACGCCCATCTTCGACATGATCTTGGACAGACCCTTGCCGACCGCCTTGACGTAGTTGTAGATCGCCTTGTCCGCGCTCAGGTCGCCGGGCAGGTCCTCGTGCATCGCGGCCAGCGTTTCCATCGCGAGGTAGGGGTGCACGGCTTCCGCGCCGTAGCCTGCCAGCACGCCGAAGTGATGGACCTCGCGTGCCGAGCCGGTCTCGACCACGAGGCCGGCCGTGGTCCGCAGGCCTTCGCGCACCAGGTACTGGTGGATGGCCGAGAGCGCGAGCGCCGCGGGGATCGCGATCTGCGTCGGACTGACGGCGCGATCGCTCACGATCAGGATGTTGTGACCGCCCTTGATCGCATCGACCGCCTCGGCGCACAGCGACGCCAGCTTGGCCTCGACACCCTCTTCGCCCCAGGCGAGCGGATAGGTGATGTCGAGCACATAGCTCTTGAACTTGCCTTGCGTGTACTTGCCGATGTCGCGCAGCTTCGCCATGTCGGCGAAGTCGAGGATCGGCTGGCTCACTTCGAGCCGCATCGGCGGGTTGACCTGGTTGATGTCGAGCAGGTTCGGCTTCGGGCCGATGAAGGACACCAGCGACATCACGATCGCCTCGCGGATCGGATCGATCGGCGGGTTCGTGACCTGAGCGAACAGCTGCTTGAAGTAGTTGTAGAGCGGCTTGTTCTTGTTGGACAGCACGGCCAGCGGACTGTCGTTGCCCATCGAGCCGATGCCTTCCTCGCCGGCCTGCGCCATCGGGCTCATGAGGAACTTGATGTCTTCCTGCGTGTAGCCGAAGGCCTGCTGGCGATCGAGCAAGCCGACCTGGCTCAGCGGCGCCTGGATCGCCTCGGCCTCGACACTGTCGAGCTTGATGCGCAGGTTCTCGATCCACTGCTTGTAGGGCTTGCTGTTGGCGAGGGTGGACTTGACCTCCTCGTCGTCGATCATGCGGCCCTGTTCGAGGTCGATCAGGAACATCTTGCCGGGCTGCAGGCGCCACTTGCGGACGATCTTCTGCTCGGGCACGGGCAGCACGCCCGACTCGGAGGCCATGATGACGAGGTCGTCGTCGGTCACGCAATAGCGCGAAGGCCGCAGGCCGTTGCGGTCGAGCGTGGCGCCGATCTGGCGGCCGTCGGTGAAGACGATCGAGGCCGGGCCGTCCCAGGGCTCCAGCATCGCGGCGTGGTATTCGTAGAACGCGCGGCGACGCGGATCCATGGTCGCGTGCTGTTCCCAAGGCTCGGGGATCATCATCATCACGGCCTGGCTGATCGGGTAGCCGGCCATGGTCAGCAGTTCGAGGCAGTTGTCGAAGGTGGCCGTGTCGGACTGGCCGGGGAAGCTGATCGGGTAGAGCTTCTGTAGGTCGGCGCCCAGCACCGGCGAGGACATCACGCCTTCGCGTGCCTTCATCCAGTTGTAGTTGCCCTTGACCGTGTTGATCTCGCCGTTGTGCGCGACGTAGCGGTAGGGGTGGGCCAGCGGCCACTCGGGGAAGGTGTTGGTGGAAAAGCGCTGGTGCACCAGGCCCAGTGCCGAGACGCAGCGCTTGTCCTGCAGGTCGAGGTAGTAGGTGCCGACCTGGTCGGCCAGCAACAGGCCCTTGTAGACCACCGTGCGGCTGGACATGCTCGGCACGTAGTATTCCTTGCTGTGCTTGAGCTTCAGCCGCTGGATGCTGGCGCTGGCGGTCTTGCGGATCACGTAGAGCTTGCGCTCCAGTGCGTCCTGGACGATCACGTCGTTGCCGCGGCCGATGAAGACCTGGCGCAGCAGCGGCTCCTTGGCGCGCACGTTCGGCGACATCGGCATCTCGCGGTTGACCGGGACATCGCGCCAGCCCAGCAGCACCTGGCCTTCGGCCTTGATGGCGCGTTCCATTTCCTGCTCGCACGCTTCGCGCGACGCATGCTCCTTGGGCAGGAAGATCATGCCGACACCGTATTCGCCGGGCGGCGGCAGCGTCACGCCCTGCTTGGCCATTTCCTCGCGGTACAGCAGGTCGGGCAGCTGGATCAGGATGCCGGCGCCGTCGCCCATGAGCTTGTCAGCGCCCACTGCGCCGCGATGGTCCAGATTCTCGAGAATCTTCAGGCCCTGGAGGACGATGGCGTGGCTTTTCTCGCCCTTGATGTGGGCGACGAAGCCGACGCCACAGGCGTCATGTTCGTCGGCACCGGAGTACAGACCGTGTTGTTGGAGATATTCGATCTCGGCAGCCGTCGTCATGGGCGCCCTCCTTCAGTTTCGTGGGAAAGGGAGCATATTGCATTGCACAAACAATGCCAAATCTTTTAATAAGGGTCAGATCACTATTAATTACCGAATGGATTTGTCGGAATTAAATAAGGGACATATTAAATTGATAGCGCAATGGCCACGCCCAATGTGGGCTGGCGCGTCTCAGGGCGAAGATTTGCGGGTCGCAGAGGGTCGACCGGGTCGCGCCTTGAGCACCCGCCGCTCTGTCGCCTTCTGCAGCGAGTTCAGAAATTCGGGGTCACCCGCGGCCCAGCCATGCAGGGTGGCTTCGGTCAGCGCGGCTTGTTCGGCAGCCGGGACGCCCGCGCGCACCAACTCGGCATACGCGGCCTCGCGCGCGAACGGGGTGTTGCCGAGGGTCCAATAGAGCGAATGGGGCGTCAGCAGTTTGTCGTGACGCTGCCCGGCGTAGTGGGCATGGCTCGACCATGGATAGTCGCCCGCTTCGGCGGCGATGCCGGCGCGCACCGGATTCTGGTCCATGTAGGCCATGCAATTGAGCAGATAGCGGTCGGCCTGGATCAGCGTCGATCGGTAGCGCCCTTCCCAGAGCGTGCCGGTGCGCCCGTGGCGCTGATTGAAGTAGCGGACGTAGCGACGGCCGATCGCCTGCATCCACTGCGGCAATGCCTGGGCAGTCGACGGCGTGGCGAGCAGATGAAAGTGGTTGTCCATCAACACGTACGCGTGCAGCGCGATGCCCAGGCGCTGGGCGTTCTCGCCCAGCAAGCCGAGCAGCATGTCCCTGTCGGCGTTGTCCACGAAGATCGCCTGCCGGTTGTTCCCGCGCTGGATCACGTGATGCGGCTGGTCGGCGAGGGTCAGGCGGGGCAGGCGTGCCATGCGCAAGTCCGGCGCTCCTGCTCAGGGCAGGCGAAAGCGCGTTGTCGACAGGGATTCGAGCCCGAACTGGGCCAGCAATTCAAGCAGCCGCTCGGCCGCGCCGGATTTGCGCTGGCCGGTATGGCGCGCGATGATGAGTTCGTTCTTCATGCTGTGCTCCCAGCCGACCAGTTCCGTCACGGTCACCTGGTAGCCGTTCGCTTCCAGGTAGAGGCAGCGCAGCACGTTGGTGAGCTGACTGCCGATCTCGCGCGTGTGCAGCGGGTGGCGCCAGAGTTCTGCCAATGGCGTGCGCGACAGCTGCAAGGCCTTGCTCTCGCGCAGACAGGCCGCAATCTCGGCCTGACAGCAGGGCACCAGCACCATGAAGCGCGCCTGCTTGTGCAGGCCGAACGCGATCGCGTCGTCGGTGGCGGTGTCGCAGGCATGCAGCGCGGTCACCACGTCGATGCGCGCCGGCAACGCGGCCGCGACGGCCGACTCGGCCACCGTGAGATTGAGAAAAGACATGCGCTCGAATCCCAGCTGCGATGCCAGCGCCCGCGACTTTTCAACCAGGTCCGCGCGCGTCTCGATGCCATAGACATGGCCATCGGCCCGCCCTCGAAAAAAGAGGTCGTAGATGATGAAGCCGAGGTAGGACTTGCCTGCGCCATGGTCCGCGAGCGTGGCCTGCGCGCCATCGGCCGGCAATTCACCCAGCAGCTTCTCGATGAACTGGAACAGGTGATAGACCTGCTTGAGTTTGCGGCGTGAATCCTGGTTGAGGCGGCCTTCACGGGTCAGGATGTGCAGTTCCTTGAGCAGTTCGAGCGACTGGCCCGGCCGCACGGCATCGGACACCTCGGCGTCGGCCTTCGCCGCCTTCGACGTCTTGTTCATCGCGCGCTGCCCGGACCGACGTTCAATGCCTCCCAGCCGGCGGCGCCCAGCGCCTCGAGCGTCTGGATGTTGCGGCCGAAGATCGCTTCGGCATCGGGAAAGGCGTCGACCGCGCGGCTCACGCTGTCCTCGCGCAACAGGTGCAGCGTGGGATACGGTGAACGATTGGTCGCGTTCGTGACGTCATTGATGTCAGTACCGGCAAATTGATAGCGCGGATGAAAGTTCGCGAGCTGCAGCTGGCCCTCGAAGCCCGCGCGCGCAAGCCCGCGTTCGGCGCGGACGACGAAGTCGTTGAAGTCCAGAAAATCGGCCAGGGTGTTCGGTGCAATCAACAGAGTGGTATCCCGTTCGGACGGCTCGCAAGCCGCAAGTTCTTGCGCTGCATCGAGCAAGGCGTCGAGCAGCCCCTCTGCATCGCTCGCCAGGTACACGTCGTAGTGAATCTGCTGCCTGACGTGGACCGCTTTCGCGAAGGGGCAGAGATTGAGCCCGATCACCGCCACTTCGAGCCAGCGCCGCGTGTCGGCACTGGCCTGCATCGCTGAAATTGTGGCACCGGTGCTCATGCAGTGCCGGCGTGGGGACTTGCGGGAGACAAACGGGTCGCCAGTGCGATGCCTGCGAGCGAACAGGCCAGCGTCACGATCCAGGTCCACTCCCAGCCGCCCACGCGATGTGCGATCCAGGCAACGACCGGCGGCGCGATGAACTGGCCCAGCGATGAAGCCTGCTGCATCATCCCGACCGTTGCGGAGACGGTCGAAGGCCCTGGCGCGATCCGGACCGACAGCATGAACAAGGTGGCGGGAACGACGCCGCCGCCGAGCGAGAACATGCAGACCGCGAGGTAGCGCAACACCGGTGGAAGGCTCGCCGTTGCGTTCTGGCCGATCTGGGCGAAGGCGGCGACGCCGCCGAGCGCCATGATGGCGAAGCCCCATCGAAGCAGGCGCTCGGGCGCCACGCCTCGCTGCAGAAGTCGGCCGCCGGTCACATTGCCGACGATGTTCAGGGCCGCCGCGAGCGCTGTCAGCGCCGCGCTCCAGCCGGCCGGGACGTCGGCGTCCGCATAGATCGCGGGCAGGAAACCGATCACCGCGATCCATTGCGAGGAATAGACGGCGAACGCGAGAGCGAGCGTGCGCGGCCCACGCGCGCCGAGCGTGGCGCGCAAACGCGCAACCCCATCTTCCCGGGATACGGCGGCAACCCGCACACGGCAGCCGTCGGCCGGCACCGCCAGTGCCACCCAGGCAGCGGCGGCAGCCGACACCAACGACAGCACCCACCACCAGCCGGGCCAGCCCAGCCAGGCGATCAGCGCAGGCCCGCACAACAGTGCCAGCGCCACGCCGAGCGGCATGTAGGCAGCCCAGAGACCCAGCGCCGCCTTTTCCGTATGCGGCACCGACTGCGCGCGGATCAGGCCGGGTCCCGGCATGACGGTCAGGAGAAAGCCGACGCCTTCGAGCGCGCGCAAGGCAAGCAGCTCAAAGACCGCGTGCGCCCCCGGGTCCGCAGCCCCGACGGCGCCGCCGAGCACGCTGGCGACCGTGAGCACTGTCAAACCCACCAGCATGCTGCGGCGCAGTCCGATCGTGTCGGCCGCGAGTCCGACCAGCAGGCCGAGGGTCATGCCCGCCAACTGCACCAGCGAAAGCAGGAAGCCCGCCTCCACCAGCCCGATGCCCAGCGTCGCCCGCAGCGCAGGCACCGCAGGCGGCAACTTGCCCAGGTGCAAGGCGGCCGCGACGCCAGCCATGACGACGGCGAACGCCGCGGCGGGAACACCGGCCCTGCTAGGACGCGGCGCGCTGCTCATTCGATCCACCGCTGCCCTGTCAGGCGCTCGTATTCACGGATCGCGAAGCGATCGGTCATGCCGGCGATGTAGTCGGCGACCGCCCGGTGCCGATCGGTCCGCTGCACATAGGCGCCCGGCATTTCGGCCGCGTCGTCGAGATAGGCCGCGAACAACCCGCGCACGACGCGCTGGGCCTGATCGGCGGTCTGCATCACGCGAGCATGGCGGTACAGATTGTCGAAAAGAAAGCGCTTGAGTTCGGTGGATTGCGCGCGCATCGTCTCGCCGAACAGCACCAGCGGCGGCGCGCGGCGCACCGCATCGGCGTCCACGGGCGCGGCCTGCTCGAGCGCCGCACGCGTCGCATCGATCACGTCATAGACCTGCGCGCTCAGCATCCGCCGAATCGTCTCGTAGAGAACGCGCCGTCCCTGGAGCTGCGGATGATCGGCCAGCGCTTCGCGGCGATGGCGATCGAACAGGCCGACCTCGCCCAGGCTCTCGATGCCGATCAGGCCTGATCGAACACCATCGTCGATATCGTGCGCGTTGTAGGCGATCTCGTCCGCGAGATTGCACAGCTGCGCTTCGAGGCTGGGCTGGGTGCGATCGCAAAAACGCCGCGCCACCCCGCCCGGCTCGGCCGCCTCGATGCGTTCCGCGTTGGCGCGTGAACAATGCTTGAGAATCCCTTCGCGGGTCTCGAAGCTCAGGTTGAGGCCGTCGTATTGCGGATAGCGGTGCTCGAGTTCATCCACCACGCGCAGGCTCTGCAGGTTGTGTTCGAAGCCGCCGTGATCCCGCATGCAGCCATCGAGCGCATCCTGGCCTGCATGGCCGAAAGGCGTGTGCCCAAGATCGTGCGCCAGCGCGATGGCCTCGACCAGATCCTCGTTCAGCTGCAGGGCACGGGCGATCGAGCGGCCGAGCTGCGCCACCTCGAGCGAATGGGTGAGACGGGTACGGAAAAGATCCCCTTCGTGATTCAGGAACACCTGGGTCTTGTAGACCAGGCGCCGGAACGCGGTGGAGTGCACGATGCGATCGCGATCGCGCTGGAACGCATCCCGCGTGGGCGCCGGTGCTTCGAAGTGGCGCCGTCCACGCGAGAAGCCCGGGTCGCTGGCATGGCGCGCGAGACTCATGATGCGGTCTGGCCCGCGGTTCCTGCCGTCGGCATCGAAGCAGCGATCGGCGCTCGATTCAGGCCGCGCAGCATTGCGCCAACACCTCGCGCACCATGGCATCGGGTGCGCTGCGCACGATGGCCGACCCCGGCTTGTCGATCACGACGAAACGGATCTCGCCGGCTTCCGACTTCTTGTCGACGCGCATGAGTTCGAGATAGCGGTCCGCACCCAGCGCAGGCCCGACCACGGGCAGCCCCGCGCGTTCGATCAATGCGGTGAGACGCCGAACGAAGGCATCGTCGATCCCGCCGAGACGCCGAGACAGATGCGCGCCCATCACCATGCCGCAGCCCACGGCCTCGCCATGCAGCCACTTGCCATAGCCGAGGCCCGATTCGATGGCGTGGCCGAAGGTGTGGCCGAAGTTGAGGATCGCGCGCAGCCCGGTCTCCCGTTCGTCCTGGCCCACGACCATGGCCTTGATCTCGCAGCTGCGCCGCACGGCATGCGCCAGCGCGGCCGGATCCCGCGCCACCAGGGCATCGATGTTCGCCTCGATCCAGTCGAGGAAGTCCAGGTCGTGGATGGGTCCGTACTTGATGACCTCGGCCAGTCCCGCGCTGAGTTCGCGCGCCGGCAGGGTCGACAGCGTCGACAGGTCACAGAGAACGAGCCTCGGCTGATAGAACGCGCCGATCATGTTCTTGCCGAGCGGATGATTGATCGCGGTCTTGCCACCCACCGACGAGTCGACCTGGGCGAGCAAGGTAGTCGGCACCTGCACGAAAGGCACGCCGCGCATGTAACTCGCAGCGGCAAAGCCCGTCATGTCGCCGACCACGCCGCCGCCCAGCGCGAAAAGCACGGTCTTGCGGTCGCAGCCATGGCCCAGCAACGCGTCGAAGATCAGGTTCAGCGTGCGCCAATCCTTGTACGCTTCGCCATCCGGCAAGCTCAGCACATGGACAGCGCGAAATCGGGCCGCCAGGGCCTCGCGCAAGGCTGCCGCATACAACGGCTCGACCGTGGTGTTGGTCACGATCAGGGCCGCGCTGCCCGTCGGCACGGCCGCCAGATGGCGGGGCTCGCTCAACAGATCGCTGCCGATCAGGATCGGGTAGCTGCGCTCGCCGAGCAGGATCTCGACGCTTTCAGGAGGGACGGACAGTCGCATGGCCCCGAGTTTAGGCGCATGCCGCCATCTCTCTCTCAGAGTGGCGGGTCGACGTCGGACTCGGGCGAAGCGATGCCCGCCAGCTCGAGCTGCATCACGATGATGTTCACCAGCATGGCCACCGAGGGACGCCCGGTCTCGACGATCTCATGGGCCGTTTCGCGGTACAGCGGATCACGCGCGCTGTAGAGATCCCGCAGGCGACCCAGCGGGTCGGCGACCTGGAGCAGCGGCCGCTTGACGTCGTGGCGCAGGCGCCGAAACAGATCTTCGGGCGAAGATCGCAAATAGACCACGTGGAAATGCCGGCGCAGCAGCGTGCGGTTGGACTCCCGCAACACGGCGCCGCCACCGGTCGCGACGACGCCTTGCGAAGCGGCGTTGGCGGCCAGGTCCGCGATCACCGATGCTTCGAGCTCACGGAAGCTCGCTTCGCCCTCACGCTCGAAGTAGTCCCGGATCGAGCAGCCGATCCGGTCCTCGATCAGGTGATCGCTGTCGACAAATGGAAGCCGCAAACGCTGCCCGAGACGGCGGCCTACCGCGGATTTGCCGGCGCCGGGCAAGCCGACGAGTGCTACAGCCACACAGCTACGACACCGCGCGTCAGTGCGCGGCGTTGCGATCGGTAATCATCTTCGGGGTGATAAAGACGAGCATTTCTGTCTTGTTGAGAGAGCGATCGCGGGTACGGAACAGTGCGCCAAGGTAGGGCACTTCGCCGAGCACCGGTATCCGCGATTCGTTGTTGGTTTCGGTAAGTTCGAAGATACCACCGATGACCACCGTGCCGCCGTTCTCGACCAGCACCTCGGTCTGCACATGCTTGGTATCGATCGCAAAGCCTGCCGTCGTGGCCTGGCCCACCGTGTCCTTGTTGACGTCGAGCGTCAGGATGATGTTGCCCTCGGGCGTGATCTGCGGCGTGACTTCGAGCTTCAGGTTGGCCTTGCGGAAGGCGATCGAGGTCGCGCCGCTCGAGGTGGCGACCTGGTAAGGCAATTCGGTGCCCTGCTCGATCAACGCCTTGGTCTGGTCCGCCGTCACCACGCGCGGACTTGAAACCACCTTGCCCTTGCCGTCGGCTTCCAGCGCCGAGATTTCGAGATTCAGCATGCGCGAGAAGCTGGAGTTGAACAGCGAAATCGCGAAGGTGCCCGGCGCATTGCCGTTCCCCGACACGCCCGTGGAGGGCAGGTTCACGAAGTTGGAGTTGGTGAAGTTCGTGACCGCGCTCGACGCCGTGGTCGCGGTTCCCGCCGTGACGGTCGGCATCACACCGAGGTTGCCGAACACCTGATGGCCGTTGGTCGAGCCCACGCTGCCGCCCGAGATCCCGCCACCCAGCCTGACGCCAAGCGATTTGCCGAAGGTGTCGGATGCCTCGACGATGCGCGCTTCGATCAGCACCTGGCGCACGGGAATGTCGAGCTTGCGGATCAGTTCGGCGACATCGGCCAGACGTGCGGGAATGTCCGAAACGAAGATCTGATTGGTGCGCGCCTCCGCAATCACGCTGCCGCGGGGACTCAGGATGCGTGTCGTCGAACCCGAACCACCGCTGGATGTCCCCGACCCGGTCAGGCCCTGGGCAATCGTGACGGCCTTGGTGTAGTTGAGCTGGAACGACTGGGTCCGCAGCGGCTCCAGATTGGCGATGGCGGCCTGTGCCTCGAACTCGAGCTTTTCCTTGGCGTTGATCTCGTCCTTCGGCGCAATCCACAGGACGCTGCCGTTCTTGCGCATGCCGAGATTCTTGGCCTGCATGATGATGTCGAGCGCCTGGTCCCAAGGCACGTCCTTGAGGCGCAAGGTGAGCGAGCCGGTCACCGAATCCGAGGTCACGATATTGAAGTTCGTGAAGTCCGCGATCACCTGGAGCAGCGACCGGATCTCGATGTTCTGGAAGTTGAGCGACAGCTTCTCGCCCGTGTAGCCGACACCCTGCGTGAGCTTGGTCGGGTCGACCTTGCGCGGGCGGACTTCGACCACGAACTGGTTTTCGCTCTGATAGGCGCTGTGTTCCCAATCGCCCTTGGCATCGATCGTCATCCGCACGCGATCGCCGGCCTGCTGCGTCGTCACCAATTGGACGGGCGTGCCGAAATCCGAGACGTCGAGGCGACGGCGCAGGCCCTCGGGCAAGGTCGACTTCGTGAACTCCACGATCAGGCTCTTGCCCTGCTGACGGACATCGACACCGACCTGGTTGTTGGCCAGATCGACGATCACCCGCCCCGTGTTCTCCGAGCCGAGTCGGAAATCGACATCGCGCAGCGGCAAGGTATCCCGGTTGCGGTTCTCGGCAAATGCCGCCGGCGTGGAACTGGCCAGCGCGGCGCCAGCCACGGGCTCCAGCGAAACCAGGAGCGACTTGCCTTGGATTTCCGTCTTGTATGCGGTGGCCTGCTTCAGATTCAACACCAGGCGGGTGCGCTCACCGGCCTGCACGACATTGACGGACCGCAGATTGCCCTGGTTGATGTCGATCGCCGAGCGGCCGATGGCATTGGTCACCCCCGGAAAATCGAGCGCGATGCGTGCCGGTGTTTGAATGGCGAAGCCGTTCGGTACGGCGGCGAGCGGTTGCGTCAGGTCGATCCGGACGACTTCCGAGCCGGACTGCATGGAGCTCGTGACGGATTCGATGGCATTCTGCGCATGCACGATGGCAGCCGCAGTGAGTGCGAACGCAGCCATCCCGAGCGCACGCAATGCCTGTGCGAATTTTGATTTTTGTTGATTCATTTCGACCTCTCTTGCAACTGCAGCGTCGCCACGCGTTCGATCCATTCACCGGCGGCGTCCTGCACGATTTCACGCAAGGCGAGTTCGGTTTCGCTGATACGGGTGATGCGCCCGTAGTTGAGTCCCAGGTAGTTGCCGACCCGCACTTGATACAGCAGCTTGTCGACGCTGATCAGCGCAACAGGTTGGCCGTTGCGATTCATGCTGCCGACCATGGCCATCGAGTCCAGCGGGAAGGCTTCCAATGCCTCCTTGCGACGTGACAGCTCGGGGGCGATGAGACCCGAGGTGCTCGGCTGGCTCGAGTCGCGCCGCAACGCCTGTGTGAGCTTCTGCATGTTGAAGGGATCGATCGCACCGGCTTCCGTATAGGCCTGAGGCGTGAATTTCTTCGGCTCGGTGATCGGCGGCACCGTCGGGCGCACTTGCGCCCTCTGATCCGCCATCCAGCGTTGAAGATCCTCCTGCTCGGATCCGCCACAGCCGCTCAGGCCGACCACGGCGACAGCGACGCACAGGAATTGGAGCGTTCTCATTTCTTCTTCGCTCCGGCTGTCGCGCGCTTTTGCATGGCCTGCTCTTCGGCATCCAGATACCGGTAGGTCCGCGCGGTGGCGTCCATGGTCAAGGCGCCGTCCTTCTGGGGCGTGATGGCCAGATTGTTCAGCGTCACGATGCGGGAAAGATTGGCGACATCCGCGGCAAAAGCGCCCATGTCGTGATAGCGCCCGGTCACCCGCACGGCGATCGGCAACTCGGCGTAGTAGTCCTTGACGGAAATCTGCCCGGGACGGAACAACTCGAATTGCAGGCTGCGCCCGAGCCCTGCTTGATTGATGTCCGAGAGCAGCGCATCCATTTCTGCCTTGCTGGGCAACTGCTTCTCGAGCAGCGTCACGTACTGCTGCACCTGCTCGCGCTGCTTCTTCAGCAGGTCGAGATTGGCGGCCTGTGCCACCTTCTTCTGATAGTCCGCCCGCAATGCGACTTCCTTGGCCCGCGCGGCGTCGAGTTCGTCGTTCGAGTTGGTGAGCCAGATGAACCACAGTCCCGCCAGCACCAGCACGGCAACGGCGACGCACAGCGCGTAGCGAGGCACAGGCGGCCATACGGACGGGTCATTCGGATTCAGGCCGCGGAACTGATCGCCGAAGCGCCGCATGGCGGCAGCGAGATCGATTTGGGAAGAGCGTCTTGTCGCCATGATGAGCACTTACCCTTTGACGGCACTGGATGCCGCGCCCGCCGGGCCGGCTGCCTTCTGAACATCCGTGGGCCGCTTGAGCCCGATGCGCATCGTGAAGTTGGCGACCCGCCGCTGATCACGCGGACTCAGGGTGACCGTCCCGGAGGTGATCTCGACCAACTCCGGCTTGACAAGCCATGGGCTGTTGTTCCCCAGATTCCGCAGCAGTTCGGACACGCGCTCGTTCGACTGCGCCATGCCCTGGAGCGTGACCGTCTGGTTGTCCTGCTTCATCGTGGTCAGATAGACGCCGTCGGGCAACTGGCGAACGAGCTCGTTGAGCAGATGCACGGGCATGTTGCGATCGCCCTGCAGGTCTTCGACGGCCTGCTGCCGCGCACGCAATGCCGCGATTTCGGACTGCAGCGTCGAGATCTCCTTGATCTCGCCCTCGAGCTTGGTGATCGAGGATTGGAGAAAGCTGTTCTTCGCCTGCTGACTCGAAATCTGCGCCTGGAACCAGAGATACGTCCCGCCCGCGATCAGGACACCCAATAGCGCGGACATCCCCAGCATGGCATAGAAGGTCTCGCGCCGACGTTTGCGCGCGGCCTCCCGATGCGGGAGCAGATTGATCAGAATCACTGCAGAAACCTCCGCATCGCCAGACCGCACGATGTCAGATAGGACGGGGCCTCCCGTCGAACCTTCTTCTCCCGGATCCCGCTGCCGATTTCCATCCCGTCGAACGGATTCACGAGCGAGCATGCGAAGGAGGTCTGCCGCGTGACGGCGCTCGTCAGGCCGGGCAGCGCCGCCGATCCGCCCGCCAGTAACACGTAGTCGACGCGGTTGTGCGGCGTGCTGGTGAAGAAGAATTGCAAGGCCCTTGCGATTTCCTGCGCAATGCTCGCAACGAAGGGCTTCAGGACACCCGAGCCGTAATCGTCGGGCAGATCACCGCTGCGCTTCTTGGTCTCTGCCTCTTCCGCCGAGAAGCCGTACTGACGCACGATCAGTTGCGTCAGCTGAGCACCTCCGAAGGCCTGGTCACGGTCATAGAGCACTTCCTGATTGCGCAGGACCTGCATGCTCGTCGTGAACGCACCCACCTCGAACAGCGCGACCACCGCATCGCGGCCCTGCCCGGGGAGTTGCTCGATGAGCCGAGCCGTTGCAAGACGCGATGCATAGGACTCGACATCGAGAATCATCGCCTTCAGACCCGCGGCCTCGGCCAGCCCCTGGCGATCCTGGACCTTTTCCTTGCGCGATGCGGCGATCAGCACCTCGACATCGCCAGTCGAATTGGCGCTTTGTCCGATGACACAGAAATCGAGACTGACTTCGTCGAGCGAGAAGGGGATGTATTGATTGGCTTCGGACTCGACCTGGATCTCGAGTTCCTGCTCGCTCATGCCGCCGGGAAGAACGATCTTCTTGGTGATGACCGCCGAAGGCGGAAGGGCCAGCGCCGCATTCTTGGTGCGCGTGCCGCTCTTGCGAACCACGCGCCGGACCGCCTCGGCGACCTCATCGAACTTTTCCACATTGCCGTCGGTGATCCATCCCCGTTCCAGGGGCTCGATCGCGCAGCGTTCGAGTACCAGCTTGCCGCTCGCATCGCGGCCCAACTCGACCAGCTTGACGCTGGATGAGCTGACATCCAGCCCGAGCAATGGCGCGGGCTGCCGGCGAAACAACGATCCCAATGCAGCCAAGTTCGATCCCGTCCGTTTGTAACGATTGGAAAAATTTGCGTGTGGTTGCATGCTATCAGTAAGGTATCGAGCCGACCAAGCGGTGAAACCTCCTGGGATGTGCATTCGTTGTCAAAAGTCGACGCGACGGTAGCGATCTGCAACTTAGGTCACAAATTGGCGTACTTGGGGCCTAGATGCTACGAGCGGGCCGCGAAGGGGGCGGGGTTTTTATAATGTCCGCTGACTCTCAGGGCCTCAATGCCAGAAACCCCTCGCCCCAACAGGCCAGCCAAGACACCTCCCCCTCCAAAGCGCGCCGCCTGGCTGACATGGTTGCTGCGCGTCATATTGTGGGGACTGGGGCTCGCCGCGGCCGGCGCGGTAGCGCTGGTCTGCGTCATCGCCGTCGCGCTGGCGGTCGCCTATCCCAATCTGCCGGACATCTCCGAACTCGCCGACTACCGCCCCAAGCTGCCGCTGCGCGTCTTCTCGTCCGAAGGCATCCTGATCGGCGAATTCGGCGAGGAGCGACGCAACCTCACGCCCATCGCGACCATCCCGAAGGTCATGAAGGATGCGGTGCTGGCAGCCGAGGACGCGCGCTTCTACGACCACGGCGGCGTCGACTACAAGGGGATGCTGCGCGCCGGGCTCGCCAACCTGAACCGCGTGAAGAGCCAGGGGGCCTCGACCATCACGATGCAGGTCGCGCGCAACGTGTACCTGAGTTCCGAGAAGACACTGACGCGCAAGATCTACGAGGTCTTGCTGACCTTCAAGCTCGAGCATCTGCTCACCAAGGACCAGATCTTCGAGATCTACCTGAACCAGATCTATCTCGGCAACCGGGCTTACGGTTTCGCAGCGGCCTCCGAAGCGTATTTCGGCAAGCCGCTGCAGGACATCACGATCGCGCAGGCAGCGATGCTCGCGGGCCTGCCGAAGGCGCCCGGTGCCAACAATCCCGTCAACAACCCGACGCGCGCGAGAGGACGACAGCTCTACGTCATCGACCGGATGCAGGAAGCCGGCTTCATCACGGCCGAGCAGGCAGCCGAAGCCAAGAAGGAAGAACTCCACCTTCGCGACGCAGCGGACCCGACGCGCCTGCACGCCGAGTACGTCGCCGAGACCGTTCGCCAGCTGATGTACGCCCAGTACGGCGACAGCACCTACACGCGCGGCCTCAAGGTCTACACCACGCTCGTGGCAACGGATCAGGCGGCGGCTTACAACGCCTTGCGCAAGGGCATCATGGATTTCGAGCGGCGCCAGATCTATCGCGGCCCCGAGAAATTCGTCGACCTGCCCAATGATCCGAAGGAGCTCGACGAAGCGGTCGACGACGCCCTGGCCGAACATCCGGACAACGGCGACGTGATGTCGGCCGTGGTGCTCAAGGCCAACGCCAAGGAAATCACCGCCGTTCGCAGCAACGGCGACACGCTGCAGATCGTCGGCGAGGGTCTCCGCCCGGCGCAGTCGGGGCTGTCGGACAAGGCACCGCCCAACATCAAGATCCGTCGCGGCGCGGTGATCCGCGTGGCGAAAACGCCCAAGAACACGTGGGAGATCACCCAGTTGCCCGAGGTCGAAGGCGCATTCGTGGCCGTCGATCCACGCGACGGCGCCGTCAAGGCCATGGTGGGTGGCTTCGATTTCGGCAAGAACAAGTTCAACCACGTCACGCAGGCCTGGCGCCAGCCCGGGTCGAGCTTCAAGCCCTTCATCTACTCGGCCGCGCTCGAGAAGGGCTTCACGCCCAGCACGGTCATCAACGATGCGCCGCTGTTCTTCGATGCAGGCACGACCGGCGGCCAGCCCTGGGAGCCGAAGAACTACGACGGCGGCTTCGACGGGCCGATGTCGATGCGCCGCGCGCTGATGAAGTCCAAGAACATGGTGTCGATCCGCATCCTGCAATCGATCGGAACGCACTACGCACAGGACTGGATCACCAACTTCGGCTTCGACCGCGACAAGCACCCGGCCTACCTGCCGATGGCGCTCGGCGCCGGCTCCGTCACGCCGATGCAGATGGCGACGGCCTATTCGGTGTTCGCCAACGGCGGCTACCGCGTCAATCCCTATCTCGTGACGCGCATCACCGACCACAAGGACAAGGTCCTGGTCGAGCCGCAACCCCCGCTGCTCAATGACGCCCTGCGCGTGATCCCGCAGCGCAACGCCTACATCATGGACAGCCTGCTGCAATCGGTGGCGAGCGGCGGCACCGCGGCCAAGGCGCAAGCCACGCTGAAGCGGACCGACATCTACGGCAAGACGGGCACCACCAACGATTCCCTCGACGCGTGGTTCGCAGGCTTCCAGCCGACGATGGCCGCCGTCGCATGGATGGGCTACGACACGCCGCGCAAGCTGGGCGACCGCGAGACCGGCGGCGGCCTGAGCCTGCCAATCTGGATCACCTACATGGAGACCGCGATCAAGGGTGTTCCGGTGGCAGAGATACCGGTGCCCGCCGGCGTCGTCAACGTCGGCGGCGAGTGGTACTACGACGACTACGCACCGGGCCGCGGCGTGGCGACGCTCGGCGTCGACACGGCGCCGACACCGCCGGTCGAATCGATCACCGGCGTGCCGATCAGCCCGGCGCCCGCGCCCGAAGAGCGCAGCAAGATCCTCGACCTGTTCCGCAATTAGTCAGCCCTGAACGCGAGCGGCTGCCCGGCCTGCGCAGTCGCTTCGCGCGACAGGTTGCCGAACAACTCTTCGCCGGTCTTGGTGTCCACCCACACACGGCCGTCGTGCCGATAGTGATAGCCGCCGGAACGCGCCGCCAGCCAGATCTCCTGCAGCGGCTTCTGCAGATTGACGATCAACTGGCTGCGGTTGGGAAAAGTGATCGTGATCATGCCGCCCACGCGCTGATTGTCGATATCGGCGTCGGTCGCATCGTTGATGCGATCGCACCCGCGCTCGATGGCGGCCAGTGCTGCTTCCGCGCGATCCATGTACTCGGGGTCGGTCATTACAATTTCGCCATGTTGAATGTTCGCCAAATTCTAGTGAGCGCGGCAGCCCTCGTGCTCACAGGGGTCGCTTTGACCGCTTGCGGCCAGAGAGGCCCGCTCTATCTGCCCACCACGCCTGCGGCCAAGAACCGCGCCACCCTGCCAGAGCTGTTGAAGCCCGGATCCGGTGATGCCGGCGAGACGAAGCCGGAGTCGGCCGATACGCCCGCGCCCGTGAAGGCCCCGGCCGGCGCCGCCAGCGCCCCCGCCACGAGCGAGGGCACGAAGTGAACGCAGAACGGCTGCCAGGCCATCCCCATATCGCGCGCAAGGACGGCGCGCTCCATGTCGAAGGACTTTCGTTGGCAGCACTGGCGCGCGAGCACGGCACGCCGCTCTTCGTCTATTCGAAGCAATGGATGCTGGATGCGCTTGCCGCCTACCAGCGCGGATTCGAAGGCCGCGATGCACTGGTCTGCTACGCCATCAAGGCGAACTCCTCACTGGGCGTACTGCGCGTGTTCGCCGAGGCCGGCTGCGGCTTCGACATCGTCTCCGGCGGCGAACTGGCGCGCGTGCTCGCGGCCGGCGCGGACCCCGCCAAAGTGATCTTCTCCGGTGTCGGCAAGACGCGCAGCGAAATGCGCCAGGCGCTCGCGGCCGGCATCGGATGCTTCAACGTCGAGAGCGAGGCCGAGATCGACGTGCTCAATGCGGTGGCGCTCGAAGAAGGCCGCCGCGCCGCGATCAGCGTGCGCATCAACCCCAACGTCGACCCGAAGACGCATCCGTACATCTCGACCGGCCTCAAGGGCAACAAGTTCGGCGTGGCGCACGACCGCGCCGTGGCGATCTACCAGCATGCCGCGTCGCTGAAAGGCCTGCAAGTGGTCGGCATTGACTGCCACATCGGCTCGCAGATCACCGAAGCCTCGCCTTACCTGGAGGCGCTGGAACGCGTGCTCGACCTCGTCGAGGCCATCGAGAAAACAGGCGTCGCGCTGCATCACCTCGACTTCGGCGGCGGACTGGGCATCGACTACAACGGCGACACGCCGCCCGCGGCCGATGCGCTCTGGCGGCAATTGCTGCAGCGGCTCGATGCGCGGGGTTTCGGCCGGCGGCGGCTCATCGTCGAGCCCGGCCGCTCGCTGGTCGGCAACGCCGGCGTCTGCGTCACCGAGGTGCTCTACACCAAGCCCGGCGAAGAGAAGAACTTCTGCATCGTCGATGCGGCGATGAACGATCTTCCGCGGCCGGCGATGTACCAGGCCTTCCAGCAGATCGTGCCGCTGACTGCAGGCCCAGGCCGCACCATCACCTACGACGTCGTCGGCCCGATCTGCGAAAGCGGCGACTGGCTGGGCCGCGACCGCGCACTCGACGTGCAGGCCGGCGACCTGCTGGCCGTGCTCTCCGCCGGCGCCTACTGCATGGCGATGGCCAGCAACTACAACACCCGCGGACGCGCGGCCGAAGTACTGGTGAGCGGCGAGCGTGCCACCGTGATCCGCCGTCGCGAAAGCATCGAGGACCAGCTGCGCAGCGAGCGATTCGGCGACTGAACGACGGCAAAGCCGCTATTCGGTCACTCGCGCCCGCGCAGCGAGCGGGCGCTGAGGCAGCGCCCTCCTCTTGCTCGCGAAGTACCAGACGCGCCAGCCCAGCAGCACCGCGATGATCGCGACATAGACGAACACCTCCGCAAAGTTGTGCTTGCCTGCGCGCATCCAGAAGAAGTGCAGCAAGCCCAGCCCGGCAATCACGTAGATCAGCTTGTGCAAGGCCTGCCAGCGCTTCACGCCCATCGCCCTGATCGCGCGGTTGAACGAGGTCGCCGCGAGCGGCGTAAGCAGCACAAAGGCGCTGAAGCCCACCAGGATGAAGGGCCGCTTGCCGATGTCCTTGGCAATGTCCGCCACGTCGAAGTCCATGTCGAACCCGGCGTAGCTCAGCAGATGGACCACGACATAGAAATAGGCGAACAGGCCCAGCATCCGCCGAAACCGCGCCAGCGCGTTCAAGCGGGTCATCACCCGCAGCGGCGTGATGGCGAGCACGATGCAGATGAAGCGCAGCGTCCAGTCGCCGTTCGAGCGGATCAGGTGTTCCGCCGGATTGGCGCCCAGGCCATCGGTGAAGGCGCCATAGACCAGCCACGCGAAAGGCAGCAGGCACAGCACGAAGACCAGCGGCTTCGCGGCCGGGTGCATCAGCAGTTTGTTCACGCGCGGCTCAGTAGAACTTCTTCAGATCCATGCCGGCATAGAGCTGGCCCACCTGCGCCTCGTAGCCATTGAACATCTCGGTCTTCCTGCGCTTGGCGAACAGGCCACCGCCGTCGCCGATGCGCCGCTCGGTCGCCTGGCTCCAGCGCGGATGGTCGACGTTGGGGTTCACGTTCGAATAGAAGCCGTATTCGTTTGCCGCCGCCTTGTTCCATGCGGTGCCGGGCTCCTTCTCGACGAAACGGATCTTGACGATCGACTTGCCGCTCTTGAAGCCGTACTTCCAGGGCACAACGACGCGCACCGGCGCGCCGTTCTGGTTGGGCAGCACCTCGCCGTACATGCCGAAGGCCAGCAGGGTGAGCGGGTGCATCGCCTCGTCCATGCGCAACCCTTCGGTGTAGGGCCAGTCGAGCACGCGCGAACCGACGAAAGGCATGGTCTTGGGATCGGCCAGCGTGACGAACTCGACGTACTTCGCGCTGGGCTGGGGCTCGACCTTCCTGATCAACTCGGCCAGCGAGTAGCCGACCCAGGGAATGACCATCGACCAGCCTTCCACGCAGCGCAGGCGATAGATGCGCTCCTCCTGCGCACTGAGCTTGATCAGGTCGTCGATGCCGTACTTGCCCGGCTTCTTGACCAGGCCTTCGACCTCGACGGTCCACGGCCGCGTCTTCAGCGTGCCGGCGTTCTTGGCCGGATCGGTCTTGTCGGTGCCGAACTCGTAGTAGTTGTTGTAGCTGGTCGCGTCCTTGTACTCGGTCAGTTTTTCCGTGGTCTGCGCGCCTGCCACGGCGGACTTCGCGCCGGGCAGCGGCACCAGCTTGCCGGGCACCGGGGTCTGCGCGCCGGCGTCGCGCGCAGCCCAGGACGCCATGGCGGCCCCTGCCGCGCCGGTGGCCAGCAGCTTCAGCATGTCGCGGCGCCCCTCGTAGATGCTGCGCGGCGTGATGTCGCTCGAACGAGGATGAATGAAGCCGTCGTCACCGGACCGAATCAACATGAATTGCCTTTCGCCTCGATGGCCGTGGACTCGAAGGAGTTCATTGCCATGTCGATTCGTTTACACGGCGGATGTTCCGGTGGTTTCAAACGCTTCGCGAAGAACCAAGCCCACGGGCCACCCGCGCACCGCCCTAGAGCGTGCCGTAGCTGTGCAGCCCGCTCAGGAACATGTTGACGCCGAGGAAGGCGAAGGTGGTCACCGCCAGCCCGCCGAGCGCCCACCACGCCGCCACGGTGCCTCGCAGCCCCTTGACCAGCCGCATGTGCAGCCATGCCGCATAGTTGAGCCAGACGATCAGCGCCCAGGTTTCCTTCGGGTCCCAGCTCCAGTAGCCGCCCCACGCGTCGGCCGCCCACAGCGCACCCAGCACCGTGGCGATGGTGAAGAACGCGAAGCCCACCGTGATGGATTTGTACATCACATCGTCGAGCACCTCGCTGGCCGGCAGCCGCGCCGCGATGCGCTTGCGGCCCAGCAGGATGCCGGCGGCGATCAACGCCGCGATGGCCGCATAGCCGACCCAGTAGCTGCCGCCCGCCTCCTGCGCACGCTGGCGGAATGCGACCGGCACGAAGCACATCGCCACGCCCAGCAGCCAGATCGGCGTGAGCTTGTACCAGCGCGTCTCCAGCGCCTGCTCCTTGATGAGGTAGGCGAACGCGACCATCGCCGCTAGCGAGAAGGTGCCGTAGCCGATGAAGTTGGCGGGCACGTGCAGCTTCATCCACCAGCTCTGGAGCGCCGGCACCAGCGGCTGGATCTCGTGCGCGTCGCGCACCAGCGTATACCAGAGCAGGAAACCGACCGCGGCACTGACCACCAGCATCACGAAGGCGCCGAGCGCGCGCGTGCGATAGCGCCATTCGAAGTACAGATAGAACGCCGCCGTCAGCCAGGAGAAGAGAACGAACACCTCGTAGAGGTTGCTGACCGGGATATGGCCGATGTCGGGGCCGAGCAGGTGGCTTTCGTACCAGCGCACCATCGAGCCGATCAGCGCCATCGTCACGCCCGCCCAGGCGAGTCGCGAGCCGATGAGGTCCATCGCATCGCCTTGCTTGCCGCCGAAGAAGCCGATCCAGTAGAACAGCGTGCTCATGAAGAAGAGCACGCTCATCCAGAGGATGGCCGACTGGCTCGACAGGAAGTACTTGAGCCAGAACACCGTGTCCGCGCGCGCCAGATCGCCCTGGTACGAGCTGATCGCCAGCAGAGCCGCGCAGGCGACCACGATCGCCAGCACCCGCAGCGGCCGCCAGAACCAGCCCAGACAGACCATGGCGACCAATGCGGCCACCAGGATGAGCTTCTCGTAGTAGTCCATCGTCACGGCATGGCGCGAGAAGGCGAAGAAGCCGCCGGCCACCACCAGCGCAGCGAACACCCAGTCGAAGGTGTTGCGGCGCGAGAGCCAGCTGTCGTTGAGCGTGAGTGTGGTGGTCGTCATGACGCTGTGTCTTTCCTGATGGCGAGCAGCCTGTGCTTGAGATGCTCGAATTCGCGATCGCTGTCGATGGTCTTGCGATTGACCGAGAAGGCCATGGTGGCCGCCGTGCCGCCGGCACCGTCCTTCGCCAGCCAGACCCAAAGCCTGCGTTCACGCACGAACAGCATCGCAAAAATACCGGTGATCAGCAACAGGCAGCCCAGATAGACAACTTTCTTCCCAGGGGCTCGGGCCACCTGGAACACGCTGGCCTGCACCTGCTTGAAGTCGGTCATCATCATCGCCACGGGTGCCGGGTAGAGGTGTGCGTCGCTGATGGCGAGCACCGCCTGCGTGAGGAAGGCCTGCGACTTCTCGTCGGCCGGCAGATCGGCGAGGCCCGCCTTCTCGCGGCTCAGGTTGAGCACCTCGAAGAGCACGTCGTTGAGGATGCGCACCAGCACGGTACCGGCGCGCTCGCGCTCGGCCTGCGGCACGTTGGCCTCCATGAATTCGGCGATCGCCTGCCAGCCGCCGGTGGTCGCGGCATCCGGCTTGGCGCGCTCGGCGCCCGCGAACAGCGCCAGCGCGCGCGCGGCCGAGCTGCGCAGCTGGTCGACCAGCTCCTTGCGCTTCGGATCGGTCACGCGCACCACGTAGCGATCGACCGCACGCGCACGCAAGTCGGGATCGGCCAGCACGGCACGCATGCGCACGAAGCCGTCCATCGAGCCCTGGTCGTCGGCCGGCACGCGCAGATAGCGGAACGCATCCTCGGGACGCTCGCGCACGCCGAGCAGGAACACCGGCTGGCCGTCGCCGGTGTCGACCGGGACCATGTAGTTCTGGAACTCGCGTGCCTGGCCCGACGCATCGCGCAGCTTGTAGCCGATGCTCGGCCCGATGTTGCGCAGCGTCTTCGGCTTGTTGGTCTTGTTGGCGGCGCCCAGACGGTCTTCGAGCTCGTGGCGCAGATCGACCTTGCGCACGTCGGCGCCGCTGGTCATCGGGCCGTTATCGCCTTCGCCGAAGTTCTCGACGTTGATCACGCGCAGCGCCGTGTACTCGAGCGTGAGCCGGTCGGTGCCGTTGGTGATTTCAGAACTGCTGCCGATGGTGCCCTCGATCTCGAAGGGCTTGGCCGCGGCCGCCATCGGCACCGCCTTGAGCTTGACGTGAGAACCGCCGTCGTCGAAGCTCGACTGGTAGATCTCGACACCCTTGTAGCTGGCTGGATGGTTGACCTCGATGCGCACCGGCTTGGCTTCGCCGGTCGCGCGATCGTGCAGCACCACATCGCTCGCGAACAGCTTGGGCATGCCGGTCGAGTAGTAGTCGACGATGAATTTCTTGAGCTCGATCGAGAACGGCAGCTCCTGCAGCAGCACGCCGTCGGACTGATTGAGGATCGCGACGCTCGACTGGCCGCCTTCGGGCACCAGGATGTTGCCGCGGAAGGTCGGGTTGCTCGGCGACAGGCGGTGTTCCGGCGCGACGTCGGCGATCATGCCGCCGCCGCTGTACACGCTCTTGCCGTTGAGCCAGGTCTGCGCGCGCACCACCAGGTCGCCGTCGAGCAGGCCGCCCAGGCACACCAGCACGATCGCGCTGTGGGCCGCGATGTAGCCGAGCTTGTGCGCGCCGCCCGTGCGCGCGGCCACCATCCAGCCGTCGCCGTCACGATGCTGCAGCTTGACCTTCCAGCCGCCGCTCGTCAGCAGCTGGCCGATGCGGTTGGCGGCTGCATCCGGTATCTCGCCGAGCACGGCCTCGGCCCGCTGGCCGAAGGCCTTGAGGCTTTGGACGCGGATGCCTTCCTTGAAGGTCTTCAGATCGGCAAAGATGCGTGGCGTATTGCGCGCGATGCACAGCGAGGTGCTGATCACGAGGAACGCCAGGATCATCAGGAACCACCAGGCGCTGTAGACCGTGTCGAGCCGCGCCACGCGGAAGAACTCGGCCCAGAACGGCCCGAACTGGTTGATGTAGTTGTTGATCGGCTCCTGCTGCTTGAGCACGGTGCCGATGATCGATGCGATGCAGATGATCGTGAGCAGCGCGATTGCGAAGCGCATCGACGAGAACAGCTCCACCGCCGCGCGGGCCACCGGGGGGCCGCTGCGGACTCGAAGGCCGTGGGTGGAAACTGACATGGGGAAGAAAGAAGCCTGGGAAAGAGAAAAGGCGGGCCATCCTCGTTAGGATCGGCCCGCCTTGTTTGGGGTTGTTATCGGCGGTTAGTTCACGCAGAAAGGCCGTGAATCAACGCAAGCCGGCGATGTAGTCCGCCACTGCCTTGATCTCGCGGTCGTTGAGCTTGGCCGCGACGCCGGTCATCTGGATGCTGTTCAGGCGCACGCCGTCGCGGAATTGCGTGAGCTCCGAGGCGACGTACTCGGCATGCTGGCCGGCCAGCCGGGGGTACTGCGCCGGAATGCCCGCACCGTTGGGGCTGTGGCAGCCGGCACAGGCCGGGACCTGACGGTCGGCAATGCCGCCGCGGTAGATCTTCTCGCCCAGCGCGACCAGGTCCTTTTCCTTCGCGAAGCCCAGCTTCTCCTTCTTGGAGGCGACGAACCAGGCGATGTCGCGCATCTCGTCGTCGGTCAGCGTGGCCGCCATGCCGCTCATGATGGCGTTCTTGCGTTTGCCCGACTTGAATTCCTCCAGCTGCTTGAGGATGTACTCGGGATGCTGCTCGGCGAGCTTGGGGTTGGCGGCGATCGCCGAATTGCCGTCGGCGTTGTGGCACGAGGCACAGGCCTTGGCGGTGAATGCCGCCTCGCCCTTGGCCAGATCGGGCTTGGGCTTGGCAGCCGCTGCAGCCGGGGCGGCGGGGTGCTCGTCGGCCGCGAAGCTGGCGTTGGCGGCGACGCCCACGAGGGCTGCAAGCAGAAAATGGGCAAACAACTTCATATCGGGGGCTCGGATTTATGGCGCAAAACCCCGCGATTCTACAATGGCGCCCCGCTCCGAAAGCCCATCGATGACAACCCCGCCGCGCAAGCCGGCCTCCTATGCCCGTCGCAGCGCGCCTGCGACGGACGCCGCAACGGCCGAACGCGTGCGCATCGCGCGCGGCTGGCTGCACACCGCGCACTTCCTCACGAGCGCGCCGCAGCTCGAGCATCTGCCACCCTTCACGCTGCCCGAGATCGCCTTCGTCGGCCGCTCCAACGCCGGCAAATCGACGGCCATCAACACGCTCACGCAGCAGACCCGTCTGGCCTTCGCGTCCAAGACGCCCGGCCGCACACAGCACATCAACCTCTTCGGCGTCGGCAAGCAGAAGCTCGACGACGCGGTGCTCGCCGACCTGCCGGGCTACGGCTATGCGGCCGTGCCGAAGGAAGCCAAGCTGCGCTGGCAGCGCGTGATGGGCAACTACCTGATGACGCGCGAGAACCTGCGCGGCGTGGTCCTGATGTGCGACCCGCGGCACGGCCTCACCGAGCTCGACGACATCCTGCTCGACGTCATCCGGCCACGCGTCGAACAAGGGCTCAAGTTCCTCGTGCTGCTGACCAAGGCCGACAAGCTCACGCGCTCCGACGGCGCGAAGGCGCTGTCGATTGCGCGACTGCAGGCCGGCGGCGGCGAGGTCAAACTGTTCTCCGCATTGAAGCTGCAGGGCGTCGACGAAGCCGCCGAGCTGCTGTGGCACTGGGCGCATCCGCACGACGAGGAGACCGAGCCATGATCGAGACCTTTGCCCGCACGCTGCCGAACGGCACCACCCTCAGTTGCCGCGCCACCGGCGCGCCGGGCCGGCCGCTGATGGTGTTCCTGCACGGCTTTCCCGAGGCCGCGTTCATCTGGGACGAATTGCTCGAGCACTTTGCCGAGGCCGCACATGGCGGCTATCGCTGCATCGCGCCGAACCTGCGCGGCTTCGAGCAATCGAGCGCGCCCACCGAGGTCTCGGCCTACCGCCCGCACCTGATGGTGCAGGACATCGCGCAGCTCGCCGAGAGCGAAAGCGCCAACGGCCGCATCGAGGCGCTGGTCGCCCACGACTGGGGCGGCGCCTTCGGCTGGGGCTATGCCAACCAGCATGGCGACAGGCTCGGCAAGCTGGTCATCATCAACTCGCCGCATCCCGGCATCTTCACGCGCGAGTTGCTGAACAATCCGGCACAGCAGGCCGCCAGTGCCTACATGAACTTCCTCGCCAAGCCCGGCGCGGAAGCGCTGCTGGCGGCCGACGACTTCAAGCGCATGTGGCCCTTCTTCACGCTGATGAAGGCAGGACCGGACGGTTTCGGCTGGCTGACCGAAGCGGTCAAGAGCCAGTACCGCGAAGTCTGGAACGCGGGCCTGACCGGGGCGTGCAACCTCTACCGCGTCACGCCGATGAAGCCGGCGATGCCCGGCGGCCCTGCGCCCGAGATTCCGACGCTGCCGCGCGAGCGCCTGACCGTCGCCGCACCGACCTTCGTGCTGTGGGCGCTCGACGATGCGGCCCTCCTGCCCGGCTTGCTCGAAGGGCTGGAGGACTATGTGCCGAAGCTCGAGCTCCGCAAGGTGCCGGGCGCCACGCACTGGCTGGTGCACGAGCAGCCGCAGTTCGTTGCCGCGGAGATCGAGGCCTTCCTGCAACGCGCTCAGTAAACCGTCGCCTCGCCTTCCGGGCGCGTCTTGAAGCGCCGGTGCACCCAGTAGTACTGCGAGGGCATCGCGTCGATGTAGCCGGCCAGCCGCTCGTTCATCAGGGCGGTGTCCGCCACCGCGTCGTCGGTGGGGAAGTTCTGCCAGGCCGGCAGCACTTCGATCTCGTAGCCCTGCTTCGTGAGTTTCGACACCACCGGCACGACCTTCGCGCGGCCCAGCCGCGCGAAGCGCGAGAGCGACGGCACCGTCGCCGCCAGCACGCCGAAGAAAGGCACGAACACCGTCTGCTCGCGGCCGAAATCCATGTCGGGCAGCAGGTACAGCAGGCCGCCCTTGCGCAGCCCCGCGACGATCGGCTTGATGCCGTCGACGCGGTTCAGGGTGATCACGTTGCCGAAGCGCTTGCGGCCCTCGCGGATCCACTCGTCCACCGTCGGGTCGCGCTGCGTCGTGTAGATGGTGGTCGACGGCCGTGCCGTGTGCATCGTCAGCGCCGTGGCCGCGGCATCGAGGCCGTAGAAATGCGGCGCGAACAGGATCATCGGCTCGTCGCCGTTGGCGATCTCGTCGATTTCCACGGCCGCGCCGTGCACCTTGAGCCGCTTCGCCACCATCGCTGGCGGCGCATGCCAGAGCCAGCTTCGATCGAGCCAGGACTGCGCCACATAGACGAAGGTCTCGCGCGCGATGCGGCGGCGCTCCTCGGCCGACTTGTCCGGAAAGCACAGGGCCAGATTGGTGTCGACCACGCGCCTGCGCGACACCGCGACGCCGTGCAGCACGCGCCCGAGCACGGCGCCGAAACCGCGCACCAGCGGCAGCGGCACGTGGGCCAGCGTGCGCATGAAGCCGACCCCCAGGCGCGACGAAAAGCTCATGCCTCGGCCCTCTCAGCGATGTCGCCACGCGGCGCCTTGAAGCGCGCGTAGTCCCAGACGTACTGGCCCGGCAGTCGGCGGATGAGCGCGGCGATGCCTTCGTTCATCGCGGCCGCGCCGGCCTCGGGCGTCGCCTTGGGATCGCTCAGCGCCGTGCCGTCGAAAGGCTCGAAGCGGATGACGTAGCCCGCACCGCGCGGCAGGCGCTCGCACACACCGAGGAACACGCGCGCGCCGGTCTGGCGGGCCAGGCGCAGCAGCAGGGTCATGGTGTAGGCCGGCCGCCCCAGGAACGGCGCCCAGACGCCCTGTCCGAGCGGCGGCACCTGGTCCGGCAGGATGCCCGTGTAGCCGCCGGCCCGCAGCGTGCGGATCAGCCCGCGAACCCCGGCCACGCTGGTCGGCAGCGTCTGCAGGCCGCGGCGGTCGCGCGAACCGGCCATGAGCTCGGCCATCCACTTCTTGCGGGCCGGGCGGAACAGCGCGGTGATCGGGCCGTAGGCCTCGAAGAAGCGCTCGCCCACCGCCTGGCCGAAAGTCTCCCAACTGCCGATGTGCGGCGAGACCAGGATCACGCCCTTGCGCGCGGCCAGCGCCGCCTCGAAGGCCTCGATGCCTTCCCAGCGCACGATGTGCGGCAGCAGGCTCTCGCCCTGCGGCCGCATCCACAGCCAGGGCAGTTCGGCCACCATCGCGCCGGCCGCCGCGATGGCCGGGCGGTACTGCGCGGGCGCGAAGCCGGCGCGTTCGGCGTTCTCCCGGAAACGGCGCCGGTAGTCCGGCGCCGTCCACCAGACCAGCCATCCCAGCCATCCGCCCACCGCATGCATCCAGGGCAGCGGCACACGGGCGAGCAATCGGAACAGAGATGTCATCGACAACGAGGGGGTGAAAACCATGACGCGCGCGCAGGGTACAGCGCGGCTCGAATAGAATGCAAATTGTCGCTGAGTTATTGGAACTACTTGCAGGGCGACGTTAAACATCACTGCTAAAGCGTTCGCCAAGGCTCCCGACGGGTTGGCAACGCGCCAATTCAACTGTTTGGAGTTTCATCGACATGGCGAACGACTTTCTCTTCACTTCCGAATCCGTTTCCGAAGGCCACCCCGACAAGGTCGCCGACCAGATCTCGGACGCGATTCTCGATGCGATCTTTGCCCAGGACCCGCGCTCGCGCGTCGCCGCCGAGACGCTGACCAACACCGGCCTCGTGGTGCTGGCCGGTGAGATCACCACCAACGCCCATGTCGACTACATCCAGGTCGCACGCGACACCATCAAGCGCATCGGCTACGACAACACCGACTACGGCATCGATTACAAGGGCTGCGCCGTCATGGTCTGCTACGACAAGCAGTCCAACGACATCGCACAGGGCGTCGACCATGCGAGCGACGACCACCTCAACACCGGCGCCGGCGACCAGGGCCTGATGTTCGGCTACGCCTGCGACGAAACCCCCGAGCTGATGCCCGCGCCGATCTACTACGCGCACCGCCTGGTCGAACGCCAGGCCCAGTTGCGCAAGGACGGCCGGCTGCCTTTCCTGCGGCCCGATGCCAAGAGCCAGGTCACGATGCGCTACGTCGACGGCAAGCCGCACAGCATCGACACCGTGGTGCTTTCCACGCAGCACCATCCCGACCAGAGCGAGACGCCGACCAGGATGAAGGCCTCGTTCACCGAGGCCATCATCGAGGAGATCATCAAGCCGGTGCTGCCCAAGGAGTGGCTGAAGGAAACCAAGTACCTGATCAACCCGACCGGCCGCTTCGTCACCGGCGGCCCGCAGGGCGACTGCGGCCTCACCGGCCGCAAGATCATCGTCGACACCTACGGCGGCGCCTGCCCGCACGGCGGCGGCGCGTTCTCGGGCAAGGACCCGAGCAAGGTCGACCGCTCGGCCGCCTATGCCGCGCGCTACGTGGCCAAGAACATCGTCGCCGCCGGCCTCGCGCGCCAGTGCCAGATCCAGGTCGCCTACGCGATCGGCGTGGCGCGGCCGATGAACGTCACGGTCTACACCGAAGGCACGGGCGTGATCTCCGACGAGAAGATCGCCGCGCTGATCCAGGAACACTTCGACCTGCGCCCGAAGGGCATCGTCCAGATGCTCGACCTGCTGCGCCCGATCTACGGCAAGACCGCGGCCTACGGCCACTTCGGCCGCGAGGAGCCCGAGTTCACCTGGGAAAGCACGGCCAACGCGGCCAAGCTGCGCGCGGCCGCCGGGCTCTGATCAGCCGCTGCCGTCTCGCAGCAGGCGGCAGACTTCCTCGTCGCTGGTCTGCGTGAAATCCGCGTACCAGAGGCCGACCGCGTGGAAGTCCTCGGGCGTGAGGACGCACACGACCTCGTCGGCCACGGCCTGCAGGTTGCGGACCGCATCGCGCGAAGCCACCGGCACCGCCACCACGATGCGCTGCGGCCCGCCCGCGCGGGCTGCGGTGACAGCCGCGCGCATCGTGGCGCCAGTGGCCAGCCCATCATCGACCAGCAGCAGCACGCGGCCGGCCAGCACGAGCGGCGGGCGATCGCCGCGGTAGTGCTGCTCGCGCCGTGACAGCTCGGCCTCCTCGCGTGCAACCACGGCCTCCAGCGCATCGCGCGAAACCGGCCAGCCACCGGATGGATCGGCCATCACGCGCACGCCACCGCCAGCGATCGCGCCCATCGCATATTCCTCCTGCCCCGGATAGCCGAGCTTGCGCACGACCAGCACATCGAGCGGCGCGCGCAGGAAGCGCGCCACCTCCCAGGCCACCGGCACGCCGCCGCGCGGCAGCGCGAGCACCAGCAGACCGGATTGCCCGCGCCACGCGACAAGCGCCTGCGCCAGCGCGCGGCCCGCATCGCGTCGATCCTTGAAGCTCATTCAGAAACGATACGCCCCACCCATGCCGATCGTCCAGTTCCGTCCCGGTGCGGGCTCGAAGTAGCGCGCGTTGCCTTCGTTGACGATCACCGAACCGGCATAGCGCCGATCGAAGAGGTTGTCGACGCGCGCGAAGGCGTTGAACTCCCAATGCTGCCAGTGCCGGACGTAGCCGGCCGACAAAGCCACCACCGCATAGCCCGGCGCGGCAGCGGTGTTGCGGTCGTTGGCCTGGATGCGGCCGAGCGCGCGCAACTCGGCGCCGGCGCGCCAACCCTCGGGCGGCGCCCAGCCGAAAGAAGCGAACAGCGCATTGCGCGCGATCCCGGGCATGAGGCTCCCGGCGGCCACCGTGTTGCCGGCAACGCAAGGCGACGGCGAACAGAAGGCGTCGCGGTAGCGCGCATCGAGCCAGGTGTAGGCCAGTTGCGTGCGCCAGTGGTTCGCGGTCTCGTGCTGCCAGGCGAGCTCGAAGCCATCGCGTCGCGTGCGGCCGGCATTCTGGTAGGTGGCGCGGCCGCCGACGTTGGTGTCGGTCACGATCTCGTCGCGGGTGCGTGTCTGGAACACCGCGGCCGTCAGAAGGCCGCCCGCGAGGCGCGCCTTGGCGCCGGCTTCGACGCTCTCGCTGACCGCGGGCTGCAGCGCGAAGTTGAGTCCGCCGAGGCCATCGGGCCGGTAGGAAAGTTCGTTCAGCGTCGGCGTCTCGAAGCCGCGGCCCGCAGAAACGTAGAGCGCGAGATCGCGCGTCGGCTGATAGCGCAGCGAAGCCACCGGCAGCGCCTGCCCGTAGCGCGCGCGGCCGCTGCCATCGCCATTGGCACCGACGATGTAGCGGTCCTGCGAGTCGAAGCGCACGCTGCTGCGGCGCACACCCGCCTCGAGTGTCCAGCGATCGGCGAACTGCCAGGTGCCCTGCACATAGGGATCGAGGTTGCTCGCTTCGTTGCGCTCGTCGCGGCGCAGCCGGCCCTGCACGCCCAGCAGCAGGGGCGACGCGGCCGGGCCGATGAAGTTCTCGAAGCCGGTGCGATGCTCGCGCAGGTCGTCGTACGCAAGGCCGGCCACGAGATCGAAAGGCCGGCCGGCCAGCTGCAGGTGGCTGCTCCAGCGCAGGTCGATGCCGGCGTAGTCGCGATCGAGGCCGATCACCGCGCCCGCGTTGAGCGGATTGAGCTGCGCCGAAGGCGGGATCGCCTGGAACTGCGTCGTCTTTCGCTCGCCGCCGTAGACCATCAGGCGCAGCGCGTTGTCGGCATCGATGCGGCGTTCGTACAGCAGGCCGAGCTGCGTCTGGTCCACGCTCTTGCGCGTGTCGTACTGCGTCGCGAGCGGGGCCGCATGCGGGTTCAGTGCATAGTCCGTGGCCGCCAGTCCCAACGGGTCCTGCGCCTGCAGGTGCACGCTGTTCAGGATCAGCGTGAGCTGGCTGCCGTCGTCCAGCCGGATGCCGAGCTTGCCGTTGGCGATGTCGCGCCGCGCGGCGCTGTGCTCGCGTGCACCGTCGATTTCGAAGTGACTGCCGCTGAGCAGGTAATCGATCGCGCCGGACGAACCGCCGAGCTGCGTCGCGGCCCGCGTGGTGCCGTAGCTGCCGGCGGCCAGCGAAAAGCCCAGCCTCGGCGCGCCCTCGCCGTCCCCGGTGAACACCTGCAGCACGCCGCCCGACGAATTGCCGTAGAGCGCGGAGAACGGGCCGCGCAGGACCTCGACATGGTCGATCGAGCCGATGTCGATGTTGGAGGTCTGCCCCTGGCCGTCGGGCAGCGTGGCCGGAATGCCGTCGACATAGAGCCGCACACCGCGCACGCCGAAGGTCGAGCGGGCGCCGAAGCCGCGCACCGACAGCTGCAGGTCCTGCGCGTAGTTCTGCCGGTTCTGGATCAACAGGCCGGGCACGGCCCCGAGGCTTTCGGAGAGGTTCACCTGCAACCGGCTGTCGCGCATGTCCTCGCCCTCCACACGGTCGACCGAGCCCGGCACGTCGAAAGGCGGCGCCGCGCCGCGCGGCGTCGAGACGGTGACCGCGGGCAAGGTGTCCGGGCGCGCCTCGTCCTGGCTGGATGGCAGCGCCTGCGCGACAGCGGCCAGGGGATGCAGTGCAAGCACGAGCAGCACGCAAACGGCGCGTCGGAGGAAGTGGTGGGTGTCGTTCATGTCGGCGTGGGCTCCGCAGTCTAGACATGGAGCCGGGCGCGGGCTGGCGCATTCGCGCCGATCCATATCGAAAACTTGCCAGCACCGGATGGCTCGGCACGACAGCAGCGCCTCGCAGGCGGAGGTCGAAGCTTCGGGGCGTCGATTGTCACGATCTCTGGATCGGTTGGCCCGCTCCCTGTACGGCCGTCGACGCGGCGGAATCTAGAGTCCGCTTGGCCTCGGCCAACCCTTCGCTTTCGCAACTCAAGAGACAACACATGGCACAAGTCGAGACACTCGAATCGGTCCGCTCCTTTCTCGCCCGGACCCACCAACTCCACATCGACGGCATCGGCGTCGACAGCCGGGAAGGCGCATCGCTTCCGGTGTTCGATCCCGCGACCGGGGACGTCCTGTGCCGAGTCCCGGCCGGAGGCGCCGCCGACATCGATGCCGCGGTGGCCGCAGCGCGCCGGGCCTTCGAGGGTCCGTGGCGCGCCATGCGGCCCGCCGACCGCGAGCGCGTGCTGCTCAGGCTCGCGCAGCTGATCGAGGACAACGCCGAGGAGCTGGCGCAGATCGAAACACTGAACCAGGGAAAGTCCATCACCTACGCGCGCGCGCTCGACATCGCCTACACGGCCGAATGCATGCGCTACATGGCGGGCTGGGCCACCAAGCTCGAAGGCCAGACGGTGGACGTGTCGATCCCCTTTCCGCAGGGCACGGCCTATCGCGCCTTCACCGTGCGCGAGGCACTCGGCGTGGTGGGCGCGATCGTGCCCTGGAACTTCCCGCTGCTGTTGGCCGTGATGAAGATCGCACCGGCCCTCGCGGCCGGCTGCACGGTGGTGCTGAAGCCGGCGGAGGAAACGCCGCTCACGGCACTTCGCTTCGCCGAACTCTGCGCGGAAGCCGGCTTGCCGCCGGGCGTCCTCAATGTCGTCACGGGCCTGGGGCACACCGCGGGTGCGGCGCTGGCGATGCATCCGGGCATCGACAAGATCTCCTTCACCGGCTCCACGGAAGTCGGCAAGCTCGTCGGCCGTTCGGCACTGGAGAACGTCACGCGCTTCACGCTCGAGATGGGCGGCAAGTCGCCGTTCATGGTGTTGAAGGATGCGGACGTGTCACTCGCCGCAGCGGGCGCGGCCGGCGCGATCTTCTTCAATGCCGGCCAGGTCTGTGCGGCCGGCTCCAGGCTGTACGTGCACCGCTCGATCTTCGACGAGGTGCTCGACGGCGTCGCGCAGCACGCCCGCGCCATGCAGTGCGGTCCCGGCATGAATCCCGATTCGGGCATGACACCGCTGGTTTCGCGCAAACAACTCGACCGCGTCACGCAGTACGTGGACGGCGGCGTGGCCGAGGGCGCGCGCATCGCCTATGCGGGCAGCACCGGCGGCGACGCGCGCGGCTTCTTCTATCCGCCGACCATCCTGGTGGACGCGGCGCACGGCATGCGCGTGGTGCAGGAGGAGATCTTCGGGCCCGTGCTGGTGGCCACGCCTTTCGACGACCTCGATGACCTGGTGGCCAAGGCAAACGGCACGAGCTACGGCCTCGCCTCGAGCATCTGGTCGCGCGATGTCGGCGAAGTGATGCGATTGATTCCGAGGATTCGAGCCGGTCTGGTGTACGTCAACACGCACGGGGTGATCGATCCGAACTTCAGCTTCGGCGGCGACAAGCAGTCCGGCATGGGCGTGGAAATGGGACGCGCCGGCGTGGAGGCCTTCACGCGCATCAAGTCCGTGTGCCTTGCCTACTAGTTCATCAAAAAAGGAGATTCAACGTGACTTCATTCAGACCCGGATTCGTACTGGCCGCCGTGCTGGCCTTGGGTGCCGCGGCGCCGCAGCACGCGATGGCCGCGCCCGGCTTCACACCGATCGGCGGCGAAGATCTTGCCCGGCCCAAGCAAGGCGGCGACGAGTGGCTCGCTGCCGGACGCACCTACACCGGCACCTTCTCGAGCCCGCTCGCGACGATCAACGCGAAGAACGTCGCCAAGCTCGGCCTGGCATGGCATCTCGATCTGCCGACCGATCGGGGCCTCGAGGCCACGCCGCTGGTGGCGGACGGCGTCATGTACTTCTCGCTGCCCTGGGGCCACGTCATGGCCGTGGATGCGCGCACCGGCAAGGAGATCTGGCACTACGACCCCGGCGCGGTCAAGCAGGTGTCGAAGGACATCTGCTGCGATGCGGTCAACCGGGGCGTCGCGCTGTGGGGCGACAAGGTGTTCGTGGGCGTCATCGACGGGCGGCTCGTCGCGCTCGACCGCGCCACCGGCAAGGTCGCATGGGAGGTACAGACCGTCGACCGGACCAAGCCCTACACGATCACCGGCCAGCCGCTGGTCATGAAGAACATCGTGGTGATCGGCAACAGCGGCGCCGACTTCGGCGCGCGTGGCTACATCACGGCCTACGACGTGAACAGCGGCAAGCAGCTGTGGCGCTTCTTCATCGTGCCCGGCGATCCGTCCAAGCCGTACGAACACGAAGAACTCGCGATGGCCGCCAAGACCTGGAAGGGCGACAACTACTGGAAGAACGGCGGCGGCGGCGGCAACGCGTGGGGCAACATGAACTACGACCCCGAGCTCGACCTGCTCTATGTCGGCACCGGCAACGGATCGCCGTGGAACCGCGAGATCCGCAGTCCCGGCGGCGGCGACAACCTGTTCCTGTCGTCGATCCTCGCCATCCGGCCTGCCACCGGCAAGCTGGTCTGGTACTACCAGACGACGCCCGGCGAAAGCTGGGACTACACGGCCACCGCGAACATGGTTCTGGCCGACCTGAAGATCAAGGGCAGGCAGCGCAAGGTATTGATGCAGCTGCCGAAGAACGGCTTCTACTACGTGCTCGACCGCGCGACCGGCGAGCTGCTGTCCGCCGACAAGGTCGGCAAGGTGACGTGGGCCAGCAAGGTCGACCTGAAGACGGGCCGCCCGGTGGAAGAGCCGGGCGTGCGCTATGAGAAAAAGCCGATCGTCATGTGGCCCGGCCCCTATGGCGCGCACAGCTGGCAGCCGATGGCGCTGAGCCACAAGACCGGCCTGGTCTATATCCCCTACCAGGAGATGGCGGGTGCCTACAAGAACGAAGGCGCGGGCTTCGTCCATCGACCCAGCAACTTCAACACGGGCAGCGCCTTCTACGAAGGCACGTCCTTCCCGAAGAGCTTCGCCAGCGGCGCGCTGATCGCGTGGGATCCGGTCCAGCGCAAGGTGGTGTGGAAGGTGCCGCACGAGTCGGTCTGGAACGGCGGCGCGCTGGTCACCGATGGCAACCTCGTGTTCCAGGGCAATGCCTTCGGCAAGTTCGTCGCCTACGCGGCCGACACCGGCAAGACGCTCTGGGACTTCGATGCGCAGACCGGCATCATCGCCAGCGCATCCACCTACATGATCGATGGCGATCAGTACGTGGCTCTGCTCGCCGGCTGGGGCGGCGGCGCGCCGATGGTGGGCGGCGAGGCCGACAACTTCACGGGCGTGCGCAACGTCAGCCGCTTGCTGGTCTTCAAGCTCGGCGGCAGCGACAAGCTGCCGCCCCTCGCGCCGCAGGCGGTGAGCCACCGCGTACCGACCGGTACCGACGCCGGCGCCGCCGTCATCGCGAACGGCAACAAGGACTTCGGCATCTACTGCGCCAAGTGCCACGGCGTAGGCGGCGAAAGCGGCGGGCTCGTTCCCGATCTGCGGCGCTCGCCGATGATCCTCAGCGCCGAGGCTTTCCGGGTCACCGTCACGGACGGCCGGGAGCCGCGCGGCATGCCTTCGTTTTCCACCGACCTGAAGCCGCGGGAGATCGAAGAGATCCGGGCCTACCTGCTCGACAAGGAGATGAAGGACTTCGGCAAGCCGACCGCCAGCAAGTGAGCGCCGCGCGCGGGCCCGGTCAGGCTTCGGTCCGCGCGCTTCGCCGCGCATCGCGCAGCGCGGTGCGCAGGCCCTCTTCGACCACCGGATGGTAGAAGGGCATGGACAGCATCTGGTCGATGCGCATGCGCGCCTGCAGCGCCCACGCCATCAGATGACCGAGGTGCTCGGCATCCGGGCCGAACATCTCCGCACCCAGAAAGAACCCCGCGCGATCGGCGTAGACGCGCAGCAGCCCGCGGTTGCGCAGCATCACGCGGCTGCGCCCCTGGTTGGCGAAGGAGGCCTGGCCGACCACGACATCGCCCGCGCGTTGCGCCAGCGCCCAGCCGCCGCCGACGATCGCCATCTGCGGATGGGTGAATGCGATCGACAGGCGCGCGCGCCGCTCGCCACCGCGCACGCGCGGAAAGCTCGCGGCGTTGCGGCCGGCGATGCGTCCCTCGTCGACCGCTTCGTGCAGCAGGCTGTCCTCGCCGCTCGCATCGCCGGCAACGAAGACCGGGCTGGCGCCGACCTGCATCGTGGTGCGGTCGAAGCCCCAGGCGCCCGCCGCGACGGCGGCACCCCACGAGGTGGTCTCGAGGCCGGCCGGCAGCCTGGGCGCGCGGCCGGCGGCCGCGATGACGCAGGCGAAGCGCTCGCTCGCCCGGCTGCCGTCCCGCGTCACGTAGTCGACCCGCACCTCGCCGCCATCGGCGTGGAAGACCGCACGCGCATCGCATTCGAGCGGCAGCGCATCGGCCCAGACCGCGCAGGCCTGGCGATGCACTTCGGGATCGGTGAGCACGCCCAGCCGCCCGCCGCGGCCGAACAGCCGCACGCGCACGCCCAGTCGATGCAGGGCCTGTCCCAGCTCGAGCGCGACGACGCCGGCGCCGACGATGGCCGCGCTGGCCGGCAGATGGGGCAGCTCGAACAGGCTGTCGGTGGTGAGGCACAGCGCACGCACCGCATCGAGTTCGCGCGGCACGACCGGCACGGAGCCGGTGGCGAGCACGATGCGGCCCGCGTGCACGCGCGTCGCATCGCCGTTCGCGTGCGTGACCACGAGCACATGGTCGCCGACGAAGCGCGCGACACCGGCAAGCTTGTCGGTGGCCGGATAGGCCTCGACCTCGCGCAGCACGAAGCCGACGAAGCGGTCGCGCTCGCGCCGCACGCGGTCCATCACGCCCGCGAGCGCATCGCCGGCACGTGGCGCAGGCGCCGGCAGGCCGAAGTCCGAGGCCGTGTCGCCCGCATGCGCCGCATCGGCCGCCGCGATCAGCAGCTTGCTCGGCATGCAGCCCACGCGGGCGCAGGTGGTGCCGAAGTCGCCGCCTTCGATCAGCACCGTGCGCGCACCCGCCGCGACGGCCGCGCGGTAGGCGGCCATGCCCGCCGAGCCGCCGCCGACGACGGCAACGTCGACCTCCAGGGTCGGCGGCGCGGTCATCGGGCGCGCTGCCCGAGCAGCACGGCGCGCGCCTCCGGCGTCATGGTGGAGCGGCCTTCGCGCCATTCGTTGGCCGTGCGGAAGCCGCGGTTGACCGCGGGCCGCGCCGCGATCGTGGCCAGCCATTGCGCCAGCGCCGGAAAGGTCTCGATGTCCAGGTGGTGATGGCGCCACAGCCGCACCCAGACCCAGCATGCGATGTCGGCGATCGAATAGTCGCCGGCCAGGTAAGGCCGATCGGCCAGCCGGCGCTCCAGCACGCCATACAGCCGGTGGATCTCGTTGTTGAAGCGATCGATCGCGTAGGGCACCGGCTCGGCCGCGTATTCGTTGAAGTGATGCACCTGGCCCGCGGTCGGCCCGAGGCCCGACATCTGCCACATCAGCCACTGGCTCGTCTCGTGCCGCCGGCGCAGTTCGGTGGACCAGAAGCGGCCGTGCTTGTCGGCCAGGTACATCATGATCGCGCCCGACTCGAAGAGCGCCAGCGGCGGCCCGCCATCGGCCGGTGCATGGTCGACCAGCGCGGGGATGCGGTTGTTGGGATTGATGCGCAGGTAGGCCGGCTCGAACTGATCGCCACGGCGGATGTCGACCTTGACGAGCCGGTACGGCACGCCCAGTTCCTCCAGCAGGATCGAGATCTTCCAGCCGTTGGGCGTGGGCCAGTAGTGCAGGTCGAGCGCGGCGTCCGGCGCCGTGGCCTCTGCATCGGTCGCGAGCGTCATGGTTGCAGCGCGGCGAGGCAGCCGGTGGCGCGCAGCACGGGTTCGACGCGTTCGCGCGCGGCGCCGTCGAGGCCGCGCCACTCGTCGCGCAGCCAGCGCAGGCACTTGGCCTGGTAGCGGAACGCGCCCTGGCTGTAGCTGCGGCCGAGCAGCTCGACGCGCACCGTCGGCTCGCCGCGTTCGACCGCCGCTGCATTGGCAACCAGGAACGGCAGGTAAGCATCGCCGATGACGCGCAGCAGGTCGATCGCGCCCGCAGGCAGCGCCGTGGCATCGGGCAGCCATTCGCCCTGCACGCCCGAGGCCTCGTCGAGCGCGTAGATCCAGTCCAGCGTGCCGGGCGAACTGCGCCGCATGATCTCGGCCGGCGTCGGATCGTTGCGGCAGGTGAAGAGCGCGCCGAACAGACCGAAGTCGCCCAGCGACGGGCGCGAGCCGAAGAGATAGCTCTGCGTCTCGCGCAGCCGGCTCATCGCATCGAGCACGCGCGCATAGGTGGCCTCGATGACCGGCGCGTTCTGCGGCGTGGCACCGACCAGCGGCATGCGCGACACCTGGCGGTCGCGGAACTGGTCGGCTGCATGCGCGATCGTCGCCTGCGCCACGCCGCCGCCGAGCAGCTCGCCCATCACGAGCCGGTTGGTCGCGTTGCGGTCGCTCTCGTTGCCCCAGCGGTACTGGAACGCGATCTTCACGCCCCACTCGTCGCCGAAGTCGTCGATCAGGTTCGACAGGAACGCCAGCCCCGGATCGGCCGGCACCACCGAGCGATGGCCCGGATGCAGCTGCTCCAGATCGAGCGCGATGAAGGTCGAGTCGGTGTGGAAGGAGCGGTCGTGCGGATACCAGAGGATCGGCACGATGCGCGGCTTCACCTCGGCCAGCTCGGGCCGCACGAGCTGGAAGTCGGGCGCCCAGTCGAAACTGGCCGGCATCCAGTCGAAGGGGATGTGGCGATAGCGCAGCAAGGCGCGCAACTTGGCCGCGTACGGCGAGGCGAGGACGCCGTAAAGGCGGTAGCGATCTGACATGACGGTCTCCAGCAGGGCAACGGTTCGTTGAATGAAGCTTCGATGCTAGGAACGAAGCCCCCTGCGCTGTCATGATTGCGCGCCATCGCGTGTCGCGCAGCGGACGTTTCGCCGCTCGGCGGCGACGCCCCGGGGCCCTCAGTTGAAGTACTGGCCCGGTGTCTGGCCGATGGTGCGGCGGAACATCTCGATGAAGGCGCTCGCGCTTTCGTAGCCCACATCCAGCGCGGTGCTGGTGACCGAATCGCCCATGCCCAGCCGCACCATCGCCGCCATCAGCCGCGCCTGCCGCCGCCAATGCGCGAAGGACACGCCGGTCTCCTTGAGGAACAGCCGCGTCAGCGTGCGGCCACTGGCGCAGGCGATGTCCGCCCAATCTTCGAGGGTGCGCGGATCGGCCGGGTTTTCGCGCAGCGCGATGCAGATGCGGCGGATGCGCGGATCCTGCGGCAGCGGCAGCAACAACGGCGCCACCTGGCACACGTCGATCTCGTCGAACAGCAGGCCGATCGCGCGCTCGTGATGCGCGGTCGAACGGAAGGTGGACGGATCCTCGACCACGCGCAGGATCAGTTCGCGCAAAAGCGGCGTGACGCGAACGAAGGTGCAGGCGGTGGGCAGCGGCACATCCACGTCGGAGCGGATCAGCAGGTTGCGCAGGCTCAGGTTGGTGGCCGGATGGAAGGTGTGGCGCACGTGGTGCGGCACCCAGACCGCGCGCTGCGGCGGCACCACCCACGAACCGCCCATGCCCTCGATGACCATCACGCCCGAGCTCGAGAACATCAGCTGGCCGCGGCCGTGCTCGTGCGGCTCGACCGTGGTGCCCGCCGGTATCTCCATGGACAGGCCGACCATCGGCGCGGCGCCCATGTCGTGCTCGAGTTCGCTGATATGGTGGGCCGACAATTCGAACTGGTCCATCGCAGAGTCTCCGTCAGTTGCGCACCGGCGCATGATAGCCAGCGAGCGGGAAAACGCGAGTCACGCGAGCCGGCTGTGCGGCGCGCGGCCCTGTTCAGCGCCGGCCGCGCACGAGCCGGCGCACCGCGCCTTCGATGCCCGAGGGCATGAGGAACACCACGACGATCAGCAGCACGCCGTAGATCGCCCAGGTCGCGGACTTCGAGACCTGGTCCACCAGGTTCGGCACGAACTGGATGAACACGGCGCCGTAGAGCGCGCCCCCCACCGTGCCCAGGCCGCCGATGACGACGCCGATGATCAGCGTGATCGACAGGAAGAAGTTGAAGCTGTCCGGCGACACGAACTGCACGACCATCGCGCTCAGCGCGCCGGCGACGCCGGTGTAGAGCGCGCTGATGCCGAAGGTCAGCGTCTTGATGCCGGGCACGTCGACGCCCATCGCCGCCGCCGCGATCGGCTGTTCGCGGATCGCGACCAGCGCGCGGCCGAGGCGCCCGCCCAGCAGGTTGCGCGCCGCCACGAAGGCCAGCAGCGTGATCGCCAGCACGCACAGGTAGAGCCACTGGTCCGGCGACAGCGGCAGGCCGGCCGGCACTTCGGGCTTGGCCAGCAGGATGCCCTGCACGCCGCCGGTCCAGTCTTCAAGCGCCTTCCACTTGAGCAGCTGCGGCACCGCCACCGCCAGCGCGAAGGTCGCCAGCGCGAGGTAATGGCCCTCGAGCCGCAGCGCGGGCAGGCCGAAGGCGAAGCCGACGACGAAGCACAGCACCGCGGCCATCGGTATCGCGGCCCAGCCGGGCGCCGCGAAGTGATCGACCAGGATCGCGGTGGTGTACGCGCCGACGGCGAAAAAGGCGCCGTGCCCGAGCGAGATCTGGCCCGAGTAGCCGACCAGCATGTTCAGGCCGAGCAGCGCGATCGCATAGATCATCGCCAGCGTGGCCTGGAACAGGTAGAAGCCGGGCGCGACCAGCGGCAGGACCAGCGCCGCGGCGGCGATCGCGCACGGCAGCAGCCATGCGGCGGCGCCGGGCTTGCGCGCGACGAGCGGGGAAGACACGGTGATGTCCGTCATGTTCAGACCCTCGTGACCACGGGCTTGCCGAACAGGCCGGAGGGCTTGAACAGCAGCACGCCGATGATGAGCATCAGCGCCACGGACAGCTTGAGCTCCGTGCCGATGACATAGGCGCCGAGCACGTTCTCGAGCACGCCGACGATCACGCCGCCCGCGATCGCGCCCCAGGGGCTGTCGAGGCCGCCCAGCAGCGCCGCGGCGAAGCCGTAGATCAGCACGCCGGACATCATGCTCGGGTCGAGGTAGACCACCGGCGCGACCAGCACGCCGGCGACGGCGCCGATCGCGGCCGCGAGCCCCCAGCCGAAGGCGAGCATCCAGCCGACGCGGATGCCCACCAGCCGCGCCGACATCGGGTTGTGCGCGGTCGCCTGCATCGCGAGGCCGAGCTTCGTGAAGTTGAAGAAGAGGTAGAGCGCGGCCACCAGCACCAGCGTCACAGCGATCGATCCCAGCTCGTGCGCGGATATCAGCGCGCTGTCGAACGCCCGGCCGCTGCCGAAGGGGCTCGGGAAGATCCGCGCGCTGTAGCCAAAGAGCCAGCCGGCGAGGCTGTTGAAGATCACCAGCAGCGCGATGAAGAGCAGCACGGTGGTGAGCGCCGGTGCGAAGCGCGCGCGATGGATGACGAAGCGCTGGATCAGCATGCCGGTCGCGAAGGCAGCGACCAGCGTGAGGCCCAGCGCAGCCCACAGGGGCAGCCCCGCCTGCATCAGCATCCAGGCGATGTAGGTCGAGAACATGGCCATCTCGCCCTGCGCGAAGTTGAGGTGATGGGTCGACTGGTAGACGATGACCGCCGCCAGCCCGAGCGCGCCGTAGACGCCACCCATCGCGATGCCCGAAATGATCTGGTGCAGCAAGCCTTCCATGCGGTGTTCCTGGTGGTGAGTGGTGAGATGCCGCTCGTCTCAGTGGCCGAGGTAGGCCTGCCTGACGGCGTCGTTGCAGCGCATCTGGTCCGGCGTGCCGTGCGCGACGACGCGCCCGGTCTCCAGCAGGTAGACCTGCGTCGCGATGCCGAAGGCCAGGTTCGCGTTCTGCTCGACGAGCAGCATGCTCAGGCCTTCCTGTTGGCGGACCGTGCGCAGAATCTGGTAGACCTCCTGCACCACGAGCGGCGCCAATCCGAACGAGGGCTCGTCGAGCATCAGCAGCGTCGGCCGCAGCATGAGGGCGCGCGCGATCGCCAGCATCTGCTGCTCGCCGCCCGACAGCGTGCCGGCCTGCTGATGGCGGCGCTGCCTGAGCCGCGGGAAGTAGGCGTACATGCGCTCCAGGTCGCGCGCGACTTCCTGCCGGTTGCGATGCAGGTAGGCGCCGAGCAGCAGGTTCTCCTCGGCGCTCAGCGGCATGAAGGTGCCGCGGTCGGCCGGCACGTGGGCCACGCCGAGCCGCGCGACCGATTCGGCCGCGAGGCGCCGGCCCTGCACGCCGCACAGTCGGATGTCGCCCTCGCGCTGCACCAGGCCGCTCAGGGCCATGAGCGTGGTCGTCTTGCCGGCGCCGTTGGCGCCCAGCAGCGCCGTCACGCCGCCGCTTCGGACCTCGAAGCCGACGTCGAACAGCACCTGCGTGCGGCCGTAGTACGCGGCCAGGCCCTGCACGGCGACGATGGGTTCGGCGGGCGTCATGGCGTGGCGGCGCCGAGATAGGCTTCGATCACCGCGGGATCGTTCTGCACCTGGGCCGGGCTGCCCTCGGCGATCTTGCGGCCGAAGTTGAGTGCGACGACCTGGTCCGAGATGCCCATCAGGAAGCGCATGTGGTGCTCGACCACGAGCACCGTGATGTCGAGGCGGCGGCGGATATCGCGCACCAGCTCGGCCAGCGCATCGAGTTCGCCGGTGTTGAGGCCTGCCGCAGGTTCGTCCAGCAGCAGCAGGGTCGGTGCGCTGGCCAGGGCGCGTGCCAGTTCGATGCGCTTTTGCAGGCCGAAGGGCAAGGCATCGGCGCGCTGGTCGGCCCAGCGCTCGAGGCCGACGAGGCGCAGCAGCTCGTCGGCCCTGTGCGCGCTGAACGCTTCCTCGCGCCGCATCGCGCGGCTGCGCAGCACGCTCGCCAGCACGCCGGCGCGTGTGCGGCAATGCGTACCGACGCGCACGTTGTCCATGACCGACATGGCACGGAACAGCGCGAGGTTCTGGAAGGTGCGGCCGATGCCGAGGCCGGCGATGCGGTGGCGCGGCAGGCGCGACAGCGGCTGGCCGCGCCAGTAGATCTCGCCGGCCGACGGCGCATAAAGGCGGCTGATGCAATTGAACAGCGAGCTCTTGCCGGCGCCGTTCGGCCCGATCAGGCCGCAGATCTGCTTCTCGCGCACGCCGAAGGACACCGCGTCCAACGCCAGCACGCCGCCGAAGCGCAGGCTGAGCTCGCGCACTTCCAGCAGGTTCTGCCCGTCGTTCATGGCCTGCATCCGCTCAGCTGACCTGGCGCTGCTGGCCGGCCCAGTACCTGGCGCGCAAGGTCTTCTTGTCCGGCTTGCCGAGCGCGGTGAGCGGCAGCGCATCGAGGAAGTCGATCGACTTGGGCGTGGCCACCGCGCCCTTCTTCTCGCGCACCCAGTGCATGATCTCGCCGGCCGTGACCGTCGCGCCCTCGCGCAGCACGATCATGGCCTTGACCGCCTCGCCCCACTTGCCGTCCGGCACGCCGATGACGGCGGCCGAGCTGATGGCCGGGTGCGCAGTGATGACATCCTCGATCTCGCGCGGATAGACGTTGAAGCCGCCCGAGACGATCATCTCCTTGCGCCGGTCGACGATGTGCAGGAAGCCTTCGCCGTCCTCGAACGCGAGGTCGCCGGTGTGCAGCCAGCCGCCGCGCAGCGTCTCGGCCGTCTCTTCCGGCTTGTTCCAGTAGCCCTGCATGATCGAGGGACCGCGAAAGCAGATCTCGCCGATGTCGCCGCGCTGGACCGGATGGTGGTCGTCGTCGAGCAGCGCCACCGTGATGCCGGGAAGCGGCCGCCCGCACGAGGCATGGCGTCCGGCCACGCCGCCCTGGTGCTCCTTCTTGCGCAGCACGGTCGCGCAGTTGGGCGCCTCGGACTGCGAGTAGATCTGCATGAACACCGGCCCGAACAGCGCGATCGCCTCCGCCAGCCGTGCGGGCGAGATCGGCGAGCCGCCGTAGATGACCGTCTCGAGCGCGGAGGTGTCGGCCGGCGCCGCGCGCTGCGCCTCGATCAACAGGTAGATCATGGTCGGCACGAGGAAGGTGCTGTTGATGCGGTCGCGCGCCACCGTGGCGAGGAACTTGCGCGCATCGAAGCCCGCATGCAGATGGATGGTGCCGCCGCGACTCAGGATCGGCACCAGCATGCAACCGGTCGCGTGGGTGATCGGCGTGCTGCACAGGAAGCGGATGTCCGCGGGCCATTCCCAGCCCGACAGCGTCAGCAGCACGTTCATGACCATCGAGCGGTTGGTGAGCGTCACGCCCTTCGAGCGTCCGCTGGTGCCGCCGGTGTAGAGCAGCGCCACCACATCCTCCGGATGCGACTTGGCCTTCGACTTCGACAGCGCCCCGGTCATCGGCAGCGAGAAGATGTCGGTGGCAAAGTCCGAGGCGCCATGCGAGAACACATGCCGCAGCGAGGTTGCGCGGGACAGCAGCTGCCGGGCGTGCTCGCCGAACTGCGCCGGCTCGACCACCAGCGCCGACACTTCCGCGTCCTCGAGGATGTAGGCATGGTCGTCGACCGAGCCCATCGGATGCAGCGGCGTGTAGCGCAGGCCGAGCGCGAACGAGGCCAGCTGGACGATGACGGCGTCGATCCGGTTGCTCGACAGCTGGGCGATGCCGTCGGTGCGCGCGAGCCCGGCGCTCAGCAGGCGGTCCTGCATCTGGTGCACGGCGGTGCGCAGCGCTGCGTAGTTGAGGCTGCGTCCGTCCTGGACCAGCGCGGGCGCGTCGGGGTTCTGCTGCAGCGCGAGTTCGACGAGGTCCGAGTAGGTGGCGCTGTCGTGGAGGTGGCGGTCGATCATGGGTCTCCTTGTCCTGATGCCCCGCACGATACGGATCGGTGCCGCGGCCGGTGTCGAAGTCGGGCCGTTCGATAGCGCAAAACGGACAGCCTCTCCCGTGAACCGGCGAACTGGCCATTTCCCGATATGAATCGGCGCAGACGCCGCAGTGCGCGCCGCACCTCGTGCCTAGACTGGATTGCGACAGCGTCGAAAAACTTCCGGAGACACAACGACCATGGACACGCCTCTTCCCCTCTCGCGCCGCAAGCTGCTCACGCTGGCGGCCGCTTCCGTGGCGCTGCCCGCGCGCGCGCAGACCAGCTCGGAAATCCTGATCGGCCAGACCATGCCGTACAGCGGTCCCGCCTCGTCGTACGGCGTCATCGGCCGCGCCGAGGCGGCCTACTTCGAGAAGGTGAATGCCGAGGGCGGCATCGCCGGGCACAAGCTGCGATTCCTGTCGCAGGACGACGGCTACAGCCCGCCGAAGACGGTCGAGCAGACGCGCCGGCTGGTGGAGCAGGAGAAGGTGGCGATGATCTTCGGCACCTTCGGCACCCCGACCAATGCGGTGATCCGCAAGTACCTCAACGCCGCGAAGGTGCCGCACCTGTTTCCCACCGGCGGCGCCGACCAGTGGGACGATCCCAAGGGCGCGCCGTGGACCTTCGGCTGGCAGCCGAACTACAACACCGAGATGCGCATCTATGCGGCGTTCGTGCTCGCGGAACGGCCGCAGGGAAAGATCGGCATCCTCTACCAGAACGACGACGTCGGCCGCGACAACCTGCGCGGCCTGCGCCAGGGCCTGGGCGCGGCGGCGGACCGGATGATCGTGAAGCAGGTGAGCTACGAGAGCACCGACGCCACGGTGGATTCGCAGGTGATCAGCCTGCGCGAATCCGGCGCGGATGTGTTCTTCAATGCCGCGGCCGGCAAGTTCGCCGCGCAGGCGATCCGCAGGGCGTCCGATCTCGGCTGGAAGCCGCTGCAGATCGTGAGCAACTATTCGAGCTCGGTGGCCGCGGTGCTGGCGCCGGCCGGGCTCGACAAATCGAAGGGCATCGTCTCGACGCAGTTCCAGAAGGACCCGAACGACCCGCACTGGCGCAAGGATGCGGGCTACCTCGAATGGCTGGCCTGGATGGACAAGCACTACCCGCAGGGCGACAAGACCGACATCTTCAACGTCTACGGCTACCTCTCGGCCCAGACCCTGGTCGAGGTGCTCAAGCTGTGCGGCAAGGATTTCAGCCGCGAGAACGTGCGCCATGCGGCCGAGTCGCTGCAGCGCGTCGAACTGCCGATGCTGATGCCGGGCATCACGCTCAACACGAGCCCGACCCGCCACGTGCCGATCCGCCAGCTCTACCTGATCCGCTTCGACGGTGCTTCGTGGCAGGCCTTCGGCGACGCCAAGGGCGGCGCCGCGTGAACGGCGAGGCGCAGCAGGCCGGGCCATTGACCGGGGTGCGGGTGATCGAACTCGCAGCCCAAGGGCCGGTCCCCTTCTGCGCCATGATGCTGGCCGACATGGGCGCCCGGGTGCTGCGGATCGGGCGCCCCGGCGAGAACGCCGGCACGCCCTCGGCGATCGGCCTTGCCCCGCGCGACGACGTCCTGCTGCGCCACCGCGAGCACCTGGCCGTGGACCTCAAGGACCCCGACGGCATCGCGCGCGTGCGGCAGCTGACCGCCGAGGCGGACGTGCTGATCGAGGGCTTTCGTCCCGGCGTCGCGGAACGCCTCGGCCTGGGTCCGGAGGTCCTGCTGGCCTCACACCCCTCGCTGGTCTACGCACGGCTGACCGGCTGGGGCCAGACAGGACCGAATGCGCGGCTCGCGGGACACGACATCAACTTTCTCGCCGCGACGGGCGCACTGGCGGCACTCGGGCGCCCGGGCACGCCGCCTGCGCCGCCCTTGAACCTCGTGGCCGACTTCGGCGGCGGCGGCATGTTCGGCGCGCTCGGCATCGTGGCCGCGCTGTACGAGGCGCGCCGCTCCGGCCAGGGGCAGGTCGTCGATGCCGCCATGGTGGATGGCGTGGGCTGTCTCATGTCGACCGTGCAGAGCCTGAGAACGGCGGGCATGTGGTCGAACGATCGCGGCGCCAACGCGCTCGATGGCGGCGCGCCCTGGTACGACTGCTACGAGACCGCGGACGGACGCTACATCGCGCTCGGCTGCGTCGAGCCGCAGTTCTTCCAGGGGATGACCGCGCTGCTGGAACTCGACCCCGCGTATGCGCGCCAGCAGTTCGACCGCCAGGCATGGCCGTCGATGCGGCGCGCGATCGCCGAGCGGATCCGGGCGCAGCCGTGGCAGGCGTGGGTCATGTGCCTGGCCGACACCGACCTGTGCATCACGCCGGTCTGGCATGGCGATGAAGCGGCACGGCTGCCGGCGCTGCGCGCGCGCGGCAGCCACATCGACGTGAATGGGCAATGCCAGCCGGCGCCGGCGCCGCGCTTCTCGCGCACGCCGGGTCGCCCGGGGACGCCGGCGCCGCCGATATCCCCCTCGGCGTGAATCGCCGCTACGATGCGCCTCGCGCCGCACTTTCCCGGCGCGCACGATCCATGCCCCTTTCTCCCCGAGCCTTCCCTGCCCTGCTGCGCTGTCTGGGCATCGTGCTGGCCTGCCTGCTGTCGGCCTGCGCCGGCCTGCCGCCGCACGCGAGCGCGCCGGCCGTCACCGCCATCCCTGCATCGCCCGCGACCGAGCTGGGACGGCTCACCGTGCCCTATGCGAACCCGCCCGACGGCCGCTCGGCCGTGCGTGTGATGCCGCAGGCGGCGTTCGCGCTGGACGCGCGTCTTTCGCTGATTCGCCACGCCCAGACCTCGCTCGATCTGCAGTACTACCTGCTGGGCAACGACAAGACCGGCAAGCTGATCCTGCGCGAACTGCGCGACGCGGCCCAACGCGGCGTGCGCGTGCGCCTGCTGCTGGACGATTTCTACACCGTCAAGCTCGACCCGATGCTGCTGGGCCTGAGCGCCTACCCGAATATGGAAGTGCGCCTGTTCAATCCCTTCGTGGCCGGGCGCGATCACGCGGCCACGCGCTGGATGGGCTTCTTCGCCGACTTCCACCGGCTCAACCACCGGATGCACAACAAGCTGTTCGTGGTCGACGGCGCGCTGGCCATCGCGGGCGGGCGCAACCTCGCCGACGAGTATTTCCTGCGCAGCCGCGACGCGAATTTCATCGACCTGGACATGCTGCTGGCCGGCCCGGTGGTGAACGAGCTCGAAGGCATCTTCGACACCTACTGGAACAGCGAAGTGGTCTATCCGCTGCACGCCGTCGTGCAGCCGATCGAATCGCCCGAGGCGCTGCGCACCCGCTTCGACGCGCTGACGTCTCCCGTGGTGGCGCCGCCGCCCGATCCGACGCCGGAAACAGATGTCTTCGGCGAGCCGCCGCTCAGCGCCGTGCTCGCGAGCGGCAAGCTGGCGCTGATCCGCGCCCGCGCCGACGCGGTGGCCGATGCGCCGACCAAGGCACTCGGGCTCGACGCGCAGGAGGCCGGCGGCCGGCAGCGTCCGCCCACGCTGGCCGAACGCATGCTCGGCCTGTTCGACCTCGCCAAGTCCGACATCACGATCGTCTCGCCCTACTTCATTCCGGGCGACGCCGGCATGGAGCACATCCGGCGCCTGCGCGCGCGCGGCGTGCAGATCGCGGTCGGCACCAATTCGCTGGCCGATACCGATGAGCCGCTGGTCAACATCAACTACAACAACTACCGCGTCGCGATGCTCAAGGAGGGCGTCACGCTGTACGAGGTCAGCTCCACGCAGATCCGTCGCAGCCGGAGCCTGCGCCGGGTGTTCGGCCAATCGCGCGGCCGCCTGCATGCCAAGCTGGCGATGATCGACCGCGAATGGATCCTGGTCGGCTCGCTCAACTTCGACCCGCGCTCGGCCTACATCAACACCGAGGTCGGCGTGCGCATCCAGAGCTTCGAGGTGGCGCACCAGGTCATCGACGCCATGCAGATCGACAACGTCGACAGCGTCTACAAGGTCCAATTGAAGCCCGGCACCGACCAGGTCCAGTGGGTCAGCACGGACGGCGACAATGCGGTCCTCGACGACGAACCCGACGCCAACCTGCTCGTGCGGCTCAAGCTGCTGATGTTCTCGTGGTTCGTCCCGACCGACCTGCTCTGATTTCACTCCACACCTTCGCATGACCACGCCTGCCCCAGCGCTTCCGCCCTTTCACCTCGCCTTCCCGGTCCGCGACATCGCAGAGGCACGACGCTTCTATGGCGAACTGCTGGGTTGTCCGGAAGGCCGCAGCGCCCCCGAGTGGGTCGACTTCAATTTCTACGGCCACCAGATCGTCGCGCACCTGGCGCCCGACGAATGCGGCCACAAGGCCACCAGCGCGGTCGACGACCAACAGGTGCCGGTGCGGCACTTCGGCGCCATCCTGTCGCTCGCGCAATGGCACGAGATGGCCGACAAGCTGCGCGCCGCAGGCACGCAGTTCGTCATCGAGCCCTACGTCCGGTTCCAGGGCGAAGTGGGCGAACAGGCCACGATGTTCTTCCTCGATCCTTCGGGCAACGCGCTCGAGTTCAAGGCCTTCGCGGACATGGCGTCGCTGTTCGCGAAATAGGCCGCGGGCTTCGTCAACCCAGCTGCGCCTGCAGCGCGGCGAGCACACGGTAGCAGGGCAGCACGCTGGCGACGCCGGCGTTCGGTTCGCGGCCTTCCCGAATGGCGGCGAAGAACTCGCGGTCCTGCAATTCGATGCCGTTCATCGACACGTCGACGCGCGAGACGTCGATCGGCGTCTCCTTGCCGTCGAACAGGTCGTCGTAGCGCGCAAGGTAGGTGCCGCTGTCGCCGATGTAGCGAAAGAAGCTGCCCAGCGGGCCGTCGTTGTTGAAGGAGAGGCTGAGCGTGCACAGCGCGCCGGTGCTGCTCTTGAGCTGGATCGACATGTCCATCGCGATGCCCAGCACCGGATGCACGGGCCCCTGCAACGCATGGGCCGCGACGATCTCGCCGCCGGCCTGCCACGCGAACAGGTCCACCGTGTGAGCCGCGTGGTGCCACAGCAGGTGGTCGGTCCAGCTGCGCGGCTGGCCCAGCGCATTGATGTTGCTGCGGCGAAAGAAGTAGGTCTGCACGTCCATCTGCTGCAGCGCGAACTCGCCCGCTGCGATCCGCCGGTGCACCCACTGGTGGCTGGGGTTGAAGCGGCGCGTGTGGCCGCACATCGCCACCAGGCCGGTGCGCCGCTGAAGGGCTGCGACCGCCTCGGCATCGGCCAGGCTGTCGGCCAGCGGAATCTCGACCTGCACATGCTTGCCGGCCGCAAGGCAGGCCTGCGCCTGGGCCGCATGCATCGGTGTCGGCGTGCAGAGGATCACGGCATCGATCTCCGGCAGTGCGAGGCTCGCGGCCAGCTCGGTGGTCGCATGCGCGATGCCGTGGCGTTGTGCAACTTCGCGCGTCTTCCCGAGCTCGCGGCCGACCAGCGACACCACCTCGACGCCATCGATCACGCGGATCGCATCGAGGTGCTTGAGGCCGAAGGCGCCCGCGCCGGCCAGCGCCACCTTCAGCGTTTTCATGGGCTCTGGCGCACGGGACGGGGACGGCGCGGAACGCCGAGGCCGCACTCGAGGTCGCGGTCCCATTGCGCAAGGCTTGCCGCCGCGCGGTAGGTCGTCTCGAGAAAGCGCAGCAAGGCGGCATCGGGATCGGCCGCGCTGCGAACCACGTCGTACGGCAGCAGCCACTCGCCCATCGCCGGCGCCCAGACCGCGCCGGCCGGCTCGACCACCGCGCGATCGAAGCCCTCCGGCGTCGGATACGCATACGAATAGAAGGCTGCGCCGGGGGACGCATCGTTGCCGGGCCAGAAGCCCGCGCTGCTCACTTCATGCGAATAGGCTTCACGCGTGACGGCGTCCGGCAGGCCCGCGATGCCGCCCGGATGCAGCGGCGCGGCGCGCCCGGAAAAGCGCGTGACGGCCAGATCGAAGCTGCCCCAGAACAGATGCACCGGGCTCGACTTGCCGAGGAAGGCGGTGCGGAACAGGCGAAAGACGCGGTCCACCTGCACGAGCGCACGCCAGAACGCCTGCACCGCCTGGGCGTCGTAAGCGGCATGCACCTCGTCGTCGGTGAAACGGATGGGCGCGGGCACTTCGTTGGGCAGGCCATCGATCGCGACGCGCACGCCGACCGCATCGAGCTCGGCCATGACGCGGCGATGGAAGGTGGCGACCGACATCGGTTCGAGCGCAAAGCCGCGGTCCGGCCCCTCTGACGTGCGCACGACCAGCCGCTGCGCGAGCAGGTCGAAGTCGATCTCGATCAGGCCCGCGCCCGCATGGATCGGCGAGGTGCCGAAGCCGTGCGCATTGACGTACAGCGGCACATGCCAGCCGTGGTTGAGCCAGGGCGTGAGCGCGAGCCGCACCTTGCCGACGATCTGCGTCCAGAGCTGGAAGGTGAGCGCGGTGTCGCGCCATGCCGCGTAGTCCAGCATCGGCCAGCTGGCGGCGTTGTCGTGGGTGCTTTGCATCGCGGCATTCTCCGTGCAGTCAGGGGCGTGAGCGTGACCCGCCGGGCGCCATTGTCCGACCTCACCGGGCGCATCCGGAAAAGCGCCGCACTAAACTGCCTCATGCCGACCGCACCATCCTCCGATTCATCCATCCCCATGCCCGCCGCACACCCGCTGGACAACGTCATCTGGAGCGCGCTCACGCACCGCCATCAGGCCGCGCTCGCGCTCGGCGACGGCGCGGCACGGCGATATCCGGCGGAGTTCGCCCCCTTCGGCGCGATGGTCGATGCATCGGCCGCCGGTTTCCGTGCGTTGGCCGGGCTGCTGACGCCGGGCGAGCAGGTGGCGCTGGTCACGGCCGGCGACGTGGCGCCCACGGCCGAATTCGAAATCCTCCTGCAGAAACCCATCGTGCAGATGGTGCAGTCGAAGCCTTCCGGCGATCAGGCCGCAGACCCTCGGATGGCGCCGCTCGGGCCGGACGATGCGACGGACATGCGAGCCCTGGCCGAGTTGACGAAGCCGGGCCCTTTCAGCAGCCGCACGCAGGAACTCGGCGCGTTTCTCGGCGTGCGGGAGAACGGCCGCCTTGTCGCCATGGCCGGCGAGCGCATGCATCTCGACGGGAACGCCGAGGTCAGCGCGGTGTGCACGCATCCGGATGTTCGCGGACGGGGCCTGGCGCGCGCGCTGGTGACGGCCGTGTCCGCGCGCATCGCTGCGCGCGGCGAGATCCCCTTCCTGCATGCCTTCAAAGACAACGACTCGGCGATCGCGCTCTATGCCAGCCTGGGCTTCGATCTGCGAGCGACCCTGCGGCTGACCGTGCTGCGCCGCCAACCCGCCGCCGGATGATTCCGCGGCGCCTACCGGGCGTCCGCTCCCTTCGCGACCGTGACCGTGCGCACATGCAGCGCACGACCGGCCCCCAGCCCACTGATCAACATCGCTGCGCCGACCCCCACGAACAGGAAGCCCGACGCGTCGAAGCTGCCGCTCCAGCCGCGCAAGAGGCCCACCAGCATCGGTCCGCAGGCGGCGATCAGATAGCCCACGCCCTGCGCCATGCCGGAGAGCTGCGCGGCGACATGCGGATCGGGCGAGCGCAGCACGATCAGCGTGAGCGCCAGCGCGAACGAAGCGCCCTGCGCGATGCCGAGCAGCACCGCCCATCCCCAGACGCCGGACAACGGCGCGAAGAGACAGCCCAGCATCGCCGCGACCGTGAACACGGCGACGGCGGCCGCCATGCCGGACTGGTTGCGGCACCGGACCGCGATCGACGGCGCCACGAGGCAGGTGACCACCTGGACGATGACCGAGAGCGACACCACGTAACCGGCCGCGTCACCGGCCAGTCCGCGTTCGCGCAGGATCGGCGCGAGCCAACCCATGACGATATAGGCGAGCGAGGACTGCAGCCCCATGAACAGGGTCACCTGCCAGGCCAGCCGATCGCGCCACAGCCCGCGCACCGCATAGCCCGATTCGCTGGGCACCGGTCGCAGCGGCAGCGCCTGCGGCGCCCACAGCAGCGTGATGACCGCCGCCGGCACCGCCCACAACGCCAGCGCATGCGTCCAGCCGCCGCCCAGCGCGTGCGACAGCGGCACCGTGAGGCCGGCGGCGCTGGCGGCACCGCCGCACACCGCCATCGTGTACAGGCCCATCATGAGCGCTTCGTGGCGCGCGAAGTCGCGCTTGACCAGGCCCGAGAGCAGCACGTTGCTGACCGCAATGCCCGTGCCCGCGATCGCCGATGCGAGGAACAGCAGCGGGATGCTGCCGGCGCCGCGCAGCAGCGTGCCGACCAGGATCAACACCATGCAGCCCAGCAGCGTGCGCTCGGTCCCGGCGCGGCGTCCGAGCCAGGGCGCGAGCGGCGCGAACAGGCCCAGACAGATCACCGGCAGCGTCGTGAGAAAGCTGGCCGCCGTCGGCGACAGCCCGGTCGCCGCCATGATCTCGGGCAGCATCACCGACAGGCTGGAGAACACCGGCCGCAGGTTGAACGCGATCAGCACGACGCTCAGGCCCAGCAGCAATTGGCGGCTTCGGCTCCCGGCGGGCGTCGGGCGGGGCGGCGGAAGGTTGTCGGCTTCGACGTCGATCAGCAGGTCGGCGGCAGGGAGCGTGGCGAATGGGGTGGAGTTCATGGGGTGGCAGACGCAAGCGCCTTGGAGATGTGCGCCATGAAAGCGCGGACCGTGGCGGCAGCCCGTTCCGGGTCGCGGCTGGCAATGGCTTCGACGATGGCCCGGTGCGCGGCCTCGTCGGGTTCGGGCAGTTCGATGGCCGCGGTGGCGGCGATGGTTTCGCGGATGTAGCCCGTGACGAAGCGGCAGGTCTCCACCAGAGCCAGGTTGCCGGACATGCCGACGATGGCGAGATGAAAAGCCAGATCGCGATCGACGAAGCCAGCCGCGCCGCCGGCATCCTCGGCCCGGCCGCGCCGCTCGAGCAGGGTTCGAAGCTGCTGCAGGTCGCCGGCGGTATGGCGCAGCGCCGCGAGACGCGCCGCCTCGGCCTCGAGCGCACAACGCAGCTCGAACTGGTCGCGCAGGCTGGCGCGCCGCAGCTTCTGCAGGCTGGCCGACGCGTCCACATCCGAGCGCACATAGGTGCCCGATCCCTGGCGCACTTCGAGCAGCCCGCCCGACACCAGCGTCTTGACCGCCTCGCGCACCGTGCCGCGGCTCACGCCCAGCATCTGCGCGAGCTGGGGTTCGATGGGAATGCGGGTGCCGACGGCCCAGCGCCCGTTGGCGATCTCGGCGCGAATGCCGTCGGCGGCGGCGTTGGAGAGAGAAGCTCTGGGAGCGTGCTGGAGCATGGATGTGGAGCGGCCCGATTCAATCATCGAATCATTGGATGATTTTAGAACCTATCCAATGCCGAACGGTCCGCAGGGACTCACCGCCCGCATCGCGCGCATTCCGCCGAGCTTGAAAAGCGCCAAAACACCCTTATCATTAGCACTCGCTGAAGCAGAGTGCTAACAAGCACCTTCGCCCCAGTCGACGGAAGCCGGCGGTGACGCCAGCACCCAAACCCAACCAGTTTCTTATCCAGGAGATGCAATGAAACTTCGTCCTTTGGCCGATCGCGTGATCGTCAAGCGTGTTGACAGTGAAACCAAGACCGCCTCGGGCATCGTGATCCCCGACGCCGCCGCCGAGAAGCCCGATCAGGGCGAGGTGCTGGCCGTCGGTCCCGGCAAGAAAAACGACAAGGGCGAACTCGGCGCGATGAGCGTCAAGGTCGGCGACCGTGTCCTGTTCGGCAAGTACAGCGGCCAGACCGTCAAGGTCGACGGCGACGAACTGCTGGTCATGAAGGAAGAAGACCTCTTCGCGGTCGTCGAGAAGTAACTCGCTTCCACCCGCTCACTCAATCTCAACTGAATTCTTCGGAGAAATCTCATGGCAGCAAAAGACGTAGTCTTCGGCGGTGAAGCCCGCGCGCGCATGGTCGAGGGTGTCAACATCCTCGCCAACGCAGTCAAAGTGACCCTGGGCCCCAAGGGCCGCAACGTGGTGCTCGAACGTTCGTTCGGTGCCCCGACCGTGACCAAGGACGGCGTGTCCGTGGCCAAGGAAATCGAACTCAAGGACAAGCTGCAGAACATGGGCGCCCAGCTCGTGAAGGAAGTGGCTTCCAAGACTTCGGACAACGCCGGTGACGGCACCACCACCGCGACCGTGCTGGCCCAGGCCATCGTTCGCGAAGGCTTCAAGCTGGTCGCCGCCGGCATGAACCCGATGGACCTGAAGCGCGGCATCGACAAGGCGGTCACCGCCCTGGTCGAGCAGCTCAAGAAGGCATCCAAGGCCACCACGACCTCGAAGGAAATCGCGCAAGTCGGCTCGATCTCGGCCAACAGCGATGAAACCATCGGCAAGCTCATCGCCGACGCGATGGACAAGGTCGGCAAGGAAGGCGTGATCACCGTCGAAGACGGCAAGTCGCTCGAGAGCGAACTCGACGTCGTCGAAGGCATGCAGTTCGACCGCGGCTACCTGTCGCCCTACTTCATCAACAACCCCGAGAAGCAATCGGCGCTGCTCGAGAACCCGTTCGTGCTGCTGTTCGACAAGAAGATCAGCAACATCCGCGACCTGCTGCCGACGCTGGAACAAGTCGCCAAGGCCGGCCGTCCGCTCCTGATCGTTGCTGAAGAAGTCGAAGGCGAAGCCCTTGCTACTTTGGTCGTGAACACGATCCGCGGCATCCTGAAGGTCGTGGCCGTCAAGGCACCGGGCTTCGGCGACCGTCGCAAGGCCATGCTGGAAGACATCGCCATCCTGACGGGCGGCAAGGTCATCGCTGAAGAAGTGGGCCTGACGCTCGAGAAGGTGACGCTGGCCGACCTGGGCCAGGCCAAGCGCATCGAAGTGGGCAAGGAAAACACCATCATCATCGACGGCGCCGGCGCCGCTGGCGACATCGAAGCCCGCGTCAAGCAAGTGCGCGTGCAGATCGAGGAAGCCACCAGCGACTACGACCGCGAAAAGCTGCAAGAGCGCGTGGCCAAGCTGGCCGGCGGTGTGGCCGTGATCAAGGTCGGCGCTGCCACCGAAGTCGAAATGAAGGAAAAGAAGGCCCGCGTCGAAGACGCCCTGCACGCCACCCGCGCTGCAGTGGAAGAAGGCGTGGTCGCCGGCGGCGGCGTGGCGCTGCTGCGTGCCAAGCAAGCCGTGGGCGACAAGCTCAAGGGCGACAACGCTGACCAGGACGCCGGCATCAAGCTGGTGCTCAAGGCCATCGAAGCGCCGCTGCGCGAGATCGTCAACAACGCCGGCGGCGAAGCCAGCGTGGTGGTCAATGCCGTCTACGCCGGCAAGGGCAACTACGGCTTCAATGCCCAGAACGACACCTACGGCGACATGCTCGAGCTCGGCATCCTGGACCCGACCAAGGTGACCCGCACCGCGCTGCAGAACGCTGCCTCGGTCTCGTCGCTGCTGCTGACGACCGAAGCCATGGTCGCCGATGCGCCGAAGGAAGAGGCCGGTGCCGGCGGCGGCATGCCCGACATGGGTGGCATGGGTGGTATGGGCGGCATGGGCATGTAATTGCTCGCCCCCAGGCTGCGGCGCACTTCGTGTCGCCTACGCCTTCCCCCTACCGGGGGCGGTGCCTGCCGACCGGCTTAGCCGGATCGGTGGCACCTCACGAACAGAAAAAAGGTCGCCTTGGCGGCCTTTTTCTTTTTGGAGATCGGGTCGCTTCGGCGGTTTTTATTGCAGCTCGAAGGAGAAGACGGCGCCCTTGTCGGCGCGCTGCAGCAGGTGGATGTGGCTGCCATGCAGCTGCAGGATCTTCTGCACGATGACCAGGCCGAGGCCGCCGCTGCGCTCGGCGGTCGATGAAAAAACCGGTCGCGTGAAAAGGCCGGTGCGCAGTTCGCCGGGGATGCCGGGGCCGGTGTCGCTGATCTCGACGCCGACGCCGCCCTTGTCCTGGCGCAGCGCGACCACGATCTCGCCGCCCGCGGGCGTGTGACGGATCGCGTTGTCGAGCAGATTGGTCAGCACGCGCTCGATCATGCCGAGGTCGGCAGTGACGACGGGCAGGCCCGAAGGGATGTCGGCGACCAGCCGCTGCTGCCTGGCTTCGGCCGCCAGTTCGAATTTCTGGAACACGTCCTGCACGAGATCGGCCAGCGCGAAGCTTTCCTTCTCGGGCTTGACCACGCCGTACTCGAGGCGCGCGAGTTCGAACAGCTCCTGCGCCAGCCGCCCGACCTTGCGGCTCTGGCCCAGCGCGATTTCGAGATAGCGGCGCCGCTCGTCGGGGGCGAGCGAATCGGCCTTGAGCAGCAAGGTCTCGAGATAGCCGTGCAGCGAAGTGAGCGGCGTGCGCAGGTCGTGCGAGATGTTGGCGAACAATTCCCTGCGCTGCTGGTCCTGCGTGCGGAGCTCGCGCCATTGCTCGGCGATGCGCCGCGTCATCTGCGCGAAGGCCTGGCCCAGCGTGGCGATCTCGTCGCCGCCGCGGCTCGCCTGCGCGAGCACCGGCTCGGCGCCTTCGAGCGCGGCCACGCCTTCGCTCTCGAAGCGCTGCACCACGGCGGTCAGCGCGCGCAAGGGCCGCGTGATCAGATGGAAGGCCGCCAACCCCGCCAGCAAACCCAGCAGCGCGACCAGCGCGATCGACCAGAGCGTGGCGCGCAGCACGCTGCCGGCCGCGACGTTCGCGACCACGGCGTCGCGGTCCTCGCCGGACAGCACCACGTACACATAGCCCGCATCGTGCCCGTCGACCTGGAGCGGCGCCGCGCTGAAGACCTTGCGCACGCCGTCTCCGCGCGGATCGTCGCCCACGATCGGCAGCGGAGCGCCTTCCAGCAGGCGCCGTATCGGCGCCACGTCGACGCGCTCGCGCTTGAGATGGCCGGGCGGCGCGGCCTGCGCCACGATGCGGCCATCGGGCGCCAGCAGGTACACCTCGACGCTGGGGTTCACCGCCATCAGCTTGTCGAACAGGTCGCGCACCGCGGGCTCATTGAGGCCGCCGCGCTGCATCAGCTCCGAATTGCCGGCGATGTGGGCCGCAAGGCCGCTGGACAGGCGCTGCGTCACCTCCTGTTCGTGCCGGCCGCTGGCGGCCATCTGCAGCCAGGCCGACGCGCCGCAGCAAGCCAGCAACAGCACCGCGAACACCACGGACAGGCGTTGCGACAACGAAGCCGGGCGCAGCTTCATGGGCTCGCCTCGCTGCCCGCCGGCGCGGCCAGCTTGTAGCCGCGTCCCCAGACCGTGAGGATGCGGCGCGGCTCGGCCGGATCGGTCTCGACCTTGAGCCGCAGCCGGTTGATGTGCGTGTTCACCGTGTGCTCGTAGCCGTCATGCTGGTAGCCCCAGACCTGGTTGAGCAGATCGAGCCGCGAGAACACACGGCCGGGATGCCGGGCGAAGAAATAGAGCAGGTCGAATTCGCGCGGCGTGAGCTCGACGGGCTTGCCCTCGACCTGCACCTCCCGCGCAACCGGGTCGATGCAGAGCGCGTCGAGGTCGAGCCGGCCCGACTCCATGCGCGCGTTGCGCGCCATCGCCTCGGTGCGGCGCAGCAAGGCCCGCACGCGCGCCACCAGCTCCAGCACCGAGAAGGGCTTGGCCAGGTAGTCGTCGGCGCCCAGTTCCAGACCCAGGATGCGGTGCACTTCGCTGGAGCGCGCGCTGGTGATGATGATCGGCGTGTAGCGCGTCATTGCGCGCGCACGGCGGCAGATCTCGAGGCCGTCGATGCCGGGCAGCATCAGGTCGAGGATCAGCGCATCCCAGTTGCCGCGCTCGAGCTCGCGCAGGCCCGCATGCCCGTCGGCCGCATGTTCGACGGCGTAGCCCTCGTCGCGCAGGTGCATGCGCAGCAGCTCCGCGATGTGGGCATCGTCCTCGACGATCAGAACGCGTTTGACGGGATCCATGGCACGGATTGTCCCGCGATATCGCCGGCGCAGTTATCACGATTAATTGAACTCTTCGTGATGAAACGGCCACCGGATGCGCCCAACAATGCGCCCCATGACCCGCAGCGACACCCCATCTGACCTCACGCCGATCCATCCGGCCTGGATGCGAATCGCCCATTGGCTCAACGCCCTGGCGGTGCTGGTGCTGGTCACCAGCGGCTGGCGCATCTACGACGCCTCGCCTTTCTTTCCGTTCGAGATCCCGGCCTCGATCACGCTCGGCGGCTGGCTCGGGGGGGCCCTGCAATGGCATTTCGCGGCGATGTGGCTGCTGGTTGCGAACGGCGTTGTCTACCTGGTTCTGAACCTCGTGAGCGGGCGACTCTGGCGCAAGTTCTTTCCACTGTCGATCGCCGGCATCTGGCACGACGCGATGGCGGCGTTGAAAGGCCAGCTCTCGCATGCCGACCCGCGCCGCTACAACAGCGTCCAGCGTGTCGCCTACCTGTTCGTGATGCTGGACATCACGCTGCTGGTGCTTTCGGGCCTGGTGCTGTGGAAGTCGGTGCAGTTTCCGCTCTTGCGCGAACTGCTGGGCGGCTACGACTTCGCGCGCCGCATCCACTTCGTTGCGATGGCGGCGCTGGTCGGCTTCGTGGCCGTGCACCTCGTCATGGTGGCGCTGGTGCCGCGCACCCTGCTCGCGATGCTGAGCGGCCGCGCCGGGAGGACCACCGCATGAAGCTCTTCAAGCGTCCCGCGCTCACCGGCGTGGACAGCGAGGCCGCACTGGCCGAAGCGCGCAAGCTGATCGCGCGCCGCGTCGACCAGCCGGCCCGCCGCGCCTTCCTGCAACGCTCGCTGACGATGGGCGGCCTGTCGTTGCTGAGCGGCTGCAGCATCACCGACAACGAGACAGTCGACGCGGCGCTCACGCGCATCTCGCGCTTCAACGACACGGTGCAGGGCTGGATCTTCGATCCGAACCGGCTGGCACCGACCTACCCCGACTCGATGATCACGCGCCCCTTTCCGTTCAATGCCTACTACGGCGAGGACGAGGTCCGCGTGATCGAGGAAGCGGGCTACAAGCTCGAAGTCACGGGCATGGTCGCCGACAAGCGCAGCTGGACCCTGGCCGAGTTGCGCGCGATGCCGCAGGAGGATCAGGTCACGCGGCACATCTGCGTCGAAGGCTGGAGCGCGATCGGCAAATGGGGCGGCGTGCGCTTCGCCGATTTCCTGCGCCGCATCGGCGCCGACACGAGCGCGAAATACGTCGGCTTCAAGTGCGCGGACGACTACTACACCAGCATCGACATGCCCACGGCGCTGCACCCGCAGACGCTGCTCACGCTGACCTATGACGGCCAGCCGCTGCCGCCGAAGTACGGCTTTCCGATGAAGCTGCGCATGCCGACCAAGCTGGGCTACAAGAACCCGAAGCACATCAAGGCGATCTTCGTCACCAACACCTACCCTGGCGGCTATTGGGAAGACCAGGGCTACAACTGGTTCGGCGGCAGTTGAGTCGAACGACTCGGCGCCGTTGACGCTCGCGGCCGTGTTCTCCCGAACGGGCCATTTGAAATCAAGACTCTTTGAGGACACTGAAATGAACAAGCTCACCGCAACCCTGCTGGCCGCCTGCATGGCCATCGGCTCCGTCTCGGCCTTCGCCGCGGACGAAATGAAGAAGGACGACGGCATGGCCAAGGACTCAATGAGCAAGGACGGCATGAAGAAGAATTCCATGGCGAAGGACTCGATGGCCAAGAACAGCATGATGAAGAAAGACTCGATGGCCAAGGACTCGATGTCGAAAGACAGCATGTCGAAGGACTCGATGGGCAAGGACGAGATGAAGAAGTAGCCGTCGTCGACGGGCTCCGTCGGAGGACTCTCATGATCTTTTTCATCCTGTCGTATCTGGCCGGAGCGCTGACGATCGTTGCGCCCTGCATCCTGCCCGTCCTTCCTTTCGTGTTCGCGCGCGTCGGCGAACCCTTCGTCCGCAGCGGGCTGCCGCTGCTGGCGGGCATGGCACTCAGCTTCGCGGGCGTCGGCACGCTCGCCGCCGTCGCCGGGAACTGGGCCGTCGAGGCCAACGGGTACGGCCGCATGGCGGCGATCGCACTGCTGGCGGCCATGGGCGTCGCGCTGATCGCGCCTCGCCTGGCGCAGCGCCTGACGGCGCCGCTGGTGAGTCTTGGTGCGCGGCTTTCCAACACGGCCAGCCGACGCTCGGCATCGACCGGGCATACGGTCCTCCCCTCTCTTTTGCTCGGCGTTGCGACCGGTCTTCTGTGGGCGCCCTGCGCCGGACCGGTGCTGGGACTGATCCTGACCGGCGCCGCACTGGAAGGCCCCGGCGTGCGGACCTCGCTGCTGCTGACCTATGCGGCCGGCGCCGTCACTTCGCTGGCCCTCGCGCTGCTGCTCGGCGGGCGCGTCTTCGCCGCGATGAAGCGCTCGCTGGGCATCGGCGAATGGCTTCGCCGGGGTCTGGGCGTCGCCGTGCTGGCAGGTGTGGCGGCCGTCGCACTCGGCCTCGACACCGGTGCACTCGCACGGCTTTCGGCCGATGGCGGCGGAACGTCGCTCGAAAAGCGCCTGCTCGAGCGCCTGCGCCCGCAGCCAGCCGAGCGCGCGTCGGCCGCAGCGTTCCGGGAACCGCCGGCACCTGGCGGTTTCATGAAGGTGCAGGCGAGCCGGTTCAACACAACGCTCGCGCCGCTTCCGGCGGAAGGAACGATGCCGCCGCTCGAGGGCGCCGTCGAGTGGCTCAACTCGCCGCCGCTCAGCGCCCAAGCGCTGCGTGGCAAGGTGGTGCTGGTCGACTTCTGGACCTTCTCGTGCGTCAACTGCCTGAACGCATTGCCGCATGTTCGCGAATGGAATCGCAAATACAAAGACCAGGGGCTCGTCGTGGTCGGCGTGCATGCGCCGGAGTTCGCGTACGAGAAAAACATCAACAATGTGAAGCGCGCGGTCAGCGATCTCGACGTGCAGTTCCCGGTGGCGATCGACAACAACTTCACCATCTGGCGCGCCTTCAACAACAACTACTGGCCGGCACACTACTTCATCGACGCCAAGGGCCGGATCCGTTTTCATCACTTCGGCGAAGGCGAATACCAGAAGTCGGAGCAGGTCATCCAGCAACTCCTCGAAGAAGCACACAAGGACGCAAAACCCGTATGAACACCCCGCAACACTCCACCATGCAACGCGTCGGCCAGCTGGCCACCCTGGCTCGGCGGCCGATGCTGGCCACGCTCGCGCTGCTCGGCGCGGCGGCGATCTGGCATGCCATCCCTTCCTTCGCCGCGGAACCGGCGGTGGTCATTCCCGCGCCTGTCGAAGACCTGGCGGCAGCGCCCGGCGCGAAGTCGCAGACCGCCGTGATCGCGGGTGGCTGCTTCTGGGGCGTGCAGGGCGTGTTCCAGCACGTCAAGGGCGTGAGCAGCGCTGTGTCCGGCTACGCGGGTGGAGACGCCAGCACGGCGAAATACGAGATGGTGGGCTCGGGTCGCACCGGCCATGCCGAGTCCGTGCGCATCACCTACGACCCGACGCAGGTCAGCTACGGCCGCCTGCTGCAGATCTATTTCTCGGTCGCCCACAACCCGACCGAACTCAACCGGCAGGGTCCGGACAGCGGCACGCAATACCGCTCGACGATCTTCGCGGCCGACGCCGATCAGGCGCGCATCGCCAGGAGCTACATCGCGCAACTCGACAAGGCCCGAGTCTTCGGCCAGCCGATCGCGACCACGGTCGAAACGCTCAAGGGCTTCTATCCGGCCGAGGGCTACCACCAGGACTACCTGGCGCACAACCCCGACCAGCCTTACATCGCGATCAACGATCTGCCGAAGATCGACAACCTGAAGCGCGTGTTCCCGGACCGCTATCGCGCCACGCCGGTGCTGGTGGGCACAGGCGCCTGAGCAACCGTCGCGGTCTGCGCCGCGCGGCCGTCAGACCGGCGTCGGCACCGGCGGCGCGCCGTAGGCGTTCGATTCGGGCTGGCTCGGCTGCACCATGAAGTAGAGCAGCACCAGGCCGACGAGCGGGATCAGTCCCAGCAGCAGCCACCAGCCGCTCTTGCCGATGTCGTGCAGCCGGCGCGCGCCGGCCGCCAGCATCGGCAGCAGGAAGGCCAGGATCACCAGCGCATAGACGATGTGATGAATGAAGCCGGACACGATGGCGAGCACCACGTAGGCCAGCACGAACCACCAATATTCGGGCCTCGACGCACGGCCTGAAAAGTCGACGTACTTGCTGAAGCAGGTCTGGATGGCCTGTTGAAAGTTCATGAACAACTCCTCTCGATAGTCCCACGGGAAAACCCCGGGGCATCATATCGGGAGGTGTGTCGATTTGTATGACCTTGCGCCCCCCGACGGGGTTGCTCGGAAAACCAGTGCGACTCGTCCTCGGCCTTCGCAGGTTCAATTGACACAAAGATTGTTAACAATCACAATGACGGCTATCTCAAAGGAGCCGTCATTGACCCAAGAAATCGAAGTCCTGAGCGAGGTCACGGGGACCGTATGGAAAGTCCTGGCGACACAGGGCCAGCGACTTGCCGAGGGAGACACGATCGCCATCATCGAATCGATGAAGATGGAAATCCCTGTCGAATCCCCCTTCGCCGGCACCATTCGGAAGCTGCTGGTATCCGAAGGACAGGCCGTTGCCGAAGGCGCCGTGCTCGCCGTCATCGAACGCGACTGATGAGCACATCCATCAGACTGGATCGACCATGACGCCCGAAGCCATCGACAAGTCGGAAGAATTCTTCAAGACATGGGAGAGCGCGGTGGCATTCCGTCTCTTCGCGGACTCGGAGCAACTCACGCTGACCGTGCCCGAACAAATCGCACTGGCCGTCGGCGACCAGATCATTTCCGGGGACCTTCCGCCGGGCTCTCGCATCATCGAGGCCGAGCTGTCTGCCAAGTTCCAGGTGAGTCGCGGCCCGGTGCGCGATGCCATTCGCGTCCTGGAGCGCGAGGGGCTGGTGACTGTTCTGGCGCGCCGCGGGGCGATCGTCACCGAACTGACGGCGGACGAGATCCGGGAAATCTTCGAGATCCGGGCAGGCCTGCTCGAGATCGTGGCGCGCAAGGTCGCGGAGCGCCGCGATCCCGGACTGCTCGAAATGCTCAAGGTCGGTGTCGGCCGACTCGAATACCTGGCCAACAAGCCGGATGACCGCGGCGAGTATGCCGAAACCGGCTACAGGCTCACGATCTTCAGCGTGCGTTCGTGCGGCAACCAGCGTCTGGCCCGGATGCTGGCGGGATTGAGTCTGCAAACCCTTCGCTATTCCAAGCTGGGCCTGGCCAGTCGCGAACGCCGCCTTCAATCGGCCGCCATCTGGCGGCGCGCCGTCAACGCCCTGGCCAGGGGCGATACAGAAAAATTCGTGCGATTGCAGCGACAACGTGTCGAGGAGTCGGGCGCCGAAGCCGTGAGCATCCTGAGCACTCGCCCGATGGCCGGTCGCCGCGCCGCCTCGCCTGCACCGGTGGTCTGAATTCAGCTGAAACCCTGTCGGCTGCCGCAGCACGCCTGTTGCGGCAGGGACCGGCTCGTTTCGTTTTTGTCGGATATGGAAGGATCAAGAAATGACCTGGAGACCTGAAGTCGAGGAAATCCACCGCCGTCGCCAGATGGCCGAGGACTGCGGCGGTACCGTTGCGGTGGAAAAGCACCACGCCGCCGGAAAGCTGACGGTTCGCGAACGCATCGAACGTCTGCTCGACAAGAGGTCGTTCCGCGAAGTGGGCAAGCTGGCCGGGAAAGCAAGCTATGCGGCGGACGGAACGCTCGCCAGTTTCGAGCCGGCTCCCTATGTCATGGGCCTTGGCGCCATCGATGGCCGCCCGGTGGCGGTCGGCGGCGAGGACTACACCATCCGCGCGGGAACCGGCTTCGGCAGCGACCGCCGCAAAGGAGGTCAAGGCGGCTTTGTCGAAGACCTGGCGCACGAGTACCGTATCCCGCTGGTCAACCTGGTCGACGGTACGGGAGGTACCGTGAACACCGTCAAGCGAAAAGGCTACTCGGTATGGCCGGGTTACGGCATGGACGGCTTCGAGCGCTCCGCCTCCCTGCTCGGCGAGGTTCCCGTGGTGAGCGCGATCATGGGGTCGGTGGCCGGGGGTCCGGGAGGACGCGCATTGATGGCCCACTGGTCGATCATGGTGCGGGACACCAGCCAGATCTTCGCCGCAGGGCCACCGGTGGTGGAGCGCGCATTCGGCGTCAAGCTGCATAAGAACGACCTGGGCGGCGCGAAGATCGCCGTGGACACGGCCGGCACCATCGACAACGCGGCCGCCAGCGAGGACGACTGCCTGCGCCAGATCAGGACCTTCCTCTCCTACATGCCGCAGAACGTGTGGGAGCTGCCACCTTCGATCGCGCCCACGGACCAGCCCGATCGATGCGAAGAAGCGCTGCTGAGCATCGTGCCGCGGTCCGAGCGGCAGGCCTACAACATGCGCAAGCTGGTCGGCATGGTGGTGGACAAGGACTCGGCGTTCGAGATCCAGCCCACATTCGGCCGCGCTGTCATCACCTCGCTCGCTCGCATGAATGGCCATGTCGTCGGCGTCGTTGCCAACAACCCGATGGTGGGCGGCATCGTGGATGTCAAGACGGCGCGCAAGCAGACGCATTTCATCAGCCTCTGCGATTCCTTCAACATTCCGCTGATCTTCTTTGTCGACGTGCCTGGCCTGCTCATCGGCGTCGACTCCGAGTCCGAAGCCATCATGCGTTTCGGCATTCAACAGCGCTATGCACTGGCAAAGGCCACGGTTCCCATCTACACCGTGCTGGTGCGCAAGTGCTTCGGGGTCGCGGGCGGCAGCGTGTTCGATCGCGCCGGACTCAACTTCAAGATCGCATGGCCTTCGGCCAGCTGGGGCTCTTTGCCCATCGAAGGTGGCGTGAAGGCGGCCTACCGGCGCGAGATCGAGGCCGCACCCGATCCGGCAGCGCGCGAGGCCGAGATCGAAGCCGAATTGCGCGCCTTGTCTTCTCCTTTCCGCACGGCCGAGGCATTCGCGGTGGAGGACTTGATCGACCCGCGGGAAACGCGTCCGTACCTGTGTCAATTCATCGACGCCGCGCAAAGTCGGCTGCGCACCCAGCTCGGACCGAAATTGCGGGCTGGCGTCAGTCCTTGATGCCAGACCCGGCGCGTTGTTCAAACTTATTCACTGTGGAGCGAGACATGAAAGATTCAGAAGCCAAGGCAGGATCCGCAACACCGATCGACCCGCGCCGCCGGCGCGTTTGTGGCGCGCTCGGTGGATGGGGGGTCGCCGCATTGGGCGCCCTGCAATGGCCGGCCCATGCGGCAGCGCCCTGGAAGCCCGATGCGGGCGTGGAGTTCGTCGTGCCTGCGGGCCCCGGCGGTGCTCTGGACCAGGTCGGCCGCGCGATGAAGCAGTACTACGACCAAAGCGGCGCAGCGCCCGGCAAGCCCTTCCTGGTGTCCAACAAGCCGGGCGCCAACGGCAAGATCGCTTTCGATGTGCTGATGCAGCATCCCAGAGACCCGCACTATCTTTCGATCAACACGCACGGATACATCGCCAGCTATCTCACGGGGAACCTGGACATCCTCCCCCACCGCGACCTCCAGACCATCGCGGTGCTGCAGGAAGAATTCCTGATCCTCGCGGTGCGTGCCGACTCACCGTTCAAGGATCTGCAGGCGCTCCTGGCTGCACTGCGCGCCGATCCCGCCAGCCAACGCCTGGCGGTGGCCACCAGCATCGGCAACCACATCCACATCGGAACCGCCAAGGCCCTGAAAGCAGGCGGCGTCGATGTGTCCAAACTGGTCGTGGCGCCCTTCAGGTCGTCGATGGACTCGATCGTGGCCCTCGTGGGCGGACAGCTCGAAATGGTGGCCGCAACGACACCCAACGCGCTGGCCATGATGCAGGCAGGAAGGATCCGATTGCTCGCCGTCAGTTCGGACACTCGCCTGGGCGGCGCCTTCGCAGGCGTCCCGACCTGGCGCGAAAGCGGCGTCGATACGAGCTTCCATTCGGCGCTGGGAATTGTCGGCCCCAAGGGTCTTGCCCCGGAACAGATCGCCTTCTGGGAAAACGTCTGTCGCCAGATGGTGGCGACCACCGCGTGGAAGCGACTCGTCGAACTCAATCAGAGCAAGTCGCTGTTCATTCCGCATGCCCAGGCGACCGAGTACTACGAGAAGGAATACCAATCGATGCTCTCGACCGTGCGCGAGATCGGCCTGCTGGCGAAAGGAATCTCATGACAACCCAAGCACCGTCCGACAAGAGCGGCCCGTTGTCGGGCTATCGCGTCCTCGAGCTCTGCTCCACCGTCTCCGGCCCCGCCTGCGCCAGGCTGCTGGGGGATTTCGGTGCCGACGTGATCAAGGTCGAACCCCCTGGCGGCGACCCGCTGCGCAGCATGGGCAAGCATGCCGGCGACATATCGTTGTACGCCGCAACGATCCTGCGCAACAAGCGTTCGATCTCCGTCGACCTGAAACATCCCAAAGGCCGGCAACTCGTTCGCGAGCTTGCATTGAAATGCGATCTGCTGGTCGACAGCTACCGGCCCGGCGTGATGGAACGGCTGGGCCTGGGCTACGAAGAGCTCTCGAAGGAAAACCCCGGACTCGTGATGGTGCGCATCTCCGGATATGGCCAATCCGGACCGTACAGCCAACGGCCCGGTTACGGCGCCATCTGCGAGGCCATGGCCGGCGTTCGCAACCTCATCGGCGATCCGGACCGGCCGCCCGCGCGCGTGGCGGTGGCCGCCACCGACTACCTCACGGCGGTGTTTGCCGCATTCGGTGCCGTCACGGCGCTGCTGGCGCGCAAGAAGACCGGCCGCGGGCAGGTCGTCGATGCAGCCCTCTACGAAGCCGCATTCACGCAGATGGAGGCCTACGTCCCGGCATTCGAGACGACCGGCTACGTCCCTCAGCGCGTGGGACCCAACCTGCCGAACATGGCGCCCAACAGCCTGTACCCGACGCGGGACGGCGGCTATGTGCTCATCGCCGCCAACAGCGACGCCACCTTCGAGCGCCTGATTCTCACGATGGGACAGCCCGAGCTCAAGGACGATCCCTTGTTGTGCTCCATCCGTGCGCGCGGCAACAATATTCCATATTGCAACGAGGTCGTGTCCGCCTGGACACGACAGCACGACGGACCCGATATCGAAAGAATGCTCCTGGCGGCGGAGGTGCCCGTGTCGCGTGTCTACACGATGCCCGATATCTTTGCCGATCCGCATTTCGCCGCACGCGGCATGCTGACGCGCGTCCCGCATCCTCAACTCGGCGAGCTGGTGCATCCGGGGATCGTGCCGCGCCTTTCGGACACGCCGGGACGCATCGTGAAGAGCGGTCCTGACCTGGGGCAGGACACCCGTTCGATCCTGTCCGACGAGCTGGGATTCAGCGAGACGGAGATCGACGACCTGCTCGATCAGAAGATCGTCTACGGCATGGCGGCGTCCAGCGACCCGGCCAGCCACGAGGCCCATGCAAGCAAGCTGGAGACAAACTGATGTTCAACAAGATCCTCGTCGCCAATCGTGGTGCCGTGGCGGCACGGGTGCTGCGCGCGTGCCGGAAACTCGGCATTCCCACGGCGGTGGTCTACTCCGAAGCCGATCGTGATCTTCCCTATCTGGCGGCGGCCGACGAGCGCCATGAGATCGGTCCGGCGCCGGCGGCGGAAAGCTATCTTCATCAGGACCGTCTGCTCGACGTGCTGCGTCGCTCCGGTGCCGATGCCCTGCACCCGGGATACGGTTTCCTTTCGGAGAACGCGGCCTTCGCCGAAAAGGTGGAGGCGGCCGGCGCCACCTTCATCGGCCCCAGTCCGAAGTGGCTCGCCGCGATGGGCCACAAGACCCGCGCACGCGAGCTGATGGCGAGCCACGGCTTGCCCATGGGCGCCAGCTCGAAGCTCCTCGGCGCGGACATGGCAGCCAATCTGAAAGAAGCCGAGCGCGTGGGCTATCCGGTCCTCATCAAGCCGGCCGGCGGCGGAGGCGGCATCGGCATGATCGCCGCGCACAGCCCCGCCGACCTGCCCAAGGCGCTGGAAGGTGCACGCTCCCTGTCGAGCCGCAGCTTCGGCAGCGTCGACATCTACCTGGAGCGGCTGGTGCAGCGACCCCGGCACATCGAGTTCCAGATCCTGGCCGATCGGTATGGCCATGTGCGTCATCTCTTCGAGCGTGACTGCTCCGTGCAGCGGCGCCACCAGAAAGTCGTGGAAGAGGCCTGTGCTCCGAACATCCCGCGCGCCATGCTCGACGCTGCCGCGGAGCGCATTGCGGCCGTGCTGGGGTCCCTGCGTTATGACGTGATCGGCACGGTGGAAACGCTCTACGACACCCAGACTGGCGAGTTCAATTTTCTGGAGGTCAACACGCGCCTGCAGGTGGAGCATGCCGTGACCGAGGAGGTCACGGGCATCGATCTGGTGACGTCGCAGATTCGACTCGCGGCCGGCGAGCGTTTGAGCGAAGTCCTGCCCGATACCGTGGCGATCCAGGGGCATGCCGTGCAGGCGCGCATCTATGCCGAGGATCCCGTGCGCTTCTACCCTTCTCCGGGGCTGCTCGAACTGCTGGAGTTTCCGAGCGCCGAAGGTGTGCGGCTGGAGACGGGCTATGCCACCGGATGCCGCGTCACGCCCCACTACGACCCCATGATCGCGAAGATCATCGCGCGCGGCCGGAATCGGGATGAAGCCATCGCCCGGCTGGACACGGCGCTGGAAGGCAGTCGGATTCGTGGCGTCAAGACGAACATTCCATTCATTCGCCAAGTGCTCGCGAGCGAGTCATTCAAGTCGGGCGCGGTCCACACGGACATCGCCGCGGACGTTCTTCGCGAGGCGGCAAATCGTACGGCCGCGGTCGCTTCGTAGCAGCGCGGGCGCTGCGCGTCCTCGGCGCATCGCGGAACAGGACGCCGCGCGATCCAGCTAGCTCAGTCGCCGGAGCAGGCCCGCCGTCGAGGCGTCCAGCCCCTGCAGATCGCCGGAGGCAAGACGCGGCTCGATGTCCCTGGCCAGCACCTTGCCGAGTTCCACGCCCCACTGGTCGAAGCTGTTGATGCCCCAGACTGCGCCGCTCGTGAACACGCGGTGCTCGTAGAGCGCGATGAAGGCGCCCAGCGTCTCGGGCGTGAGTTTCTCGAGCACGAAGAAAGTGCTCGGCCGGTTGCCGGGAAAATTCCGCGCGCCGTTGTCGTCGTGCTTGCCCACCATCAGCGCCTGGGCCTGCGCGATCGCATTGGCCAGCAGCTTGGGATGATGGCCTTCGAGTTCGTGCGCCGCATCGCGCACCGCCATGAACTCCAGCGGCACCACGTCCGTGCCCTGGTGCAGCATCTGGAAATACGCATGCTGGCCGTTGGTCCCGGGCTCGCCCCACAGCACGGGCGAAGTGCCGAAGGACAGCGGCTCGCCACCGGCATCGACCTGCTTGCCGTTGCTTTCCATCTCGAGTTGCTGAAGGTAGGCCGGAAGCCGCTTGAGCGCACTGTGGTACGGCGCGATGCTGCGGCTCGTGAAGCGATGGAAGTTGCGATACCAGACATCGAGCAGGCCCAGGCGCACCGGCAGGTTCTGTTCCAGTGGCGCGGTGCGGAAGTGCTCGTCCATCGCATGCGCGCCGGCGAGCAGGCTGCGAAAGCCTTCGGCGCCGATCGCCAGCGCGATCGGCAGCCCGATCGCCGACCACAGCGAATAGCGGCCGCCGACCCAATCCCAGAAGCCGAAGGTGGTCTCGATGCCGAAGGCGCGCGCGGCCTCGACGTTGGTGGTGAGCGCGGCGAAGTGGCGCGCGATGTCGACGCCGCCGGACTGCTCGAACCAGCGCCTGGCCGACTGCGCATTGGTCATGGTCTCGGCAGTGGTGAAGGTCTTCGAGGCGATCAGGAACAGCGTGTGTTCCGGCGCCAGGCCGCGCAGCACGCCGGCCAGCTCATGCCCATCGACATTCGAGACGAAGTGGAAGCGCTTGCCCGGCGCGACATGCGCATCGAGCGCCAGCACGGCCATCTGCGGCCCGAGGTCGGAGCCGCCGATGCCGATGTTGACCACGTCGGTGATCGTGTGGTCGGAGCGCACCGTCTCGGCATACGCGAGCATCGCATCGAGGGTGGTGTGCACGTCGCGCAGCGCACCGGCCAGCTCGGCGGGCACCGGCGCCGAAGCCGGGCAGCGCAGCAGCGTGTGGAGCACGGCCCGGTCTTCGGTGGTGTTGATGTGCCGGCCGGCAAACATGGCGGCGCGATGCGCCTCGAGCTCGGTTTCGCGCGCGAGCGCGAAGAGCAGCGCTTCGGTCTGCGCATCGAGCAGGTTCTTGGACAGATCGGCGAAGAGGTGCGGCGCGGACTGGCTCAGGGTTTCGCAGCGCTTTGCATCCGCCGCGAAGGCCTGCCGCAGATCGAAGCTGCGGCCCTGGGCGTCGTAGTGCGCCTGCAGCTTCTTCCAGGCGGCGGTGCGGTCGCAGCGGGGTCGGGTCATGACGCCTCCATCAGCTTCTCGAGCTTCACCGCATCGGCCGCGAAGGCGCGAATGCCTTCGGCGAGCTTCTCGGTGGCCATCGCATCCTCGTTGAGGGCGAAGCGGAACGCCGCCTCGTCGAGCGTCTGCAGCGGCATGTCGCGCCCGCCCGCGGCGCCGGCATCGAGCGCATGGGCGAGCGGCGCCTCGCTGCCGGCCAGCTGCGCCAGCAATTCGGGGCTGATGGTCAGCAGGTCGCAACCGGCCAGGGCCGCGATCTGGCCGACGTTGCGAAAGCTCGCGCCCATGACCTCGGTCGCGATGCCATGCTGCTTGTAGTAGCCGAAGATCTCGCGCACCGATTTCACGCCGGGGTCGTTGGCGCCCGCGTTGGCGGCCTCGTCCCACTGGCTGCCGGCGGACTTCTTGTACCAGTCGTAGATGCGGCCGACGAAAGGCGAGATCAGCCGCACTTTCGCGGCACCGCAAGCCACCGCCTGCGCGAACGAGAACAGCAGCGTGAGATTGGTGTGGATGCCTTTCTGTTCGAGCTGGCGCGCGGCCTCGATGCCTTCCCAGGTGGAGGCCACCTTGATCAGCACGCGCTCGCCGACGTCGATGCCTTCGGCGCGGTACAGCGCCACGATGCGGTCGGCGCGCCGGATCGTCGCCGCCGTGTCGAAGCTCAGCCGCGCATCGACCTCGGTCGAGACGCGCCCCGGAATGATCGACAGGATCTCGGTGCCGAAGCGCACCAGCAGCCGGTCGATCAGCTCGTCGATGGGCAATCCCTTGTATTTCCTGACGGCGTCATCGAGCAGGGGCCGGTAGTCGGCTTTCTGCACCGCCTTCAGGATGAGCGAAGGGTTGGTGGTGGCGTCTCGCGGCTTGAACTGGGCGAGCTGGCGGAAATCACCGGTGTCGGCCACCACGGTGGTCCATTGGCGGAGGGCGTCGAGTTGGTTCATGCGGCCATTATCCCGCCGCAACACTACAGGGCGTGTCGTCCGTGGCTGACGAAATGCGCGGCGAGGCGGCCCTATGTTGGCGCTTTGACAGTCCCTCGGAGAACCCCATGCCCCTGCGCAAACACCGGACGCCACCCTCGCCAGCCGCCTTCGACGACCGCGCCTACAGCGCGTCGATCGGTACGCTGGCGACGGCCTTCTGCGTCGGCGGCGCGTTGACGCTGCTGGCACTCCACACGGCCCGGACGGCACGCGCCGACCGGATCGGCGGCCCGCCCGACGGCGCACCGTTGATGCGCGCGCCGCTGCAGGTGGTGGCGCCGGTCGACCTCCATCGCTACGCGGGCCTGTGGCATGAACAGGCACGCTTGCCGAACCGTTTCCAGAAGCAATGCGCCGGCCCGGTCAGCGCCGAGTACACGCCGATGCCGGACGGCACGGTCGAGGTGCGCAACCGCTGCATCCTGCCGGACGGCAGCTTCGATGAGTCGATCGGTTCGGCGCGCGTGGTGCCGGTCGCGGGCCAGCCCGGCGCGGGGCGGCTCGAAGTGCGCTTCGCGCCCGAATGGCTGGGCTGGCTGCCGGCGGTGTGGGGCGACTACTGGATCCTGAAGCTCGATCGCGCGTACCAGGTGGCGCTGGTGGGCACGCCGAATCGCAAGTACCTGTGGGTGCTGTCGCGCGCGCCGCGCCTCGACGATGCGGCACTCGAAGCCGAACTCGACTATGCGCGCACGCTCGGTTTCGACGTCGATCAGGTCGAGCGCACCGGCAGGTAGGCCGCGAGCTGCGCCGGCACGGCGCTCGGCGTCTCGCAATGGATGGCGTGCCATCCCATCTCGCGTGCAGCGACGACGTTGGGCAGCGAGTCGTCGATGAAGACGGTCTGTTCGGCGGCCAGCCGGTAGCGCGTGGCCAGCAGCGTGTAGATCTCGGGCTGCGGCTTGATCATCTTCACGTCGCCCGAGAAGATCCCGCCGTCGAACCAGCGAAAGAAGGCATGGCGCACTTCGAGCACGCGCGCGTAGGGCGAGGGCATGTTCGACAGGTAGTACAGCCGCAGGTCCTCGCCCGCGTCGCGGCGCGCGCGCAGCTGGTCCAGCAACTCGAGCGTGGGGGCGATCGGCTCCAGCCGCTCGCCCATCGGCGCGAGCGCCGCTTCGAGCCGATCGACCGGCAGCGAAAGGCGCAGCGCCATGCGGCCGATCGCATCGTCCAGGCTGTGCGTGCCGCGGTCGAAGCCCAGCCAGTCCTCGTGGTGGAACATCTGCCGTGCCAGCGCGTGCGCGGCTTCCGCCGTCGGCGCGAGGTGCGCGAACTGCGTCTGCACCAGCGGCACCGGCTCCCAGGTCAGGAGCACGGCACCCAGGTCGAAGACGATGTTCATGCGCCGGATACCGCAGGCACGTCCGCCGCGACCGGCACCACCGACACGCCATGGTTGGCGAGCGACAGCGTCGTCTGCGCGCCGGCCGCGAGCGGTCTCGACAGGTCGGCCGAGACCACGAACACGGCGCCCAATGCGGTGTCGAACACGTATTCGTGGAAACTGCCCAGGTAGGCCGCCTTGCGCAAGGTGGCCGGCAGGCCGATCGCGGCACCGATCTGCCAGGCCTCGGGGCGCACTGCCACCTTGACCACGCCCGGCGCGATGTCGTAGCGCGCAGGCAGCGTGAGCGGGCCGAGCTCGACGCGGCCCTCGGGCTGCGCCACCGCGGGGAACACCATCGCCTCGCCCATGAAGCCGGCGACGAACTCGCTCTCGGGGTGGCCATAGAGCTGTTCGGGCGTGCCGCGCTGCGCGATCACGCCGTGGTCCATCACGATGATCTGGTCGCTGACGGCCAGCGCCTCGCTCTGGTCGTGCGTGACGTAGGCGACCGTGAGCTGCAAACGCTGCTGCAGCGCGCGGATCTCCTCGCGCATCTCGCGCCGCAGCCGGGCATCGAGGTTCGACAGGGGCTCGTCGAACAGCAGCACGGCCGGCTCCAGCACCAGTGCGCGGGCCAGGGCCACGCGCTGCTGCTGGCCGCCGGAGAGCTCGCTCGGCAAACGCGCGTCGAAGCCGACCAGCCCGACGCCCCTGAGCGCATCGCGCGCGCGCGCCGCGGCCGCGTCCTTGCGCACGCCGCTCATGCGCAGGCCGTAGCTCACGTTCTCGATCACGTTCATGTGCGGGAACAGCGCGTAGCTCTGGAACATCATGCTCACGTTGCGCTCGGCCGGGCCCAGCGTGGTGACGTCGCGCCCGCCCATGAGGATCGAGCCCGAGGTCGGCGACTCGAGGCCGGCGATCATGCGCAGCGTGGTCGTCTTGCCGCAGCCCGAGGGGCCGAGGATGGTGGTCAGCGTACCGGCCGGCACCTCGAAGCTGATGCCCTTGACCGCCAGCGGCGCACTCGCGTCGCTGCCGTAGCGCTTGGTGACGTTGCGGAACTCGATGCCGTTGCTCATTGTTTCTTCCGTGTGTTCAGTGGGCCGGCACCACGAGGGCCGGACCGGCGGCCTTGCGGCGTCCGAGCTTGCGCTCGCCGACCACGAATTGCACCCCCGCGATCGCGAGCGACATCAGGATCATCAGCACCGTGCAGTAGGCCAGCGCCAGGCCGTAGTCGCCGTTGCCGACGCGGCCGATGATGTAGGTGGTCGCGAGCTCGTTCTCGGCCGTGACCAGGAAGATCACGGCGCTGACGGTCGTCATCGCGCGCACGAAGCTGTAGATCAGCGCGGCGACCAGCGCCGGCTTCAGGAGCGGCAGCACCACCTTGAACAAGGTCTGCGAGGTCGAGGCGCGCAGCATCAGCGAGGCCTCGTCGAGCGAGCGGTCGAGCTGCTTGAAGGCCGCCGTGCCCGCGCGCACGCCGACCGGCAGATTGCGGAACATGAAGCACAGCACGATGATCAGGCCGGTGCCCGTCAGTTCCAGCGGCGGCACGTTGAAGGCCAGGATGTAGCTCACGCCGAGCACCGTGCCCGGAATCGCGAAGGCCAGCAGCGCCGCGAACTCGAAGGCGCCCTGCCCCTTGAATTCGTTGCGCGCCAGCAGCCACGCGATCAGCAGACCGAGGCCGGCGGTGATCGGCGCCGAGATGGCCGCGAGCTTGACGGTGGTGATCAGCGAATTCCACGCCGTGCCGGCCCACACCAGCCCGAACTTGCCCCATTCGAGCGCGAAGGCGTTGTGGAAATGATCGAGCGTGAAGGTGTAGTCGCGGCCCCAGGTGCGCACGAAGCCGCCCGCGAACGCGAACAGGTACACCACCACCGTGAATGCGACCCACGGCAGCGCGATGCAGTAGATGGTGCGGCGCACGCCGTTCGGCAGCGGCATCGCGATGCCGGCATCGCCCTTGCCACTTACCGTGGTGTAGTTCTGCTTGCCCAGCACCCAGCGTTGCAGCGCGAACACGCCGAGCGCGAAGATCGTGAGCACCCAGGCCAGCGATGCGGCGCGGCCCTGGTCGTACTGCGCACCGACGATCGCGAAGAAGATGTCGGTCGACAGCACATTGAACTGGCCGCCCACCACCACGGGATTGCCGAAGTCCGCGATGCTTTCGATGAAGCCGACCAGGAAGGCATTGGCCAGGCCCGGCTTGAGCAGCGGCAGCGTGATGGTGACGAAGGTGCGCCACCGGCTCGCACGCAGCATCTGCGCGGCCTCTTCGAGGCTCGGCGCCACGCCCTGCACCACGCCGCGCATGATCATGAACGCGATCGGCGTGAATGCGAACAGCTGCGCGACGAGGATGCCCGGCATGCCGTAGAACCAGCGCGTGGGCTCGATGCCGAAGCTGCTTTCGAGCAGCTGGTTGACGACGCCCGCACGCCCGAACAGCAGGATCAGGCCCAGCCCGACGACGAAGGGCGGCGTGATGATCGGCAGCAGCGCGAGCACCTTGAGCGGTCCTTGCCAGCGCTTGCCGCCGCGCTCGGCCATCAGCGCCATCAGGGTGCCGAGGAAGGTGGTGCCGGTGGCCGTGATCAGGGCCAGCGCCAGCGTGTTCCAGGCGACGCCGCAGCGCACGCCACCGCCCAGGCACTCGAGACCCCAGACCCGGTCGGTGCCGATGCGGGCCCAGAAGGCATTCAGCGACGCGTGCCCGTCTTCATTGAGAAAGGCGCCCGCGAGCGCCTTGCTCACGGGATAGGCGATGAAGAGCGCCATCAGCACGCCGCAGCCGATCACCGCGGCCGAGACGAACAGGTCGCCTTTGAAGAAGCCGAGCCGCGCGAGCCCGAAGGCCGCGAGCAGGATCAGCGCCGCGAGCGCGACGAAGCCGCCCGCACCGATGCCGAACTGGTTGCCCGCGAGCTCGCCGAAAGCGCTGTTGAGCCATGCGAAGCTCCAGCCGCGCGCACCGATCGTGAAGCCGCTGAGCGCGAGGCCGATGGCGCCGATCGCGCCGCCGGCCAACAGCCACCGGCCCTGCGCGCGTCCCGGGCGCAGCAAGCCGCCGAGCACGCACAGTGCGAGGCCGAACAGGCCGACGAAGAGCCAGCTGCGCCCCTGCTGCAACGCCTGCATGACGCCGTCGGCACCCTCGGCCTGGCCGAAGACCTGCGGCAGGGCTTCGTACCAGGCGGTGTCCTGGATCGCATACCAGGGCAGCGCGACGTAGCCGACGAGCCCGGCCGCGATGCACGCCCAGATGGACGCGTTGGGCCGCCGTTGTCCTCCCGAAGCGATCGGCACGCTAGTGCGGCAGCGAGTTGACGTCCTTCTCCCAGCGCGCGATCAGGCGCCGGCGCTCGTTGCTCTCGCCGTACTTCTTGTAGTCGTAGTTGATCATCTTGATCTTCTTGAAGTCCGGCACGTTCGGGTCCACCGGCGTGGCCTTGTTCGACGGCAGCTGGTATTGCTTGGACGCGGCGCCGAAGGTCTGGGCCTGCGGCGTGAGCGCCCATTCGTAGAACTTCTTGGCCTGCTCGAGATTGCGTGCGCCCTTGACGATGCTCATGGAGCCGATCTCGGCGCCGGTGCCCTCGGAGGGGGTGGTGGTCTCGACCGGGAAGCCCTGCATCTTTTCCTGCGGCGCATCGTGGATGAAGCTGATCGACACCGCCGTCTCACCGCGTGCCACCGCCTTGATCGGGCCGGTGCCCGAGCGCGTGTACTGGCTGACGTTCTTGTGCAGGCCCTTGAGGTAGTCGAAGGCCTTGTCCTCCCCCATCAATTGCACCAGTGTCGCGATCATGGTGTAGGCGGTGCCGCTCGATGCCGGGTTGGCAACCTGGATGTCGCCCTTGTATTCGGGCTTGAGCAGGTCGGCCCAGCTGCGCGGAATGTCCATCTTCTTTTTCTTGATCAGCTCGGTGTTGTAGCCGAAGCCCAGCGGTCCGGAGTAGATGCCGACGGTCCTGTAGCCCGACTGCTGCGCCTGCTGCTGCGCCCACGGGTACAGCTGCGTCAGCGTGGGCGACTTGTATTCGATCGTGAGGCCGAGCTCGGCGGCCTGCAGATGCGGATCGCCGGTGCCGCCGAACCAGACGTCGGTCTTGGGGTTTTCCTTCTCGGCGATCAACTGCGCGAGCGCCTCGCCCGAACCCTTCAGCGCGATGTTGAGCTTGACGCCGGTGGTCTTCGCATAGACGGTAGCGATCATGTTGCACCAGTCGGCCTGCACCGAGCAGATGACGTTGACGGTCTGCGCCGACGCGGCGGCCGAGAGGCCAGCCAGGGCCGCCAGGACGAACAGCTTCTTCATGTGATGACCTCGCTCATGAAACAAAAAAGGCCCCGCGGGCCTGCATGCAGCTTAGCGCGACGATCCCGGCGCGGGATTGGTACAAGTACCATTCGGTGGCAAGCATCGTGCTTCGCGATCTCTCTCAACAACACGGATGTATCCATGAGTTTCGATCTCGTCCTTTTCGGCGGCACCGGCGATCTGGCGTGGCGCAAGCTGATGCCGGCGCTGTTCCAGGCCTTCCGCCATGGCAGCCTGCCGGACAACGGCCGCATCATCGGCGTGGCGCGCGACGATCTGTCCGATGATGCCTACCGCGAGCTGATCCAATCGCGCTTCGAAGCGGTCGAAGGCGCCAAGCGGCCGACGCCCGAGGAGTTCAAGAAGTTCGCGGCGATGCTGCACTTCCTGCGCCTGGACTTGTCCAAACCCGCCGACTACGCGCGGCTCGCCGAGTCGCTGAAGACGCGCAATGCCGATACGGTGGTGATGTACGTGGCCACCGCGCCCGCCCTCTTCACCCAGGTGGTCGAGCAGATCGCCGCGGCCGGCCTCAATGGCGCGCACACGCGCATCGTGCTCGAAAAGCCGCTCGGCCACGACCTCGCGTCGAACCGCGCGATCAACGAGGCAGTGCGCAAGGTGCTCTCGGAGCAGCAGGTGTTCCGCATCGACCACTACCTCGGCAAGCCCTCGGTGCAGAACCTGTTCGCGATGCGCTTCGGCAATGCGCTGTTCGAGCCGATGTGGCGCCGCGAGTACATCGCCAACATCCAGATCACCATTGCGGAAGACCTCGGCGTGGAAAAGCGCGGCGCCTTCTACGACCAGACCGGTGCACTGCGCGACATGGTGCAGAACCATGCGCTGCAGCTGGTCTGCGCGATCGGCATGGAGCCGCCGATCAACGCGCATGCCGATGCGATCCGCGACGAGAAGCTCAAGGTGCTGCGCTGCCTCGCGCCGTGGACCCCCGAAGCCATCGGCCTGCATGCGATCCGCGGCCAGTACGCGGCGGGCACGGCCTACGGCGAGCGCGTGCAGGGCTATCGCGACGAGCCGGGCGTCGACCCCGAAAGCCGCACCGAGACTTTCGTTGCGCTGCGCACCGAGATCGCCAACTGGCGCTGGGCCGGTGTGCCGCTCTACATCCGCACCGGCAAGCGCCTGGGCTCGCGCGATGCGCGCATCGAGGTCAACTTCCGGCCGACGCCGCATCCGATCTACCGCGCACCAGCGGGCGGGGCGGTCAACAAGCTGGTGATCAACCTGCAGCCCAAGGACGGGCTCGAACTGCACATGCTCGCGCAGGCGCAGGACAACCGGCAGCGCAACGGCAACCGGCACGCGGGGGCGCAGCTGGCGCCGGTGCAGCTCGACCTCGACTTCGACAAGCGCTTCGGCGCCGAGCGCGTGGGCGCCTACGAGCGGCTGCTGCTCGATGTCATCGACGGCCGGCTGAACCTGTTCGTTCGCAGCGACGAACAGGAAGAGGCATGGCGCTGGGTCGAGCCGCTGATCGACAGCTGGGCCTCGGACGGTGTGCCGCGGCCTTACGCGGCGGGCACCTGGGGTCCGAGTGCATCGAGCGCGATGATCGCCCGCGACGGCTTCGCGTGGGGAGAAGAACAGTAGGCCCCGTCAACGGCCGGGTCAGATCCGATCCTCTTCCACCGCGTGGCACGCCACCTGCACGCCGCGCAGCATCTGAAGCGAAGGCCGCTCGGCCTTGCAGCGCGCGTTGGCATGCGGGCAGCGCGGATGGAAGGTGCAGCCCGTCGGCGGATTCAGCGGATTCGGCACCTCGCCCTGCACCGGCGTGCGCTTTTCTCCCGTGTGCTTCATCTTCGGGATCGCATCGAGCAGCATGCGCGTGTAGGGATGCTGCGGCGTCGCGAAGAGCTTGCGCTTGTCGGCCACTTCGACCAGCCGGCCCAGGTACATCACCCCGACCTGATCGGCCACGTGGCGCACCACGGCCAGGTTGTGCGAGATGAAGAGGTAGGTCAGGCCCTGCGCGCGCTGCAGGTCCTTCATGATGTTGAGCACCTGCGCCTGCACGCTCACGTCCAGCGCCGAGGTCGGTTCGTCGCACACCAGGAACTCGGGCTGGGTCGCCAGCGCACGTGCGATCGAGATGCGCTGGCGCTGGCCGCCGGAGAACTGGTGCGGGTACTTCACCATGTCCAGCGGACTCAGCCCCACCGATTGCAGCAGCTCGCCGACGCGTGCCTTGAGAGCCGGTCCTTCCTTCAGGATGCCGTGCTCGCGCAAGGGCTCGCCGATGATGTCCTCGACGATCCAGCGCGGATTGAGGCTCGCATACGGATCCTGGAAGATCATCTGGATGCGCCGGCGCAGCTTGCGGCCCTCGGGCGTCTTGAAGGCCGCATGGGCATCCTGGCCGTCGAACTGCATGCCGCCGCGGCTGGGCTCGTACAGGCCGACCAGGAGGCGCGCCACGGTGCTCTTGCCGCAGCCGGACTCGCCCACGAGCGCGAGCGTCTTGCCGCGCTCGATCGAGAAGCTGACGCCGTCGACCGCCTGCAGCAGCACGCGCGGCTTGCGTTCGAGCACGCGGTTGAGCCAGGGCGGCGAGACGTCGAAGCTCTTGGCCAGGTCATGGGCCTGCACGAGCGCGTTCATGCCGCAGCTCCGTGTGGCGGCGAGGCGCCGGGCGTGGCGTGCAGCCAGCAGGCGGCGTGAGTGGCGCCCGCGTTCATGAGGTCCGGCCGCTCGACCATGCAGCGGTCGAAGCTGCGCGGGCAGCGTGGGTTGTAGGCGCAGCCGCGCGGAATGGCATTCAGGCGCGGCATCGCGCCGTCGATCTGGTTGAGGCGGTCGCGGTCCATCTCCATGTCGGGAATGGAGGCCATCAGCCCGGCGGTGTAGGGATGCGCAGGCTGATGGATCACCTCGTGCACGGGTCCGATCTCGGCCACGCGACCGGCATACATCACCGCCACGCGGTCGCAGGTTTCGGCGATCACGCCCATGTCGTGGGTGATCAGCATCACGGCCGCGCCACGCTCCTTGCAGATGGATTTGAGCAGCTCGATGATCTGCGCCTGGATCGACACGTCGAGCGCGGTGGTCGGCTCGTCGGCCACGATCAGCTTCGGCTCGGCCGCCAGCGCGAGCGCGATCACGACGCGCTGGCGCATGCCGCCGGAGAACTGGTGGGGGAAGTGGTCGAGGCGCTGCTCGGCGGCCGAAATGCCGGTGTCCGTGAGGAGGCCGATGGCGCGTTGCCGTGCCTCGCTCTCGCTCACCGGAAGGTGCGTGCGGATGGTTTCGATCAACTGCCGGCCGACGGTGTAGAGCGGGTTGAGCGAGGTCAGCGGGTCCTGGAAGATCGCACCGATGCGGCGGCCTCGGATGTGGCGCATGGCCTCGTGCCCGAGGTTGTCGATGCGCTGGCCTTCGAGCCGGATCTCACCGCCCGCGATGCGGCCCGGCGGTTCGAGCAGGCCGATGATCGCCGCACCGGTGAGCGACTTGCCGGCGCCGGACTCGCCGACCACGCCGAGGATCTCGCCGGGCTCGATCTCGAACGAGATGTCGTCGATGGCGCGCAGCGTGCCGCGCCGATGCGGGAACTCGACGATCAGATTGCTGACTTGCAGGAGGCTCATGGGGTGCTGGGCCTTCAGCGCAAGCGCGGATTGAGGGCATCGCGCAGCCAGTCGCCGAGCAGGTTCACGCTCAACGAGATCAGCACCAGCATCGCGCCCGGGAATACCGTGATCCACCACTCGCCCGAGAACAGGTAGTCGTTGCCGACGCGGATCAGCGTACCCAGCGATGGCGAGGTCGGCGGGACGCCGACGCCGAGAAAGGACAGCGTCGCCTCGGTGATGATCGCGGTCGCGACCTGGATGGTGGCCAGCACCAGCACGGGCCCCATCACATTCGGCAGCACGTGCCGCACCATGATGCGCCAGGGCGATACGCCGGTCACGCGCGCGGCCTGCACGTATTCCTTGTTGCGCTCGACCAAAGTGGATCCACGCACGGTGCGGGCGTACTGTACCCAGCCGCCCAGCGTGATGGAAATGATCAGCACGCCGAACGCCACCGAGGTCGGCGCATTCGGGAACAGCGCGCGGCCGACGCCGGAGATCAGCAGCGCCACGAGGATGGCCGGGAACGACAGCATGACGTCGCACACGCGCATCAGGAAGGCATCGAGCCAGCCGCCCCAGAAGCCGGCCAAGAGGCCGAACAGCACGCCGACCAGCACCGACAACGCCACCGACACCAACCCGACCACGAGCGAGATGCGCGCGCCGTAGATCACCGCCGACAGGATGTCGCGGCCCTGGTCGTCGGTGCCGAGCAGGTACTTGGCCGAACCTTCGGCGCTCCAGGCCGGCGGCAGCCGCGCGTCGCCCAGTTGGAGCGACGCGAGATCGAACGGGTTGTAGGGCGACACCCAGCCCGCGAACACTGCGCAGAAGATGCAGATGAAGGCGATCACGGCCGCGGACATCGCCACCGGCGAGCTGCGGAAGCTGTAGCCGACGTCGCTGTCGAGCCAGCGCGTTAGGGTTTTTTTCATCGTGGGGCAGACAGAACGGGGCCCGCAGACGCGGGCCCCGCGATGGTCATTTCATCGAGCGCTCAAGGCTTGATGCTCATCCACTTGAAGTACATGAAGTTGTCGGCCAGCTGGGTCAGCTCGACCTTCTTGCTCACGCCCCAGGCCAGCGACTGCTGGTGCAGCGGCAGATGGCCGACGTCGTCCGCATGGATCTTGAAGGCTTCCTTGATCAGCTCGTTGCGCTTGGTCTTGTCGGTCTCGGACTGGATCTTCTTGGTGATCTCGTCGAGCTTCGGATTGCAATAGGCGCCCAGGTTGAACTGGCCGGCGCCCTTGTCGTCTGGGCATTGCGTCAGCGAACTGAGCGCGTTGTGCGCATCGTAGGTCGTGGGCGTCCAGCCGAGCATGTAGAAGCTGGTGTCGCGCCGCAGCACCTTGGGGAAGTAGGTGCCCTTGGTCTCGGCGGCGAGGTTGATCTTGACGCCGATCTTCGCGAGGTTGGCCGCCACGCTCTGGCAGATTTGGCCGTCGTTGACGTAGCGGTCGTTGGGGCAGTTCAGCGTGACCTCGAAGCCGTTCGGATAGCCGGCCTCGGTCAGCAGCTTCTTCGCCGCATCGACGTCGTAGGGAAGACGCTTGTCCTGTTCGGCGGTCCAGCCGTTGATGCCGGGGCCGACGAGCAAGGCGGTGGGACGCGAGGCGCCGCGCATCACGGTGCGCTGGATGCCGACGATGTCGATCGCCTGGTAGAAGGCCTGACGCACGCGCTTGTCCTTGAAGGGGTTCTTGCCCTTGACGCTCGAGTACAGCAGCTCGTCGCGCTTCTGGTCCATGCCCAGGAAGATGGTGCGCAATTCCGGGCCCGAGATGACGCGCGCATTGGGACTGGCATTGACACGGGCGATGTCCTGCACCGGCACCGGCTCCATCACGTCGACCTCGCCCGACACCAGGGCGGCGACGCGCGTGGCCGGGTTGGCGATCGGCGTGAAGATGATCTCCTGGGCGTTGCCTTCGATCTTTCCCCAGTAGTTCGGGTTGCGAACGAAGACCGTCCGCACGTCGGGCTGGCGTTCGCGCACCTTGAAAGGCCCTGTGCCATTGGCCTTGAACGACGCGGTGTTCTCGATGCCCTTGCGCTTGTCGACGGGCTTGACGGCCTGATTGGCCTCGCACCATTTCTTGCTCATGATCATCGTCAGCGAGATCACGTCGGGAAGAATCGGGAACGGCCCCGCGGTTTCGATCTCGACGGCGTAGTCGTTGACCTTGCGCACTTCTTTGACCTCGTTCAGCGTGGCCTTCATGTCCGAGCCGTCGCCCTTCGCGCGCGCGAAGCTGAACACCACGTCGTCGGCGGTGAACGGCGTGCCGTCCTGAAATTGAACGCCCTTGCGCAGTTCGAAGCGCCACACGTTCGGCGAGGTCTGCTTCCAGCTCGTGGCCAGCAGCGGCGCCAGGCTCAGATCCTTGTTTCGACCCACCAGCGTTTCATAGACGTTGGCGTCCACGCTCAATTGCAGCGACTCGTTGAGCGAGTGCGGGTCGAGCGAGAGTGCATCCCCCTGATTCGCGATCCGGATGGTCTGCGCGCTCGCCACCAGGCTCGCGCCAGCCAGCACCATCCCTGCGGCTGTGGCGATCAGGTTTTTTTTCTTCAGATTCATGGGAAGCACTCCTCGGGGTTGAAGATGGAGTCAAGACGCCGCGGATGCGAGCTTGCTCTTGGATTTGCCGGCCTCGGCCAGCGGCATGCCCTGCTCGACGAGCCCCGCGTGCAGCGCGGCGCCGAGCGGCAGGATTTCATCGTTGAAGTCGTACCGGCTGTTGTGCAGGAAGGCGCCTCCCTTGGCGTCCTGGCCGATGCGCAGATAGGCGCCTGCCTTCTTCTGCAGCATGAACGAGAAGTCCTCGGCGCCCATGCTCGGCTCCATGTTGCGCTCGACGTTGTGTGCACCGACCAGCGACTGGGCCACGTCGCCGGCAAACACAGCCTCGGGCGCGGTGTTGATGGTGGCGGGATAGATGTGCTCGAACTTCACCTGGGCCGTCGCGCCGAAAGCCGCGGCCACCGCGCTGCACAATTCGACCAGACGCTGCTCGACGAGCGTCTGCACGCGGGCGCTGAAGGTCCTCACGGTTCCCACCAACGTGGCCTTCCCCGGCACCACGCTCATGGCGCCCAGGTCGCCGGTCTGGACGGCGCAGATGCTGACCACGGCCGCGTCGATGGGGCGCACGTTGCGCGACACGATGCTTTGAACCGCGGTGATGATGTGTGCGGACACGAGGACCGGATCGACGGTCAGATAGGCGTGCGCGCCGTGACCGCCCTTGCCGGTGACGTCGATCGTGATGCGGTCGGCCGCCGCCATCATCGCGCCGCGATTGATGCCGACCGTGCCGGCCGGCAGGCCCGGCCAGTTGTGCATGGCGTAGACGGATTGAACGGGGAAGCGGTCGAACAGGCCGTCTTCGATCATCACGCGGGCGCCTGCGAAGCCCTCTTCTCCGGGTTGGAAAATGAGCACGGCCGTGCCATCGAAGTCGCGTGTCTCGGCAAGGTAGCGGGCGGCCCCGACCAGCATCGCCGTATGGCCGTCGTGGCCGCAGCCGTGCATCAAGCCGGTCTTGGCGGAGCGCCAGGAGAATTCGTTGTCCTCGCACATCGGCAAGGCATCCATGTCCGCGCGCAGGCCGATCATGCGGCCGCTGGCTGTACCGCGGCCGTGGATCACGCCGACCACGCCCGTCTTGCCGATGCCGGTGTGGATCTCGTCCACGCCGCATGCCTTCAGCGCTTCCTGGACGCGTGCGGCCGTGTAGACCTCCTCGAAGCCGAGTTCGGGATGCGCATGAAGATCTCTTCGAAAGGCGATGATCTCGGGATAGAAGCGTGCGATGTGGGAGAACGCCCGTCCCGAGGCCTGAATGCGCGGCTGCGACATCGTCAATGGCCTCCCGCGGCATTGCCGACGCGAAGCCGGGGATCGACCGCGAAGTAGAGCAGATCGACCACCAGGTTGATGACGACGAAGATCAGGGCGATCAGGCAAAGATAGGCTGCCATGACCGGAATGTCCGCAAAGGTCACTGCCTGAATGAACAACAGGCCCATGCCGGGCCACTGGAAGACGGACTCGGTGATGATCGCGAACGCGATGAGCCCTCCCAGCTGAAGGCCGGTGATGGTGATCACCGGCACCAAGGTGTTCTTGAGCGCATGGCCGAAATGGATGGCGCGATCCGACAGGCCTCGGGCACGGGCGAACTTGATGTAATCGGTGCGCAATACCTCGAGCATCTCGGCGCGCACGAGCCGCATGATCAACGTGAGTTGAAAGATGGCCAGCGTCACTGCCGGCAGCACGATGTGGTACCAGCCGTCAGCCTTGAGCAGGCCGGTGCTCCACCAGCCGAGCTGCACCGTGGCGCCACGTCCGAAGCTGGGAAACCAACTCAGCATCACGGCAAAGACCAGGATCAACAGAATGCCGATCAGGAAAGTCGGCAGCGAGACACCCAGCAGGGAAATGGTCATGAACACCTGGCTCATGAACGTTCCACGCCGCAATGCCGTGTAGACACCCATCGGCATGCCGATCAGAAGAGCCAGCAGGGCGGCGACCAAGGACAGTTCCAGGGTGGCCGGAAAGCGCTCTCCGATGAGGCGCGACACCTTGGCGCCTTGCCGCAGGCTCAGACCGAACTCCCCCTGCGCCGCATGGACAAGAAAATGCCAGAACTGCACGACGAAGGACTGATCGAGCCCCAGGTCGGCGCGCAATGTGCGAATTTGCTCCGGAGACGCGTCCTGGCCCAGCAGGAACACGATGGGATCCCCGACATACTGAAACAGCAAGAAGGCGATGAAGGCAACCGCGACCATCACGATCACGGCCTGAATCAAACGGCGCAATACGAAAGCAATCATCAGCAGAGGGTGTGTACAACGATGCTAGCAGAGCAATGTGCGTGCCCATGCGGGGGTTCCCCGGGGGTCGCACCAGATCGGAGCGCTTCTTTGTCCTGGGCAAATTGACGCGGGCAAAAAAAAAGCCGCCCGACTCGCGTCGGGCGGCTTTTGAGCTTTTCATTCGAAGCTGGCTGACGCCAGCGTCAAATCAGAAAGCGTGACGGATACCGAAGTCGTAGCCGATCGAGGACTTCGGGGTGAAGACGCCAGCGGTGTAGAAAGCGGGGCCGCCGGTGGTCAGGTTCGCACCGTTCTTGTTCTTGATGTAGGCAACCGTGGCGTACAGCGCAGTGCGCTTCGACAGGTTGTGCACATAGCCAAGAGCCAGTTGGTCAGCCTTCGGATCGCCCACAGTCGAGAACGGCAGGTTGTAGTCGTACTTGACATGACCGTACGAAGCGCGGATCAAGCCAGGGCCGACCGGCACCGTCACGCCGAGCAGGTAGCCGTCGACCTTGATGTCGTTGGCGCGAACCAGCGGAGCGATCGCGTAGTCAACCTTGTTCTTCGTCCGCGAGTATTCGCCGAACAGCTTGGCAGGACCGAAGTCATACGAAGCGCCCAAGTTGAACGAGTCCAGGTTGGTGGTAGTGCCTGGACCGAAAGCGCTGGCGATCGTGCTTTCGCCGTAAGAAGCCGCGACGTCCAGAGGACCGTTGGCGTAGCCGAAACGGCCACCCACGTAACGGCCCGTGCGCGTGTCTTGGTTCGTGTTGGCGATCGCTGGGATGCCAGAGTCAAAGTGCGTCTTCTCGTTGAAGGCGTACTGAACTTGACCGTAGAAACCACCCAGGTTCGGCGGCAGGAAGTAGCCGATCATGTTGCTTGCGCGAACATAGTTGCTACCGCCCACGTTGGTCACACCACCGGTGTTCGAATTCACGAAGCCAGGGAAGGCATTGGAGCCAGCGTTCGCCCGGAACACCAGGCTGGTGCCGACGCCGTTGGTGCCGAACGGATCGAACACGGTGTCGTTCCAGAACGTCGCGGTGTAGTCACGACCCAGGCGGATTTCACCGAAACCACCCGACAGGCTGACCGTCGAACGACGCGCGAAGGTGCTGACGCCGGTTTGGCCGTCATCGTTGCTGATCGGGGCTTCGAGCCAGAAGCTGGCTGCCAGGCCACCACCGAGGTCTTCCGTACCACGGAAGCCCAAACGGCTGGAGTTGTAGCCCGAATTGGCCAACACGGTCTGACTCGTCTTCACGCTACCTTGGTTCACATAGAACGGGTTCAGAAGGGTCGCGAAGTTCCGATCTTCCGACTTGTTCGTGTAGCCGCTGATCGAGGCGTCCACGATGCCGAACAGCGTCACGGACGACTGAGCCGAGGCCACACCGACAACAGCCAGTGCAGCCAAGGCAACTAGAGATTTTTTCATCATTGCAAGTTTCTCCAAGGTTAAACATAGGGCTCCGGCGCGAAGGGCTCACCGTGACTGGCACTTTGTGCTCCCACCGGACCCCGGGCCAACCTCCTTTTGGGAAGTTGTCGCTATTGCACCAGAGGCGCTTCTTCAGGGCAAAGCAATTCCGCCGAAATCTCCGAAGGGCGCAATGTTTCGTTGCAGTGGTGCAACAGATTTTTGACGGCCTTGGCCGCACCACAATGTGAAAAAGACCGCCGCGTCGGATCCTCATTCCGCATGGGTTCCAATCGGCCCATGAACCGATCTCTAGATTCCATCCTGGAGCTGACGGATGCCGCGCTGCGCACCTTGCTCGCAAAACCGCACGCCACCCGAGCGGCCCCCTTGCCACCCGTTCCATCTGGCGAGTTGACCGACGCGGAACGGCGTGAGGCCGGCGCCTTGATGCGCGTCAATCATGTGGGCGAGGTGTGCGCACAAGCCTTGTATACGGGGCAAGCGGCGGTCACCAGCGACCCGGTCCTGCGCGGTCACTTCACGGCAGCCGCGCGCGAAGAAACCGACCACCTCGCCTGGACGCAGCAAAGGCTCGACGAACTGGGCGCCCGGCCTTCCTTGCTGAATCCGCTCTGGTATGCCGGCGCACTGGGACTTGGCATGATCGCCGGCCGCCTCGGCGATCCGCTGAGCCTGGGTTTCGTGGCCGAGACCGAGCGGCAGGTGGAAGCACATCTGGATGGCCATCTTGGCCGCCTGCCCGCGGGCGACACCGCCTCGAGAGCCGTGATCACCCAGATGAAGTTGGACGAGGCACGCCACGCAGCACAGGCATGGAGTGCGGGCGCGACGGAACTGCCCGCACCCGTGAAAGGGCTGATGCGTTGGGCATCGCGCGTCATGACGACGGTCGCCCACCGCATCTGAACCGGCGCAGCCCTGCGCTCAGGCTTCGATCAGATCGAAGCTGGTCGTGATTTCAGCTGTCTTGGCCAACATGATGCTGGCCGAACAATAAGTCTCGTGACTCAGGGCGATGGCGCGTTCCACGGCGGCGGCAGGAATCCGCTTGCCGGCAACGGTGAAGTGCATGTGGATCTTGGTGAAGACCTTCGGGTCTTTCTCGGCACGTTCGCTGGTCAGCTTGACGCTGCAGCGCTCGACCTGGTGCCGGCCACGCTTCAGGATCATGACCACATCGTAAGCGGTGCAGCCACCCGTACCGGCCAGAACGGTCTCCATGGGCCGAGGCGCGAGATTCTGCCCGCCGTTTTCGGGCTTCGCGGCGTCCGGGGCGCCATCCATCACCATGACATGGCCGCTTCCGGTCTCCGCGACGAAGCCCATGGCGGATCGCGTGCCGGTGTTGCCGGTCCAACTGACTGTGCATTCCATTGATGCGGACTCCAGAAGGTTGCATGCAGGCAGCAAAAGTTCGCTGCCGTGAATTTTTGTTCGAAAAGCGCCACATGCTTGTTGCAACGCAACAAACAATCGATATACTTTATTTCATCGCACACCGATGTGTGCACCGGTTGTCTCCTCCACCCTCCCAATTGGTGGATTTAGCCCCGGGCCGCAAGGCCCGGGGCTTTTTTCTTGCCGCGCCGGGCGCCACGACGACGGACCTATGATCGCTGCTCCATGTCCAAGCCGAACCCGCCGCTCTCCCCTGCCGACTACCTGAAGAAAATCCTGACGGCCCGCGTGTACGACGTCGCGGTGGAATCCGCTCTCGAGCCGGCGCATGCACTGAGCGCCAGACTCGGCAACACGGTGCTTCTCAAGCGCGAGGATCAGCAACCCGTCTTCAGCTTCAAGCTGCGTGGTGCCTATAACAAGATGGCACATCTGAGCGCCGAACAGCTCGCCAACGGCGTCATCTGCGCTTCCGCCGGCAATCACGCCCAGGGCGTGGCACTAGGCGCCCGCAAACTTGGCACGCGCGCGGTGGTGGTCATGCCGGTAACCACGCCTCAACTCAAGATCGACGCCGTGCGCGCATTGGGCGGCGAGGTGCAACTGCATGGTGACAGCTACTCGGATGCCTACGTACATGCGCTCGAGCAGCAAAAGCTGCACGGCCTGACCTTCGTGCATCCCTTCGACGACCCCGACGTCATCGCCGGACAGGGCACCATCGCGATGGAGATTCTCCGCCAGCACCAGGGTCGGCTCGACGCGGTATTCGTCGCCATCGGCGGCGGCGGCCTGATCTCGGGCGTGGCCAACTACATCAAGGCCGTACGGCCGGAGATCAAGGTGATCGGCGTCCAGATGAACGATTCGGATGCGATGCTGCAATCCGTCTCGGCGCGCGAGCGGGTGACGCTGAACGATGTCGGGCTGTTTTCCGACGGCACTGCCGTCAAGCTCGTCGGCGAGGAAACCTTTCGGATCGCGCGCGAGCTGGTGGACGAGTTCGTCACGGTCGACACCGATGCCGTGTGCGCCGGCATCAAGGACGTGTTCATCGACACCCGCAGCATCGTCGAACCTGCGGGCGCGCTCGCCGTGGCCGCCATCAAGCAGTATGTCGAGGCACACGGCACGCGGGGCGAGACCTACGCGGCGATCCTCTGCGGCGCCAACATGAATTTCGATCGGCTTCGCTTCGTGGCCGAGCGCGCCGAGGTGGGCGAAGAGCGCGAGGCGCTGTTCGCAGTGACCATTCCCGAGGAACGCGGCAGCTTTCGCCGCTTCTGCGAACTGGTGGGCGAGTTGCCGGGTGCGTCGCGCAACGTGACCGAGTTCAACTACCGGATCAGCGATACCAAGGAAGCGCACGTGTTCGTCGGCCTGACCACGACGACGCGCGGCGAATCCAGGACGATCGCCGAGACCTTCGTCGCCCACGGCTTCGGCGCCATCGACCTCACGCATGACGAACTCGCCAAGGAACACATCCGGCACATGGTCGGCGGGCGAACCGGCCTGGCGCAGGACGAACGGCTTCTGCGCTTCGTGTTCCCCGAGCGGCCTGGCGCGTTGTTGAAATTCCTGAACCTGATGCGGCCGAACTGGAACATCAGCCTGTTTCACTATCGCAACCAGGGCGCCGACTACGGACGCATCCTGGTGGGACTCCAGGTACCGTCGGCCGACCACGCCGCCTTCGACGAGTTCCTCCGGACGCTCGACTATCCGTTCGTGGAAGAAACCGGCAATCCGGTGTATCGGCTCTTTCTGCAGGCCTGAGTCCGCGGCGCGGCCGGCGCCGTCAGCGTTGCGCGGCCGGCACGACTGGCGCGGCCGGCGGCGTCATCACCGCGAGCGGCTGAACCGGCAACTGCAAGGTGAACGCCGGCGCCGAGTCGGGTCCTGTGCCCAATGTCGCGGCGCGCGCGCTCACCGACTGCAACACGTAGCTCTCGCCGATCCTGGCGCCGACCCGAAAGGGCCGTGCCGGCTTGCCGTCGACCGCAATCAGGGCCGCCCCTTGACGGTCGGTGTCGGCCACCACGCCGAGCAGGACGAAGCGACTGGCCGCATCGGGCGCGGTCGGCGCGACGACCTGCGAGGGGGCAGCGCCCAGCAGGTGCGCGACCGCCGCCGTGTCCACGGTAGCCGGCGGCGTGACCACGGCGGGCGGTGCGATCGCATCGGACGGCGCCGTCAACCGCAATCCCCAAAACACGCAGCTCGCGGCCGCCAAGGCCCACAGGACGGCCGTCGCAGTGGCTGCGGGCCAGCGGGCGGGTGCATAGGGAACGGACATGGGGCCGGATTATCATTCAGCCAACCGCGGCGCGACCGCCGCCTCGACGTTTCGCCCCATCTTCATGACCCTCTCCCATCGCCTTCCCGCACGTGCACTCCAGCGCGGTTTCACCCTGATCGAACTCATGGTCGTGCTCGTCATCATCGGCGTGCTCGCAGCGCTGATTGTGCCGAACGTCATCGAGCGCGCCGACGATGCCCGCGTCACCGCCGCCAGGACCGACGTCAACAACCTGATGCAGGCGCTCAAGCTCTACCGGCTCGACAACCAGCGCTATCCGACGACCGAACAGGGCCTCCAGGCCCTGCTCACCCGTCCCACCGGCGGGCCCGCTGCGCCCAACTGGAAGCCCTACGTCGAAAAGCTGCCCAACGACCCCTGGGGCCGGCCCTATCAGTACCTGAATCCGGGCGTCAAGGGCGAGGTCGACGTGTTTTCGCTCGGCGCCGACGGGGAGCCCGGCGGCGAAGGCAAGAATGCCGACATCGGCAGCTGGCAATAGCCGGCGCTGGGGTCGGCTCGGTCGCATCCGCCGCCGGATCGGCGGCTTCACGCTGCTCGAACTGCTGGTGGTCGTCGCCATCATCGCGCTCGCAACGGCCGGCGTCGGGCTCGCATTGCGCGATTCGGGCAGCGCCGGGATCGACCGCGAAGCCGAGCGGCTCGCCGCGTTGCTCGAATCCGCGCGCGCGCAATCGCGCGCCAGCGGCGTCGTGGTTCGCTGGCGCCTCACGCCGCAAGGACCTGCCGATTTCAGCTTCGATGGCTTGCCCGCCGGTGCGCTGCCCAGCTCGTGGCTTGCCGAAGGCATCAGCGCGCAGCCCCTGGCCGCCGACGGTTCGGCCATCGCGGCATTGCAACTGGGCCCGGATCCGATCATCCCTGCGCAGCAAGTGGTGCTGACCGCCGAAGGCACGCCGCCTCACAGCCTGCGCATCGGGACCGACGGCTTGCGTCCTTTCGCGGTGATCTCTCCATGAAGCGGCAGCGCCGGCCCGCTCTGCGCGGCTTCACCTTGATCGAGGTTCTGGTCGCGCTGGGCATCGTCGCCATCGCGCTGATGGCCGGCACGCAGGCCACGATGGCACTCACGCGCAACGCGCAGCGCCAGTCGGACATGTTGCTGGCCCAGCTCTGCGCCGAGAACGAACTGGTCAAGGCCCGCCTCGCCCAGCAGATGCCGGCGATCGGCGATGCGGGTTCGGTCTGCACCCAGGCCAACGTCGATTTCGGCGTGACGGTATCGACCTCACCGACCCTGAACCCGAACTTCCGGCGCGTCGACGTCCAGGTGCGGGACGCCGCCGACGCGCCGCTCCTGCAGCTGTCCACCGTCGTGGCGCGCTACTGATGCGTCCGTCCCGCGGCTTCACGCTGATCGAGCTCATGGTCGCCATCGCGATCATGGCGCTGCTCGCCTTGATGAGCTGGCGCGGCCTCGACGGAATGGCCCGCGCGCAGGCGCAGAACCGGGAGCGCGGCGACACGGTGCTGACGCTGCAGACCACGCTGACGCAATGGAACACCGACCTCGACGCCACGGTGGCCCTGGCACAGGTCCGCGCGATCGATTGGGACGGCCGGGTTCTGCGGCTCACGCGACGCAGCACCGACAACGCCACCCCCATGGTCTACGTCGTCGCCTGGACCTTGCGCGCCGACGCCGCAGTGGGCGCGCGCTGGCATCGATGGCAGTCGCCCGGCGTCACGAGCCGGCCCGATTGGCAGCAGGCCTGGGACCAGGCCGCCGCGTGGGGCCAGGACGGCAACGCCCAGGCGCAGGGCGCCGATGTGAGCCTGATGCCGGTCGCTGCCTGGCAGCTCTACTACTTCCGCAACGGCAGTTGGAGTCCCGCGGTCGGTGCCGACGAACTCGGGGCGGCCACGCCAGAGCCCGACGGCATTCGCCTGGTCCTGAGTCTGCCGCCCGGCCCCGCGCTCGCCGGCATGCTCACGAAGGACTGGGTCCGGCCGTCCGCGACCGCGCCCAAGTCATGAAGCGCCGCGCCCACCCCCACCGTGGCCGCCAGCTCGGCGCCGCCCTGCTGACCGCCATGCTGACCGTGACGCTGGTCGCGACCTTCGCCGCGGCGGCGCTGTGGCAGCAGTGGCGCGCGGTCGAGGTCGAGGCGGCCGAGCGCGCACGGATGCAATCGGCCTGGGTGCTGGTCGGTGCGCTCGACTGGTCGCGACTCATCCTGCGCGAGGACGCGCGCGCGGGCGGCGGCAATGGCGCGGATCATCTGGCCGAGCCGTGGGCGGTCCCGCTCGCCGAAGCCAAGCTGTCGAGCTTCCTGTCCGCCAACAAGAACGTCGCGAGCGACGCCGTCGAGGGCCTGCCCGAGGCCTTTCTTTCTGGCCGCATCGTCGATGCCCAGTCCAAGCTCAATGTGCTGAACCTGGTGGATGGCGGAAAACCGGTCGCGATGGCCGTTGCCGCATTCACCAAGTTGTTCGAACTGCTGGACCTGCCGGTGCAGGAGGTCGGGATCCTGACCACGAACCTGCAGCGCGCGCTGCCGGCGAGCAATGCGAGCACGCCAGCCACGGCGGCAGCGCCGGGTGTCATCGGCGCTGCCCCGGTGCCCACCACCGTCACGAGCACGGGTGACAGCTCGGCCGCCGGGCCGCTCCTTCCGCAGCACGTCTATCAGCTCGTCTGGCTCGGCCTGTCACCCTCCACGGTGGCCGCGCTGGACCCTTACGTCACCATCCTGCCGGCGCGCACGCCGCTCAACATCAACACCGCCAGCGCGGAGGCGCTGTTCGCCAGCGTGCCGGCACTCGACCTGGCCGGCGCCAAGCGGCTCGTCGCGCAGCGTACGCACAGTTACTTTCGCACCGTCGACGACGCATCCGCGCTGCTCGCCGGGACTTCGGTCCAGCTGACCGGCGGGTCCTACAGCGTGTCGACCAGTTACTTCGAGGTCTACGGACGATTGCGCATCGATCGCACCTGGGTCGAAGAGCGCTCGCTGTTGCAGCGCGACGGCATCAACGTGCGCATCGTGTGGCGCGAACGTGGTGCCGGCGCCACGGCCGCCGCGCCCACACCCTGAAGCTGCGGGCTTCTTCACACGACTCGGATAGAAAATCAGTACAACGCCCGCAGGATCTGCGGCAGACGCTATCAAATCTGTAGCGTCGCATGTCACCCCGCTCCTACAATAGCGACCCTTTCGACCTCATCCGCATGGCCTTGCTGTTCGTCACCCTTCCTCTCGCGCCCGCACCAGCCGGCGGCGAGTACAGCTGGGCGCTGTGGTCCACCGATGGCCGCAAGCTGCGCGCCCAGGGCAGTGCACCGCCGGCGCTGCTGCCGAGCAGCGAAGAGGTGATCCTCGGCGTGCCGGCGGCCGCGCTGTCGTGGCATCAGGTCACGCTGCCCCAAGGCAGCATGAGCGGCGCCGTGCGCGTGCGCTCGGTCCTCAACGGCCTGCTCGAGGATCGTCTGCTCGACGAGCCCGAACTGCTTCATTTCGCGCTGGAGCCCGGCGCACGCGCTGGCACGCCCGTGTGGGTGGCGGCCTGCAACCGCATCTGGCTGCGCAGTGCCGTGCAGGCCCTCGAGGGGGCCGGCCGCCGCGTCACGCGCATCGTCCCCGAATTCGCGCCGCAGCCGGCCGGCTCGCCGGCCATGGTTTTCGCGATCGGCGAACCCGGCGCAGCGCAGTTCGTGGTCTGCGATCGCGAGGGCGTCGCGGTGGTGCCGCTCGAAAGCGCCGGCATCGCGCTGGCCGGCGCGCTGCCCGAAGACACCACGATGCTGGCCGAACCCGCAGTGGCCGAGTCCGCCGAAAGCCTGCTGGGGCGCTCCGTCCCGATCGTCAAGCCGGCGACCCGATGGCTGCAGGCCAGCCGCTCGCCCTGGGATCTCGCGCAGTTCGACCTGGCATCCACCGGCCGCGCCCGCGCCAGCAAGAAGCTGATGGCGACCTGGCGCGCGCTGTGGCTGGCGCCGCGCTGGCGTGCCGCGCGCTGGGGCGCGCTGGTGCTGGTGCTCGCCCAGTTCGTCGGCCTCAACGCCTGGGCGTGGAAGGAGCGCCATGCCCTCGATGCCAAGCGCAACGCGGTGCGCAGCATCCTGACCCAGACCTTCCCTTCGGTGAAGCTGGTGGTCGATGCACCGGTGCAGATGGCGCACGAGGTCGCGGCGCTGCAGCAGGCCACCGGCGGCGTCGCGTCGGCGGATCTCGAACCCATGCTCGCCGCGCTGGCCGCGAGCCTGCCGCAAGGCCGCATCCCGAGCGCCATCGACTTCAGTGCCGGGCAGTTGCGGCTGCGCGGCCTGGGGCTGCAGGAAAGCGACGTGAACAGCCTCGCGACCGCGCTGTCCTCGCGCGGCTACGGCGCGCGCAGCGAAGGCGATCTTCTGCTCGTCCAGGCGGAGGCCGCGCGATGACATGGATCGATGCGCTCGAGGCGCGCTGGCAGGCCTGGTGGCCCGAGCTCGAGCCGCGCGAGCAGCGGCTGATCGCGATCGCGGCGGCGCTGGTCGCGCTGGCGCTGATCTGGTGGCTCGCGCTGGCGCCGGCGCTGGGCACGCTGTCTTCGGCCGCCGCCGAACATGCAAGGCTCGATGCACAGCTGCAGCAGATGACCAGTCTGCAGATGCAGGCCAAGACACTCCAGGCGCAGCCGCGCGCGAACCGCGGCGACGCGCTGCGTGCGCTCGAGACCTCGGTGCGCGACAACTTCGGACCCAACGCACAACTGCAATCCGCGAACGCCGGCGAAGGCGTGACGATCGCCATGCGGGGCGCGCCGGCCGAAGCGCTCGCGCAATGGCTCGCGCAGGCCCGCAGCAATGCGCGTGCCGTGCCGCGCGAGGCGCACCTGACGCGCGCCACCCAGGGCAGCAACACGCCGTCGTCCTCTCCACCCAGCCGCCCGGCACCCGCGCAGAACGCCGCCGACACCTCCCGCGTGCGCTGGGACGGGACGATGGTCATGAGCCTGCCGGCACGCTGAGCGACCAACCTCCATGGTGACCCGAGCCGCCCTCTCCTCCACGCCTGCCGCCGGCTGGCGCTGGGCGGTGCTCGGCATCCTGATCGGCGCCGCGGCAGCCCTCTCGCTCTTCGCGCCGGCGCGCTGGCTCGCGGCCGCGCTCGCACAATGGAGCAACGGCCATCTGCAGTTGGTCAACGCCCGCGGCACGATCTGGAACGGCACGGCCGGCGTCGTGTTTTCCAGTGGCGCCGGCGGCGCCGAATCGATCTCGCTGCCCGGGATGCTCGGCTGGACGCTGCGCCCGCGCTGGGGCGGCATGGCCGTCGTGCTCGACCTTCCCTGCTGCGCGGCGCAGCCGCTGCAGTTCAAGGCATTGCCGCGGCCGAAGGGACTCGAACTCGACTGGCGGGACGGCCAGTCGCGCTGGCCGGCCGCGATGCTCAGCGGGTTCGGCGCGCCATGGAACACGCTCCAGCCCGAGGGCGTCCTGAACATCGCGATGCAGGCCTTCGTCATGCGCTGGAACGGCCCGCAGCTGGCGCTCGCGGGCCGCGCCACGCTGGACGCGATCGACATCTCCTCCAGCCTCTCGACCTTGAGGCCGATGGGCAGCTACCACCTCGCGCTCGAAGGCGGCCCCTCGCCGACGCTGCTCCTCACCACCCGCGAAGGCAGCCTGCAGCTCAACGGCAGCGGCCGCTGGAACGGCACCGCCTTGCATTTCGACGGCGAGGCCAGCGCCGCGCCGGGCCGCGAAGACGCGCTGTCGAACCTGCTCAACATCATCGGGCGGCGCGAAGGCGCACGCTCGCTCATCACACTGGGTTGACCATGAAGCCACTATCCTCGTTCGCGAAACGCATCGGCACGGTCGCACTCGCGGCCCAGATGCTGGTCGCCGCCTGCATCCCGGCCGCCTTCGCGCAGGAAGCCACCGCGCCGCGCCGCGGCGAGCCGATCACGCTGAACTTCACCAATGCCGAGATCGAATCCGTCGCCCGGACCATGGCGGTCGTGACCGGCCGCGACGTGGTGGTCGATCCCCGCGTGAAGGGCACCATCACCTTGCAGACGGACCGCCCGATCTCCCCCACCGCGGCCTTCGACCAGTTCGCCTCCGTGCTGCGGCTGCAGGGCTTCGCGATCGTGCAGTCCGAAGGCCTCTACAAGATCGTGCCGGAAGCCGACGCCAAGCTGCAGAGCAGCGCGGTGACCACCTCGATGCCGGCCACCGCGAGCGTGAGCGGCAGCCAGATCGTCACCCAGGTCTTCAAGCTCAACTATGAATCGGCCAACAACCTGCTGCCGGTGCTGCGCCCGCTGATCCCACCCAACAACACGATCAACGTCAACCCCGGCAACAACTCGCTGGTGATCACCGACTATGCCGAGAACATGCGCCGCATCGGACGCATCGTCGCCGCGCTCGACGTGCCGAACGCGTCCGATCTCGAGGTGATCCCGCTCAAGTACTCGGTGGCCACCGACCTGGTTCCGCTGGTCACGCGGCTGATCGAAGGCGGCAGCGGCACGGGCCCGGCCGTCGCAGCGCCGGGCAACGCCGACGCCTCGTTCCGCACCACGCTGCTGGCCGAGCCGCGCAGCAACGCGATCATCGTGCGCGCGGCCAATCCGGCACGCGTCCAACTCGTGCGCACGCTGATCGACAAGCTCGACCGCCCCCCGATCGAGAACGGCAACGGCGCAGCCGGCAACATCTACGTCGTCTACCTCAAGAACGCCGACGCCGTGCGCCTGGCCACCACACTGCGCGCCGCGATGGCGAGCGACGCGCGCGGCGGCAGCAGCGCCGGGAGCAGCGCCGGCGGCGCGGCCACCCCGCAAAGCGGCCTCGGCACCCAGTCCGCCGCGCAGGCCAATAGTGCAATGGGCGGCTCTTCGCAGGGCACCAGCACGGCGGCCAGCACGCCGATCAACGGCGTCGCACCGCCATCGACCGGCGGCCAGATCCAGGCCGACCCGCAGACCAACTCGCTGATCATTACCGCCGCCGAGCCGCAGTACCGGCAGCTTCGGGCCGTGATCGACAAGCTCGACGGCCGCCGCGCGCAGGTGATGATCGAAAGCCTGATCGTCGAGGTCAATGCCGACAAGGCGGCCGACTTCGGCATCCAGTGGCAGAGCGCCCTGGGCGGCGCCGGCAACCGGAACGTCGGCGTGATCGGCACCAATTCGAGCCTGGCCGGCGCCAACATCGTCGACCTCGCGGTCGGCCTCGCAACCGGCGACCCGACCACGCGACCCTCGACCGGCTTCAATTTCGGCATAGGCCACAAGGTCAACGGGCAGTACGTGCTCGGCTTCCTGGCGCGCTTCCTGCAAAGCAACGACGAGGGCAACGTCCTGTCGACGCCCAACCTGCTGACGCTCGACAACGAGGAAGCCAAGATCGTGGTCGGCCAGAACGTGCCCTTCGTGACCGGCCAGTACACCAACACCGGCAGCACCACCAACACCGTCAATCCCTTCCAGACCATCGAGCGCAAGGACGTCGGCCTGACCCTGCGCGTGCGCCCGCAGATCAGCGAGGACGGCAGCGTGAAGATGACGATCTTCCAGGAGGTGTCGAGCGTGGTGGCTTCCACCGCCAACAACCCCAACGGCCCCACCACCAGCAAGCGCTCGATCGAATCGAACGTGATCGTCGACGATGGCAGCATCATCGTGCTCGGCGGCCTGCTGCAGGACGAGTATTCGCGCAGCGACGAAAAGGTGCCGGGCCTGGGCGACGTGCCGATCCTGGGCAACCTCTTCAAGAGCGAAACGCGCAGCCGCACCAAGTCCAACCTGATGGTGTTCCTGCGGCCCGTCGTGATCCGCGACAACGCATCGGGCGAGGCGCTGGCCAACGAACGCTACGACTCGATCCGCGCCATGCAGAAGGACCTGCAACCCAGGACCGACAACCCGATGCTGAACGGCGTGAACGCGGCGCCCGTGCTGCCGCCGTTCCCCTTCGCGCCGCCGATGCCGGCGCCGGCGCCAGCACCGAGCGGCGACTCGAGCCGCCGCATCGAGGGCACGCGGCTGATCCCGCCGCCCGCGCCGCCGCAGCCACCGCTGGGCAGCACGCCGCTCAAGGGCGCGCTGCCGCCGACCGCGGATCCGTCGACCCGGCAGGAACTGCCCTGACCCGACGATGCGCTACCCCCTGCCCTACGCCTTCGCACGCGGCCAGCAACTGCTGCTGGAAGAAGCGGACGACGGCACCTTCACCCTCTGGATGCCGGGGACCGCGCCGCGCAGCGCGCTCGGCGAAGTGGTGCGCAAGTACCCGGTCAAGACCTTCGAGACGCTGGCGCCCGAGCAGTTGGCACAGCGCATCAGCGCCGCCTATGCGCAAGGCGAATCGAACGCCGCGGCGATCGTGAGCGAGGTGCAGGGCGACGCCGACCTCTCGCGCATGATGCAGGAGCTGCCGGCGGTCGAAGACCTGCTCGAATCGGCCGGCGACGCGCCGATCATCCGCATGCTCAACGCGCTGCTCACGCAGGCCGCGCGCGACGGCGCCAGCGACATCCACATCGAACCCTACGAGCGGACCTCCTCGGTGCGCTTTCGCATCGACGGCACGCTGCGCGAGGTGGTGCAGCCCCATCGCGCACTGCACGCGGCGCTGATCTCGCGCCTGAAGATCATGGCCGACCTCGACATCGCCGAGAAGCGGCTGCCGCAGGACGGCCGCATCAGCCTGCGCATCGGCACGCGCGCGGTCGACGTGCGGGTCTCGACCCTGCCCTCGGCCCACGGCGAGCGCGCCGTGCTGCGCCTGCTCGACAAGACCGAAAGCAAGCTCACGCTCGAAGCCGTCGGCATGCAGGGCGACACGCTGGCGCGCTTCGAACACCTGATCGGACAGCCGCACGGCATCATCCTGGTGACCGGGCCGACCGGCTCGGGCAAGACCACCACCCTCTACGCCGCGCTCGGCCGGCTCGACGCCGGCCGCAGCAACATCATGACGGTCGAGGACCCGATCGAGTACGAACTGCCCGGTGTCGGCCAGACCCAGGTCAATGCCAAGATCGAACTCACCTTCGCCAAGGCGCTGCGCGCAATCCTGCGCCAGGACCCCGACGTGATCATGATCGGCGAGATCCGCGACTTCGAGACCGCGCAGATCGCGATCCAGGCCTCGCTCACCGGCCACCTCGTGCTGGCCACGCTGCATACCAACGATTCCGTGAGCGCGGTGACGCGGCTCACCGACATGGGCGTCGAGCCCTTCCTGCTGAGCTCCTCGCTGCTCGGCGTGCTGGCGCAGCGGCTGGTGCGAAAGCTCTGCCCCGTCTGCGCCGTGCATTCGGCCGACGGCGAGGCGCAGCCGGCGGGCTGCGAAGTCTGTGGGCAAACCGGCTACCAGGGCCGCACCGGCATCTTCGAACTGCTGGTGGCCGACGACGCCGTGCAGTCGCTGATCCACAACCGCGCGCCCGAAAGCCAGATCTTCGTCGCCGCCGAACGCGGCGGCCTGCGCTCGATGCGCGAGGACGGCGAACGCCTCGTCAAGGCCGGCGTCACCTCCCGCGCCGAACTCCTGAGGGTCACCCGAGACTAGCGCGAAGCCCCTCGCGAGCGCTCTTCGCCAGGGTTGCCGCGGATCCGGCTCAGCCGGCCCGCAGGCAACGCCCCCGGAAGGGGGTTGGCGGCTACGCGAAGCGAGCAAGCCTGGGGGAGAATGCCTGATGCCCGCTTATTCGTTTGAAGCCATCGACCAGCAGGGTCAGCCCCGCAAGGGCGTGCTCGAGGCCGACACCGCGCGCAATGCCCGCGGCATGCTGCGCGCGCAGGCGCTGATCCCGCTGTCGGTGACGGCCGTGGGCAGCGTCGAAAGCGGCGTGCCCGCGCCGCGCGGCTGGCAGCGCGTGCTCGGCGGCGGACGGGTCTTCAATGCCACCACGCTCGCGGTCTGGACGCGGCAGATCGCCGGCCTGGTGTCCTCCGGCCTGCCGCTCGAACGCGCGCTCACCGCGCTGACCGAGGAAGCCGAGAGCGAAGCCCAACGCAACCTCGTCGCCTCGCTGCGCGCCGAGGTCAATGCCGGCTCTCAGTTCGGCCGCGCGCTGGCACAGCATCCGCGCGAGTTCTCGCCCATCTACACCGCCGTCATCGGCGCCGGCGAGCAGACCGGCAACCTCGGCATGGTGCTCGAACGCCTGGCCGACGACCTCGAGCAGCGGCAGGCGCTGCAGCAGAAGCTGGTCGGCGCCGCGCTCTATCCCGCCATCGTGACGCTGGTCGCCATCGTGATCGTGATCTTCCTGGTCAGCTACGTGGTGCCGCAGGTGGCCAACGTGTTCGCCGGCACCAAGCGCGCGCTGCCCTTCCTCACGGTGGCGATGCTGTCGCTCAGCGCCTTCGTGCGCAACTACGGATGGCTGATGCTGATCGGCGTGATCGTCGCGGCCCTCGTCGCCCGGATGGCCTTGGCACGCGCCGCGTTCCGCGAGAAGTTCGACGCCGCCTGGCTGCAGCTGCCGCTGGTCGGAAAACTCTCGCGCGGCTACAACGCAGCGCGCTTCGCCAGCACGCTCGCGATGCTGGCGACCGCCGGCGTGCCCATCCTGCGGGCCTTGCAGGCGGCGTCCGAAACCCTGGGCAATCGCGCCATGCGCGCCGACGCGCTCGACGCGCTGGTGCTGGTGCGCGAAGGCGCGCCACTGGCTTCCGCGCTGGCGCAGAAGAAACGCTTTCCCGGCATCGTCTCGATGTTCGCGCGCCTCGGCGAGCAGACCGGCACGCTGCCGCTGATGCTGCAACGCGTCGCCAACCAGCTGGGCGCCGAAGTGCAGCGGCGCGCGATGCATCTGGCCACCATCCTCGAGCCCTTGCTGATCGTCGCGATGGGCGGCGTCGTGATGCTGATCGTGCTCGCGGTGCTGATGCCGATCATTCAATTGAACCAGTTCGTGAAGTAGCCCATGGCCGTCTCCCTCGACGACAAGCTGGTGGTGGCGATTTCGTCGCGCGCCTTGTTCAACCTCGAGGAAGAGAACCGCATCTTCGAATCGGGCGACGACGCGGGCTACATGAAGCTGCAGCTCGAAAGGCTCGACGTGCCCGCGCAACCGGGCATCGCCTATTCGCTGGTGCGCAAGCTCATGCGTTTCAACGACGACGGCCATCAGCGCGTCGAGGTCGTGATCCTGTCGCGCAACGATCCGGTCTCGGGCATGCGCGTGTTCCGCTCGGGCGTGGCCAACGGCATCTCGCTGCAGCGCGGCGTGTTCACGCAGGGCCGGCCGCCCTTCGGCTATCTGCGGCCCTTGCGTGCGCACCTGTTTCTTTCAGTCAATGCCGAGGATGTGCGCGAAGCGCTCGTCGCCGGCTTCCCGGCCGCGCGCGTGCTGGTCGAATCGGTGCAGGCCAGCGACGCCTATCCGAACGAAGTGCGCATCGCCTTCGACGGCGATGCCGTGCTGTTCAGCGACGAGGCCGAGCGCGTGTTCCAGGCCGAGGGCCTCGACGCGTTCCAGCAGCACGAATCCAGCAAGGCGCTGCTGCCCCTGCCCGAAGGCCCCTTCAAGCCGCTGCTGGCGGCGCTGCACCGGCTGCAGCAGGCCAGCAACCCGGCGATGCGCATCCGCACCGCGCTGGTCACCGCGCGCAGCGCGCCGGCGCACGAGCGCGCGATCCGCACGCTGATGAACTGGAACATCAAGGTCGACGAGGCGATGTTCCTCGGCGGCCTGCCCAAGGGCGAGTTCCTGCGCGAGTTCGAGCCCGACTTCTTCTTCGACGACCAGACCGGCCATGTCGACGCGGCCGCGCGCCACGTGCCGTCCGGGCACGTGTCGAGCGGCATCAGCAACCTGCGCTGAGCCTTTTCGCGGCCCGGCGAGGCGCTTCAGCCCCGTCTAAGAAAGGGCCCGCTACGATGGCGTCATCACGACCATCCCACGGCGCACCGACCGCGCAAGGCTTCTTCATGCCCACCTCCTCCGAACGCAAGACGACCTTCCTCCAGACGGTGCGCCGCGTCACCGCGCTCACGCTGCCGTATTTCCGCTCCGACCAGAAGTGGAAGGCCCGGGCCATGCTGGCCGGGGTCATCCTGCTCAACCTGGGCTCGGTCTTCATGCTGGTCCAGCTCAACGAGTGGTATCGCGTGTTCTACGACGCGCTGCAAAACCGCAACCTCACCGTGTTCTGGCAGCAGATCTTCAAGTTCAGCTGGCTGGCACTGATCTTCATCATCATCTCGGTCTACAAGTTCTACGTGACGCAGATCATTCAGCTGCGCTGGCGCGTGTGGCTGACCGACCACTACCTCGCGCGCTGGCTCGCGCATAAGGCCTTCTACCGGCTCGAGCTGTCGCGCTTCACGCCGGGCGCCGAAGGTGCGCCGGACAACCCCGACCAGCGGATCCAGGAAGACCTGAACCTCTTCACCAACTACACGGTGACGCTGAGCATGGGCATGTTCAACGCGCTGGTGACGCTGGTGAGCTTCGTCGGCATTCTCTGGACGCTGAGCGGCTCGCTCGACTTCGGCGTGCCGGCCTTCCTGGGCGGCGGCCAGTGGCACATCGGCGGCTACATGGTCTGGGCCGCGGTGCTGTATTGCGCAGTGGGCAGCGTGATCACCCACTACATCGGCCGGCCCCAGGTCCGGCTCAACTTCCAGCAGCAATTGCTGGAGGCGAACTTCCGGCACCACATGGTGCGCGTGCGCGAATACAGCGAGGCGATCGCGCTCGACGGCGGCGAGACGGTCGAACGGCGCCAGCTGGACCTCGGCTTCGCGGCCGTGATGCGCAACTACTTCACGCTGATCAAGAGCCAGAAGAACCTCACCTGGTTCAGCAGTTTCTTCGGCCAGGCCGCGGTCATCTTTCCGATGATCGTGGCATCGCCGCGCTACTTCAGCGGCGCCATTCAATTGGGCCAGCTGATGCAGATCAATTCGGCCTTCGGCCGCGTGCAGGATTCGCTCAGCTGGCTGGTCGACAACTACATGTCGATCGCGGTCTGGAAGGCCACGACGGACCGGCTGGCCGGCTTCGAGGAGAGTCTGACGCAGCAGTCGACCGACAACACGCAGCTGGTCACGTCGGCCAGCCCGGACACCCTCGACGCCCGCGGCCTCGATGTCGCATTGCCGGGCGGCCGCATGCTGCTGGCCGGTACCGACCTGCATGTCGCGGCCGGCGACTCGGTGCTGGTCCACGGGCCTTCGGGCAGCGGCAAGTCGAGCCTGTTCCGCAGCCTCGCAGGCATCTGGCCGCATGCGCGCGGACAGGTGGCGATCCCGGCCGACACCATGTTCATTCCGCAGCGACCCTACTTTCCCGACGGCCGCCTGCGCGACGCACTGGCCTATCCGCAGCCGGCCGACAGCTACGGCGACGACGCCCTGCGACAGGCCTTGCGCGATGCACTGCTGCCGCAGCTCGCCGACCAACTCGACCGGCAGGACGCATGGAGCCAGAAGCTCTCCGGCGGCGAGCAGCAGCGGCTGGCGATCGCGCGGGTGCTGCTCAAGAAGCCGGCGTGGGTGCTGGCCGACGAAGCCACCAGCGCGCTCGACGAGGATGCCGAGGCGACGCTCTACGCGCGCCTGGTCGCACAGGTCACGAAAGCGAAGGGCGCGATCATCTCGATCGCCCACCGCTCGACGCTCGGCGCGCACCACCAGCGCCGCTGGGATCTGCGGCCCAACGCCGAGGGCGCAACGGCCGCCTACCGCATCGAGGCGAGCGGCACCGATGCGCCGGACGCGCAGGGACGCTACCGGCTCACCGCGACGTAACGCTCCCAGCCCCGCGCGCGCAGCTCGCACGCGGGGCAGGTGCCGCAGCCGTAGCCCCAGGCGTGGCGATGCGTGCGGTCGCCCAGGTAGCAGGTGTGCGTGTCCTCGACGATCAGCTCGACCAGCGCATCGCCACCCAATCGATGCGCCATGGCCCAGGTCGCCGCCTTGTCGATCCACATCAGCGGGGTCTCGATGAGGAAGCGGCGTTCCATGCCGAGGGAGAGCGCGAGCTGCATCGCCTTCATCGTGTCGTCGCGGCAATCGGGATAGCCCGAGAAATCGGTCTCGCAGACGCCGGTGACGATCACCTGCAGGCCACGCCGGTAGGCCAGCGCGGCGGCCAGCGTGAGAAACAGCAGGTTGCGGCCCGGCACGAAGGTGTTGGGCAGGCCGTCGGCCTGCATCTCGAACGCGATGTCCTGCGTCAGCGACGAGGCGCTGATCTGGCCCAGCACGTCGACCGACAGCAGATGGTCATCGCCGAGACGCGGCGCCCAGCGTGGAAAACGCTCGCGCAGATGGGCAAGCACCGTGGCGCGAACTTCGAGCTCGATGCGATGGCGCTGCCCATAGTCGAAGCCGATGGTTTCCACGCGCTCGTATGTCTCGAGCGCATCGGCCAGGCAGGTGGCGGAATCCTGGCCGCCGGAGAACAGGACGAGTGCGGTGGTGTGCATGATGCGGACGCGTTTCGGACGAGGACGCGAGTTTGGCACTGCTTGCCGCAACCGCCGATACGATGCGCTGCATGATGACCAGACACCTCGTCGCCGGGGCCGCCACGCTTGTCGTGATCAGAGGAAGCGCTCCAGCAGCTTGCGCGACCCGCGGTCCAGCGCCTTCGCATCGGGGATGCGGAACTGCACGCCATTTGCGCTCGCGATCAGCAGCGCGCCGTCGTCCAGCCGCCGGATGTCTTCCTCGGCCTTGAGCACGAAGCGGGTCTCGCCGCGGTCGGTGCTCACGTGCCAGGTGCTGGGCACGCCGAAGCTCGACACCTTGTGCAGCTTCAGCAGCGTCGGCGCGAAGTCGCGTGCGGCGAGGTCCTCGTCGATCAGCGTGCGCGCGGTTTCGGGCAATGCATCGAGGCGGTCGATCCATACCAATTCACGGCCGTCGCCGCCGACCAGCGAAATGCCGTCGGCCGGCGCGGTGAGCGGAAAGGCGCGCACCGGCACCACGCCTTCGTGGCGCAGGCCCTCGGCATCGATCAGCACCAGCCGGCCGAAGGCATCGCGCTCCAGGTTGAAATCGTTCATGCGTTCCCCGCCGGATGGGCCGCATGGCCGCCGAGCGCCATCGCCACGGAAGCACGCTCGTCGGCGGCGCCCGGGCTTTCGTCGTCGTTCTGCCTGAGCTGCGCCTGGTAGAGCCGCCAGTAGGCGCCCTGCTTTTCCATCAACGCATCGTGCGGCCCGACCTCGACGATCTCGCCGCGGTCCATCACCACCAGCCGGTCGGCCTTGCGCAGGGTCGACAGGCGGTGCGCGATCGCGATCGTGGTGCGGCCCTGCACCAGGTTGTCGAGCGCTTTCTGGATTTCCTTCTCGGTCTCGGTGTCGACTGCGGAGGTGGCTTCGTCGAGGATCAGGATGCGCGGGTCGATCAGGAGCGCACGCGCGATGCTGATGCGCTGCCGCTCGCCGCCCGACAGGCCCTGGCCGCGCTCGCCGACCAGCGAGTCGTAGCCGTGCGCAAGACGCAGGATGAAGTCGTGCGCATGCGCGGCGCGCGCCGCGGCCACGACTTCCTCGCGCGTGGCCTCGGGCTTGCCGTAGGCGATGTTCTGCGCGATGGTGCCGAAGAAGAGGAAAGGCTCCTGCAGCACCAGGCCGACATGGCGCCGGTAGTCGGCGACGGCGAAGCGACGGATGTCGGTGCCGTCGACCTTGATGGCGCCGTCGGTCACGTCGTAGAAGCGGCAGATCAGGTTGACCAGCGTGCTCTTGCCCGAACCGCTGTGGCCGACCAGCCCGATCATCTCGCCCGGCTCGATCACGAGGTCGAGGTCGCGGATCACCGCGCGGCTGCCGTAGCGAAAGCCCACATCGCTCATCTCGATGCGGCCCTGCACGCGCTCGACCTTCACCGGGTTGGCAGGCTCGGGCACGTTGCTCACATGGTCGAGGATGTCGAAGATGCGCTTGGCGCCGGCTGCGGCCTTCTGCGTGACCGAGACGATGCGGCTCATCGAATCGAGCCGCGTGTAGAAGCGGCCGATGTAGGCGATGAAGGCCGTCAGCACGCCGACCGTGATGCGCCCGCGCGCCACCTGCCAGATGCCGAAGCCCCAGACCACCAGGAGGCCGATCTCGGTCAGGAGCGACACGCTGGGCGTGAACAGCGACCAGGTCTTGTTGAGCTTGTCGTTGACCTGCAGGTTGTAGGCGTTGGCAGCATGGAAGCGGCGCGCTTCGCGCTGCTCCTGGGCGAAGGCCTTGACCACGCGAATACCGGGGATGGTGTCGGCCAGCACGTTGGTCACCTCGCTCCACACGCGATCGATCTTCTCGAAGCCGGTGCGCAGCCGGTCGCGCACCACGTGGATCATCCAGGCGATGAAGGGCAGCGGCACCAGCGTCACGACGGCCAGGAGCGGATTGATCGAGAACAGGATCACCGCCGTCATCGCGATCATCAGGACGTCGGTGAGGAAATCGAGCGCATGCAATGAAAGGAAAACGTTGATGCGATCCGTCTCCGATCCGATGCGCGACATCAGGTCGCCGGTGCGCTTGCCACCGAAGTAATCGAGCGGCAAGGTGAGCAAGTGTTCGTAAGTGGTGGTGCGCAGGTCGGCGCCGATGCGCTCGGAGACCAGCGCCAGCAGGTAGGTTCGCGCCCAGCCCAGCGCCCAGCCCGTGAGCGCCGCGGCCAGCAGCGCGCCGAGGAACATCACCACCTTGGCGACCGCGATCTTCTGCCCGTTCTGGAACGGGATCAGGATGTCGTCCATCAGCGGAATCGTGAGATAGGGCGGCACCAGCGTGGCGGCGGTGGAGGCCAGCGTGAGCAGGAAGCCTGCGATCAACTGCTTGCGATAGGGCTTGGCGAAGCGCGCCAGGCGCAGCAGCACCCAGGTCGAGGGCGGAGCCTGCATCTCGGGCTCGGGCGGCAGGCCGTCGTCGACTTCGGCCGCTGCGGCTGTCGCCTGGGCGACGCCGGCCGCGCGCTGGTCGAACAGCTTTTGCAATCGCAGTGCGGCGGCCTGATGGGCCAGCGTGTAGCGCCAGCGGGCCAGCCGACCGCGGGTATCTACCAAGTCGAGCGTGCCGACGCCCGCGTGATCGGCGAACTGCAGCGCCAGCCCGCCCGGTTCTCCCAGGGGCCACTCGCGCCAGGCGCCGTCGGCGTCGCGCGCCAGCAGGCGACGATCGGTCAACGCCAACTGACCGGATGCAAACCGAAGTTCCCCATCGAGGTCAACCGGCAGGCTCGCCAAAACGTTTTCCGCGGCTACGAGCCGGCTTTTCAGAGCGTCTGAAGCCCCTCCTCCTTCGCCCTCCGGGGTGCCGACTGGATCGTGATGTTGCATTGTGTTTCTGTACTTCAGGGCCGTCGATGGGCTCTTCATGGCGCTCCTCGGGCGCCGATTCTGACCGATGACCATGGGCGCGCTTGAAGGCGACACCGTGCTCGGCCAAAGCACATCGAACGTTTCCATGTCCCGTTTCGACGACATCCGACTCCTGCGCGTCAACTATTTGCGTGGCCCCAATCTCTGGACCTACCGCCCCGTGCTGGAAGTCTGGCTCGATCTGGGCGCGCTCGAAGACCATCCCTCCAACAAGATCGACGGCTTCACCGACCGCCTGACCACGCTGCTGCCGGCGCTGATCGAGCACCACTGCGGCGTCGGCGAGCGCGGCGGCTTCATCCAGCGCCTGACCGAGGGTACCTGGTCGGGCCACGTGCTGGAGCACGTCGTGATCGAGCTGCTCAACCTCGCCGGCATGCCCACCGGCTTCGGCCAGACGCGCAGTACCTCCCAGCAGGGCGTCTACCGCATGGTGTTCCGCGCGCGCGACGAGCAGGTGGCCCGCGTCGCGCTGACCGAGGGCCATCGCCTGCTGATGGCAGCGATCAACAACGATCCCTTCGGCGCCACCGATGTCCAGCGCGCCGTCGATGCCGTCAAGCGCAAGGTCGAGGACTGCTACCTCGGCCCGAGCACCGCCTGCATCGTGAGCGCGGCCACCGACCGCGGCATTCCGCACATGCGGCTCAACAGCGGCAACCTGGTCCAGCTCGGCTACGGCGCCAACCAGCAGCGCATCTGGACCGCCGAAACCGACTACACCAGCGCGATCGGCGAATCGATCGCCAGCGACAAGGAGCTCACCAAGTCGCTGCTGGCCAGCTGCGGCGTGCCGGTGCCCGAAGGCCAGGTCGTGGCCAGCGCCGAAGAAGCCTGGGATGCCGCCGAGGACATCGGCCTGCCGGTGGCCGTCAAGCCCTCGGACGCCAACCACGGCCGCGGCGTCTCGCTCGAACTGCACACGCGCGACGAAGTGCTGGCCGCCTTCGCGGTCGCCGAACCCGAAGGCAGCGACGTGATGGTCGAGCGCTTCATCCGCGGCCACGAGCACCGCCTGCTGGTGGTCGGCGGCCAGGTGGTCGCCGCCGCGCGCGGCGAGATCATCACCGTGACCGGCGACGGCAGCGCGACCGTGGCGCAGCTGATCGACAGCCAGCTCAACAGCGATCCGCGCCGCGGCGTCGAAGAGGAATTCCCGCTCGACTTCATCGACGTCGCGACCGACGCCAAGCTGCAGCTCGAACTCAAGCGACAGGATCTCGATGCCGCCGCGATGCCTGCCGCCGGCCGCGTGGTCACGATCCAGCGCAACGGCAACATGGCGATCGACTGCACCGACCAGGTCCATCCCGAGGTCGCGCATGCGGCCGTGCTGGCGGCGCGCGTGGTCGGGCTCGACATCGCGGGCGTCGATCTGGTGGCGCAGGACATCGGCCGGCCGCTGGCGCCGCAGGGCGGCGCGATCGTCGAAGTCAACGCCGGTCCCGGCTTGCTGATGCACCTGAAGCCGGCCGTCGGTTCGCCGCGCCCGGTGGGCCGCGCGATCTGCGACCACCTCTTTCCGGACGATGCGCCCGGGCGCATTCCGGTCGTCGGCGTGGCCGGCTCGCGCGACACCGCCGTGCTCGCGCGCCTGGTCGCATGGCTGATCGGCCTCGGCGGCCGCCACACCGGCCTGGCCTGCCGCGACGGCCTGTTCCTCGAACGCCGCCGCGTCGATGCGCGCGACAGCGCCAGCTGGGAAGCCGGCCATCGCCTGCTGGTGAACCGCGCGGTGCAGGCGGTGGTGATCGAGAACGGCGCCGAAACCATCCTGCGCGACGGCCTGGCCTACGACCGCTGCACGGTCGGCATCGTGACCGACCTGGAAGGCGCCGAGGCGCTGGCCGAATTCGACATCGCCGAAAGCGACCAGCTGGTGAAGGTGCTGCGCACCCAGGTCGACGTGGTGCTGCCCGACGGCACCGCGGTGCTCAACGCAGCCGACCCGCGCGTGGCCGGGCTCGCGCCGCTGTGCGATGGCGACGTGATCCTCTATGCCGTCGACCCGCAGGCCGAAGCCGTGGGCAAGCATCAAAGCGCGGGCGGCAAGGCCGTGCTGGTGCGGCAGGACCGCGTGGTGCTCGCCAACGGCAGCAGCGAATCCTTCCTGCCCGGCCTCGGCCGCCTGACGATCTGGCGCGCGACGCACGCCGGTGTCAGCCTCGAAAGCCTTCTTGCTGCGGTCGCCGCGGCCTGGGCGCTGGGCATCCCGCTGAACCTGATCGGCGCCGGCGTCGAAGCCTTCGAAGCCGACCTGCATGCGGCACTCGCCTCGCTGCAGCTGTCGCAGACCCTGCTCGCGCCCGAACAACAACTCAACTGACCGGCGCAGCGCTCGCCGGCACCCACGCCATGGAAGTCACCCGCATTCGCGCCTTGCGCGGCCCCAATCTCTGGAGCCGCCACACCTGCATCGAGGCCGTCGTGGCCTGCCATGGCGACGAGAACGCGATCGAGCGGCTGCCCGGTTTCGAGGCCCGGCTGCGCGCGCTGTTCCCGACCATCGGCGAGCTGCATCCGATCGTGCTGGGCCAGCCGCTCGCGCTCGCGCACGTGCTCGAGAACGCGGTCGTCGCGCTGCAGTCGCAGGCCGGATGCGCCGCGAGCTTCGGCCATACCTCGCGCACGGTCGAGGAAGGCGTCTACCAGGTCACGATGCAGTACTGCGAGGAAGCCGTCGGCCGGCGTGCGGTCGAGCTGGGCAAGCAACTGATCGATGCCGCGCTGGCCGGCACCGACTTCGATGCGGCCGCGGCCATCACCGAACTGCGCGAACTCGACGAGTCCGAGCGCCTCGGCCCGAGCACCGGCTCGATCGTCGACGCCGCCGTCGCGCGCGGCATTCCCTACCGGCGCCTCACGCGCGGCAGCCTGGTGCAGTTCGGCTGGGGCTCCAAGCAGCGCCGCATCCAGGCCGCCGAGGTCGACAGCACCAGCGGCGTGGCCGAGGCGATCGCGCAGGACAAGGAACTCACCAAGCAGTTGCTCAACGCGGCCGGCGTGCCGGTGCCGCTGGGGCGTCCGGTCAAGGATGCGCAGGACGGCTGGGCCGCGGCGCTCGAGATCGGCCTGCCGGTGGTCGTGAAGCCGCAGGACGGCAACCAGGGCAAGGGCGTCACCGTCAACATCACGACGCGCGAACAGCTCTTCGCGGCCCACGATTCGGCCGCGGCGTATGGCGAGGTGATGGTCGAGCGCTTCCTGCCCGGCTTCGACTTCCGCCTGCTGGTGGTGGGCGACCGGCTGGTCGCCGCCGCGCGCCGCGACCCGCCGCAGGTGATCGGCGACGGCCGCAACAGCGTGCGCCAACTGGTGGATGCGGTCAACCAGGACCCGCGGCGCGGCGAAGGCCATGCGACCTCGCTGACCAAGATCCGGCTCGACGACATCGCGATCGGCCGCCTCGAATCGCAAGGCCTCGCGCCCGACAGCGTGCCCGCGCGCGGCCAGCGCGTGGTGCTGCGCAACAACGCCAACCTCTCGACCGGCGGCACCGCCACCGACGTGACCGACACCGTCCATCCCGAGGTCGCGGCGCGCGCGGTCGATGCGGCGCAGATGGTCGGCCTGCACATTTGCGGCGTGGACATGGTCTGCGAGAACGTGCTGCGCCCGCTCGAAGAGCAGCACGGCGGCGTGGTCGAGGTCAACGCCGCGCCCGGGCTGCGCATGCACATCTCGCCCTCCTTCGGCCGCGGCCGCGCGGTCGGCGAAGCGGTGATGGACACGCTTTTCGCGCACGGCGACGACGGCCGCATCCCGACGGTCGCGGTCACCGGCACCAACGGCAAGACCACCACCGCGCGGCTGATCAACCACCTGCTTGCCTCCAGCGGCCTGCGCACCGGCATGACCAACACCGACGGCGTCTGGGTCGACGGCCGCCAGACCGACAGCGGCGACTGCAGCGGCCCGAAGAGCGCGCGCAACGTGCTGCTGCACCCCGACGTCGATGCCGCCGTGTTCGAGGTCGCGCGCGGCGGCGTGCTGCGCGAGGGCCTGGGCTTCGACCGCTGCCAGGTGGCGGTGGTGACCAACATCGGCAGCGGCGACCATCTCGGCCTGAACTACATCAGCACCGTCGAGGACCTCGCGGTGCTCAAGCGCGTGGTGGTGCGCAACGTGGCGCCCGGCGGCTACGCGGTGCTCAACGCGGCCGATTCGAACGTGGCCGCGATGGCGGCCAGCTGTCCCGGCCACGTGATCTTCTTCGCGGCCGACCGCCAGCACCCGGTGATGGCCACGCACCGCGCCCAGGGCAAGCGCACCGTCTACGTCGACCAGGACACGCTGGTCGCCGCCGAGGGCTCGTGGCGCGAACGCATTCCGCTGCGCGATGTGCAGATCACGCGCAACGGCACCATCGGCTTCCAGGTCGACAACGTGATGGCCTCGGTGGCCGCGGCCTGGGCCGTGGGCCTGGACTGGGACACCATCCGCAGCGGCCTCGCCAGCTTCATGAACGACGCCGCCGGCGTGCCCGGCCGCTTCAACGTGATGGACTTTCGCGGCGCCACCGTGATCGCCGACTACGGCCACAACACCGACGCGATGCGCGCGCTGGTGGCCGCCGTCGACACCATGCCGGCGAAGAAGCGCTCGGTGGTGATCAGCGGCGCCGGCGACCGGCGCGACTGCGACATCCGCGACCAGACCGCCATCCTCGGCCAGGCCTTCGACGACGTGATCCTCTACCAGGACGCGGCGCAGCGCGGCCGCGCCGACGGCGAAGTCATGGCGCTGCTTCGGCAAGGTCTCGAAGGCGCGCAGCGCACGCGCGCCATCGACGAGATCCGCGGCGAGTTCATCGCCATCGACACCGCGCTCGACCGGCTGCGGCCGGGTGACCTGTCGCTGATCCTGGTCGACCAGGTCGAGGAAGCGCTCGCGCACCTCGCCCGCCGCATCGCCGCGGGCTGAACTGCTTCGCAGCGCGCGGCCTTGTCCGGCAAGGCCGGCATGCCGCGCGCAACAGTCCGGCGCCCGATGAGTTCGTGTCAGTCTGACGGACATGTCCCACACGAATCTCCGTCTCCACGCCAAGCCAAGCGCCCCTGATGTCCCACAACCCGGGTGGCCGGGCCACCGCCACACTGCGGCATCCCTGGCGCGTGGCGCCGCACATCTAGGAGTGATCCCATGAAAGCTACCCTTCGTTCGAGCCTGGCCGTCCTGTTCGCCGCGGCCGGTCTCGCCAGTGCCGCGCCCGGCTTCGCGGCCGAGCCATTGCGCGGACCGGGTTCCGACGCCCGCATGCAGCGCGAGCGCGCCGTCTGCGACGGCATCCAGCAGGACCGCGCCGCCTGCCTGCGCGAAGCCGGCGCGGCCCGCGAGGCCGCACGGCGCGGCGGGCTCGTCAGTGCGTCGCCGCAGACCTACGAACAGAACGCCCTGGCACGATGCACCCTGCAGCAGACGGCCGACGACCGCGCCGCCTGCGAAGCCCGCGTGCGCGGCACCGGAAGGACGGAAATCGAAGGCAGCGTGATGGGCGGCGGACTGATCCGCGAGACCGTCACACCGATCTCCGCACCGATGCAGCAGGCACGACCGATGCAGCAGCCGATGCCGATGCAGGCGCAACCGATGCAGCCTATGCAACCTATGCAACCTATGCAACCTATGCAACCCATGCGCCCCATGCAGTGAGCGTCCGGCAGGGCAAACCTATGCCCTACTTTGTCACGCGCCTGTCATAAAGCGTGGCACGGCGCTGGCTATAGTCATGGGCCTGTCTGAACCGAGGAAAAGCTCCCATGAATGCCATCAAGGTCGCGCGCCGATTCATTGAAACGGACCCGACCAACGAGTCGGCCCAGGTCCTCGCCCGGCTCGTGCTCGCCCTCGAATCCGAGCGCAGCTTCGAACTGGTCACGCTGTACACGCTCGACTACAAGAGCTTCCAGCTTGCCATGGACATCCTGCGGGAGTGGCGCCTCGACCGCTACTACGCGAGCAAGTCCAAGCTGTTCGATCTGTCGATGCAGGTCAGCGAACTCGATTGAGGAACGCGCAGCGACGTGCGTGTACGGCACCGTGATCGAATTCGAACTCAAGTTCCAGGTCGATCCGCGGTACCGCAAGCCGCTCGAAGCGGCGGTTGCCCGCGGGCGCTCGCAGCGCACGCGGCTGCGCGCCCACTATTTCGACACGGCGGACGGCGCGCTGGCGGCCGCGCATGTGGTCCTGCGGCTGCGGCGCGAAGGCAATGCGTGGGTTCAGACCGCCAAGGCGCCATCGGACGGCCCGCTGCAGCGCCACGAGCACAACGTCGAGATCCCGACCGAGCGCGCCAGCGACCAGCCCGTGCCGTCGGCGCTGCGGCATGCCGGCACGCCGGTCGGCGACCGCATTGACCGCGCCTTGCGCAAGGCGGGCCACGATGCAGCTCATGCCGAACTGGTCCCGCTCTACGGCACCGACGTCTGGCGTACCACGCGCGAGATGCGCACCGGCGACGCGCTGCTCGAACTCGCCTTCGACCGCGGCGAGGTGCAGGCCGGCGAGCGCTCGCATCCGGTGCGCGAACTCGAGATCGAACTCAAGCGCGGCAGTCCGCAGGCGCTGCTCGAACTCGCGCGGCGCTGGCGCAACCGCTACGGGCTCTGGCTCGACACGGTGTCCAAGTCGCAGCGTGCGCAGCAGCTGTCGCGCGGCGCCGCGCACGGCGAACCGGTTCACGCCGCCGCACCGCAATTCGATGGCGAACCCGGTGGCGAGGAACTGTTCCGCGCCGTGCTGAACAGCTGCCTGACACAGATTCTTCCCAACGCCAGCGAGGTCGCAGCGGGCAGCCCGGACGCCGAGCATGTGCACCAACTGCGCATCGGCATCCGGCGCCTGCGCACCGCGCTGCGCGAGATGGCCGCGTTCGCACCCGGCCTCGATCCGTCGTGCGAACCGGTGCTGGCGGACACCTTCCGTGCGCTCGGCCGGCAGCGTGACCGCGAACGCCTGCTGCAGATCGTGCAACCGCTGGTCGAGGCGGCGGGCGGCCCCTCGATCACATGGCCCGAGCCACCCGATGGCATGGCCCTCGAGGCGCGCGAGGTGGTGCGCGCTGCGCCCTTCCAGAATGCGCTGATGGGCCTGATCGAAGCCGCCTTGCCGCCCGCCGCGCCCTCGGCGCAGCACGGCAGTCCGGTGCGCAAGCTGCTGCGCGAACGCCTCTCGAAGCTGCACCGCCAGGTGGTGCGCGACGGCCGGCGCTTCGAGGCGCTCTCGGCGCTCGAACAGCACCGCGTGCGCAAGCGGCTCAAGCGCCTGCGCTACCTGGGTGAGTTCGTCGCGCCGCTGTTCGGACAGCGCAAGGCACGGCGCTACCTCGAGGATCTGCACCCGGCCCAGGACGCATTGGGCAATCACAACGACAACGCCGTGGCCATCGCCGCCTACCGCGACGCGGCCGCGCAAGACGGCCGCGCATGGTTCGCCGCCGGCTGGCTGGCCGCGCGCCAGCCAGCGAGCGCACAGGCCTGCGGCGAGGCACTGGCCAAGATCGCGCAGGCGCGCCGCTTCTGGACCGGCAAGGACTGAGCGGGCGAAGCCTTCAGCGGCCCCAGCGCAGCACCAGCGGATCGAGCCGGCGCGCGGTTTCGATCAGTCCCGCGCGCGTGTCCGGATGCAGCGCCGGCAGCGGATGGCGCGGCGCTTCGCAATCGATCACGCCGCCCTCCTTCATCAAGGCCTTGCAGGCCAGCAGCCCGGCCTGCCGGTTCTCGTAGTTGATCAGCGGCAGCCATTGCTGGTAGCGCACCAAAGCCTCTTCGCGCCGGCCTGCGAGATGGTCCATGAGGATCGGCCGGAGGCCATCGGCATAGGCACCCCCGGTCATCGAGCCGGTGGCGCCGGCATCGAGGTCGGGCATCAGCGTGATGGCTTCCTCGCCGTCCCACGGACCTTCGATCGCGTCGCCGCCCAGGCGGATCAGCTCGCGAATCTTCGCGGCCGCGCCGGCAGTCTCGATCTTGAAGTACGCCAGGTGCTCGATCTCCCGTGCCATGCGCGCGAGGAAGGGCACCGACAGCACGGTGCCGCTGGCCGGCGCGTCCTGCACCATGATCGGGACGTCCACCGCATCGGACAGCCGCGCATAGAAGTCGAAGATCTGCGGCTCGGGCACGCGGAAGGTGGCGCCATGGTAGGGCGGCATCACCATCAGCATGGCCGCGCCCATCGCCTGCGCGCGCAGGCTGCGCTCGATGCAGACACGGGTTGCGAAGTGGGTGGTGGTGACGATCACCGGCACGCGGCCGGCGACGTGTTCGAGCACGGTGCGGGTCAGCAGCTCGCGTTCGTCGTCCGACAGCACGAACTGCTCGGAGAAGTTGGCGAGGATGCAGATGCCGTCCGAGCCCGCGTCGATCATGAAATCGATGCAGCGCCTCTGGCTGGCGAGGTCGAGTTCACCGCGCTCGGTGAAGGGGGTCGGCGCGACCGGAAAAATGCCGCGGTAGCGGGGCGGGGTCGAAGAGGTCATGGTGAAAGTCCGGGTCGATGGATCAATGCGAATGGCGTGGCACGGCCGCGCCGCGGCAGCCGACCAGGAAGTCGAAGTCGCAGCCCTCGTCCGCCTGCAGCACGTGCTCGACATACAAGCGCCGATAGCCGCCGCCACCGGGCGGCGCCATGTCGGCCTGCAGCGCAGCCAGCCGCGCCCTCAGTTCGTCGTCGCCGATGTCCAGGTGCAGGCGGCCCTGCTCGCAATCGAGTTCGATCCAGTCGCCGTCGCGCACCGCGGCCAGCGGACCGCCGTCGGCCGCCTCGGGCGCCACGTGCAGCACCACCGTGCCGTAGGCGGTGCCGCTCATGCGCGCGTCCGAGATGCGCACCATGTCCTTGATGCCCTGGCGCAGCAGCTTCGGCGGCAGGCCCATGTTGCCGACCTCGGCCATGCCGGGATAGCCCTTGGGGCCGCAGTGCTTCATCACCAGCACGGAGCTGGCGTCGACCTCGAGCGTCTCGTCGACGATGCGTTCCTTGTAATGCTCGAAGTTCTCGAACACCACCGCGCGGCCGCGGTGCCGCAGCAATTCGGGCGACGCGGCCGAGGGCTTGAGCACCGCGCCGCGCGGCGCCAGGTTACCGCGCAGGATGCAGATGCCGCCGTCCTCGATGAGCGGATTGTCGAGCTGGCGGATCACCTCGTCGTTGTGACTGGGCGCGTTGCGCACGTTGTCCCACAGCGACTGCCCGTTGACCGTGAGCGCATCGGGATGCGGCAGCAGGCCATGCTCGCCGAGGCGGCGCAGCACGGCAGGCAGGCCGCCCGCGTAATAGAACTCCTCCATCAGGAAACGGCCCGAGGGCATCAGGTCGACCAGCGTCGGCGTGCCGCGGCCGATGCGGGTCCAGTCCTCGAGCTCGAGCGGCACGCCGATGCGGCCCGCGATCGCCTTCAGATGGATCACCGCATTGGTCGAGCCGCCGATCGCGGCGTTGGTGCGGATCGCGTTCTCGAAGGCCGCGCGCGTGAGGATCTTCGACAGCACCAGCCCTTCGCGCGCCATCTCGACGATGCGCATGCCCGACATCTGCGCCAGCACGTAGCGCCGCGCATCGACCGCCGGAATGGCCGCGTTGTGCGGCAGCGAGACGCCCAGCGCCTCGGCCATGCAGGCCATGGTGGACGCGGTGCCCATGGTGTTGCAGGTGCCCGCCGAACGCGACATGCCCGCCTCCGCCGAGAGGAACTGGTGGACGTCGATCTCGCCCGCCTTCATCGCTTCGTGCAGTTGCCACACGGCCGTGCCCGAGCCGATGTCGCGGCCTTCGAGCTTGCCGTTGAGCATCGGCCCGCCGGTGACGACGATGGTCGGCACGTCGCAGCTCGCGGCGCCCATCAGCAGTGCCGGCGTGGTCTTGTCGCAGCCGGTGAGCAGCACCACGGCGTCGATCGGGTTGCCGCGAATCGCTTCCTCGACATCCATGCTCGCAAGGTTGCGCGTGAGCATTGCAGTCGGCCGCAGGTTGGATTCGCCGTTGGAGAACACCGGGAACTCGACCGGGAAGCCGCCGGCCTCGGAGACGCCGCGCTTGACGTGCTCGGCGATCTTGCGAAAGTGCGCGTTGCAGGGCGTGAGCTCCGACCAGGTGTTGCAGATGCCGATGATCGGCCGGCCGTCGAACTCGTGGTCGGGCACGCCCTGGTTCTTCATCCAGCTGCGGTACATGAAGCCGTTCTTGTCGGCCGCACCGAACCATTCGGTGGAGCGCAGCTTCTTCTTCGCGGTGTCGGGCATGCGTGGACTTTTCTGTGAGAGACGAAGAGGAGCGGCCGACCTCAGCCGCGCCGCGCGCTGCGCGCGGTGAACAGCCGCTGCAACAGGCAGAAGACGAAGAGCAAGGCACCGACCACGATGCGCGTCCACCACGAACTCAGCGTGCCGTCGAAAGAGATGAGCGTCTGGATGATGCCCAGCATCAGCACGCCGAACAGCGTGCCGATCACGTAGCCGACGCCGCCGCTGAGCAGCGTGCCGCCGATCACCACGGCCGCGATCGCATCGAGCTCGAGGCCGACCGCGTGCAGGCCGTAGCCCGACAGCATGTAGAAGGTAAACACCACGCCGCCCAGCGCCGAGCAGAAGCCCGAGAGCGTGTAGACGCCGACGACGGTGCTGCGCACCGGCAGTCCCATCAGCAGCGCCGACTGCTCGCTGCCGCCGATCGCATAGACGGTGCGGCCGAAGGGTGTGCAATGCGCAATGAACACACCGAGCGCAACCACGGCCAGCGCGATCAGCGCCGACAGCGAGATGGACGCATCGCCCCAGACCGGCAGCCGCCACTGCGAGAGCGCCGAATAGGTCTCGTTGGTGATGCTGATCGAATCGATGCTGATCAGATAGCACAGGCCGCGCGCGAGGAACATGCCGGCCAGCGTCACGATGAAGGGCTGCAACCGGAAGCGCTCGATCAGCACGCCCATGAAGGCGCCGAACAGCGTGCCCATCGCCAGCACCAGCGGGATCACGATCGCCGGACTCCAACCCTGCTTCTCGACCAATGCGGCCGAGACCATCGTGGTCAGCGCGATCACCGAACCCACCGACAGATCGATGCCGCCCGACAGGATCACGAAGGTCATGCCGACCGCGACGATGCACAGAAAGGCGTTGTCGATCAGCAGGTTCAGGAAGACCTGCAGCGAGAAGAAGCCGTCGTAGCGCACCGAGCCCAGCGTGCCCATCAGCACGAACAGCGAGATGGTGGCGGCCAGCGGCAGGTGCCTGGGATTGAGGCGCACGCGTGCAGGCCGGGGCACCGTCGCAGGCGCGGCGGTTTCTGTGGGACGCGAGATCAGTGCACTCATGGCTTCAAAGCCCCACGCACCGGCCGCTGCACCAGCACGCGCAGGCTGGCGCGGAACTCGGCCGACTGCACCAGCATCACCGCGAACACCACGACGGCCTTCACCACCAGGTTGATCTCGGGCGGCACGCCCAGCGAGTAGATCGCGTAGGTCAGCGTCTGGATGATCAATGCGCCGATCACGCTGCCGACCAGGCTGAAGCGCCCGCCCGTGAGCAGCGTGCCGCCAAGCGTGACGGCGAGGATCGCGTCCAGTTCCAGCAGCTGCCCCGCGTTGTTGCCGTCGGCGCTCTTGACGTTGGAGCTGATCAGGAGGCCCGCCACGCCGGCGCAGAAGCCGCAGAACATGTAGGCGCTGAGGATGATGCGGCGCGCCCGCACGCCGGCCACGTGCGCGGCACTCGGGTTGATGCCGACCGCCTGGATGAAAAGGCCGAGCGCGCTGCGAGTGATCGCGAGATAGAGCAGCACGAACACCAGCGCCGCGACATAGACCGAGAACGGCAGCCCGAACAGATAGCCGCTGCCGATGAAGAAGAAGGGCTTGTAGTAGATCGTGATGATCTGCCCGCCGGTGATCAGCTGCGCGATGCCGCGGCCCGCCACCATCAGGATCAGCGTCGCGATGATCGGCTGCATGCCGACGCGCGCCACCAGGAGGCCGTTCCACAGGCCGCAGGCCAGCGCCGCGCCGAGCGCCGCGAGGATCGCCATCCACATCGGGAAGCGGCTGACCTCGGCCGCCGCGCCGTTGCTGACGACCAGCGAACCGCCGATCATCCAGGCGGCCAGCGCCGCCGCGATCGCCACCACCGCGCCGACCGAGATGTCGATGCCGCGTGTCGCGATCACCAGCGTCATGCCGAGCGACACCAGCACCAGCGGCGCCGCGCGGTTCAGGATGTCGATCAGGCTGCCGTACAGATGGCCGCCGCGCCATTCCAGGTGCAGGAAGCTCGCGTTGAAGATCGCGTTGATGGCCAGCAGCACGAACAGCGTCACGAGCGGCCACGCGAGGCGGTGGTGGAACGCGCGGGCGACGGTTTCGGAGGCGGGGGTCTTCATGATTCCGCTGCGATCAGGTCGTACACCGCGTCCTCGCTGCTGCCCTCGGGCAGCTCACCCACCTTGCGCCGTTCGCGCAGCACCGCGATGCGGTGCGAGATCCGCACCACCTCGTTCATCTCCGACGAGATGAAGAGCACCGCCATGCCGCCGCGCGCCAGGCGCAGGATCTCGTCCATGATTTCCTGCTTGGCCGCGACGTCGATGCCGCGCGTCGGCTCGTCGAGGATCAGCAGGCGCGGCCCGGTCGCCAGCCAGCGCGCCAGCAGCGCCTTCTGCTGGTTGCCGCCCGAGAGCAGGCCGATCGGCGTGTCGACGCTGGCCGTCTTGATGCCCAGCGCCTTGACGAAGCGCTCGGCCAATGCGGTCTGCTCGGCGCGCGACAGCGTGTTGCGCATGCCGCGCCGCGCCTGCAGCGCCAGCGCGATGTTCTCGCGCAGCGACAGCTCGGCCACGATGCCGTCGGTCTTGCGCTCCTCGGGGCACAACGCCAAGCCGTGTCGCACCGCATCGGCCGGGTTGGCGAACGTGACCGCGACGCCGTCCACGCTGAGGCTGCCGCAATCGGGCACGGCCAGGCCGAACAGCAGGCGCGCGAGTTCGGTGCGGCCCGAACCCAGCAGGCCCGCGAGGCCCACCACCTCACCCGGGCGCACGCGCAGGTCGACCGGCTGCAGCTGGCCGGCCTGCCCGATCGCCTGGGCCTCGAGCACCGGCCGCGCGGCTTCGTCGATGACGGGCAATTGCGCATGGCCGGTGGCCTGTGCCGCGAGTTCGCGACCGACCATGGCCGAGATCAGCGCCTGCGGCGGCAGATCGGCCGCGGCCCATTCGCCGACCCAGCCGCCATTGCGCAGCACCGTGATGCGGTCCGACACCGCATAGACCTGGTTCAGGAAATGCGTGACGAACAGGATCGCGAGGCCTTCGCCGCGCAGCCGGCGCAGCACGGCGAACAGGCTCTTGACCTCGTCGTCGTCCAGGCTCGAAGTCGGCTCGTCGAGGATCAGCACCGTCGACGACAGGCCGAGCGCGCGCGCGATCGCGACCATCTGCTGCACCGCCACCGAATAGCTCGACAGCAGCTGCGTGACGTCGATATCGACCTCCAGCCGCGCCAGCAGCGCGCGCGCATCGCGGTGCACCTTCGCCCAGTCGATGCGAAAGCCCTGCGCCGGGCCGCAGCGCGGATAGCGGCCCGAGAAGATGTTCTCGGCCACCGACAGGTTCGGGCACAGGTTGACTTCCTGATAGACCGTGCTGATGCCCAGGCGCTGCGCCTCCAGCGGCGAGGCCGGCCGGATCGCACGGCCCGCCAGCCGCATCTCGCCGCTGTCGGCGGTGTAGACGCCGGTGAGCACCTTGATCAGGGTCGACTTGCCCGCGCCGTTCTGCCCCATCAGCGCATGGATCTCGCCCGGCCGCAGCGCGAGCGCCACGTCGCGCAGCGCAGGCACGCCGTTGAACTGCTTGTGGATGCCGGTCAGCGACAGCACCGGCGCCTGCAAAAAGGCGAGGGCTTCGGTCATGTTTTATTTTTGTTGTAGACGTCGATGAAGACCGCGGCCAGCAGCACCAGCCCCTTGATGACCTGCTGGTAGTCGATGCCGATGCCGAGGATCGACATGCCGTTGTTCATCACGCCCATCACGAAGGCGCCGATCACCGCGCCCATCACCTTGCCGACGCCGCCCGAGGCCGAGGCGCCGCCGATGAAGCAGGCCGCGATCACGTCGAGCTCGAAGCCCAGGCCCGCCTTGGGTGTCGCGGTGTTGAGCCGCGCCGCGAACACCAGGCCCGCCAGCGCGGCCAGCACGCCCATGTTGACGAAGGTAAGGAAGGCCAGCCGCTGCGTCTTGATGCCCGACAGCCGCGCCGCCTTCTCGTTGCCGCCGAGCGCGTAGATGCGCCGCCCGACCGTGGTGCGGTTGGTGACGAAATCGTAGGCCACGATCAGCACCGCCATCACGATCAGCACGTTCGGCAGGCCCTTGTAGGTCGCGAGCAGGTAGCAGAGCAGAACGATGATCGCGGCGAAGAACAGGTTCTTGCCGAGGAAGAAGGCATAGGGCTCCTGCGCCATGCCGTACTTCGCGAGCTTGGCGCGGCCGCGCAGCTTGAAGAAGACCAGCGCTGCGGCGGCCGCCACGCCCAGCAACAGCGAGGTGGTGCGCAGGCTTTCACCGCCCAGCACGTCGGGCACGAAGCCCGAACTCAGCTTCTGGAACACCTCGGGGAACGGCCCGACCGACTGCCCTGCCAGCAAGGCCAGCGTGAGCCCCTTGAACACCAGCATGCCGGCCAGCGTGACGATGAAGGACGGGATGCGAAAGAACGCCACGAACCAGCCCTGCGCCGCGCCGACCAGCCCGCCCGCGATCAGGCAGACGATGCAGGCCGGCACGAAATTCCAGTCGTACTCCACCATCAGCACCGCGGCCAGCGCGCCGATGAAGCCGGCCACCGAGCCCACCGACAGGTCGATGTGGCCGGCCACGATCACCAGCAGCATGCCGAGCGCCATGATCACGATGTAGCTGTTCTGCAGCAGCAGGTTGGTGAGATTGAGCGGCCGCATCAGCGTGCCGTCGGTCAGCACCTGGAACAGCACCATGATCGCGACCAGCGAGATCAGCATGCCGTATTCGCGCAGGTTGTTCTTGAGGAAGCCCGCGTGCTCGGCGGCGGCCGCAGTGGCGACGGGCGTCGTGATTGGTGCGGCCGGCTTCACGGCGGCTTCGGGCTCACGCTGCATGGACAGAACTCCCCGAGGCGACGATGACGCGCATGATCTTTTCCTGCGATGCTTGTGCCGCCGGAAACTCGGCCACGAAGCGCCCTTCGTTCATCACGTAGATGCGGTCGCACATCCCGAGCAGTTCGGGCAGTTCGGATGAGATCATGAGAATGCCCTTGCCTTCGCTCGCGAGCTGGTCGATGAGCGTGTAGATCTCGTACTTGGCGCCGACATCGATGCCGCGCGTCGGCTCGTCGAGCATGAGCAGTTCGGGCCGCGCGAACAGCCACTTGCCCAGCACCACCTTCTGCTGATTGCCGCCCGACAGATTGACCACCTGCTGCTGCACGCCGGCGGAACGGATGTTGAGCATGCGCCGATAGTCCTGGGCGACCTTGAACTCGCGGCCCTCGTCGATCACGCCGCCGTCGGACACCGCGGCGAGGTTGGCCAATGTCACGTTCTTGCGGATGTCCTCGTCCAGCAGCAGGCCCAGGCTCTTGCGGTCCTCGGTGACGTAGGCGATGCCGTGGTCGATGGCGCGGCGGATGGTCGAGACGTCGACCTCCTTGCCGTGCATCCACACCGAGCCGCTGATGCGCTGGCCCCAGGCGCGGCCGAACACGCTCATCGCGAACTCGGTGCGGCCGGCGCCCATCAGGCCGGCGATGCCGACGATCTCGCCGCGCCGCACATGCAGATTCACGCCCTTGATCGTCTCGCGATCGGCGTGCTGCGCATGGTGCACGCGCCAGTCGCGCACCTCGAACACGGTCTCGCCGATCTTCGGCGTGCGCTGCGGATAGCGGTGCGCCATGTCGCGGCCCACCATGCCGCGGATGATGCGGTCCTCGCTGACGCCTTCGCCGCGGCAGTCCATGGTTTCCACCGTCGCGCCGTCGCGCAGCACGGTGATCGAGTCGGCCACCTTGGCGATCTCGTTGAGCTTGTGCGAGATCAGGATCGATGCGATGCCCTGCGCCTTGAGTTCGAGCAAGAGCGCCAGCAGCGCATCGCTGTCGCTCTCGTTGAGGCTCGCGGTCGGCTCGTCGAGGATCAGGAGCTTGACCTCCTTCGACAGTGCTTTCGCGATCTCGACCAGCTGCTGCTTGCCGACACCCAGGTGCGTGACCAGCGCCGTCGGCGGCTCGCGCAGCCCGACCTTGGCCAGCAGCGCGCGCGTCTTCGCATAGGCGGCGAACCAGTCGATCACGCCGCCCTTGGCCGTCTCGTTGCCGAGGAAGATGTTCTCGGCGATCGAGAGCAGCGGCACCAGCGCCAGCTCCTGGTGGATGATGATGATGCCGATCTTCTCGCTGTCGGCGATGCCCCTGAAGCGGCGCAGCTCGCCTTCGAAATGGATCTCGCCCGCATAGGAGTCGCAGGGGTAGACGCCGCTCAGCACCTTCATCAGCGTGGACTTGCCGGCGCCGTTCTCGCCGACCACCGCGTGGATCTCGCCGGCGCGCACCGCGAGGTTGACGTTGTCCAGCGCGTTCACGCCGGGGAAGGTCTTGGTGATGCCGCGCATCTCCAGAATGACGTCCTGCACCCTGTCTCCTTCTACTTGAACTGGCTGTCCTTGTAATAGCCGCTGTCGACCAGCACCTGCTTCCAGTTCGAGGCATCGACGCTCACCGGCTTGAGCAGGTACGAGGGCACGATCTTGACGCCGTTGTTGTAGGTCTTGGTGTCGTTCACCTCGGGCTGCTTGCCGGCCAGCATCGCGTCCACCATGTTCACCGTGACCTTGGCGAGTTCGCGCGTGTCCTTGAACACGGTCGAAGTCTGCTCCTTCTTCAGGATCGACTTGATCGACGGCACTTCGGCATCCTGCCCGGTCACCACCGGCATCGGCTGCTGCGGCGAGCCGTAGCCTACGCCTTTCAACGACGAGATGATGCCGATCGACAGCCCGTCATAGGGCGACAGCACGGCATCGACGTGGTCCTTGGTGTAGTAGGCCGACAGCAGGTTGTCCATGCGCGCCTGCGCCACCGCGCCGTCCCAGCGCAGGGTCGAGACCTTGTCCATGCCCATCTGCTTGCTGCGCACCACCAGCTTGCCGCTGTCGAGGTAGGGCTTCAACACCGACATCGCGCCGTTGTAGAAGAAGAAGGCGTTGTTGTCGTCCGGCGATCCGCCGAACAGCTCGATGTTGAACGGGCCCTTGCCTTCCTTGAGCTTGAGCGCGTTCTCGATGTAGCCGGCCTGCAGCACGCCGACCTGGAAGTTGTCGAAGGTGGCGTAGTAGTCGACGTTCTTCGAGCCCCTGATCAGCCGGTCGTAGGCGATCACCTTGACGCCCTTGTCGGCCGCCTTCTGCAGCACGTCCGACAGGGTGGTGCCGTCGATGGCGGCGATCACCAGCACCTTCGAGCCCTTGGTCACCATGTTCTCGATCTGCGCCAACTGGTTGGGGATGTCGTCGTCGGCGTACTGCAGATCGGTCTTGTAGCCCTTGGCCTGGAAGTCCTTGACCATGTTGGCGCCGTCGGCGATCCAGCGCGCCGACGACTTGGTCGGCATCGAGATGGCGATGAGACCCTTGTCCTGGGCCTGGGCCGGCGGCGCGAGGCCGATCAGCGCGAACGCGGCGCCAGCGAGCAGGGTCTTGAGGAAGTTGCGTTTCATTGAAGAGTCTCCGTTGTATTCAGTTCCAGGAACACCGCGGATCCGGCTTTGCCGGTCCGCTGGTGTTGCCCCCTGCAAGGGGGTTGGCGGCCACACGAAGTGGGCAAGCCTGGGGGTGTGCTCAATATTTGCGCTTCGGGAACTCAGCCGCCGCCACTTCCATGGGGAAGATGCTTTCGACGGTCACGATGCGCTTGGGCAAGGTCTTGCCGGCCTTGATGTCCTTCACCGCACTCATCAGCTGCGGCCCGAGCAGCGGGCTGCATTCGACCGAGACATTGAGCTTGCCGGCCATCATGGCCTCGAACGCGCCCTTCACGCCGTCGATCGAGATGATCACGATGTCCTTGGCCGGCTTCAGGCCCGCTTCCTCGATGGCCTGGATGGCGCCGATCGCCATGTCGTCGTTGTGCGCGAAGAGCACGTTGATCTTCTTGCCGTCGGCTTTCAAGAAAGCTTCCATCACCTCCTTGCCCTTGGCGCGCGTGAAGTCGCCGGTCTGCGAGCGGATGATCTTGAACTTCGGATCGGACTTGATGATTTCCTCGAAGCCCTTCTTGCGGTCGATCGCCGGCGCCGAGCCCACCGTGCCCTGCAGCTCGACGATGTTGACGTCGCCCTTCTGGTCCTTCATCTTCTCGACCAGCCAGCGGCCGGCCTTGCGCCCTTCCTCGATGAAGTCGGAGCCCATGAAGGTGACGTAGAGCGAGTCGTCCTTGGTGTCCACCGAGCGGTCGGTCAGCACCACGGGAATCTTCGCGGCCTTGGCTTCGCGCAGCACCGGTTCCCAGCCCGATTCGACCACCGGCGAGAACGCGATCACGTCGACCTTCTGCGCGATGTACGAACGGATCGCCTTGATCTGGTTCTCCTGCTTCTGCTGCGCATCGGAGAACTTGAGCTCGATGCCCGCGTCCTGGGCCGAGGACTTGATCGACTCGGTGTTGGCGGTGCGCCATTCGCTTTCGGCGCCGACCTGGGCAAAACCCAGGACCAGCTTCTTCTGCGCGAAGGCCGTGGCCGGCAGCAGCGAGGACAGCGAGGCGCTGGCGAGCGCCACGGTGAGAGTGCGACGGTTCAGTTTCATGGTGTCTCCTGGTTGGCGTGGTGAAAAACTCCGGTGCGGCACCTGCGCTCAGGCCAGCACGTAGCCGGTCTTGACGGTGGTGTAGAACTCCGCCGCGTGGCGGCCCTGCTCGCGCGGTCCGTAGCTCGATGCGCGGCGCCCGCCGAAGGGCACGTGGTAGTCGACGCCGGCGGTGGGCAGGTTGACCATCGTCATGCCGACCCGGGCATGGCGCTTGAAGTGGGTGGCCTGCGCCAGCGAGCTGGTGCAGATGCCGGCGCAGAGGCCGAAGGGCGTGTCGTTGGCGAGCGCCAGCGCATGCGCATAGTCGTCGGCGCGCAGTACGCAGGCGATCGGGCCGAAGATCTCTTCGCGCGCCACGCGGTGCTCCGGCCGCGCGAGGAACAGCGCAGGATTCATGTAGTGGCCGGGCGTCGGCCGCTCGATCAACTCGCCGCCACAGACGTGCTCGGCGCCTTCGTCGTTCGCGATCGCGAGCCAGGCCTGGTTCTGTTCGAGCTGCCGGCGGTCGACCACCGGGCCGATGTCGATGCCGCGCTCCAGCGCATGGCCGACCTTGAGTGCGGCGAGCCGATGGCGAAGGCGGACGACGAAGGCATCGTGCACCGGCGCCTCGACGATCAGCCGGCTCGATGCGGTGCAGCGCTGGCCGGTCGAGAAGTACGCGCCCTGCAGCGCGCAATCGACCGCGCGGTCGAGGTCGGCATCGGCCAGCACCACCAGCGGATTCTTGCCGCCCATCTCGAGCTGCACCTTGGCGCGCCGTGCCGCCGCGGCCTGCAGGATGCGCTCGCCGGTGGCGACCGAGCCGGTGAAGCTGATGGCATCGACCAGCGGGCTGTCGACGATCGTCTGCCCGACCTCGCGGCCGCTGCCCATCACGAGGTTGAAGGTGCCGGCCGGCAAGCCGGCGCGGCTGATGATCTCGGCCAGCGCCCAGCCGCAAGCCGGGACCAGTTCGGCCGGCTTGAACACCACGCTGTTGCCGTGCGCGAGGGCCGGCGCGATCTTCCAGGCCGGGATGGCGAGCGGGAAGTTCCAGGGCGTGATGAGGCCGACCACGCCGACCGGTTCGCGCGTGACGTCGACCTGCACGCCGGGCCGCACCGAGGCCAGGATCTCGCCGCCGCCGCGCAGGGCCTCGCCGGCGAAGAACTTGAAGATCTGTCCTGCGCGGGTGGCTTCGCCGACGGCTTCGGCCAGCGTCTTGCCCTCCTCGCGGGCCAGCAGCGCGCCCAGCGCGTCGCAACGCGCGAGGATCTCGCCGCCGATGCGATCGAGCACGTCGGCGCGCCGCTGCGGCGTGCTCAGGCTCCAGTGCGCGAAGGCATCGACGGCCGCGCGGATCGCAAGCTCGGTCTGGCTGCGGTCGGCACGTGCGTACTCGGCCACCACCTCGCGCGTGTCGGAGGGGTTCTCGCTGATGCCGGTGGTCACGCCGGTCTCCCAGCGGCCGTTGATGTACTGCCGGGCGTTCTGCTGGAGGTCACTGCGCTTCAAGGTGCGGCGAGTGTAGGAATCGCACCTATATCTTTCCAATCATTCTTTGGATCGAATCGATATCGAAAACCGCATTCAGGAAAACCCCATGACCAACTACACGCACTGGTTCATCCGTGCGCGTCTGAAGACCCGGCAGTTGCTGCTGCTCGTGGCCCTCGCCGAGGAAGGCAACATCCACCGCGCGGCCCAGGTGCTGAACATGACGCAGCCGGCGGCCTCGAAGCTGCTCAAGGACCTGGAGGATGTGCTGGAGGTCTCGCTGTTCGAGCGCCATCCGCGCGGCATGCGGCCGACCTGGTATGGCGAGGCGATGATCCGCCACGCGCGCGGCGCGCTCGCCAGCCTGAACCAGGCGCATGACGAGGTCGCGGCGCTCAAGGCCGGGCGCTTCGGCCAGGTCAACGTCGGGGCGATCACCGCGCCCGGACTCACGCTGCTGCCGCCGGCGGTGGCGGCGGTCAAGCGCGAGCAGCCCACGCTGCGCATCGCGCTCGAGATCGAGACCAGCCCGGTGCTGCTCGAACGGCTCGAGCAAGGCAAGCTCGACATCCTGGTGGCACGCCTCTTCGCCGAGCACGACAAGTCGCAGCTGCGCTACGAGGCGCTGACCGAGGAGCCGGTCTGCGCGCTGGTGCGCCCCGGGCATCCGCTGCTCGGCACGAGCGGGCTCGGCCTGCGCGACGTGGTGTCGGCCGGCTGGATCGTGCCGCCGGCCGGCAGCGTGCTGCGCCACCGCTTCGAACTGATGTTCCAGGAAGAAGGCGTGCAGCCGCCGATCAACGTGATCGAGACGGCTGCGCTGCTGTTCATCACGCGCATGCTGCAGCAGAGCGACCTGATCGCGGTGCTGGCCACCGACGTGGCCCACTACTACGCGTCGCACGGCATCGTCGCCGTGCTGCCGCTCGAGATGCCTTGCCACATGGATGCGTTCGGCATCATCACGCGCACGGACCGGTTGCTGTCGCCCGCGGCGAAGGTGATGATGAAGGCGCTCAAAGCCGCGAGCCTCAAGGCCTACGGACGCCGCCTAGACCCAGAAGTATGAAACTCACCCCCAGCCTCGCCCACTTCGTGTGGCTCTGCACCCCCTTGCAGGGGGCAACACCGGCGGACTGGCAGAGCCAGATCCGCGGTGTTTCCCGCAAAGGACAAATACCCCAGGAGACTTGCTTGAACACCAATCCCTCGTCATCTGCACCGTCGATTCTCGAAGCGCCCCGTTGCATCTGGCCCGCCGCAGCCACGCTCGGCGAGGGCACGCTGTGGTCGCAGCGCGAGCAGGCGCTGTACTGGGTCGACATCCTCGAGCGGCGGCTGCATCGCATCGATCCGGCGAGCGACATGCGCACCAGCTGGAGCTTCGACGAGGAGATCTCGGCGGTTGCCGAGCGCGCCGGCGACCCGGGCCTGATCGTCACGCTGCGCCGCGGCTTCGCGCTGTTCGATCCTGCCGCGGCCGAGGTCCCGCCCCGGTATCTGCTCGAGCCTGAACCGGAGCGCACGGCCAACCGCTTCAACGACGGCAAGTGCGATGCGAAGGGCCGCTTCTGGGGCGGCACGATGGACTTCGCCTGCAAGGCACCGACCGGTGCGCTCTATCGCTTCGATCCGGACGGCCGCTGCAGCCGGCACGACGACGGCTTCGCGGTCACCAACGGCCCGACCTGGTCGGCCGACGGCCGCACGATGTACTTCAACGACACGGTGAGAGGCCGCGTCTTCGCCTACGACTTCGACATGGCGACCGGAACGCCGAGCGGCAAGCGCGAATGGCTGCGCTTCGCGCACGGCGACGGCCTGCCCGACGGCATGACCACCGATGCCGCCGGCCGGCTCTGGATCGCGCACTGGGGCGGCGCCTGCGTGAGCTGCCACGACCCGGTGAGCGCGGCCGAACTGTGCCGCGTGAAGCTGCCCACCCGCCACATCACCAATTGCGCCTTCGGCGGCCCGGACCTGCGCACGCTGTTCATCAGCAGCGCGACCAGCGATCTCACGCCCGCGCAACGCGAGGCCGAGCCGGAGGCCGGCGGCCTGTTCGCCGTTCGCACCGACGCCACGGGTTTGCCCGCGCCGCGCTTCGGCGGCTGAGGACGAAGGCGCGCCAAGACGCGGCCTTGTCCGACACGCCTCCTCATTCCCACCAAAGAATCGACCCCCAGACTAGGGTTTGCCCTCGGTCGATTGTTTCCTGCGTATGAACACCGCGATTCGATTTACCTAGGGTTTTCACCTAGTTCTCAGCGCACAATTCACCCACAGACCCGCCACACGGCGGATCTGGGTGAACAGGGCACCGAGCGAGGTGGCCGCCCCCGAAGGGACGGTGACCCACCCAAGACCGGTTCGAATCATCCAAAAGCATTTGAAGGACATTGAAAATGAAGACCTCGAAGATCATCGCCGCCGCAGCCCTTTCGCTTCTCGCCGTGGCCGGTGCGCAAGCCGAAACCTATGAGGGCGTGCATCCCCTCGTTTCGGCCAACAGCCGTGCCGAAGTGAGTTCGCAAGCCGTGATCGCGGCGCACAGTGCCGACCCGTATGCGGAAGGCGCATCGGCTGGCGTGGCGCCGGTTCTGGCCAGCAACGTCGACCGCGCAACGATCCGCTCGCAAGCCGTCGCCGCCGCGCACAGCGCCGACCCGTATGCGGAAGGCGCATCGGCTGGCGTGGCGCCGATCCTGGCGAGCAACGTCGACCGCGCCGCGGTTCGCGCCGAGGCCCGTGCCGCTGCGCGCGGCTTCAACCAAGCCTCGCTGTAAACAGCCGGGCACCCGAAGGACCGGGCCATGCGCCGAGCATGGCCCGTTTTTTTTTCGTTTCAGCGGGACCCTCGCGCAGCGCCTCGCTCATGCGCGGCCTTGATCAGGCCGTTGCGGCTCTTCAGGAGTTCGTTCAGCTGGGCCAGGCGGGCAGGGCAATCGGCCGACGCCGACACCAGCACGATCGGGTTGCGCCGCAGGGCGGTGATGTTCTTCTCGACAGCGACGGGATCCCGGCCCTTCACGACCAGGCCGGCGGCGACGGCGGCCTTCGAACGACGGGTGAAGGCTTTCTCGAAGGCCGGTGTCCCGCAGCGCGCGGCGATCACGCGGTAGTCGCTTTCCAGCTGCTCGCTGGCGATCGGCGAATCGGCCTGCTGCATGCTCTGGCCGCTCGCAGGAATGCAGGTCAGGATCATGGCTGCCGCTGCATGCGCACCCAGTACCAAACGCGTCTTCATGAGCTTTGCCCGGATCGAACATGGTGTGTTCGGCTTGTGCCATCGTACGCCTGCGGCGCGTTTTCGGCAGCCGCGCGGCGTGCGCTTTTCATCGATTTGCAGGCAAGTCTTTCGCCTGCGCGAGAAGCGCCGCGCCTGTCTATCGCGGCACCTTGCCGAGCGTCTTCGGCGCACGCAGGAAATCGAAATCGACGCCCCGGTCGGCCTGCGTCACGCTCTGCAGAAAGAGCTTGCGATAGCCGCGTTCGGCCGTCGGCTCGGCCACTGGCGATTCGGCGGCACGGCGCGCCAGTTCGCCATCGGGCACGCGCAGCGTGATCTCGCGCCTCGCCACGCTCAAGCGGATGCGGTCGCCGTTGCGCACATGGGCGAGCGGTCCGCCGATGGCGGATTCGGGCGTCACGTGCAGCACGATGGTGCCGAAGGCCGTGCCGCTCATGCGCCCGTCGGAGATGCGAACGATGTCCTTCACGCCCGCGCGCGCGAGCTTGCGCGGGATCGGGATGTAGCCCGCCTCGGGCATGCCCGGCGCGCCCATGGGGCCGATGTTCTTGAGCACCAGGATGTCGTCGCGCGTGACGTCCAGATCGTCGCGGTCGATGCGCAGGGCCAGGTCCTCGACGTTCTCGAAGACCACGGCGCGGCCCTCGTGCTCCATCAGGCCGGCGTCCGCCGCGGACTGCTTGATGATCGCGCCGCCGGGCGCCAGGTTGCCGCGCAGCACGGCGATGCCGCCCTGGGGATAGATCGGGTCGGCGATCGGTCGCACCACCTCCTGCACGAAGCCCGGCCCCGCGCGGTCGATCTCTTCGCCCAGCGTGCGGCCGGTCACGGTCATGGCATCGAGCTTCAGCAGCGGCTTGAGCTCCCGCAGCAGCGTCGCCATGCCGCCGGCCTTGTGGAAGTCCTCCATGTAGTGCTGGCCCGAGGGCTTGAGATCGAGCAGCACGGGCGTCTCGCGCCCCATGCGATCCAGCGCATCGAGGTCGACGTCCAGGCCCATGCGGCCCGCGATCGCCGTCAGGTGCACGATGCCGTTGGTCGAGCCGCCGATCGCCAGCAGCACCCGCATCGCATTCTCGAACGCGGCGGGCGTGAGCACCTTGTCGATGGTCAGGCCGTCGCGCGCCATCTGCACCGCCTGCGCACCTGTCTGCTCGGCAATGCGGATGCGGTCCGCGGTGACGGCCGGTGGCGACGCGCCGCCGGGCATCGTCATGCCGAGCGCCTCGGCGATGCAGGCCATGGTGCTGGCCGTGCCCATCACCGAGCAGGTGCCCACGCTGGCCACCAGCTGGTCGTTCACGTCGGCGATTTCATCGGCGTCGATGTCACCCGCGCGGTACTTCGCCCAGTAGCGCCGGCAGTCGGTGCAGGCGCCGACGCGCTCGCCGCGGTGGCTGCCGGTCAGCATCGAGCCGGTGATCAGCTGGATCGAGGGGATGCCCGCGGAGGCTGCGCCCATGAGCTGCGCCGGCACCGTCTTGTCGCAGCCGCCGATCAGCACGACGGCGTCCATCGGTTGCGCGCGCACCATCTCCTCGGTGTCCATCGACATGAGGTTGCGCAGGTACATGCTGGTCGGCGCCGAGAAGCTCTCGTGGATGGAGATGGTCGGGAAGTCCATCGGCAGGCCGCCCGCCAGCATCACGCCGCGCCGGATGGCCTCCATCAGCTGCGGCACGTTGCCGTGGCACGGGTTGTACGCGCTGCCGGTGCTGGCGATGCCGACCACCGGCCGGTCGAGCGCGGCGTCGGTGTAGCCCGCGCCCTTGATGAAGGCCTTGCGCAGGAACAGCGAGAAGCCGGCGTCGCCGTAGCTGGTCAGGCCGCGGCGCATGCCCGAGGCGTCGGCATCGTCATCGGGTTCGAAAGCGGATGTGGCCATGGAGCGTGCCTGAAGGAGTCGGTTCGACCGCCGAGCGTACATCGGACGGCGCCACGGCCCAGATCAGGCACAGTGCATGGATGGCCCTGGCGCGCTGTTCCTCGGCCTGCAGCGCTGCAAGGGTTGCGAGGTCCTCGGGCGCCGGTCCCTGCCCGCTGCCGCACATCCGGTCACCCAGCGACTCGATGAGCCGTTCGCGCCAGTCGGCCACAGCCGCCTCCGCGCTGTGGAGCATCCTGCGAAGTCTTTCCAGTTCCGTATGTTTCTCAGGCCCACCCATGATTGCTTTGTTCGAGCAGCGGTGCTGCTCGGCGTTCATTGCTTTGCTTTGCATCCATGCGAAGGTCGACGCCGCGCGCACGCCGGTATGTAGGAAGAATTCCCCATCCTGAGCCAGCATTGCCTTCGGTGCCGCGATGCCCGCAGGGACTCGGCCTCGGATGGTCAGCCCAGCGCCGCAGAAAACAGGCATCGGCGCCTTCCATGGCGCCGCAAGCTTGCGTAGGCCGTCTTCCCTTGTCGCTTCGACCGCGTGCGCAGCGATCTAGCATTTGATCGCGCTGCCTCGTCGGCAGCCACGCTCATCGTTCCCATCTGCTTCGTCAAAGGAAGGACATCATGAAACCCTCGAGTCTCCGAACTTTCTGCAGCGCCACCGCACTGGCCGCCTGCAGCATCGCCTTCGTCGGTTGCACCACCACGCGCCCGGCCGACCATGCGAGCAGCACCTCCTCGCGCACATCCATCGATGCCCAGGTCGATGCCTCGCTGTCCAAGCTGTACGACTCGGTGGCGGGCTCGCGCGACATGGTGGCCCGAGCCAGAGGCGTGCTGGTGTTCCCGTCGGTGGTGGGTGCCAGCCTGGGCGTCGGCGCCGAGTACGGCCGCGGCGCGCTGCGCGTGAACGGCCGCACGCAGGCCTACTACAGCACGACCGCGGGTTCGATCGGCTTGCAGGCCGGCGCGCAATCGAAGGCGGTGATCTATCTGTTCAATTCCGAGGAGGCGCTGAACAAGTTCCGCAACAGCAAGGGCTGGACCGCCGGCGCGGATGCCACCGTGGCCGCCGCGACCATCGGCGCCAACGGCAGCATCGACACCAACACGATCCGGCAGCCCGTCGTCGGCTTCGTGCTGACCAACGTGGGCCTGGAAGCCGGCGTCTCGGTGCAAGGCGCCAAGATCACCGAGGTCCAGCCTTGAGCACGGACGATGTCGACATGCGCCAGGGCCCTGGTGTTCACCGGACTGCTGTCGCTGTCCGCCTGCGCTGCAGCGTTTGACGATCAATCCAACGGCATCTACGTCGAGGCAGGCCGCGCACCGCACGGCGACACGGGCACCAACGCGATGGAAGTGGGTCTCGTGACGCCGTGGGCCTATGGGCCGTCGGTCCTCGGCGGCCCGCTGTCGTTCTACGGGGACTTCTTCCTGAGCCAATGGCGCGCGCCGCAAGCCAGCGGCCCGGGCCATCACGGCTACACGCAGATCGGCGCCATCGCCAATTCAGCACGGCCTTCCAGTTCACCGAACAGATCGGCACCGGCCGCAACTTCGGCGCGCGCGGCCAGCACGAGCTGTCGCTGCGGCTGCAGCACTTCTCGAACGCGGACATCAAGCGGCCCAATCCGGGAGAGAATTTTCTGCGGGTGCGTTACCTCTGCCGCTTCTTAATCCGTCCGCTGCGCCGCGGACGCAGATCCCGAAATTCCATCCGCGACAATCGACCCCACGAGCGCGGGCCGCGAAAGCAGCCGCCCTGCGCCTCGGTCGAACCCAAGCCCTTGCAAGATGACCACAGACCCTGCTTTCGCCCTACCGCCCCGGCCCGGCGGCCTTGCCGCGCTCGAACAACGGCTCGCCAAGGACCTCGAGTGCCTGGGCTGGCCCGCGCGCTCCTGGATGCCGGCGTGCCGGCACGACGGCGAGCGCGTGCTGGACGTGGCCATCGTCGGCGGCGGCCAGGCCGGCCTGGCCGCGGCGGCGGCTCTTTCGCAGCAGGGCATCCAGGCGGCGGTGTTCGATCGCTCGAGCGCGGGTTGCGAAGGCCCATGGGCGACCACGGCCCGCATGGAGACGCTGCGATCGCCCAAGGAACTCACCGGCCCCGCGCTGGGCCTGCCCGCGCTCACCTTCCGCGCGTGGTTCGAAGCGCAGTACGGCGCCGAGGCCTGGGCCGCGCTCGACAAGATCCCGCGCCTTCAATGGATGGACTACCTGCGCTGGTACCGGCGCGTGATGTCGGTCGACGTGCGCAACGACATCGCCATCACCGGCGTGCATCCGCGCGCCGACGCGATGGTGCGCCTCGACCTGCGCACGCCGGCGGGCAACGAGCACGTGCTGGCGCGCCGCGTCGTGCTGGCCACCGGCCGCGATGGTCTTGGCGGCCCCGCGATCCCGGCCTTCACCAGCGCGCTGCCGCGCGCGAAATGGGCGCATTCTTCCGACGAAATGGACTATGCGCAGCTGGCCGGCCTGCGCGTGGGCGTGGTCGGCGCCGGCTCGTCGGCGATGGACAGCGCGGCCACTGCGCTGGAGGCCGGTGCGCAGAGCGTCGACCTGCTGATCCGCCGCGACGACCTGCCGCGCGTGAACAAGGGCAAGGGCGCCGGCGTGCCGGGGCTGACGCAGGGACACTACGACCTGCCCGACGAACTCAAATGGCGCGTGCGCCACTACATCAACGTGTCGAACACGCCGCCGCCGCACGGCAGCACGCTGCGCGTCTCGCGCCATCCCAACGCGCGCTTCAACATGAGCTGCCCGATCCAGCGGATCGCGTGGGACGGCGAAGTGCTGCGCGCATCGACGCCGAAGGGCGAATTCATCTTCGACTTCCTGATCGTCTCCACCGGCTTCCAGGTCGATTGGCAGAACCGCCCCGAGCTCGCCGCCATTGCACCCCACGTGCGCGCATGGGGCGATCGCTTCGCGCCCGCGCCCGGCGACGACGACCAGGAACTGTCCGACTCGCCCGACCTGGGACCGGTCTTCGAGTTCCAGGAAAAGAGCGCGGGCACATGCCCCGGGCTCGACCGCATCCATTGCTTCTGCTATCCGGCCGCGCTCTCGCACGGCACGGTGTCGGGCGACATCCCCGCGATCAGCGAAGGCGCGCGGCGCCTGGCCGGCGGCATGGCCAGCCTGTTCTATCGCGAGGACTTCGAGCACCACTTCGCGCGCCTCGAGGCCTACGACGAACCGGAACTGTTCGGCGACGAGTGGGTGCCCGCCGCACCGCCCGGGCCGGCACGCGATCCCCGAACCGAAAGCACCCGCTACAACACGCCATGACATCCGCAACTTCTTCCTCGCCGGCCGTCGACCTGATCGACGCCATCGTGCCGCTCGCCGCGGGCCAGCCGACCTGGGACGTGCGGCAGCAACGGCCCAAGGTCATCGCCGCCACGCAGGGCAGCCTGGAGGCGATGTTCTCGCCGACGGTCGAAGGTCTCTCGGTGATCGAACGCCTGCTGGTCGCATGGCATGCCTGCCGCGTCGCGAAAGCCGACAGCCTGGCCGGCCACTACCGCGAGCGGCTCGTGGCCGAAGGCGCCGAGCCGCAGGTGCTCGATGCCGTCGAGCGCGGCGCGCTGTCGTCGCTGGCCGACCCGCGCCTCGGCACGATGCTGGGCTTCGCGGGCCGGCTCATGCAGCGGCCCATCGAAGGCGACCGCGCCGCATTGCAGTCGCTCGCCGCATGCGGCCTCACGACGCCGGCCATCGTCGCGCTGGGTCAGTTGATCGCCTTCCTGTCCTATCAGGTCCGCCTCGCGGCGGGCCTCCAGGCGATGGCCGCCGCGGAGGTGGCGCCATGAGCGAGCCGATCCGCATCCACGGCTTCACCACCGAGGTGCTCGCATGGAAGCCCTGGCTGGACGTGGTGAACCTCGACACCGCCACGCCGGCGCAGCTGGCCGCGATGGACGAGATGAGCGCGCAGGCCCGAAGCTCGCCCTACTTCCTGCTGCTGGCCCATCAGCCCGAGATCCTGATGCAGCGGTCGATCGCCTTCAACGCGATCATGTTCGCGCCCGGCGGCATGCCGCGCGCCGAGCGCGAACTCGGCGCCACCGTCGAGTCGCGCGTCAACGGCTGCGTCTACTGCGCCTCGGTTCACGCGCAACGCTTCGAACAGCTCGCCAAGCGCAGCGACGTGATCGAGCAGGTGTTCACCGAGCCCTCGTCGGCCGGCACCACGGCGCGCGAGAAGGCCATCGTCGCCTTCTCGGTGCGGCTCGGATCGGCGCCCGACGAGATCGCGGCCGAGGACATCCGCGCGCTGCGGCAAGCCGGCCTGGCCGAGCTGGAGATCCTGGACCTGATCCATTCGGTGGCGCTCTTCGCCTGGGCCAACCGGCTGATGCTCAACCTCGGAGAGCCGGTCTTTCCGGCATGAGTCAGTCCAGCCGCGCGCGCAGGCCGGCGACCGTTTCGCCGGCCAGCCCCAGCGGTTCCAGCAGATCGTTCTGCAGCCGGTAGTCGACGCCGCCGATCAGCGAGGCGGCATCGACGATGGTGCGCGTGGCCGGCGTCGGCACGGCGGCGATGCGGCCGAGCGCTTCCACGAACGCGAGGCCGAAGGGCATGTCCTCCGCCACGTAGCGCGTGTCCGTGCGCGTCGGCCCCGGCGGCCCGCCGCGCTTCGCATGCAGCTCGGCCGCGATGTCCGCCAGGCGCGCGGATGCGGTGCCGAAGGACTTCGCGAAATGGTCCTCGATGGTGCCGACCTCGATGCCGAAGGCGCTCGCGAGCGCGCGCCGCTCGCCGTCCAGCGTTTCGATCACCCGCGCCACCGCGGGCGTCATGCAGTGGTACTGCGGCCAGTGCTCGGCCCGCTCGATGCGCGTCCAGTTGTAGATCGCGAGCGGGCCATGGGACTCCGCATTGACGTTCACGAGCGCACTGACCAGTGCATTGGCCTGCGCGAAGAAGCCGTCGCCGAACAGCGCGCTGCACAGCGCCACGCAGGCCGCGGTCTGCGCACTCGGCAGCGCCGACACGCCGATGGCCTTGCGCCGCGTCATGATCCGGACCTGCGCATCCGACTCCCGGCGCGCAGTCAGCACCGTGGTGCCGAAGCTGGCCACGGTCAGCGCCTTGCCCGCGCGCCGCGCGCGCTCGTGCAGATAGAGGGACGACAGCGATCCCATCGCGCTCACGATCACCACCTGCCCCTCGCGCAGCCACGGCAGCAACGCATCCATCACGCGCCGGTGGCCGTTGAGCGGCAGCGCGATCAGCAGCACGTCCGATGCGCGGCACAGCTGGGCCGCATCGTCGGCCACCTCCACCGCGACTGCGCAGGGCTGCAGGCCTTCGACCGTCAGCGCGCGCGTGCGCAGCGCCTCGGCGCCCGTTCCACCAGGCGACCACAGCATCACGCCGTGGCCGGCCCGGCTCAGCCAGGCCGCGCTGGCCAGCGCGATCGCGCCGGCGCCCGCGATGCCGACCCGATACCGCGCCGCCGCCGCATCGCCGAACGACGAACCCGCGGCCGCCTCAGTCAATCTTGATCCCGCCGGCCTTGATGACCCGGGCCCAGCGCTGGCTGTCCTCGGCGACCACCTTGCCCAGCGCCGCACCGTCGCCGCAGGTGTTCACCGCACCGAGCCGCGCGAAGTACTGCTGCGTTTCCGGCAGCTTGCAGATGTCGACCAGCGCCGCGCCGAGCGCCTTGATGCGCTCCTGCGGCATGTGCACCGGCGCCATCACGCCGACCCACACCGGCACCTCCATGCCGGGCACGCCGATCGCGTCGCTGACCGTCGGCACGTTGCGAAGGTTGGACAGCGACGCGCGCGAGAAGGTCGCCAGCACGCGCGCCTTGCCGCTCTCCACCATCGGATCGATGGACGCCGAGCTGGTGACGATCATCGAGACCTGCCCGCCGACCAGGTCGGTCAGCGCCGGCGACGCGCCGCGGTAGGGCACATGCAGCAGCTGCACGCCGGTGCTCTGCGCGAGCAGCGCGCCCGTGAGATGCGACACGGTGCCGTTGCCGGTCGAGGCGTAGCTCACCTGGCCCGGCCGCTTCTTCGCATCGGCGAGCACGTCGGCGACCGACTTGTAGGGGCTCTCGGTGCGCACCGAGAGCGTCATCGGCGTGTCGGCGATCAGCGCCACCGGCGCGAAGTCGTGCACCGGATCGTAGGGCAGCTTGGGCTGCAGGTGCGGCGCGATGGTGATGGCGCCGCCGGTCGCCAGGAACAAGGTCGCGCCGTCGCTCGCCTTGGCCACGAACTCCGCTGCGACGATGCCGCCGGCACCCGCCTTGTTGTCGATGACCACCGTCGTGCCGAGCTTCTCGCCGAGCTTGGCACCGAGGTAGCGGCCGATCACGTCCTGTGCGCCGCCGGCCGCGAAGGGCACGACGAGGTGCAGGGGCTTGTTGTCGGTCTGCGCCCACAGCGGCGCCATGACGAGGCAGGCCGCGAGACCCAGTGCGATGTTTTTCATCAGATGCAGTTTCATGTTCGCTCGCCGGCTCAGAGATTGAAGACGCGCCGCGCGTTGGCGAAGCGGACCGCATCGGTCTGGTCCTGCGGCAGCCGCGCGGTGTTGGCGAAGGCGCCCTTGGTGTCGTGCACCCAGTGCGGCCAGTCGGTGCCGAGCATCACGTGCTCGGCGCCCACCACCGAGATCAGGTACTGCAGCGCGCCGAGGTTGTAGGTGATGCTGTCGAAGTAGATGTGGCGCAGGTAGTCGGTCGGCTTGCGCTTCATCTGGCGCCGCTCGGCGAGTTCCACCTCGTCGCCCTTCTCGAAGCGGCCGACCAGGTAGGGCAGCGTGCCGCCGCCGTGCGAGGCGATCATCTTGAGATGGGGGTACTTGTCGAAGAAGCCCTCGAAGATCATGCGCGTGAAGGCCAGCGTGGTGTCGAACATGAAGCCGACCGACCAGCTGAGGTCGAACTTGGTCATGTCCATCATGTCGACGCCGGGCGGGTCGGTCGGGTGCACCAGCACCGGCAGCTTGCGCTTGTCGATCTCGGCCCAGATCGGCGCGAAGAACGGATCCGTGAGGCTGCGCCCCGACACGTTGGCCAGCACCATGACGCCGGACGCGCCGTTGGCGCAGGTGCGCTCCAGTTCCTCGACCGCGCGCTGCGGGTATTCCCACGGCAGCGAGGTGAACCAGCGGATGCGGTCGGGATACGTGCGCTGCGCCTCGGCCATGTTGTCGTTCGACTCGCGCGCGGCGCGGCAGCTGACCTCCTCGCCGCCCCAGTACACGTTGGGACAGGTGAGCGAGACGATCGAGATGTCGATGCCGGCCGCGTCCATGTGCTTGATGCGCAGGTCGTAGTCGAAGTGGCCCGCCTGCGGCAGCACCACCGGCGTGTCGCCGCGGAAGATCTCGCGCTGGCCGTCGGGGCGCGTCTTGATGTTGTACATGCCGCCCTCGGCCTTGAGCAGTTCGAGCCACTGGGTGGTGAACATGTGGGTGTGGACATCGATCACGGTCATGAATCAGGTCTCCTGGGGTGTGGCGCTTTTTTGTCGCCGTGGGAAAGAGGCGGGTCAGTGCGGCAGCAGCTGGCCGAGGAAGGATCGCAGGCGCGCGCTTTGCGGCCGCTCGAAGAAATCGTCCGGTGGTGCGGTCTCGATGATCTGGCCCTGGTCCATGAAGATCACGCGGTCGGCGACGCGGCGCGCGAAGCCCATCTCGTGCGTGACGATCAGCATGGTCATGCCCTCGCCGGCCAGGCTTTCCATGGTCTGCAGCACCTCGTTGACCATCTCCGGATCGAGCGATGCGGTGGGCTCGTCGAACAGCACCACCTGCGGCCGCGTGCACAGCGTGCGCGCGATCGCCACGCGCTGCTGCTGGCCGCCCGAGAGCTGTGCCGGATGCTTGTGCGCATGCGCCAGCAGGCCGACGCGCTCGAGGTAGTGCATGGCGCGCTCGTGCGCTTCGGGCCGGCTCACGCCATTGCCCCACACCGGCCCGACCGTGAGGTTCTGCAGCGCGGTCATGTGCGGGAACAGGTTGAACTGCTGGAACACCATGCCGACGCGCCGGTTCACCGCCAGCCGGGCCGCACGCGTGATCGCGTCGGCACCGACCTCCACGCCGCAGACCTGCAGATGCCCCTGCTGGAAAGGCTCCAGCAGATTGACGGTGCGCACCAGCGTCGACTTGCCCGAACCTGAGGGGCCGCAGATCACGATGCGCTCGCCCGGCGCCACCCCGAGCTCGATGTCGCGCAGCGCGTGGTAGGCGTCGTACCACTTGTTGATGCCGTTCATCCGCACCACGGCGGCGGCATCGGCAGACGCAGCGATCTGGTTTGTCATCGGGGGGGATTCAGGTGGGTCAACGCCGGGCTTCGAGCCGGCGGCTGTAGCGCGACAGCCCCCAGCAGATGATGAAGTAGGCCAGCGCGAGGAAGACATGGCCGGATGTCAGGATATTGGATTCGCCGTTCCACTCCGGTGACTTGGCGCCGCTTTCCACCGCGCCCAGCAGGTCGTTGACGCCGATCACCGAGAGCAGCGTCGTCTCCTTGACCACCGAGATCATGATGTTCACCAGCGCCGGCACCACCGCGGTCACGGCCTGCGGCAGCACGACCAGGGCCAGCGCGGCGAGTTCGCTCAGGCCGACGGTGGTCGCGGCCTCGCGCTGGCCGCGGCCGATGGTCTGCAGCCCGCCGCGGAAGACCTCGGCCGCCATCGCCGCGTTGAAGAGCGCGAAGGCCACGACCGCGCGCGTGAACAGGTCGACGTTCAGGCCGGCCGGCAGGAACATCGGCAGCAGCGTGGCGGCGATGAAGAGCACGACCAGCAGCGGCACCGCGCGCATGCCCTCGACGAAGGCGGTGCACAGCCAGCGCACGATCGGCAGCCGCGAGCGGCGCCCGAGCGCGAGCAAGAGACCCAGCGGCAGGGCGGTGGCGAAGGTCGCGAGCGTGGCGACCAGCGTCAGCAGCAGCCCGCCCCAGCGCGTCGGCGGCACGAAGGGCAGCACGCCGCTGCCGAGCAGCAGCAGGAAGAAGAACACCGGCAGCAGCACGAAGCCCAGCAGCACGCGCTGCTGGCTGGCGCCGTGCGCGCGCCGCACCGCCCAGCCCCAGAACAGCGCGAACACCGCGAAGCAGGTCCATGCGCGCCACAGCTGGTCCGAGGGATAGTCGCCGACCAGCCAGGGCTTCCAGCGCGCGATGATGAAGGCCCAGCAGGCGCCGTCGTCGCCCGGGCAGGCGCTGCTCGACACGCCGAGCCAGTGCGCGCGCACCAGCGCCCAGCCGAAGAAGCGCCAGCCGGCGACGACGAGCAGCGCCAGCAGCAGCAAGGACAGGAGGCCCATCGCCACGCTCGGGAACCAGGTCCGGCGCCAGCGCGTGAGCGTGGGCACCACGGCGACGGGCGCGGGCCGGGGATCGATCAGCGTGGTGCGGACGAAGGAAGTCATCTCAACGCCCTTGCGACCGGAGCAGGCGCCGATTCGCCAGGTTCACCACCAGCGCGATGACCAGGTTGATCGCCGCGTACAGCAGCACGACCAGTGCCATCGCCTCCAGCGCCTGGCCGGTCTGGCTCAGCACCGTGCCGCCGACGATCTGCATGATGTCCGGATAGCCGATGGCGGCCGCCAGCGAGGACGCCTTGGCCAGCGTCTGGTACTGCCCCGCCGCCGGCGGCAGCGCCAGCCGCAGGGCCTGCGGCAGCACGACCAGCACGGCCGCGCGCACGCCGGTCAGTCCGACGGTGGCCGCGGCCTCGGTCTGGCCGCGCGGCACCGACAGGATGCCGGCGCGAAAGATCTCGGCCAGGAAGGTGCTGTTGTAGATCGACAGGCCGAGCGTCAGCGCGATCAGCTCGGGCAGCAGCGCGAAGCCGCCGCTGACGTTGAAGCCTTCGGCGCCCGGTCGGTCGAGGGCGAACTGCGCATGCATCAGCGCCAGCGGCGCAAGGCACAGCGCGAGCAGCAGCACGGCGCTCAACGCGAGCGTGCCAGTACCGGCCGCCCCGCGCGCCCTGCGCACGCGCCGCAGCGCAATGAACAGCACGGCGAAAACCACGACCGCCGCCACGACGCTCCAGACCGCGGCGCCGGTCATCAGCAAGCGCGGCAGGAAGAGGCCGCGGTTGTTCAGCAGCACGGCGCCGAGCTCGAAGCTGTCGCCCACGCCCGGCAGCAGTGCGATGGCGGAGAAGTACCAGAAGAAGATCTGCAGCAAGAGCGGGATGTTGCGAAAGAGCTCGACATAGGCCGTCGATGCGCCGCGGATCAGCGGATGCGCGCTCAGCCGGCCGAAGGCGACGAGCAGCGCGATCAGGGTGCCGAGCACGCTGGCGAGCGCGACCACCAGCAGCGTGTTGAGCGTGGCGACGACGATCGCGTCCCAGTAGCTCGATGCCGGCCCGAAAGGGACCATCGCCTGCGCGATCTCGAAGCCCGCCTCGCCGCGCAGGAAGCCATAGCCCATCGACACGCCGTGCGCGTGCGCGTTGACGACGAAGTTGGAGAAGCCGCGCCACAGCAGCCAGGCCACGGCCCCGAGCAGCACGAGCTGCCCGACATAGCCCGGCAGCCGTTCCAGCAGAACGGCGCGCGAGAGCCTGGGGCGGGGATGTGCCGTCATGCGGGAAGCAGGGGCGCGGCCACCGCGGCAGCGGCCGGCCCCGGACGATCAACGGACCGGAATCGACATCATGAGGCCGCCATTGGCGATCAGCGCATTGCGTCCGCGCTCCAGCCGCAGCGGCGTCTTGGGGCCGACGTTGCGGTCCCAGACGTCGCCGTAGTTGCCCACCGCCTTGATCGCCTTGTAGGCCCAGTCATTGCCGAGGCCGAGCTTGGTGCCGAAGTCGCCCGTGACGCCGAGCAGGCGCTGCACGTCGGGGCTCTGCGAGCTGCGCTGCTCGTCGACGTTGGCCTGCGTCACGCCCAGCTCCTCCGCCGCCACCAGCGCGTTCAGCGTGAAGCGCACCACGGCTTCCCAGCGCGGCTGGCCCTGGGCCACGATCGGGCCGATGGGCTCGTTGGACACGGTCTCGGTCAGCACCTTGAACTCGTCGCGGTTGGGCAGCGCGGCCAGGCGCGCAGCGAGGCCCGAGCGGTCGTTGATGGCGGCGTCGCAGCGCTTGCTCACGAACGCATCCCAGGCCTGCTCCTGCGAGGCGAAGGTGACGATCTTGTACTTGAGCTTGTGGGCGCGGAAGTAGTCGGCCACGATGAGTTCCGACGTGCTGCCCTGCGCGGTGCAGATCGTGGCGTTGTTGAGGTCGGCCACCTTGTTGGCCTTCGACTTGGTGGTCACGGCGAAGCCCTGGCCGTCGAAGAACATGACCTTCGGGAACTTCAGGCCGCTGACGTCGCGGCTCTGGGTCCAGGTGAAGCGGTGCGTGAGCACGTCGACCGCGCCGGTGGGCAGGCCCGCGAAGGCGGTCTTCAGGTCCATCGGGACCAGCTGGATCTTGGTCTCGTCGCCCAGCGTGGAGGCGGCGATGGCCTTGCACAGGTCGATGTCGAAGCCCTTGCGGGTGCCGGTGTTGTCCTCGGCCGAGAAGCCGGGTGCGGCCTGCGTCACGCCGCACTTGACGACGCCGTGCGCCTTGACGTCGTCGAGCACGTCGGCCCGGGCCGCGCCGGCCAGCGCCGTGAAGGCCGCCAGTGCGAGGACGGTGTTGCGTGTCGAAAGGACCGATGGGATGCTCATGGCTTGTCTCCGGCTTGTCGTTGTGGTGGGACCGCTTGCAAGCGCCCCTGACGCAACTCGGAGAGTAGGCTACCGTCGCTCGCTCGGCGGCGGCAGTGTATCAGTGTCCTCCCATGCGCTGCGCCGGGTCTTACCCGGCGTTCGCGACGCCGCCGGGGCGCTCGGCGCAGTCCACGATCCTGAACTCGACGCGGCGATCGAGTGCGTCGACGGCATCGTCCGTGCCGCTGCCGATGATGTTCTCGCGGAAGCCCTTGCCACTGAAGGTGATGCGCGCGTTCAGCGCGGTGGATTCGCCGATCAGCCGCTGGCGGATGTAGCGCGCGCGCTGCAGCGAGAGCGAATCGTTGTACGCGACCGAGCCGGTATGGCTGGTGTGGCCGACGACATCCATGCAGACCCTGACCTCGGTGCTGCGCCTGGCGATCTCGCGCAGCCACATGGCGTAGGGGCCGCTGATCTTCGGCTCGGGCCAGAACTCGGTGCTGCCCGGACTGAACAGGAACTTGACCTTGAGCTGCTGATTGGCGATGCCGTAGGCGACGATCCTGCCGAAGGCCTGCTCGGCGTCGGACGTGCGGCCCAGCTTCGTCGAGCTCAGATAGATGCCGTTGAGCACGCGCAGCTGCTGTTCGCCGGCCGGCGTTTCGCCCGCGCCGCTGTACTGCGCCAGCGCGTCCTCGTAGCGGCCGGCGTTGTAGAGCGTGGTGGCCTCCTGGATCGCGGGTGCCGCCGCGATGTGGGCCAGGTAGTACGGATCGGCGTGCTGGCCGGTCGGCGTGGCGGTGGTGCGTATGTAGCTCTCGATCACCGGATCCTTGTTGGGCACCGGCGTGTCCTGGTCGTAGCGCAGCGGCGTGGCGTCGAGTCCCTCGTCGCGCGCCACGGCAGCGGCATGCGCGGCCACGATGCCGCTGCCCAGTTCGGTCAGTGCCAGCTCGATCTTCAACGGGCTGTGCGGCTCGTCGGTCGAAAGGCGCTTCATCGTGCCGGTGAGCAGGTAGCGGGCCTTGCCCAGGTTCGCGCTCCGGAACGGCAGCATCTCGAAGGCATCGTGCTTTGCCTGGATGCGCTCGCCGACCTGGTCCTGCAGCCGTTGTGTCGCCACGGTCTGCTGCGCGCCGTCGGCATCGATCATCGGATCGAGCACCACGCCGCGCCGGGCGCCGAGCCTGGCGAGCAGGGCCGGCCCTTTCTGCGTCTGCATCAGGAGCTCGTCGGTGGCCTGCGCGACGGCCTGCTCGAAGGGCAGCGCGGCCGTGGAGGACGGTGCCGGCGGCGCGGCGCAGCCGGCCAGACCGAGCGCGAGCAGCACGGCGCCGGACAAGGACAGGGCATGCAGCCCGCGAGCGAAGGCGGTGGTCATCATTCGCACTCCTTTCTCAGGAAAGCGGCCTCGCCGGGCGCCAGGGCTTCGAGCGAAGCGCGTTGAAGCATCTCGGTACAGCGGGCGCGGGCCTGCGCGATGTCGGGCACTGCCGCGGGGACCGTGGCCGGCGGCGCGATGGCTTCGCTCGCCGGGGCGCGCACTTCGCGCCGGGTCGCGCGCGCGGCGCCGACGGGCGCACGCGGCATGGCCTTTCGAAGCGGCTCGACGGCTGCTGGCGCGGCGGCCTGCGCGGGCGAGGGCTCGGCGGCCGGTCTGGCATCCGGTGTGTCGAAGCGCAGGGATGGCTGTTCAACGATCGGGCTTCGCGGTGCTTCGTGGCGTTCGGGCACTGGCGGCGTGGTGGGCTCGAGCCTTGCGGTCTCGGGCGCCGGCGCAGCTTCGACCGGCTGCGGCGTCGGTTCCGGCACGGGCACGGCCGCCGCGGGCACCGGCACGGATGCGAGCGATGTCGCCGCAGGCGCCGCGAGCACCGGGGCGCCGGTCCGCTGATGGCTCACGACGAAAGCGCCCGCCAGCACCACGGCCGCCACGGCGAGCGCAGCGAGTTTGGTCGGGCCGCCGAAGCGCCGCCGCGCCACGCGCGGCACCGTGCGGCGCGTCATGGCGGCGAACACCCAGGGCTCGACACGCGGCGCCGGCGGCTCGGTCTGCGGCATCGGGCCATCGGCCACCTCGACCTGACACTGAGGCAGCTCAGGTTCGCAGGTCTCGGTGGGTCGGGCCGCCTCGATGGTCGCGCTGTTCGTCGCGGCCGGCGGCGCTGCGCGCTCCTGCGCATCGAGTCCACGCAGCGCGCGCACGAGGTCCAGGTCCTCGAGCCGCTGCGCACAGCTCAGCCGCGCCAGGAACTCGGCCGCGCTTTGAGGCCGGTTGCGCGGATGCAGCGAGAGCGCGGCATCGACAGCCGCCAGAAAATGGTCGCTGTAGCGGCCGCGCGCGAGTTCGGACAGCGGCTGCAGCCGGTCGTCCATCAGGCGTTCGATCGACGGTGTCGGCGGCTGCCCGGTGATCGCCGCGTACACCACGCCGGCCAGCGCGTACACGTCGGTCCATGCGCCCTGCGTCATCGAAGCGACTTCGCCGTACTGCTCGATCGGCGCGAAGCCGGGCTTGAACACCACCGTCGGCGAGTTTCCCAGGCCGTCGATCACACGACGCGCTGCGCCGAAGTCCAGCAGCACCGGACCATGGTCCGTGAGCAGGATATTGTCGGGCGCGATGTCGCGGTGAAAGCAACTCTGCGCATGCATGGCGCCGAGCGCATCCAGCAACGGGCGCAGCCATTCGAGCAGTTCGGCTTCCTCGGGCGGCCGGCCGAGTTCGGCCAGCGCGCGTGCGAGCGTCGGGCCCTCGTAATACGGCATCGCCATGTAGGCCGTGCCGTTGCCTTCCCAGAAGTGCAGCACCCGCACCAGCGACGGATGATCGAAGCGCGCCAGGATGCGTGCCTCGTTGACGAAGCTGCGCAGCCCGATGCGGAAGTTGTCCATGTGGCGCTGCGACTTGACCACCACCGCCGACGAGACGCTGGCACGCGAGGCGAGCACCGCCGGCAGGTATTCCTTGATCGCCACGTGCTGCTGGAGCGCATGGTCCCAGGCCAGGTAGACGATGCCGAAGCCGCCCTCGCCGACCGGTCCGATGATCTCGTAGTCGAGCAGCCGCATGCCCTCGGGCAGGGTGTGTGCGGTGTCCCGCACGCTGTCGGCCCAATCCAGCGCCAGCGACAGGTAGTCGTCGACCTGCGCCGCCGGACCGGGCACGGTGGGTATGTCGAGCGCGAAGGCGGGGTTCATCGAATCAAGGGCTCACCGGACCGGCTGCCCACCTCTGCGCCAGGTCATCCATCCCACGACAAGAACCCACATTGCGATCATCAGGTCAGACCCCCAGTCCGAGCCTTGACTCTACGGCGCTGCGCCGGCGAAAACATTCACCGGAAGCACTAGCCGAACGGAGACGGCGCGGCGCCGGCAAGGCCAGGGCAGGCCATAGGCTGTACGCTGGAATAAGTGAGAGCTTGCATCGCGCAGGCCGCGCAGGCCGCGCAGGCCGCGCAGGCGCAAGCTACGCGATCACTTCCTGCAGTTGCCGCCCATCGACACGGAGCCGTCCTTGCACTCGGTCAGCATGGGTTCGTCGCGCGAGCGCGCCGGCGTCGTGGCGGAAGAATCGCTGCGCGCGTACACGATCTTCCTGGTGCCGAGATCGCACGAACCGACGACCTTGCCATCGACCTGAGCGCCCGCGTCGACCGTGGCGAGCGTGTAGCCGACCACGCCGGAGGCCTTGATCTTGGCGTCGATCTGCGCGCTGATGTCCTCGCAGGTGCTGGCCCTGCTGGCGGCGCCGGCGAGGAGCAGCGCCACCATCACGATCGTCCGGACAGGCGTCTTCATGGCGAACAGTCTATCGCCGCCCCGCCTTGGCACAAGCCCGGCCTCACCCGCGCGTCGCGGCGACCGTCTTCACGGCGCTCAGGAACGCGGCCGTGGCCGGATGGAGGGGCGATCCCTGGCTGGTCATGATGGACACCGGATGCAGCGTCGCCGACAGGGTCAGCGGCAGGATCTGCAACTGGCCGATGTCCACGAAGCGCCGCGCCACGCCGCTCGGAATCGCGGACAGCATCTGCGTCTGCCGCACGATTTCCACCAGCGTGAGGATCGACGATGTCTCGACCGCCACCCTCGGTGCCGCGGCCTTCAGCGCCGCGAGGCCGCTGGCGACCAGCGTGTAGAGCTGGCCGGTGCGCGCCGGCAGGATCCAGTCGAAGCGGTCGAGCTGGGCCGGCGTCCAGTCGGTGTCCTGCAGCAGCGGATGGCCGACGGCGCAGACGATCACCGTCGGCTCCTCGAACAGCATTTCGCAGGTGAAGGGCCGCGAGCCGGGCGACGAGGTCGCGCGGCCGATCACGCAATCGAGCTGCCCCTGATCCAGCAAGGGCAGCAGGCTGGTTTCCAGCCCTTCCTGCAGGCTCAGCTGAATGCCCGGGCGCAGCTTGCGCAGCAGCGTCGCGGCGTCGGGCACCAGCACCGTGCCGGCGACCGGAAAGACGCCGACCCGCACCCGCCCTTCCCAGCCGTTGCGAAGGGCCGCGATCTCGGCATGCGCCGCGTCCATGTCGGCGAGGCCCTTGCGCGCCCAGTGCAGCAGCACCTCGCCGTAGGGCGTGATCTCGATGCCATGCGCGGTGCGCTCGAACAGCCGCGCCTCGAAGATGGACTCGATCTCCTGCAGCAGCTTGCTGGCCGCGGGCTGGGTCACGAACAGGTCGCTGGCAGCCTGGCGGATGTTCTTGCGCCGGGCCAGCGCCTCGATCACCACCAGGTGGCGCACGCGCAGCCGCGCGCGCACATGGCCGAGCGAAGGCAAGGGGCCGTGGGCGTCGAGAGCGTCGGCGTTCGTCTCGCGGGTCATCGCCGCATTCTGCAGCACGCTCCTTGCGCCTTCCCGGGGGTTATATGCGTATTCATTTTGAACATGCCCGTCGATGGCGGCGGCCGCGGCTCCTATGCTGGGGCGATCCATCCATCCTTCGAGGTTCCGCTTGAAACGTCTTCGCCTGCCCCTTCCCTTCACGTGCAGCGCCGCCTGCGCGCTGCTGCTCCTGGCGCCGTGGGCCCATGCGGAGATCACCGTGGGCGTGGTGCTCAGCATGACCGGCGCCGCGTCCTCGCAGGGCATTCCCGAGAAGAACATGATCGCGCTCCTGCCCGACAAGCTGGGCGGCGAGCCCGTGAAGTACATCGTGCTGGACGATGCCACCGACCCGACCCTGGCACTCAAGGACGCGCGCAAGCTCGTGAGCTCGGACCAGGTCGACGTGCTGATCGGCTCCTCCAACACGCCCAATGCGCTGGCCCTCGCGTCGGTCGCGCTGGAGAGCAGGACGCCGCAGGTGTCGCCGGCACCGATGGACGTGCCCGCGAACCAGCACCCGTGGGTCTTCGTGGTGCCGCAGTCGGCCGACCTGATGATCGATGCGGTGCTCGAGAACATGAAGAAGAAGGGCATCAAGACGGTCGGCTACATCGGCTACTCGCAGCCCTGGGGCGACCAGGTGCAGCACAGCCTCGCGACCCTGAGCGGCAAGTACGGCATCCAGCCGCTCAACGACGAGCGCTTCGAGCGCACCGACAGCTCGGTGGTGGCGCAGGTGGTCAAGACCATGGCGCTCAAGCCCGATGCGATCCTGATCGGCGCCACCGGCACGCCGGCCGCGCTGCCGCACCTGACGCTGGTCGAGCGCGGCTACAAGGGACCGATCTACCACACGCACGGCGTGGTCAACGACGACTTCCTGCGCGTCGGCGGCGCACGCGTCGAAGGCGCGCTGGCGCCGATCGGGCCGGTGGTGGTGTTCAAGGATCTGCCCGACAGCGATCCGGTGAAGAAGGTATCGAAGGACTTCTCCGCGCTCTACACCAAAGCCTACGGCGCGGGGCCGGTCAACGCCTTCGCGACCTGGGCCTACGACAGCTACCTGCTGCTGGACAAGGCGTCCGCGGTGGCATTGAAGAAGGCCAGGCCCGGCACGGCCGAGTTCCGCGCCGCACTGCGCGATGCGCTCGAGAACAACACGGCCGGACTCGTGGGCACCAACGGCATCTACCACATCACGCCCACCGACCACAACGGCCTGGACAAGCGCGCGCGCGTGATGGTGCGCGTATCCCACGCCGACTGGCGGCTTGCGGAATGACCGAGGCCTATGTCCCCTACGGCGGCTACTGGTGCTCGCCCTTCGCGCGCTGGCAGGGCAGCCTGTCGCATCTTCATGCGCTGGAGTTCGGCGCCTGGCTCGCGCGCGAGTCCCTCGCGGAACGCGACATCGACACCGCGCTGATCGACAGCGGCGTGCTGGGCACGACGATTCCGCAGCGCGGCGCCTTCTACGGGCTGCCCTGGGTCGCGGCGCTGGCCGGGATGCCGCATCTGGCCGGGCCGACGATCGCGCAGGCCTGTGCGACCTCGGCGCGCTGCGTGTCGCTGGCCTCGCAGGAGGTCGCATTCGGCGCCTCGCAATGCACGCTCGTCATCACGGCCGACCGGGTGTCGAACGGGCCGCAGATCTACTACCCCGATCCGCGCGGCCCCGGCGGGGCGGGCGAGAACGAAAGCTGGGTGATGGCGAATTTCGAGCGCGACCCCTGGGCCGGCGTTCCGATGGTTCGGACCGCGGAGAACGTCGCGGCCCGCTTCGGCATCGGCACCGAGGCGCAACACGAACTCGTGCTGCAACGCTATGCGCAATACGGCGAGGCGCTGAAGGACGACGGCGCCTTCCATGCGCGCTTCATGCGCCTGCCCTTCGCGGTGCCCGATGCGGCATTCCGCAAGACCGTCGCCACGCTGCAGGGCGACGAAGGCATCCATGCCACAACACGCGAAGGCCTCGCGCGCCTGCGGCCCGTGATCGAAGGCGGGACGGTCACCCATGGCGCACAGACGCATCCCGCGGACGGCAGCGCCGGCATGCTGGTCGCATCGCGCGAACGGGCGCGGCAGCTCACGCGGCGGCCCGAGATCGAGATCCGGATCGTCGCGACGGGCCAGGCGCGCACCGACATCGCGGCGATGCCGTATGCGCCGGTGCCGGCAGCCCGCGAAGCGATGGCGCGCGCCGGGCTGCGCTTCGACGAACTGCATGCGGTCACCACGCACAACCCCTTCATCGTCAACGACATCGTGCTCGCCCGCGAGACCGGCCTCGACGCGATGGAGATGAACCGCTTCGGCTGCTCGCTGGTCTGGGGCCATCCGCAGGCACCGACCGGATTGCGGGCGATCATCGAACTGATCGAGGCCCTTGAAATGCGCGGCGGCGGGCACGGCCTGTTCACCGGCTGCGCGGCAGGCGACAGCGCGATGGCGGTGGTGGTCGAGGTCACGGACGCCCGCGCATGAGCGACTACGCTGCGTTCGCCGCGCTGTTCCGCGGCACGGTGGTCGAGATGCTGTTCGAAGCCGCCACCCACACGCCCACGCGCCAGGCGCTGGTCTGCGATGGCAAGGTGCTGAGCCATGCCAAGTATGCCGATGCCGTGCTCGCACTGGCGCGCAGGCTCGCGGTGCCGGGCTCGCGCGGCGTCCGCATCGCGGTGCTGCTGCCCAGCGGCATCGATGCCTGCGTCGCGCACTTCGCGGTGCTCGCCAGCGGCGCCCAGTTGCTGCCGCTGAACCCGGCCTATACGCCGCGGGAACTCAAGGTCCAGCTGGACGATGCGCAGTGCGATGCGCTGATCGCCGATGCCGCGCTGCGCCCGATGCTGAAAGAAGCCTTGCTGCACGATTCGACGATGCGCATCGTCTGGTCCGACGGCGGGTTCGCGGCCACGAGCGCGCACGATGCGGACGCCGCGAGCCGCACGCTCGCGCCGCTCGAGCCCGGCCAGCTCGCACTGCTGCAATACACCGGGGGCACCTCGGGGCGCCCCAAGGGCGTCGAGCTGACCCACGCGGCGCTGCGCGCCAACGTCGAGCAGCGCGAAGCGATGCTGCCGACACGACCCGACACCGAACGCATCCTGTGCGCGATGCCGCTCTTCCATTCGTATGGCATGGCGATGGGGCTGTACCTCGCGGCGCGCTGCCGCGGTGCGCTCGTCATCCTGTCCGCCTACCGGCGCGAAGATCTTCTGGCCACCGTGGAGCGCGAGCGCATCACCGTCTTTCCCGGCAGCCCCGCGATCTTCGTCGGGCTCATGGCCCATCCGCGCTTCGCCGGCACCGACTGGTCGAGCGTGAAGGTCTGCTACTCGGGCGCCTCGGCGCTGCCGGCCGCGGTGCTCAGGCAATGGGAAGAGACGGTCAAGGTGCCGATCTTCGAGGGCTACGGCCAGACCGAAGCCGGGCCGGTGCTCAGCTTCAACGGGCCGTCGGCGCCGGTGAAGACGGGCTCCGTCGGCAAGCCTGTGCCGCAAACCGAGATCGAGATCGTCGATGTCGAGACCGGCCGGCTGCCGCTGGGCCGCAACGCCTGCGGAGAGATCCGGGCGCGTGGGCCGCAGCTCATGCAGGGCTATCGCAACCTGCCGCTCGAAACGGCGCAGGCCCTGCGCGACGGCTGGCTCTACACCGGCGACCTCGGCGAGTTCGACGACGACGGCTATCTCTTCATCCGCGGACGCAAGAAAGACCTGATCATCGTCGGCGGCTACAACGTCTATCCGCGCGAGATCGAGGATGTGCTGCTCGAGCATCCTGCGGTGCTGGAAGCGGCCGTGATCGGCCAGGCCGATGACTACCGCGGCGAGACGCTGCACGCCTTCATCGCCCTGCGCGAAGGCATGACGGCAAGCCGGGCCGAGCTCGACGCGCACTGCGCGCGCAACCTCGCGAGATACAAGCTGCCGGCGAAGATCAGCGTCGTCGACCGGCTGCCCAAGACCTCGGTCAACAAGATCGACAAGAAGGCATTGCAAGTCGCACCGATCAACGATGCGACCGCCGAAACCGCCACAGGAGATTCCCCGTGCTGATCTGCGTCATCGAATTCGCAACCATGCCCGGCATGGAGCAGCGCAACCGCGATCTCGTGACCGAGCTGCTGGTCGAAGCCGGCAAGCTGGACGGCTTCATCTCGAAGGAAAGCTTCACGAGCCGCGACAACCCGGGCAAGGTCGTCACGCTCTCCTATTGGCGCGACGCCGAGGCGCTGCGCGCCTGGATGCACAACGCCGAGCATCGCAAGGCGATCCCGCTCGGCAGGAAAGAACTCTTCACGCACTACGTGATCCAGATTGCAGAGGTGGTGAACGACAAGTCGTGGACGCGGCCGGCATAGGCCCTGGCCGATGGCGCCTCGCAATCCTCAAGCAATGTCAATTGGATTGCGGCACGCGGTTCGCAACACTAGAGTCGGCATCCATGTCGAAGACTCCAGGGCGGACGCAGGGCTCGGCTCCTCGGATCGATCGCTGGAGATCGGTGCAAAGGAAAGGCCAAGCATGAGGTTCTGGACAACGATCGTCGCGACGCGATGGCGCGTGAGTTCGTCCCACGCGTGCGTGCGTGTCATCGAGCAGCGACGCAAATGGCTGGGTTTGACCACGCCCGCGGAAGACGAGGCGCTGTCGGCCTGGCGCAGCGGAAGGGTCGTCGATTCGGAGTGCTACGGCGCGCCGCACGACACCTGCATCTTTCTGTCGCTGCGCGCCCGCGTCGTCGGCATGCAGGAAATCTCCGAGCAGCACCTCTGCGCGATGGCCTGGGACATTCAGCAGGTCGCGTACCTGGTGCGGCTCGGCGTTGCCGCGGGGTTCGTGTCGCGCGGACGCGCGGATGCACTATTCCTCGTGGCGAGACTATTCGCTGTCGACCCTCATCGGCATGGGCTTGCGCCGGGAGATCGACATGTACGACAGCAAGACATGGTGGCGTATCGCGCGCAGCCACAAGATGCTGCTCGAGGATCGGCATACGCCAATCTCGCACGCAGCCCCTTGGGGACCGCCGAATTCCCAGGCGGACCTGAGGTCCGTCCATTCGCTGCGTCTCGTGCATGCGTCGCCGCAGCCGGCCATCACGCTGGTCGACGTCGAGGCATTGCTCGACGGCATGCGAGGCGCGCAGGCGCTGAACTGGCGCACGTCGATCGTCGACCTCATGAAATTGCTGGGCCTGGACAGCGGCCTCGAGGTGCGTCGTCAACTCGCCGCCGAACTGAGCTATCGTGAGAACACCAGCGACACCGCGAAGATGAACATCTGGCTGCACCGCCAGGTCATGACCAGGCTCGCGGCCAATGGCGGCAAGGTGCCGAGCGAATTGCGCGACTGAGCATCGGCACCCTTTCAACTCGATTCCATTCAGGAGAAACACCATGGGACTGCTCGATGTACTGCAACAGGTGGTCGGCGGTAATGCCGAAAAGCACTTCGACGAGGTCGCGCAGAACGCGTCGCCCGATCAGCTCGGCGCGGGACTCGCCGCCGCGATGCGTTCCGACCAGACACCGCCCTTCAGCCAGATGGTGGGGCATCTCTTCGGCCAGTCGTCCGCCTCTCAGCAGGCGGGTGTGCTGAACCAGATCCTCGCCACGCTCGGCCCGGCCGCGCTGTCGGCGGCGGCCGGCGGTGCGCTGGGGCGCGTCCTGGCGCCCGGCCAGACGCAGCTGACGCCGGACCAGGCCAGCCAGCTGTCGCCGGCGCAGGTCACCGAGATCGCGGCGCACGCCGAGCAGGCCCATCCCGGCGTGGTCGATCAGGTGAGCCAGTTCTATGCGCAGCACGCGGGGCTCATCAAGGTGCTCGGCGGCGCCGCGCTCGCCGTGACGCTCGCGAAGATGAAAGAGCACGCGACCCAGGGTTGAACCGAGGCGATCTCTATTCGGCCGATGGTCGAATGAGCACACGCCACTCGGAAGGCATCAAGCCGATGGTGCTCCGATCCGTTGCGTCGTAATGGCGCACGGTCGGCTCGCGGTCCAGAAGCTTGCCGCGGTCTGCCGGATCGATGGTGGACTTCAGGACATCGTCGCCCACGTGCGCACGGATGTGCGCCATCGAATGCCAGACCGAGACCACCGACACCTCCGTGCTTCCGTCACCGAGGTCGCGGAACAACGCAGCGGCACGCTGACAACCCGCCACGGCCCGGTATTCGGTGAGCTTGGTGCGCTCCAGGTATTCACGGCATTCCTCGCGCAGTGGCGTCAGTATCCAGAATGTCCACGCGCGGAGGATTGAGCTCATTGAAAGTGTTGCGATTGATGGGATGAGCGTCAGCGCTCGAGGTGGGACAACTTCCGCGAGCCGTGGGCCGGCCCGTCTTGCTCATGATGCGTCGGGTTGACTTGTTCCTGGCAGGAAGGAAGTCGCGTTTGCCGCGCCAGCCTTGGACTGCGCACAGTTTCGCCGATCAACTCGTGCGAAAGTTCCGACGATCTGCCTGGACTCTCAGGAAGTGTCAATTCGATGGCGGCAAGGCCACCCCGTCTCTACATTCGGTGCATGGACAGGCTGATCGCGCTGCATGACATGGTGGAGCGAAGCCGGGATGCACTCGTCGAGGCACGCGCCGATCTGATCGAAGCGCTTGGCGATCATCTGTGCGGGGGCGGTTCAGCGCCGCATCGTGCGCACGTCGATGCACTGCAAAAATTGCGAGAAGCTCATCACGAAGCAGAGTTGCGCCATGCCGCGTACGTGAAGGTGCTGGGTGCGGACATCGTCGAGCGCGCGCAACGCGCCCGGGCATGAGGCTGTCGAACGAGCGCGCCCTCTGCCGTTTCCTTGTGCGCTCTATGCGATGGCAGCGATCAGATCGATCTCGACCGCCGCTAGCGGACTGCAAATCCTTTCACCACGTCGGCGGGTTCGAGCACCTGCGCCACTTCCACTCGATCGACGCGCGCTCCCGCCGGACCGCGGCGCGCCCAGTCGGTCAGCGCATCCACGGCAGAGGCATCGCCCCAGGCAAGCGCCTCCACGCTGCCATCCACGCGATTGCGCACCCAGCCGTTGACGCCCAGCCGGTTGGCGGCCTGGACCATGGACCAGCGGAAGCCCACCCCCTGGACATGCCCGTGGATGATGAGATGTGCCGATGCCACCGCCCTACTCCACCGTCACGCTCTTCGCCAGATTGCGCGGCTTGTCGACATCCGTGCCGCGCGCACAGGCCGTGTGATAGGCCAGCAGCTGCAGCGGCACCACGTGCAGCAGCGGCGACAGCGCGCCGTAGTGCTCGGGCATGCGGATCACGTGAAGGCCTTCGCTGTTTTCGATGTGGGTATCGCTGTCGGCCAGCACGTAGAGCACGCCGCCGCGCGCGCGCACTTCCTGCAGGTTGCTCTTGAGCTTTTCGAGCAGCGCGTCGTTGGGCGCCACGGTGACCACCGGCATCTCGCTGGTGACCAGCGCGAGCGGACCATGCTTGAGCTCGCCGGCCGCATAGGCCTCGGCGTGGATGTAGGTCACTTCCTTGAGCTTGAGCGCGCCTTCGAGCGCGATCGGATAGTGCAGCCCGCGGCCGAGGAACAGCGCATGTTCCTTGCGCGCAAAGTCCTCGGCCCAGCTGATGATCTGCGGCTCCAGCGCGAGCACCGACTGCAGCGCGGCCGGCAGGTGGCGCATCTCCCTGAGATAGCGCGCTTCGTCGGCTTCGTTCAGGCGATGCTTGGCCTGCGCGAGCGCCAGCGTGAGCAGGAAGAGTCCCGCCAGCTGGGTGGTGAAGGCCTTGGTGGATGCAACGCCGATCTCCACGCCGGCACGCGTGATGTAGGCGAGCTTGCATTCGCGCACCATCGCGCTGGTCGCGACGTTGCAGATGGTGAGCGTCTGTTCCATGCCGAGCGATCTCGCATGCTTGAGCGCGGCGAGCGTATCGGCCGTCTCGCCCGACTGGCTGATGGTCACGACCAGCGTCTTCGGATCGGGCACGGAGTCGCGGTAGCGGTATTCGCTGGCGATCTCGACCTGCGTCGGGATCTTCGCGATGCCCTCCAGCCAGTACTTGGCGGTGCAACCGCTGTAGTAGCTGGTGCCGCAGGCAAGGATCAGCACCTTGTCGATGTCCTTGAAGACGCGCCATGCGGCCGCGCCCGGCGTGCCATCGCCGGCGACGCCGTCGAACAGTTCGGGAACGATGCCCTCGATGCCTTCGAGCGTGTCGGCGATCGCCCTCGGCTGCTCGAAGATTTCCTTCTGCATGTAGTGCCGGTAGGGGCCGAGTTCCGCAGCGCCACTGTGCGCGACGACGGTGCGCACGGCTCGCGTGACCGGCCTGTGGTCGCGATCGACGATCCAGTACTTGCCCGGCTGGATGTCGGCCACGTCGCCTTCCTCGAGGTACACGATCTGGTCGGTCACGCCGGCCAGCGCCATCGCGTCGCTGGCGAGGAAGTTCTCGCCGGCCTCCTGACCCACGCCCAGAATCAAGGGCGAGCCCGCGCGCGCGCCGACCACACGGTGCGGCTCGTCGCGGCAGATCGCGGCGATGGCGTACGCGCCCTGCAATTGCTTCACGCTCGCCTTGACGGCCTCGAACAGGTCGCCGTCGTAGTGGCTGTCGATCAGGTGCGCGATGACTTCGGTGTCGGTCTGGCTTGCGAACACGTAGCCCTTGGCCTGCAATGCAGCGCGCAGCGGCTCATGGTTCTCGATGATGCCGTTGTGGACCAGCGCCACGCGGCCCGGTCTTGCCGACTCGGCGTCCGCGCCGGGGCCGTGGCTGAAGTGGGGATGGGCATTGTGCACTGCCGGCGCGCCATGCGTGGCCCAGCGCGTGTGGGCGATGCCGGTGCCGCCTTCGATGCGGTCGTTGCGCACCTGGGCGAGCAGATCGGCGACGCGGGAGGTGGTTCGGGCCCGCTGGATGCCACCCGAATGAATCGCCACGCCACAGGAGTCGTAGCCGCGGTATTCGAGGCGCTGAAGCCCCTGCACGAGGATGGGAACGATGTTGCGACCGGAAACGGCGCCGACGATGCCACACATGGCTGCTCCTGTTGGATGAGATCGGTAGCGATAGTAGTGGCAGTAATATGAAATTTGATTACCATTCTTCTCAATTTATGGTTTTTAATTTCTTATTTTCGATAGCATAAAGATTTATTTCACCAACATCGTATTCATGAAATCTGAATCCACAGATGAGATCGACCGCCGTCTGCTCGACGCCCTCCAGCACGACGCCTCCGAGAGCAACCAATCGCTCGCGGAACGCATCGGCATTTCTGCACCGACCTGCCTTCGCCGCATCAGGCGCCTGCGCGAGGCGGGCTGGATCGAGCGGGAGGTCGCGATCCTGCGTCATGACCGCGTCGGCGCGCTCCTCACGGCCGTGGTCGAGCTGTCGCTGGATCGGCAGGATGCCGCTTCGCTGGACGCCTTCGAGCAGCGGGTGGTGCAGGACGACGCCGTGCAGCAGTGCTATCGCGTCTCGCCGGGACCGGACTTCGTGCTGATCGTCGCGATGCGCGACATGGCCGGATACCAGGCGCTGGCGCAACGCCTCTTCACCAGCGATGCCAATGTGCGCAACGTGAAGGCCTTCTTCAGCGTCAAGCGCGCCAAATTCGAACCGCGTGTCCCGCTGCCCGGCGCGAACTGAATCGGCGATACGGTTCTAGTCCTTCGGCGCCTTGCGCGGGCGCTCCCAGTTCGGGAAGCTCGCTTGCCGGGCGCGCGAGATCGTCAATGCGCCTGGCTCCGTGCTCTTGGTGACCGTCGAGCCGCCGCCCACCGTGCCGCCCGCGCCGATGGTGACCGGCGCGACCAGCACGCAGTTGCTGCCCACATGCACGTCGTCCCCGATCACCGTGCGGTGCTTGTTGGCGCCGTCGTAATTGGCGGTGATGGCGCCGGCCCCGTAGTTGACGCGCTGTCCGACCGTCGCATCGCCCAGGTAGGCGAGATGGTTGGCCTTGGCGCCCGCGCCCAGCGTCGAGTTCTTGACTTCGACGAAGTTGCCGATGTGCACCTCGGGGCCCAGCCGGGCGCCCGGGCGCAGGCGGGCGAAGGGCCCGATCCGCGAGCCTGCACCGACGGTCACGCCGGCCTTCTCGCCGTCGATGTGCGTGAACGGATGGATCACCGTGCCCGCCTCGATGCGCGCGTTCGCGATCACGCAATTGGCGCCGACGCGCGTGCCTGCACCCAGCGACACGGCGCCTTCGAACACGCAGTTGACGTCGATCTCGACATCGGCCTCGCAGGCCAGCGTGCCGCGCAGGTCGAAGCGCGCCGGATCGGCCAGCCGTATGCCTTGCGCCATCAGCGCGTCGGCCTGGCGCAGCTGATAGGCGCGCTCGAGCGCCGCGAGCTGCGCGGGACTGTTGACGCCGGCCACCTGCAGCGCGTCCTCGGTGCGGTGCGAGACCACCGGCACGCCATCGACGGTGGCGAAGCTCACCACGTCGGTCAGGTAGTACTCGCCCTGCGCGTTCTTGTTGTCCAGGCGCGCGAGCCAGGTCTTCAGCAGCACGGCCGGGACCGCCATCACGCCGGTATAGATCTCGCGGATCGCGCGCTGGGTCTCGCTCGCGTCCTTTTCCTCGACGATGGCCAGCACCTCGCCGTCCAGGCCCTGTGCGCCCTCGGCACGCACGATGCGGCCATAGCCGGTCGGGTCGTCGACCTGGATCGTGAGCAGCGCGAGCCGCCGACCCGCGCTTTCCGCGATCAGCGCGCGCAAGGTCGCCTCGGAGATCAGCGGCACGTCGCCCGAGAGAACCACCACCGTGCCGTCGTCCGGCAACAGCGGCGCTGCCTGCTGCACGGCATGGCCGGTGCCGAGCTGCGGAACCTGGCGCACGAACACCGGCCCATTGCCCTCGCCGATCGCCGTTTCGACGTCGTTCGCACCATGGCCCGTCACCACCACCACGTGGCGCGCGCCAAGGCGCGTGGCGGTTTCCAGCACGTGCGCCAGCAGCGCGCGTCCGGCCAGGCGATGCAGCACCTTGGGCAGGCTGCTTTTCATTCGCGTGCCCTTGCCGGCCGCCAGGATCACCACGTCGAGCGCGGGTGTGTTGCTATCGTTCAGGGCAAGCGGATCGGACATGTGCGGCGGCGGTTCGGTTGGGGGCTGGATTATCGCGGACGGCGTGTCCGGCTTCTCCGGAGGGCCTCAGGCTGGCCGACCATGCTCGCGACGGCCTCGAAGACCGTTCAAATTTCGCGGTCCGCTCGTCCAAATCCATGCCGGCCGAATCTGGGGTCTGCCAATTTCCAACATAATGTATTACACAGAGGGCATCGACCGAGGCGTCCGGTTCGCAACGCTTTTCCCTGAACCGAGCCGCTGCCCCACCAGCCCACCCGAGAATGCAACAAGGTCAGGACACGCATACGCGACGACGAATTTCACGGGGCCGCCACTTGGCTGCCATGGCGGAATTCGATAGAAAATGAACATCATTCAGCGCATATTATTCAAGCTTGGGTCATTGATCCAGGAGGCCGAAAGTGCCTGGACCCTGTCGACATTGCGCTCGTGCGGCTCCTCGGTACGAATTGATCGCCGTGTTTTCATCTGGGGAACGGATCGGATGGACGTTGGGAGCAACGTAGATATCAATGGATACACCGTCATCTACGCTGCCGGTGGTGTTCGCATCCATGACAACGCTTTGATCGGCGCAAATTGCGTCATCACCAGCGTGACGCATCCGATCGATCCGGCCGAGCGACATCAGCTTGTTTTTTCTCCCGTCGAGCTGCAGAGCAACTGCTGGCTGGGCGCCGGCACCATGGTCATGCCGGGTGTCACCATCGGAAAGAATTCAATCATCGCGGCCGGCAGCGTGGTGACCAAGGATGTTCCCGACAACTGCATTTGCGCCGGCGTCCCGGCCAAAATCATGCGCTATCTCGATTCGTCTCATTGAGCAGGTGACACATGTATTCCGTGATCATTCCCACTTACAACCGCCACTCCGATCTGTACAAATGTCTGAGTTGCTTTTCGGAATATTTCACCGTCCCGGAATCGGGAGAGCAACCCTTTACCGTTGAAGTGATCGTCTCCGACGACGCCAAACAGAATGAGCTGAAGGAATATCTGTCGGCGAATTTCCCCTGGGTCCGATACTTCGAAGGGCCCAGTCGAGGCCCGGCCGCGAATCGCAATAACGGCGCAGCACAGGCAAAGGGAGAATGGCTGGTATTCACGGACGACGATTGCCTGCCAGGCAAGGGATGGCTGCACTCGCTTCACGGCATGGCAAATCAGGCGACGGTGCTGGAGGGAAAAACAATTGCCGAACGCCCCAGAGAGCGCCTCGACGAAGAGTCTCCCATCAATTTTGGCGGCTACCTCTGGTCATGCAATTTCGCAATAAAAAAATCCCTCTTCGATTCGTTGCACGGCTTCGATGAGAATTTTCCTTTTGCAGCCATGGAAGACATGGATCTGAAGAAACGGATAGACGATGAGGGAGCGAAGATAATTTTCGTGCCGGATGCAGTGGTGACGCACCCCTGGAGAAGATCACGTGGCATGGCGTTCTGGGGCAAGCAGCAAAAGAGCGAATTTTATTTCTGGGAAAAGCACAAAAACCTGGCACCCGCATCGCTTCCAAGGTATTACGCTTACCTGGGCTTGCGTTCGCTGGTCAAGATAACCATTCCGGGGGCGCTCAAATACCGATGCCGCGGATTGAGAAATGCAATCGAGCACGATGCGTGGCTTTTCAGCCAATCGCTCAGGTTCTTGATACGCCGCCCCCCGAAGTCATCGCGCGGCTGACTACCTGTCGCCGTCTGCTCCGCTCACCTGGTCCGTGGACCCGTCTGCCGGCACCTGCCGACGCCACTCCGGCAGCCGCAGCGCGAGCAACAGGTACTGGTAGCTGGCGTGGGCCATCGCGGTGGCGAGGTTGAAGCCGAGTGCGGCGCGCAGGTCGGCGACGCCGAAGACCCATAGATACAGCACCTGCACGGCAAGGATGAAGCCGACGCCATAGCCCTGCTTGGAGGTGGCCCCACGCACCGTCAGCGTCCTGAAGGCGAGGTTCGAGGCATTGTTGAGCATGGCGGCCAGAAACACGATCCACACGTACGGCGCCATGGACTGGTACTGCCGCCCGAGCAGAATGATCCAGTACTGCGGCAACATGACTGCCGAGAGCTCCATCAGCGCCATGGCCAGCAGGTACAGGCCGTGCACGCGCACCACCGTGGAGGCCAGGGCCGGCCCCTCGGGCGAGCGGGCCAGCACCGGGAACAGCAAGGTGCCGGTGATGCGGTCCACCACCAGCAACACCATGGCCAGGCGACCGAAGGCGCCCACTTCCGCAAGCATGTTGGAGGTGCCGAGCAGCGACACCAGGAACACCGTGATGACGCCCTGGACCTGGAAGAAAATGGCGGGCAGCACCAGCGGCTTCGCGATCTGGATCACCTGGGCGTCCACGCGCTTCACATCGGCAGCATCGAGCCTGAAATCGGCGATCTCGTGTGATCTGAATGCCCTGCGATAGAGCGTCACGGCGACAAAGCTCGCCGCCGCGGTGGCGGCCACGATCCCGGCCATCGACCACGACGTGATCGGCAGCAGAAGCACGACCGCGACGAAGGAGATCCGCACGATGTTCGTCGTGAAGCCGATGCGGTTCAGCGTCGAGATGTGGCCAAGGATGACCAGCACCGTGTTGCCGTAATGCTCTCTGAGCGCCAGCAGCACCACGAACAGCATCAGCACCGACCCCAGGAAATAGCCGCCGCCGAACCAGCCGTGCTCCCTGGAGGTGTAGAACCAGTACGGCCCCACGATCACGAGGCCGAGCCCCAGCAGCAGCCAGCGCTTGCGAAACACCTGATGGCAGGCGCCGACGACCCAGGGCACCTCGCGGCTTCGCTGGCCGACGACCGGCAGGCAGCAATGGGAGAGGCCCAGATCGGTCACGCCCAGCACCAGCGTCATGCAGGCGAGGAGGAAGGTGTAGGCCGCGTACTGATCCTTCGGCAGCACGTTGACGATGAGCAGCCCGGCGATGCCTCCGAGCACCACACCCAGGGATTCGACGCTGCCGACGATGGCGATCTGGCGCAGGCGGGACAGGATATTCACGGATGGGCGGCGGTCATGAGAATGGCCGGCGGCTGCCGGACGAGGCTGCGGCCAGGACGTCCGGGCACAGCCTCTACGATACGCGATGGACCGGTGCCCGCGCTCAGAGCAGCGGCGCGGGCCGCATCGGCCGCTCGAAATAGTCGCCGAGCGTCTCGAGCGCGCGCGGCTCGAGGATACGCAGCCAGCCGCTGTCGATCTTGTAGAGGCCCAGGCGCTGCAAGTACCGCAAGGTCTTGTTGGTGTGCACCAGCGACAAGCCCAGCGCATCGGCGATGTGCTGCTGGTTGATGGGAAACTCGGCCCAGCCGTCGCGCACCATGCCGACACGTTCCGCGCGGCGGTACAGATGCATCAGCAGCATCGCGACACGCTCGCCGGCGTTGCGCCGGCCGGCCGTCACGAGGTTGTCGTCCACCATCTTTTCCTCGCGCGCTGCGAGCCAGGTGATGTCGTAGCTCAGCTTGGGCTGCGCGTGGAACAGGTTCCAGAGTTTCTCGCGCGGAAAGGCACAGAGCGTCACGCCCGTCACCGCTTCGACGCCATGCGTCTGGCCGTCGGCGAATTCGTCCTGCAACCCGATGAAATCGCCCGGCAGCAGAAAGCTGAGGATCTGCCGGCGCCCATCGCTCAGCGTCTTGTAGCGAAACGCCCAGCCCGAATACAGCGTGAAGAGCATCGGACTGGGCCGATGCTCTTCGATGACGGAGCCACCGGCATCGACGGCGCGCGTGCCGCCGCGAAACGACTCGATGACGCGCAGTTCTTCGTCGGAGACGGGAATGAAAGCGGGGTTGCTGCGCAGTCCGCACTGGCCGCACGGATGCGCACAGCGCGGCGGCGAGACGGGGGCCGGGTAGTCCTCGAATTTCACGCCAGCACTATAGGGCCGCGCCCTGTGTCTTTTCACATTTCACGGCGGATTTCGGGCTCCTACACTCCGCACACCCTACCCGTCACCCATGGCCGAACTCCACGAATTCCTCTACTGCAGCATGCTTGCGCCCGATCAATCCGCCACCGTCGTTGGCCAGATCGTGACCGCGGCACGCGCCCGCAACCTGCAGGACCAGATCACCGGCCTGCTGGTGTTCGACGGCCAGCGCTTCTGTCAGCACTTCGAAGGCCCGTGCGGGGAGGTGCTGTTGCTGATGGACCGGCTCCAGGCCGACCCCCGGCACACGCAATTGCGCGTGGCGTACGAGGGCTCCCTGACGAAGCGCCGCTACGAGCGCTTCGAAATGGGCCTCGCGGAAGTCGAGACGATCGGTGACGACATGGGCGGCATCCACGAACTTGACGGCGTCGAGGCCCTCGAACGCTTTCTCGCCCTGCGCTCGGATCTCGACATTTTCAGCTGAAGAGGCGGGCGCCAGTTCAGGCCGCTTCCGCGGCCGATGCCTCATCCCAGCTGTAGGTCGCGCCGTAGCCGTCCCATGGCTCCATCACGATGCGTTCACCGGCCGCAATCGCCAGCGACTCGCCGGGTGCGAGCACGATGTCCTCGCTGCCGAAGTTCGCGGTGGCGTCGCGGGTGACCCAGACCCGGCCCTGGCGAATGCGCAAGATGCTCGCGCTGGAGGCCTTCAGACTCATGGCATGGCCTGCGGCCAACTGCCATGCGCCGCGACGCACGGCCGGTGGCACGGCCGCGGGGCGGGCAGCCAGGGACTGAAGCGAAGAGGGGGCGTAAGCAGCGGACATGATCAAACTCCTGAGGCGGTTTCTCCGAAGCGCAATAGCGCGCTTCGGGAATGAATGATCGGCCTTCCGCCGTTGGCGGTCCAATGAAAACGCGGTAGCCTACTGATTCCGGTTTCGCATCAATCGTCCGGCCCGAAAGTCACCGCCCATGCAGCATTCCCAGACCCATCTGCGCTCCCGGCCGATCTCGGCCGGCCACCTGCGCGCCTTCGAAGCGGTCGCCCGGCACCTGAACTTCCGCGCCGCATCGGAAGAGATGGCGCTGACGCAGTCCGCCGTCAGCCGGCAGATCCAGGCGCTCGAGGAAGAGGTCGGGGTCGGCCTGTTCCTGCGCCACACCCGTGCGGTCGAACTCACGGGCGCCGGTGCACAGCTGCTGCTTGCCGTCCAGCAGTCGCTGCCGCGCATCGATGGCGCGGTGCGCCAGATCCGACAGAACGCGGGACGCAAGAGCGTGTCGCTCACCACCTTCGCCTCGTTCGCATCCATGTGGCTGATCCCGCGGCTCGAGGCCTTCCAGCGCGACAACCCCGAGATCGATATCCGCATCGATGCCAGCGACGTGGCGCTCGACATGGGCATGGCCGACGTCGACCTCGCGCTGCGCTACGGCCCGCGCGAAAACATGCCGGCCGGCTCGCTGCGCCTCTTCGGCGAAACCATCACGCCGGTGGCGAGCCCCTGGCTCATCAAGAGCAACCCGGCCATCAAGGCGCCGCAGGACATTGCACGCTTCACGCTGATCGAGGCCGGCGACGCCCATCGAAGCCATCTCGAATGGCTCACCTGGCGCCGCTGGTTCGAGGTCAACGAGCTGCAGCGCGCGCAGCCGCGGCGCTGGCTCTATTTCAACTACGCCTACCAGATGGTCCAGGCTGCACTCACCGGCCAGGGCGTGGTGCTGGCACGCAGCTCCCTGATCGCCGAGAGCCTGGCCAACGGCGACCTGATCGAAGTCCTGCCGCACCACCGCATGGACTCGCCCATGGCCTACTGGCTCATCGTCGGCCCGCGCAGCGCGCCTCGCCCCGAGATCCAGGCCTTCTGCGAATGGCTGCAGGCGCAAGCCGCCACCACACGCGAAACCATCGGCGAAATTCCCGACCCCGACACCATCGACCAGTTGGACTGACTCGACACCGCGACGGCTCCAGTTCCAGGGGCACCGCGGATCCGGCTTCGCCGGTCCGCCGGTGTCGCCCCCGGCAGGGGGTTGGCGAAGCGACACGAAGTGCGCGAAGCCTGGGGGCGAGTCAAGTGATTGGCCAGACGACCCCGTTGTCGTTGAGGATCGCGTCCAATGGCATGTCGTGCGCTTCCGGTTCGAACTCGTCGAGGAATCCGTTCGTGAAGCCAAGGCCCACGGTGAACGGCCGCGGCTCCAGCGCCGCCAGTGTTCGATCGTAGAAGCCCCCCCCGTAGCCGAGCCGGTATCCGCCCGCGCTATAGCCCAGGCAGGGCACGAACAGCAGCGTCGGCACGATCAGCTCGGTGTCCTTGGGCTTCGGGATGTCGTAGGCATCGTTCTCCATCGGGCAGCCCGGATACCAGGAATGGAAGGTCAGCGTCTTGTGCAGCCGGTCGACGACAGGCAAACCGATGCGCCGCCGATGCGGCTCGTCGAGCAGTTCGCCGTCTTCCTTCCAGCGATGCAGTGCCGGCAGCGGATCGAATTCACCCTTGATCGGCCAGTAGGCGCCGATCACGGTGTCCGGGCGCCCGACCAGCCAGATGCGCATCACGCGCTGCAGCAGATCGGCGCGCGCGAGGCGGTCGGGCATGGAAAGACGCTGTTCAATCAGTGCCGCACGCAGCTGACCCTTGAGAAAGTTGGCAGTTGCCGAGGTGTCGGCACCCTTTGACTTGTCCATAATCCCCCGATGCAGTTCGCAAGCATTTTGGCACTCGCACGCAATCGCCCGCGCGCTTCCTTTTCCACCCTGTTCCTTTCATTGGTCCTGACGACCGCAACGCTGCTACAGCCGGCCTGCGCGCAGAACCCCGACGACGACGCGCTGCTGCAGATGAAGCAGGCCTTCCAGCGCGGCGACAAGGCGCGCCTCACCGCCCTGCTGCCGCTCACGCGCGGCAGCGTGCTCGAGCCCTGGGCCGCCTACTGGGAGCTCAAGGCGCGCCTGCAGGATGCGAGCGCGCAGGAGGTGCAGGACTTCCTCACGCGCTACGCCGGCACCTACCAGGAGGACCGCCTGCGCAACGACTGGCTGCTGCTCGTCGGCCAGCGTCGCGACTGGGATGCCTTCGCCACCTTCCATGCCGGCTTTCGCATGAACGACGACCCGCAGGTGCGCTGCTACGCGATCCTGGTCGACTCGCTGCGCACCGGCACCGCATCGCAAGCCCAGGCCGATGAAGTGCGGCGCGACTGGTTCGGCCAGCGCGATCTCGACGACGGCTGCCTCACCGCGGCCGACCGCATGATCGGCGCGCGCCTGATGTCGCCCTCCGACGCCTGGAAGAAGGCGCGCCTGGCCATCGAGGCCAACCGTCCGCAGGCCGCGCGCGCCGCGGTGCTGCTCGTCGCGCCCGATGCCATCCCGCTGTTCGACGAAATGAACGCCAGCCTCGCCAAGTTCCTGCTCGGCCGTGCCTTCGTCGCCGCCAAGTCGCGCAAGGAGCTGGTGGTGCTCGCGCTCATCAAGATGGCGGTCACCGATCCGGACATGGCAGCCTCGCAGCTCGACAGCAAGTGGGGCCCGATGCTGGCGCCCGAGGAGCGCAACTGGCTCTGGGGCGCGATCGGCCGGCAGGCGGCCGTCAAGCTCTCGCCGCTGGCCGGCAGCTACTTCGCGAACGTCACGAAGAACACCGAGCTTTCCGACGACATGCTGGGCTGGAAGGCGCGCGCCGCGCTGCGTAGCGGCAACTGGAAGGACGTGAACACCGCCATCACGGCCATGAGCGAGACCACGCAGCGGGACCCGACCTGGGCCTACTGGAAGGGACGCGCACTCGTTGCGATGGGTGGCGACGAGCGCCGCGCCCAGGCCCGCGCTCTGTATGAAAGCATCGCCGGCACGCGCGGGTTCTATGAACTGCTCGCGCTCGAGGAACTGGGCCAGCGTGCCGCCGTGCCGACCCGCCCCGCCCCGCTCACGGCCGAAGAAAAGGATGCGGCGCGCAACAACCCGGCGCTGAACCGCGCGCTCTATGCGATCTCGATCGGCCTGCGTCCCGAAGGCACGCGCGAGTGGAACTACACGACCAACCTGCACGACAAGGGCGGCATGGGCGACCGCGAGCTGCTCGCCGCGGCCGACTTCGCCTGCCAGCGCGAGGTCTGGGACCGCTGCATCAACACCAGCGAGCGCACCAAGGGCGTGATCGACGTCGACCAGCGCTATCCCATGCCCTTCCACGACACGGTGCTGCGCAAGAGCCAGGAAATCGGCCTCGATCCGGCCTATGTGTACGGCCTGATCCGCCAGGAAAGCCGCTTCATCATGGACGCCCGCTCCGGCGTCGGCGCCTCCGGGCTGATGCAGGTGATGCCCGCCACCGCGCGCTGGACCGCGCGCAAGATCGGCCTGCCCGACTTCACGCCCGGCCAGCTCAACGACCGCGAGACCAACATCACGATCGGCACCAACTACCTCAAGCTCGCGCTCGACGATTTCGACGGCTCGATGGCGCTGGCCGCCGCGGCCTACAACGCCGGCCCCGGCCGGCCGCGCGCCTGGCGCAACGGGCCGGTGCTCGACGCGGCGATCTGGGCCGAGAACATCCCCTTCAGCGAAACCCGCGACTACGTCAAGAAGGTGCTCGCCAACACCACCAACTATGCCGCGCTGATCAGCGGCAGGCCGCAGTCGCTCAAGGATCGGCTCGGTGTCGTCGGGCCGCGCGACGCAGCCGCAGTCGATCCGGTCAAGGACCTGCCCTGATTCCGGTGCCGGCGCGTCGCCGGGCATCAATGACGCGGCATTTGCACATCAATCGCGCTGCGCCGCGTCGGTAGCATCGAAGTCCTTTCAACACATTCAGGAGGACAACGATGACCCAGCTCTATATCGGCAACAAGAACTACTCGTCCTGGTCCATGCGACCCTGGGTGCTCATGAAGCAGGCCGGCATCGACTTCGAGGAGGTCCTGGTGCGCTTCGATTCCTTCGAGGCCGGGTCGCAGTTCAAGCAGCTCGTTCTTTCGATCAATCCGGCCGGGTGCGTGCCGGTGCTGAAGGACGGCGACGTGATGGTGTACGACACCCTCGCGATCTGCGAGTACCTCGCCGAAACGCATCCCGACAAGAAGCTCTGGCCCGACGACAAGGCGCAGCGCGCCCACGCGCGCAGCATCTGTGCCGAGATGCATGCCGGCTTCGTCGAGATGCGTACCCATTGCGGCATGAACATCGAAGCCGATCTTTCAGCGCAGGGCCGGCTGATCCTGCGCGACCAGCCCGGCGTGCGCGCCGACCTCGACCGCATCGTGCAGATGTGGAGCGGCCTGCTCGCGGCACACGGCGGACCGATGCTGTTCGGCGAGTTCGGCATCGCGGACGCCTACTACGCACCGATCGGCGCCCGCATCAAGACGTATGGCCTGCCGGTGCCAGCCGCGATCTGCGCCTACATCGATCGCGTGCAGGCGCTGCCCGGCGTCAAGGCATGGCTCGACGACGCGCTGGCCGAGAAGGACTTCCTCGTCTTCGAGGAACCGTACCGGCTCGGACGCTGAAGCAAACGGCCCGCGGGGCTAGACTCCCGCCCCATGCAAACCTACCTCGTCGGCGGCGCGATCCGCGATGCGCTGCTCGGCCAGCCCGGCAGCGACCGCGACTGGGTCGTGGTCGGCGCCACGCCCGAGCAGATGGCTGCGCGCGGCTTCCTGCCGGTGGGGCGTGATTTCCCGGTGTTCCTGCATCCCGAAACGCGCGAGGAATACGCGCTGGCGCGCACCGAACGCAAGAGCGCGCCGGGCTATCGCGGCTTCGTCATCCATGCGGCGCCGGACGTGACGCTCGCGCAGGACCTGGCGCGGCGCGACCTCACGATCAACGCGATCGCGCTGCCCGCGGAGAAGGTCCGCGATGGCGAAGGCCTGGCGCCGCAGCACGACGACCTGATCGATCCCTTCCACGGCCAGCGCGACCTGCAGCGCAGGCAATTGCGCCACGTGACCGATGCCTTCCGCGAAGACCCGGTGCGCATCCTGCGCGTGGCGCGCTTCGCAGCCCGCTTCGACGACTTCGGTGTCGCGCCCGAAACCATGGCGTTGATGCGCGAGATGGTCGCCGCCGGCGAAGCCGACGCGCTGGTGCCCGAGCGCGTGTGGCAGGAGCTGGCGCGCGGCCTGATGGAAGCCAAGCCGTCGCGCATGTTCGAGTTGCTGCGCGAATGCGGTGCGCTCGCGGTGCTGCTGCCCGAGGTCGACCGCCTGTGGGGCGTGCCGCAACGCGCGGAGTACCACCCCGAGGTCGACACCGGCGTGCATCTGATGATGGTGCTCGACATGGCCGCGAGGCTCGAGGCGCCGATGCCCGTGCGCTTCGCCTGCCTGGTGCACGACCTCGGCAAGGGCACGACGCCGGCCGACATCCTGCCGCGCCACCACGGCCATGAACAGCGCAGCGCCGACCTGCTGCGCGCGGTCTGCGATCGCTGGCGCGTGCCGGTCGAGGTGCGCGAGTTGGCAGACGTGGTGGCCCGCGAGCACGGCAATATCCATCGCAGCGGCGAGCTCAAGGCCGCGGCCTTGCTGCGGCTGCTCGAACGCTGCGACGCGATCCGCAAGCCCGAGCGCTTCGACCAGGCCCTGCTGGCCTGCGAATGCGACGCGCGCGGGCGCCTGGGCTTCGAGGACAGCGCCTACCCGCAGCGCGAACGACTGATAGCCGCCCTCCGCGCCGCACAGTCGGTCGACACCGAACCCGTCGCCCGCGCGGCGCTGCGGGCGGGCCAGACCGGTCCGAAGATCGGCGAGGCGATAGCGCGCGCCCGCGTGGCTGCCATCGCGGCAGCCCTCGGGGCAGCCCCTTCGTGAAACACCGCGGAACCGGCTCAGCCGGGCCGCCGGTGTTGCCCCCGGGAAGGGGTTGGCGAAGCGACACGCAGTGCGCGCAGCCTGGGGGCGAGCCACGACTCGCGGTTTTGGCCGACGTGCCGTACCGTGCAGCTCTGCTATGGTTTCCTCTTCATGCAAAAGCCCCCTCGCCTGACGCGCGACACCGCGCTCTTCCTCGACTTCGACGGCACGCTGGTCGCGATCGCCGAGACGCCCGAGGCGATCGAGGTGCCCGCCGCGATGGTGCCGCTGCTCGGCGATCTGCGCGACCTGCTGGGCGGCGCGCTCGCGGTCGTCTCGGGCCGCCAGATCGACGCGATCGACCGTTTTCTCGCGCCCTTGCGGCTGCCGGCGGCCGGCGAGCACGGCGTGCAGCGCCGCGATGCCCAGGGCCATATGCAGGAACAGCGCGCGCCCGATCTCTTGCGGGTGCTCGACGCGGCCAACGAGCTCGCGCGCGTCTACGAAGGCCTGCTGGTCGAACGCAAGCACGCGGCGATCGCGCTGCACTACCGGCTCGCGCCACAGCTCGAAGCCGTGTGCCGCGACGCCATGCTGCGCGTGATCGACGGCCAGCCGCAGCTGGAGCTGATGCACGGCAAGTTCGTCTTCGAGGTCAAGCCCGCAGGCATCAACAAGGGCATCGCGATCGATGCCTTCATGCACGAGGCGCCCTTCGCCGGCCGGGTGCCGGTCTTCGCCGGCGACGACACCACCGACGAGCACGGCTTCGCGATCGTGCAGCCGCGCGGCGGTGTGGCGATCAAGGTCGGCTCCGGCCCCAGCCAGGCGCTGCACCGCCTCGACTCGCCGCGCGAAGTGTTCGAATGGCTGGTCGCCGCGCGGGATCTGCTCGCCGCACCGGCGCCGCGGGACTCGGCGACCTAGGAACCACAACACCATGAGCCGTCTGGTCGTCATCTCCAATCGCATCGCCGATCCGCGCAAGCCCGCGGCCGGCGGTCTGGCCGTCGCGCTCGGCGAGAGCCTGCAGCAGACCGGCGGCCTGTGGTTCGGCTGGAGCGGCGCCGTCATCGAGGACGGACCGACCGGCGAAGGCGAACTGCACGTGCAGCAGGCCGGCAAGGTCGCGCTCGCGACCCTGGACCTGTGCCGCGAGGACCACGACAGCTACTACCTCGGCTACAGCAACGACGTGCTGTGGCCGGTGTTCCACGACCGGCTCGACCTCGCGAACTTCGATGCCGGCTTCATCGGCGGCTACCGCCGCGTGAACCAGCTGTTCGCGCGCAAGCTGCTGCCGCTGCTCAAGCCCGACGACATCATCTGGGTGCACGACTACCACCTGATCCCGCTCGCGGCCGAGCTGCGCGCGATGGGCTGCCGGCAGCGCATCGGCTTCTTCCTGCACATTCCGCTGCCGCCGCACATCATCATGGCCGCCATTCCGCAGCACGAGTGGCTGATGCGCTCGCTGTTCGCCTACGACCTGATCGGCTTCCAGGCGCGGCAGGACGTGCAGCACTTCGAGCAGTACGTGCGCAACGAGGCCAACGGCGAGTTCATGGGGCGCGACCTCTACCGCGCCTATGGCCAGACAGTGCGCTGCAGCGCCTTCCCGATCGGCATCGACGTCGACGAGTTCGCCGCGCTCACGCATGCCAAGGAATCGCGCGACATGTACGAGACCATGAAGCGCGAATACTCCAGCCGCCGGCTGCTGCTGGGCATCGACCGGCTCGACTATTCCAAGGGCATCCCGAACCGGGTGCGATCCTTTCGCGAGCTGCTGGCCAACTATCCGGAGAACCGCCGCAGCGCAACGCTGATCCAGATCGCCTCGCCCACGCGCGAGACGGTCGACGCCTACGGCGACATCCGGCGCGAGCTCGAGTCGCTGTGCGGCGCGATCAACGGCGACTACGGCGAGCTCGACTGGATGCCGGTGCGCTACATCCACCGCATGGTGGCGCGCAAGCGCGTGCCGGGCCTGTGCCGGGCAGCCGCCGTCGGCCTCGTGACGCCGCTGCGCGACGGCATGAACCTGGTGGCCAAGGAGTACATCGCGGCGCAGGACCCGGCCGATCCCGGCGTGCTGGTGCTGTCGCGCTTCGCCGGCGCGGCCGAGCAGCTCAAGGAAGCGCTGCTGGTCAATCCCTACGACACGCACGGCACCGCCGAGACCGTGCAGCAGGCGCTGCAGATGCCGCTCGAGGAACGGCGCGAGCGCCATCAGAAGCTGTTGGCGCGCATCCGCGAGCACGACGTGCACTGGTGGCGCAAGACCTTTCTCGATGCGCTGCGCGAGGCGGCCAGCGAACGCTAGTTTCGGCGCCGATCTGGCGTCAGTCGAGCAGCGCCAGCGCGGCGTAGTCGCCGACCTTGTCGCCCAGGCCGGCCGGAACCAGCTGAACGCCGCGCGTCAACGGCACCAGCTTGCCGTCGATCTGCGCCTGCAGGTGCGGCAGCAGGACATCGCGGTTGTTCCAGAACACGCTGCCGCCGAGGCTGATGCGCTGCAGGTCGAGCGTGGCGATCAGGTTGTAAAGCATGCGGCCCATCACGCGGCACAGTTCATCGACGCGCTGGTGCGCGGCCGCCTCGCCGGCCGCGGCCGCCTTGAAGAGTTCTTCGGCCGGACGCGCGAAGCGGCGTGCGATCGCGTTGCCCGCGATCAGCGACTCGACGTCGCCGAGGTTGCCGCAGCCGCACAGCGCATGGTCGTCGTCGTCGACCACGAAGCTGTGGCCCGCGTGGCCCGCATTGCCGTTCTTGCCGCGCAGGATCCGGCCGCCGACGCACAGGCCGACGCCGACGCCGGTGCTCCAGGTCACGTAGGCGCAATGGTCCAGGCCTTTCAACGCGCCCCAGCGGCGCTCGGCTTCCAGCGCGGCGACGCCATCGTTCTCGACCCGCACGCGGCCGAAGCGCGCGGCCAGCGGCGCCTCCAGCAACGCCGTCATCCACTGGTTCGGCAACCCGCGCGCCGGGCCGGCCGCGCCGCCGCAGATGTTGGGCGCGGCAAGCTCGACCTTGCCGTCGCGCAGTTCGAAGGGACCGCAGGACGACACGCCGACGGCATCGATGATCGCGGCGTCGATGCCCTGCGCGGCGCAGACCTCATCGATCAGCCGAAGGATCTGCAGCGCGAGCGCGTCGTTGTTGCCGGTCTTGGCGGTGGGCTCGCTGCGGCGGCCGATCAGCGGCGACGCGCTGTCCGTGGAAAGGCTCACGGCGACCTTGGTGCCGCCGACGTCTACACAGGCTCTCATCGAATCAAATCCATCGTGCGACCAAGGCCGCGATCATGCTGAGCACCACGGTGCTGGCGATCGGCAGTTGCCATTCGCGCCCGAAGGCGCGGAACTCGAAGTCGCCGGGCAGGCGCCCGAAGCCCAGGCGCCGCAGCCAGGGCGTGAGGCCGCTCACGAGCAGCAGCGCCAGGACGACGACGATCAGCCAGCGAATCATCGGTGCAGTTTAGGCCCCGAGCAGTGCCAGCGCCTGCTGGTGGAGTTCGGGCGTCGCCGCGGCGATCACGCGCCCGTCCGACGCAAGGCCGAGCGGCTGGCCCTTCCAGTCGGTGATCACGCCGCCGGCGGCCTCGATCAGCCCGGCCGGGCCCATGTAGTCGTAGGGCTTGAGGCCGCTCTCGACCACCAGGTCGATGGTGCCGCCCGCAAGCTGCGCATAACCATAGCAATCGCCGCCGAAGCGGCGCATGGCGCAGCGGCGGCTCAGCGTGTCGAAGGCCTGCCAGTCGGCGGCCTCGAAGATGTCGGGCGAGGTGGTGACGATGCGCGCCTCGGCGAGCGTCTTGCAGCCGCTCGCATGCACCGCCTGGCCGTTGCGCTCTGCGCCGGCACCGGCCTGGCCGACCCAGCGCTCGCGCAGCACCGGCATGTCGATCATGCCGAGCGTGATGCGCCCGTCCTCCAGCACGCCGATCAACGTGCCCCATAGCGGCGAGCCGGTGATGAAGCTGCGCGTGCCGTCGATCGGGTCGAGCACCCAGATGCGTCCGGCATCGAGCCGCTCGAGGCCATGCTCCTCGCCGTAGATGCCGTCGATCGGCAGCTCGGCGCCGAGGATGTCGCGCATCGCCGTCTCGGCCGCGCGGTCGGCCCGCGTGACCGGGCTCTCGTCGGCCTTGGTGATGACTTCCAGCTGCGTGCGGAACAGGGCAAGCGACTCGACCGCGGCAGCGTCGGCGAGCGAATGGGCGATGCCCAGCAGGTCTTCGGGGGATGAACTCATGATCGATGACGGTGCGGCCAAAAACTCCGATTAAACCCGAGGCCGGTTTGACATGCTGCACGGGTCCCTCCTAGCATCGGACCACTCCCCGGAAAGGATTGGCATGCGGCGATTTCGCTGGCTTCGATGGGCGCTCCTCGCGCTGTGGCTCGGTGCCGCTTCGGTGTCGCAGGCGACGCCTTCGGAGCAGGAGAACAAGGTCATCACCGCGTTGATCGAAAGGGTCGGCCGGATGAAGACGATGAAGTTCATGCGCAACGGCGACGAACATTCATCCACCGAGGCCGCCGAGCACATGCAGGCGAAGTACGCGTACTTCAAGGAGAAGATCGTCACGGCGGAGGACTTCATCGAGCGCTGCGCCACGCGCTCCGAGCTCACGGGCCGGCCCTACACGGTCAAGCTCGCCGACGGCCAGGAGCACGAGGCCAACGCCTTCCTGCGGCGCGAGCTGCGCGCGGTGCGGCAGGAAATGCGCTAGCGCTGCTGGCCCCAGCGTCGCACGGTGAGCCGCTCCAGGCTCGCGAAGCCGAGGTTTTCGACCAAAAGGCCGATCAGCACCACCATCGCGAGGCCCGCGAACACGCGATCGGTGTAGAGCTCGTTGCGGTTCTGGAAGATGTACCAGCCCAGCCCGCCCTGCCCGGACGAAGCGCCGAACACGAGCTCGGCCGCGATCAGCGTGCGCCATGCGAAGGCCCAGCCGATCTTGAGCCCCGAGAGGATCGAAGGCAGCGCGGCCGGCACGAGGATCTGCAGCACATAGCGCAGGCCCCGCAGTCCGTAATTGCGCCCGGCCATGCGAAGCGTGTCGGGCACGCCCTGGAAGCCGGCATAGGTGTTGAGCGCCAGCGGCCACAGCACCGAATGGATCAGCACGAAGACCAGACTGCCGCGGCCGAGGCCGAACCACAACAGCGCCAGCGGCAGCAGCGCGATGGCGGGCAGCGGATTGAACATCGAGGTCAGCGTGTCCAGCAGATCGCGTCCGAGCCGCGTCGACACGGCCAGCGTGGTCAGCGCGAAGGCCAGCACCACGCCCGCGAGATAGCCCTGCACCAGCACCGCCAGCGAAATGCGCACCTTGTCGAGCAGTTCGCCGCTGGCCACGCCGCGGACCAGCGCGGCCACGGTGGCCGAGAAGGTCGGCAGCAGCAGGTCGTTGTCCTGCCAGCGGGCCGCCAGCTCCCACAGCAGCGCGAGCACGCAGAGGATCAGGCTCTTGCGCAGCCAGCCCTGCGCCCACAGGCGCGAAGCCGCGGGCAGCGCGCGCTCGACCGGCACCTCGGCGAAGGGCTCGAGCACCCGTTCGTATTCGGGACGCAGAGGCGGATCGATGGTCGTCATGCGGCGGCCGCCTCCCGAGCGGCTTCTTCGAAGAGCAGCCGATGGATCCGCTGCGCCGCGGCCTGGAACTCGGCGCCGCCGAGGCTGCCCTGGGTGAAGGCATGGCTGTTGATTTCCGCACGCATGCGGCCCGGGTGCGGCGACAGCAGCGCGACCCGGTTGCCGACCAGCAAGGCTTCTTCGATCGAATGCGTGACGAACAGCAGCGTGAAGCGGACCTCGTCCCACAGCGCGAGCAGCTCGTCCTGCATCCTGCGGCGCGTGAGCGCGTCGAGCGCAGCGAAAGGCTCGTCCATCAGCAGCACGCGCGGCTGCATGGCCAGCGCACGCGCAATCGCGACGCGCTGCTTCATGCCGCCCGAGAGCTGGTGCGGATGCACGTCCGCGAATCTCGCGAGGCCGACCTTGTCGAGGTAGTGCAGCGCGCGCTCCTCGGCTTCGCGCCGGCCGAGCACGCCGGATGCGCGCAGCGGGAACACGACGTTCTGCCGGACCGTCTTCCACGGCGGCAGCTGATCGAACTCCTGGAACACGACGATGCGATCCGGCCCGGGCTCGGCCACGCGCCGGCCGTCGAGCCGGATCTCGCCTTCGACCGGATGGACGAAGCCGCCGACCGCCTTCAGCAGCGTCGACTTGCCGCAACCGGAGGGGCCGAGCAGCACGAAGCGGTCGGCTTCGTGCACGTCGAAGCTCACGCGGTGGGTCGCGCGCACCACGCGCTCGGGCGTGCGGTATTCGAGGCTCACGCCATCGACCTGCAGCAGCGCGCTACCCGCGGCGGGCGCAAGCGCGCGTGCATCATGAGCCCGGCTCTGCCGGTCCACCGGTGCAGTCTCCTTCAGGAACGCGGTGGGTGGCCACACGAAGCGGGCCAGTCGCGACGACATCTCAGTTCCCTGCTTCGGTGCGAACGTCGTCGAAGAAATAGTCCTTCACCGAAGCCGGCTTGTTGCGGATGGCGCCCACGCGATGCATGAACTCGGCCAGCGCGTAGGTGTTCTGCGGCGCCGTCTTGAACTGGACTTCGGGGTTCTTGATGATCCTGAGCAGCAGCGCGCGGTCGATCTTCGCGTCGCTGGTGCGGATGTAGATGTCGGCCGCCTTCTCGGGATTCGCGGCGATGAACTGCGCGGCCTCGTCGAGCGCATCGACGAACGCGCGGTAGGTCTTCGGATTCTCGTTGCGGAACTTCTCGGTCGCATACAGCACGGTCGCCGACGCGGGGCCGCCGAGCACCTGGTAGGAGTCGAGCACGATGTGCGCCTTCGGGTTGCCGGCAAGCTCCTGCTCCTGGAACGGCGGATTGCCGAAATGGGCATTGATTTCGGTGCCGCCCTTGATGAGGGCCGCCACCGCGTCGGGATGCGGCAGGGTCACGCTGATCCTGTCGAGCCGGTTGAATTCCTTGTCACCCCAGAGCCTGGCCGACGCCAGTTGCAGGACGCGCGACTGCACCGAGACGCCGACGGCCGGCAGCGCAATGCGGTCCTTGTCGCCGAAGTCGGCGAGGCTCTTCACGGCCGGGTTGGTGCTCACCAGGTAGAAGGGAAAGTTGCCCAGCGAAGCGACGCCGCGCACGTTCTGCTTGCCGCGGGTGCGGTCCCACAACGTGAGCAGCGGACCGACGCCGGCACCCGCGATGTCGATGTTGCCCGACAGCAGCGCATCGTTGACCGCGGAGCCGCCCGACAGCTTGATCCATTCGACCTGGGCGTCGATGCCGGCCGCCTTGGCGTGCTTCTCGATCAGCTTCTGGTCCTGGGCGACGTTGAGCATCAGGTAGACGACGCCGAACTGCTCGGCAATGCGGATGCGTCCTTCGGCATGGGCCTCGAGGCTGGCGAGGGCCAGGGCGGCGGTGGCGATCCAGAGGCTCGCGGTGCGGGTGAAACGGTTCATTGTTCTTGGCTCGAGGGGTGTTCGATCAGAAGGGCGCATCGCCCCGGACGGTGGTGCGGTAGAGCTTGCGGCGCAGTGCGTCGGGCGTGCCCGCCGCGAGGTGCATGAGCGAGCGGTTGTCCCAGAACACGAGGTCGTGCGGCGCCCACCGATGGCGGTACACGAACTCGGACTTCACGCTGTTCGCGCACAGCTCGGCCAGCAGTGCATCGCCCTCGTCCTGCGGCAGGCCAAGGATGCGGGTCGTGAAATGCTCGCTCACGAACAGCGCCTTGCGGCCCGTTTCCGGATGGGTGCGCACGACCGGATGCACCGCCGGCGCGACCTTGTCGATCTGCGCCTGCGAGAGCGCCGGCCGCCATGGATTCTTCGCGCGCAGCGCTTCGTACTTGGCCAGATAGCTGTGCTCGGCCTTGAGCCCCAGCACGCGTTGTTGCAGCGCGGGCGCGAGCGCCTCCCACGCGAGATGCTGATCGGCAAAGAGCGTGTCGCCGCCTTCGCCCGGCAGCTCCTGCGCGTGCAGCAGCGAACCGAGGCTGGGCTCGGGCTTGTACGAGATGTCCGAATGCCAGTAGGCCCCGGCATCGCCGAGGCCGAGGGGCTCGCCGTTGTCCTTCTTGATGTTGGAGACGATCAGGATCTCGGGATGGTCTCCGAGGTGGAACTGGTGCAGCACATGGATGTCGAGCGGACCGAAGCGCCGGCTGAACGCGATGTGCTGCGCCGGCGTGATCCGCTGATCGCGGAACACCAGCACGTGGTGATCGAGATGCGCGCGGTGCAGGCGCGCGAACGCGGCGTCATCGATCGGCTTGGCGATGTCGAGGCCGATGACCTCGGCACCGACCGGCGCGTCGAAGCGGCGCAGCTCGAAGTGCTGCTGCGACGACGCACGGGGCGGGGCATCTGGAGAAAGAAGGGCGGGCATGCGGACGGTCCATCGTGGCGCCTCGCACCCGAAGGGCACGCGGCGAACCGCCCAATGTAGAAGGCACGCCGCCGATTCCCAACGAACCGTTCGTTGCTAGCTTATTCGGGCTTCACAGCGTGTGGCTGCGATCGCCCTCGGCAAAGCCGATCGCGTCCCAGGGCGCGCCGACCGCAAAGCCGATCACCTTGAACAGCTCGCCCATCTCGTGTTCGTGCACCAGACGCGCCGCCAGGATGCGCTCGGGCTGCGCGGCCTGCGCCATGGGTTCCAGCAGCCCCGCGTTGAGCAGGAAGCGCGCCTGGCTGCAGTAGCCCAGCACCTCGAAGCCGGCGTTCTGGCCCTCGAGGGCGACGCCGGTGAAGTTCACGTGGGCCGTGATGTCCTTGTCGCCGACGTCGGCCAGCGGGTCGCCGTCGGCCGCGTGGCCGCGGTGGCACATCACGGTGCCCATGTGGCGCTGCGGGTGGTAATACTCGGCCTCCGGAAAACCGTAGTCGATGAAGAAGGCTGCGCCCTGCTTCAGGCGATCCGCCAGCGTGGCGATGAAGGCCTCGGCCTGCGGATGGATCTCGGTCAGGTAGTCGTGCACGCCTTCGATCTCGACCGGCGGGCGCAGCGCGGTGGGACGGTCCTCCCAGGCGAAGCCGTCGCCTTGCCGGATCACGCCGCGCTCGAACCATTGCCCGCCGGCGCGTGCGAGCAGCTGCACCGGCATGGCATCGAGCACCTCGTTGCCGACCACCACGCCGCGCATCGCCTCGGGCAGCTCGGCCAGCCATTCGACCTTGCCCGCATGCCCGGCGAGCGTCTGCTGCTGCCGCTCGCGCAGCGTGCCCGACAGATCGACGATGCGATAGCGCGCGATGCGTTCGCCGAGCGCATCGAGCAGTTGCAGGGCCAGCGCGCCCGAACCGGCGCCGAACTCCCAGACTTCATCGGTGCCGGTCTTGTCCAGCGCCTCGGCCACCTGCACGGCCAGGGTCTGGCCGAACAGCGGCGTGAGTTCGGGCGCGGTCACGAAGTCGCTGCCGGAAGACGGCATGTGCCCGAACTTGCGGCTTGCGTTGGCGTAATAGCCCAGACCCGGCGCATAGAGCGCGAGCGCCATGAAGCGGTCGAAAGAGATCCACCCGCCGTCGCGCTGCAGCGCGGCGTCGATAATCCGGGTCAAGGGGGTGGCGCGTGTTGCGCCGTGCTCCATGTTCATGACGGAAATCTATCAGGATGGCTGAATCGACCCCACGCCCCGGCGTGCTCGTGACCGGCGGCGGCCAGCGGCTCGGCGCCGCGGTCTGCGAGGCCTTCGCGCGCGCGGGCTGGCGCGTGTGGTGCCAGTACCGCGCCTCGCGTGCGCCGGCCGAGGCCCTGTGCGAGCGCCTGCGCGGCGAAGGCCATGACGCGAACGCGGTCGAAGCCGACATCGGCACCGAGGAAGGCCGGTGCGCGCTGATGGCGCAGGCCACGGCCGGCGGCGCGCTCGCATGCATCGTCAACAACGCCTCGGCCTTCGAACCCGACACCGGCCTGGACTTCGATGCCGATGCCGCGCTGCGTCAGCTCGGCGTGAACCTGATGGCACCGCTTTCGTTCGCGCGGCTGCTCGCGCGCAGCGCGGTGGCGGGCGACGGCATCGACCGCTCGGCGATCCACATCCTGGACCAGAAGGTCTACAACCTGAATCCGGACTACTTTTCCTACACGGTGTCCAAACTGGCGCTCGAGCGCGCGGTGTCGCTGCAGGCGCAATCGCTGGCACCGGCGGTGCGCGTGTGCGGCGTGGCACCGGGCATCCTTTTCACCAGCGGCCCGCAGAACGAAGCCAACTTCGCGAAAGCGGCGCGCGTCAACCTGATGCGCCGGCCGATCGATCCGGCCGATGTCGCGCGAACCTGCGTCTTCCTCGCCGGCACGCCCAGCGTGACCGGGACCACCCTCTGCGTCGACAACGGCCAGCACCTGGTGCCGCTCGAACGCGACGTCATGTTCGTCGTCGACGACCTGTTGAAAGCATCCATCCCATGACCACTGCTGCCCTCGATCCCTTGCTGCTTTCCTGCCGGCGCGTGTTCCTGCGCGACTACGAGGTCTGGATCAACATCGGCGTGCACGAATTCGAGAAGCGCGCGGAGCAGCGCGTGATCATCAACGTCGATCTCTACGTGCCGCTCGACATCTCGACGCCGAAGGCCGACGAACTCGATGAAGTGGTCGACTACGACTTCATCCGCCGCACCGTCGCGACCCGCCTGAGCAAGGGCCACATCCACTTGCAGGAAACGCTGTGCGACGACATCCTCACGCAGGTGCTGGCGCATCCGAAGGTGCAGGCGGCGCGGGTGTCGACGGCCAAGCCGGACGTCTACCCGGACTGTGAAGCAGTAGGCGTCGAAGTTTTCAGGAGCAAGTAGTGACCCACCCCCAGGCTTCGCGCACTTCGTGTCGCTTCGCCAACCCCCTCGCCGGGGGCAACATCGGCGGCCCGGCAAAGCCGGTTCCGCGGTGTTTCTGGAAAATGCGCGTATGGCGTGACGGAGTCGAATGATGAGTGTCGTGTGGACCGAGAAGAACGAAGTTGCATCGGGTGGGCCGATCAAGATCGAGCGCGAGACGCACAAGCTCGAGAAGCGCCTGTGCCGCGAGGTCGGCCGCGCGATCGTCGACTACAACATGGTCGAGGACGGCGACAAGGTCATGGTCTGCGTCTCGGGCGGCAAGGACAGCTATGCGCTGCTCGATATCCTGCTCAAGCTGCGGGCGCGGGCGCCGATCCACTTCGACATCGTGGCAGTCAATCTCGACCAGAAGCAGCCCGGCTTTCCGGAAGACGTGCTGCCCGGCTACCTGCGCGCGCTCGGCGTGCCCTTCCACATCGAGGAGCAGGACACCTACTCGATCGTCAAGCGCGTGATCCCCGAAGGCAAGACCACCTGCGGCCTGTGCAGCCGGCTGCGCCGCGGCATCCTGTACCGCGTGGCGGACGAACTCGGCGCCACCAAGGTCGCGCTCGGCCACCATCGCGACGACATGCTGCAGACCTTCTTTCTCAACATGTTCTTCGCCGGCAAGCTGAAGTCGATGCCGCCCAAGCTGGTGAGCGACGACGGCCGGCACATCGTGATCCGGCCCTTGGCTTACGTGGCCGAGAAGGACCTCGTGCGTTGGGCGCAGCACCGCGAATTCCCGATCATTCCCTGCACGCTCTGCGGCAGCCAGGAGAACCTGCAGCGCAAGCAGGTCGGCGAGATGCTGCGCGAATGGGAGCGCAAGCACCCGGGCCGCGTCGAGAACATGTTCAATGCGCTGCAGAACGTGGTGCCGTCGCATCTGCTCGATGGAGCGTCCTTCGATTTCAAGGGTCTCAAGGCGACGGGCGTGGCCGACGCCGAGGGCGACAAGGCATTCGATGCGCCCGAGTTCCCGGCGCCGTCGGCGCTGCGCATCGTGCAACTCTAGGACCGGCGCAACGTGCAGGCCGGGCCCTAGAATTCCAGCGGATGGAGGCCACCCGACTGATTGCCGTGCGCCACGGCGAAACCGCCTGGAATGTCGACGCACGCATCCAGGGACAGTTGGACATCGGCCTCAACGAGACCGGCCTCTGGCAGGCCCGGCGCGTCGGGCAGGCCCTCGAAGACGAGCCGATCGCCGCGATCTACGCCAGCGACCTCGCACGCGCCTGGCAGACCGCCCTCGAGATCGCCAGGCCCCACCGCATCGACGTGGTGGCCGAACGGGGGTTGCGGGAACGGGCCTTCGGCCTGTTCGAGGGCCGCACCTTCGCCGACATCGATGCCAACCTGCCGGCCCAGGCCCGGCTCTGGCGAACCCGCGACCCCGAGTTCACGCCGGCAGGCGGCGAGTCCCTGCGGGTATTTCGGGACCGCGTGACATCGATCGCCGCGCAACTCGCCGCCCGCCATGCCGGCGCGCTGGTGGTCCTGGTCGCCCACGGCGGCGTGATGGACGTGCTCTACCGCGCTGCGACAGGACAGGAACTCCAGGCGCCTCGCACCTGGGATCTGGGCAACGCGGCCATCAACCGCCTGCTCTGGACGCCGCAAGGGCTCACCCTGGTGGGCTGGGCCGACACCGGTCATCTCGGCGGCGACGCGCTCGACGAAGCCACGGCCTGAGCGCCTCTGCTCGACTGCGGCGGAAGATGGAACTTTTTCAATGAAGTTCTGCGATCAAACTCACAATCAATGTCAGCTTTTTGTATTCAAATTTCAAAAATCTAGGCACAATCAAGTCTTCGCCGTCGGCTTTGTCAAGCACGCAATCGCAACCAAGTGCATCTGATGTTGCTGGCCCGATCGTGAGATATATGCCTGCCGGCATGACTTTCGGCAGGTGGCGTTTCGAGGGGTCATTGAGCAATATCCAAGCGGGATGGCTGGGTGACTGCTTTGTTATTAAATTCGCACATGGACACATCATGTTGCGGCAATGGGTGCTGGCGGTGAAAGGGATCTTGTGGTGACTGCATTCATACCCATACACCAACGCGTTGCGCTTCGCGCGGCGGCGACCCCGAATGCCATCGCCGTCTCCTGCAACGACATTTCGATCACCTACCAGCAGCTGAACAGCCGTGCCAACCAGCTGGCGCGGCGTCTGCAGCGCGCCGGCGCCGGCCGGGATCGGCTGATTGCCATCGGCATGGACCGGTCCATCGAGATGGTGGTGGGCCTGCTCGCCATCCTCAAGTCGGGAAGCGCCTATCTCCCCATCGACCTCGAGTACCCCGCGGAGCGGATCGAATTCACGCTGGAAGACGCTCGCCCGGTCGCGATGCTGACGCACTCCGCCAATGCGGCGGCCATTCCGGCGGCGAACGTGCCTGTCCTGCGGATCGATGACGAAACGCTCGCCAGCGAAGACTCGGCGGATGTCGGCAGCGCCGACCCCGAGGCCATCGCCTACGTGATCTACACCTCGGGGTCCACCGGCCGGCCCAAGGGCTGCCTCGTCACGCATGCCAATGTGGCACGCCTGTTCGATGCGACGGATGCCTGGTACGGCTTCGGACCGGACGATGTCTGGACCTTCTTCCATTCGCATGCCTTCGATTTCTCGGTCTGGGAGATCTGGGGCGCGCTGGCCTATGGCGGCCGGGTCGTCGTGGTGCCTTATGCGACCACGCGCTCGCCCGCCGACTTTCTCGACCTGCTGGTGCGTGAAAAGGTCACCGTCCTCAACCAGACACCGTCCGCTTTCCGGTCCCTGATCGACGCCGACCACCGCTCGGCGCTGGCACCCGACGCGCTCAGCCTGCGCTACGTGATCTTCGGCGGCGAGGCGCTCGCCTTCGAGATGCTGCGCCCCTGGTACGAGCGCCATGGCGATGTCCGGCCGCAGTTGATCAACATGTACGGGATCACGGAAACGACGGTCCACGTGACCTATCGCCCGGTGTCGCTGCAGGACCTGGAGCAACGTCGCGGCAGCATGATCGGCCGCCCGATCCCGGACCTGCGCGTCCACCTGCTGGGCGAAGACCTGAAGCCGGTGGCCGCGGGCGAAACGGGCGAGATCGTCGTCAGCGGCGCCGGCGTGAGCAACGGCTATCTGCGGCGTCCCGAACTGAGCGCGCAACGCTTCATCGACTGGACCGATCCGGCCACCGGCGAAACGCTGCGTGCCTACCGCTCCGGCGATCTCGGCCGGGCCGATGCGGACGGCGACATCGAATGCCTGGGCCGGATGGACCATCAGGTCAAGATCCGGGGCTTTCGCATCGAGACCGACGAGATCGAGAACCTGCTGCTGCGGCATCCCGGCGTGCGCGAATGCGCGGTGATCGCGCGCACGGATCACGGCGACGGCGAGGCACGACTCGTGGCCTATGTCGTGCCGAGCTCGGCGCGCATCGCCGGCCCGGCGCTGCGCGCCCACCTGGCGCGGGACCTGCCGCAGTTCATGCTCCCGGCCGCCTTCGTCGACCTGCCGGCCTTGCCGCTCACCGAAAACGGCAAGCTCGACCGCCGCGCCCTGCCGGCGCCGCCGCGCGAGCGGCCCGAACTGGCTGCGCCGTTTCAAGAACCCTCGACGCCGCTCGAAACGCAGGTGTGCCAGGTATTCGCCGACGTGCTGGACATCGACCGTGCCGGCGTGTTCGACAACTTCTTCGAATTGGGCGGCACCTCGCTGGCCGTGATCCGCGCGCTGGAGAAGCTCGCCCACGCGGGCTCGCGCAAGCTGGGCGTGACCGATTTCTTCCACGAGCCCACCCCCAGGGCGCTGGCGCAAGCGCTCGGCGAGCCGGTCGAGCCCGCCACGGCCGCGCACACGAAGGCTTCGCCAGCCGATGCGCTGGAGCCGGTGGCCATCATCGCGATGGCCGGTCGCTTTCCGGGCGCCGCGGACGTGGAACAGTTCTGGGACAACCTGCGCGCAGGCCGCGAGTCCATCACCTTCTTCTCGGACGATGCGCTCGACCCCTCGGTCAGCGCCGCGCTGCGCGCGGATCTCGCCTATGTGCGGGCACGCGGCGTGGTGGACGGCATCGAGATGTTCGATGCCGCGCACTTCGGCATCGGCCCCCGGGAGGCCGAGGTCATGGATCCGCAGCAGCGCCTGTTTCTCGAGCTCTGCTGGGAATGCCTCGAACGCGGCGGCTACGTACCGGACGCGACCCCGGGTCCGGTCGGCGTCTATGCCGGCATGTACGGCAGCACCTACCTGCATCGCCATCTGCTGCCCCGCGCCGACCTGATCGAGCAGCTGGGCGAGCTGCCGGTCAACCTGGCCAACGACAAGGACTTCATCGCGACCCGCGTGGCCCATCGGCTGAACCTGACCGGCCCCGCGATCAGCGTGCACACGGCCTGCTCGACCTCGCTGGTGGCGGTGGCGCAGGCGTTCTCGGCGATCCGCCACGGCGAATGTGACATGGCGCTCGCCGGCGCGGCCTCGGTGACCTGCCCGCCGCGCAGCGGCTACCTCTACGAAGAGGGCGCCATGCTCTCGCCCGACGGCCACACGCGCTCCTTCGATGCCGGCGCGCAAGGCACGGTCTTCAGCGACGGCGCGGCCGTCGTGCTGCTCAAGCGCCTGTCGGCCGCGATCGCCGATGGCGATCCGATTCACGCGGTGTTGCGCGGTGCGGCGATCAACAACGACGGCGCCGTCAAGGCCAGCTTCACCGCACCCAGCATCGACGGCCAGGCGCGCGTGGTCACCGCGGCGCTGGCCTCGGCGGGCGTCGACGCGCGCAGCATCTCCTACGTCGAGACGCACGGCACCGCGACGCCGATGGGCGATCCGATCGAGATCGCGGCGCTGACCAAGGCCTATGCGGCCCAGACCCGCGACACCGGCTTCTGCGCCATCGGCTCGGTCAAGAGCAACATCGGCCACCTCGTGGCGGCGTCGGGCGCCACCGGCCTCATCAAGACCGCGTTCGCGCTGCGCGAACAGGCGATTCCGCCGTCGGTGAATTTCAGCGCGCCCAATCCGGCGATCGATTTCGCGTCGACCCCGTTCCGCGTCAACGACCGGCTGCAGAGTTGGCCGCGCGCTGCGGCACCGCGCCGCGCCGGCGTGAGCTCCTTCGGCGTCGGTGGCACCAATGCGCACGTCATCGTCGAGGAAGCGCCGGTGATCGCGCCGTCGGATGCCGGTGCGGGACCGCAGCTGCTGCAACTCTCGGCGCGCACGGCCACGGCGCTGTCGGCCGCGGCGTCGCGCCTTGCCGACCATCTGCAGGCGCGGCGCGATGTCTCGCTCGCGGACGTGGCGCATACGCTGCGCGTCGGGCGCAAGTCCTTCGCGCACCGGGCCTGCGTCGTCGCCGAGAGCGTCGAGGAGGCCGTGCAGGCGCTGCGCACCGAGGCTCATCCGATGCGCGTCGCCGGCGAGATCGCGGCCTGGGTGCCGCGTGCCGTCTTCATGTTCCCCGGCCAGGGCGCCCAGTACGCCGGCATGGGCCGCGCGCTCTACGCCGACGAGGCCGTGTTCCGCCAGGCCTTCGACGAGTGCCTGCAGGCCTTCGACGGCGTGCTGCCCTTCGACCTGCGCGAGCGCATGTTCTCGGACGACGACAGCGCGCTCAAGCCGACCTCGGTCACCCAGCCCGCCACCTTCGCGATCGAGTACGCGCTCGCGCGCCAGCTGCAGGCGCTCGGCATCCAGCCGGCAGCGCTGGTCGGCCACAGCGTGGGCGAGTTCGCCGCCGCGGTGCTGGCCGGCGTGATGCGCCTGCGCGATGCCGCCCGGCTGGTGGCCCAACGCGGCGCCCTGATGCAGGCCATGCCCGAGGGCGACATGCTGTCGGTCCGGATGCCGGCAGCAGAGCTCGCCAAGCAGCTGCCCGACGGCATTTCCCTCGCGGCGGAGAACGGACCGAGCGTCTGTGTGGCCGCCGGCCCGGCGCCGCTGATCGAGCAATTCCGCCAGCAGCTCGAAGCGGCGGGCGTCGCCGCCAAGCTGCTGCAGACCTCGCACGCCTTCCATTCCGTGATGATGGACGGCGCCGTGGCGCCCTTCGAGGCCCTCGTTCGCCAGGTGCCGCTGTCGGCGCCGGCGCTGCCGATCTTCTCGACCTTGACCGGTCGGCTGCTCAGCGCTGACGAGGCCATCGACCCGGCCTATTGGTCGCGCCATCTGCGCGAGACGGTGCGTTTCGCGCCGGCGGTGCAGAGCGTGCTCGGCGAAATCGATCATCCGCTGTTCATCGAACTGGGTCCGCGCAACACGCTCGCGACGCTGGTGCGCCAGCACGCATCGAGGCAGCGCACCATCAGCGCCGTGCCGCTGCTGGGCGATCGCCCCGACCAGGAGTGCACCGCCTGGCGTCTTGCCGCGGGCCGCCTCTGGACGCTCGGGCTGGACCCGGACCTTTCGCGGCTCGACGTGCGCGCACGCAAGCACCGCCTGCAACTGCCCACCTACCCCTTCGAGCGCAAGCGCTTCTGGGTCGACATCGCGTCGGCCCCGGCGCAGCCTGCCGCTCCCGCGCCTGCCACTTCCATGCCCTCGTCCCCATCGATTCCGGAGTTGACAATGACTGCCGCCGTTTCCGCCGCCCCTGTACCGGGTGCACTGCCCGCGCGCCGCGCCTCGCTCGTCAACCGCCTGCGCGATCTGTTCGAGAACCTCTCGGGCATCGACATGGCCGGCGTCGGCGGCGCATCGCCCTTCGTCGAGATCGGACTCGACTCGCTCACCCTCACCCAGGCCGCGATCCAGGTCAAGAAGCACTTCAAGGTCAACCTGAGCTTCCGGCAGCTGATGGAAAGCTACCGCAGCTTCGACGCGCTGGCGGAATTCCTCGATGCCACCTTGCCGTCGGACCCGATCGCAGCAGTGCCCGCCGCAGTACCGGCGCCTGTCGCGGCGGCCGTCGCCGCACCGATGGCCGCCGCGCAGCAGGTCGCCGTCTCGGCACCGCTCGCGATGGCCCAGCCCATGGCGGCGATCGCGCCGGCCAACGGCACCCTGGTGCAGCAGGTGATCGCACAACAGATGCAATTGATGCAGCAGCAACTCGCATTGCTGTCGGCGGCGCCGACGGCACCGGTCAGCCCCGTGCTGCCGGCGCCGGCGGTGGAGCAACCCACGCCCATGGCCACCGCCGCGGCCACGGCGTCCACATCCCCCGCACCGGCCGCCGAGGAGCCGCCGGTCGCAGCGCCGAAGTACGACGTCAAGAAGGCCTTCGGCGCCATCGCGCGCATCCATACGCAGAGCAAGGAACCGACCGAACGCCAGAAGGCGCGGCTCGCGGCCTTCATGCGCCGCTACACCGAGCGCACTGCTGCCAGCAAGGCCTTCACCGAGAAGCATCGCCCGCAGATGGCCGACCCGCGCGTGGTCAACGGCTTCCGCCCCGCGACCAAGGAGATCACCTACCAGATCGTGGTCGAGCGCTCCAAGGGTTCGAGGCTCTGGGACATCGACGGCAACGAGTACGTCGACGTGCTCAACGGCTTCGGCATGAACCTGTTCGGCTGGCAGCCCGACTTCGTCAACGAGGCGGTGCGCGCCCAGCTCGACCGCGGCTACGAGATCGGCCCGATGCATCCGCTCGCCGCCGACGTTTCGGAGCTGGTCTGCGACATCACCGGCTTCGACCGCGTCGGCTTGTGCAACACCGGCTCCGAGGCCGTGATGGCGGCGATGCGCATCGCCCGCACCGTCACCGGCCGCAGCACCGTCATCATGTTCACCGGTTCCTACCACGGCACCTTCGACGAGGTGCTCGTGCGCGCCGGCCGCGGCGGCAAGGGCATGTCGGCCGCGCCGGGCGTGCTGCAGGGCATGTTCGGCGAGATCCGCGTGCTCGATTACGGCACGCCGGAATCGCTGCAGTTCATCCGCGACAACGCCGAGGACCTGGCCGCGGTGCTGGTCGAGCCGGTGCAGAGCCGCCGCCCCGATTTCCAGCCGCGCGAATTCCTGCGCGAGCTGCGCGCCATCACCGAGAAATCCGAAACCTGCCTGATCTTCGACGAGGTCATCACCGGCTTTCGCTGTGACCTCGGCGGTGCCCAGGCGCTGTTCGGCATCCGCGCCGACCTGGCCTGCTACGGCAAGGTGATCGGCGGCGGCTTTCCGGTCGGCGTGGTCGCCGGCAAGCGCGCCTACATGGACGCGCTGGACGGCGGCGCCTGGCAGTACGGCGACGACTCGATGCCGACGGTGGGCGTGACCTATTTCGCCGGCACCTTCGTTCGCCATCCGCTGGCTCTGTCGGCCGCCAAGGCCTCGCTCGAACACCTCAAGCGCGACAACGGCGCGTTGCAGCAGACGCTGAACCTGCACACCGCGGCGATGGCCGACGAACTGACCGCCTTCTGCCGCGAGGTCGGCGCGCCGCTCGAGATCCGCTACTTCTCGTCGCTGTGGCGCGTGACCTGGCTCGAGGACCATCCGCTGCAGGATCTGCTGTTCGCCATGATGCGCAGCCGCGGCGTGCACATCCTGGACAACTTCCCCTGCTTCATGACGACGGCGCACACGCAGCAGGACATCGCGACCATCAAGTCGGCCTTCAAGGAATCGGTGGCCGAGATGCAGGAAGCCGAGCTGCTGCCGCGCCGTGCCGTGACCCAGCCGGCCTTCGATGCCTCTCATCCGCCGGCGCCCGACGCGCGGCTGGGCCGCGATCGGGATGGCCAGCCCGCCTGGTTCGTGCCGGACCCCAAGGCACAAGGTAAATTCACCAAGTACCAAGCATGACCGAAGCCGTCGCCATTTCCCCTGCCGAGCAAGCCAACGACGCATTCGACCCGTTCGAGTCGGGCGCGATCGAGCGGATCGTCTCGACGACCGAAGCGCAGCGCGAAGTCTGGCTCGGCGACCGCTTGAGCCCGGAAGCATCGCTCGCCTACAACGAGTCGCTGCAGCTGCGTCTGCGCGGCACGCTGGACACGCGCGCGCTGGCCAACGCGCTCGATCGCCTGATCGAACGCCATGAATCGCTGCGCTCCACCATCTCGCCGGACGGCACGCAATTCCTGATTGGCGAAGCCACGCCGCTGCAGCTGATCGAGCACGATCTGCGCGCGCTCGATCCGGCCGCGCAGAAGCGCCGGCTCGACGAGGACAGCGTGGCTGCGGTGCAGAACCCTTTCTTGCTCGAACAGGGTCCGCTCTTTCGTGCCAGCCTCTATCAGTTGTCGAGCATCGACTACCTGCTCGTGATGACCGCCCACCATGCCGTCTGCGACGGCTGGTCGTGGGGCGTTGTCAGCCAGGACCTGGGGCAGCTCTACGCCGAGCAGATCGGTGCCGGGCCGGGCCTCGAGCCGGCGGCGCAGTATTCGGACTACGCGGCGTGGGAGGCGGAGGAAGCCTCCGGCCCCGCGATGCAGGCGCATACCGACTACTGGCTCTCGCGCTTCGCGGGCGGCAGCCTGCCGGTGATGGAACTGCCGGTCGATCATCCGCGTCCGCCAGTGCGCACCTTCAACTCGTTGCGCATCGATCATCTGCTGGACCGCGAGCTGGTCGACGGGCTGCGCAAGGTCGGCGCTGCATCGGGCACCAGCCTGTTCGCCGCCTTGTTCAGCGGCTTCGCCGCGACCCTGCACCGCCTGACCGCGCAGGACGAGCTGGTGATCGGCATCGCGGCCGCCGGCCAGATGCCGAGCGACATGCCGAGCCTCGTGGGCCATTGCGTCAACCTGCTGCCGATCCGCGTGGCGGTCGATCCGCAGACACCCTTCGACGCGCTCTCGCGGCAGGCCGGCAGTCTCTTGCTCGACGCCTTCGAGCATCAGATGCTGACCTACGGCTCGCTGCTCAAGAAGCTGCCGGTGGCGCGCGATCCCAGCCGACTGCCGCTGGTGAGCGTGCTGTTCAACGTCGACAGCTCGACCTCGGTGAACGCCAGCACCTTCCCCGATCTGGACGTCGAGCAAAGCAGCATCGGACGGCGCTACGAGAACTTCGAACTCTTCCTCAACATCACGCCGGTGGCCGATGGCATGCGCATCGAGGCCCAGTACAACACCGACCTGTTCGACGACGCCACGGTCAGGCGCTGGCTCGGCATGTACGAAAGCCTGTTGCGCGCCGCGGTGCGCGATCCGGCCCAAGGCGTCGGCCGGCTCGACGTGCTGCCGGAGCGCGAGGCGCTCGCCGCCGCTGCCCTGCAGCCGGCCGCCACGCCGCTGGACGGCGACGCGCTGATGCACGCGGGCTTCGTCGCCTGCGCCGCCGCGCAGCCCGAGCGCATCGCATTGCGCCACGGCGACGAGCGCCTGAGCTATCGCGAACTCGACGAGCGTTCCAACCGTCTGGCCCACGCCCTGCGCGCGCGCGGGATGGGCCGCGGCGAGCGGGTCGGCCTGTGCCTGGACCGCGGCCTGGACATGATGGTCGGGCTGCTGGCGGTGCTGAAGAGCGGCGCCGCCTACGTGCCGCTCGACCCCGCGTTCCCGCAGGCACGCCTCGACTACTACGCCGAGGATGCGAAACTGGGCCTGCTGCTGACCACCTCGACGATCGCCGCCGCACCCGTCGGCTGGCGCGCCGATGCGGCCGAGCGCGTGCTGCGCCTGGACCTGGACGCCGACTGGCTCGCGCAGCCCGCGACCCTGCCCGCACCCGGCGCGCAGGATGCGCAGCCCGAGGACAGCGCCTACGTGATCTACACCTCCGGCTCGACCGGCAAGCCCAAGGGCGTCTGCGTGCCGCATCGCGCGGTCGCGAACTTCCTGCAGAGCATGCGCGCGGAACCCGGCATCGAGATCGACGACCGCCTCGCCGCGGTGACGACGCTGTCCTTCGACATCGCCGTGCTCGAGTTGATGCTGCCGCTGACAGTCGGCGCGCAAGTAGTGCTGGTCCCGCGCGAGACCACCATGGACGGCGATGCGCTGCGCAGCCTGGTCGAAGGCTGCGGCGTGACCATGATGCAGGCCACGCCGGGCGCCTGGCGCCTGCTGCTCGACGCGCAATGGCGTGGCACCTTCGGCTTCAAGGCGCTGGTGGGCGGCGAGAGCCTGCCCGCCGACCTCGCGCAGCTGCTGCTCGGCCGCTGCGGCGAAGTGTGGAACATGTACGGTCCGACCGAGACCACCATCTGGTCGACGCTGTGGCGCGTCGACGCGACCCAGGTGGCGCGGCGCGGCGTCTCGATCGGCCGACCGATCGCCAACACCACCGTCTGGATCCTCGACGAACAGGGCCAGCGCTGCCCGGTCGGCGTGCCCGGCGAGATCTGCATCGGCGGCCAGGGCGTGACGCTCGGCTACCTCGAACGGCCCGAGCTGACCGCGGAGCGCTTCATCGCCGATCCGTGGGGCGGCCAGGGCGCGCTGCTGTATCGCACCGGCGACCGCGGCCGCTGGCGCAACGACGGCCTGCTGGAACACATGGGCCGGCTCGACTTCCAGGTCAAGGTTCGCGGCTACCGCATCGAGCTCGGCGAGATCGAGGCCGGCTGCAACGAAGCGCCCGGCGTGGCGCGCAGCGTGGTCGTCACGCGCGAGGACCAGCCGGGCGATGTGCGCCTGGTGGCCTATGTGGCGCCGGTGGCCGGCGCGACGATCGATCTGGCCGAACTGGATCGCCGTCTGCGCGCGCGGCTGCCGCAGTACATGGTGCCGCAGCACGTGGTCGTGCTCGACGCGCTGCCGCAGCTGCCCAACGGCAAGATCGACCGCAAGGCGCTGCCCAAGCCGAACGCGACGCGGCAGGAGGCGGCGGAACGCCTGGCGCCGCGCGACGATCGCGAGCGCATCGTGCTGGAGACCATGGAGCGCGTGCTCAACCTGCCGGGCCTCGGCATCCGCGACGATTTCTTCGCGCTCGGCGGCCATTCGCTGCTGGCGGCGCGGCTGGCGACACAGCTCGGCGGCGCCTTCGAGATCAAGCTGCCGCTGCGCGTGCTGTTCGAGGCACCCACCGCCGAACGGCTGGCCGCGGCGATCGACGGCCTGCAGCGCAGCCATGCGCCGCGCGCCGAAGCGATCCCGCATCGCAGCGACCGGCGCAGCGCGCCGCTCACGCCGATGCAGGAGCGCATCCGCTTCATCGAGGAGCTGCACCCGGGACGGCCGGTCTACAACGCGCCCTCCGCGCACCGGCTCGGCGGCTCGCTGGATCTGCCGAAGTTCGAGGAGGCGCTGCGCGAGATCATCCGCCGCCAGAGCGCCCTGCGCACCTTCTTCGGTACCGACCCGGCCACCGGCGAACCCGCCGCGCTGATCAGCGACCAGGTCGTGCTCGACATGCCGCTGATCGACCTCGGCGGCATCCCGGCCGGCGAGCGCGAGGCCGCGCTGCAACAGCAGATGCAGGAGGTGGCCGACCGGCCGATCGACATCCATCACGGGCCGCTGTTCCATGCGGCGCTGTTCAAGGTCGCGGACGACGACCATGCCTTCGTCTTCGTGCCGCACCACCTGATCTGGGACGGCTGGTCCTTCGACCTGCTGCAGAGCGAGCTGTCGGTGATCTACGGCGCGCTGGTGCGCGGCGAGCCGCACGGGCTGCCCGAGCCGGCGGTGAGCCATGGCGACTACGCCGAGTGGTATGCCCGCTGGCTCGAGTCGCCGGAATACCAGGAACAGCTGCGCTATTGGAACGATCGCTTCGCCCATGCACCGCCGGCCAAGGCGCCGCGCACCGACATGCCGCGCCGCGCCGGCATGAGCGGCCAGGGCGGCACGCACCGCATCGAGATCGACAAGACGCTGGCCGAACGGCTGCGCGAGGTCGCGCGCGGCCACGACGTCACGCTGAACATGCTGACGCTCGGCGTCTACACGCTGATGATGGGCAGCGTCATCGAGACGCGCGCCATCGTCATCGCGACACCGGTGCGCGGCCGCGAGGCACCGGAGACCGAGTCGGTGATGGGCTTCTTCAACAACATCCTGCCGCTGTCCTTCCAGATCGACCGCTCGCTGCGCTTCGGCGAGTTCATGCACTATCTCAAGCAGGAACTGCTGTCGATCATGAACTACCAGCAGGTGCCCTTCGAGCGCCTGGCCACCGAGCCGGCCTTCGTCGAGCGCGCCCAGGGCGTCGGGCTCTACCAGGCGCTGTTCTCGTTCCAGGATGCGCGCGAGCGGCCCTCCGCCATCGGGAACCTGCGCGACCGCCAGATGCACCTGCTGCAGCAGGGCGCGACCGACGATCTCGGCCTCTGGCTGATGGACAAGCCGACCGGCATCGAAGGCGCGGTCACCTACAACGCCGACATCTACAAGGCGGAAACGGGCGCGGCCTTCAAGGAGCGCTTCATCGAATTGCTCCAGACCGTGGCGCAGCGGCCCGACGACAGCGTCGAGGCCATCGTGGCACCGATGGGATCGGCGAGCGCCGCCTATCTGCAGCATCTGGCCGCCACCGAAACGCCGGAGCAGGCCGAGGCGGCCGCCACGGTGCAGGCCGCGCGCCAGGCCCAGCCGCAGCAACTGCTGCTGCCCGAACAGGCGCAGTTGGCGCAGGTCTGGGCCAGCGTGCTCGGCATCGACGTGAACGACCTGCGCACCAGCGACAACTTCTTCGACCTCGGCGGCGACTCGCTGCTGACGATGCGGGTGCTCCAGCAGGCCGAGCAGGCACTGGGCTTTCGCGTCGAGCCGCGCCGTTATGTGTTCGAGAGCCTGGGACAGCTGGCCGTGCCCACCGGCGCCCCCGTGCAGGCGCAGGCTGTCGACGAAAGCGCCCCGGCACAGGCACCGCGCGGCAACGCGTTCACGCGTATGCTGGGCCGCTTCGGCCGAAAGGGTTGAGACCGTGAACGCCATCACATCGATCGGATGCATCGAAGGCTGCGCGCTGTGGCGCGTGGATCTCGACGCACCGGACGCGCTTCCATGGCAGACGCTCCTGTCCGCCGGGGAGCGCGCGCGCGCGGCCCGCTTCGTCTTCGAACGCGATCGCCGCCGCTACCTCGCGGCGCACGGTGCGCTGCGCCATCTGCTCGGCCTGCGCGCCGGCACCGATGGGCAGGCGCTGCAATTTGCCGAGGGGCCGTTCGGCAAGCCCTTCCTGCGCGACCGGCCCGGTATCGCGTTCAACCTGAGTCACAGCCAGGCGATCGGCCTGGTCGCCATCGGCGAGGGCGCGATCGGCGTCGATGTCGAAGTGCTGCGGCCGATGGACGACATGCCGGCGCTCGCCGCGGCGCATTTCACCGATGCGGAGCAGCAGGCGCTGGCGAGCGCCGAAGCGGCCCGGCAAGCACGCGTGTTCCTCGAAATCTGGACGCGCAAGGAAGGCTGCCTCAAGGCGCTCGGCGCCGGACTGTCGATCGACACCCGCACGATCCATGTCGGCGCCGCTGCCACGGCGGGCGCCTCGGCCCCGATCGACGCCGGCGCCCACGGCGCATTGAGCGCATCGTCCTTCGACCTCGGCGCCGAGGCGATCGCCTGCGTGGCCCGCGTCGCCGGTCTCCCTGCCGCATCCACCGAAGCGCAATGCTGCACCGCGGAGGCCTGCGCATGACGATGAGCATGAGACCGATCGTCTTCGGGCCCCTGCAGCGACGGCTGTTCGGGTTCTTCCACGCGCCGCAGAAGACGACGCCGGCACGCGCCGGCCTGGTGATGTGCTATCCCTTCGGCCACGAAGCGACGCGCGCGCACCGCCTCTACCGCGTGCTGGCCGAACGCCTGGCGCGCCAGGGTGTCGCGGTGCTGCGCTTCGACTACTTCGGCACCGGCGATTCACCCGGCGGCGATCTCGATGGCGACATGGAAGGCTGGCGCGGCGACATCCTGCAGGCGCATGCGGAGTTGAAGCGCCTGGCCGAGGTGCGTAGCATCCACTGGCTCGCATCGCGACTCGGCGCCGCCCTGGCGGTGCAGGCCGCGGGCGATGCGGCCGACCTCGACCGCCTGATCCTGTGGGATCCGATCGTCGACGGCCCCGCTTACGTGAAGGAACTCAAGGTGGAACACATGGAGGCGCTCGAGCTGAGCTTCTATGCCAAGGACAAGTCGTGGTTTCGCGCCCATCCGGAACGCGACACCGCGCCGTTGACCGAGGCCATCGGCTTCGGCATCAATGGCAAACTCGCTGCACAATTGCCGGCCGTGCGCGCCGATGCATTGGATGTCCCCGCCCATGCGGCGGCGGTGGTGTTCGCCAATCCGGCGGATCTGCTCGCCGCCGGCTGGTGCGGGCGCCAGCAGCGCGCAGCGCAGCCGGTTCGTCTCGAAGCGCTCGTGCATCCGATCGTCTGGACTTCGGACCCGCTGGCCGACAGCGCGATCGTGCCGGCGGAGGTGACCCAACGTTTGTCAGCCCTGTTCAATGAACCCACCTAAAGAAGAACCCGTCCTCTTCGGCCCCGCGTCGGCGCTGTTCGGCGTGTTGACGCGTCCGGCATCGGGCGCGAGCGCGCCGGTCGCCTGCCTGATGTCGAACTTCGGGGTGACGCATCACATCGGTCCGCACCGCATCCAGGTGAAGCTGGCGCGCCAGCTCGCCGCGCAAGGCATCGCGACCCTGCGCTTCGACCTCACCGGCATCGGCGACAGCCCGGCCTCGGGCACGGCGAAGAATTTCGAATCGCAGGCGCAGGACGACCTCCGTGCCGCCATCGACTATCTGGAGTCGAAGCTCGGTGTGAAGAAGGTCGTGATCTTCGGCCTGTGTTCCGGCGTGGCACACGGCCTGCGCATCGCGGTCGCGGACACGCGGGTGACCGGCCTGCTGTCCTTCGACGGCTACCGCTTTCCGGGGCGCCGGGCGGAGCTGCTGCGGCTCTGGCGGCGCTTCCTGAAATACCCGGTCGCGCAGAGCGTGCATTGGGCCAAGCGTCTGGCGGGCGCCTCGCGCCAGAAGGACAACCTGCTGGAAAGCCGCGAGCCGGAATCCACGGTCACCGCGGCGGATTTCGCACGCAGCATGGAGACGCTGGTGGCACGCGAGGTGTCGGTCTATCTGGTCTATTCCGCAAGCCACCAGCCACGGGACCGCAACAAGGACCAGATGCTCGAGCTGCGCGGCGCGCCCTTCCTCGAGAAGGTGCGCTACGAATTCATGCCCGCGGTCGACCACTCGTTCACGCTGCTGTCGAGCCAGCGCTTCTTCAGCGATGCCGCATGCAGCTGGGTGGAGGAGATCACGCAGCGCGTGTCGCGCGGCGCCGCTGCGCTGCCGCCGGCTGCAGCCGATGCGCGGCGCGGCATGCAGAGTCCCGGCGCAGGCGCAGGCGCAGGCCTGGTGCACTCGCTGGCGGCCTGAAGCGCGGCACGCTCAGGCGTGCGACGCAGCAGGGTCCGCGGCCGGTGCCGCGGCTTCGGCTTCGGCTTCGCCCGGCAGCCGCACCATCGGACCGCTGCCGCTGTAGCGGTCGAGCGCAAGGTAGATCGCCGGCGTGATGTAGAGCGTGATCACCTGCGAGAAGATCAGCCCGCCGACCACGGCCACGCCAAGCGGCTGGCGCAGCTCGGCGCCGGCCCCCAGCCCGAGCGCGAGCGGCAACGCGCCCATCATCGCGGCCAGCGTGGTCATCAGGATCGGGCGAAAGCGCAGCCGGCAGGCCTCGCGGATCGCGTCGACCGGCGCCAGGCCCTCGCTGCGCTGCGCTTCGAGCGCGAAGTCGATCAGCATGATCGCGTTCTTCTTGACGATGCCGATCAGGAGCAGGATGCCGATGGTCGCGATCAGCGTCAGGTCGAAGCCGAACAGCTTGAGCGAGAGCAGCGCACCCACCGCCGCCGATGGCAGCCCGGCCAGGATGGTGAGCGGATGGATGTAGCTCTCGTAGAGCACGCCGAGCAGCACGTAGATCACCAGCACCGCGAGGATCAGCAGCACCGCCTGGCTCGATTGCGAGCTCTGGAACACCGCCGCGTCGCCGCCGTAGTTGGTGATGATCGAGGGCGGCATCTTCAGCTCGCTCTTGAACTGGTCGATCTTCGCCGTCGCATTGCCCAGCGGCACGTCGGGCGCGAGGTTGAAGGACACGGTCACGGCCTGCAGCTGGCCCTGGTGGTTGACCGAGGTCGGACCGATGGTGCGCCGCACGCTCGAGAAGGCCGACAGCGGCACCAGCTGGCCGGCGCGGTTGCGCACCGACAGGCGCGTCATGTCGTCCTCGAACTGGCGGTCGTTGTCGGCCGCCGAGAGGATCACCTGGTAGGTGTTGCTGGCCGCGTAGATGCTGCCGATCTGGCGGTCGCCGTAGGCGTTGTAGAGCGCGGTGCGCAGGTCACCGACCGCGACGCCGAGCACGCCGGCCTTGTCGCGATCGATGTCCAGCGTGGCCTGCAGGCCGCGGTTCTGCGAATCGCTGGTGACGTCGCGGAAGACCGGGTCGGCGCGCATGCGCTCCATCAGCCGATCGGCCCAGGCGCCCATGGTGCCGGCATTGACGCTCTGCAGCGTGTACTGGAAGCGCGCTTTGCTCTGCCGCCCGCCCAGGCGCAGGTTCTGCACCGGCTGCATGTAGACCGCGATGCCCGGAATCTCGCGAAAGCGCTTGCGCAGCACCTCCAGCACCTGGGCCATGCGCGGCCGCTGGCTGCGCGGCTTGAGCACCGCGAACAGACGCCCGGAGTTCTGCGTCGCCGTCGGTCCGCCGACGCCGATGAAGGAGTTGACGTAGTCGACGCTCGGGTCGGCCTGCAGCGCCTCGGCGACGCGCTCCTGCAGCGCCTGCATCGCGGGGAAGGAAATGTCTTCGGCCGCCTCGGTGGTGATCTGGATCTGGCCGATGTCCTCTTCCGGGAAGAAGCCCTTGGGGATGGTGACGAACATCCAGGCCGTGAGCGCGAAGGTCGATGCCGCGAGCAACAGCATGAGCGGCCGATGGTGCAGCGTCCAGTCGAGCGAGCGCAGGTAGGCGCCATGCACGCTGCGGTACAGGCGCTCGAAAGCGCGGCCGATCGCGGTGCCGGGCTCGGGATGGCTTTCCTCGTGGTCGAGCACGCCCTCGGCCTTCGGCGTGTGCTTCAGCAGCCGGCTCGCGAGCATCGGCACCAGCGTCAGCGAGACCACGGCCGAGACCGCCACCGCGAGGCCGACGACGACCGCGAACTCGTGGAACAGGAGGCCGATCACGCCCGGCATGAAGAAGATCGGGATGAACACCGCGATCAGCGAGATCGAGATCGAGACGATGGTGAAGCCGACCTCGCGCGCACCGCGCAGCGCGGCGGCGAAGGGCTCCATGCCCTTCTCGACGTAGCGCATGATGTTCTCGAGCACGACGATGGCGTCGTCCACCACCAGCCCGACCGCCAGTGTGATGCCCAGCAGCGAGACGTTGTCCAGGCTGTAGCCGAAGGCATAGAGCAGCGCGACCGCGCCGACCAGCGAGATCGGGATCGTCAGCGCCGGGATCAGCGTGGCCACCAGCCGGTGCAGGAACAGGAAGATCACCAGCACGACCAGCAGGATGGTTCCGAGCAGCGTGAGCTGGACGTCGTGCACCGCCTCGCGGATCGACAGCGAGCGGTCGTTGAGCACGTTGATCTCGATCGACTGCGGCAGCTCCTGCCGGAAGCGCGGCATCAGCGCGCGCACCGCATCGACCACCTGCACCGTGTTGGCGTTGGGCTGGCGCTGCACCGCCAGCGAGATCGAACTCTGGCCGTTGTAGCTGCTCGCGGTCTTGACCGACTCGAAGCTGTCCTCGATGGTCGCGACCTCATCGAGACGCACCGCCGCGCCGTTGCGCTGGCCGACGATGACTTTGGCGAAATCGGCGGCCCTGAGCATCTGCTCGTTGGCCTGGATGGTGAGCGTCTGGCGCGGGCCGTCGAGCACGCCGACCGGCGTATTGGCGTTGGCCAGGCGCACGGCGTTGGCCAGTTCGTCGAGCGTGATGTTGCGCGCATTGAGCAGATCGGCATCGGCCTTGATGCGCACCGCGAAGGCCTTGCGGCCGTACACGCCGACCTGGGCCACGCCGTCGATGGTCGACAGCGTCGGCGAGACCAGGTTCTCGGCGTAGTCGTTGAGCTCCGCCGGGTTCATCGACTCCGACACCATCGCGATGAACAGCACCGGCGCGTCGGCCGGATTGACCTTGCGGTACGAAGGCAGCTGCGTGAGCTCGACCGGCAGCTGGCGCTGGGCGCGCAGCAGGGCCGCCTGCACGTCGACCGCGGCGGCATCGATGTCGCGGCTGCTCACGAACTCGAGCGTGATCGAGCTCACGCCCTGCGTGTTGACCGAGCTGATGGTCTGCAGGCCGGGGATGGTCGAGAACTGCTTTTCGAGCGGCAGCGCGACCGACGAGGCCATGGTGTCCGGACTGGCGCCGGGCAGCTGCGCGTTGACGTTGATGACGGGCGTGTTGTAGCTCGGCAGCGCCGCCACCGGGATCTGGAAATAGGCAAAGATGCCGATCACCACCACCGCGGCGGAGAGCAGCACCGTCATCGCGGGACGACGGATGCACAGCTCGGAGATGTTCACGTGCGTTCCCGCTCGGCGACGAGGCCGGCGCCGGGAGGTGCCGCCCGGGCCGCGCTGCCGGCATCGGGCCCGGGTGCCGCATCGGCGGGCGGTGGCGACTGCGAGGCAGCCTCGACCCGCACCATGCCGCCGTGCCGCACGTTCTGCTTGCCTTCGATGACCACCCGCTCGCCCGGCTCGACGCCGCGCACCACCACCTGCGTGCCGAAGGTGTAGAGCGACTGGACCTTGCGGCGCGCGGCCTTCTGGCCGGCATCGACCACGTAGACCGAGCTGCCCTCGGCCAGCATCATCAGCGCGGAAGCCGGCAGCACGGTCGCATCGGCGATGGTGCGCACGATCACCCGCGTCTCGACGAACTGGCCGGGCCAGAGGCTCTGGTCGGCGTTGTCGAACACGGCCTTGGCGCGCACCGTGCCGATCAGCGGATCGACCGTGTTGTCGACGAAGCTGAGCGCGCCTTGCAAGGGCAGCTTGCGTCCGGCCACCACGGCTTCGACCCGGGTGCGGGTGCGCGAGGCCTCGAGCAGATCCTGCAGCTTTCCCTCGGGCACCGGAAAGCTCACCGCGATCGGATCGAGCTGCGTGATGGTGACCAGCGACAGGCTGCTCTGCACCAGCGTGCCCGGGTAGATGTTGACGGCACCGATGCGCCCGGCGATCGGCGCGCGCAGCGTGTTGTAGCCGAGCGCGACCTGGGCCGACTGGACCGCGGCGCGGTCGGCGGCGACCGCGGCGCGCTGCGCGTCGAGCTGCGACAGGGTCGCATCGACGGCGCTCTTGGCGATGAAGTTCTGCGCCACCAGGTCCTGGCTGCGTTTGTACTGGCGCTCGAGATCGGCCAGCGTGGCCTCGTCCTTCTGCTGCTGCGCGCGCGCCTTCGCAAGGTTGGCCTGGTCGGGGCGATCGTCGAGGGTGAACAGCAACTGGCCCGTCTTGACGAACTGCCCTTCCTTCACGTGCACCTCGCGCACGGTGTTCGTGATCTGCGGCCGCAGGTCGACGCTGTTGAGCGGCACCACGCTGCCGTTGACCTGGACGGTGACCGGCACGTTCTGGCGCTGCGCGGCCGCCAGCGTGACGAGCGCCGGTGCGCCGCCGGCCGCGTTGGCGGAAGCCGGCACGCCGCTGTGCGCGACGCGCCGCGCACCGGCAGCCGACCACCACCAACTGCCCGCCGCTGCGGCAACGATCAGCACGGCAACGGCGCTGAGGACGAGGTTCTTCTTCATGACGACCTGGGTTGTCTCCGGAAGCGCGCCGCGGCGTGCGCGCGCATGTTTAACTTTTTAACTACTGTCATATTGGATCAGGGCCGGGCTCGGGCGTCCATCCGCAACATCGCGATACATCGCGCCTTCATGCACCATCGCACGTCGCGGGCCGCGGGCATGTCGCCGCGACTGGGGCCGCCCGCTAGAATCCCCGCTCCCACAGCCTCTGGATATACCCCATGAACCGCTGCCGAATCCTCTTGAACGCGCTGCTCCTGTTCGCCACGGGCACGGTACTGATGCCCGCCGCTGCGCAGCTCGTGGACCCCTCGCAGACACAGAACGAAGCCGCCTTGGGCGGGCGCAACTTTCCCGCCGGCACCTTGCGCGGCAAGTTCCTGATCGTGAACTGGCCCAACATCGAGCTCGACGGCCAGCCCGAGCGCCTCTCGCCCGGCGCGCGCATTCTCAGCGCCGATCGCATGCTCGTGATGCCGGCCTCGATCACCGGTCAAAAGCTGCTGGTCAACTACACGCGCGATGCGGCGGGCCTGGTGCGCGAAGTGTGGATCCTCACGCCCGGCGAAGCGCAGGCCAAGCGGGCGTCGGCCGACCATCCGATCCTCAATTTCTGGCCCTTCGTGGCCAACACCGGCCCGCACGACGACGGCAAGACGCCGTTCGACCAATTGCCCAAATACGGTCAATAGCTCGCCCCCAGGCTTGCTCACTTCGTGTAGCCGCCAACCCCCTGCCGGGGGCGATACCGGCGGACTGGCGGAGCCAGATCCACGGTATCTCTTGAACTAGTCAGCGCTGAGCCATCGGAGCGAGCACGATCTCGCTCGCGGAGAAACCCACATGAACCCCAAAGTTTTTATCAAGACCTTCGGCTGCCAGATGAACGAGTACGACTCGGACAAGATGGCCGACGTGCTGCATGCCGCCGAGGGCTACGAGCAGACCTCGGATGTCGAGGAGGCCGACCTGATCCTCTTCAACACCTGCTCGGTGCGCGAGAAGGCACAGGAAAAGGTGTTCTCCGACCTCGGCCGCGTCAAGCACCTGAAAGCGAAGGGCGTGAAGATCGGCGTCGGCGGCTGCGTCGCGAGCCAGGAAGGCGAGGCGATCATCGCGCGTGCGCCCTACGTCGACGTGGTGTTCGGGCCGCAGACGCTGCACCGTCTGCCCGAGCTGCTGGCGCAGCGTGCGCGCATCGGCCGGCCGCAAGTGGACATCAGCTTCCCGGAGATCGAGAAGTTCGATCACCTGCCGGCGGCGCGGGTCGAGGGCGTCACGGCCTTCGTCTCGATCATGGAAGGCTGCTCCAAGTACTGCAGCTATTGCGTCGTGCCCTACACGCGCGGCGAGGAAGTGAACCGCCCGCTGGACGACGTGCTGGTCGAGGTGGCGGGCCTCGCGGACCAGGGCGTGCGCGAGGTCACGCTGCTGGGCCAGAACGTCAATGCCTATCGCGGGAAGATGGGCGACACCGCCGAGATCGCCGACTTCGCGCTGCTGCTCGAATACATCGCCGAGATCCCGGGCATCGAACGCATCCGCTACACCACCAGCCATCCGAACGAATTCACGCCACGGCTGATCGAGGCCTATGCCCGGGTGCCGAAGCTCGCGAGCCATCTGCACCTGCCGGTGCAGCACGGCAGCGACCGCATCCTGATGGCGATGAAACGCGGCTACACCGCGATGGAATACAAGAGCACGGTGCGCAAGCTGCGCGCGATCCGGCCCGAGCTCGCGCTCAGCAGCGACTTCATCGTCGGCTTCCCCGGCGAGACCGACGAGGACTTCGCCCGGATGATGAAGCTGATCGACGACATGGCTTTCGATGCGAGCTTCAGCTTCATCTTCAGCCCGCGCCCCGGCACGCCGGCCGCGGCGCTGCACGACGAAACGCCGCATGCGGTCAAGCTGGCGCGCCTGCAGCAGCTGCAGGCGGTGATCGACGGCAACGTCAAGCGCTTCGGCGAAAGCCGCGTCGGCACCGTGCAGCGCGTGCTGGTCGAAGGTGCGTCGCGCAAGGACGCGCACGAGCTGATGGGCCGTACCGAGTGCAACCGTGTCGTCAACTTCGAGGGCGACGCGCGGCTGGTCGGACAGATGGTCGACCTGCGCATCACGCGCTCGCTTGCCTACACGCTGCGCGGCGAGGTCGTCACGGCCGAATCGGTACGGATGCCGGCGGCTGAAGCATCGGCTGCGGCCGCGGCCGCCTGATGGCGAAGCTGCCCTCGGCGCGCGGCTCGTTCCAGCAGCTGCTGCTGTTCGCATTCCTTCTGATCACGGCGCTGCTGGTGGGCGTCGCGTTGCGCGCGGTGTTCCAGTACGACCTGCTGATGACGCAGAGCCGCGACGCGGCGGCGCGCGCGCTCACGCTGTCCGGCGCGGCGCAGTCGCTGGCGGAGCGCAGCGCGGCGATGGAGCGCGCGGGACGCCAGTCGCTGGTGCTCAACGATGCGGTGCTGCGCCGCCGCTTCGACGATGCGGCGCGCGACGCGCACACGGTGCTGGATCGCCTGGGCGCGAGCGGCCTGCCTTCCACCGGACCCGACCAGTGGCGGGCCCAGCTCGACGTCATCGAGGGGCTGATGAGCGGGCCGCCCGAGACCGCACTCGCGCGCGAGAACTCGATGGCGATGCAGTTCCGCGATCTGGACGTGCTGAACACCCAGATCGCGCAGCAGGCCCAGTTCCTGATCGAGACACAGAACAACGCGCTCGCACAACGCATCGAGAGCGCCCGCACGCGGCTGATGCGGCTGGTGGTGGCCGCGAGCGCGCTGGCGGCCGTGCTGGCGCTGGCCTTCGGCGTCTGGCTGGCGCGGCCGTTCAAGCGGCTCGAACGCGCCATCGTCGGACTGGGACAGAACCGGCTCGACGAGCCGATCGACATCCGCGGCCCGGCCGACGTCCGGCGCGTCTCGCAGCAGCTCGAATGGCTGCGGCTGCGGCTCACCGAACTGGATGCCGACAAGGCACGCTTCCTGCGTCACGTCTCGCATGAACTCAAGACGCCGCTGGCCGCGTTGCGCGAAGGGGTCTCGCTGCTGGAAGACGGCGTGACAGGTGCGCTGAACCCGGCACAGCGCGAGGTCGCGCAGATCCTGCAGCAGAACACGGTGGCGCTGCAGGGGCAGATCGAGGCCTTGCTGCGCTTCAATGCCGCAGCGTTCGAGGCGCGCGAGCTGCGGCGCCAGCGCACGGCCTTGCTGCCGCTGATCGAGGAGCAGATCGAGTCGCAGCGGCTGCAGTGGCAGGCCGGCGGGCTCACGGTGCGCGCCGAGGGCGAGCCGCTCGCGGTGGTCGTGGACCCGGTCAAGCTCGGCACCGCACTGGCCAATCTGCTGTCGAACGCGATCCGCTATTCGGAGCGCGGCGGCACCATCGAATTCGTGGTCTCGAGCACGCCGGAGACGGCGCGCATCGACATCGGCGATGCCGGTCCCGGCATCGAAGAAGGCGATCGCGACCGCATCTTCGAGCCCTTCTACCGCGGCGCGCGGCAACCCCAGCACGCGGTCAAGGGAACTGGCATCGGGCTTTCGATCGTGCAGGAGTACATTGCAGCCCATGGCGGCCGCATCACGCTGCTCCCCGGCGGCCCTGGCGCGCGCTTTCGCATCGAGCTGCCGCGCTCCGCCTGACAACCACGCCTTCACGCGCAATTCCAACCCATGTCTCTTTCGATCGCTCGCAGATCTGCTTTGGCCATGACGATCGCCGTATCGGCGTTGCTCGTCGCATGTGCGGCCCCGACCCAACCGCCTGCCGAGTCCGTTGCCGTTCCCGCCGCTCCACCGCCGCCGCGCGTCTCGCCGGTGGAGGCGGAGCCGGTGGCACCGGCGACCCAGCCGGCGCTGGTCTTCACGCAGCTCACACAGGGCCCGGTGGCAGCCATCCTGGCCTATGCCGACCGGGTGCGGCCGCTCGGCAACAACGAACTCGCGGCGGAGCTGGGCCGGCTGGGCGATCCGGGTGACGCACCGATGGCGCAGATGCAGACGGCGCTGGTGCTCGCACAGACCCGTGTTCCGGCCGACCTCGCACGCGCCCTGGGGCTCATGCAGCGGGTGATCGCGAATCCGTCGTCCGATGCGCAGCCGCTGCAGCCGCTGGCGCGCGCGCTCGCGGCTCGCTACACGGAGCAGCGCCGCGTCGAGGACGACCGGGACCGGCAGGCACAGCAGTTGCGCGACAGCCAGCGACGCATCGAACAGCTGAACGATCGCATCGAAGCGCTGCGCGCCATCGAGCGCAGCTTCGCGCGGCCCAATACCCCGGCACCGGCCGCACCGGCAGTGGTGCCCCCGGCCAGCAGCCCGAAGCCGACGCCATGAGCGCAGCGCCGGGCCGCCCCAAGCAAGCTCGCACCGCAGCCCGCGGGGCGGAGGTTGTCTTATGAGCAACGCGGGACCACCCCAGCCCGCCAAGGGATCCGCTGCGCCCGCCGCGCAGACTGCGAGCGGCGCCCGCCTCCTGGTGGTCGACGACGACCCGGACATGCTGCGGCTGCTGTCGATGCGGCTGTCCTCCTCCGGCTACCAGGTGACCGCCGTGACCTCGGCCGAATCGGCACTGACGCAGCTCGAGATCGAGCACCCGCAGCTGGTCCTCAGCGACGTGCGGCTACCGGGCCGGGACGGGCTCGCGCTGTTCGACGAGATACGCAAGCGCCATCCGACCCTGCCGGTGATTCTGCTGACCGCCCACGGCACCATTCCCGATGCCGTGGAAGCGACCGCGCGCGGCGTCTTCACCTACCTGACCAAGCCCTACGACGGCCGCGAGCTGCTCGACAAGATCGCCCAGGCTCTCGCGCTCGGTGCGCCAGCAACCGTGCCGGGCAAGGGCGGCGACGAGAGCTGGCGCGCGGAGATCGTGAGCAGGAGCAACCGCATGGCGGAACTGCTGGCCGAGGCGCGCATGGTGGCCAAGTCGGACGCCAGCGTGCTGCTGCGCGGGGACAGCGGCGCCGGCAAGGAACTGCTGGCGCGCGCCATTCACCGGGCCAGCGCGCGCGCCGACAAGCCTTTCGTCGCCGTCAACTGCGGCGCCATTCCCGAGGCGCTGCTGGAGTCGGAACTGTTCGGCCACATGAAGGGCGCCTTCACCGACGCCGTGGCCAATCACAAGGGCCTCTTCCAGCAGGCCGATGGCGGCACGCTGCTGCTCGACGAGATCGGCGACATGCCGCCCGCCCTGCAGGTGAAGCTGCTTCGGGTGTTGCAGGAGCGCGCGGTGCGGCCGCTGGGCGGCAGCCAGTCGATCGCCGTCGACGTACGGATCATCTCGGCCACCCATCGCGATCTGGATGCCGCGATGGAGGCGGGACAGTTCCGCGAAGACCTGTATTACCGGCTCAACGTCGTCACCTTGAGCCTGCCGCCGCTGTCGGCGCGACGCGAGGACATTCCGCTTCTGGCCAATCACTTTCTGCAGCGGCTGTCGACCAAGTACGGCAAGCGCCTGTCGGGTTTCGCGCCCGAGGCGCTGAAGGCACTGACCACCGCTTCGTGGCCGGGCAATGTCCGGCAGCTGTTCAACGTGGTCGAGCAGGTGTGCGCACTGTCCAGTTCGCCGCTGATTCCGCTCGCGCTGGTGCAGCGCGCGCTGCGCGTGCCGAGCGTGGAAGTGCAGACCTACGCCGAGGCCAAACAGCGCTTCGAGCGCGACTACCTGGTCGGATTGCTGAAGCTGACGGACGGCAACGTGGCCGATGCGGCCCGGCTGGCCGACCGGAACCGGACCGAGTTCTACCGGCTCCTGCAGAAGCATGAGCTCACGCCGGGGCACTTCAAGGCCGATGCCGTGTCGCCAGGCAACGGCGGCGGGTCGCTCGGCAGCGACAGTCCTAAGCCGTTGATTTGATTGATTTTTCTTCGGCTTGCCGGAGCCTCTGTCGGGATTCGGCGACAAAAGAGGGGCATTTCGGGGTCCGACAGCGCCAGCCCGCGAGCCGGACGCCTCGAGATCGAGCCAAACGGTTGATCTGAAAGGGGTTTTCGGCGCTGGCACAGGGATTGCCCCTGTACAGGCATGACAGCCCATACCAGCCCCTCTTTCGCACTGCGTCCGCAGCGCGACAGCCTGCGTCAAAAGCAGTTTTCCCTCTCGCGGCCCCGTGCCGCGGGTCATTCACTGGCAGCACTCGATCACGCCAGCGGCGCGGCGCCGGATTGCGTCTTCAAGCGCTTTCCGGCAATCGGCGACACGCCCTCCCTCCTGAAGCAACGCGGGTGAAGCGCCGATGAAACCCAACGATTTCTCCCAACTCCGCGTGCTGACCGACGACCTGTCGCTGCGCAGCCCGTTCCGCGAAGAGCGCCATCCCAATTCGGTGACGGCGCCCCCGATCAACCGCGGCTCGATGGCACCACGCCCCTGGCGTGGGTTCTGGAACAGTATCGGCACGGCGCTCCTGGTGAAGTTGGGCGCCGGCGGTGCACGCGCATCGGTGGACCGGGCCGGCACGCCGGATGCGGCGGTCCAGCCGTGGCAGCGCGCGGCGACGCGCCGCCGCCTTGCCTTCATTGCGCTGACGCTGTTCAGCACGGTGATCGCCTCGACGCTGTTCGCCCGCGTGCAACCCGATTACGACAATGCCTGGCTCGAATACGGCCAGATCGCGCTCTACGGCCTGTTGTCCGGCTGGGTCGTGACCGGCTTCGTGACCGCGCTCATGGGTTTCTACGTTTCCGTGCGCGGCGACAAGCATGCGCTGTCGGCCGCCCAGGTCGCGGGGCATCCGATGAACCCCGAAGCGCGCACGGCGATCATCATGCCGATCTGCAACGAAGACGTGGCCACGGTGTTCGCTGGCCTTCGGGCGACATGCGAATCGGTCGCCGCCACCGGCCATGCGAAGCAGTTCGACGTGTTCGTGCTGTCCGACAGCTACACCCCCGAGATCGCGGCAGCCGAGCGCGCAGCCTGGGAAGATCTGCGCGCCGCGCTGGCCACCGGCGTGAACCAACCTCAGGTCGAGGTCTACTACCGCCTGCGCACCCGGCGCACGCACCGCAAGGCCGGCAACGTGGCCGACTTCTGCCGCCGCTGGGGCAAGGACTACCGCTACATGGTGGTGCTGGACGCCGACAGCGTGATGAGCGGCGACTGTCTGACCGCGATGGTCAAGCTCATGGAAGCCAACCCGACCGCCGGCATCATCCAGACTGCGACCCAGGCCATCGGCCACGTGACGCTGCACGCACGCGCGCAGCAGTTCGCCTCGCGGATGACGGGCCGCCTGTTCACGCTGGGCATGCAGTTCTGGCAGCTCGGCGAATCCCACTACTGGGGTCACAACGCCATCATCCGCGTCGAACCCTTCATGACCCATTGCGCGCTGGCGCCGATCAAGGGCACCGGTGGCATGTCGGGCGGCATCATGTCGCACGACTTCGTCGAGGCCGCGCTGATGCGCCGCGCCGGGTACCACGTCTGGCTGGTGGCCGACCTGGTGGGCAGCTACGAACAGCAGCCGCCGGACCTGCTGGCCGAACTCCAGCGCGACCGCCGCTGGTGCCAGGGCAATCTGCAGAATGCCCGCCTGATGGCCGAGCCGGGTCTGCATTCCGTGCACCGCGCGATGTTCGTCACCGGCACCATGGCCTATGTGTCCGCGCCGCTGTGGCTTGCATTCCTGACGCTGGGCACGGCGCTCTGGCTGACCGGTTCGAGCGTGGTCGAGCATTGGCTCGCGATGCCGATGGAACTGGCGGGCCTCTGGGTGTGGACGCTGTGCCTGCTGTTCCTGCCGCGCGTGCTGGGTCTGGTGGCGGTGCTCATGCGCGGCGAGCAGCGCCAGTTCGGCGGTGTCGGCGGCCTGCTGAAAAGCGCGGCGCTCGAAAGCCTGCTGGCCATCGTGCAGGCGCCCGTTCGCATGCTGGCGCATTCGCTGTTCGTGGTCGTTGCGCTCACCGGCCTCAAGCTGGACTGGAAGTCGCCCCCGCGCGAAGCGGTCGCCGTGCCGTGGCGCATCGCGATTGCGCAGCTTGCGCCGATGACGCTGGTGATCGCGGCGCTGGCCGTCGGCATCGCGTTGATCGATGCCAGCGCGCTCGCGTGGTTGATGCCTGTCGGCCTGCCGTTGCTGCTGGCCATCCCGCTGACGGTGCTGACCAGCCAGATCGCGCTGGGCAATTCGCTTCGCGACAAGGGCTTCCTGCTGATTCCCGAAGAATCGCGTTCACCGGCCGTGCTGCGCAGGGCCTGGATGCATGCGATTCGACTGGCGAGGTAAGCTCACCCCCCAGGCTTGCCCACTTCGTGTGGCCGCCCACCCCCTTGCAGGGGGCGATGCCTGCGGATCGGCGGAGCCGGATCCGTGGCATCTCTGGAATTTAAAGCCCGCTCTGCGGGCTTTTTCTATTGGCGCTCGAGGTCAGAACCTCGGCATTCCACCGCCGCCGCCCATGCCGGACATTCCCTTCATGCCGCCCATGCGCTTCATCATCTTCATGAGGCCGCCGCCCTTCATCTTCTTCATCATGCCCTGCATCTGCTCGAACTCGTTGAGCAGCCGGTTGACTTCCTGAACCTGCACGCCGGCGCCCGCCGCGATACGGCGCTTGCGCGTGGCCTTGAGCAACTCGGGCTTGCGTCGCTCCAGCGGGGTCATGCTGTTGATGATGCCTTCCTTGCGGCGGATGTCGCGTTCCGCGCGGGTCATGTCGGCTTCGGTGGCCTTGGCGGCCATTTGCGCGGGCAGCTTGTCCATGATGCTGGAGAGGCCGCCCATCTGCTTCATCTGCTGCAGTTGCCCCAGGAAATCATTGAGATCGAAGCCGGCGCCGCTCTTGACCTTGGCCGCGAGCTTCTGCGCCGCCGCGACGTCGACACCCGCCGTGACCTGTTCGACCAGCGCCACGATGTCGCCCATGCCGAGGATGCGTCCGGCATGGCGCTCGGCGTCGAACACCTCCAGGCCGTCGATCTTCTCGCTCACGCCGGCGAACTTGATCGGCACGCCGGTGACCTGCCGCACCGACAGCGCCGCACCGCCGCGCGAATCGCCGTCGGTCTTGGTGAGGATGATGCCGGTCAGCGGCAGCGCGTCCTTGAAGGCCTTGGCGGTATTGATCGCATCCTGGCCCTGCATGGCATCGACCACGAACAGCGTCTCGACCGGATCGAGCGCAGCGTGCAGTTGCTGGATCTCGGTCATCAGGACTTCGTCGATCGCCAGCCGACCGGCCGTGTCGACCAGCAGCACGTCGAAGAAATGGCGCTTGGCATGGTCGAGCGCAGCGCGGGCGATGTCGAGCGGCTTCTGGTCGGGGCTGCTCGGAAACCATTCGGCGCCGGCCTGCTTCGTCACGGTCTTGAGCTGCTCAATGGCCGCGGGCCGGTAGACGTCGCCCGACACGGTCAGCACCTTCTTCTTGCGTTTTTCGATCAGATGCTTGGCCAGCTTGGCGGTGGTTGTGGTCTTGCCGGCGCCTTGCAAGCCCGCCATCAGGATCACCGCCGGCGGCTGCGCGGCCAGATTGATGTCCGCCACGCCTTCGCCCATGGTCGCGGCCAGCTCGCGGTTGACGATGCCGACCAGCGCCTGACCCGGTTTCAGGGAGCCCAGCACCTCCTGGCCGAGCGCCTTCTCCTTCACGCGGGCGACGAAATCGCGCACCACGGGCAGCGCGACGTCGGCCTCGAGCAAGGCCATGCGCACCTCGCGCAGCATGTCCTGCACGTTGCTCTCGGTGATGCGGGCCTGGCCGCTGACCTGCTTGACAAGGCGGGAGAATTTTTCGGAGAGAGCGGTGGCCATGGGATGCCTAGTTGCCCGTGCGGCGGGCGATGAATGATCGAAAGAGGAGCAACGCTTCAAGTATGTACCACCGGGTCTTCGCTCAGGGATGCCGCAGATCCGGCTCCGCCGGTCCGCAGGCATCGCCCCCGGCGAGGGGGAAGGCGAAGCGACACGCAGTGCGCGAAGCCTGGGGGAGTACATATACTCAACCGGATGATTTTAGCGATCCCCTCCCCGCTCGGCGTGGCGCTGGGCATCGCCACCGCCGCCGCCTATGGCATTGCCGCCGCTGTCTCCTCGGGACTCGCCCGTTCGTCCACGCGATCGATCCTGGTCGTGGCTTGGCTGCTGCACGCCTGCGCGCTGGGCTGGGGGCTTGCCGGCGGTATTCCGCGCTTCGGCTTCGCGCCGGCGATTTCCGTCACGGCCTGGCTCGTGCTGACGGTGTATGGCATCGAGAGCCGCATGTACCCGCAACTCACGGTGCGGCGCGTGCTGGCGGCGCTCGGCGCGGTCGCCGCATTGCTGGCGGCCGAGTTCCCGGGCACGCCGCTGCACGTGTCGGCCTCGCCCTGGTTGCCGCTGCATCTGGCGCTTGGCATCGCTTCGTATGGATTGTTCGGCGCTGCCGTGGTGCACGCCTGGCTGATCACGCGCACGGAAAAGCAGATCCGCCTGGCGACCGAGCCGCCAAGCGGCGTGCCCCTGTTGACGCTGGAACGGCTGACGTTCCGCTTCGTGACCGCCGGCTTCGTGCTGCTCTCGGCCACCTTGCTGGCCGGACTGTTGTTCGGCGAGACGCTCTATGGTGCATCGGCCCGGAACTGGAAGTGGGATCACAAGACCGTGTTCTCGGTGCTCGCATGGATCACCTTCGCGATCCTGCTGATTGGACGTACGCGCTTCGGCTGGCGCGGTCGGACCGCACGGCGAGTGCTCTACGCAGGCTCGGCGCTGCTGCTGCTGGCCTATGTGGGTTCGCGCTTCGTGCTCGAGGTCGTGCTGGCGCGCGGATCATGAAATTCCTTCTCGTCTTCGCCGTGGTCTTCGTGGCGATCTGGATCTGGCGCAAGAACCGGCGCGACGAAATGCGCGAACGCCAACCGCCGAAACGCGCGACACCCGCGGTCGCCGCGCCCCAGGCCATGCTGCGCTGCGCGCACTGCGGACTTCATCTGCCTGCGGCGGACGCCATCGGCGGACCGGGTGGCATCGCCTACTATTGCAGCGTTGCGCACCGACAGGCCGCTGGTCACTGAGACACCCCGCCATGGCCACCTTTCTCTGGTCGCGCGGCGAGCCGGCTACGGACTGGAGCCCGCTCGAGCACTTCCACCGGAAAAGCTCCGCGTTGCTGCGGCTGTGGCGCGGCTTCATGACCGCACGCTGCTTCGTCGCCGTGGTGCTGCTGCTGCTTCAGGCCGTGGCCTTCGCGCTGCGGCAGCCCCTGCAGATGGCGGCGGTGGGTTTGTCGACCGGCTACCTGGTCGCCACCCTGCTGGCCGCGCGCTATGCGCCGCTGCAACCTCCGATCCGCGGCTTCGGAGCAGCGTGGCTGGCCACCATCGGAATCGATCTGCTCGTCTTCACCGCGCTGCAGGTGCTGCAAGTGGGCAGCATCAACTACACGCCGCTGTTCGCCTTGCCGGTGCTGATGGGTGCGGTACTGGGCACCGAAATGGTCGGCCTCGGGACGACCGCTGCAGTGACGCTGCTGCTGCTGGGACACGCGGGATGGTTCTGGCTGTGGGAGGCAGCGGATGCGTCGCCGCGCTTCGTGCAGGCCGCGCTGACGGGCACCGGCCTGTTCGTCGTGGCCTTGCTCGCGCACGAGCTCGCGCGCCGGCTCGCGCGCGAGGAAGCGCTGGCGCAGCGCAACCGGAGCAACGCGCAGATGCATGCGCAGGTCAATGACCTGGTGATCGAGACGCTGAGCGAAGGTGTGCTGGTGATCGATGCGCAGGGCGATGTGCATGCCGCCAATCCCGCCGCCGATGCGATCCTCGGCCAGGGTCTCGCGGGGCTGTCGCTGCCGTTCGCGCTGAATGCCCACCCGGCCTGGAACGCACTCGCCGACCTCGCCCATCAAACCTTCGTGCGGCACACGCCGCAATCGAAGGAGACGCCGATCGCGCAGCCGCACGGTGCGGCGCGGGAAGTCCGCGTGCGCACCCGGCTGACACCGACCCGGGATCCCCAGGCCGAAAGCCTCTGCGTCATGTTCCTGCAGGACCTGCGCGAACTCGAGGCGCGCATCCGCACCGAGAAGCTGGCCGCCATGGGCCGCATGTCGGCGGCCGTCGCGCACGAGATCCGCAATCCGCTGGCCGCCATCACCCAGGCCAGCGCGCTCCTGGGCGAAGACCTGGTCGATCCCGCTCACCGCCAGCTGACGACGATGGTGCAGCAGAACGCGCAGCGCCTTTCGCGCATCGTGGACGACGTCCTCGATGTCGCGCGGGTGCGCCAGCAGCGCGTGCTGCCGCTCGGCGAGCAGGTGGCGCTCGACCCGACCGTGCGCGCACTGGCGGAAGAATGGATTCACCATGTGCAGCATCAGGGCGTGCGGCTGACGCTCGATGCGGGCCCGAGCGACGTGCGCTTCGATGTCGAGCATTTGCGTCGCATCCTCGTGAACCTGCTCGACAACGCCGCGCGCTATGCCAGCGACCGCGACGGCGCGATCCAGGTGGCGACCGGCTTCAACGCTGGCGGCCACGCCAGTCTGCAGATCTGGAGCGACGGCGCGCCGCTCGAGCCGGCGGTGCAGCGCCACTTGTTCGAGCCTTTCTTTTCCTCCGAAAGCCGTTCCAGCGGGCTCGGGCTTTTCCTGTGCCGCGAACTCTGCGAGCGTCATGGCGCAACGATCGGCTATGAACGCCGCGCCCTGACCGCGGCCGGGCCCGAAGGCAATGAATTCTTCATCACCTTCGCTGCGGCCGAAACGCGGCTGACACAATAGCGGCGTGAGCACCTCCCATCCGTCAGCGCCTCGTGCCGCCCAGATCCTGGTGGTCGACGACGAGCCCGATCTGCGCACGCTCTACGAACTCACGCTGCTGCGCGAGGGCTACGGCGTCGAGTCGGCGGGCAGCGTCTCGGAAGCCCGGCAGCAACTGGACGCGGGTCGCTTCGATGCCGTGATCACCGACATGCGGTTGCCCGACGGCCTCGGGCTCGAGATCCTGCAGCGCGTACAGCAGGAGCAGCGCGGCGAGCGATGCATCGTGATGACGGCCTACGGCTCAGCCGAGAACGCCGTCGAGGCGCTCAAGGCCGGCGCCTTCGACTACCTCACCAAGCCGGTCGACCTGAAGCAGTTCCGCGCCGTGGTGGCGTCGGCCGTGCAGACCCCGATACAGTCGGCGGCGGGCCGGCCGGTGCGTCCGACGGACGATGAAACGAAGACGGCGACAATCGGCAGCAGCGGCGTCGCGGCACTCGACCGGCTGGTCGGAGACTCCGAGGCGATGCGTCTGGTCAAGTCCCGCATTGCCAAGGTCGCGCGCGGCATGGCGCCGGTGCTGGTTCGCGGCGAATCCGGCACCGGCAAGGAACTCGCGGCCCGCGCCGTGCATGCCTGCAGCCAGCGCAGCGACGGGCCCTTCGTCGCCGTCAATTGCGGCGCCATCCCCGAGAACCTGCTCGAAGCCGAGTTCTTCGGCGCGCTGAAGGGTTCCTACACCGGCTCCTCGCAGGACCGCGACGGCTACTTCCAGGCCGCACGCGGGGGCACCTTGTTCCTCGACGAGATCGGCGACCTGCCGCTGGCCATGCAATCGAAATTGCTGCGCGCCATCCAGGAGCGCAGCGTGCGTCCGATCGGCTCGACCCAGGAAGACGCAGTCGACGTTCGCGTCGTGAGCGCCACGCACAAGGACCTGCACGCCGAAGTTCAGGCGGGGCGGTTTCGGCAGGATCTTTTCTATCGCCTCAACGTGATCGAGATCGCCGTGCCCGCGCTGCGCGAGCGCCGCGAGGACCTGCCCGCGCTCTGCCATGCGCTGCTCGAGCGCATCGCGCGGGATGCCCAGATGCCGGCACCGACGCTGTCGGCCGAAGTGCTCCAGCGCCTGACGGAGCATCCCTTGCATGGCAACGTCCGCGAACTCGAGAACCTGCTGCACCGCGCGGTGGCGCTGAGCGACGGCGACGTGCTTCACCTCGATTTCGTGGACAGCACGGCGGCGCCGATCGCGCTGGCATCCGAAGCGCCGGTTGCCGCGTCGAAGCCCGCCGAAGCCGCGCCGATTCCGGAAGCAAAGCCGCAGTCGGCCGTCCCGAACGATCTCCAGACCTACCTCGATCAGCAGGAGCGCGAGATCCTGGTCCGCGCACTGCAGGACAGCGGGTTCAACCGGACGGCAGCGGCAGCCCGGCTCGGCCTGAGTCTGAGACAGATCCGATACCGGATCGCCCGGCTGGGCATCGCGACACCGAACGGCGAAGAGCCGCATGGCGCCAATGCCGATGAGTGAAGCCGGCGCCGACCTCTGGCGCGCGGGTTGGTATCGCTTTGCCAGGCCGTTGCGTTCTCCGAATTTCGGACCACGGCCGGCCGGCGCGCAGATCGACCTGATCGTGCTGCATTCGATCAGCCTGCCGCCGGGCCGCTATGGCGGCGACGAAGTGCAGCAGCTCTTCACCAACCGGCTGGACTGGGATGCGCATCCCTACTTCGGCACGATTCGCGGCCTCGAGGTGTCGGCGCATTTCTATGTTCGGCGCAACGGCGAGCTGTGGCAGTTCGTGAGCTGCGACGACCGCGCATGGCACGCCGGCGCATCGTCGTGGCGCGGACGACCGAACTGCAACGACGATTCGATCGGCATCGAGCTCGAGGGACTGGAAGGCGAGGCTTTCGAGGACGCCCAGTACGAAACGCTCGCCAGCCTGTGCCCCGCGATCGCGCAGCGCCACGCGATCGCGTTCATCGCAGGCCACGAACACATCGCGGCGGGCCGGAAGCAAGATCCCGGCAGCGGCTTCGACTGGGCCCTTCTGCAGCGACAGCTCGGCTGGGATCGCGCGATGTTCCCCGATGGCATTCCGATGCGCTGAATTTTTTCAATCGCGCGGCTGCGGCTCATGCAGAACTGACGCGGCACGGCAACAGCCTTGGTGCGAAACCGAGAGTGCAGCAACCATGCGCCTTTCAGGTTCAAAAGCGCTGGAAACGACCGCATGTCGCGGCCTGCGCTACGGTGGTCCAGTATCGATGCGGTCTGCGTGACCACTGGGCCTATACCCACAATGTATTCATCCGTTGAAGTCGGTGAAAAACACTATATCTAGTGGGTTGTAGACCCCTCAGACCCTAGATATAGTGTGTACTGCCCCGCGCTCGAAGCCGGGGCCCCGGCTGTCTCGGCACCGCCGGCCCAACAAGAATTGCCAACCGAGGACTGAATGCAAACCGCCCTGAACACCCCATCCACCTCTCGCGCCGTTCCCTCGACGCCGCAAAATCGTGACGTCGCAGGCTCGACCGCCGGCAACGCGCTCGCGCACTACCAGATCATTCGCCGCAACGGCGCGGTCGTGCCCTTCGAGCCCAACAAGATCGCGATCGCCATGATGAAGGCCTTTCTTGCCGTGCACGGCACGCAGGGTGCGGCCTCGGCAAGCGTTCGCGAAACGGTCGATACCCTGACCCAGGCCGTGGTGCGCGCGATGGTCCGTTCGCGTCCGGGCGGCGGCACCTTCCACATCGAGGACGTGCAGGATCAGGTCGAGCTCGGCCTGATGCGCGGCGGCCACCACGAGATCGCCCGCGCCTACGTGCTGTACCGCGAACGCCGTTCGCAGGAACGCTCGAAGGCAGGCGAGCAACATGCGCAGGCGGCAGCGCCCACGCTGCACGTGCTGGACCGCGGCGAACGCGTCGCGCTTGACCTCAACGAACTCCGTGGCCTGATCGAGTCCGCCTGCGAAGGCCTGGGCGACAGCATCACGGCCGCGCCGATCCAGGCCGAGACGATGCGCAATCTCTACGACGGCGTGCCGCTCGACGAGGTCTACAAGGCCTCGATCCTCGCCGCCCGCACGCTGATCGAGAAGGATCCCGACTACACCTTCGCCACCGCTCGCCTGCTCCTGCACACGATCTTCAAGGAGATCATCGGCCGGGAGGTGATGCCCGCAGAACGCGCGCAGGCCTATGCCGACTACTTCCCGCAGTTCATCAAGAAGGGCGTCGACAACGAACTGCTCGACGAGAAGCTGCTGCAGTACGACCTGAACCGCCTGGGTGCCGCGCTCAAGCCCGAACGCGATCTGCAGTTCGACTACCTCGGCCTGCAGACGCTCTACGACCGCTACTTCCTGCACGTGCGCAAGACCCGCATCGAACTGCCGCAGGCTTTCTTCATGCGCGTCTCGATGGGTCTCGCCCTGAACGAGATCGACCGCGAAGCGCGCGCGATCGAGTTCTACGAAGTGCTCTCGTCCTTCGACTTCATGTCGAGCACGCCGACGCTCTTCAACAGCGGCACCCTGCGCTCGCAGCTGTCGAGCTGCTACCTGACCACGGTGCCGGATGACCTCGACGGCATCTACGAGTCGATCAAGGAAAACGCGCTGCTGTCCAAGTTCGCCGGCGGCCTGGGCAACGACTGGACGCGCGTGCGTGCGCTCGGCAGCCACATCAAGGGCACCAACGGCGAATCGCAGGGCGTCGTTCCCTTCCTCAAAGTCGTGAACGACACGGCCGTGGCGGTCAACCAGGGCGGCAAGCGCAAGGGCGCGGTCTGCACCTACCTGGAAAGCTGGCATCTCGACATCGAGGAATTCCTCGAACTGCGCAAGAACACCGGCGACGACCGCCGCCGCACCCACGACATGAACACGGCGAACTGGATCCCCGATCTGTTCATGCGCCGCGTGATGGAGAAGGGCAACTGGACGCTGTTCTCGCCCTCCAACGTGCCCGACCTGCACGACAAGTTCGGCATCGACTTCGAAACCGCCTACGTCGCCTACGAAGAAAAGGCTGCGCGCGGCGAGATCAAACCGAGCCGCACGGTCCAGGCGACCGACCTGTGGCGCAAGATGCTCACGATGCTGTTCGAGACCGGGCATCCGTGGATCACGTTCAAGGACGCCTGCAACGTGCGCTCGCCCCAGCAGCACGCCGGCGTGGTCCATTCCTCGAACCTGTGCACGGAGATCACGCTCAACACCAGCGACACCGAAACCGCGGTCTGCAACCTCGGCTCGGTCAACCTGCTGCAGCACCTGAAGGACGGCGCGGTCGACCAGGAAAAGCTCAAGCGAACGATTTCGACCGCGATGCGCATGCTCGACAACGTGATCGACATCAACTACTACGCGGTCAAGAAAGCGCGCGATTCCAACCTGCGCCACCGCCCGGTCGGCCTCGGCGTGATGGGTTTCCAGGACGCGTTGTACGAGTTGCGCATCCCCTACGCCTCGCAGGAGGCGGTGCAGTTCGCCGACGAATCGATGGAAGCGATCTGCTACCACGCCTACTGGGCCTCGACCGATCTGGCCCGCGAACGCGGCAAGTACTCGAGCTACAAGGGTTCGCTGTGGGACAAGGGAATCCTGCCTCCCGACACGCTCGACCTGCTGGAGAAGGCGCGCGGCGGCTATGTCGAGGTGGACCGCTCGTCCACGCTCGACTGGAATGCGCTGCGCCAGAAGATCAAGACCGACGGCATGCGCAACTCCAACTGCGTCGCCATCGCACCGACCGCAACCATCTCCAACATCATCGGCGTCGACGCGTCGATCGAGCCCTGCTTCGGCAATCTCTCCGTCAAGTCGAACCTCTCCGGCGAGTTCACCGTCATCAACCACTACCTGGTGCGCGACCTCAAGCGCCTGGGCCTGTGGGACGACGTGATGGTGATGGACCTCAAGCACTTCGATGGTTCGCTGCGTCCCATCGACCGCGTGCCGCAGGATGTGAAGGCGCTCTACGCGACCGCGTTCGAGGTCGAGACCACCTGGCTGGTCGAGGCGGCCGCACGTCGCCAGAAGTGGATCGACCAGGCACAGTCGCTCAACATCTACATGGCCGGCGCCTCGGGCAAGAAGCTCGACGACACCTACAAGCTCGCCTGGCTGCGCGGCCTGAAGACCACCTACTACCTGCGCACGCAGAGCGCGACGCACGCCGAGAAATCCACCGTTCAATCGGGCCGGCTCAACGCCGTGTCGTCGGGCAGCGGCGATGCATCGTCGGGCATGAGCGCACTCGAAGCGGCGGCGCTCGCAGCGCAAGCACAGATGAGCGCGATGCCTGCAACCGACATCGCGTTCTGCGGCGTGGACGATCCGACGTGCGAAGCCTGTCAGTGACGTCGGCATGAGGAGGCCGCGATTCGCGGCATCGCCTGACAAATTGCGATGCATGCGAACAACATAACGACAACATAATTGGAGCGCGATGTGAAGGAGCACTTTGCAACTCACATCGTTGCTCACATAATTTGAGCATTGGATTTTTCTATGTTGACCTGGGACGAAGAAGTCAAGCCCTCCTTGCCAAAGGATCTGCCACAAGGATTGCGGCACTCATCGAACAGCGGCGCGCAAGCCAGCCGCTCGGCGGAGCTTCCGACTTCGCAAATCGCTCCGGCCTTGCGCACCCTCGATGACGGCGCCGCGGTGCCGACACCCCGAGCTCTCGCACCTCAAGCACCCGCCGTACCTGCCGCACGCCGCGTCAAGGCCGCGGACAAGCGCATCATCAATGGCCAGACCGACGTCAACCAGCTGGTTCCGTTCAAGTACAAGTGGGCCTGGGAGAAGTACCTTGCCACCTGCGCCAATCACTGGATGCCGCAGGAAGTGAACATGACGCGCGACATCGCGCTCTGGAAAGACCCGAACGGCCTCACCGAGGACGAGCGCCGCATCGTCAAGCGCAATCTCGGCTTCTTCGTGACCGCCGATTCGCTGGCCGCCAACAACATCGTGCTGGGCACCTACCGCCACATCACGGCGCCGGAGTGCCGCCAGTTCCTGCTGCGTCAGGCTTTCGAAGAGGCGATCCACACCCACGCCTACCAGTACATCGTCGAATCGCTCGGCCTTGACGAGAGCGAGATCTTCAACGCCTACAACGAGGTGCCTTCGATCCGCGAGAAGGACCAGTTCCTGATCCCGTTCATCGAGGCCATCAGCGACCCGCACTTCCACACCGGCACGCACGAAAGCGACCAAACGCTGCTCAAGTCGCTGATCGTCTTCGCCTGCCTGATGGAAGGCCTGTTCTTCTACGTCGGCTTCACGCAGATCCTTGCGCTCGGCCGCCAGAACAAGATGACCGGTGCCGCCGAGCAGTACCAGTACATCCTGCGCGATGAGTCGATGCACTGCAATTTCGGCATCGACCTGATCAACCAGTTGAAGCTCGAGAATCCGAACCTCTGGACCTCCGAGTTCAAGGCAGAGATCAAGGCGCTCTTCATGAAGGCCGTCGAGCTCGAATACAAATATGCCGAAGACACCATGCCGCGCGGCGTGCTCGGCATGAACGCCTCCATGTTCAAGGGCTACCTGCGCTACATCGCCAACCGGCGCGCGCAGCAGATCGGCCTTGAGACGCTCTTCCCGAACGAAGAAAACCCATTCCCCTGGATGAGCGAAATGATCGACCTGAAGAAGGAGCGCAACTTCTTCGAAACCCGTGTGATCGAGTATCAGTCGGGTGGTGCGCTCTCCTGGGATTGAATTTTTGCGACAAAACAATAAGGTGAATTCAGGAATTGCCCTTGCCGCCGATCGCACCGAAGAGTGCGGCGCCGACGAAGGCTCAGGTGTTCATGGTGCTGGATCTTGATCCAACGCCATGAATCGCTTCACGCTGACCAACATGCGTGGAGTGCTTCAAAAGGTTGATTTTTCAACTTGATCAGGAGAAATAGAAATGGCAACTGCAAAGAAAGCGCCGGCTAAGAAAGCCGCTGCAAAGAAGGCCCCGGCCAAGAAGGCACCAGCGAAGAAGGTAGCCGCCAAGAAGGCGCCGGCCAAGAAGGTCGCTGCGAAGAAGGCTCCGGCCAAGAAGGTAGCCGCCAAGAAGGCACCGGCGAAGAAGGCTGCTGCGAAGAAGGCTCCGGCCAAGAAGGCGCCGGCGAAGAAGGCCGCTGCCAAGAAGGCGCCGGCCAAGAAGGCTGCAGCCAAGAAGGCACCGGCGAAAAAGGCCGCTGCCAAGAAGGCCCCTGCGAAAAAGGCTGCAGCCAAAAAGCCTGCTGCCAAGAAAGCAGCGAAGAAGCCTGCTGCCAAGAAGGCCGCGAAAGCGCCCGCCAAGGCCGCCGTAGCGCCTGCTCCTGCGGCGCAAACGACGCTGAACCCACAGGCAGCATGGCCGTTTCCGACGGCCAGCAAGCCCTGAGTCTTTCAGCGGCCTTGAAGGCAAAAGCCCGGCACCTTGCGGTGTCGGGCTTTTTTATGCGGCTACTTCAAAGGCCGAGCGCTTTGAGATCGACTTGGTAGTTCTGAGGGCCTCGCTGCGCGATCTTGAGCGCACCGATGCGATTGCCCAGCGCTGCGCAGCGCGCAAGCGGCCAGTCCTGCTCGAGACCGAAGAGCAGCGCACCGCGCCAGGCATCACCGCAGCCGGTGGGCTCGACCACGGCGGCAGGCGTCACGCCGGGAACATGCTCGCGCTCGCCGTGGGTCCACACCTCGCAGCCTTCGGCCGCCAGGGTCACCACCAATCCGCGTACGCGCTTCGAGATGTCGGCAAGGCTCCACCCGGTGCGCTGCGACAGCATCTTTCCCTCGTAGTCGTTGACCACCACCCAGCTGGCCAGGTCGACGAAGTGCGCGAGCTCCTTGCCGTCGAACATCGGCAAGCCCTGGCCCGGATCGAACACGAAAGGAATGCCCGCCGCCTTGAACTGCTCCGCGTGCTGCAGCATCGCCTCGCGGCCGTCCGGCGCAACGATGCCGAGTCGAATGTCCTCGCGCGCGACCACACGCGTGATGTGCGCCTGCTGCATCGCGCCCGGATGGAATGCAGTGATCTGGTTGTTGTCGCGGTCGTTCATGATCATGGCCTGGGCGGTGAAGCTGTCGTCCACCTGCCGCACGAACTCGGTGCTGATGCCGAGCGCACGCAGGCGTTCCAGGTAATCGCCGCCGTCGCTTCCGACCGTCGCCATTGGCAATGCAGTGCCGCCGAGCGCGCGGAGGCTGTAGGCGATGTTGCCGGCGCAGCCGCCGAAGTCACGCCGCAGGCCGGGCACGAGGAAGGACACGTTGAGGATGTGCAACTGATCCGGAAGAATCTGGTCGGCAAACCGGCCTTCGAAGGTCATGATGGTGTCGAACGCGAGGGAACCGCAAATCACTGCTGCCATGGATACGCCATTGGTTGAAAAGAATGGAAAAGGAAGAAAGGAAGAATCGCCGGATATTCAAGGGTAGAACGCCTCGACGACAAAGCCCGCGACCGGCGGCAGCGCTGCCGCCTCGGCACCGACGAGCGTGATCGGCAGCGACGCTGCGCGCTCGCCGCGAGCCGAGAGCACGGCAGGCGCGCCGAATTCGGCAGGCATCAGAACTCGTCGCACGACCGTCCGATCCTGTGTGTCGCGCAAGGACAATTCCACCGCCGGCATCGCCAGCGGCACGCTCGCCCCATTGCGCAAGCTGAAGTCGAGCCGATAGGCATCGCCGTTTTTTGCGCGTGAGAAGGAGGCACCCTCGATCACGATGTCGTTCTTCCGGCGCAGCGCGGAAATCTCGCATCCGGTCAGACGGCACAGCGCCGTGAGCGCAGGACGCAAGGAAGGGCTCCGCGCCGCGATGGCATCGCGCCGCTCATGCACTGCCTGTGCAGCAAGCGCCAGCAAGCCAGCCAGGATGGCGATCGAATAGAGCGAGCGGTGCGCTGTCGGACGCCGCCAGAAGCCTGGCGCTGCATCTTCGGACTCCGAAGAAGGTGCAAATCCCCCGGCCGCACCACTCAACGGCCACTCCGGCTCGCTGGCCATCTGCATGATCGGCGCCGATTCGCGCGCCGCCACTTTCTCTTCGTGCGCCTTCGCTTTGGCGGCCTTCTCGCGCGCGCGCCGCAAGGCTTTCTGAAACTGGGCATTCCCCGAATCGCCCATGTCGGGGATCGGATCCCGTCCGACAGGACGGTTTGAAGGCAGCGTCAGATCGATCTTGGGAAATGGCGGATAGGAGGCCTTGGGCGGCATGGGCACTACAGGCGGCTCGACGACGGTCCAAGGCGCATCGGGAACGATGCCGATGAAGCGCAGCGGCGCCGACGACGCGGCGTCCTCGGGCGACCGCACAGCCGACGCGGGATCGGGATCCGGTCTCGATGCCGCCGCTGTGTCCGGCGCCGATGAGGGAAGCTGGATCTCTTCCTGCTCCTCTTCGAAAAAGTCTGCTTCCTCGAAATCCTGCACCGGCGATTCGCTCGTCGACGCGTTCTGCGTGCTTGCCGGCGCCGACGTTTCGGGCCCGGGTTCTATCGGAGGATCGGCATCGGATGCCGGGCCGGGGACATTTCCCACCGAAGGCGTCGCCGACACAGAGGGAGCGTCGGACTCCGGTACTTCCTGGAGATCGGCAGTCGCGTCGAACACTTCGCTGCAACGGCCGCAACGCACCCATCCGTCGGAAATACGAAGCTGGTCCCTCACCACCTTGAAAGTGGTGGCACAGGCAGGACAGCGGGTGACCAGGCTCATGAGATGCCGATTGTAGGAGCGACCTCCGGCGGCAACGGCCGCTCAGAGGCGTGCCGTCATCAGAATCCAGCCATCCTCGTTGTCGCTCACTTCCAGGGCCGCATGAGGTGCGTAGGCGAGCGTCAATTCATCGGCCTGCCGTTCGAGGATGCCGGCCAGCACCAGCGCGCCGCCCGGCGCCACGTGCTCACAGAGCAAGGGAGCAAGCACCTTGAGCGGCGTGGCGAGGATGTTCGCGAGCACGATGCCGTAGCGCCCCTGCGCGGTTTCCGGCAACCCCGCGTTCAGATACACGCCATTCGCTTCGGCATTGAGTCGCGTCGACGCCACCGCGGCTTCGTCGATGTCGATCGCATCGATCTCCGGTGCACCGAATTTCGCGGCGCCGATCGCGAGAATGCCGGAGCCGCAACCGTAGTCCAGCACGCGCCGGCCATCCAACTGGCCCTGCGACGCGATCCAGCGCAGGCACATGCGTGTCGTCGGGTGCGTGCCGGTGCCGAAGGCAAGGCCCGGATCGAGCCGAATCACCTGACGCGCCTGCGGCGGCGGCTCATGCCAACTCGGCACGATCCAGAACTCGGGCGTGACCTCGACCGGAGAGAACTGCGACTGCGTCAACCGCACCCAGTCCTGATCGGGCACGTCGGCCAAGCCGAGCATTCTGCAATCGGCAAAGAAGTCCTGCGCGACCAGCACAGCAGCCGCTTCTCTTGCCAGGCGCTCCTCGGCGAACAGCGCGATCACCCGGGAGCGCTGCCACCCCTCCTTGGGCGGTGGCATGCCCGGCTCGCCGAACAAGGCCTGCTCCGCATCGGTCTGCGCATCCGCATCCTCGACGGAAACGCTCAGCGCATCGAGCGCCTCGAGGGCATCGCTGACAGTCTCGACCCGGTCTTCCGGCGCGAGGAGGCGGAGTTCGAACAAGGCCGACTCCGTTCAGCGCTTGTGCGCCGCGAGCCACTCTTCGAGATAGTGGATGTTGGTGCCGCCGCTCATGAACTTGGCGTCGACCATCAGTTCGCGATGCAGTGGAATGTTGGTCTGGATGCCTTCGATCACCGTTTCGTTCAGTGCCGTGCGCATGCGCGCGAGGGCCTGATCGCGCGTGTCGCCATGCACGATGATCTTGCCGATCATCGAATCGTAGTTCGGGGGCACGAAGTAGTTGGTGTAGACATGCGAATCCACACGAACCCCGGGGCCGCCCGGCGGATGCCACATCGTGATGCGACCCGGCGACGGCGTGAAGTTGTACGGATCCTCGGCGTTGATCCGGCATTCGATCGCATGGCCGCGCATCTCGATCTGGCGCTGCGTGAAGGGCAGCTTCTCGCCTGCCGCCACCATGATCTGCATCTTGACGATGTCGATGCCCGTGGTGAACTCGGTGACCGGATGCTCCACCTGGACACGGGTGTTCATCTCGATGAAATAGAACTCGCCGTTTTCGTAGAGGAACTCGAAGGTGCCGGCGCCGCGGTAGCCGATCTTCTTGCAAGCGGCGGCACAGCGGTCGCCGATCTTCTCGATCAGCTTGCGCGGAATGCCGGGCGCGGGCGATTCCTCGATCACCTTCTGGTGGCGCCGCTGCATGGAGCAATCGCGCTCGCCAAGATAGACGGCATTCTTGTGCTTGTCCGCGAGGATCTGGATCTCGATGTGGCGCGGGTTCTGGAGGAACTTCTCCATGTAGACGGCCGGATTGTTGAACGCCGCGCCGGCTTCCGCCTTGGTCATCTGGATGGCATTGACCAATGCTGCCTCCGTGTGCACCACACGCATGCCGCGTCCGCCACCGCCGCCCGCCGCCTTGACGATGATCGGATAGCCGATCGCACGCGCAATGCGCTTGTTGGTGGCCGCATCGTCCGACAGTTCACCCTCGGACCCGGGCACGCAGGGCACGCCAGCCTTGATCATCGTCTGCTTGGCCGACACCTTGTCGCCCATGATGCGGATCGATTCCGGGGTCGGGCCGATGAACTGGAATCCGCTTTGCTCGACGCGCTCGGCGAAATTGGCGTTCTCGCTCAGGAAGCCGTAACCCGGGTGAATCGCCTCGGAGTCCGTCACCTCGGCGGCCGAGATGATGGCCGGCATGTTCAGATAGCTCTGCGAGGAAGGCGCGGGACCGATGCACACCGCTTCCTGCGCGAGCTTCACGTACTTGGCCTCGCGGTCGGCCTCGGAATACACCATGACCGCCTTGATGCCGAGTTCGCTGCAGGCGCGCTGGATGCGCAGCGCGATCTCGCCGCGATTGGCGACCAGAATCTTCTTGAACATGGTCACTCGATGATGAACAGCGGCTGGCCGTATTCGACCGCCTGGCCGTTCTCGCCGAGGATCTGGGTCACGGTCCCGGATTTGTCCGCCTCGATTTCATTGAGGATCTTCATCGCTTCGATGATGCAGACTGTGTCGCCCTCCTTGACCTGGCTGCCGATCTCGACGAAGGCCGGTGCACCCGGGCTCGAAGATCGATAGAAGGTCCCCACCATCGGCGACTTGATGGCATGACCGGCCGGCACTGCGGCCTCCGCAGGCGCGCCAGCGGGTGCGGCGGCGATGGCGCCAGATACGGCAGTTGCACCGGCCGGGGCTGGTGCAGCGAGCGTCTGAACATATTGAACGGGGGCAGCCACGCCGCCCTTGACGATACGGACCTTGCCTTCGGTTTCGGTGATTTCCAGTTCGGAAATATTCGATTCGGACACCAGATCGATGAGTGTCTTCAGTTTGCGTAGATCCATGGGACTCCAGCGCCGGCTTTGCCGGTTATTAGAACTTAAATCGCCTGAAAATCGGCTTATTTCGGCGTTTCAGCGCCAACTGCCGGATTCGTGGGCCCGGATTCTAGCTCTGAACTAGACGCGGTGCCATGCCTGGAAGTCGCTCGGCTCAAGCTTTCCCATTTTACGCGCCGAGACGGAGCCATCGGCCGCCACCACGAACGAGAAGGGCAATCCCCCGGCGCTGTTGCCCAATTGCTTGACCAGTTCCGTGCCATCCAGACCCGCCAGACCGATGGGATAGGTGACCGGCGTCTTGACCAGGAACTTGCGCACAGCGCTCGGTTGATCGATTGCCAATCCGATCACTTGCCATCCGTTGGCACTATTTTCGCGGAAGAAGGCGTCGATCATTGGCATTTCCTCCACACAAGGAGGACACCAGGTCGCCCAGAAGTTGACCAGCAAGGGCTTGCCGCGGAGGTTTGCGAGCAGCAATTCGCCGCCCTCCGGACGATCGAAGCGGCGGGACCAGAAGTCCGCGCCGAGCTTCTCGCCACCGCTGGCGCCAGCGTCGTGGCGCCAGAGCGCGCCGCCCAGGCCAGCCGCAGCCGCAATGGCCGCGACGCCGCCATAAATCAGGCCTCGGCGCGTTGGCGAAGAAGTCATTCCGTATCCTTTTCTATCAGCCGTCGCAGCGCGGCCAGATTTCCGCGGGGCACGCGGCCTTGTGCATCGGGCTTGAGCGCACCGCGCAGGTCGTCGAGGTCGTACACGAGCAAGTGAACGCCGATCTCCTCGCCCAGCGTACGACTTGCGGCATGGACGCTGAGCGCCTCGACCTGCTCGCCATGGAAGCCGGTGACCATGCGCGGCTCGTAGTCGACATGGTGATCGATCAGCGCGATCTCCGCCGATTTCGAATCGTCGCAAAAGAGCTGGATGTAGATGTCCGACAGCCGCGTGGCCGTGCCGTGCCACACGGCGCCGCCAACGTGAGGCCGGAACTGCGCCATCCGCTCCATCCATTCGAGCGCAAGCAGCCGCAACGCATGCAGCTCCTTGGGTTGCGTGTCGGCGCAGTACAGCTGGATGTAATCCCGGACCTCGGCCTCGACCTCGTCATTGTTGGGCAGCGCGGTGCGCGCGGGCAAACCCAGATCGCGCAGTGCACGGCGTTTCGCCGGGCCGTACTCCAGCCCTTCCTCGACGACGAGGCGGGCCGCGGCAGCGGCAATTTCCTGCTTGGACATGTCCATCCGGCCATTTTGCCCGCAGTACGGCGGTCACAGAAGGCCGCGCGAATGCATCCCTAGAATCGCCCAATGCATATTCACATTCTCGGCATCTGCGGCACTTTCATGGGCGGCGTCGCCGCCCTGGCGCGCGAAGCCGGCCATCGGGTGACAGGCTGCGATGCCGGCGTCTATCCGCCGATGAGCGACCAGTTGCGAGCCCTCGGCATCGAGCTCATCGAAGGCTTTGGCGAAGACCAACTGGCCCTGCGGCCGGATGTCTTCGTCGTCGGCAACGTGGTGTCGCGGATTAGGCTGGGTGATGGTTCGCCCAAGTTTCCGCTCATGGAAGCCGTTCTCGATGCCGGCGCTCACTACACCAGTGGGCCCCAATGGCTGGCCGAACACGTCTTGCAAGGGCGCCACGTGATGGCGGTCGCCGGCACGCACGGCAAGACGACCACGACCTCCATGCTGGCCTGGATTCTCGAGCAGGCAGGACTGGCACCGGGCTTTCTGGTGGGTGGGGTGCCGCTCGACTTCGGCATCTCCGCCCGGCTCGGGCGAAGCGCCGAATCCCCTTTCGTGATCGAGGCCGACGAGTACGACACGGCGTTCTTCGACAAGCGCAGCAAGTTCGTCCACTACCGCCCGCGGACCGCGATCCTGAACAACCTGGAATTCGATCACGCGGACATCTTCGACGACCTCGCGGCGATCGAAAGGCAATTCCATCATCTCGTGCGCACGGTACCCCGCCGAGGCCGCGTCGTCGTCAACGCCACCGAGGAAAGCCTGCAACGCGTGCTGGCACAAGGCTGTTGGAGCGAAGTCGCCCGCTTCGGAGCCGGCGGCGAATGGCGGGCCGACGGATCGCATGACGCCTTCGACGTGCTGCGCGCTGGCGTCCGGGTCGGGCGTGTCGAATGGCCGTTGTCGGGCCTGCACAACCAGATGAACGGGCTCGCGGCGATCGCCGCGGCGGATCACGTCGGCGTCGACCCAGCCGCAGCGGCGGCCGCGCTCGGCAGTTTCCGCAATGTGCGCCGGCGCATGGAGCTGCGCGGATCGGTGGAGCGCAGCGAGGGAACCATCGCCGTCTACGACGATTTCGCGCATCACCCAACGGCGATCCGCACCACGCTCGACGGCCTGCGCCAGAAGCTCGATGCGAGCGGCAGGCAAGGCGAACGCATCCTGGCGGCGTTCGAACCGCGCAGCAACACCATGAAGCTCGGCACCATGGCGGCACAACTGCCCTGGAGCCTGGAGGCGGCCGATCTCGCCTTCTGTCACAGCGGCGGATTGGACTGGGACGCCGCCGCCGCCCTCGCCCCCCTGGGTTCGCGGGCGCAGGTGGCCGGAGCGATCGAGCCGCTGGTGGCCGGGATCGTCGCCGCCGCGCGTCCCGGCGATCACATCGTCTGCATGAGCAACGGGGGCTTCGGCGGCGTGCACGACAAGCTGCTTTCCGCGTTGCGCGCGGCAAAATAGATCCCATGCGCGCCCGGCAGCTCATCGAGACCCTCCAGTTGCAGCCCCATCCCGAGGGCGGCTGGTTTCGCGAGGTGTTCCGCTCGACGGCCCAGGTCGTGCCCGCCGACGGCCGCCCCGCGCGCCAGGCGCTCACGACCATCTACTTCCTGCTCGAAGCCCACCAGCACTCCCGCTGGCACACCGTGCGATCCGACGAAGTGTGGATTCATCTGGAAGGCGTGCCGCTGGCACTCTGGACCTGCGACGCGGCGCTTCGCACGGCACCAGCCCATGTGCGGCTCGGCCCGGTCGACGTTCATGGCACACGGCCTCAGCACACCGTACCGGCCGGCCAATGGCAAGCGGCCCGGCCCATCGCGACGAAGCCCTCTGACGACTACACGCTGGTCGGTTGCACCGTGGGGCCAGGCTTCGACTTCACCGACTTTTCATTCATGCGCCCGGACAGCGACGAAGCGGCCTTGCTGCGCCATCACTGGCCGGACTTGGCCGCGCTGATCTGACTGAAATTCAAGCGCCGCGAGTCGGCCGCCGCCGGGCCGCCCCAAGGCGGCCGAGCCACCCCCTCGGGGGTGGCGAATTACAAGCAGCGAAGCGAAGTGAAGTGAAAAGCCGGGGGCTCACAGCGACCCGCGCCGCTGCTTGACGGCCTGCGACAGCGCTTCCAGCACCTGCACCGAATCGTCCCAGCCCAGGCAGGCGTCGGTGATGCTCTTGCCGTATTCGAGGCTGTCGACCCGGTCCTTGCCCGGCGTGAACTTCTGCGCGCCGGCATGCAGATGGCTCTCGACCATCAAGCCGAACACGCTCCGGCTGCCACCCGCGACCTGGGCCGCAATGTCCTTCGCGACGTCGACCTGCTTCTGATGCTGCTTGCTGCTGTTGGCATGGCTGCAATCGACCATCAGCGTGGCGGGCAGCTTGGCGGCCTCGAGATCCTTGCAGGCCGCCGCTACGCTCTGCGCGTCGTAGTTGGGCGCCTTGCCGCCGCGCAGGATCACATGGCAGTCCTTGTTGCCGTTGGTCTGCACGATCGCGACCTGGCCGTTCTTGTGGACGGAAAGAAAATGATGGCCGCGCGCCGCGGCCTGGATCGCGTCGGTCGCGATACGGATGTTGCCGTCGGTGCCGTTCTTGAAGCCGATCGGCGCCGACAGCCCCGAGGCCAGCTCGCGGTGCACCTGGCTCTCGGTCGTGCGCGCACCGATCGCGCCCCAGGCGATCAGGTCGCCGATGTATTGGGGCGAGATCACGTCGAGGAACTCGCTGCCGGCCGGCAGCCCCAGGCGATTGATGTCGATCAGCAACTGGCGCGCGATCCGCAGGCCCTCGTCGATCCGGAAGGTCTGGTCGAGGTACGGATCGTTGATGAGCCCCTTCCAGCCCACGGTGGTGCGCGGCTTCTCGAAGTACACGCGCATCACGATCTCGAGCGTGTCTGCGTACTTCTGGCGTTCCGCCTTCAGGCGCCGGGCGTACTCGAGCGCAGCGGCGGGGTCGTGGATCGAGCATGGCCCCATGATCACCAGCAGCCGGTCATCCTTGCCGGCCATGATGTTGTGGATGGCACGGCGCGTGCCGCTGATCAGGGATTCGATGCCCGTCCCACGGATCGGGAAGAAGCGGATCAGGTGTTCAGGAGGAGGCAGCACGGTGATGTCCTTGATGCGTTCGTCGTCGGTCTGGCTGGTTTTCTCGACGTTCGCGTACCAGGCGTCGCTGGACGGGGCGGCTTTCGTGCTCATGCTGTCGTTCCTTCTTTCGGGGGGTCTTGAAATTCGTTCGGCCAAAGAAAAACCGCCGGGCTTTTGGCACCGGCGGTTCTGAGAGGGGTTCTGCTGTCTGCTTGCTCTACGCACGCGCCTCTCGTCCGCCGGAAACCGGGAACCAAAAGTAGGCAAAGAAATAAGCGCGAAGAGCGGACATGGGTGCGGAGTATAGCCTCAAGCCGTGCCGCCTACGGTCAATCCGTCGATTCGCAGCGTCGGCTGGCCGACACCGACCGGCACGCTCTGGCCTTCCTTGCCGCAGGTGCCGACGCCCGAATCGAGCGCCATGTCGTTGCCGATCATCGTGACGCGGGTCAGCGCATCCGGACCGTTGCCGACCAGGGTCGCGCCCTTGACCGGATATTGGATCTTCCCGTTCTCGACCCAGTAGGCTTCGCTGGCCGAGAACACGAACTTGCCGCTCGTGATGTCGACCTGGCCGCCGCCGAAATTGGTGGCATAGAGGCCCTTCTTGATGCTGGCCACGATTTCCGCCGGCACCCGGTCGCCGCCCAGCATGTAGGTGTTGGTCATGCGCGGCATTGGCACGTGCGCATAGCTCTCGCGCCGGCCGTTGCCGGTCGGCTTGGACTTCATCAGCCGTGCATTGAGCGAGTCCTGGATGTAGCCCTTCAGGATGCCGTCCTCGATCAGCACGTTGCGTTGCGTCGCGTTGCCTTCGTCGTCGACGTTGAGTGAACCGCGGCGATCGGCGATCGTGCCGTCGTCCAATACCGTCACGCCCTTGGCCGCGACGCGTTGCCCGATGCGGCCCGAGAACGCACTCGAACCCTTGCGGTTGAAGTCGCCTTCCAGGCCATGGCCGATGGCCTCGTGCAGCAGGATGCCGGGCCAGCCCGGGCCGAGCACCACCGTCATCTCGCCGGCCGGCGCGGGCCGCGAATCGAGGTTGGTCAATGCCGACTTGACCGCCTGATCCACATACTCCGCGATGTGCGCGTCGTCGAAATAGGCCAGGCCGAAGCGGCCGCCGCCGCCGCCCGAACCCATTTCGCGGCGGCCGTTCTGCTCGGCGATCACCGTGACCGAGAGCCGCACAAGGGGCCGCACGTCGGCGGCCAGCGTGCCGTCGGCGCGCGCGACCAGCACCACGTCGTATTCGCTCGCGAGGCCGGCCATCACCTGCGCCACGCGCGGATCGCGCGAGCGGGCCAGCTTTTCGACCTTTCCGAGCAGCTCGACCTTGGCCGTGCTGTCGAGCGTGGAGATCGGATCGATGCCGTCGTAGAGCGAACGGCTGCTCGCTATCCTGCGCGCCGGCGTCTTCACGCGGGCCGTACGGCCCGCGGACGAAATGGCACGGACCGTGCGCGCCGCATCGAGCAGCGAGGCTTCGGAGATGTCGTCCGAATAGGCGAACGCCGTCTTCTCGCCGCTCACTGCGCGCACGCCCACGCCCTGGTCGATGCTGAAGCTGCCGGTCTTGACGATGCCCTCCTCCAGGCTCCAGCCCTCGCTGCGGGTGTACTGGAAGTAGAGGTCGGCATCGTCGACCTTGTGCGCCGTGATTTCGGCGAGTGCGCGCGACAGATGCGACTCGTCGAGACCGAAGGGCGTGAGCAGGAGTTGTTGCGCCGTGGCGAGGCGCTCGATGGTGGGTTCGCGACTGATCATGAAACCATTCTAGGGCGGCACCCCTGGCTGCGCCGGCCGCAGGGTCAGGTCTGAATGAGGCGCTTGGCGCGAGAGATGGACATGAGGATGCCCAGCCCCAGGCCCAGGGTCACCATCGCCGTACCGCCATAACTGATGAAAGGCAACGGCACACCCACCACCGGCAGGATGCCGCTCACCATCCCCATGTTCACGAAGGCATAGGTGAAGAAGATCATCGTCACCGCGCCGGCCAGCAGACGAGAGAACAGGGTCGGCGCATCCGATGCGATCGCCAGTCCGCGCAGGATCAGCAGGATAAAGGCGGCGATCAGCGCCAGGTTGCCCACCAGGCCGAACTCCTCTGCATAGGCCGCGAAGATGAAATCGGTGGTGCGTTCGGGGATGAATTCGAGGTGCGTCTGCGTGCCCTGCATGAAGCCCTTGCCGCCGACGCCGCCGGAGCCGATCGCGATCATCCCCTGGATGATGTGGAAGCCCTTGCCCAGCGGATCCTTGCTCGGGTCGAGCAGCGTGCAGACGCGCTGCTTCTGGTAGTCGTGCAGCACCTTCCAGTCGACGCCGTCGGCGCACAGCTGCGACTCGAAACCCACGATCAGCGAGATCGCGACCAGGCCGATCACCACCGGCGGCACGATCAGCTTCCACGACAGGCCGGCAAAGAAGATCACCGACATGCCGGCTGCGAGCACCAGCAGCGCCGTGCCGAGGTCGGGCTGCTTCATGATCAGGCCGATCGGCACCGCCAGCAGCACCGTGGCCACAACGAAGTCGAGCGGCCGCAATTGCCCCTCGCGGCGCTGGAACCACCAGGCCAGCATCAGCGGCATCGCGATCTTCAGGATCTCGCTCGGCTGGATCACGACACCGACGTTGATCCAGCGCCTGGCCCCCTTCTTGGTCAGGCCGAAGAGCGCCACCGCGATCAGCAGCGCCACGCCCAGCGTATAGAGCGGCACGGCGAACACCATGAGCCGCTGCGGCGGGATCTGCGCCACCACGAACATGATGAAGCCTGCGATCAGCATGTTGCGCCCATGGTCCACGAAGCGGCTGCCATGGTCGTAGCCCGACGAGTACATCGTCAGCATGCCGGCGCAGGCGAGCAGGAAGACTGCGAACGCGATGAAGCCGTCGAAACCCTGGAAGATGGGCAGCACGCGCCGCACGAGCGAGGGTTGATGGAGGACGGCCGACATGGACGCGAATTATCCGCGCCGGCGCGGCCCGTTCAATCGATATCGAGCCGAACGACCGTGCGGCCGGGTCGGCTTTCGACCGCCAGCCACGCCCCGATCGCGGCGGCGCGCTCGCAGATCGCGCGCGGCATGCTCGAGGCGTCGTAGCCGCGGCCGTTGTCGATCACGCACAGGCGCAGCGCCGGCCCTGCCATCGCCGCCTCGATGCGCAGCACCGTGGCCTGCGCGTGCTGCAGCACGTTGGAAATCGCCTCGAACAGCAGGAACTGCAGCTGCCGCATCGCCTGCGCGTCGAGGCGCTCGACCGGCGACAGCTCGTCCACGGCCCATTGCAGCTCGATGTTCGAGGCCGCAAAGCGCGACCCGAGCCGATAGCGCAGCGCGGCCAGCAGCGCACCGACGTCGCCGGGCGGCAGCTGGATCGAATCGATCGAGAGCTTCAGCTGGTCGAGCGAATCGCGCAGGGTGCGCAGCAATTCCTCGGGCTTCGCGTCGCCCGATTGCAGTTGGCGAATGGCCGCGCTGATGTGCGAGCCCACGCCGTCGTGCATGTCGCGCAGAATCCGCTGCCGCTCCAGCGCCGTGGCCTGTTCGCGCGCGGCCCGTTCGAGCCGCCCGTAGGTCGCGGCCAGTTCGCGCTCGCGATCCGCCACCTTGGCGGTGAGCGTGGCGAGCAGTTCGCGCGCCTGCTGGCTGGCGGTGCGAAAGCGCGTCACCACGATCGTGAGCAGCGCGATGCCGAAGAAGACCGAGGTGTAGCGCACCCAGGTGGTATCGCCGTAGGAATCGCTGACCCGGATCACCACCCAGTCGCGCAGCCCGATCAGCACGGTGAGCACGGCCACGCTGGACAGCAGCACCCGCGCGATGTTCGGCCGCAGCACCGTCGCCAGCACGAAACCGCCGATATAGACGGCGATGCCGGCGATCTCGAACCCGAGCCAGCCGGTCAGCCACTGGGGCTCGGCACGCGCGAGGGACAACCACGTCGAGGACACTGCGCCCACGAACATCACGGCCATGGCCCATCGCATCCATCGCACGCTGGCATGCCGATGCCAGCCGGCGACGTGGTGGCAGAACAGCACGGCCGACACCACCCAGCCCGAATAGCAGGCGGTCATCAACACGCCCCACGCCACCCAGGGCAGCGGCGGATTCGCGATCGCGCCGTCGGCCACGCGCAGCGCCCAGCAGAACTCCGCCAGCGCCGCCCAGAGGTACACGCCCTCGCGCCGCCGACCGTCGGCAGCGCTGGTGTCGAGCTGCGTGAGCCAGAGCGCGAAGGCCGTGACACTGACGACCAGGCTGAAGGCCGCCAGCAGCACCGATCCCGAGAAGCGCCACGCATACGCGCTCGCGAACAGATCGGCGCGCACCGTGCTCGCGGGCCCGAGCACAGGCGCCGACAGGCCCGCACGGCGGCCCGTGTCGGCGCGGATCCGGATCCGCAACAGGTTGTCGCCGGGCCGCAGCAGCCTGGCGGGCACGGCGATGAAGCGCGGGATCTTGGCGTAGTCGCCACCGTCGCTGTACGCCAGGCTGCCGTTGGCCTCCACCAGTTCCCCGTTGAGCTCGACCGAGAAGGAAGTGCCGACGCGCGCCAGGTAGATGCCCCACGGCACATCGGGCTGCCGCTCCAGCGAGAAGGGCAGATCGAAGCTCGCCACGCCGGGCTGAGCCGCCTGGTGCCGGTCCCAGTGATAGGGCAGATCGACCGCCTCGGTCTGCGTGCGGCCCGCGACCGTGGTGGTGACCGTCGCCGCGTTCAGCACTTGCAGGTCGGAGCCCGCCCACGCGCCTGCCAGCGCGCACCAGAGCAGCAGTGCCGTGCCCGCCCGGAAACCGCTGCGGAGCCAGGCCTGCATGACGTGCCTCAGCCCGGGTGGCGCAGCAGCCCCAGGCGCATCGCCTCGAACACCGCTTCGTTCTTGGAATGCACCGCCAGCTTGCCGTAGAGATTCTTGATGTGCGTCTGCACCGTGTGCACGCTCAGCGCGTGCAGCCGCGCGATTTCGGCATAGGAGAAACCGCGCGCGATCAGCGCCAGCACCTCCTGCTCGCGCTTGGACAGCAGCGGGCGCCCGGGCAGGATCGCGGCCGCCGCGTCAACGGCCTCGGGCGCCGGCGCGGCATCCGCCGGACGGTTCTCGTCCTGCAGGCTGCGGTACTTGGCCAGCACGCGGCGCGCGACCATCGGCGAGATCGGCGAACCACCCGCCTTCATGTCGAGAATGGTGCAGGCAATGCTTTCCGGCGCATCGTCCTTGTGGATGTAGCCGACCGCACCGGCCTCGATGCTGGCCAGCACGTTGTCCTCGTCGCCGAACACGGAGATCACCAGCGGCTCGCACTGCGGGTAGCGGGCCACGGCCTCCTGGATCACCCGCAGCCCGCTGCCATCCGGCAGGCCCAGATCGACCAGCAGCACGTCCGGTGCCGGGGCCAGGCCTTCCAGCAGCGACAGCGCGTCGTGCACCGTCCCCGCGCTGGCGAGCCATCGAAGTTTCGTGCAACGACCGATGCTCTCCTCGAAAAAGGCGCGGGTCGGCCCGTCGTCTTCGACGATCACCACGCCCCACGGCAGGGTCGCGCCGTCGTCGGGCATTTCGTTTTGTTGCATCACGATGAGCATAAAGCTCGTCGACGGGCGGAAACTCCGAAAAATTACCTGATTCATGGGATTCGGGCGCAACCCGGCCCCTCCACACTCTGCTGCGCCGCTTCCGACCGAACCCGACTGCCTCCCCATGCCTCCCGCGACCCACCTGCTCTACCTCCACGGCTTCCGCTCTTCTCCGCAGTCGGCCAAGGCCAGCCAGATGGCACGGCGCGTGGCCGAGCGGCATCCCGGCGTCGAATGGTGGTGCCCCCAGCTGCCGCCCTCGCCGCGCGATGCCATCGACCTGGTGATGCGCGGCATCGCGGGCTGGCCGCGCGCGTCCATGGCCGTGGTCGGCTCCTCACTCGGCGGCTTCTATGCCACCTACGTGACCGGCATGACCCGCTGCCGCGCCGTGCTGCTGAACCCCGCCGTGCACCCCGCGCGGGACCTGGCCCGCCACATCGGCGACCAGACCCTGTGGCATGACCCCGCGGAGCACTTTTATTTCCGCCCCGAGTACATCGACCAGTTGCGCACCCTCGACGTCGGCCCGCTGACCCGGCCCGAACGCGTCCTCGCGATCGTCGCCAAGGGCGACGAAGTGCTGGACTGGCGCGAGATGTCGGCCCGCTACCCCGGCAGCCGCGTCAAGCTGCTCGAAGGCGGCGACCATGCGCTGTCCGACTTCGAGCGCCATCACCTCGACGACGTCATCGCATTTCTGGACCTGCGCTAGCGGCGAAGGGCCAGAAACACCGCGGAACCGGCTCCGCCGGGCCGCTGGTGTTGCCCCCGGCAGGGGGTTGGCGTAGCGACACGAAGTGCGCGAAGCCTGGGGGTGAGCAAAGGCTCATGGGACAATCCAACCCATGTTTGTATTGTTCGAAGAAGCCGGCAAATACCTCGGCGGCCGCATCCTGTCGGAAGCGGAGGCCTCGGCGCAGGTCGAGCTCGACAGCGGCAAGCGCGTCAAGGTCAAGAGCGCCCACATCGTGCTGCGCTTCGAGAAGCCGGCACCGGCCGCGCTGATCACCGAAGCCCGTGAACTCGCGGCCGCGATGGATCTGGACCTGGCCTGGGAATTCGCGCCCGAAGGCGAGTTCGGCTTCGGCGAACTGGCGGTCGACTACTTCCAGGCCCATCCCACGCTGACGCAGCAGGCCGCAGCGCTGCTGGCGCTGTTCGAGGCGCCGCACTACTTCCGCCGTGCCGGCAAGGGGCGCTTCAAGAAGGCGCCGGCCGAAATCGTGCAGCAGGCCCTGGCCGCGATCGAAAAGAAGAAAGCCGTCCAGGCGCAGATCACGCAGTGGGCGGCCGAACTGGCCGACGGCATCTGCCCGGCGCCGGTGCGCGAGCAGCTCTACAAGATCCTGTTCCGCCCCGACAAGAACGCGCCCGAATACAAGGCCGTGGTCGAAGCGGCCCGCGCCACGCAGCGGCCACCGCTCGATCTGCTGCAGCGCGCCGGCGCAATCGACTCGGCCTACCAGTTCCACTGGCGCCGCTTCCTGTTCGAGAACTTTCCCAAGGGCACCGGCTTTCCGGCCCTCAGCGCGCCGGCCATCACCGATGACCTGCCGCTCGCCGACGTGCAGGCCTTCTCGATCGACGATTCGCAGACCACCGAGATCGACGACGCGCTCTCGGTCCGCGGCCTGGGGCAGGACACGGTGGTCGTCGGCGTCCACATCGCGGCGCCCGGACTGGCGCTGGTGCCGGGCAGCCCGATCGACCAGGTGGCGCGTGCGCGCATGTCGACCGTCTACATGCCAGGCCACAAGATCACGATGCTGCCCGACGAGGTGGTCGAGACCTACACCCTGCAGGAAGGGCGCGACTGCCCCGCCGTCTCGCTTTACGCGAGCTTCGACGCGGCCACGCTGGAACTGAAATCCACCGAGACCAGGCTGGAGCGCGTGCCGATCGTCGCCAACCTGCGCCATGACCAGCTCGACGGCTTCGTCACGCAGCCCTGGCTCGAGGATGCCTCGGTGGCCGACAGCGACGCGCCCGAAGCCGCACGGCGGCTGCGCGAACCGCTGTCCTTCCTGTTGCGCCTCGCAAAGCATCTGAAGGCGCAGCGCGAGGTGGTGCGCGGCAAGCCCGAGAACTTCAACCGGCCCGACTACAACTTCCGCCTGGTCGGCAACGACGGCGAGCCCACCGGCAACGAGCAGGTCCAGATCAGCACCCGCCAGCGCGGTGCGCCGCTCGACCTGATCGTCTCCGAAGCGATGATCCTGGCCAACAGCAGCTGGGGTGGCTGGCTCGGCGAGCTCGGTGTGCCCGGCCTCTACCGCAGCCAGGCCAGCCTGGCGCCGGGCATCAAGGTGCGCATGGGCACGCGGGCCTTGCCGCATGCCGGCCTCGGCGTGAAGAGCTATGCGTGGAGCACTTCGCCGCTGCGCCGCTACACCGACCTCGTGAACCAGTGGCAGATCATCGCCGCGGCGCGCCACGGCAAGACCGCCGCGCTCGCGGCGCCGTTCAAGCCGAAGGACGCCGAGCTGTTCTCCATCCTCTCGGGCTTCGACGCCACCTACGCGACCTACAACGCGCACCAGGGCGGCATGGAACGCTTCTGGACGCTCGAATACCTGCGGCAGCAGGCCATCACCGAACTCGACGCGACCTTGATCAAGGACCTGCCGAACGGCGCCCTGGTGCGGGCCGACACGCTGCCGCTGGTGTTCCCGGTCACGGGCACGCAGGGGCTGATGCGCGGCGCCCGCGTGCGCGTCAAGCTCGGCGACATCGACGAGATCGCGCTCGACATCCACGGCACGGTCGTCGAGCGCCTCGACACCGCGCCGGCGCAAGTCGCGGCCGAGGACGAAAGCGGCGACGACGAAGAAGTCGCCGGTCCCATTGCGATCGCGGTCGACCTCGCCGACAGCGAGGCGGCCGCACCGGAAAGCGCGCCTGCATGAACCTGCGCGACCTGAGCACGCTGCAGATTGCGCTCGGCCTGTCGGTCCTGGCGCATGCGGTGCTGCTCTCGGTGCGCTTCATCGATCCCGAATCCTTCAACCGCGTCTTCAAGGAAACGCCGCTCGAGGTGATCCTCGTCAATGCCAAGAGCGACGAGCGGCCCGACAAGGCTCGCGCCATCGCGCAGGCTTCGCTGGCCGGCGGCGGCGATCTCGACAAGGGCTTCGCGACCAGTCCGCTGCCGCCTTCCACTTTCACCGCGGTCGGTGACTCGACGGACGAAGCGCAGCGCCAAATCGAAGCCATGCAGGCGCAGCAAATGATGATGCTGGCCCAGATCAAGCGGCAGCTCGCCGAGATGCCGGTGCCGGATCCGCGCACGCAGGGCAACCCGAACGAGGCGGCTGCGCGCGAGGAGAAACGGCGCCAACTGGTCGAACTGCTGGCCGCGATTGAGCGCCGCGTCAACGAAGAGAATGCCCGGCCGCGCAAGCACTACCTCAGCCCCGCCACCCGCGAGGCCGCCTATGCGGCGTACGTCGATGCGCTGAGTCGACGCATCGAAGTGCGCGGCACCGAGAACTTCCCGGAGATCGCCGGCAAGAAGCTCTATGGCGAACTCGCCATGATGATCACGGTCAACTTCGACGGCTCGATCCTTGGCACCGACATCGCCGAAAGCTCGGGGGATCGGGTGCTGGACCGGCGCGCCCAGGCGATCGTTCGCAGCATCGGCAACTTCGGCAAGTTCACCGACGCGATGCGCCGGCAGACCGATCAGATCGTGCTGCTCAGGCGCTTCAAGTTCACCCACGACGAGACGCTCGAGACGCAGCTCTCGTCGAAGCAATGAGCGCAGCGCCGGGCAGCCCCAAGCAAGCTCGCGCCCCCTCGGGGGGCAGCGAGGACACGAAGTGCCGAGCGTGGGGGCACCAATGACCATGGATCAGTACTGTGTGATGGGCAACCCGGTCGAGCACAGCCGCTCGCCCTGGATTCATGCGCGCTTCGCCGAACTCACCGGACAGACGATGCGCTACGGCCGCCGCCTGGTCGCGCTCGGCGGCTTTGCCGGCGGCGTGGCCGCATTCCGCGCCGACGAGACCGAAGGCACGGCGCGCGGCTGCAACGTCACCGTGCCCTTCAAGTTCGATGCAGCCGCGCTGGCGCAGCACCTCAGTCCGCGCGCCGCGCTGGCGCAGGCGGTCAACGTGCTGAGTTTCCGCGAGGACGGCATCCACGGCGACAACAGCGACGGCGTCGGGCTGGTCCACGACATCACGGTCCATGCGGGCGTGGCGCTCGCGGGCGGCGACGTGCTGCTGCTCGGCGCCGGCGGCGCCGCGGCCGGCGTGCTGGGCCCGCTGCTCGAAGCCGGGCCACGCCGGCTGGTGGTCGCCAACCGCACGCTCGCCCGCGCGATCGCACTGGTGCAGCGCCATGCGCCGCTCGCGCTACAGCACCACGTCGTGCTCGAGGCGCAGGCGCTCGACACGGTGCCGGGCCGCTTCGGCGTGGTGGTCAACGCCACCGCTTCCAGCCTGGCGGGCGGCGAGGTGCCGGTCGCGGCCGGCGTGCTCGCGCCCGGCGCACTGGCGATCGACATGATGTACGGGCCGGCCGCCGCCGGCTTCATGCAGTGGGCGCGCGAGAACGGCGCCGTGCCGCGCGACGGCCTCGGCATGCTGATCGAGCAGGCCGCGCAAGCCTTCGCGACCTGGCGCGGCGTGCGGCCGCCGTCCGCGCAGGTGCTGGCCGAACTGCGCACCATCGTCGACTCGGCGTGAAGGCGATCCTTCGCTGGCTGCTGTGCCTGCTGATCGCGGGCCTCGCGCTCGAACTCTTCTTCGTGCTGCGCATCGCGACGATGGCGGCCATCGATCCGCAATCGACCGCCTTCCAGCGCTCCGAAGCGTGGCTGATCGCCACGCAGGGGCGCGGCAATGGCGATCGCGACTGGCAGCAGCGCTGGGTGCCTTATGCGCAGATCTCGGACAACCTCAAGCGCGCCGTGATCGCGAGCGAGGACAGCGAATTCATCTACCACCAGGGCGTCGAATGGGAAGCCATCGAGCGCGCGCGCCAGCGCAACGCCCGTGCCGAGGAGATCGCCGCGCGGCGCGCTGCCCAGATGCGCGCACGCGGCAAGGAACCACGCCCGCCGCAGCTGCGCGGCGGCTCGACCATCACCCAGCAACTGGCCAAGAACCTGCTGCTCTCCGGTGAGCGCACGCTGCTGCGCAAGGGCCAGGAGCTGGTGCTCGCCACCACGCTCGAGATCATGCTGAGCAAAGAGCGCATCCTCGAGATCTATCTCAACAACGTCGAGTGGGGCGAAGGCGTGTTCGGCGCCGAGGCCGCGGCCGAGCGCTATTTCCGGAAGCCGGCCTCGCGCCTGAGCGCCGCCGAAGCGGCACGGCTCGCGGTGATGCTGCCGAGCCCCAAGTTCTTCGAGCACCATCCCGGCTCCGCCTACCTGGCCCATCGATCGGCCACCATCGTCGCGCGCATGCCGGCCGCCGAACTGCCCTGAGGCATCGCCCCGTATCATCGCGCGCATGTTGGCGAAGCTCATGGGATGGTTGTTGCTGGGGGCGATCCGGTTGCTGACCGGTGCGCAGGCGCGCTGGTACGGCTGCCCGCCCAAGGCCGAACAGCGGATCTACTTCGCCAACCACCAGAGCCATGTCGACCTGGTGATGATCTGGGCCGCGCTGCCCGAGGAGCTGCGCAGCATCACCCGCCCGATCGCGGCGCGCGACTACTGGGCCAACACGCCGTTCAAGCGCTGGATCACGACCGAGGTGTTCAACGCGGTGTACGTGGAGCGCGGCGCTGCGGCATCGACCGCACCGATCGAGCCTCCCGCAGCGCCGGGCCCCGATCCGCTCGAACCGCTGGTCGAGGCGCTGCGAAGCGGCGACTCGATCATCATCTTCCCCGAGGGCACCCGCGGCCACACCGGCGAGCCGCAGAAATTCAAGTCAGGCCTGTTCACGCTGGCCACGCTGTTTCCCGAGGTGGTGCTGGTGCCGGCCTGGATCGACAACGTGCAGCGCGTGATGCCCAAGGGGGAGATCGTGCCGGTGCCGATCCTGTGCTCGGTCACCTTCGGCGCGCCGATCCGCGTCGAGCCGGGCGAAGAGCGCCGCCCCTTCCTGGACCGCGCGCGCGACGCGGTGATCGCACTGCGCTACGTGTAGGCCCGGATGAACGACTACCTGCGCCATCTCACGCCGACGCACCAGGTCGCAGCGCTGTTCCTGATCGTCTTCGGCCTGCTGGTGACGGTCAGCACCATCGCCTTCCTGCTGACCTTCAAGGAGCGCCGCAATCCGCGGCACGATGCACTGTGGCAGGCCGAGCTGCTGCACTTTCGCGCCCTGCTTCGCACCAGCTGGTTCATGGTGGTGGTGTTCTGGATCGGCTGGGCGCTCGGCGAAACGGTCGCGACCGTGCTGTTCGCACTCATCGCATTCTTCGCGCTGCGCGAGTTCATCACGCTGTCGCCGACGCGGCGCGGCGATCACCGCAGCCTGATCCTGGCTTTCTTCGTGGTGCTGCCGATCCAGTTCTGGCTGGTTGCGACGGCGCGCTTCGACCTGTTCACCGTGTTCATTCCGGTCTATGCCTTTCTTGCGATCCCGGTCGTGAGCGCACTGGCCGATGACCCGAACCAGTTTCTCGAACGCAATGCCAAGCTGCAGTGGGGCATCATGGTCTGCGTCTACGGCATGAGCCATGTGCCGGCGCTGCTGCTGCTGTCCTTTCCGGGCTATGAAGGCAAGAGCGCCTTCCTCGTGTTCTTCCTGGTGTTCGTGGTGCAGACCTGCATGCTGACCCAGCACTTGATATCACGGCGCACGACACTGCCGACCGACGGCGCCGAGCCCGCAGCGCCCGAGCAACCGGCGCGCGGCCTCGACGCGATCTGGCAGCGCCTTTTTCGGCAAGCGCCCTTCGCGCCGCACGTGAGCCGCAGCTTCAACTGGACCAGCTGGGCGATCGGCATGGTGATCGCGAGCCTGGTCGGCGCACTGTTCTCGTTCATCACGCCCTTCGGCTTCGGCCAGGCGCTGGCGATGTCGCTGATCGCCTGCGTCGCGGGCTCGATGGGGCACCTGGTGATGAAGGCGCTGAAGCGCGACCGCGGCATTCCCAACTGGGGCCAGCGCGGCGTCGGCATCACGGGCGCCAACGGGCTGCTGGACCGCGTCGATGCGCTGTGCTTCGCGGCGCCGATCTTCTTCCACTCGGTGCGCTGGTACTTCGGCGTATGAAGTTGCACACCCCCAGGCTTGCCCACTTCGTGTGGCCGCCCATCCCCTCACCGGGGGCAACACCAGCGGCCCGGCAAAGCCGGTTCCGCGGTGTTCCCCGCATTCGGCCGGGGAAATGACGCCGTGCGAATACTAGGGATTGATCCTGGCCTGCAAACCACCGGCTTCGGCGTGGTCGATGTCGACGGCCATGCGCTGCGCTATGTCGCCAGCGGCACGATCACCACCCGCCACCTCGGCACCGGCGAATTGCCTGCGCGACTCAAGGTACTGTTCGATGGCATCGGCGAGATCGCAGAGCGCTACAAGCCCGATGCGGCGGCGGTGGAGATCGTGTTCGTCAACGTCAATCCGCAATCGACGCTGCTGCTCGGCCAGGCGCGCGGCGCCTGCCTGACGGCGCTGGTCACGAGCAATCTCACGGTCGCCGAATACACCGCGCTGCAGATGAAGCAGGCCGTCGCCGGCCACGGCCGCGCCGCGAAGGCGCAGGTGCAGGAGATGGTCAAGCGCCTGCTGCACCTGCCAGGCGTGCCGGGCAGCGACGCGGCCGACGCGCTCGGCATCGCGATCACGCATGCGCACGTGGGTGCCTCGATGGCGCGGCTCAGCCAGGCGACGACGCTGGGGCGCAGCACCAACGGCGTGTACCGGCAGGGGCGTACGCGGTGAGACGGCACGGGCGGCGATTCGAGCGCCTCAACGCAACAACCGATGAGTTGGCGTCTTCGCCGCCTTCTTGTCCAGCGTCAGCACCGGGGCGTAGCCCGCGATTTGCGCACGCACTGCCAGCAGATAGTCCGAGAAATCGGCAGGCCCGGCCTCGTAAAGTCCAAGTGCCTGTCTGACTGCGCCCGGGGATTCGACCTTGAGCTGATCCTGTTCCATCAATGCACTCAATGCCTGATGCACCGATTCCCGTTCGTAGCCATAGCTGCGCTCCAGCACCCAGGCCAACTCGCACAGCACGATGTGATCGACATAGGCAGGCACCCGCGCACTCGCGTTGTCTCGCAACCAGCTTTCTGCCTTGGCGGCCTGACGGGCGTCGTCGTTGGTGAGAAGCTTCACCAGGATGTTGGTGTCCAGCGCTATCACTTCGCTGACCTGGATCCGTGCTTTTCCTTGAGGTGTGCCGCCACGCCAGCGTCCATTTCTTCGACGGTCAGAGCCCGCCGGGGTCGCGCCAGAAGGCCCCTGAGTGCCTTGACCGGCTTTGGTGACGGCCGCTTCAGGATGATGGTGTCGTCGTCGACGACGGTCACCAGCAATCGATCGCCAGCTTCCAGCCCAAGCCGTGTCCTCGCGGCGCTCGGCAGCGTCATCTGGCCTTTGGATGTCAAGGTGGTCTGCATCAACATTCCTTACGAAGACGTAAGGATACCATTCGGTACGGATGCGGTGCTCAGACCACCCGTTCCGCGATCAGGACCGCAAAGAACCCGAACGCCGCCAGCAGCGTCCACTTCAGCACAACCCACCCGAAGCGCCGGTACTTGACCCGCCCCGTCCCCGCATAGAACGCGAACGAAGCTCCCGCCACCAGCAACAGCAGCAGGACGGCCCAGCGGAACAGCAGCATCGACCGGCGTGCCTACCAGGCCCGCGCGACTTCGGCGAAGCCGACCGGCGCGCGCTTCTCGTCGTCGAAGGTCACGATCTCGTAGGCGTCTTCGTGCGCCAGCAACTCGCGCAGCAGCTTGTTGTTGAGCGCGTGACCGGAACGGTAGGCGCTGTAGGCGGCCAGCAGCGGCCGGCCGATCACGTAGAGATCACCCATCGCATCGAGGATCTTGTGCTTGACGAACTCGTCGTCGTAGCGCAGCCCGCCTGCATTGAGCACCTTGGTATCGTCCATCACGATCGCGTTGTCGAGCCCGCCGCCGAGCGCGAGCCCCTTCGAGCGCATGTACTCGACCTCCTTGGTGAAGCCGAAGGTGCGCGCGCGCGCGATGTCGCGGCTGTAGGAGCCGCTGCCGAGGTCGAACTCGACGCGCTGGCCGGTCGAATTGACCACGCGGTGGTCGAAGTCGATCTCGAAGCTGAGCTTGTAGCCGTGGTAAGGCGCAAGGCGCGCCCACTTGCCCTCGGCGCCCTCGCCTTCGCGCACCTCGACCGGCCGCGTGACGCGGATGAAGCGGCGCGCGGCCTTCTGCAGCTCGATGCCCGCGCTTTGCAGCAGGAACACGAAGGACGATGCCGAGCCGTCGAGGATCGGCACCTCGTCGGCCGTGATGTCGATCTGCAGGTTGTCGATGCCCAGGCCGGCGCAGGCCGACATCAGGTGCTCGACGGTCTGCACCTTGGCGCCGCCCGATGACACGGTCGACGCGAGCCGCGTGTCGGTCACCGCCTCGGCCGTCATCGCGATCGACACCGGCTCGGGCAGATCGACGCGGCGGAACACGATGCCGAAATCGACCGGCGCCGGCCGCAGCGTCAGGTCGACCCGCTGGCCGCTGTGCAGGCCCACGCCGACGGCGCGGGTGATGGATTTGAGGGTTCGTTGGGCAAGCACGGCACCGATTTTAGGAGCGCGAGGTGTCCGGCGTACCGTCCGCCTCGCTATGTCCGCGATAGCCGCCATATCCGCCCGGGCGTGCTCAATCCGCCTGCCTGCGCAGGAAGGCCGGGATCTCGAAGTCGTCCATGCCACCCGACGACAGTGCATCCACCTTGGCCGCGGCCATCGTGCGGTTGGTGCGCCACACGCTGGGCACCGCCATGCCTTCGTAGTTGGGCTGGCCGCTCGGATGCGCGCCGCCGCCCAGCGTCGGCACGTGGAACGGAATGTTGTCCGTGCCGGTGCGGATCACCTCCAGCGTCGGGGCCTGGCGGCGCGCGTCCTGGCGCGAGAGGCCGGTCGCGACCACGGTCACGCGCATTTCGTCGCCGAGGCTTTCGTCGTAGGCCGCGCCGTAGATCACATGCGCATCGGGCGAAGCGTAGGCGCGGATGGTGTTCATCGCCAGCTTCGATTCGCTCAGCTTGAGCGAACCCTTCGACGCCGTCACCAGCACCAGCACGCCCTTGGCGCCCGAGAGGTCGATGCCTTCGAGCAGCGGGCAGGCCACGGCCTGCTCGGCGGCGATGCGCGCGCGGTCCGGGCCGCTGGCCGCGGCCGTGCCCATCATGGCCTTGCCGGGCTCGCCCATCACGGTGCGCACGTCCTCGAAGTCGACGTTGACGTTGCCGTACTCGTTGATGATCTCGGCGATGCCGCCGACGGCATTCTTGAGCACGTCGTTGGCATGCGCAAAGGCCTCGTCCTGCGTGACCTCGTCGCCCAGCACTTCGAGCAGCTTCTCGTTCAGGATCACGATCAGCGAATCGACGTTGGCTTCGAGCTCGGCCAGGCCGGCATCGGCATTGGTCATGCGCTTGCCGCCTTCCCAGTCGAAGGGCTTGGTCACCACGCCGACGGTGAGGATGCCCATCTCCTTGGCCACGCGCGCGATCACCGGCGCCGCGCCGGTGCCGGTGCCGCCGCCCATGCCGGCGGTGATGAACAGCATGTGCGCGCCCTGGATGGCGCCGCGGATGTCGTCCACCGCGACCTCGGCGGCCTCGCGGCCGATCTCGGGCTTGCTGCCTGCGCCGCGGCCCGTGAGGCCGAGCTGGATGGTCTTGTGCGCGTTGCTGCGGTTGAGCGCCTGCGCGTCGGTGTTGGCGCAGACGAACTCCACGCCCTGCACCCTGCGCTCGATCATGTGCGCGACCGCGTTGCCGCCGCCGCCGCCGACGCCGATCACCTTGATCTGCGTGCCCTGGTTGAATTCTTCGACTTCGATCATTTCGATGGCCATTTTCTGACTCCTAAATTTGCAGTTGCCGTGTATATGAATTGAATGTTCTTCTAGTAACCGGAAGGATTCTCAGGATGGTGGCCCGGTTCGTCGCCATCGCTCGTTGAAATGCCGTTGCGGACTTCCGCGCGCCAGCCAGAGTGGGTAGAAGTTCATGATCAGAAATTCCCCACGATGAAATCCTTGAAGCGGCCAAACGCGGTTTTGACCGAGCCGTTCTTCTGCGCGACCTTGAAGCCGCGCAGCCGCGCATAGCGCGCTTCCTCGAGCAGCCCCATCACGGTCGCGGCGCGCGGCTGCGCGACCATGTCGGACAGCGCGCTCGAATACTTCGGAATCCCTCGGCGCACCGGCTTGAGGAAGATGTCCTCGCCGAGCTCGATCATCCCGGGCATCACCGCGCTGCCGCCGGTCAGCACCACGCCCGAGGACAGCACCTCTTCGTAGCCCGACTCGCGCACCACCTGCTGCACCAGCGAGAAGATCTCCTCGACGCGCGGCTCGATCACGCCGGCCAGCGCCTGCTTGCTCAGCATGCGCGGGCCGCGGTCGCCGAGGCCCGGCACCTCGACCTGGGTCTCGGGGTCGGCCAGCAGCTGCTTGGCGTAGCCGTTCTCGACCTTGATGTCCTCGGCGTCCTTGGTCGGCGTGCGCAGCGCCATCGCGATGTCGCTGGTGATCAGGTCGCCGGCGATCGGGATCACCGCGGTGTGGCGGATCGCGCCGTTGGTGAAGATCGCGACGTCGGTGGTGCCGGCGCCGATGTCGACCAGCACCACGCCGAGCTCGCGCTCGTCCTCGGTCAGCACCGCGAGGCTGGAGGCCAGCGGGTTGAGCATCAGCTGGTCGACCTCGAGGCCGCAGCGGCGCACGCACTTGATGATGTTCTCGGCCGCGCTCTGTGCACCGGTCACGATGTGCACCTTGGCTTCGAGCCGCATGCCGCTCATGCCGATCGGCTCCTTGACGTCCTGGCCGTCGATCACGAATTCCTGCGGCTCGACCAGGAGCAGCCGCTGGTCGCTGGAGATGTTGATGGCACGCGCCGTCTCCACCACGCGGGCCACGTCGGCCTGCGTGACTTCCTTGTCCTTGACCGCCACCATGCCGCTCGAGTTGATGCCGCGGATGTGGCTGCCGGTGATGCCGGTGTAGACGCGGCCGATCTTGCAGTCGGCCATCAGCTCCGCTTCCTTGAGCGCCTGCTGGATGCTCTGCACCGTGGCGTCGATGTTCACCACCACGCCGCGCTTGAGCCCGTTGCTGGGCGCGATGCCGAGGCCGGCGAGCTTGAGCTCGCCGTTGGGCAGCACCTCGGCCACCACCGCCATCACCTTGGCGGTACCGATGTCGAGGCCGACAACCAGGTCTTTGTATTCCTTGGACATGAAACTTCCTCTGTTCGCTATTTCTTCTTCGCGTCCGGTGCGACCGTGGTCACGCCGTGCAAGCGCAATGCGTAGCCATCGTTGTGCCGCAGATCGGCGCCCTCCACCGCGGCGAGCGTGCGCCCGTAGCGGCTTGCCACCGGCGTCACCGTGCGCAGGAAACGCTGCGTACGGGCCACCACTTCATCGCCCGACCCGCGGCCGAGTTCGATCACCGCACCGGTCTCCAGCACGACGCGCCAGCTGCCGCGGCTCGACAGCGAGAGATCGTCGATCGTCAGGTCGTAGGGCTGGAACAGCGGCTGCAGCACGCGGTACATGCCCAGCACCTGGCCGGCCTGCTCGATCGGCCCGTCCAGGCGCGGCAGGTCGTCGTCGACCTCGGCCACGTTGGCCTCGAACACCTCGCCGAAGCCGTTGATCAGCTTCGAGTCGGCGTCGTCGCCCCAGTGCGCGACCGGCACCTGCTCGGTCAGCGTCGCGCGCAGCTTGTTCGGAAACTCGCGCCGCACCACCGCCTTGCGCACCCAGGGCACCGACTCGAAAGCGGTGCGCGCGCGCGTCAGGTCGATGGTGAAGAAATTGCCCGACAGCTGCGGCGTCACGTTGGCGCGCAGGGTGACGGCGTTGTTGTGCGTGATGTCGCCGTCGACCTTGATGCCGGCGATCGGAAAGAAGGGCTGGCGCAGCACCCACCACGCGCCCGCGGCCAGCAGCACGAGCACGAACGACGCGAACACCAGCGCCGCGGTCGCGTTCATGAGCTTGACGTCGAAGGGCACGGGGATGCTGTCGGTCATCAGACCTCCGCCTTCGAATCGAGCGTGGCCGAGGCCAGCACGCGCAGGCACAGGTCTTCGTAGGCGATGCCCGCCGCGCGGGCCGACATCGGCACCAGCGAATGGGTGGTCATGCCGGGCGAGGTGTTCATCTCCAGCAGGAAGGGCTTGCGATCGCTGGCGCGGATCATCAGGTCGGCGCGGCCCCAGCCGCGGCAGCCGAGCTGGTGGTAGGCCGCCAGCGTGATGCGCCGGATCTCCTGTTCTTCCGCCGGCGGCAGGCCGCTCGGGCAGTGGTACTTGACCTCGTCGGTGAAGTACTTGTTCTGGTAGTCGTAGGCGCCTTCGGGCGCAGCGATGCGCACCACCGGCAGCGCCTCGGCGCCGAGGCCGCTGCCCAGCACGGGGCAGGTGACTTCCTCGCCTTCGATGAATTCCTCGCACAGCACATCATGGTCGTAGCGCACCGCGAGCGCGACGGCATCCTGCATCTGCGAATAGCCCTCGACCTTGGTCACGCCGATCGACGAGCCCTCGCGCGGCGGCTTCACGATCACCGGCAGGCCCAGCACGTCGGGCACCGCCAGCACCTGCTCGCGGCTCTGCTGGTCGAAGGCCAGGCGCACGTAGCGCGGCGTCGGCAGGCCGTCGGCCTGCCAGATGCGCTTGGTCATGACCTTGTCCATCGCCACGCTGGAGGCCATCACGCCGGAGCCGGTGTAGGGAATGCCGAGCAATTCGAGCGCGCCCTGCACCGTGCCGTCCTCGCCGTGGCGGCCATGCAGCACCACGAAGCAGCGCGCGAAGCCGTCGCGCCGGAGTTCCCACAGTTCGCGCTCGGCCGGATCGAAGGCGTGCGCATCGACGCCGCGCGAGCGCAACGCGGCGAGCACCCCGGTGCCCGACATGATGGAGATCTCGCGTTCGGCCGAGCTGCCGCCGAACAGCACCGCGACTTTGCCCATGGCCTTCGGATCGATCGGGCTCACAGTGCCCTCCCTTCGCGCGTGAGGCGCTCCGACTTCGGCGATGCGGCGCCGCCGAGTTCGACCACCTTGGCCGGCACGGCGCCGATCGAACCCGCGCCCATGCAGATCACGACGTCGCCGCCGCGTGCGTTGTCGAGGATGGCCTGCGGCATCGCGGCGATCTCGTCGACGAACACCGGCTCGACCTTGCCCGCCACGCGCAGCGCGCGCGCCAGCGAACGGCCGTCCGCGGCCACGATCGGCGCCTCGCCGGCCGCATAGACCTCGCCCAGCAGCACCGCGTCGGCCTGGCCGATGACCTTGACGAAATCCTCGAAGCAATCGCGCGTGCGCGTGAAGCGGTGCGGCTGGAAGGCCAGCACCAGCCGCCGGCCCGGGAAGGCGCCGCGCGCCGCGGCGATGGTGGCGGCCATCTCGACCGGATGGTGGCCATAGTCGTCGATCAGCGTGAAGCTGTCCTGCGCGCTCGCGGTCTTGAGACGCACCTCGCCATAGCGCTGGAAGCGCCGGCCCACGCCCTTGAAGTCGGCCAGGCCGCGCTGCACCGCCTCGTCGGGCACGTTGAGCTCGACCGCCACCGCGATCACCGACAGCGCATTCAGCACGTTGTGCTCGCCCGGCAGGTTCAGCACGATGTCCAGGTCCGGCAGCGTGACGCCGTTGCGCCGCTGGGCGGTGAAATGCATCTGGGCACCGACGGCGCGCACGTTGACCGCGCGCACCTGGGCCTCCTCGTTGAAGCCGTAGCTGGTGACCGGGCACGACACCTCGGTCACGATCGCGCGCACCGCCGCGTCGTCGGTGCACAGGATCGCGACGCCGTAGAACGGCATGCGGTGCAGGAAGTCGACGAAGGCCTTCTGCAGGCGCGCGAAGTCGTGGCCATAGGTCTCCATGTGGTCGGCGTCGATGTTGGTGACCACTGCCATGATCGGCAGCAGGTTCAGGAACGAGGCGTCCGATTCGTCGGCCTCCACCACGATGTAGTCGCCGCTGCCGAGCTGGGCATTGGCGCCCGCGCTGTTGAGCCGGCCGCCGATGACGAAGGTCGGGTCGAGCCCGGCGGCGGCGAGCACGCTCGCGACCAGGCTGGTGGTGGTGGTCTTGCCGTGGGTGCCGGCGATCGCGATGCCCTGCTTGAGGCGCATCAGCTCGGCCAGCATCAGCGCGCGCGGCACCACCGGGATGCGCTTCTCGCGCGCCGCCACGACCTCGGGGTTGTCGGCATGCACGGCGGTCGAGGTGACGACCGCATCGGCACCGGCGATGTTCGCCGCATCGTGGCCGACGAAGGTCCCGATGCCCAGGCCCGCGAGCCGCTTGAGCGTCGCGCTGTCGGCCAGGTCGGAGCCGGAGATCCTGTAGCCGAGGTTGAACAGGATCTCGGCGATGCCGCTCATGCCGGCGCCGCCGAGGCCGACGAAGTGGATGTGACGAATGGCGTGCTTCATGCGCAGCCTCCTTTCGCCGAAGACTCGAATGCAACGGCAAGCAAGGCGAAGCCCTCTCGGGAGACACCGCGGAACCGGCTCTGCCGGGCCTCCGGTGTCGCCCCCTTGAGGGGGGAGGCGGCTACACGAAGTGAGCAAGCAACGGGGGTGGGCATCACTTCGCAAGCTCCTCACAGGCGCGGACGACTGCATCGACCGCTTCGGTCTTGCGCATCGTCTTGGCCTTGATGGCGCGCTCCAGCAGCGCGGGGCGGTCGGTTTTCTGTAGCAAGTCGGCCAGCAATTCGGGTGTGAGTTCGGTCTGTTGAACGAGCCAGCCGCCGCCCGCGTCGACGAGGAAGCGCGCGTTGGTGGTCTGGTGATCGTCCACGGCGGAAGGGAAAGGCACGAACAGCGCTGCTGCGCCGACGGCCGCGATTTCTGTGACGGTGCTGGCGCCGGCACGCGCGACGATCAGGTCGGCATCGGCGTACGCGCCGGCGGTGTCTTCGATGAAGGGGGTGAGTTCGCCCTCGACGCCGGCGGCCGCGTAGTTGGCGCGCAGCTCGTCGATCTGCTTCGCGCCGCTCTGGTGGATGACGTGCGGGCGCTGCTGCGGCGCGATCAGCGCGAGCGCCTTCGGCACCACCGCATTGAGCGCGCGCGCGCCGAGGCTGCCGCCCACCACCAGCAGCCGGAGCGGACCGCGGCGGCCGGCGAAGCGCACCGCCGGATCGGGCTGCTGCATGAACGCGGCGCGCAAGGGATTGCCGACCCAGTGCGCGGTCTTGATCACGTTGGGGAAGGCCGTGAAGGCGCGGTCCGCGACGCCCGCGAGCACGCGGTTGGCCAGGCCCGCGACCGAGTTCTGCTCGTGCAGCACCAGCGGCTTGCGCAGCAGCACGCTCATCATGCCGCCCGGAAAGGTGATGTAGCCGCCCAGGCCGACGACGACGTCGGGCTGCACCCGGCGCACGACGCGCAGGCTCTGCAGGAAGGCGCGCAAGAGGCGCAGCGGCAGCAAGGCGAAGGTCACGAGGCCCTTGCCGCGCAGGCCGCCGAACTGCACCGGCTCGAAGGCGAAGCCACGCGGCGGCACCAGCTTTTCTTCCATGCTGCCGGGCGCGCCCAGCCAGTGCACGCGCCAGCCGCGCTCGCGCAGCGCCTCGGCCACGGCGAGACCCGGGAAGATGTGCCCGCCCGTGCCACCCGCCATGACCAATGCTGTCCTGCTCATAGCCGGCCCCCACGCATCAGCACGCGGTTCTCGTAGTCGATGCGCAGCACGATCGCCAGTGCGATCACGTTCATCAGGATCGCCGAACCGCCGAAGCTCATCAGCGGCAGGGTCAGGCCCTTGGTCGGCAAGGCACCCAGGTTGACGCCCATGTTGATGAAGGCCTGGAAGCCCATCCACACGCCGACGCCCTGCGCCACGAGGCCGGAGAACACGCGGTCGAGCGCGATCGCCTGGCGGCCGATGTGCATGATGCGGCGCGTGAGCCAGAGGAACAGGCCGATCGCGAGCAGCACGCCGACGAGGCCGAATTCCTCGCCGATCACGGCAAGCAGAAAGTCGGTGTGCGCCTCGGGCAGCCAGTGCAGCTTCTCGACGCTGCCGCCGAGGCCGACACCGAAGATCTCGCCGCGGCCGATCGCGATCAGCGAGTGCGACAGCTGGTAGCCCTTGCCGAGCGCATGCTCCTCGGTCCACGGGTCGAGGTAGGCGAAGATCCGCTCGCGCCGCCATGAGCTCGATGCCACGATCGAGGCGAAGGCGACCACCACCAGCGTCGCGATGACGAAGAACATGCGGGCATTGACGCCGCCGAGGAACAGGATGCCCATGGCGATCACCGCGATCACCATGAAGGCGCCCATGTCGGGTTCCGCCATCACCAGCATGCCGACCACCACGACCGCGATGCCCATCGGCAGCACGGCGCGGAAGAAGCGCTCCTTGATTTCCATCTTGCGCACCATGTAGCTGGCGGCGTAGAGAATCATCGCCAGCTTGGCCAGCTCCGACGGCTGGAAGCGCATGAAGCCGAGCGGCAGCCAGCGGCGCGCGCCGTTGACGTTGATGCCGATGTGCGGAATCAGCACCACCACCAGCAGCAGCAGCGAAGCGACGAAGAGCCAGGGCGCGGCGCGTTCCCAGGTCTTCATCGGGATCTGGAAAGTCAAAAGGCCGGCGATGAAGGCGATCACGATCGACGCCAGGTGCCGCGTGAGGAAGAAGGCGGGGCCGTAGCCGGCGCGCGCGAAGCGCGGGTTGTCCGGCAGCGCGATCGAGGCCGAGTACACCATCACGAGGCCCCAGGCCAGGAGCGCGACCGTGACCCACACGAGTGCCTGATCGAAGCCGAGCACGCGCATCGGCGCCGCCTTGGTCTGCGTCATGCCGGCGTTGCCGAGGCGCACGGGCAGGTGCATGGGCAGCGCATCGATGCTGCTCTTGGCGCGGCTGAACCAGCCGTTGAAGCGGCCGGTCTTGTTGGGCGTCGCAGCGGCGGCGGTGGCGGTGTTCATGCGATCTCTCCGCCGGCGCCGCGCGGTGCATCGGCGAGCGCCTGCACGGCCTCGCAGAAGACGGCGGCGCGGTGCGCGTAGTCCTTGAACATGTCGAAGCTCGCGCAGGCCGGCGACAGCAGCACGGCGTCGCCCGGATGGGCGCGGCCGGCCGCGGCCTGGACGGCTTCGGGCAGCGACGCAGCGGCCTGCATCGTGACGCCGGTGGACGCCAGTGCGGCTTCGATCAGCGGTGCATCGCGGCCGATCAGCACGACGGCGCGCGCGTACTGGCGCACCGGCGCGGCCAGCGGCGCGAAGTCCTGGCCCTTGCCTTCGCCGCCGAGGATCACGACCACGCGCCGCTCCTCGCCCAGGCTGCCGAGCGCGGCGACCGTCGCGCCGACGTTGGTGCCCTTGCTGTCGTCGAAGTACTCGACCTCGTCCACGATCGCCACCGGCTCGACGCGATGCGGCTCGCCGTGGTACTCGCGCAGGCCATAGAGCATCGGGCCGAGCTGGCAGCCGGCAGCCGTGGCGAGCGCGAGCGCCGCCAGCGCGTTGAGCGCGTTGTGCCGGCCGCGGATGCGCAGTGCGTCGGCGGGCATCAGGCGCTGGATGTGGATCTCTTCTTCCTCGATGGCCGCGCCGCGCTTGCGCTTCTGCGTCTCGTCGGCCTCGAGCGCGCGCACCAGCCAGCCCATGCCGTTGATTCGCTCGATGCCGTAGTCGCCCGGCCGCTGCGGCAGGTCGGCGCCGAAGGTGACGATGCTGCGCGCGACCTGCCCCTTGGCGAGCTTGACCGGCGCAGGCCGCATGGCCATGACGGCGTCGTCTTCCCGGTTGAGCACCATCACGCCGCGCGTGCCGAAAACGCGCGCCTTGGCCGCCGCATACGCGGCCATGTCGCCGTGCCAGTCGAGATGGTCCTGCGACAGGTTGAGCACCGTGGCGGCCGTGGGCTCGAAGCCCTGCACGCCGTCGAGCTGGAAGCTCGAGAGCTCGAGCACCCAGACCTCGGGCAGCGTGCCGGCGTCGAGGTGCGCGGCCAGGGTGTCCAGCAAGGTCGGGCCGATGTTGCCGGCGACCGCGACGCTCTTGCCGGCACGCGCCACCAGTTGACCGGTGAGCGCGGTGACGGTCGTCTTGCCATTGGTGCCGGTGATGGCCAGCACCGCGGGCGCATAGCCCTGCGGCGCGGGCGCAGGCGGCTCGATGACCGGCGCCGGCGATTCGGCGGCGATGTCGTCGTCGTCGTCCTCGGCGGATTCCGCGGCCGGTTGGGCTTGCGTGGGCTCGGCCTGCTCGACGGCCTCGGGCGGCGTCGCCTCGGGTTCGAGGGCCGGTGCCGCGAGCGGCGCGTCCTCGACCGTCGGCGCATCGACGACGTCGACCGTGCGCAGATCCGCCAGCGCCTGCGCGAACAGCTCGAGCTCGCCACCCACCGGCAGGCCGATCGCCCGCGCCGCGCCGGCCACCACGGCGACCGAGGCCGGCGACAGGCCCGGCGACACATGGACCGCGCGCACCGACGTGCCTTCGACCAGCGCAGCCGTGAACGGGCCGCCGACGAAGACTGCGTCGGGCACCGCCTGCCTGAGCGCATCGCGCTGCGGCGGCGCCTCGCGCGTGTCGGCCACCGTCACCATCGCGCCATGGCGCGCGCACCAGCGCGCCATCGCCAGGCCGGACGCACCGAGGCCCAGGACGAGCACGTGAAGGTCTTGCAGATGTCGCATGGGCTTCACCGCAGCTTCAACGTCGACAGGCCCACCAGGCACAACAGCATGGTGATGATCCAGAAGCGCACCACGACCTGCGTCTCGCGCCAGCCGCTCTTCTCGAAGTGATGGTGCAGCGGCGCCATCTTGAGCACGCGGCGGCCTTCGCCGAAGCGCTTCTTGGTGTACTTGAAGTAGGTGACCTGCGCCATCACCGAGATCGCCTCGACCACGAAGATGCCGCCCATGATGAAGAAGACGATCTCCTGCCGCACGATCACCGCGATGGTGCCGAGCGCGCCGCCGAGCGCGAGCGCGCCCACGTCGCCCATGAAGACCTGCGCCGGATGGGTGTTGAACCAGAGGAAGGCCAGGCCGGCGCCCGCCATCGCCGAGCAGAACACCAGCAGTTCGCCCGAGCCCGGGATGTGCGGGAACAGCAGGTAGCGCGAATACACGGCGCTGCCCGTGACGTAGGCGAACACGCCCAGCGCGGAGCCGACCATCACGACCGGCATGATCGCCAGGCCGTCGAGGCCATCGGTGAGGTTGACCGCATTGCTCGCGCCGACGATCACCAGGTAGGTGAGGATCACGAAGCCGATGCCGCCCAGCGGATAACTCACTTCCTTGAAGAAAGGCACCAGCAGGTTGATCTTGGGCGGGAAGCTCAGGTCGAAGCCCGAGCTCACCCAGCTGGAAAACAGCTCGAGCACGCGCCAGTTGGAGCTCTCTGAAATGCTGAACAGCAGGTAGAAGCCGGCCACCAGGCCGACCACCGACTGCCAGAAGTATTTCTCGCGCGAGCGCATGCCCTCCGGATCCTTGCGCACCACCTTGCGCCAGTCGTCGACCCAGCCGATGGCGCCGAAGCCGAGCGTGACCCACAGCACGATCCACACGAAGCGGTTCGACATGTCGAACCACAGCAGCGTGGCGAACGCGATCGCGAACAGCACGAGGACGCCGCCCATCGTGGGCGTGCCGCTCTTGGTCAGATGGCTCTCCATGCCGTAGCCGCGCACCGGCTGGCCGATCTTGAGCGCAGTGAGCCGGCGGATCACGTACGGCCCGGCGATCAGCCCGACCAGCAGCGCCGTCAGCGCCGCCATCAGCGCGCGGAAGGTGAGGTACTGGAAGATGCGCAGGAACCCGAAGTCGGGCGACACCGTCTGCAGCCATTGGGCCAGGCTCATCAGCATGAGGTTGCCAAGCGCGGCTCATTCGACATGGCCGGCCTCCTTGTTTTGTTGTTGTTGTCGTGGCGTGCCGGCCGCGGCGATGGTCTGGACCACGCGCTCCATCCGCATGAATCGCGATCCCTTGACCAGCACGCTGGCGGTCTCCGGCAAGCGTGCGAGCACCGCGTCCTTGAGCGTCTCGATGTCGTCGAAGTGCCGGCCTTCGGCAACGCGTGAATCCGCGGACGCCCTGAAGGCCGCGATGCTGTGCGCCGATTCCTGGCCCAGTGCGAACAGGGTCTCGATGCCGCGCTCGCGCGCCCAGGCGCCGACCTCGGCATGGAACTGCGGACCGCGGTCGCCGACCTCGCCCATGTCGCCCAGCACCAGCACGCGCGGACCGGGCAGGCTGGCGAGCACGTCGATGGCGGCACGCACCGAGTCGGGATTGGCGTTGTAGCTGTCGTCGATCAGCGTGATCGCGCGGCCGCCCGGCAGCAGCAGCTCGGCGGCGCGCGAACGTCCCTTGACCGGCTCGAACGCGGCCAGCCCTTCGGCGATCTTGTCGAGCGACACGCCGCTGGCGAGCGAACAGGCGATCGCCGCCAGCGCGTTGACCACGTTGTGGCGGCCGGCGATGCGCAGCGCGCAGCGCAGATCGCCGACCGGCGTGCGGGCTTCGAACTGCCAGGCGCCGCGCTGCCAGTCGGCCGCCAGCAGCGTGATGTCCGCATCGGCATGTTCGCCGAAGGTCAGGCAGCGGCGCGGCGCGCCCTTGTGCGCGAGTTCGTCCCACAGCGGCGTGAATTCGTCGCCATAGGGGAACACCGCGGTGCCGTTGCCGGGCAGCGTGATGAAGGCCGCGCCGTTCTCGCGCGCCACGGCCTCGACGCTGGCCATGAATTCCTGGTGCTCGCGCTGCGCGTTGTTCACCAGCGCGATGGAGGGGCGCGCCATCGCGGCCAGACGCGCGATCTCGCCCGGATGGTTCATGCCCAGCTCGACCACGGCCAGCTGGTGGTGCGCACGCAGCCGCAGCAGCGTCAGCGGCACGCCGATCTCGTTGTTGAAGTTGCCCGCGGTGGCGAGTGCGCGGTCGCCGCAGGCCACGCGCAGGATCGCCGCGATCATCTGCGTGACGGTGGTCTTGCCGTTGCTGCCGGTGACGGCCACCATCGGCAGCTCGAACTGCGAACGCCAGCCGGTGGCCAGCGCGCCGAGCGCGGCCAGCGTGTCGGGCACTTCGAGGCCCGCGAGGCCCGCGGCTTCGAGGCCGCCGTGCGCGATCGCCGCGGCCGCGCCGCGCGTGCGGGCGTCGTCGAGGTAGGCGTTGGCATCGAAGCGTTCGCCCTTCAGCGCCACGAACAGGTCGCCGGGCGCGAGCGTGCGCGTGTCGGTGTGCACGCGCAGGATCGGCGTGGCAGCGCCGCCGACCAGGCGTGCGCCGGGAATCCACGGCAGGGCCTGACCCAGGGTCATCATCGGCGCGGTCGCGAGCGCGTCGTTCATCCAGCTGTCCTTCGCGTCAGTGCATCGATCGCATGCGTGCGATCCGAAAAGGCGATGCGTTCGCCGGCGATCTCCTGCCACGCCTCGTGGCCTTTGCCGGCGAGCAGCACCACGTCCTCGGGCGCCGCCTGCGCCAGCGTGTCGGCGATCGCCTTCGCACGATCGGGCTCGACCTGCGCGGCCTCGGGGCTCGCCAGGCCGAGCAGGATCTGGCTGACGATCGCCGACGGTGTCTCGCTGCGCGGGTTGTCGCTGGTGACGACCACGCGATCGGCCTGCTTCTCGGCCACCGCGGCCATCATGGGCCGCTTGGCCGTGTCGCGGTCGCCGCCGCAGCCGAAGACGCACCACAGCAGGCCGCCGCGCTGCTGCGCCAACGGCCGCAGGCCGGCAAGCGCCTTGTCGAGCGCGTCGGGCGTGTGCGCATAGTCGACCACGGCCAGCGGCTGGCCCGGCACGCTGATGCGCTCCATGCGGCCGGGCACGCTGTCGAGCCGGCCGCAAGCCTGCACCGCGTCTTCGAGCGACAGGCCGAGCGCGCGCAGCGTGCCCAGCACGCCCAGCAGGTTGGCGACGTTGTACTGGCCGATCAGCTGCGTCGACAGGCGCTGGCGCGCGGCGCCCCGCTCCACCACCGAGAACTGCAGGCCCTGCGCGTCGTAGCCGATGTCCTCGGCCGCGAGCCGGGCCGGCGCGCCGCTGGCCGACACGGTCCAGACGTCGAGCGCGCCGACGCCCTTTTCCATCAGGCTCGCCACCAGCGAGGCGCCATGCACGTCGTCGATGTTGACCACCGCGGCGCGCAGGCCGGGCCAGCGGAACAGCTCGGCCTTGGCCTGCCAGTAGGCGTCCATGCTGCCGTGGTAGTCGAGATGGTCCTGCGTGAAATTGGTGAACACCGCGAGGGCGATGCGCGTGCCGTCGAGGCGGCGTTCGGCGATGCCGATCGACGACGCCTCGATCGCGCAAGCGCCGAAGCCGCGATCGGCGAAGCTGCGCAGCTCGCGCTGCAGCATCACCGGATCGGGCGTGGTGAGGCCGGTGTAGCTGAGCTCCGGCGGCACGCCGATGCCGAGCGTGCCGATCACGCCGCAGGGGCCGGTCCCCGGCCTGGCCGCGTTCGACAGCGCCTGGCCCAGCCACCATGCGGTGGAGGTCTTGCCATTGGTGCCGGTGACGGCGAGCACATCGAGCCGTTCGGAAGGCATGTCGTGGTACGCGGCGGCGATGGGGCCGGTCGCGGCCTTCAGGCCCGCATAGCCGGCGATCGCATCGCCGTCGAGGCCGAACGGCTCGACGCCCTCGCGCTCGACCAGGCAGGCCGCGGCGCCCTGCGCCAGCGCGGCCGCGACATGGCGGCGGCCGTCGGTCGCCGCGCCCGGCCAGGCGATGAAGCCGTCGCCCGCGGCCACCGGCCGGCTGTCGGCATGCAGCACGCCGCGCACGCGCGACTTGAGCCAGCGCGCGGCTTCGTCGGGAGTGTGGAGCGCCAGCATCAGAAGCTCTCCTCCACGCCGCTGGTCACCACCAGCGGCTTGACGGCCAGGTCGGGCGGCACGTTCATCATGCGCAGCGTCTGCTGCACGACTTCGCTGAACACGGGCGCGGCCACGATGCCGCCGAAATACTGGCCGTCGCTCGGCTCATCGATCATCACCGCGACGATGATGCGCGGCTTCTCGATCGGCGCCATGCCCGTGAACCAGGAACGGTATTTATGGCCCGCGTAGCCGCGGCCTTCCTGCTTGTGCGCCGTGCCCGACTTGCCGCCGACCGAATAGCCGATGGTTTGCGCCAGCGGCCCCGTGCCGCCGGGGCCTGCAGCCATCTGCAGCATCTTGCGCACGGCCAGCGCGTTCTGCGCCGAGAACACCTTCACGCCGACGGCCGGCTCCGGGCTCTTGAGGATGGTGACCGGGATGATGTCGCCGTCGTGCGCGAACGAGGTGTACGAATGCGCCATCTGGAACAGCGAGGCCGAGAGGCCGTAGCCGTAGGCCATGGTCGCCTGCTCGACCGGCCGCCAGTTCTTCCAGGGCCGCAGGCGCCCGGTCACCGCGCCGGGGAACTGGATCTGCGGCTTCTGGCCGTAGCCGAGCGCGGTATAGGTGTCCCACATCTCGCGCGGCGTCATCTTCTGCGCGATCTTGAGCGCGCCGATGTTGCTGGATTTCTGGATCACGCCCTCGACCGTCAGCATGCCGTAGTTGTGCGTGTCGCTGATGGTGAAGCCGCCGATCTGGAAGCGGCCGGGCGAGGTGTCGACCAGGGTCGACGGCTTCACGCGGCCGGCCTCGAGCGCCATGCCGATGGTGATCGGCTTCATGGTCGAGCCGGGCTCGAAGGTGTCGGTCAGCGCGCGGTTGCGCAGCTGTTCGCCGGTGAGGTTCTGCCGCTTGTCGGGCACGTAGCTCGGGTAGTTGGCCAGCGCCAGCACTTCGCCGGTGATGGCGTCGAGCACGACCACGCTGCCGGCCCGGGCCTTGTGGGCGGTCACGGCATCGCGCAGCTTCTGGTAGGCGAAGAACTGCACCTTGCTGTCGACGCTGAGCTGGATGTCCCGGCCTTCGGCCGGCGGCACCTGCTCGCCGACGCCTTCGACCACGCGGCCGAGGCGGTCCTTGATCACGCGGCGCGAACCGGCCTTGCCGGCCAGCTCCTTGTTGAATGCGAGTTCGATGCCTTCCTGGCCGTTGTCCTCGACATTGGTGAAGCCGACCACATGGGCCGCGGCCTCGCCTTCCGGATACTGGCGCTTGTATTCCTTGCGCTGGTAGATGCCCTTGATGTTGAGCGCAGCGATCTGCTTGGCGATCGGCTCGTCGACCTGGCGCCGGATCCAGACGAAGGTTCGGTCCTCGTCCTCGAGCTTCCTGTCGAAGTCCTTCTGCGCCATGCCCAGCAGCTGTGCCACCTGCCTGAGCTTGGCCTTGACCTCGGGATCGTCGCGCTCGATGTCCTCGGGGATGGCCCAGATGCTCGGCGCGACCACGCTGGACGCCAGCAAGAGGCCGTTGCGATCGAGGATGCGGCCGCGGTTGGCGGGCAGTTCCAGCGTGCGCGTGAAACGCACTTCGCCCTGGCGCTGGAAGAAGGCATTGCCGAACACCTGCACATAGGCCGCGCGGCCGGCCAGCGCCAGGAAGCCGAGCGCGATGCCGGCAACGATGAACTTGCTGCGCCACACCGGCGTCTTGCTGGCAAGCAAGGGGCTGGTCGTGTATTGCACGCTGCGGCTGCGACGGGTCATTGACGCCCCTTCGGCGCCAGCTTGGGCACAGGCCGGGGCGCGGAGGCCGCGGGCGCAGCGGCCACTGCCGGGATCACGGTCCCGTCCTGGCGCACGTACTGCGTGATGGCCGGCGTGGTCGTGCGCATCTTGAGCTGCTCCTTGGCCAGCTTCTCGACGCGCAGCGGCGTGGCCTGGGCGCGCTTCTCGACTTCCAGGCGATCGCGGTCGAGCTCCAGCCGGCGGGCTTCGAGCTCGACGCGGTGGAACTCGGTGAAGAGCTGGCGCGACAGGTACTGCGTGTGCACGAGGTAGATCGCCGAGCCCAGCACGGCGATCAGCAGCAGGAAGTTGAGGCGCGCCATCCCGGTCAGTGCTCCGCCGTGCGCTCGGCGACGCGCAGGATCGCACTGCGCGCGCGCGGGTTGCCGTCCACCTCGGCCTGCGAAGGCCTGATGCGTCCCAGCGCGCGCAGCTTCATCGCCCGCGGCGCCGCGAACGGCGCGCGCCGGTCGTAGACCTGGCGCGAATGCTTCGCGATGAACTGCTTCACGATGCGATCCTCCAGCGAATGGAAGCTGATCACTGCGAGCCGGCCCTGGGGTTGCAACACGGCCAGACTCGCTTCTAGCGCCTGTTGCAGCTCTTCAAGCTCGGCGTTGATGAAAATCCGAAAAGCCTGAAATGTGCGCGTTGCAGGGTTCTGGCCCGGCTCGCGGGTTTTGACCGTGCCAGCCACGAGCTCGGCCAGTTCGGTGGTGGTTGAAACTGCGCCCCGTTCTTGTCGGCGAGCAACAATCGCCTTTGCAATCTGAACAGCAAACCGTTCCTCGCCATAGTCACGAATCACCTCCGCAATCTGCTGTGCTTCGGCTGTCGCCAGCCACTCGGCCACGCTCTCGCCGCGCGTGGTATCCATGCGCATGTCGAGCGGGCCGTCGAAACGAAAAGAAAAACCCCGTGCGGGGTTGTCGATCTGGGGCGAGCTGACGCCGAGATCCATCAGCACGCCGGCCACGCTGGCCGGCGGCAATTCCCCGAGATCCCTGAAGCCCTGATGCCGGATGGAAAAACGCGCATCCTGGATGCGCGCTGCTTCGGCCACCGCTTCCGCGTCCTTGTCGAACGCGATCAGCCGGCCAGACGGCCCCAGCCTCGCCAGGATGGCCCGCGCATGGCCGCCGCGCCCGAAGGTCGCGTCCACGTACGTCCCGGAAGCTGGCGACGCGTCGGCAAGGAGGGCTTCCACCGCTTCCCTCAACAAGACGGTCGTGTGGGTCCATGGGTGATCCACTTCGGCCCTCAGAACGAGAAGTCCTGGAACACATCGGGCATCTCGCCCTGGGTGGCCTCGGCCTCCTTGGCCTCGTAGGTCGCCTTGTCCCAGAGCTCGAAGTTGTTGCCCATGCCCAGCAACAGCACGTCGCGCGTGATGCCGGCGGCGGCGCGCAGCTCGGGCGACACCAGCACGCGGCCGGTGCCGTCCATTTCCACGTCCATCGCATTGCCCAGGAAGACGCGCTTCCACCACTGGGCAGACATCGGCAGCGCGGCGATGCGCTCGCGGAATTTCTCCCATTCGGGCCGCGGAAACACCATCAGGCAGCCGTGGGGATGCTTGGTGATGGTGAGATGTCCGGCCGCCGTCGCGCTCAGGACGTCGCGATGCCGGGTCGGCACGGAAAGCCGCCCCTTGGCATCCAGACTGAGCGATGAAGCGCCTTGAAACACGACCACGAAACCCCGGTGATGAGAGAGGCCGGATGCCTTGACGAAGGCATCGCTCGACACTATTTCCCACTTAACTGCACTTTTTTGCACTGTAGCAGGAAACGCCTCCTGCGCAAGGGTGCGTCGCGGGTATTTTTTGTAATGGAATCAACGACTTAGCGGCATTTTTGCGAGTGCAAGAATGCCGAATTTCGTTGCAAATGAAGTACTTAGCTCACGCAATGAATGTGATGGATCATCACCCGCTCATTGTTCGAGCCGCGCCACGCACCAGTTCTTGGGCAGCCGCGGGACCGGCTTCGCCGGGCCGCTGGCTGCGCCCCCGGCAGGGGGTGGGCGAAGCGACACGAAGTGCGCGCAGCCTGGGGGCGAGCCTAGAGAATAAATCGGGAGAGGTCTTCGTCGTGACTTAGTGCCTCGAGGCGCGCATCGACGTACGCGGCATCGATGTGCACCGTCTGCCCACCGAGCTTGGTCGCGTCGAAGCTCACTTCGTCGAGCAGCCGCTCCATCACGGTGGACAGCCGCCGTGCACCGATGTTCTCGGTGCGCTCGTTGACCTCGAAGGCGATGCTGGCCAGCCGCGTGATGCCTTCGGGCGTGAATTCGAGCGTGACGCCTTCGGTGGCCAGCAGCGCCTGGTACTGCTTGACCAGGGACGCACGCGTCTGGGTCAGGATGCTTTCGAAGTCCGCCACCGACAGCGATTGCAGCTCGACGCGGATCGGAAACCGGCCCTGCAATTCGGGAATCAGGTCGCTGGGTTTGCTGAGATGGAACGCGCCGCTGGCAATGAAGAGGATGTGGTCGGTGCGCACCACGCCGTACTTGGTGCTCACCGCCGTGCCTTCGACCAGCGGCAGCAGATCGCGCTGCACGCCCTGGCGCGAGACATCCGTGCCCTGCGTTTCGCTGCGGGTCGCGACCTTGTCGATCTCGTCGATGAAGACGATGCCGTTCTGCTCGGCGTTGTGGATCGCCTGCGCGCGGATCTCGTCCTCGTTGACCAGCTTGGCCGCCTCCTCGTCGATCAGGAGGCGCATCGCCTCGGCGATCTTGAGCTTGCGCGTCTTGCGCTTGGCCTGGCCGAGCTGGCCGAACATGCCGCGCAACTGCTCGGTCATTTCCTCCATGCCGGCCGGGCCCATGATCTCGAGCGGCGCACGCGCTTCGGCCAGATCGATCTCGATCTCCTTGTCGTCGAGCTCGTGCTCGCGCAGCTTCTTGCGAAAGGCCTGGCGCGTCGCGTTGCCGCTGTCGTGCACGGCGCCCTCGGCGGTGCGCGCCGGCGGCAGCAGGACGTCGAGGATGCGCTCCTCGGCCGCGTCTTCGGCGCGCATGCGCACCTTGGCGCTTTCGCCCTCGCGCGTCTGCTTGACCGCGATCTCGGCCAGGTCGCGGATGATCGAATCGACATCCTTGCCGACATAGCCCACCTCGGTGAACTTGGTGGCTTCGACCTTGATGAAGGGCGCATCGGCCAGGCGCGCCAGCCGGCGCGCGATCTCGGTCTTGCCCACGCCCGTCGGGCCGATCATGAGGATGTTCTTGGGCGTGATCTCGGCGCGCAGCTTGTCGTCGACCTGCTGGCGGCGCCAGCGATTGCGCAGCGCGATCGCCACCGCACGCTTGGCATCGGGCTGGCCGACGATGTGGTTGTCGAGCTCGGAAACGATTTCCTGGGGCGTCATCGGCATGGTGTCAGAGCGATTCGATGGTGTGGTGCATGTTGGTGTAGATGCAGAGTTCACCCGCGATCTCGAGCGCCTTCTTGACGATCTGGTCGGCCGGCAGCTCGGTGTGATCGAGCAGGGCCTTGGCCGCGGCCTGGGCATAGGCGCCGCCGGAGCCGATCGCGATGATGCCGTTCTCGGGTTCCAGCACGTCGCCGTTGCCGGTGATGATCAGCGAGGTGGTCGCATCGGCCACGGCCAGCATCGCTTCGAGGCGGCGCAGCACGCGATCGGTGCGCCAGTCCTTGGTGAGTTCGATGGCCGCGCGCGCCAGGTGGCCCTGGTGCTTTTCGAGCTTGGCTTCGAAGCGCTCGAACAGGGTGAAGGCATCGGCCGTGGCGCCGGCAAAACCCGCCAGCACCTTGCCGTGATGGAGCCGGCGCACCTTGCGCGCGCTGCCCTTGATGACGATGTTGCCGAGCGTGACCTGGCCATCGCCGCCGATCGCGACCTGGTCGCCAGCGGAGGTCTTGCGGCGCACGCTGATGATCGTGGTTCCGTGAAACTGTTCCATCGAGCGGATGTGAGGGCGGATTGCGGGGATGCAAGCTTAACGCCGCACGGTCCGGCCGACTTTCGCAGCCGCTTCAGGGACGCAGGACGCGCGAGGCGAAAAATACGCCCGGGTTCAGTTCTGGCGCACCGCCACACCGGCGTGATCTGCAATGCCGATCACGCCGAAAAAGGCCCCGATGAGCCGGTGCGCATCGACGAACTGCACCGGGCGGCCGCGTGCGCTGTGGGCCGTGACCCAGTTCAGCAGCGTCCCGGCAGCCGCGAAGTCGAGACGCACCAGGGCCGCGCAGGAAATCGTCGGCGACAGCGCCTCGACCAGTTCGGCATCCAGCCGCTCCCAGGTGGTCAGCGACTCGCCGGTCAATTCGCCGACGAGCACGGCGTGGCCGACGGCGGCTGCGGCCGGGGCTGGCTCGGCGCCATGCGAGGCCCGCGAAAAGCCGGAAGACGTCGATGCCGGCGCCGCCTCGAGCGTGGCGTACGCGCCCTTGGGGTCTTCCCACGGCGGCGGCGACACCTCGTAGGTGATGCAGTAGTTGAGCGCCAGCAGCTCGAATTCGTCGGGTCGATGCATCACGCGCAGCGCCGCCATGTGCAACTGCCACCAGACGGCGTCGGTGCGCCGGTCGTTGGCGGGCGTGGCTTCGGCGAGCACCCTCAGCAGACGGTCCTCGTCGGAAAAGCGCAGTTGCACCGCCGAATCGGCCCAATGGGTGAACAGCGCACGCAGCGGCCCGGCGGCATCGGGTTCGATGGCGTCGAGCGAACCCCAGTCGAGCTTCCAGGACGGACCCGCCGCGCCGAGCGCGCGCGTGAGGCCCATCAGGCCTTCCCGCGTGAGCCGCGGCGGGCTCGACCAGTCGGCATCACCGCCCGGCACAGGCCTCGATTCGCCGCTTGCGGCCGCAGAGGCCTGCACGCCGGCAGCCAGCGCGCGCAGCGAAATCCACTCCGGCGCGCTGCGTTTCGTACGCTGCGCATAGCGCGTGGCCGTGGCCTCGAATTTTTCGGCGTCGCCGGTCGCGCGATACAGGTCGAACAGGGCGCGCCAGCTGTCATCGTGATCTGCGCTCGGGCTGTCCGGCGCGAGCGTCTGGAGCAGGATCGCCTCGGCGCCCGCATCGTCGCCATGGGCAAAGCGGATCGCCGCCTCCTCGATGCCGCCTTCGTCGCCCGCACCCGGCAACGCAGAGTTCCCGGCGCCGACCCGCGGCACGCCCGGCACGGTGTCGGCGTAGGCACGCGCATGCTGCTCCGCCATCCGCGGGCCTTCGGCATTCGCCGCATCGCCGCCCGATGTCTGCGCCTGCTGGGGGCCGCGGCTCTTCCACCATTGCTGCGACATCTGCTCTTCGATCTCGTCGATCTTCTTGAGCGTGAGCGCGCGTCCCTCGGTCTTGCCGGAGGTGCTGCTGACATTGAAGGACGACGGCGTGGCGGACGGATCCCGTCCGCCTGCGGCTTCCCGCTGGCGCAGCTTGCGCAGCATGTCGAACTCGCGGCGGCGCACGAAGTCGTTGCGCTGCCGTCGCTCGATCATCTCCTTGAGCATTTCGCGGCTGTAGCCGTTTTCGAGCGACGACGCCTCGTCGGCGTCGAGTTCGGACCAGTCCTTGAGAGGATTGCGGACGAACTTCGCCACCTTCGACAGCAAGCGGCTGGGTTCTTCCTTGGGCATATCGGACTCAGCGAATGTTGAATGTTCCTAGTCGCCGAACATCTTCTGCTTGAGCTCGCGGCGCTGCTGCGCCTCGAGCGACAGCGTGGCCGTCGGACGGGCCAGCAGGCGGCCGACGCCGATCGGCTCGCCGGTCTCGTCGCAATAGCCATAGTCGCCGGCATCGATGCGCTGGATCGACTGCTCGATCTTCTTGAGCAGCTTGCGCTCCCGGTCGCGCGTGCGCAGTTCCAGCGCGTGCTCTTCCTCGATGGTCGCGCGATCCGCCGGGTCTGGAACGACCACCGTGTCTTCACGCAGATGCTCGGTCGTTTCGCCCGCGTTCTCGAGAATGCCGCGCTTGAGTTCCTGCAGCTTCAGGCGGAAGAACGCCATCTGCTTCTCGTTCATGTACTCCGAGTCCGGCATCGCGATCACTTCGGCGTCGCTGAGCTCCTCGGCCGACTTGGCCTTCCAGTTGTTGGCGAGCTTGGGGTCTTTCTTGACCGCGACCGGCGGCGGCGGCACCAGCGCGTTCGACGTGATCTGCACGAAGCTGGACTTGGCGGCGGTGGAGGCCACCGATTGCGGCATGGAGGGCACGGTGAGCTGCGACAGCCGCGAGACGCGCCCGCCCCGCGCGGGGGCCGGGGTGGCGGTCGGTGCGGATATCGAAGGTGTCGCCGTGGCGGAAGAGGAGGCAGAGGCGGCAGCCGTTTTTTTCATGGGAGTCGGTGGTGCAGGTGGCGCGGCGCGGGGGTCGGCCGGTTTGGATGAAGGGGCGCTCGCACCAACTGTCTTGCTCTTGGCAGGAGCCTTGGACGGCGCGGCGGGCTTGGCGGACTTGGCGGCAGAAACCTTCTTCGCGGCGGGCGCGGCCTGCTTGGCCGCCGGCGTCTTCTTGACGGCCGGCTTGGCAGCGGGCTTGGGCTTGGCAGCGGGTTTCTTCACGGTGACTGGCTCCTTCGACGAACTGGAACGCGTTTTCAACGGTTGTCTCCTCCCGCGGAACGCTGCGTGCGGATGGGCGCGCAGACTCCGCGTCTGTCAGGGTGCTCGCCAGTGGCGAACCCCGGGGTTATACCCCCGAAAGTAAGCCAAAACCGCGCGCATTCCTATGCCGAAAGTCACACATCGCTTCAGGAAAGCTCGGTGCGGCCCCGGAACAGGCGCGCGATTGTATAGAGAGATCGGGCGGCCCGACGACAGCCGGCTACCCTTTTCTGCGTGACCGGCTCAGACCAGGCACTGGTCCAGACCCTGCTCCAGGATCTCGCGCGGCAACTCGATGCCGATGAAGACCATCCGGCTGTTGCGCTTCTCGTCCGGCCCCCAGGCCGGACCGAGGTCGCTGCCCATGAGCTGGTGCACGCCCTGGAAGATCACCTTGCGTTCGGTGCCCTGCATGTGGAGCACGCCCTTGTAGCGCAGCATGCGCGGACCGTAGATGTTGACGATCGCGCCCAGGAAATCCTCCAGGCGCGCCGGATCGAAGGCGCGGTCGGAGCGGTAGACGAAGCTCTTGACATCGTCGTCGTGGTGATGGTGGTGGCCATGGCCTTCGTGCGCATGCGAGGGATGGTCGCAATGCTCACCCTCCGCGTGGTCATGGTCGTGGTGGTCGTGCTCGTCTTCCTTGAGGAAGTCCGGGTCGATGTCGAGCTTGGCATTGAGATTGAAGCCGCGCAGGTCGAACACGCTTTCGAGCGGTACCTCGCCGAAATGCACCTTCTGCTGCGGCGCGCGCGGATTCATATGCTTCAGGCGATGGATCAGCGCCTCGGTCTCTTCCTCCGCGACCAGCTCGCTCTTGCTGATGAAGATCTGGTCGGCGAAACCGACCTGGCGGCGCGCCTCCTGGCGGTCGTTGAGCTGCTGCGGCGCATGCTTGGCGTCGACCAGCGTGAGGATCGAGTCCAGCAGGTAGCTTTCGGCGATCTCGTCGTCCATGAAGAAGGTCTGCGCCACCGGGCCGGGATCGGCCAGGCCGGTGGTCTCGATCACCACGCGGTCGAAGTCCAGCAGGCCCTTGCGCTTCTTCGCGGCCAGGAGCTGCAGCGCCTCGCGCAGGTCCTCGCGGATGGTGCAGCAGATGCAGCCGTTGCTCATCTGCACGATCTGCTCCTTCGACTCGGTGACGAGGATGTCGGTGTCGATGTTCTCCTCGCCGAATTCGTTCTCGATCACGGCGATCTTCTGGCCGTGCGCCTCGCTCAGGATGCGCTTGAGCAGCGTGGTCTTGCCGGAGCCGAGAAAGCCGGTCAGGATGGTGGCGGGGATGAGGGCCATGGAATGCTCCGGAAATCGGGAAAGGCGGAAAGTTTAGCGACGGGGCCCGCGCCATGCGGCCGCAAGGTCAAAGCCTACTTGCGCACCACCACCAGGCCTTTCAAGTATTCCCCTTCGGGAAACTCGATGGTCATCGGATGGTCGGGTGCCGCGCCGAGGCGTTCGGTGATGTAGCCGTCGACCCCGGCGTCGATGCCGGCCGAGGCCACGATCTTGTGGAACAGGTCGGCCCCGATGCCGCCCGAGCACGAGAAGGTCATGAGCACCCCGCCCGGCGCCAGCAACTTGAGGGCCAGCCGGTTGATGTCCTTGTAGGCGCGCGCGGCGCGCTCGGCATGCGCCACCGTCGGCGCGAACTTGGGCGGATCGAGCACGATGGCGTCGAACGCCCTGCCCTCCTCGATGAAGCGGCGCAGCGTGGCGTTGACATCGGCGTCGAGAAACTCGGCCGAAGCGCCCTCGAAGCCGTTCAGCGCCAGGTGCGCGCGTGCACGCTCCAGCGCCGGCAACGAAGAATCGATCGAAATCAGCTCGGCGCCCTCGAGCGCGCCCGCGCTCCTCAGGCCGGCCAGCGCGGCGACCGTGAAGCCGCCGGTGTAACAGAAACAATTGAGCACGCGCCGAAAGCGCCGATGCGCCGCCAGCTCGGCAAAGCGATGGCGGCTGTCGCGCTGGTCGAGGTAGAAGCCGGTCTTGTGGCCGCTCGCCACATCGAGCGTGAGATGCCAGTCGTGCTCGCGGATCGTGAGTTCCGTCGGGCCGCTGCCGCGCAGCCAGCCCGTCACGGGCGCAAGGCCCTCGCGTTCGCGACCGCTGGCATCGGAGCGCTCGTAGAGCCTCGCGAGTCCGGTCGCCGCGAGCAGTGCGTCGGCCAGTGGCGCTTTCCATCGCTCCACGCCGGCCGACAGGAATTGCGCCACCAGCGTGTCGCCATAACGGTCGACGATCAGCCCCGGCAGGCCGTCGGCCTCGCCATGGACCAGCCGCACGCCGTCGCTTCGCAGGTCGAACAGATGCCTCGCTTCGACGGCCGCCGCGACCCGCGCCGCGAGAAAGGCCGCATCGATGCGCTGCGTCTCGTCGAAGCTCCAGGCGCGTGCCCGTATCTTCGAATGCGGGCTGAACGCCGCCCAGGCAAGGAAGCGGCCATCGTCCGACTCGATGCGCACCGTCTCGCCGGCATCACCGCCGCCCTTGGCGATCGCCGACTCGAACACCCAGGGATGGCGCCGCAGCAGCGAGCGCTCCTTGCCGGGTCGCAGGCGAAGCAGCTTCATTTCCGTGCCTTTGCGTTGGGCGTCTTCTGGTGACCCTCGTCCCGCGCCTGCGCCCGCGGGTGCGCGGCGTCGTAGGCCTTGGCCAGATGCTGGAAGTCGAGCCGCGTGTAGACCTGGGTGGTCGTGATGTTGGCGTGCCCCAGCAGTTCCTGCACCGCGCGCAGGTCGCTGCTGGACTGCAGCAGATGGCTCGCGAACGAATGGCGCAGCATGTGCGGATGCACCGGCGCCGACAGCCCGGCCTTGAGGCTTCGCTGGCGCAATTGCTTCCACACGGAATGGGCCGAGAAGCGCAGTCCATTGCGGCCGATGAAAAGCGCCGCAGCGCTCGCCGGATCGCGCAGGAGCGCCGCCGGCAGCGCCGCGCAGTCCTCGCGCACCGCGAGCCACGCGCGCAAGGCTTCGGCCGCCTTGGCGCCCACCGGCACGAGGCGGCGCTTGCTGCCCTTGCCGAGCACGTTGGCTTCGGTCGCCTCGAGATCGATCCAGCCGCGGGCCGTGTTGCTCGGCCGCGCATCGAGCCCGGTCAGTTCACCGACGCGCAGCCCGCAGCCATAGAGCAGTTCGACGATCGCGTGGTCACGCGCCTCGGCCCAGGGATCGGCCTCGGCATCGTGCAGATCCGCGAGCTGCACCGCCTCGTCGACCGCGAGCGCCTTCGGCAGCGGCCGGGCGGCCTTGGGCGCATGAACGTCCTGGACCGGGTTCGCACCCACCAGCCCCTCGTTGCCGAGCCAGCGGTAGAAGCTGCGCCAGCACGACAGCACCAGCGCGATGCCGCGCGACTCGCGCCCGGCGCCGTGCAACTGCGCCATCCAGCGGCGCACGTGCGCGGTCTGGACCTTGTCGAGCGCGAGTCCCGCGGCAGCGGCCTTCTCGGCCAATGACTTCAGATGGATCGCATAGAGCTCGACCGTGCGCGTCGCCAGGCGGCGCTCGACCCGCACATGCTCGAGATATTTCTCGATCAGGACGGGAATCACCACGGCCGGCGCGTCAGTGGAGGTAGCCATTCATGCCATTGTTCACGATCGCCAGCGGCTCGCGCAGCGCGCCCTTGAAAAGCATGCCCCAGCGGCGCCAGCACGAGGTCGGCGCCGCGGCGTACTGCACATCGAACAGCCGATCGAAGCCGCTCGCGTGCGCAAGGCGTTCGGCGCGCCACAGATGGTACGGCTCGGAAACGATGATCACGCGCTTCATGCCCGCCGCCTGCAGCAGGCTGCGCGACATCGACAGGTTCTCGCGCGTGGACGCCGACACCGGCTCCAGCAGCAGCGGCCCTGCATAGCCCGACAGCCGCGCGTGGGCCTGCATCACTTCGGCCTCGATGCGCCCGTCTTCCTTGTCCACGCCGCCGCTCATGACGAGTTCGCGCACCAGGCCTTCCCTGGCCAGTGCGATGCCGGCATCGACGCGGCCGGTGAGACAGGGATTGGGCTGGCCCTCCCAGTACGCGCGATTGCCGAGGACCAGCGCCGCATCGGCCGGCCGCTGCGGCGGATGACCGAGCAGATCGAGGGCATGCAGCCAGACCATGATGGCGATCGCCGCATAGCCCGCCGCGAGAACCCCGAGCGCGCCCAGCACCACGCGCCAGAGCGATCGCCTCAAGGCCGCAGCCGCGACAGCGCGCCCGAGGCGAGCTCGGCGATGCGCTCCAGGAAATCGGTGCCCATTTCGGCATTGAAGCGCTGTGCATCGGGCGACGCCAGCACCAGCATGCCGAAGGCCGGCATCGCGGCCTCGGGCCGCAGCGGGATCAGCGCGATCGACACCGCGGCATGCGCCTCGGGCAGCCAGTTGGCGGCCTCGAAGCCCGCATTCAGCCCGCAATACGGCGCCGTCAGCGAAGTCGCGAGCGCCTTGACGTCGTCGCTGACCCACTGCGCATAGGGTTCACTGAGATAGTTGCTGTCGCAGTCCCAGACCTTGATCGCGGTCTGCGGCACCATGAAGAGCGACTGCAGCTCGCCGGCGATCTGCGTCGGCAGCCCGCGCGGATCGCGGGTGGCGAGCAGGCCGCTGGTCCAGCGCTGCAGGCGATCGGCCGTGACCACGTTCTCGGTGCCGTGGCGCACCATGTCCATCACGCGATGCTCCAGCGCCTTGATCTTCTCGCGCAGCATCTCGGCCTGGCGTTCCTGCAGGCTGACGGCGCGGTTGCCGTGCGGGCTGGTGAGCTGCACCTGCGCCAGCAGCTGCGCATGGCGCTCGAAGAAATCCGGCGTGTTCGCCAGGTAGTTGGCGATGTCGTCTTCGGTGATCGGGTTCATGGCGTCCTGGTTGAAATGATTCATGGCTGCTCCGGCACCTCGATGTCGCCTTCGAACACGGTGACGGCGGGTCCGGTCATCAGGACCGGTGCGCCATCGCCGGTCCATTCGATGGTCAGCGTCCCGCCGCGTGTCTCGACATCGACGCGCGCATCGAGCAGGCCGAGCCGGATGCCCGCGACCACCGCGGCGCAGGCGCCGGTGCCGCAGGCCAGCGTTTCGCCGGCACCGCGCTCGAACACGCGCAGCCGCAGGTGCGTGCGGTCGACCACCTGCATGAAGCCGGCGTTGACGCGCTGCGGAAAGCGCGGATGGTGTTCGATCAACGGACCCTGCACGGCGACCGGCGCGGTGTCGACGTCGTCGACGATCTGCACCGCATGCGGATTGCCCATCGACAGCACGGCCACCGCGACGAGGTCGCTGCCGGCCCGGGTGCCGAGCGCCAGATGCCAGAGCTGCCAGCTGCCTTCGGGCTGCGGGTCGAGGCCGGCGGTGTCGAAGGGCACCTGCGCCGGCTCGAAGACCGGCCCGCCCATATCGACCGTGACGCGGCCGTCCGCGCCCATGCGCGGCTCGATCACGCCCGACAGCGTCTGCACGCGCACCGTGTTCTGGACCGTCAGACCGCGCTCGCGCACGAAGCGCATGAAACAGCGCGCGCCATTGCCGCACTGCTCGACCTCGCCGCCGTCGGCGTTGTGGATCACGTACTGGAAATCGATGCCCGGCGACGGCGCGGGCCGCACGCTCAGGACCTGGTCGGCGCCGACGCCGAAATGACGATCGGCCAGGAAGCGGTACTGCGCCGCGCTCAGGCCGAGCGTGCCGCGGGTTTCGTCCAGCACGACGAAGTCGTTGCCGGCGCCCTGCATCTTGGTGAAGCGGATTCGCATCCGCGGATTATCTGCTGCCCCGCGCACTGGAATACCTTCGCGCATCAGCGCTTCGGTATTCGCCTTCGGAACGGCCGGGCGGCGCATGCACCAGGCACCGCGCCCATCGTCGCCCCGTCGCGCCCGGTGGCGCCGGATCAATCCGGGCGTCCGGCCCGCAGCCGGTCCAGCGCGCGATCGAGAAAGGGCAATCGATCCTGGCCCCAGAAGCGCTCGCCGGCGAGCACGTAGGTGGGTGCGCCGAACACGCCGATCTCCACCGCCTCGGCGCTGTTGGCGCGGTAGATCGCCTGAGTCTCCGGTGTCTGCTCCAGCGCCTGCAGCGCCGCGCCGTCGTAGCCGTTTTCCTCCGCCACCGTGATGCGCACCTCGGCCTGCGAGGTGTCGCGCTGCTCGGCCCACAGCGCGCGCAGGAGTGCATGCGAGAGCGGCTGCGCATCCAGCCCCTGCAGCTGCGCGGCGATCACCATCCAGCCCGGGTACTTGTTCCAGTCCGGATCGGCCGGCGCGCCCTTGGGATAGTGCGCGGGCTCGAGATGCAGCGGCATGCCCAGATGCTCGCGCCAGCGCGCGAGCTCGAGCGCGTGGTAGCTGCGGCGCGGCTCGGGCCGCGTCTTCAGCGGAATGCCGCCGGTCTGCGGCACCACCGCCTGGAAGTCGTAGGGCTTGAGCGTGAGCTGCACATGGTGGCGGCGCACGATGTCCTGCAGCTGCGGGCCGCCGAAATAGGCCCAGGGCGAGGACAGGCTGTAGTAGCAGTCGAGGGCGATCATGGCGGGATTATCTTCAGCCCGCCATGACCGTTCTCAGAACGCAGCCGGCCTCCACTTGAGCAGCCGCTTCTCCAGCGAGGTCAACAGGAAGTCGGCGAGCAGCGCCACCACCGCCAGCACGATCATCGCGGCGAACACGCCGCTGGCATTGAACGCACCCTGCGCGGTCGAGATCAGCAGGCCGATGCCTTCTTTCGCGCCGAGGAATTCGCCGACCACGGCACCGACCAGCGCGAAGCCGAAGCTCACGTGCAGGCTGGCCAGGATCCACGACATGGCCGACGGGATCACGACCGACATCGTCACCTGGCGCGGCGAGGCGCCGAGGATCTGCGCATTGGCGATCATGTACTTGTCGGCCTCGCGCACGCCCTGGAAGGCATTGCCGAAGACGACGAAGAACACCATGACGACCGCGAGCGCGACCTTGGACGCCATCCCCAGCCCGAGCGCGATCACGAAGATCGAGCCCAGCACCACGCGCGGGATCGAGTTGGCGATCTGGATGTAGAGGCTGAAGACGTCCGACAGCAGCTTGTTGCGCCCGAGCAGGATGCCGCAGATGACGCCCGCGATGGCGCCGATCAGGAAGCCGATCACGGTTTCCTCCAGCGTCACCGCGACCTGCATCCACAGCGAACCCTGCGAGGTGCCGTCGCGGATCCACTCGACGATCTGGTCGTAGATCAGCGAGGGCATCGAATAGAAGAAGGGGTCGATCCACTTGCGGCGCGCAGCCAGCTCCCAGCCGCCGAGCACCACCACCAGCACCAGCACGCGCAGTGTGATGATCATCTGGCGGCGCCGGCGGATGCGCGCCTGAGCGATTTCGGACTCGCGGGCCAGCGCTTCGTCGCTCAGGACGGCGGGCAAGGCAAGGTCGGTCATGAAGAGGCTCCGGAAGGTCGGGATTCGGTGGGATTCATGCGAGCGTGACTTCTTCGCGAAGATCGTCCCAGATGTGCTTGGAGAGCTCGATGAACTTCGGCTCGTAGCGCACCGTCGAGGTCACGCGCGGGCGCGGCAGATCGATCTCGTAGACGCGCTTGAGCGTGCCCGGCCGCGCCGACAGCACGAACACGCGGTCGGCCAGCGCGATCGCTTCCTCGAGGTCGTGCGTGACGAACACCACCGAGCCGCCGGTGCCCGACCAGATCTTGAGCAGTTCGTCCTGCATCAGCGTGCGGGTCTGCATGTCGAGCGCCGAGAAGGGCTCGTCCATCAGCAGGATCTCGGGGTTGTTGATGAAGGTCTGCGCCAGCGCCACCCGCTTGCGCATGCCGCCCGAGAGCTGGTGCGGGTAGTGCTTGCCGAACTTGCCGAGGCCCACGCGCTGGATCCAGTCCTCGGCCATGGCGTAGGCCTCCTGCTTCGGCTTGCCGCGGAACATCGGGCCGGCCGCGACGTTGTCGATCACGCTGCGCCACGGGAACACCGCGTCGGCCTGGAACACGAAGCCGATGCGCGGATCGATGCCCTGGACGGGCTTGCCCATCACGTGCACCTCCCCGACCGTGGGCTTCAAAAGGCCCGTGATCATGTTGAGCGTGGTCGACTTGCCGCAGCCCGTCGGGCCGACGATGGCGACGAACTCGCCGCGCGCCACCGCCATGTTGAAGTTGCGCAGCGCCACCGTGGCATTGCCGTCGGCGGAGATGAAGCGCAGCGAGACGCCGCGGAAATCGATGGCCGGCGTGCTGTCGCTCACTTGGCCCCCGCCGCCAGGTACGCGTTGCTGTACGTCTTGGACAGGTCGATGTTCTTGCTCTTGACGAGCGGCTTGTAGGTGGCCAGCACCTTGAGCACGGTCTCCGGGCCGCCGGCCGGCATCTTCGCGTCGGTGGTGAACATCGGCAGCGAAGATTCGAGCGCCTTCACGTACAGCTCCTTGTCATTGCCGTAGTAGTCGCGCGGCACCTTGTCGGCGATCTCGGCCGCCGAATGGGTGTGGATGTATTCCATCGTGCGGGCAAAGGCGTGGGCCAGCTTGGTGGCCTGCTCCTTGTGCGACTCGGCCCAGGTGTTCTGGACATAGAAGCTCGCGGCGGGATAGAGGCCGCCCAGTGCCGCGCTCGTATCCTTCTCGGTGCGCAGATCCACCAGCACCCTGGCATCGCCGGTCTTGAGCATTTCCGAGATCGTGGGCTCGGTGGTCATGCCGGCCTGGATGCGGTCCTGCTTCATCGCCGCGATGAAGGTGTTGCCGGCGCCGACGGGCAGCAACGAGTAGTCCTTGGAGGCCACGCCCTGGCGGTCTGCCAGGTAGCGCGTGAGGAAATCGGTCGACGAGCCGAGGCCGGTCACGCCCAGCGTCTTGCCCTTGGCATCGGCCATGGTCTTGAAAGTCGGCGCCGCCTTGCTGGAGACCATCTCGACCTCGCCCGGCACCTTGCAGAACACCGCGATGGCCTCGATCTCCTTGCCCTTACTCTGCAGGTCGATGGTGTGGTCGTAGAAGCCGACCACGCCCTGCACGGCGCCGGCGATCAGCTGGTTCTCGGCATCGACGCCGGCCGGCTGCGACTGCAGCTCCACCGTCAGGCCTTCGTCCTTGAAGTAGCCCAGTGCCTCGGTCAGCTTGGCCGGCAGGTAGATGATCTTGTTGATGCCGCCCACCATGATGGTGATCGGCTCGGCGGCCTGGGCCAGCGGCGCGGCGGCGGCGAAGGTGGTGCACAGGGCGGTGGCGAGCAGGGTGCGGTGGAAGGCGCGCATGGTGAGAGGTCTCCTGGATGCAATGTGGGAAGACCGCGGGCGGGACGAGGCCAGCCGCGGGGCGCAGCCAGTCTAGGCAGCGCGGTCTTTCGGCCAGCTTTCGGCACCGGTGCGGATCGCTCGTGGTTATCCCTAAGCTTCCCTGCCGCCATCCACCTACACTCGCGTCGCCGTGCAGCCCTTCGCATCGGCTCGTCCATTTCGCTAAAGACCCAAAGGCTCGACATGAGATTCGCATCCACGATCGGCGGACGTTCCAGATCGGCTGCCATCGGCCTCTGGCTGTGCGCGGCGGCGGCGTTCTGTTTCTGCGCGAACGCCGGCGCGCAATCGATCGACAGCATCAAGCGCAAGGGCACGCTGACGGTCGGCGTGCAGGCCGAATTTCCGCCATGGGGCTCCATCGATGCCAGCGGCGCGAATGTCGGCTACGACATCGATGTCGCCAAGCTGATGGCCGACGACCTGGGCGTGAAGCTGGCGCTGGTGCCCGTCACCGCGGGCAATCGCGTGGGCTACCTCACCACCGGCAAGGTCGACGTGCTGGCCGCCGCGATCGGCATGTACCCGGACCGCGCCAAGGCCGTGCAATTCTCCAAGCCCTACGCCACGCTCGATGGCGTGATCTACGGCAAGAAGACCGACACCGTGCGCGACTGGAACGACCTCGCGCAACTGCGCGTCGGCACCGCGCGCGGCAGCGCTGCCGATGTGGCGCTGACCAAAGGCATGCCACCAGGCACGGACGTGCGACGCTTCGACGACGACGCGGTGCCGATCCAGGCGCTGCTCTCGGGCCAGGTCGACGCCATCGGCAGCACCAACCTGATCGCCGTCGTGCTCGCCAGATCGCCGGCCGGTGCGCAGTTCGAGCAGAAGTTCCAGTTCGCGCGGCAGTACAACGGCCTCGCGACGCGGCTCGGCGAGAAGGAATTCAATGCCTGGCTCAATGCCTTCGTCGACCGCAACATGGCCAACGGCAAGCTGAACGCGATCAACCGCAAGTGGGTCGGCGGCGACCTGCCGGCGCTGCCGACCGAGCTGGCGGACGTGCCCTTCACCGTCCGCTGAGCCACGCCGCGCGGGCCTTCACGGCCCTGTCACGATGCCGTTGACACCCCAGGGGTCGACTGCTACATTCATTTCATAGGCATATGTAAATACAATTGCATATCGATGGAAATCGATCGACGGGCTGAACCGGCCCTCACCCCTGGGACGTGACGATGAATGAGGCAGGCGCATCCGTCGTGAAGACGGAACGGATCGGATCCCATCCCGCGATCGCGGTCCGCTGGCGCGGAAGCGGCGAACTGCTCGTGTTCCTGCACGGCATCGGCGGCAACAAGTCGAACTGGGATCGCCAGCTTGCCCGCTTCGGCGCGCATGCGCAGGCGGTGGCCGTGGATTTCCGCGGCTACGGCGAAAGCGACGACTACGAAGGGCCCACCGGCATCTCGCAATTCGCGGACGATGTCGCACGGGTGATCCGCCATTTCGGCGCGGCGCGCGCGCATGTGGTCGGACTCTCGCTCGGCGGACGCGTCGCGCAGCGGCTGGCGCTGCTGCATCCGGACCTGGTCGCCTCCCTCGCCCTGGTCGACGCGCGTTCGGACGCGCGCGACACGCGCACGCCGGCGGAACGCGAAGCCTTCCTCGGCGCGCGCTCGAAGCCGCTGCAAAGCGGCAAGACCCCCTCGGACATCGCGCCGGCGGTGGTGAAGAGCCTGGTCGGGCCCAACGCCTCGCCGGCCGTGGTCGCGGAGCTGACGCAAAGCATCGCCAGCCTGCGGACCGACAGCTACCTGAAGACGATCGAGGCCAACGTCTGCGACGACTTCGCCGGCGATCTCGGCCAGATCCGCGCGCCCACGCTGGTGCTCGTCGGCGAGCACGACACGACCACGCCGCTGCGCCATTCGCAGGAACTGGTCGGACTCATTCCGGGCGCCCGCCTGCAGGTGATTGCCGATGCAGGCCACCTGACGAACATCGAACAGCCGGAGGCATTCAACGCCTGCCTGGCCGAGTTCCTGCTTCCCCAACTCCATCGGAGGACCGAATGACCGCACCCCATGACGACGGCGCACCGGCGCGTACCCTCAGCGCCGCCGCGACGCGCCGTGTGCTGCTGTCGTCCGTGATCGGCAACGCGCTCGAGTGGTACGACTTCTTCCTTTACGGCACCGCGGCGGCGCTGGTGTTCGGCAAGCTGTTCTTCCCGGCCGGCACCGACCCGCTGGTCGGCACGCTCGGCGCCTTCGCCGGCTTCGCGATCGGCTTCCTGGCGCGCCCCTTCGGCGGCCTCTTGTTCTCCCACATCGGCGACCGCTACGGCCGCAAGCGCGCGCTGGTCTCCACGCTGGTCCTGATGGGCGCCGCGACCTTCCTGATGGGCCTGATGCCGACCTACGCACAGATCGGCATCTGGGCGCCGGTGCTGCTGGTGCTGCTGCGCATCCTGCAGGGTCTGGCCGCCGGCGGCGAATGGGGCGGTGCCGTCCTCATGCTCACCGAGAGCGCGCCCAAGGGCAAGATCGGCTTCTACTCCTCCTTCGGCCAGGCCGGCCTGAGCCTCGGCTTCCTGCTTTCGGCGCTGGCCTTCTACCTGGCGCAGCGGCTGCCGGCCGAGGACTTCATGGGCTGGGGATGGCGGCTGCCGTTCCTCGTGAGCATCGTGGTCTTCGCGGTCGGCGTCTACATCCGCTCCCGGGTGCCCGAGACGCGGGCCTTCGTCGAGGCGCAGGCCACCGGCCAAACGGTAGCGAAGGTGCCGGCGCTCGAAGTCCTGAAGCGCCATCCGCGCGAAGTCCTGATCGCCATGGGCCTGCGCGTCGCGGAGAACGGCAGCTCCTACATCTTCGTCGCCTTCTCGCTCGGCTTCGGCAAGTTCGTCGGCGCGCCGGACGACATGATCCTGCTGGCGATGATCGTGTCCTTCGTGATCCAGATGCCGGTGCTGATCGCCTTCGGCGCGCTGGCCGACCGCATCGGCACCAAGCCGATCTACATGTTCGGCTCGATCACGCTGATGCTGATGGCGTTTCCGTTCTTCTCCCTGATCGGGACCAAGGACCCGACCTACATCTTCCTCGCGTTCATGCTCGCGAACACCGTCAGCTACTCGGCCATGTGCGCCACGCAGCCGATGCTGTTCAGCAGCTTCTTCGGCACCAGCATCCGCTATTCCGGCCTCGCGCTGGGCCACGAGATCGCGGCGGTGTTCAGCGGCGGGTTGTCGCCTTTCATCGCCACGGCGCTGCTCGGCGCCTATCACTCCTCGGCGCCGGTGTCGCTGTACCTGATCTTCCTCGGGGCGGTCACGACGCTCACCTGTCTGGCGATCAAGCGGCCGGCCATGGCCCAGGAAACCGCCGGCGCCGCGACCGCAGCGGGCTGAGCAACCGCAGAGACCGCTTCAGAAGGTCCGCAGGCTCGACAGGACCTTCTGCAGCAGGCCGACGAGCGTCGTCGCTTCGTCTTCACTGAGCTCGTGCATGCCGCGCTGGTAGTGCTTCCAGGCGAGCGGCCACATGTCGTCGAACAGCTGTTCGCCCTGGGCCGTCAGCGTGATGGCCAGGAAGCGCGCATCGGCCGTGCTCTGGGAACGCTTGAGCAATTGCCGCTCGACCATCTGGTCGACCAGCCGGCTCAGCGTCGGCTGGTCGATCGCGGCCTCTTGCGAAATCACGGTGAGCGAGGCCTCGGGCGCGCCTTTGAGCACCGCGAGCACGCGCCACTGCAGCACGCTCATGTCGCGCGCCTTGAGATCGCGCTTGAACTTCTGGTTGAACAGCGTGGCCGTCTGGTTCAGCAGGTAGGGAATGAATTGCTCGACGAAGTAACGGTCGTTCGCGTCGTGCGGCTGGCTCCCGGGCACGCCGGCGGTGGCGTCGCTGCTCGCGGCTTTGGCGTTCTTGCCGGCCTTGGCGGGCTTGGCGTTCTTGCCGTTCTTGGCGGCGGGCTTGCCGGCGGATGCCGCCGATGTCTTGGCCATGGGATCGTTCGGGTCTCGCGTTGTTTGTGTCAGCCGGCATCGATGGTAATGGATCGACGTGGCGAACGAGCGCGCGATGGCCCGAGGCCCGGGGCCACGGACTCGCCCCTGCGCGCGCGTGGCGCGCGCGATCCTCAGGCGAAGGCCGCGGCCCCCGCGCGCTGCCCGGCCGACGCGAGCAAGCCGGTGAAATCGACCACCTGCGCGGCCATCACCTCGAGCTGGCGCGCGGCGCCGGCGTCCAGGCAGACGCCGTCCTCGTCGAAGACGCGCGTGGCCGTGTTGATCGTGACCCCCATCGGCGTCGGCATGCCGCGCAGCGCATGGACGATGTCGCGCAGCGCCGACAGCGTGGTGCCTGCGCCCTGGTGCCCGGCGGCGCAGGCGATGCAGCCGACCGGGCGGCCCTCGAAATAGGGCCGTGCATCGCCGCGCAAGTCCTCGACATAGTCGATCGCGTTCTTCAGCAGGCCGGAGATCGATCCGTGGTAGCCGGGGGACGAGACGATGATGCCGTCGCTGCGCCGCAGCGCGTCGATGAAGCCGCGCAGTTCGGCGCCGCGTGCCGCGGACTCCGGCGAGTACATCGGGAACACGAGCGACGGGCCGGCGATGAGCATCGTCTCGGCGCCGCGCCGGCGCGCCACGGCCAGCGCATGGCGCAGCGCCATCTCCGAGCTCGATCGCTCCCGGATCGTGCCGCCGATGCCGACGATCAGCGGCGCCCCGGCGCGAGCTCCGGCATTCATGGCCGGGCCGTGCCGAACGACGGCGAGAAATGCGGCGCCACTTCCGCGGCGAAGCGGCTCAGCCAGCGCCTGCGCATGGCCTGCGGGATGTCCGGCGTGGCGGTCATGACGATCAGGTTGTTGAAGCCGACGTCGATGTACTTCTGCACGCGCTCGCGCACCGTCTTCGGCGAGCCGAAGAGCTGGACCTGGGAGAAGGGGCCGAGGTTGTCGGGGTTCGACATCGACTTGCGCCGCTCGTGGACCTTGGCGAAGGACTGGTAGTCGGCGATCTCGGGAAAACCGTTGGCGTCGGGCTTGTAGTGCTCGACCTGCAGCTGGAACCAGCGCGGCATGTACTGGCGCGCAAGCGCCTCGGCCTCGTCGTCGCTGTCGGCGATGATGCAGCTGATGGCCACCGGCTTGGTCACGTCGGTGTTGCCGCCGCGCTGGCGCGTGACCTCGGCCCAGGTTGCAAGCACCTTGGATTGCACTTCGAACGGCAAAGTGCCGTTGCAGATCGGCGGCAGGTCGAGTTCGGCGATCTTGGTGGCGCTGTCCGGACTGCCGATCGCGCCGTAGAAGTGGATGTTGTCGCGCTTCGCATCGGGACGCAGGCGGATGTCGAGCGGCACCTTGAAATGCTTGCCTTCGAAACTGAAGGGCTTGCCTTTCAGCGCCAGGTCGAGGATCTTCCAGGCTTCCTCGAACAGTTGCTTGGCGTTCTCCAGCTTCAGATCGAAGGCGTCGTATTCGAGCGGCGCCGCGCCGCGCCCGAGGCCCAGGTGCAGCGGGCCCTTCGACAGCAGGCTCAGCATCGCGATCTCGCCCGCGAGCCGCACCGGGTTGTGCCACGGCGTCACCAGCACCATCGTTCCGAGGCCGAGGCCCGGGCACAGCGCCGCGATGTGCGAGAAGAGAAGCAGCGGGCTCGGCGTCGGGAAGTAGTCCGAGAAATGATGCTCCACCGTCCACACGGTCTCGTAGCCGAGCCCATGGCCGAACTGGGCGTCCTCGATCATCCCCTTGTAGAGATCGGCATCGGAGGTGCCGGCCTTGTCCACGGCGGCGATCATGAATCCGAACGAAACCTGCTGTTGCGCTGCCATCGGGCTCCCGCTGAAAAAACATGTAAAAACATATGTTATAGCGATGAAAGCCGATGTCAAGCACCCGGGACGCGTTCCCTAGAATTGCGGGACCCGTCCCGCCGCCCCATGAAGCTCCTGCTGATCGAAGACAACCCGCAGCTCGCCCTCTGGCTGTCCAGCCTGCTGCGCGCGCAGGACTTCGTGGTTGATCATGTGGAGGACGGCGACGCTGCCGACGCGCTGCTGCGCCAGGCGCGCTACGAGGTCGTGCTGCTGGACCTCAACATCCCCGGCCTCTCGGGCAAGGGCGTGCTGCGGCGGCTGCGGGAACGCCGCGACGACGTGCCGGTGATCATCCTCACCGCCGCCGCCTCGCTCGACCAGAAGGTGCTGTGCCTGGAGATCGGTGCCGACGACTACCTCGTGAAGCCGGTCGAGATCCGCGAGCTGGTGGCGCGCGTCAAGGCGCTGCTGCGCCGCCAGGTGCCCGGCAAGGCCAACGACATCGTCTGCGGCGACCTCCACTACGACCTGCGCACGCGGCAGTTCGCGCTCGCAGGCCAGGCGCTCGCGCTGCCGCCGCGCGAGCGCACGCTGCTGGAGACGCTGATGCGCAAGGCCGGCAGCACGGTTTCCAAGCAGGCGCTGATCGACAGCATCTTCGGCCTCGACGATGAACCCAGCGCCGATGCGATCGACCTCTACATGCACCGGTTGCGCAAGAAGCTCGAGGGCGCGCAGGCCACCATCATCACCTTGCGCGGCGTCGGCTACCTGCTTCGAACGCGCGAAGAGGCCTAGGCGCCGCATCGCATGGCCAGCCTTCGCCTGCGCCTGGTGGCCTGGCTGCTGCTGCCGCTGTCGGTGTTCGTCGGCGTGTGCGGCTACCTGAGCTGGCGCAACGCGGCCGCGGTGGCCGACTACGTGCAGGACCACGACCTGCTGTCCTCGGCCAAGGTGCTGTCGGACCGGTTGATCTGGGAAGGCGACGATGTCCAGGCCAGCGTGCCGCCGTCCGCGCTGAGCCTGTTCGTCTCGCCGGACCGCGATCGCGTCTTCATCAGCGTCACCAACACCAGCGGTGCGCTGCTGGCAGGCTCGCCGGACTTCCCGCTGCCGCGGGTGCGCAGGCCCGCGGGTGTCGACCGTGCGCAGTGGTACGACGCCGAATTCGACGGCCTGCCGCTGCGCGCGGTGCTGACCACGCGCTCGATGTACGACGTCGGCGGCGCCGAGGACATCACCATCGCGGTCGGCAAGACCACGCGCAGCCGCGACCACATGCTGCGCGCGCTGTGGCTGCCCTCGATCGAATACCTGCTGATCGCGCTGCTGCTGGCGATCGTGCTGACCACGCTGGCGCTGACCTGGGAGCTGCGGCCGGTGGTGCGCCTGAGCCGCCAGCTCGCGCAGCACGATCCGCTGCACCTGGATTTCGCGGTCGATGCGCGCGCACTGCACACCGAGCTGCGTCCCGTGGCCGACACCATCAACCGCTTCGTGCGCGAGTTGCGCTCGCACTCCGAGGCGCAGCGCCGCTTCGTCGCCGATGCCGCGCACCAGCTGCGCACGCCGCTGGCGCTGCAGGCCTCGCAGATCGAGTTCGCGCGCTACACGCGCCAGCATCGCCAGCAGTGGGACACGCGCCGCGCCGACATGGATGCCCTGTGGCTGGCGATGCAGACCAGCAACCGCCGCCTGGTCGACGTCACCAACAAGCTGCTGCTGCTCGCGCAGGCCGAGCACCGCGATGCCTACAGCGGACTCGAGCGCGTCGACCTCGCCGCGGCCGCGCTGCGCAGCATCGAGCAACTGGCCGCGCTGGCCGACCGCCGCCGCATCGACCTCGGCATGGAGGCGCCCGCGCCGGCCTGGGTGCAGGCACAGCCGGCGCTGCTCGACGCGCTGGTGGTCAACCTGCTGGACAACGCGCTGCGCTACACGCCCGAGGAAGGCCGCGTGACCGTCGGCGTGCGCACGATCGGCGACGAGGTCGAGCTCTCGGTGGAAGACAACGGCCCCGGCATTCCGCCCGAAGCGCGCGAGCGCGTGTTCGAGCGCTTCTACCGCGTCTCGCAAGGCACCGAGGGCACGGGCCTCGGCCTGGCGATCGTGCGCGAGATCGCACGCGGCTTCGGCGCCACGGTCGAGCTGGCGTCGAATCCGAACGAGGCGCAGGGCCTGCGGGTGACGGTGCGCTTCAATCGACGTGTGCGCCCGACACCTTGACGATCTCGGCCCAGCGCGCGCGCTCCGCGTGGACGATGGAAGCGAACTGCTCCGGCGTGCTGCCGACCGCTTCGCTGCCGACCAGCGCGAGGCGCTTCTGCGTCTGTTCCTGGGCAGCGACCTTCGCCACCGCGGCCTGCAGCTTCCTGACGACCTCGCGCGGCGTGCCCGCCGGCGCGACGAGGCCGGACCAGGCATCGGCCGAGTAGTCCTTGACGCCGGTCTCGCCGACGGTCGGCAGCTGCGGCATCGCCTGCGAACGCTTCACCGAGGTCACCGCGATGCCGCGGATGCGGCCTTCCTTGATCAGCGGCGCCGCCGTGCTGAGCGTGTCGAACATGCCCTGGATATGGCCGGCCAGCAGATCGTTCACCGCCAGCGAGGTGCCCTTGTAAGGCACGTGCACGATGTCGACGCCGGCCCGCGCGCGCAGCATCTCGAGCGACAGGTGCGACAGCGTGCCGTTGCCGCCGCTGCCGAAGTTGAGCTTGCCCGGATTCGCCTTGGCGTACGCGATCAGCTCGCCCACGTCGTGCACGGGCAGCGCGGCATTGACCTCGAGCACCATCGGCCCCGAAGCCACCAGCGACACCGCCACCAAGTCCTTCTCGGGATCGAAAGGCATGCTGCCGCGATAGAGCGAGGGATTGATGGCCATCGTTCCGGCCGAGACCATGGCCAGCGTGTAGCCGTCCGCCGGCGAGCGCACCACGGTTTCCGTGCCGGTGTTGCCGTTCGCGCCGGGCCGGTTGTCGACGACCACCGCCTGCCCGAGTTCCTCGGTCAGCGCCTGCGCGAACAGACGGCCGATGACGTCGAGATTGCCGCCCGCCACATAGGGCACGACCATGCGGATCGGCTTGTCCGGATAGTCGGCGGCCGCCGGCCCGGCCCACCACGCGAGCACGGCAGCGGCCGCCGCCAGCGCAAGAAACTTGAAGCGCATCATGGTCGCCTTTCGTTGGCGCGATGAAAGGTCTCGGCGCCGATCGCCAGCAGATCGGACACCCGCGTCATCAGCAGCCGCGCGCCGGCATCGACCAGCGCACCCACCGTCTGCGGCGTGACGAGCGTGCCCGCGATGGCGCCCGCGTCCGAGATCGCGCGCAAGGTCGAGAGCACGGCCGCGCGCACATCGGGATGGGCCGCGTTGCCCGGATGGCCCATGCGATGGGCGAGGTCGTTCGGGCCGATGAACCAGATGTCGATGCCCTCGACTGCCAGCAGCTGCGGCAGCCGTTCGATGGCCTGCGGCGATTCGATCATCGCCACCACCAGCTTCTGGTCGTGGTCGGCGAAGCGCGCATAGCGCACCGCTTCGACAAGCGCGCGCGCCGCCTCCGGCGTGTCGACGGCCGCGACCATGACGGCGTCGGCGCCGAGGTCGAGGTAGCGGCTGATCAGGTTGGCATCGCTGCTCCAGGGCCGCACCAGCGCGGCGATGCCGGCCGCGCGCGCGGCGCGGCACATCTCCTCGATGCGCTCGGTGGTGGCGCTGCCCTTCTCGGTGTCGATGAAGGCGATGTCGAAGCCGAGCGCGCCGACCTTCTCGACCAGCGCCGGCGACGGGTAGTTGACGAGCACCATGGTCGCGGTTTCCCCGCGGGCGAGCTTGGCTTTGACACGGGCGTTCATGGGTTCTTTCTTTTTCAGAAGGGCACGCTGCCGCCGACGGTGGTGCGATGCATCAGACGCCGCTGCGGCAGCGCGTAGTCGCCGACGGCGAGATGCTGGCTCGCGCAGTTGTCCCACATGAGCAGATCGCCGACCTGCCAGCGATGCCGATACACCATCTCGTCGCGTACGCACCAGTCGGCGAGTTCGTCGATGAGCTGGCGGCTTTCGTCCTCGGGCAGGCCGATGATGCGCAGCGTCGCGGCCTTGCTCACGTAGATGCACTTCTCGCCGGTGTGCGGATGGGTGCGCACGACCGGATGCGTGACCTCGCGCTTCTGCGCCTCGGTCAGCGGCGCCCGCTGGGCGGCTGCGTTCGAGCGCCGCAGTGATTCGTAGACCGCGGCCAGCGAATTGACCGCCTTCAAATCCGCGATCCGGGCCTTCGTCGCGGCCGGCAGCCGGTCGTAGGCGGCCGCGGTGCTTGCGAACAGGGTCGCGCCGAGCGGGTTGCCGTCGGCGTCGGCGGGTATCTCCAGCGCATAGAGCATCGAGTACATGTTGGGCCGTTCGAGGAAGGCGCCGTCGCTGTGCCACACGCGGCCGGCATCGATCATGCCGATCGGCTGGCCGGCGGCGTCGAGCACGTTGGAGACACGCACCAGATCGCGATAGCCGGGCACCAGGTACTGCGGCAGCACGTGCGGCTCGAGCGTTCCGATGCGGCTGCAGAACGCGATCTGCTGGTCCGGCGTCAGCCACTGGTCGCGCAGCACGACCACCTTGTGCGCATGCAGCGCGGCCTTGATGCGCTCGACCGTCGCATCGTCCACGCCGGCGCCGAGGTCGATGCCCCGGATCTCGGCCCCGAGGGGGGCGCCGCTGGGAATGATCTGTTCCATCGTCATCGTTCGGGTCCTGGAATGCGCGTGTTCATGCGGCGTCGGCGGTGGCGCTCTCGTGCGCGGGCGCACCGACGGGCTCGATACCGGCGACGGTGGCGCGGTGCATCAGGCGCCGTTGCGGCAGCGCGTAGTCGCCGATGGCCAGGTGCTGGCCGCCGCAGTTGTCCCAGATCAGCAGGTCGCCTTCGCGCCAACGGTGGTGGTATTGCATCTCGTCGCGCACGCACCAGTCGGCGAGCTCGTCGATGAGCGCGCGGCTGTCCTCCTCGGCGAGCCCGAGGATGCGCACCGTCGCGGCGCGGCTCACATACAGGCACAGCTGGCCGCTGTGCGGATGCACGCGCACCACCGGGTGCACGACGCCGCGCCGCTGCGCCTCGGTCAGCGGCGGCCGGTTCAGCGCCGCCTTGTCCTTGTGCATGGCCGCGTACACGGCCTCGAGCGAATTGAGGGCCGTGAGGCCGGTGATGCGTTGCTTCATCGCCCGGGGCAGCGACCCGTAAGCCTTGGCCGTATCGACAAACCACGTTTCGCCGAGCGAGCGCCCGTCAGCGCCGTGCGGGATCTCGATCGCATACAGCATCGAATAGAGGTTCGGCTTGTCGAGAAAGGCGCCATCGCTGTGCCAGAGGCGCCCGGCATCGACCAGGCCGATCGGCTTGCCCGCCTCGTCGAGCACGTTCGACACCCGCACCAGCTCGCGATGGCCCGGCACCAGGAACTGCGCCAGCACGTGTTCCTCGAGCGATCCGAAGCGCGCGCAGAAAGCGATCTGCTGCACAGGCTGCAGCAGCTGATCGCGCAGCACGACCACCTTGTGCGTGTGCAGGGCCTGCAGCACCAGCGCGAGGCCGGCGTCGGAGAGCGGCACCGAGGCATCGATGCCGCGGATCTCGGCGCCGAGCGCGGCGCCGCTGGGAGTGACGGTGGCCATGGCTGCTTTCTCCTTGGCGCTAGGCCGCGACGCTCGCGGTGTCCCGGGCCTCGGCCTGTCGCGATGCCACATGCAGCTGGCGCTGCAGCGTGGCGAGCGAATCGAGCGACGGCAGATCTCGCAGTGTGCGGAACAGGCCGTCGGCCCGGTCGTCCGCCAGCACACCGCGGCAGCAATCCAGGAACTTGGTGCGCAACTCGTTCTCGCTGAACCAGCGGCCCACCTTGCCGATCGCGAGCGGCACCAGTTCCTCGTGCATCGCGCCGTCCTCGGTCTCGACCCGCACCGCGGTCGCCCATTCGGGATCGAAGCGCACGCGCTCGTCCACCTCCATCGTGGTGCGCGCGATCAGCCCGACGATGTCGGGCGAGGACACGCGCGCCTGCGTGAAGGTGTCGATGCGGACCTGGCCGTCCAGCAGCCCGGCCGCGACGCAGAACTCGAGGCTGAACTTGCCCTCCAGCGGCGTCTTCGGCGAATGATGGATCAGGGGCCGGAAGGAGAGCTCCGGCACGCCGATGCGAACGCGCCGCGGCTTGCGGCCGGCCAGCCACCGGTGGACCTTGGTCGCCGCCTCGATGCCGGGATGGGTCGCGCCGCAGGACGGGAAGGCCTTCAGCGACAGGCCGTAGTCGGTCAGGATCTCGAGCGCTTCGCCGGGCTTTCCCATGGCGCCGAGATCGGCCTTGTCGGGCCCCCAGTTGAAGACGGTCGCGAAGCCATAGGGATGGTCCAGGGCCGCGCTCGCGCAACCGAAGTCTTCGCGCGCCAGCATCGCGGCCTGGATGCCGTTGCGCGCCGCGATGCCGGCATGCAGCGGCTTGGTCATGGTGCCGAAGTGCGCGCGCAGGCCCGAAGCAAAGGAGGTCGCGAGATTCAGCGCGCCGGCGATCTGCGCGGCGGGCAGGCGCAGCAGCATGGCGGCCGCGGCCGCCGCAGCGATCGTCCCGAAAGTGCTGGTGGCATGCCAGCCGTTCTCGTAGTGGCGGTTGTTCATGCCGCGCGCCAGCTTGCCGAACATCTCGAGGCCGACGATGTAGGCGTTGATGGCATCCGTGCCCGACACGCGCGCCATCGCGCTGGCCGAGAGCAAGGTCGGCACCAGCACCGCACTGGTGTGCGCATAGGCGGGATGGCTCGAATCATCGAAGTCGATCGCATGCGCGAGCGCGCCGTTGAAGATCGCCGCGTCCGTCGGCAGGGCCGCGCGGTCGCTGAAGGCCATGACCGCGGTCTCGGCATCGATGCTGCCCTCGAAGGCGCGGCCTGGCAGCGCGCGCAGCAACTTGCCCGCCAGCGGCTCGCGCCGGCCGGCCGCGATGCAGCCCACACAGTCGGTGATGCCGTCGAGCGCACGCTGCTGCGCCAGAGCGGGAAATCCCGTCGTCGCGGCTTGCGCGGCAAAGTCGGCGAAATCGGAGAAGAAAGACGATGCCAAGAGCGGATCTCCTAGACGGTTTGCAGCGAGGACCGGTCGGCATCGAGCACGCGCACCGGCGCCTTGGCGATCCAGGCCAGGATGTCCTCGACGAACTGGGCGTAGAAGTGCGCGTAGTTGCGCTCGGTCACGTAGCCGATGTGCGGCGTCGCGATCACGTGGGGCAGGCTGCGCAGCGGATGGTCCGGCGGCAGCGGCTCGACGTCGAACACGTCCAGCCCGACGCCGGCGATGCGTCCGCTCTGCAGCGCATCGATCAGCGCGGGCTCCGAGACGATCGGCCCGCGCGAGGTGTTGACCAGGAAGGCCGAGCGCTTCATGAGACCGAACTCGCGCGCGCCGATCAGGCCGCGCGTGCGCGGGCTCAGCTTCATGTGGACCGTGACGTAGTCGGAACTGCGCAGCAACTCGTCCTTGCTCACCAGCGAGGCGCCGGCTTCGGCAGCGCGCTCGGCCGTGAGGTTCTCGCTCCATGCGAGCACGCGCATGCCGAAGGCGTTGGCCACGCGCGCCACTTTCGAGCCGATCGTTCCCAGGCCGAGGACGCCGAGCACGCGGCCCTCGAGTTCGTCGCCGACGGCGGTCTGCCAGCCGCCCGCGGCCACGGAGGCCAGTTCGGCCGGCAGCCGCCGCGCCAGTGCGAGCAGCAGCAGCCAGGTCAGCTCCGGCGTGCCCGATTGCAGCGAGGTGGTGCCGCAGACCGCAATGCCCTGGCGCACGGCATGGCCGACATCGAGGCTCGCGTTCCACATGCCGGCCGTGACGATCAGCTTGAGTTTCGGCAGGCGCGACAGCAGCCCGGCCGGCATCCGCGTGCGTTCGCGCATCAGGCAGACGACGTCGAAGGGCGCCAGGCGCTCGGCCAGCGCATCGACATCGTCCAGATGGTCGGCGAAGGCCGTGAGCTCGGCATCCGGGATGGACGACCAGGGCCCGAGCCGCGCGGCCACGCCCTGGTAGTCGTCGAGCACTGCGATGCGGAGAGACGGTGTGCCGGTGGTCATGGTTGTTTCAGTCGACGGTGATCCCGGCGTCCCTGACGACCTTGCCCCACATGTCGATGTTCTGGTGAAGGTAGGCGCGAAACTGGGCCGGCGTGCCCGGCGCGGGCAGCAGGTCCAGATCGACCAGGCGCTTCTTCATCGCCGGCTGCGCGAGGATCTTGTTGACCTCGCTGTTGAGCCGCTGCACGACCTCCGCCGGCATGCCGGCCGGCCCGAGCAGGCCGTACCAGGAACTGACATCGAAGCCCGGCAGCGTCTCGGCGATGGCGGGCACGTCCGGCGCGCTCGGCCAGCGCTGCTTCGACGTCACGCCCAGCGCGCGCAGGCGGCCTTGCCGGACTTGCTGCAGCGAGCCCGTCAGCGCGCCGAAGCCGAACGCGACGTCGCCGCTGATGATGGCGATTTCCGCCGGCGCCCCGCCCTTGTACGCGATGTGCGTGGCCTCGAAGCCGCCGCGCATTTTGAGCAGCTCCGCCGCGAGGTGGTTGGTTCCGCCCGCGCTCGGCGAGGCGTAGTTGAGCTTGCCGTGCTGCGCACGGCCGTAGTCGATCAGTTCCTGCACCGTCTTCACCGGCACCGCGCTGCCGACGACGAGCACCTGCGGGCCTTCCGCGAGGTTGGCGATCGGCGTCAGGTCGCGCGTGGCCGAATAGGGCAGCTTGCGGTAGAGCGTTTCCTGGATCGCCAGCGGCGTCGAGCCGAGCAGGATCGTGTAGCCGTCGGGCTGCGCCTTGGCGACGAAGTCCGAACCGATGACGCCGCCCGCGCCCGCGCGGTTCTCGATGATCAGGGGCTGGCCGAGCGCCGTGCCCAGCGGCTCGGCGAGCACGCGCGCGAGGATGTCGAGCGGTCCGCCCGGCGGGTAGGCGACGACGAGACGGATGGGCTTGCTCGGATAGTCGCCGGCCTGGGCCGCGACAGCGCCGAACAGCGCGAGCCCGGCCATGCCGGCGAGCAGGCTTCTGCGCAGACCGTGGTGCTTCATTCGCCCTTCCTTTCCGCTTCGCAACGGCTGCGCCTAGAAAGGCTCCGGGCCGAGAATGCCCGCGCGATGCAGCCGGCGCGGAATGTCGCCGTAGTCGAAGACCGCGAGGTGGTGCACCGCGCAGTTGTCCCAGACGATCAGGTCGCCCTTGCGCCAGCTGTGCCGGTAGTGGAAGGCGGGGTTCTTCAGCTGTGTCCACAGCGCCTCGAGCAGCGCGTCGCTTTCGTCCTCGGACAACCCGACCACGGCGCTGGTATGTCCTTCCGTCACGAACAGGCAGGGACGGCCGTTGACCGGATGGGTGCGCACGATCGGATGGTCGACATCGGGCAGCTCCGCCTTCTGCGCCTCGGTGAGCGGCGCGCGCTTGAGGTTGCCGGCCCGCTTCTTCTTGTCCAGGTGATGGATGAAGCTGTGCGTCGCGCGCAGGCCTGCGATGCGCTTCTTCATCGCCTCGGGCAAGGCCTCGTAGGCCCGCCAGGCGCTGGTGAAGACCGTGTCGCCGAGCACCTGGCCGTCGCGCTGCGGTATCTGCAGGCCGTAGAGCACCGTGTACATGTCCGGCGTCTTCAGGTAGGAGGCGTCGGTGTGCCAGAGCATGCCGGCGTCGGCGATGCCGATCGCCTCGCCGTCCTCCTTCCTGATGTTGGAGACCACCGACAGCTCGGGATGTCCGGGCACGCCATAGCGGTTGTAGAAGGAGACGCGCATCTCGCCCAGCCGCTTCGTGAAGGCCGTCTGCTCGGCCGGTGCCAGGTCCTGGTCGCGCAGCACGATCACCGAATACTCGTGCAGCGCATTGCGCACGAATTCGAAGGCTTCGTCGTCGAGGCCACGGGCCACGTCGACGCCCCGGACCTCGGCGCCGATGCCCGGGCCCTTCAGCACGACCTCGCGTTCCGGCCGGCCGGCGCCGGTGTCGGAGGGGGGAAAGTGGCGCAGCGTGATTGAGGAATCCATCGTTCACCTCGGTTGAATGGGAGCGAGGCTAGACAGTGCCTTTGCTTATATTAACTATAAGTCCGACAGCGATCCACCGCAAGCCCTCCAGCGGCGGTGCTTACCCGAAGGCCTCGCCGGAGACGGTGGCGCGCCGCATCAGCCGGCGCTGCGGCAGCGCGTAGTCGAAGGTGGCGCGATGCAGCGTGGCGCGGTTGTCCCAGATCAGCAGGTCGCCGGGCGCCCACCGGTGCCGGTACTGGAATTCGGGCCGCACCACGTGCTCGCACAGCGCCTTCAGCAGGGCTTCGCCCTCGTCCTCGGGCAGGCCTTCGATGCGGGTCGTGTAGCCCTCGCTGAGGTACAGGCACTTGCGGCCGGTGGCCGGGTGCCGGATCGCCAGCGGATGCGAGACCGGCGGAAACTGCCGCGTGAGCTCGGCCATGTCCTGCGCGGCATCCGCCTTGGTCGCGTAGCGGTAGTGCAGGCTGTGCACGCCGCGCAGCCGGTCGACCTGCTCGCGCGTGGCCTGCGGCAGCGCGTCGTAGGCCGCGCCCATGGCGGCGAACAGCGTGTCGCCCACGGCCTTGCCGTCCTTCTCGGGCACCTCGATGGCATACAGCATCGAGACGCTGTGCGGCTTCGGCAGGTAGGCGCCGTCGGTGTGCCAGTACACGCCCGCGTCGGTGCTGCCGATCGGCTTGCCGTTCTCGAGGATGTTCGAGACCACGAAGAGTTCGGGGTAGCGGCTCGACAGCGCATCCTTCAGAAAGATCTTCTGCAGTTCGCCGAAGCGGCGCGCGAAATCGATCTGCTGCTGCTCGGACAGATCCTGTCCTTCGATGGTGACGACGCTGCGCTCGTTCACCAGATCGAGGATCCGGCGGAACGCATCTTCATCCAGATCGGGCAGACGGACGTTGGCGACCCGGGCGCCGATCGGCCGGTCGGAATGGGTGATGGACAGGTTCATGGTTTCAATCGAACTTGATGTTGGCTTTTCTGACGACGTCGCCCCACTTGGCGACGTCGCGGCGAAGGTAGGTGGCGAATTCGTCGGGCTGCATGGTGGTGATCTCCAGGCGCTCGCGGCCGAGCTTCTCCTTCATGGCGGGCGCGGCCAGCACCTTGGCCACGTCGTCGTGCAGCTGGCGCACGATCTCGGGCGATGTGTGGGCGGGCGCCATCAGACCGAACCAGATCGTGACGTCGAAGTCGGGCACGCCCTCCTCCTGCAACGTGGGCACCGACGGCAGGCCTCGGCTGCGCGCCGCCGAGGTCACGCCGAGTGCGCGCAGCTTGCCGGCGTCGACCTGCGGCATCACGGCGGCCGGCGTGTCGAGCACGAAGTCGACCTCGCCCGCCATCACCGCGGTGAGCGCCGGATTGCTGCCCTTGTAGTTGACCAGCGTGCTGCGGGTGCCGGTGCGAAAGGACAGCAGCTCGAAGCTCAGGTGCGACAGCGTGCCGTTGCCGGGCGAGCCGAAGTTCAGCTTGCCGGGCTGTCTTTTGGCGAGTTTCAGAAGGTCCGCCACGGTCTTCGCCGGCACGGCCGCGTTGACGGCGAGCACGTAGGGCGATTCGGCGACCATGGTGATGGGCGCGAAGTCCTTCAGCACGTCGTAAGGCAGTTTCGGATACGCGGCCGGGCTGACAGCCATCGTGCCGGCCGTCATCAGCAGCGTGTAGCCGTCGGCCGGCGCCTTGGCCACCATGTCCGTGCCGATGGTGGCGCCGGCGCCGGGCCGGTTGTCTACCAGCACCGATTGCTTCCAAAGCTTGCCGAGCGCGTCCGCGACCGTGCGGGTCAGCACGTCGGCGCCGCCGCCTGCCGCATAGGGCAAGATGATGCGCACGGGATGATCGGGATAGGCGGCAACGGCGCCGCCCGCGCCGCCCAGCAGGCCGAGGACCAGGGCCGCGCGCAGGAATCTTTTCATCGTGTCTCCGTGAGAATGGCTGGCAGGACACCAAGCCCTTACATTTATACAAACTATAAGTTGGAGCAACTAGCAATGCAAGACGACGCAGCCGTCGCTGCGGCGGCCCTTCAGGGCCTGACCGCGGGATCGCCACCGCTCAGCCTCACGCTGCGCCTGCTCGAGGTCTTCCTGGCTGTCGTGGAACGACGCACCATGACCGCGGCGGCCGAACAACTCAACCTGACGCAAGCAGCGGTGTCGCAGTCGGTCACCGCGCTGGAGCAGGCGCTGCGCGTCAAGCTCTTCGACCGCTCCGTGCGGCCGCCGGTGCTGACGCTGGTCGGGCAATCCGTCTGCCAGCACGCGCTCGAGATCGTCACCGCCGCGCACAAGCTGGAGGACCAGATGCGCTACAGCGGCTCCGGCCGGCTGCCGCTGCTGCGCATCGGCATGCTGGACAGCTTCGCGTCGACCGCCGGCGTCACCGTGCTGTCGCAGCTGCGCGAACTCGCCTTCGAATGGACGATCGCCTCGGGCTTCAAGGCGACCGGCATTCCGGCGCTGCTGGAGCGCCGCTCGGACGTCATCATCACCTCGGACGAGACGCCGGTTCCGCCGGAGGTCGAGGCGCTGCCGATCTGCAGCGAGCCCTTCGTGCTGGCCATTCCGGCTTCGCACCGCGGCAAGGTCAGCGACGTCAAGAGCCTGGGCGCCAAGCTCGACTTCATCCGCTACGGGCGCGACGCGCACATGCTCACGCGCATCCAGAGCTACCTCGAGAGCGCCGGCATGCAGGCGCCGGTGCGCTACCAGTTCGACACCACCGACGCCGTCGTGCGCATGGTCGCCGGCGGCTTCGGCTGGACGGTGATGACGCCGCTGATCCTGCTCAAGTCGGGCGTCCAGCCGCACGCGGTGCGGGTGCTGCCGCTGCCCGGGCCGGCCATGCGCCGCACGCTGATCGTCGCCACGCGGCGCGGCGAGGGAACGGAAATCGCGCAACAGATCCGTGCCACCTCGATCGCGACGCTGAAGAGCGTGGTCGTGCCTCAGCTCGCGAAGCTGATGCCGCACGTGGTGAAGGAATTCAGGATCCTGGAAAAGAAAGGCCCGCTCAAGTGAAGGACGCGCCCGCGCGCTGCGTCACGGCCGCTCATTCGGCCGCGGCATGGGCCGCACGGCCGAGCGGCACCGCGCGCGCCGAGGTCGGCGAGCCGAAGAGCCCGGCCGTCGCCCGCGCATAGCCGCGCGGATCGAGGCGCCAGCTCAACGGCAGCAGCAGCACGACGACGGCGCCCAGGTAGGCCCACGCGAAGCCGAAGCTGCCCGTGTGCTCGCGCACCGCGCCGGTCACGAAGGGCGCCAGGGCGGCGATCATGAAGCCGACCGCCTGCATGAACGCGGCCAGCGTGCCGGCCTGCGCGGGATCGGGCAGATGGTCGAGCGACAGCACCATGCACAGCGCGAAGGAGCCGCCGAGGCCGAAGCCCAGCACCACCACGATGGCCGCGGCCGCCGGTGCGTTCAGCAGCAGCCCAGCGAAACCCGCGAGCTGCGCCAGCAGCGTGAGCGCGAGCCACGGCCGCAGGTCGCGCCGGCCGCGTGCGAGTGCGGGCAGCAGCAGCGCCGAAACCAGCTGCGCGGCCGTCATCAGCGCCAGCATCGCGCCGCCCTGCGCCGCGCTCCAGCCCTGCTGCGCATAGAAGTGCGGCAGCCACGCGACCAGGCTGGTGTAGCCGCCGTTGACCAGGCCGAAGTAGACCGCCAGCAGCCAGGCGCGGCGGTTCGCGAAGCAACGCAGCCAGCCCGCGTCGGTGCGCGCGCCGGGCACGCGCGCGGACACCGGCGCGGCATACGCGCTGCGCGACCATGCCCATAGCGCGAGCAGCGCCGGCAGCGCCCACACCGCGAGCCCGGCCTGCCATGCGCCGGCGAGGCGCGCGACCCAGGGACTGCCCATCGCGCCCAGGCCGCCGCCGCCCATCAGCGCGGCGGAATACAGGCCCATCGCGATGCCCATGCGGGCCGGACAATTGCGTTTGATGACCGCGGGCATCAGGGCCTGGACGAGCCCGACCCCGGCGCCCGCCAGCGCGGCGCTGAGCAGCAGCGGCAGCGCATCGCCGGTGACGAAGAAACGGCTGGCGCAGGACGCGGCGATCGTCGCCAGCCCGAGCAGAATGGCCGCGCGCTCGCCGAAGCGCCGGCCGATCGCGACGCCTGCCAGCGACATCGGCCCCATCGTCATCATCGGCAGCACGGTGAGCATCGCGGCCCACTGGAAGCCCAGGCCGGTGGCGCTGCGGATGCTTTCGAGCAGCGGACTGCTCGAGGTGTAGAAGGCGCGCAGGTTGAGCGCGACGAGCACGATCAGCAGCGCGAAGCCGATGCCGCCCTCGCGGCGTACCGGCGTATCTGCCACCGTCATGCAGGCACCGCGTCGGGCAGCAGCTCGCCGTTGCGCGCCACGATGCGGCCGCCCGCCACCACGAGCCGCCGCACCGGCCGCGCGACCACCGCCTCGGCGACGGTCTGCGCATCGAGCAGCACCAGGTCGGCGCGGCAGCCGGGCGCGAGGCCGTAGGCTCCGAAGCCGCAGCCGCGCGCGCCCGCTTCGGTGACGCAATCGAGCGCCACGTCGAGCTCGTCGTCGCGGCGCAGGTTGTAGCGCAGGCCGATGAGCATCGCGCGCTCCAGCATGTCGGGGTTGCCATAGGGCGACCAGGTGTCGCGGATGCCGTCGTTGCCGCCCAGCACCGTCACGCCCGCCTGCCGGCAGGCCATGAGCGGCGGCACGCTGCGCGACGGCGGCGCGCTGGTGATCAGCGCCACGCCGAGCGCGGCCATGCGCGCGAGCAGCGGGTCGCGCTCGTTCGCCGGCAGGTCGCCGAGGCAGAAGCCGTGGCTGATCGCGACCCGGCCCTGCATGCCGAGCGCGGCCGTGCGCTCGAGGATGCGTTCGAGCGAGAACGCGCCCATCGCGCCCGGCTCGTGCAGGTGGATGTCGATCGGACACGCGCGGCGCTCGGCGATGCCGAACAGGGTGTCGAGCGAGCGCACCGGGTCACCGTCGATGGCGCAGGGGTCGAGTCCGCCGAGCACGTCGGCGCCCGCGGCCATCGCCTGGTCGAGCAGCGCGTCGGTGCCGGGACGCTGCAGCAGGCCCGACTGCGGGAAGGCGACGATCTGGATCTGCTGCACGTCCCGCAACACGCTGCGCGTGCGCAGCACGCCGTCGAGATGGCGCAGCCCGGCCTGCGTGTCGATGTCGACATGCGTGCGCAGGCGCGTCGTGCCGAGCGCGAGAAAGGCCTTGGCGAGCGCAAGCGACTGCGCACCGGCGTCGTGCCCGCTTGCGTGGCGGAAGGCGCGCTCGTTGTCGATCCGGTCGATGAGCCGGGTGCCGACCTCGTTGCGGTACCAGTCCATGCCCCACATCGTCTTGTCCAGATGCGTGTGGCCTTCGACCAGGCCGGGCAGCAGCAAGGCGCCGCCGCCCTCCTCGACCGCGCAGCCGTTCGGCGCCTGCAAGGCCGGGCCGAGCGCCGCGAGCCGGCCGTCCTGCACCAGCACGTCGAGCGGCGCGGCACCCAGCGGACGCACGTTGCGAAGAAGAAGCGAGGATGGCATGGACATGGGCAGTGCGATCGAAGAAGAGCGAAAGAAATCAGGCCGGCACGGCCGCCGCGCCGCGCGCCGGCACGAAACGCCCGAGCAGCGTCACGACGACGAACACCAGCGCATTGACCGCCAGCGCGACCAGGCCGATGTTGAGCGATTTGAAGACCACCGGCGCCTGCGGGAACAATTGTCCGAGGCTGGTGCCGGCGATCATCGTGAAGCCGAGCACCGCGCCGCCCGCGAGGATGCCGGCAAAGGCGGCCTGCTTGCTGCCGAAGGGCCGCCGTAGCAGGCTGAACAGCAGCGAGGGCAGCAGTTGCGTCAACAGGCTCGACGCGAAGATCGCCACCGACACGATGGTGGTGCCGCCGCGCAGCACGAAGTAGACCGCCACCAGCGCGAAGACCGGCAGCACGATGCGCGCCATCATCGACACCTGGCGGTCGGTGGCGCGCGGCGCGAAGCCTTCCTTGTAGACGTTCTTGCCGATCACGGTCGACGCGGTGAGCAGGATCATCGAGCCCGGCACCAGCGCGGTCAGCACGCCCGTGCCGCCGATGAGGCCGACGAACCACGGATCGAAGCTCGCCTTGGCGAGGCCGAACAGTGCGAGGTCGACCTCCGCGCCCTTGAGCCCCGGCACCTTGAGGATGGCCGCGAAACCGACCAGGAACAGGAAGGCGATCACGATCTGGTAGAGCGGCATCAGGATGGTGTTGCGCCGCACGGCGCGCGCGCTCCTGGCCGCATACACCGAGGTCAGGTTGAACGGGTAGAGGTAATAGCCCAGCGCCGTCAGCAGGATGGTCGAGTTGTACCAGGTGAGGTTCAGGCCGTCCTTCGGAAACTGGAAGTAGCTCGGGTTCGCTTGATGGATCGCGGCGAACATCGGCGTCACGCCGCCGTAGTAGTGCAAGGGCAGGTACACGCCGAGGAAGATCGCGAGGCCGAGGATCAGGAGGTCCTTCACGATCGCGATGCTCGCCGAGCCGTGGATGCCCGACACCAGCACGTAGACCACCATCACCGCCGCGCCGATCCAGATCGCGACCTGCGGCGCGATGGCGCCGTAGGAAGCCTCGGAGACGATGATGCCCAGTCCGCGCAGCTGGATGGTGAGCAGCGCCACCATGCCCATCAGCGCCACCACCGAGACCAGCACGCCGAGCGCGCGGCTGTCGTACTTGCTGGCGAAGAAATCCGAGAACGACACCAGCTTGTGCGCGTTGGCATAGCGCCAGACGGCCGGCAGCATCCAGAACGCCATCAGGTAGGCCAGGCCGCCGTAGGCCAGGATGTAGAAGGCCGGCGCGCCCTTGCTGTACGACCAGCCGCTCGCGCCCAGGAAGGTGAAGGTGGAGAAGGATTCGCCCGCCATCAGCAGGAACACCATGATGGCACCGAGCCCGCGCCCGCCCAGCGCCCATTGTTCGAGGCTCATCTTGCGGCCGCGGCGCGCGAGCACCGCGAGCCCGAGCGCGCCGAGCACGAAGAAGGCAATGATCGGCAATGCGATGTTCATCGAGCCTCTCCGGCTGCTGCTGCGTCCGCGGCGTCGAGGTCGCCCTCGCTGCGGTCGATGGCCAGCATGATGAAGGAGCTCAGCACCAGCCAGCTCACGTTCCACAGCATGAGGAAAGGCAGGCCCAGCACGAAGTCCGGCGCGAAGGCGCTGAGCCATCCGCCGCTGAAGAACGCGATCACCGGCAACAGGGCCAGCCATTTGAGGGGATTCACGCGAGGCCTCGCTTTCGCAGTTGGTTGAATTTTTGGTCAACCCTTCAATATCATTTTGGTTAACCAAATTCAATTATATGGCTGACCATGCGTCAGGTCAATATGCGGATTGACCCGGGGTCCGCCCCAGCTGCCCGGCGGCGCCACGGCCGCCGCGGGTACCATTTCCGCCATGCCCACCGCCGTTCGCCGCAGCCGCCCCGCCCCTTCCGACCCACCCGCCAGTCGCACCAGGCGCGCCGATGCCGCGCCGCCCGAGGCGCCGCCAACCGATGCCAGCGTGGACGAACGGGTCTATGCCGCGGTGTCGAAGGCGCTGCTGAGCGGCAGGCTGCGCCCCGGCACGCCGCTGCGCGAGCGCGCGCTCGCCGAGGCGCTGGGCTGCACGCGCGGCGCGATCCGCAAGGCGCTGGCGCGGCTGGGCACCGAGAAGCGGCTGGTGCTCGAGCACAACCGCGGCGCCTTCGTGCCCAACCCGTCGATCGACGACATGCGCGGCATCTACCGCGCGCGCCGCATCGTCGAGGCCGGCCTGATCACGACCTTGTTCGGCCAGCTGTCGCGCGAGCAGGTCGCGGCGCTGCGCAAGCACGTCCAGGGCGAACAGCGCGCCTTCAAGGAAGGACGGCGCGAGGACGCGATCCGCATGGCGGGCGACTTCCATCTGCTGCTGGCGCAGATGGCCGGCAGCGAAGAACTGCTTTCCTACATCCGGCGGCTGGTGGCGAACACCGAGCTCTACAAGGCGCTCTTCGATTCGGCCGAGGCCGCGAGCTGCGCGCCGCGGGAACACGAGCAGATCATCGAGGCGCTCAGCGGCGCGTCATTGCAACGCGCCGTCGCCATCGCGATGGAGCACCTGGACGAACTGGAGCAGCGCGTGGTCGCCGGTGCGGCCGCGGAACGGGAGGTCGACCTGGCCAGCCTGTTCGCCGAGGACGCGCCTACACCCAGCCCGCGCGCCGGAACCGGTAGTACAGGTAGCCGCAAATCCCGAACATGAGCAACAGCGCGGCCACATAGCCGTACTGCCATTTCAGCTCCGGCATGTGCTCGAAGTTCATGCCCCAGATGCCCGCGAAGGCAGTGCACACCGCGAAGATGGCCGCCCATGCGGCGAGGCGCTTGGTGACCTCGCCGTCCTCGATGGTGACCATCGAGAGGTTGACGTGGATCGCGGTGCCGATGGTGTCGCGCGTGGCGTCGATCGAGGCATCGATGCGGCCCAGATGGTCGACCACGTCGCGGAAGTATTCCTGCGAGCCCGCGCAGATCTGCGGCACGCGCCCGCCGTGCAGCTTGCCGGTGCCCTCGAGCAGCGGCGCAACCGCATGCTTGAGCACCGTGAGCCGCTGCTTCAGGGCATACAGCCGCCGGATGTTCTCGCGGGCCTGGCCCTTGCTGAAGATCTGCTGCTCGATGGTCTCGAGCTCGACCTCCAGCCCGTCGATGACCGGGAAGTAGCGATCGACCGCCGCGTCCATCAGCGCATAGAGCACGAAGCCCGGTCCGTTGCGCAGCAGCTCGGGCTCGCGCTCGCAGCGCTCGCGCACTTCGACGAAGCCGTGCCCGCTGCGGCTGCGCACCGACACCACGTAGTTCCTGCCGACGAAGACATTGAGCTCGCCCACGTCCAGCACGCCGGGCCGGCGCTCGTCGGTGTCGAGCAGATGCATCACCACGAAGAGCGAATCGGCGTACTCCTCGACCTTCGGGCGCTGATGGCCGTGCTGTGCATCCTCCACGGCCAGCGGATGAAGATCGAATTCGGTGCGCACCTCTTCGAGCTCCTCGGGCGTCGGGTCGTGCAGCGCCACCCAGACGAAGCAGCGCGGCAGTGACACGTAGTCGCCGATCCTGTCGATCGGAATGTCGGCCAGCTTGGTGCCGTCTTCATAGACGGCGCAGTTGATGAGCATGCAGGAGCTCCGGGGTGACTTGGACGAATCATCTTGCCACGGCGGGCACGACCGGCTCTAGGCGCCGGGTGCGTCGCCCATCCGGTTCATCCATTTGAGCAGCGGCCCCATGATCTCGATCGGCAGCGGAAACACGATGGTCGAGTTCTTGTCGGCCGCGATCACGGTCAGCGTTTCCAGGTAGCGCAGCTGCAGCGCCTGCGGATGCCGGCCCAGGATCTCGGCCGCCTCGGAAAGCTTGGCCGAGGCCTGCAGCTCGCCTTCGGCATGGATCACCTTGGCGCGCCGTTCGCGCTCGGCCTCGGCCTGCCGCGCGATCGCACGCACCATGTTCTCGGCGAGGTCCACGTGCTTGATCTCGACGTTGGTCACCTTGATGCCCCAGGCGGCGGTCTGCACTTCGAGCGTCTTCTGGATGTCGAGATTGAGGCGCTCGCGCTCGGCCAGCAGATCGTCGAGCTCGTGCTTGCCGAGCACCGCGCGCAACGTGGTCTGCGCGAGCTGGCTGGTGGCCTCGAAATACTTCTCGACCTGGATGATCGCCTTCTCGGGATCGACCACGCGAAAATAGAGCACCGCGTTCACCTTGACCGACACGTTGTCGCGCGTGATCACGTCCTGCGAGGGAACGTCGAGCACCATCACGCGCAGGCCCACCCGCACCATCTGCTGGATGCCGGGGATGAGGATCACCAGGCCCGGCCCCTTGACGCGCCAGAAGCGCCCCAGCTGGAACACCACGCCGCGCTCGTACTCCCGCAGGATGCGCAGCGACGAGGCCGCGAGCACCAGCAGAAGCAACAGGCACAGCACCACGAATGCGAAGCCGAAATTGAAGAACATGGCGGACTCCCCGGAAGGGTTCAATCATGCGCCACCGCGACGACCTGCAGCGCAAGATCCTGCACATGGGTCACGCGGATGCGGCCGCCCGGGCGCAGGTCGGGCGCGCCGTGCACGTGCCAGTAGTCGCCTTCGATCTGCGCCCAGCCTTCGCCGTCCTCGAACTCGACCAGCTCGCCCGTCGCGCCCACCAGCGTCGAGACGCCGCTCAGCACCGGCCGCCGGCGCGCCTTCGCAGCCATGCCCGCCACGAGCAGGATGAAGACGGCCGAGATCGCGCTCATCAGCCCGACCAGCCACAGCGGCACGCCGAAGCCCGGCGCATCGTTGTCGATCAGGAGCAGCGCGCCGATGGCAAAGGCCGCGATGCCGCCCGCGCCGAGCGCACCGAAGGTCGGAAGAAAAGCCTCGGCAATGAGGAAGGCCACGCCGAGCAGGAGCAGCGCCAGCCCCGCATAGTTGACCGGCAGCATCTGCAGGCCGAAGAGCGCCAGCATCAGGCTGATGACGCCGACCACGCCGGGCAGCACGAAGCCGGGATTGGAGAACTCGAACAAGAGGCCGTAGATGCCCACCATCAGCAGGATCAGCGCCAGGCTGGGCTCGGTGATCACCGACAGCAGCCGGGTGCGCCAGTCGGCCTCGAAGACCAGCACCTGCATCCCCTGCGTGGCGAGGCGCACGCTGCCCTTGCCCATGGGCACCTGGCGGCCGTTGAGCTGGCGCAGCAGGTCGGACACGTCGCTCGCGATCAGCGTGACGACGTTCTTCTGCAATGCTTCCTGTGCCGAGAGGCTGACCGATTCGCGCACCGCCTGCTCGGCCCAGTCGGCATTGCGCCCGCGCAGCTGGGCCAGGCTGCGGATGTAGGCCGAGGCATCGGCCAGGCGCTTGGCGGTCATCGTGTCGGCGGGCGCGGCGGGTTCTGCGCCCTTGTCCGGGGTCGGCGGCTTGCCGGCCGGCGCCGCGGGCGATGGCATCCCGATCACCACCGGCGTCGCAGCGCCGAGATTGGAAGCCGGCGCCATGGCCGCGATGTGGCTCGCATAGAGGATGTAGGTTCCGGCGCTGGCGGCGCGCGCGCCGTCCGGCGCAACGAAGGCCGCCACCGGCACCGGGGAAGCGAGGATGTGCTTGATGATGTCGCGCATCGAGGTGTCGAGGCCGCCCGGCGTGTCGAGCTGCAGCACCACCAGCTGCGCATGCTCCCGGGCTGCCAGCGCGAGGCCGCGGCGCACGTAGTCGGCGGACGCGGGGCCGATGGCGCCATCGAGGTCCAGCAGCACCGCCGTGCCGGGGGATGCCGAAGGCGCGGCAGGCACGGCTTCGGCGCTGGCCGCGCCCAGGGCGTGGGCCAGGAGGACCAGTCCCATCAACCATGCTCTGGCGGGCCTCATTTTTTCATTCTAGGGAGCACCGGGCAGCCTGTCACACCCGCCAAAACCCGCGCCTCAATCGATGCTGATGTGCGCCGCCTTCGCCACCTCGGCCCACTTCACGCGGTTGGCGTGCACGGTCTCTTTGAACTCGGCCGGCGTCTCGATGCGGATGGTGTTGCCCTGGGCCTCGAAATGCGCGCGGACCTCGGGCTGCTCCAGCACGGCCTTCACGGCGGCGTTGAGCTTGTCGACGATGCGCGGGTCGGTGCCCCTGGGCGCGAAGATGCCGAACCAGATCGAGCTGTCGAAGCCCTGCGTGCCCGGCAGGCCGCTCGATGCGATGGTGGGGACTTCCTTGATGGCCGCCACCGGCTTGGCGGTGGTGACGCCGAGCAGCCGCACCTTGCCGGCCTTGTACTGCGGCAGCACGGTCTGCACCTGGTTCATGATGCAGCAGGTCTCGCCGCGCACGACCGAGGTGATGGCCTCCGGCCCGCCCTTGTAGGGCACATGCACCATCTGCAGCCCGAGGCGCGAATTGAATTCGGCAAAAGCCATGTGGGTGCCGGCGCCATTGCCGGTCGATGCGTAGTTGTACTTGCCGGGATGGGCCTTGACGAGTTCGACGAATTCCTTGAGCGTCTTCACGTCCATCACCTCGGGGTTGATGGTGAGCACGTTGGAGACGTCGAGCACCGGCGCCACCGGCACGAAGTCGGCCTCGACGTCGAAGGGCAGCTTCTTGTAGAGCGCGGCGTTGCTGCCGTGCGTGGCAGCGGTGCCGAAGGCGAGCGTGTAGCCGTCGGGCCTGGCATGCGCGACGTACTCGCTCGCGATGTTGCCGGCGGCGCCGGCCTTGTAGTCGATGACGATCGACTGGCCCAGCTTCTTCTGCAGCGGATCCTGGATGGTGCGCGCCACCACGTCTACACCGGAGCCCGCCGGAAAGCCCATGATCAGCGTGATCGGCTGCTGCGGCCAGTCCGACTGGGCGAAGGCGGCGGGAAGCGCGGCGCCCCACAGGGCGAGCCCGGCGAGCGCACCGAGGCGGCGTGCGCTGCGAGAAAAAGAATCGAACATCGGGGTCCTTTGCTGGCGGGTGGCGGAGTTGGCGCGGAGGTCTCGATAATCGCACCATGGTCCGTTCCGCTCAATTGCTCCATTCCCCTCATGAACCCGCACCGCTGCGCGCGGCCGCCACCGTGCTGCTGCTGCGCGACACGCCCCAGGGCGTCGAGGTGCTGATGACGCGGCGCTCGTCGAGCGCGAGCTTCGCGCCCGGCGCCTACGTGTTCCCCGGCGGGCGCATCGACGAAGGCGATGCCGCGGCGCATGCCATGGCAACGCGCCGCCCGACGCAGAGCCTGGCGCAACTCACGCAGGCCGTCGCGGCGATCCGCGAGAGCTTCGAGGAACTCGGCGTGCTGCTCGCCCGCCATGCCGACGGCCGCCCGGCGAGTGCCGAGGACATCGCGGGCATGGACCGCAGCACCGCCGCTTCCACCGTCGCCTTTGCCGAGCAGTGCGCGGCGCGCGGCCTGCGGCTCGCGACCGACCAGGTCTTCACGCTGGCGCACTGGATCACCGACCGCGACCTGCCCAGGCGCTTCGACGTGCCCTTCCTGGTGGCGCGCATGCCCGAAGGCCAGGTGCCGGCGGCGGACGAGGCCGAGCAGTTCGAGCCCTGCTGGGTGCGCCCGGCCGACGCGCTGGCGCGCCACGCAGCGGGCAGCTTCTTCATGATCTTCCCGACCCTGCGCACGCTGGAGCGGCTGGCCGTCTACGCCGCGGTCGACGCGGTGCTCGATGCCTGCGCGAACCGCCCCGGCGGCGAAGGACCGCTGTGGACCAGCTGTCCGCGCGCCGGGCTGCTGAACGGCAAGGAAGCGCGCTACATGGAAAGCGATTCGCCCTTCGGCGAACTGGCGCTGGTCTGCCCCGACGGCCAGATGGTCCATGCGCTCGACTGGCAGAGCGCGCATCCGGTGCCGCTGCTCGCGAACGTGCAGCGCCTGACCGCGCCGAACCCAGGCGTGATGACCGGCCCCGGCACCAACAGCTACATCGTCGGCGACGCCGCCACCGGCTACCTCGTGATCGATCCGGGTCCGGACGATGCCGAACACATCGGCCGGCTGTGGCGCGCGACCGGGGGCGACGTCCGCATGATCGTCTGCACCCATTCGCATGCCGACCATTCGCCGGGCGCCGCGCCGCTGCAGGCGCTGTGCAGCACCCAGCCGCCGATCCTCGGGCTGCCGGCCGCTGCCACCGCACGGCCCTCGGCGAAATTCTCGCCCGAGCGCGTGCTCGCCGACGGCGAGCGCCTGGTGCTGGCACCGGCCACGGCCGCAGGCGACGACAGCGCGCCGCGCACGCACACGCTGCGCGCGATCCACACGCCCGGCCATGCGGCCAACCACCTGTGCCTGCTGCTCGAGGAAGACGGGCTGCTGTTCTCCGGCGACCATGTGCTCAACGGCAGTACCACCGTGGTCGATCCGCCGGACGGCAACATGAACGCCTACCTCGATTCGCTCGACAAGCTGGATGCGGCCTGCGCCGAGGGCGGCGTCGATTTCATCCTGCCGGCGCACGGCTACGTGCTGGGCAACGCGCGCGGCGCCATCGCGCATCTGAAGGCGCACCGCCTCAGGCGCGAGGCCAGGATCGCCGACGCCATGCGCCGCCTGCCGCAGGGCACGCCCGAGGACTGGCTGCCGCTGGCCTACGACGACGTGCCGCCGCGCATGTGGCCGGTGGCCGCGCGTTCGCTGGCCGCGCACGTCGAGCGCATCCGGCAATCGGCCGCACAGTGACGGACAGCACCGACGAAGGCATCCGGCTGGCCAAGCGCGTGGCCGCGCTCGCCGGCTGCTCACGGCGCGAGGCCGAGCTCCTGATCGAGAACGGCGCGGTGCGCGTCGACGGCGAGCCGGCCCTGCTGCCGCAATCGCGCGTGCGTGCGCAGCAGCGCGTCGAGATCGAGCCGGGCGCACGGCCCGAACCCGTGGTGCCGGTCACGCTGCTGCTGCACAAGCCGGCGGGCATGCCGATCGACGGCGCGCACCGCCTGCTCGTGCCGGCGCACCACCATGAGCCCGAGCGCGCGGGGCTTCGTTTCCTGCCGCGCCATGCGGCCGGACAGCGCTGCATGACGCCGCTCGAAACCGGCGCCAGCGGGCTGGTCGTCTTCACGCAGGAGTGGCGCATCGAACGCAAGCTGCAGGAAGACGCCGGCGTGCTCGAGAACGAGGTCATGGTCGACGTCGCCGGGCCGGTGAGCCCCGAGGTGCTGGCAAGCTTCGAGCGCTCGCCCGCGCGCGTGAGCATCGGCCAGCAGGCCGAAGGCCACACCGGCCTGCGCTTCGCGCTCAAGGGCGCGCGTGCGGGCCAGATCGCGCATCTGTGCGACGACGCGGGCCTGCGCATCCTCGCGATGAAGCGCATCCGCATCGGCCGCGTGCCGCTGGCCGGCCTGCTGCCGCAACAGTGGCGCTATCTGCTGCCGCACGAACGCTTCTGAACCCCGAGGGCCGACACGATGCACGACGACGATCCGCTTCCCGCCAACGCACGCCGCTTCGCCGCGGTGGCGGCCTTCGTCGGCTGGGCCGCGCTGGTGCTGCAGCTCGTGCTGTCGATCGAGCTCGCGACCACGGCCGGCCGTTCGGCGGCCTGGGGCACGCTCAACTACCTGAGCTTCTACACGGTGCTCACCAATTTCCTCGTCGCCTTCGCGCTCACGGCGGCGGCGACCGGTGCGCAGGGCGCGTTCTGGCGCTTCTTCCGCCGGCCGGGCGTGGCGACCGCGATCGCCGCCTCGATCGCGGTGGTCGGGCTGAGCTACCACTTCCTGCTGCGCCACGTCTGGGATCCGCAAGGGCTGCTGTGGCTGTGCAACGCGCTGCTGCACTACGTGATACCGGTGCTCTATCTCGTGTACTGGTGGATCGGCGTGCGCGGGCGCGGCGTGGCGTACCGGGACATTCCCACCTGGTGGGTCTATCCGATCGCCTACCTTGTCTATTCGCTGGCGCGCGGCATGGTCGAGGGCGTGTATCCGTATCCCTTCATCGACGCGAGCACGATCGGCTACCCGCGCCTGGCCATGAATTCCGTTGCCTTGCTCATCGTCTTCACGCTGATCGCCGCGCTGCTGGTCGCCCTCGGCCGCGCAAAGCCTGGGAGGGAAAAAATAGTGTGAAGCGCGCCGATACGCCGGATTCTGTGCACTGAGGCCTCCTTTCGGTTGCCTCAGCGTGACCGCCATTACTCTGGGCCGTCTGTCGCCAGACGGCTCGGTGCCACCTACCCGCCAACTCTGCGGAACCACATCGACGTTGGCCTACTTGGTGTTGCTGCGCGCAGAGATTGCCCGTTTCACCCGGCCGGGTCGCCCCGGCCGACTCGTCTCTGTTGCTCTGATCCTCACCTCGCGGTGGAGAGCCGTTAGCTCCTGCGCTGTCCTGTGCAGTCCGGACGTTCCTCCAGTGCGCTCTTTCGAGACTTGCACCAGCGGCGGTCCAGCGTGCTTCACGCAAGGATTATCGCCACAATGTCGCTCCTCTTTCCCGCCACCACGTTTCCATGCGCATCCTGCTGATCGAAGACGAAGTCGAACTCGCCGACTGGCTAGCGCGCGCGCTCAAGCAAAGCGGCTTCGTCCCCGACCATGCGCCCGACGCGCGCACGGCCGAAGCCCTGCTGGCCGGCAACGAATACGACGCGGTGGTGCTCGACCTGCGCCTGCCCGACAAGCACGGACTCACCCTGCTCGGCGCCATGCGCGACGCCGGCGACCGCACGCCGGTGCTGGTGCTGACGGCCGAGGGCTCGCTGCAGGACCGGGTGCGCGGCCTCCACCTCGGGGCCGACGATTTCCTCGCCAAGCCCTTCGCGGTCGAGGAAGTCGAAGCGCGCCTGACCGCCCTCGTGCGCCGCAGCCGCGACAACCCGCATCCGCGCATGCAGTGCGGCTCGCTCGTCTACGACAGCAGCAGCCGCGCCTTCATGCTGCACGGCGCGCTGCTGTCGCTCACGCCGCGCGAGCATGCGGCGCTGACCGCGCTGCTGCTGCGCAGCGGCATGCCGGTCGGCAAGCAGCGGCTGTCGGGCAAGGTGTTCCCGCACGACAGCGACGTCGGCCCGGCGGCGATCGAGCTGGTGCTGCACCGGCTGCGCCGCAAGCTCGCGGACGGCGACGTGCGCATCACCACCGTGCGCGGCCTGGGCTACATGCTGGAAGATGCGTCGCAGGCGCCCGGCCATGAATAGGCTGGCGCTGGCCGGGCCGCGCCGCATCGGCATCCGCGTGCTGTTGCTCGCGATGCTGCTGCCCGGCATCTTCGGGCTGCTCGCGCTCGACACGTGGAACGACTACCAGGCGATCTCGCGCGTGGTGGTGGATGCCTACGACCAGGCGCTGATCGAGCCCGTGCAGGCGCTCAACGACAGCGTCGAGATCGACACCCGCGACATGAAGCCGCGCGTCAACGCGGCCTTCTCGGTGGAGGCCATGTTCGAGTCGACACGCCCGCGCTTCAAGCACCTGCATGTCGGCTTCACGCGCGTGGCGTCGAACGGCGCCGACACCACGCCGCCCTCGCCCGAGCAGACGCTGGTGGGCGTCCCGGACCTGCCGCCACCGCCGCCGGGCGCCGCCGACGACGTGGCCGTGTTCTACGACGGCGTCTACCGCGGCTACCCGGTGCGCATCGCGGCCTTGCACCGCACGGTGCAGATCTCGGCCACCGAGGCCTTGCGCGTGCTGAGCCAGGCCGCCGAAAGCACCGGCGTGCGCCAGCAGGCGCTGGCCGATTCGTGGCACCACGCGCTGTGGAACGACGTCCGCGTGGTCGGCGTGATGGTCGTGCTCGTGTGGCTGGGCGTGGCGCTCGCGCTGCGCCCGCTGGAGCGCCTGCGCCGGTCGCTGGCGGTGCGCGCGCCGGGCGACCTCGCGCCGCTCGACACGCACGGCGTGCCCTACGAGGTCGCGCCGCTGGTCGACGCGGTGAACCACCACATCGGCAACCAGAGCCGGCTGCTGGCGGCGCAGTCGCGCTTTCTTGCCGACGCATCGCACCAGCTGCGTACGCCGCTGGCCATCATGCTGACGCAGGCCGGCTATGCGCTGCGCGAGCGCGAGCCCGGTCCGATGCGCGAGACCCTGCGCGCCATCGTGGCGCAGCTGGTGCGCACCCGCCGCCTGAGCGAACAGCTGCTGGCGCTCGCGCATGCGCGCGATGCCACGCAGAGCGCCGCGGCGCGGCCGTCGAAGGCCGACCTCAACGCGGTCGCGCGCGACGTGGTGCTGCAATACCTGCCGCTGGCACACGAGAAAAACCAGGACCTCGGCTGGGTCGACGCGCGCGGCGAGGCGGCGACCGACGAAGTCGACCACGAACCCGGCGAGGCCGGCGCCGAGCCGCCTGCGCCCGTCGCGCCCGTCGCGGCCAACGCCGCCGAACTGCACGAGGCGCTGTCGAACCTGGTGCACAACGCCATCAAGTACACGCCGATGGGCGGGCGCATCACGGTGTCGGTGCGGCTGGCCGGCGATTCGGCGGAGGTCGAGGTGAGCGACACCGGCCCCGGCATCCCCGCCGCGCTGCGTGCCGCCGCGTTCGAACGCTTTCATCGCACCGATGCCGGCGACGCGGCAGAGAACCGCGGCGCGGGGCTCGGCCTCGCGATCGCGGACGCCTATGCGCGACGCAACGGCGGCGTGATCGAGCTCGGCGATGCCGAGCCGTCGGACGGCCTGCCGGGCGGACTTCGCGCGACGCTGCGGCTGCCCTTCGTCAGGTCCAACCCGATACGTGATAACACGTATTTTGGGGATCCTGACGCGCACTGAAAGCAGATTGGAAGGCTCGATTCCTAGACTGGCCCCCGCTCGGCACGCACCCCGCGTGCCACGAAGGAGACATTTCTATGCAGAGCCAACACCGGCATTCGAGCCCGGGGCTGAAAGGGCGGCCATGAAGCCCGGCACCCATCACAACAAGAAGGACTACTACGGCGGCGCGCTGATGGTCTTCATCGGGCTGCTCGCGGTGTACGCGGGCCTCGACTACAAGACCGGCACCCCGGCCCGCATGGGTCCTGGCTTCTTCCCGGTCGCCGTCGGGGCGCTGCTGGCGGTCACCGGTTTGCTGATCGCGCTTTCGGCACGCACCGAAGCCGACTCGAGCGCGCCCAAGCTGGTCGTCGCCCATGGCCACGGACACGGCATGCCCGACCTGCGCGGCGGCGTCTGCATCATCCTCGCCACGCTGGCCTTCCTGCTGTTCGGCATCTACGGCGGCCTGGTGCCGGCGACCTTCGCGATCGTATTCATCTCGGCCCTCGGCGACCGCAGCAACACCATCACGCAGGCCATCCTGCTGTCGCTCGCGATGTGCATCATCGCGGTGATCGTCTTCTGGTGGGCGCTGCAGCTGCAGTTGCCGCTGTTCCAGTGGGGAGGCTGAGCCGCCATGTCACAAGCACTTCAAGACCTCTGGTTCGGTTTCGGTGTCGCCTTCCAGGGCACCAACCTGATGTGGTCCTTCTTCGGCGTCCTGGTGGGCAACCTGATCGGCGTGCTGCCGGGCATGGGCGCACTGTCGGCGATCTCGATCCTGCTGCCGCTCACCTACGTGATGCACCCGGTGCCCGCCATCCTGATGCTGGCCGGCATCTTCTACGGCTCGCAGTACGGCGGCGCCATCGGCGCCATCCTGCTGAACCTGCCCTCGCATCCACCGCACGCGGTGACCTGTCTGGACGGCTTTCCGATGACGAAGGCCGGCAAGGGGGGAACGGCGCTCGGGATCACGATGATCTGCTCGTTCTTCGCGGCATCGGTCGGCATCCTGGTGATGATCTTCGCCTCGCCGCTGCTGGTGGCGGTGGCCTTCAAGTTCGGGCCGGCCGAGATCTTCTCGATCATGCTGCTCGGCCTGATCGCGGGCTCCACCATGTCGCGCGGCTCGCCGCTCAAGGGCGTGGCGATGACGCTGTTCGGCCTCTTGTGCGGCGTGGTCGGCACCGACGTCAACTCGGGCAGCTTCCGCTTCTCGTTCGGCGTGCCTGAACTGAGCGACGGCCTGGAACTGGTGGCAATCGCGATGGGCCTGTTCGGCGTGGCCGACTTCCTGCTCAACGTCAATCGCATGACGGTGATCACCACCAACGCCAAGCTGCGCATCCGCGACATGCGTCCGAGCATGGCCGAGATGAAGGAAGCCTTCTGGCCCATGGTGCGCGGCACCCTGGTGGGCACCGTGTTCGGCGCGATGCCCGGCACCGGCCCGACCATCACCACCTTCATCGCCTATGCGCTCGAACGCAAGATCTCCAAGACGCCCGAGAAGTTCGGCACCGGCATGATCGCCGGCGTGGCCTCGCCCGAAGCCTCGTCGCACTCGAAGACCCAGGTCGACTTCATCCCCACCATGAGCCTGGGCATTCCCGGCGACGCGGTGATGGCGCTGATCCTGGGCGCGCTGATGATCCAGGGCATCGCGCCCGGACCGCAGCTCATCACCGAGCATCCGGACATCTTCTGGGGCCTGATCGCCAGCTTCTGGATCGGCAACGTGATCCTGATCATCCTCAACGTGCCGATGATCGGTGTCTGGGTGAAGATGCTGCAGGTGCCCTACCGCTACCTGTTCCCCTCGGCCATGTTCTTCATTGCCGTCGGCGTGTTCAGCACGCAGAACAGCCTGTTCCAGATCTGGGAAGTGCTGGCCTTCGGGGTGATCGGTGCGCTGTTCATCGTGCTCGATTTCTCGGTGGCGCCCATCATGCTGGGCTTCGTGCTCGGGCCGATGGTGGAAGAGAACTTCCGGCGCGCGATGCTGCTGTCGCGCGGTGATGTCACGGTGTTCGTGCAGCGCCCGATCAGCTGCGCCTTCGTGATCATCTCGACGCTGCTGCTGATCGGCGTGACCTGGTCGAGCTGGCGCGGCCGTGCCCTCAAGAAGGTGGAGAAGGACGCCGACAAGCTCGGCGTGGAAGCGACCTCCGACGCCTGACGGATCACCCTCACGGCAAAGGGCCTGCGGCGCGATGCGTGCCGCAGGCCCTTTGTCATTGGCGAGCGCGTTCTATGATCGGGCGCCCTGCTTGATAACCACAAGCCAACGCCACGATATGCTGCGAATCTCGGAAATCAAACTACCGCTCGATCACGACGACGCGGCGCTGCCTCGCGCGATCGATGCCGCGCTCGGCACACCGCCCGGCGCGGTCAGCGGATTCACCGTCTTCAAGCGCAGCTTCGACGCGCGCAAGGCCGAGCTGCTGCGGGTCTACATCGTCGATGCGACGCTCGCCGATCCGGCGCTCGAAGCGGCGCTGCGCCTGAAGTTCGCCGGGCATGCGCACATCCATCCCACGCCCGACATGGCATGGCACGCGCCGGCAGAGGCTCCGGCCGCGCTGTCGTCGCGCCCCGTGGTGGTCGGCTTCGGCCCCTGCGGCATCTTCTGCGCGCTGCTGCTCGCGCAGATGGGCTTCAAGCCGATCGTGCTCGAGCGCGGCAAGACGGTGCGCCAGCGCACGCGCGACACCTGGGGCCTGTGGCGCAAGAGCGTGCTCGATCCCGAATCGAACGTGCAGTTCGGCGAAGGCGGCGCCGGCACCTTCTCCGACGGCAAGCTCTACAGCCAGATCAAGGACCCGCGCTTCCTCGGCCGCAAGGTGATGGAGGAGTTCGTCAAGGCCGGCGCGCCGCCCGAGATCCTCTACGTCGCACATCCCCACATCGGCACCTTCAAGCTGGTGAAGGTGGTGGAGCACATGCGCGCGCAGATCGTCGCACTCGGCGGCGAGATCCGCTTCGAGCAGCGCGTGACCGACGTGCTGATCGAGGACGGTCCGCACGGCAAGGCGCTGCGCGGCCTCACCGTGCTCGACCAGCGCACGGGCCAGACGCACGCGTTGCGCGCCGACCATGTGGTGATGGCGCTCGGCCACAGTTCGCGCGACACCTTCGCGATGCTGCATGCGCGCGGCGTGCATATCGAGGCCAAGCCCTTCTCGATCGGCTTTCGCGTCGAGCATCCGCAGGGCCTGATCGACCGCGCGCGCTGGGGCCGGCATGCGGGCCATCCGCTGCTGGGTGCGGCCGACTACAAGCTGGTGCATCACGCGAGCAACGGCCGCTCGGTCTACAGCTTCTGCATGTGTCCGGGCGGCACGGTGGTCGCCGCGACCAGCGAGCCGGGCCGTGTCGTGACCAACGGCATGAGCCAGTATTCGCGCAACGAACGCAACGCCAACGCGGGCATCGTGGTCGGCATCGATCCGCGCGATTTCCCCGGCTGGGAAGAAGGACGCAAGGGCTCGCCGCTGGCAGGGATCGACCTGCAGCGCGAACTCGAATCGAAGGCCTTCGTCCTCGGCGGCGGCGACTACCGCGCGCCCGGGCAACTGGTCGGCGACTTCGTGGCCGGCCGCCCCTCGACCGCGCTCGGCAGCGTCGAGCCCTCGTACAAGCCCGGCGTCACGCCCGGCGACCTGCACGCCGCCCTGCCCGGCTACGCGATCGAGGCGATGCGCGAGGCCTTCCCCGCCTTCGGCCGCAAGATCAAGGGCTTCGACCTCCACGACGCGGTGCTGACCGGCGTCGAGACCCGCACCTCCTCGCCGATCCGCATCACGCGCGGCGACGACCTGCAGAGCCTCAACGTGCGCGGCCTCTACCCGGCCGGCGAAGGCGCGAGCTACGCGGGCGGGATCCTGTCGGCGGGAGTCGATGGCATCAAGGTCGCGGAAGCCGTGGCGCGCAGCCTGGCGGCGAGCTATTGAAGCGCTGCGATGCGTTCTTCGATCGGCGGATGCGTTGCAAACAGCTTGCCGATGCTGCCCGTGATGCCCATCGCCTCGACCGCCTTCGGCAGCTGGCCCGCCGGCAGGCCGCCGAGGCGCGCGAGCGCACTCACCATCGGCTGCTTGCGGCCCATCAGCTTGGCCGAGCCCGCGTCGGCGCGGAACTCGCGCTGGCGCGAGAACCAGGCCACCACGATCGCGGCGGCAAAACCGAGCACGATGTCGAGCACCAGCGTCGTCACCATGTAGCCGATGCCGGGGCCGGACGAGCGGTCGTCGCCGCGGCGCAGGAAGCTGTCGACCGCATAGCCGATCACGCGCGAGAGGAACACCACGAAGGTGTTCATCACGCCCTGGATCAGCGTCATCGTGACCATGTCGCCATTGGCCACGTGCGCGATCTCGTGGCCGATCACCGCCTCGACCTCCTCGCGCGTCATGTTGGCGAGCAGGCCGGTCGACACCGCGACCAGCGACGAGTTCTTGAAGGCGCCGGTGGCGAAGGCATTGGGCTCGCCTTCGAAGATGCCGACCTCGGGCATGCCGATGCCGGCGGTGTCGGCGAACTTGCGCACGGTCTGCACGATCCAGGCCTCGTCGGGCGACTGCGGCTCGTTGATGATGCGCACGCCCGCGGTCCACTTGGCCATCGGCTTGCTGATCAGGAGCGAGATGATTGCGCCGCCGAAGCCCATCACCAGCGCGAAGCCCAGCAGCGCCGAGAGGTTGAGCCCGTTGGCCGTGAGGTAGCGGTTGACGCCGAGCAGGCTGGCGACCACGCCGAGCACCGCGACGACCATCACGTTGGTCAGAACGAACAGAAGGATACGTTTCAAGTTGAATTCTCCGTGAGGACAGACGACGGCCCGCCCTGGCGCGCAAATGAGGGCCGGCTACAGGGTTTCAAGCCAAGGGAGACGCGGGGCACGGCGTTGTTCTGGTTCTGGGAGCCCGCACGGCACTTTCGTACAGAGTGATGATAGGAGCAAAAGTTCTGGCCGCGACACGGGCTGCGGCGCTCACTCGGGAGAAAGGCGCCCCGCCAGCGTATTGCGCGCGCGGCGCAGCGCCGGCAGGAAGGCCTCGCGGAACTCGGCCATCTCCATGCGCTCGGCGCGCACCGCGATGCTCATCGCCGCGACGGTGGCGCCCGTGCGGTCGTAGACTGGCACGGCCATCGACCGCACGCCCAGCTCGAGCTCGCCGTCGCTGCCGGCATAGCCCTCCTCGCGGCAGCGCACGACCAGCGCCAGCACCTCGTCGGCCTCGTGCACCGTGCGTGCGGTGAGCACGCGCCGCGGCATGGTGCGCACGCGGCGTTCGGCCTCGTCGGGCGACAGGCTCGCGAGCAGCACGCGTCCGAGCGCCGAACAGTACGCCGGCAGCCGCGAGCCGATGCCCAGGCCGGTGCTCAGGCTGCGCCGCGCGGTCGAGCGCGCGATGATGATCACGTCGTCCTCCAGCAGCTTGCCGAGCGAGGCCGACTCGCGCGTGCGCTCCGACAGCGCATCGAGCAACGGCTGCGCCAGCGAGGGCGCCGCGCGCGAGGCCAGGTAGGCGTGCGCGACCAGCAGCGCCTTGGGCAGCATCCAGAAGCGCTTGCCGTCACCGTCCAGATAGCCGAGCGTGCGCAGCGTGAGCAGCGAGCGCCGCGCCGAGGCCGGCGAGCCGTGCGTCAGGCGCGCCACCTCCGACACCGTGAGGCGGGCGTGCTGGCGGCCGAAGCAGGTCAGCACCTCCAGCCCCTTTTGCAGCGAGGCGACGAAATTCTTGTCTGCCGGATTCCCGGCACTCTGGGGAGCGGGCTCGTTTTTGCGCATGGCGCAAATCTAGCTTGTTCTCGCTGGTCGCGCCCGAGACACTCGATGCACCTCGATGAACGACGAATCACGGAGACAGACCATGTCGAAAACACTCGCGCGGCGCTTGGCCGTTGCCTGCCTGGCGAGCGCCTGCCTGATCGGCAGCGCATTCGCGCAAACCCCCAAAATGCTGAAGCTCGTCGTGCCCTTCCCGGCCGGCGGCACGGCCGACATCCTGCCGCGCGTGGTGGCAGAGAAGCTGCGCGACAAGTTTCCCGGCGGCGTGGTGATCGAGAACCGCACCGGCGCCGGCGGCAACATCGGCGGCGACTACGTGTACCGGGCCGAGCCCGATGGCAGCACGATGCTGGCCTCGCCGCCGGCGCCGATCGCGATCAACCAGTACCTGTACAAGAAGCTCGCCTTCGATCCGGCGAAATGGGTGCCGGTGACGGTGATCGCCACCGTGCCCAACGTGCTGGACGTCAATCCCAAGCTGCCGGTGCACGACGTGCCCGAACTCATCGCCTACCTCAAGGCGCATCCGGGCAAGGTCAGCTTCGCGTCGCAAGGCAACGGCACGACCTCGCACCTGACCGCCAGTCTGTTCATGCAGCTCACCGGCACCGAGATGACCCACATCCCCTACAAGGGCACGGCGCCGGCGCTGGTCGACCTGATCAGCGGCCAGGTCGATGTGTTCTTCGACAACCTGAGTTCCTCGATGCCCTTCCAGAAGAGCGGCAAGGTGCGCATCCTCGCGGTCGCCGACGAGCACCGCTCGCCCGCGCTGCCCGACGTTCCCACCTTCGCCGAGCAGAAGCTGCCGGCGATGAACGCGGTGACCTGGTTCGCCGTCGTCGCGCCGCCCGGCACGCCGGCCGCGACGGTGGCGGCCACGCAGAAGGACATCGCCGCCGTACTCGCCTTGCCCGACGTGAAGCAGCGCTTCGCCGAACAGGGCGCCGAGCCGCGCGGCTGGGACAGCGAGCAGACCGGCCGCTTCATCCAGGCCGAATCTGCCAAGTGGAACAAGGTCATCAAGAGCGCGAACGTGACGCTGGACTGAGGCCCTCATCATGACGAACGACATCGCACCCCAATCGATCCGCTGGGCCGGCCCCGGCCTCACGCGCATTCCCTTCGCGGTCTACAGCGACGCGCAGGCCGCGGCCGACGAGCAGGCGAAGATCTTCCGCGGCCAGACCTGGAACTACCTGTGCCTCGAAGCCGAGTTGCCCGACGCCGGCAGCTACCGCACCACCTTCGCCGGCGAGACGCCGGTGGTGGTGGTACGCGACGCCGACGGCGAGATCTACGCCTTCGAGAACCGCTGCGCGCACCGCGGCGCGCTGATCGCGCTGGAGAAATCGGGCCGCGCCGAGAACTTCCAGTGCGTCTACCACGCGTGGAGCTACAACCGGCAGGGCGATCTCACCGGTGTCGCCTTCGAGAAGGGCGTCAAGGGCCAAGGCGGCATGCCACCGGACTTCTGCAAGAAAGACCACGGGCCGCGCAAGCTGCGCATCGCGACCTTCTGCGGCCTGGTGTTCGGCAGCTTCAGCGACGACGTGCCGGGCATCGAGGAGTACCTGGGCGACGAAATCTGCGCACGCATCGAACGCGTGCTGCACAAGCCGGTTGAGGTCATCGGCCGCTTCACGCAGGCCTTGCCGAACAACTGGAAGCTCTACGTCGAGAACGTCAAGGACAGCTACCACGCGAGCCTGCTGCACCTGTTCTTCACCACCTTCGAACTCAACCGGCTGTCGATGAAAGGCGGCGTGATCGTCGACGAGAGCGGTGGCCATCACGTGAGCTATTCGATGATCGACCCGGCGGCGGAGAAAGATGCTTCGTACAAGGAGCAAGGGCTGCGCTCCGAGACCGACCGCTACCGGCTCAAGGACCCGAGCGTGCTCGCCGGCTTCACCGAATACGACGACGGCGTGACGCTGCAGATCCTTTCGGTGTTCCCGGGCTTCGTGCTGCAGCAGATCCAGAACTGCCTCGCGGTGCGGCAGGTGCTGCCCAAGGGCACGGCGCGCACCGAGCTCAACTGGACCTACATCGGCTATGCCGACGACACGTCCGAACAGCGCTTGGTCCGGCTCAAGCAGTCGAACCTGGTCGGCCCGGCCGGCTTCATCTCGATGGAGGACGGCGCGGTCGGCGGCTTCGTGCAGCGCGGCATCGCCGGCGCGCGCGACCACGAGGCGATCGTCGAGATGGGCGGCGACAGCGCGAGCTCGAGCGAAGGCCGCGCCACCGAGGCCTCGGTGCGCGGCTTCTGGAAGGCCTACCGCGCCCACATGGGCATGTGAAGACAAGAAAGCGACGACCATGATCGACCTGCTGGCGCTGTGCGCCTTCAACGCGGCCTATGCCGATGCCATCGACAGCGATGCGCTCGAGCAGTGGCCCGACTTCTTCACCGCCGACTGCCACTACCGCATCACGCATGCCGAGAACGAGCGCGAAGGGCTGCCCGCCGGCATCGTCTACGCCGACTCGCGCGCCATGCTGGAAGACCGCATCGCCGCGCTGCGCGAAGCCAACATCTACGAGCGCCAGCGCTACCGGCACCTGCTGGGCATCCCGCTGGTCCAGCACGCGGATGCCGACAGCGCCGAGGCGCGCACGCCCTTCGTGGTGGCGCGCATCATGGCCACCGGCGAGACCGAGGTTTTCGCCACCGGCGTCTACCAGGACCGCTTCGTGCAGCAGGACGGGCGGCTGCGCCTCGGTTCACGCGTGGCCGTCTGCGACAGCAGCGTGACCGACACGCTGCTCGCGCTGCCGCTGTGAGCGCGCCATGACCCTGCCCCTTGTGCACGCAACGCCGCGGCGCCTGGCGCTTGCCGCCGGCGATCCGAACGGCATCGGCCCCGAGATCGCGCTGAAGGCGATGGCTGCGCTGCCGGCAGAGGCACGTGCGCGCATCACGCTCTTCGGCCCGCTTGGCGTGCTCGAACGCACGGCCGCGCAGCTCGGGCTCGATGCGCTGCTGCGGGATGGCCGAGTCGTCGATGCGGGCGCCTTGCCGGCCGACGCGGCAAAGGCCGGACGCATCGATGCCGCGGCCGGCGCTTCGGCGGTCGCCTCGGCCACGGCGGCGATCGAGGCCTGCCGCCGCGGCGAGGTCGATGCGGTCGTCGCCTGCCCGCACCATGAGACCGCGATCCACCAGGCCGGCATCGCCTTCAGCGGCTACCCCTCGCTGGTGGCGCGCGTCTGCGGCGTGCCGGAAGACAGCGTGTTCCTGATGCTGGTCGGCGGCGGCCTGCGCATCGTGCATGCGACGCTGCATGAAAGCGTGCGCACGGCGCTCGATCGGCTCACGCCCGCGCTGGTGGCCGACGCGGTGCGCGCCGGCGCGCGGGCCTGCGCGATGCTGGGCGTGATCGATCCGTCGATCGGCGTCTTCGGCATCAATCCGCATGCCTCCGAAGGCGGGCTGTTCGGGCCGGAAGACGCGGCGATCGTCGAGCCCGCGGTGCACGACTTGCGCGCCGAGGGTTTTCGCATCGACGGCCCGAAAGGTGCGGACCTGCTGCTGGCGCAGCGCAGGCACGATCTCTACGTTGCGATGCTGCACGACCAGGGCCACATTCCGATCAAGCTGCTGGCGCCGAATGCGGCGAGCGCGCTGAGTATCGGCGCCGAGGTGCTGCTGTCCAGCGTCGGCCACGGCAGCGCGATGGACATCGCCGGCCACGGCATCGCCGACGCGGGTGCGGTGCTGCGCACCATCGCGTTGTTGTCGGCCCGGCCTCAGGCAACCCACGAGGAGACCACGGCATGAGCCACCGGATCGCCATCGCCGGCAGCGAGATCTCCTTCGATTGCGCCGACGGCCAGAGCCTGCTCGACGCGGCACTGCGCGCCGGCATCGAGCTGCCTTACTCCTGCCGCAGGGGCGTGTGCGGCAACTGCGCCGGCGAGGTCCTGCAGGGCGATGTCGCAGGCCTCGAAGGCGCATCGATGCGCAACGAGACCTGCCAGCCTGATCAGCTGCTGCTGTGCATGTGCACGCCGCGCACGGACGTGCAGATACGGCCCGCTTCGTGGCACCGCATCGACCCGGGTGCGCGCAAGCGCTTCACGGCCAAGGTGTTTCGCAACCAGCTCGCCGCGTCCGACGTGTCGGTGCTGCAGCTGCGCCTGCCAGCCGGGCAACGCGCCAGGTTCCATGCGGGCCAGTACCTGCAGCTCGCGGTCGGCGACGGCAGCACGCGCTGCTATTCGATGGCCAATGCGCCGCACGAAAGCGATGCGCTGACGCTGCACATCCGTCATGTGCCGGGCGGCGCCTTCAGCGCGCGCGTGCCGCAACTGCAGCAGGGCGAACAGCTGGAGATCGAGCTGCCCTTCGGTGCCGTGGCGCTCGACGAAGCCGACACGCGGCCGATCGTGTTCGTCGCTGGCGGCACCGGCTTCGCGCCGGTCAAGTCGATCCTCGACGACACGGCGAAGCGGCGCATCGAGCGACCGATCACGCTGATCTGGGGCGCACGGTACGCCGACGGCATCTACATGCGGACGGCCATTGCGAAGTGGCAGCGGCAGTGGCCGCGATTCCGCTTCGTGGCGGCGCTGAGCGACGGCGCGGTCGATGCGCCCGACGATGTCTTCGCCGGCCGCGCCGACGAGGCGCTGGCCGCCCACTGCCCCGCGCTCGCGGGCCACGAGGTCTACTGCTGCGGTTCGCCCGCCATGGTCGCCGGAGTGCGCGACACCGCGGTGCATCACTGTGGACTCGATGCCGTGGACTTCCATGCCGACGTGTTCGTCGACGGCCCGGCCGTCGACCCGCTGCCCGCCGCGACGGCCTGAACGCGGCGCCGGCCGCGCGGACTCACAGCGACGTCGGGCCGATGTACTGCACCTTGTTCGGCGTGCCGTCCGGCGTGAGCCAGAACATGCCGGGGTATTTGTTGAAGAACTTGGGCGAGCTCGCGCTGCGCCCGAGCAGGCGCGCGGCGCGCAGCCGCTCCGCGGCCTGGTTGAGCTCGACCTTGCCGCCCGCGAGCAGTTCCGGCACGGCATCGAGGATGCGGATCACCTCGTCGGGCAGGGCCGGCGCGCGCGGTGCCGCGGCTGGCGCTTCGGGCTTGGCGGCAGCGCGTCGCGGTGCCCGCGGCGCACGCTTGGCCGCGGCCGGTTTGGGCGCCGCCGCGGCCGTGGCCGTGGCCGCAGCGTGGTGCTGCAGATCGTTGAACTCGTCGTACACCAGCGTCGTCTCGTCGCCGGTCTTGCCCTTCTGCCCGATGCCGCATACGCGGCAGCCCTTCTCGCGCAGGCGAATGACGAGCGGCGCGAAGTCCGAATCGGAAGACACCAGGTAGACCACCTGCGGCCGCTCCGCAATGACCAGGTCCATGGCATCGACGGCCAGCGCGATGTCGGTGCTGTTCTTGCCGGCCGAGAGGTTGACCATCGGCCGCACCGACAGGCGCTTGAAGAGGGCCTGCTGCTTCTGTGCCGCCTCGGCATTGCAGTAGGCACGCCGCACATGAAGATGGCCGTGCCGGGCCAGCACCATGGCCACGGCCTGCTCGATCACGTCGGCCGAGACGTTGTCGGCGTCGATCAGCAGCATCACGCGCGGCATGTCGTTCATGCGAGTCTCCAGGTCAGGGTTTCGCCGCCGCGCAGCGGCTTGAGCGTCGCTTCGCCGTAGGGCAGGGTTTCGGGCAGGGTCCAGCTTTCGCGCTTGAGCGTCACCGTGCCGGTGTTGCGCGGCAGGCCGTAGAAATCGGCGCCGTGGAAGCTCGCGAAGGCCTCGAGCCTGTCGAGCGCGCCGGCGTTGTCGAAGGCCTCGGCATAGAGCTCGAGCGCGGCCAGCGCGGTGTAGCAGCCGGCACAGCCCAGCGCATGTTCCTTGAGGTGTGCCGGATGCGGCGCGCTGTCGGTGCCGAGGAAGAAGCGGTCGCTGCCGCTGGTGGCGGCCTCGACCAGCGCCACGCGGTGCGTCTCGCGCTTGAGCACCGGCAGGCAGTAGTAGTGCGGCCGGATGCCGCCGGTGAAGATCGCGTTGCGGTTGTAAAGCAGATGGTGCGCGGTGATGGTGGCGGCGGTGAAGCGGTCGGCATCGCGCACGTAATGCGCGCCCTCCTTCGTCGTCAGATGCTCGAACACCACCTTGAGCTCGGGGAAGTCGCGCCTGAGCGGGATCATCACGCGATCGATGAAGACGGCCTCGCGATCGAACAGGTCGACCGCCGGATCGGTGACCTCGCCATGGACCAGCAGCAAGAGGCCGCGCTTCTGCATCGCCTCCAGCGTCGGGTAGGTGTGACGGATGTCGGTCACGCCGGCATCGCTGTTGGTGGTGGCGCCGGCCGGGTAGAGCTTGAGCGCGCGCACGCCGGCATCGGCGGCCGGTTCGATCTCGTCGGGCGCGAGGTTGTCGGTCAGATAGAGCGACATCACCGGTTCGAACTGCAGGCCCTCGGGCACGGCGGCGCGGATGCGCTCGCGGTAGTCGATGGCCTGGCCGGAGGTGGTCACCGGCGGGCGCAGATTGGGCATGATCAGCGCACGGCCGAACTGGCGGGCCGAGTGCGGCACGACGGTTTCGAGCGCATCGCCATCGCGCACATGCAGGTGCCAGTCGTCGGGACGGGTGATCGTGAGGGTGTCGGCGGAACTTGTCATTGGGCGATTGTCCCATTGCGCCCCGGGCGCCGATCCCGCAGCGGGATGGCCTTCGTCAGGGAAGAGTGGCCGCCGAAGAGCGGTGCCCTATGATCGTCCAACCCAAGGGCGCACTCCCATGAACGAATTCGTCGACCAACTCCACGATGTCTTCGAACGCTTCGGCCGCGTGTCGATGCGGCGCATGTTCGGCGGCTACGGGGTCTACCACGAAGGCCGGATGTTCGGCCTGGTCACCGGCGACCGCCTCTACCTGAAGGCCGACCCGCACTCGGTCGCTGCCTTCGAGGCGAAGCAGCTCGCGCCCTTCGAATACATGCGCCAGGGCAAGCCGGCACGCCTGTCCTACTACGAAGCGCCGCCGGAAGTGTTCGAGGACCGCGACGCGGCCGCGGTCTGGGCGCGCCGGGCCTGGGAAGCCGTGCTGCGCGCGCCGCCGCCCAAGCGCAGGTCCCGCGCCACGCGCAAAGCTTAGGACTGTGCGGGTGGTGTCAGCCGATCTTGCGCAATGCGAGGGTCGCCCGCTCCTGGGCCACGGTGTCATGCGGTACGCTTGGCGTCGCGGCAAGTCCGGGACAGGGCAACTCAGGGGAAAACCAAGATGGCATATCTGAAAGAACTCAAGGTCACCTACACCCGAAAGCGCGTCGACGACGATCTGCTGAACAAGCCGATCGAAAGCCCGGCACAGGTCTACGAGCTGTTCAAGGACATGCAGGACGAGACCAAGGAGAAGGTGGTCATCCTGCACCTCAATCCACAGCTGGAAGTCTTGTCCTATGAGGTGGCGTCGATCGGCACGGCGACGCGCGTGCCGATGGAGCCGATCGAGATCTACCGCAATGCGATCCTGGCGAGGGCATCGTCGCTGGTCGTCGTGCACAACCACCCTTCCGGTTCATGCGAGCCTTCGAACGCCGACATCGCCGTGGCGGCGAAGCTGAAGGAACTCGGCGACATCCACGGCCTGCCGCTGCAGGACTTCATCGTCATCGGCTTCGAACGCTTCTACAGCTTTCGCGAGAACGGGCCGTTCTGATCAGAGCTCGAACACCATGACCCGCTACACCGGAAGCTGCCACTGCGGCGCCATCCGCTTCGAGATCGACACCGTGATCGACCGCATCACCGAATGCAATTGCTCGGTCTGCACGAAGAAGGGCATCCTCCACCACCGCGTGGCGCCGGAGAGCTTCCACCTCGTGAGCGGCGAGACCGCGCTCGGCACCTACCAGTTCGGCAGCGAGGTCGCGAGGCACCACTTCTGCACGGTCCGCGGCATCCACACCTTCACGCGGCCGCGCGCCGTGCCCGCGCTCTACACCGTGAACGTGCGCTGCCTCGACGACTACGACCTCCAGCAGGCGCAGCCCGAGGTGCTGCGCTTCGATGGGCGGCATTGGGAGGCGGAGGTCGGCAAGCTGGCCTGAACGCCCGCCCGCGACACCGGTCACGCAGCCCCGCACCCCTTGGCATCACACCATGCACCTCGCCACCCTCCTGCTCTTCGCACTGGTCGCCCTGGTGGCGATCGCCACGCCCGGCCCGACCGTGCTGCTGGCGCTGACCAACGGCTCGCGCTACGGCGTGCGGCGCGCGCTGGCCGGCATGCTGGGCGCGATGGCCTCGGACTTCGTGCTGGTCGGCGCGGTGGCGCTCGGCCTCGGCGCGCTGCTGGCGGCGTCGGAGTTCTGGTTCTCGGTCGTGAAGTGGGTGGGCGCGGCCTACCTCGCCTGGATCGGGCTCAAGCTGCTGCGCTCGCAAGGCGGGCTGGACCTGTCGCAGGCCGCCGCAGGCCACGCCGGCGGCACGCCGCACACCCTGCTCGCGAAGTCCTTCCTGGTCTCGGTGACCAATCCCAAGGGCTACCTGTTCTGCTCGGCGCTGCTGCCGCAGTTCATCGACGCGTCGCTGCCGCAGGGGCCGCAGTACCTCGCGCTCGCGATCGTGTTTGCCGCGCTCGATTTCGCGGTGATGCTGGGCTACGCACTGATCGGCGCACGCGCGGTGAGGCTGCTGAGCCGGCGCGCGGTGCTGTGGCTCGACCGCTGCTGCGGCGGCGCCCTGCTGGCGCTGGCCGGCTCGCTGGCCTTCTACCGCCGCAGCACGGGCTGAGGCGGGCGCGTGCTAAGGAAACCACCGATGAGGCGGTGGTTATCGATCGTTACTATTTCGGGGCACTTATCGAGGTGCGCGGATCGCATCCCGGCGGCCGCCGGGTGACACAACAACGCCAAGCACGCACCTTCTTCCCGATGTCCACGCCCACCGAGTCCGGCCCCGTGCTGGACGCCGCCAGCCCCCTCCCGCCCGAAATCGAAGCCGCCGACGAGCCGACGCGCGTGCCGCTGGCCATCGAGGACTGGCTCACGGTGATCATCATGGGCCTGCTGGCCTGCATCACCTTCGCCAACGTGCTGGTGCGCTACTTCACCGATTCGTCCTTCGCGTGGACCGAGGAGTTCTCGGTGTTCCTCATGATCCTGCTGGCGCTGGTGGCCGGCTCGGCCGCGGTGGCGCGCGACCGCCACATCCGCATCGAGTACTTCGCCGAGAGCGGTTCGCAGGCGCGCCGCAAGCGCCTCGCGCAATTCGGCGCCGCGATGGTGGCCATGTTGTTCTTCCTGATCGCGGTGCTCAGCGTGCGCGTGGTCTGGGACGACTACCGCTATGAGGAAAACTCGCCCGGCATCGGCGTGCCGCAGTGGTGGTATTCGATCTGGCTGCCGGTGGTCTCGCTGGCGATCGCTCTGCGCGCGGTGGGCCTGTTCGTGCGGCGCGGCCGCAAGACCACCTACGGCGGCACGGACCGATGATCCCGACCCTGCTCTTCGTCGCCTTCGTGCTGATGATGCTGGTCGGCGTGCCGATCGGCGCGGCACTCGGCCTCGCCGGCGCGGCCTGCATCGCACTGGCCAACGGCGATGCGCAATGGTTCGGCCTCCTGGCCGTGCCGCAGAACTTCTATGCGGGCCTCGGCAAATACCCGCTGCTCGCGATCCCGATGTTCGTGCTGGTCGGCTCGATCTTCGACCGCTCGGGCGTGGCGCTTCGGCTGGTCAACTTCGCGATCGCGATCGTCGGCCGCGGCCCGGGCATGCTGCCGCTGGTGGCGATCGTGGTGGCGATGTTCCTGGGCGGCATCTCCGGCTCGGGCCCGGCCAATGCGGCCGCTGTCGGTGCGGTGATGATCGCCGCGATGTCGCGCGCGGGCTACCCGGCGGCGTTCTCGGCCAGCGTGGTCGGCGCGGCGGCGGCGACCGACATCCTGATCCCGCCCTCGGTCGCCTTCATCGTCTATTCGGTGCTGGTGCCCGGCGCCTCGGTGCCGGCGCTGTTCGCGGCCGGCATGATCCCGGGCATCCTGGCCGGCGTCGCGCTGATCGTGCCGGCCGTGCTGCTGGCGCGCAAGCACAAGATGGGCGCGCTCGAATCGAGCCTGCCGCGGCCGGCGTTCTGGAAGAGTTTCCGCGAGGCGACCTGGGGCCTGGCGGCCCCGGTGCTGATCCTCGGCGGCATGCGCGCCGGCCTGTTCACGCCGACCGAAGCGGCGGTGGTCGCGGTGTTCTACGGGCTCTTCGTCGGCATGGCGATCCATCGCACGATCAAGGTGCGCGACCTGTTCGTGATCCTGCGCGAATCGGGCGAGTTGTCGGCGGTGATCCTGATCGTGGTGTCGCTTGCGGGTATCTTCGCGTATTCGCTGTCGACGCTGGGCGTGATCGACCCGGTCACACGCGCGATCGTGAATTCGGGGCTGGGCGAATACGGCGTGCTGTCGCTCCTGATCCTGATGCTGATCACGGTCGGCATGTTCCTCGACGGCGTCTCGATCTTCCTGATCTTCGTGCCGCTCCTGTGGCCGATCGTGCAGTTCTACAAGTGGGACCCGGTGTGGTTCGGCGTGATCCTCACGCTCAAGGTCGCGCTCGGCCAGTTCACGCCGCCGCTGGCGGTCAACCTGATGGTGTCGTGCCGCATCGCCAACGTGCGCATGGAAGAGACCGTGCGCTGGGTCGGCTGGATGCTGTTCGCGATGTTCCTCGTGATGGTGGCGGTCGTCATCTGGCCCGAGCTTGCGCTGTGGCTGCCGCGAAAACTGGGCTACTGATTCATTCAAAGGAGACTGCACATGAAATTCCGTCGCTCCCTGCTCGGCGTGCTGGCCGTCGCTGCGGCGCTCGGCACCTTCTCGGTGGCCGCGCCCGCGCAGAGCTACAAGGCCGAGTACAAGATGTCGCTGGTGCTGGGCCCGCCCACGCCATGGGGCCAGGCCGGCAAGATCTGGGCCGATCTGGTGAAGGAGCGCACGCAGGGCCGCATCAACATCAAGCTCTATCCGGGCGTGTCGCTGATCCAGGGCGACCAGACACGCGAGTTCAGCGCGCTGCGCCAGGGCGTGATCGACATGGCCGTGGGCTCGACCATCAACTGGTCGCCGCAGGTCAAGCAGCTCAACCTGTTCTCGATGCCGTTCCTGATGCCCGACTATGCGGCGGTGGACGCGTTGACGCAGGGCGAGGTTGGCAAGGACATGTTCAAGATCCTCGACAAGGCCGGCGTGGTGCCGCTGGCCTGGGGCGAGAACGGCTTCCGCGAGATCACCAACTCCAAGAAGCCGATCAGGACGCCCGAAGATTTGAAGGGCATGAAGATCCGCGTGGTCGGCTCGCCGATCTTCTCCGACATGTTCACCGCGCTGGGCGCCAATCCGACGCAGATGAGCTGGGCCGATGCGCAGCCCGCGCTCGCCAGCGGCGCGGTCGACGGGCAGGAGAATCCGCTCTTCCTCTTCACCATCCTGAAGATGCAGACCGTGGGCCAGAAGTTCGTCACCACCTGGGGCTATGTGTGCGACCCGCTGGTGTTCGTCGTCAACAAGGAGGTCTGGGCCTCGTGGACGCCGGCCGATCAGGCCGCCGTGCGGCAGGCCGCGCTCGATGCGGGCAAGCAGGAACTCGTGCTTGCCCGCAAGGGGCTGGTGGAAGCCGACAAGCCGGTGCTCAAGGAGATCGCGGGGATGGGGGTGACGGTGACTTCGTTGAACCCGGCGGAGCGTGATGCGTTCGTGAAGGCGACGCGGCCGGTGTATGACAAGTGGAAGAGCACGGTGGGCACCGACCTGGTTGCGAAGGCAGAGAAGGCGGTAGCGGCGAGCAGGAAGTAGGCGGCAGCGGGCGCCGCGCGCCCTCACCCCAACCCTCTCCCAGAGGGAGAGGGAGAAAGAAAAAATGCCCCGCGATGCGGGGCATTTTTTCGTTCCAGGGGTGCCGCCGATCCGGCTCTGCCGGTCGGCCGGCACCGCCCCCGGCAGGGGGTAGGCGGAGCGACACGAAGTGCGCGCAGCCTGGGGGCGAGCTTAGTGCTGAAGGATCTTGTTGAGGAAGTCCTTCGTCCGCGCCTGCCGATTCTCCGGATGGCTGAAGAATTCATCCTTCGAGCAATCCTCCAGAATGCGCCCGCCGACGTCGATGAAGATCACGCGGCTCGCGACCTTGCGCGCGAAGCCCATCTCGTGCGTGACCACCATCATGGTCATGCCTTCCTTGGCCAGCGCCACCATCACGTCGAGCACTTCGCCGACCATCTCGGGGTCGAGCGCGGAAGTCGGCTCGTCGAACAGCATCACGATCGGGTCCATGCTGAGCGCGCGCGCGATCGCGACACGCTGCTGCTGGCCGCCCGAGAGCTGGCCGGGGAACTTGTCCTTGTGCGCCATCAGGCCCACGCGGTCGAGCATCTTGAGGCCGCGCGTCTTGGCCTCGTCGGCGCTGCGGCCCAGCACCTTGATCTGAGCGATCGTGAGGTTCTCGGTCACCGACAGGTGCGGAAACAGCTCGAAGTGCTGGAACACCATGCCGACCTTGGAGCGCAGCTTGGGCAGGTTGGTCTTCGGGTCGTGCAGCGGAATGCCGTTGACCGTGATCTCGCCCTTCTGGAAGGGCTCCAGCGCGTTCACCGTCTTGATCAGCGTGGACTTGCCCGAGCCCGAAGGCCCGCACACCACCACCACGTCGCCCTTGGCGATGCTCACCGAGCAGTCCTGCAGCACCTGCACCGGCCCGTACCACTTGGACACGTTCTTGATCTCGATCATGTTGTCGGCCATTTCAAAGCTCTCCGTTCAATGGTTCATTGACGATCATCGAATGATCGCGATCTTTTTGTGCAGTCGCTTCACGAGCCACGACAGCGCGTAGCACATGATGAAGTAAACGACCGCGGCCAGCAGGTAGGCCTCGATCGGACGCCCGAAATTCTTGCCCGCGGTCTCGAAGCCCTTGAGCATGTCGTAGGCGCCGATGGCATACACCAGCGAGGTGTCCTGGAACAGGATGATGGTCTGCGTCAGCAGCACCGGCAGCATGTTGCGGAAGGCCTGCGGCAGGATCACGAGCCTCATGTTCTGGCCGTAGGTCATGCCCACGGCCTGGCCCGCATTCACCTGGCCGCGCGGGATCGACTGGATGCCGGCGCGCATGATCTCGCTGAAGTAGGCCGCCTCGAAGGCGATGAAGGTGATCACCGCCGAGATCTCGGAGCGGTAGTTGGAACCCCAGGCGCCGAAGAACGAATAGAAGGACGCCGGCATCAGCAGGAAGAACCACAGGATCACCATCACCAGCGGAATGCTGCGCATGCCGTTGACGTAGACGGCGGCCGGCGCGTCGAGCCACTTGTTGCCCGACAGGCGCATGAGCGCCAGCAAGGTGCCGAAGATCACGCCGCCGATCGTCGAGACCACGGTCAGCATGATGCTGAAGTAGAAGCCCTTGACGACGAAGTTGCTGATGACGTCCCAGTTGTAGAACGACAGATCCAGATGCATCATGGCAATTGCTCCATTCCAGAAACACCGCAGAACCGGCTTCGCCGGGCTGCTGGTGTTGCCCCCTGCAAGGGAGTGGGCGGCCACACGAAGTGGGCAAGCCTGGGGGTGTGCTTCATGCTAGTGTCCTCCGCCGCCGGCACTGGCCGAGACGATGAAGCCCGGCACGCGCGTCTTCTTCTCGATGAAGGCCATCAGCCGGTTGATCGCGAAGGCCGAGATCACGTAGAGCGCCGTGACCGCCAGGTAGACCTCGATGCCGCGCGAGGTTTCTTCCTGCGCCTGCATCGCGAACATCGTGAGTTCCGTCACCGACACGGCGAAGGCCACCGACGAGTTCTTGAAGATGTTCATCGTCTCGCTGGTGAGCGGCGGGATGATGATGCGGTAGGCCATCGGCAGGATCACGTAGCGGTAGTACTGCGGCGTGGTGAAGCCCACCGCCATGCCCGCGTAGCGCTGGCCCTTGGGCAGCGCCTGGATGCCGGAGCGCACCTGCTCGGCGATCCGCGCGGAGGTGAAGAAGCCCAGCGCCAGCACCACCAGCACGAAGCTCGGCACGCCCTTCATGGGCGGGATCAAGGCCGGGATCACGTGGTACCAGAGGAAGATCTGCACCAGAAGCGGAATGTTGCGAAAGAGCTCGACCCAGGCATTGCCGAAGCGGATCAGCCAGGGGCTGTCGGGCAGCGTGCGGATGATGCCGATCAACGAACCCAGCACCAGCGCCACGATCAACGCCAGCAGCGACACGGAAATGGTCCAGCCCCAGGCCGAGATCATCCATTGCCAATACGTCGGGTACTTTCCTCCAGGGTCTTGCAAGAAGACCTGCCAATCCCAGTTCGATCCCATCGGGACTCTCCTATTTCTTGACTAAAACAAACGCCCGCCGAAGTGGGCGGGCGTTGCGCGGTGACCGGCGCGCGAATCACTTCTTCGCGTAGTCTTCCATCGGCTTGTCGTTGGGGTTCGCCCAGGCCGCCTTGGTGGCGTCCGACAGAGGCAGGCCGATCTTGACGTTGGCCGGCGGGATCGGCTGCAGGAACCACTTGTCCCAGAGCTTGTTGAGTTCGCCGGCCTTGATCTGCGCCTTGATGCTGTCGTCGACCATCTTCTTGAAGGCCGGGTCGTCCTTGCGCATCATGATCGCGATCGGCTCGACGCTGAGCACCTCACCGACGATCTTGTAGTCGGACGGCGTCTTGGCCTTGGCGATGTTGGAGGCCAGGATCGAGCCGTCCATCACGAAGGCATCGGCGCGGCCGGACTCGAGCAGCAGGAAGCTGTCGGAGTGGTCCTTGCCGTAGAGCTCCTTGAAGTCGATGCCGCCGGCGCGCTCGTTCTTGCGCAGGGTCTGGACCGAGGTGGTGCCGGTGGTGGTGGCCACCGTCTTGCCGTTGAGGTCCTTGATCGAGGTGATGCCCGAGTTGGCCTTGACCGCGATGCGCACTTCCTCGACGTAGGTGGTGTCGGCGAAGGCCACGTCCTTCTGGCGCGCGAGGTTGTTGGTGGTGGAGCCGCATTCGAGGTCGACGGTGCCGTTCTGCACCAGCGGCACGCGGTTCTGCGAGGTCACGGGCTGGTACTTGGTTTCCAGCTTGGCCAGGCCCAGGTTCTTCTGGATGTCCTTGATGATGTTGGCGCAGACGTCGTAGTGGAACCCGGTGTACTGGCCGTTGCCCAGCGTATAGGACAGGCCGGACGATTCACGCACGCCTTCGGTGATGACGCCCGACGCCTTGATCTTCGCCAAGGTGTCGTTGGCCTGCGCCCATGCGGCGCCCGTGGCCAGCGCCGCGATCGTCAATGCCAGTACTTGCTTCTTCATGAAGGAAAACTCCTTGGGTGAACTGAAAAAAGAGACGAGGAAATTCTAGACACACGCATTCTGCTGCAACACCCGGACCAACCCGGTGCACTGCGCACCATGCCGGCCATGAGGCGCACGGGAGAATGCCGGGTCTTCTTCACCATGCAGTCTTCGTGCCCGACGGGCTGCCTCAAAAAAAAGCACGCGCGAAGGCGTGCGAAGGATTCATGCGACAGCAAGACTGCCCGCGACTGTAGGGGCACGCCAACGCGTGCGCCAATGCCGTTTGCGAGACCCGGCATGCACCGGCGTCATAGATTGATGCACTGCACAAGACGGGCGCTCAGCTCGCCGCCTCGGTGCCGACCAGGTAGGACCAGAGCGCCTCCACGCTGCCCTTGGTCCGCGGCGCTGCCGCGGTGTCGGGCTTGATGGCCGCGCCGCGGCCGTTGCCCTTCGCCGACGGCGCGGCCTGCGGCCGCTCGCGGTAGGCGCGGATCTCCATGGTCGCCTCGAGGCTTTCGATCTCGGGCGGCAGCGCGCTCACCAGCGTGCGGGCACGCACTTCCTTGCGCACCGCGCTCTCCGGCAGGAAGGCGATGCCGTGCCCTTCGAGCGCCATCACCTTGAGGCCTTCGGCCATGTCGGTCTCGTAGACGCGATCGAGGTGGATGGCGGTGCCCGATTCCTTGAGCAACTGGTCGACCAGCCGCCCCAGATAGGCGCCGGGCGCATAGCCCAGGTAGGGCAGCGGCTGCCCCGGCCGGCCCGGCAGGCGGTAGCGCGGGCGGCCGTCGGCGTCGGGCTTGACCCAGGGCGCGACCACTTCGACGCCCAGGCCCACCATCTCGTAGCGGTTGGCATCGAGCGGCAGCGGATGCGACGCATGGTGGTAGGCGATCAGCACATCGCAGCTGCCCTCGACCAGCCGCAGCACCGCGTCGTGCACGTTGAGCGCGATGAGGCGGCTCTTCATCGGACCGAACCGTTCGCGCAGGCTGGTGACCCAGGCCGGGAAGAAGGTGAAGGCCAGCGTGTGCGGCACCGCGAACTCGATCACGTCCTGCGCCGCCGCCGAATGGCCGCGCAGCATGGCGCGCGTGCTCTGCAGCGCCTGCAGCATCTCGATCGCCTGGCCGTACAGGGTCTGGCCGGCCGGCGTCAGGCGCGTGGGGTAGGAACTGCGGTCGACCAAGTCGGTGCCGGCCCATCCCTCCAGCGCCTGGATGCGGCGCGAGAAGGCCGGCTGGGTGACATGGCGCAACTGGGCCGAGCGGCTGAAGCTGCGCGTCTCGGCAAGACTGACGAAATCTTCAAGCCACTTGGTTTCCATGCAGAACATTATGTCTGCGCGGCAGCCTCGCGCTAGATCGGCGAGACCACGCCGCGCCCCGAGAAATGCCCGGCCGCATTGGCCAGGAAGCGCTGGAAGGTCGCCTCGTTGGCCTCCGGCGACCAGCCGGCCAGGTGCGGCGTGAGCACGACATTGTCGAGGCCGATCAGGGGCGCGGGCGGCTTCGGCTCGCTCTCGTAGACATCCAGGCCCGCGCCGCCGAGACGCCCTTCGCGCAGGGCCGCGGCCAGCGCCTCGGTATCGACCACGCTGCCGCGCGCGATGTTCACCAGGAAGCCCTGCGGGCCGAGCGCGTCGAGCACCGCCGCGTCGACCAGGTGCCGCGTGCCCTCGCCGCCCGGCGTCGCGACGACCAGGAAGTCGCACCACGCGGCCAGCGCATGGAGGCTGTCGAAGTAGCGATGCGCCGCGCCCTCGCGCGGGCGGCGGTTGTGATAGCCGACCTCCATGTCGAAGCCGGCGGCACGCCTGGCGATCTTCTCGCCGATGGTGCCCAGCCCCAGGATGCCCAGGCGCTTGCCCGAGACGTTCGGCGGCGACGCGATCCCGTCGCGCCAGGCGCCCTCGCGGCACAGCCGGTCGAGCCTGAGCAGGCCGCGCACGGCCGCGATCAGCAGCCCGAAGGCATGGTCGGCCACGCAGTTGTCGTTGGTGCCGGCGCCGTTCGCCAGCGCGATGCCGCGCGCCCGCGCCGCGGCCAGGTCGACGCTCTCGTAGCCCACGCCCATGGTGCAGATCAGCTCCAGCGCCGGCATCGCGTCGATCTCCGCGCCGGTGAGGCCGACGGTGCCGATGGTGAGCACGGCGCGAAAGCGCCCGCCCCCGGCCTCGATCGCCGCCTTGCGCTCGGCCGGCGTCGGCGCATAGGTGACATCGTAGGCCTGCGACAGCTGCGCGAGATGCGCCTTCATCTGCCTGTTGAGGATCAGCAAGGGGACAAGACCTGACATGACTGCGACGACTCCTGAAGTTCGAGATACCGATGACGCTGCAAGGCCCGTGCCGATGCGTCAAAGCACCGGCGCGGCCTCGATCTTCTGCAGCGCCCACATCTGCGCGTACTTGCCCTCCCGGGCCAGCAGCGCCGCATGGGTGCCGCGCTCGACGATCACGCCGCTTTCGAGCACCAGGATCTCGTGCGCGTCGACCACCGTCGACAGCCGGTGCGCGATCACCAGCGTGGTCTTGTTCTGTGCCGCGCTCTTGAGCTCCGACTGGATCGCGCGCTCGTTCGCCGAATCGAGCGCCGAGGTCGCCTCGTCGAAGATCACGATCGGCGGATTCTTGAGCAGCGTGCGCGCGATCGCGACGCGCTGCTTCTCGCCGCCCGACAGCTTGAGGCCGCGCTCGCCGACCGTCGTGGCGTAGCCCTTGGGCGTGGCGGCGATGAAGTCGTGGATGCGCGCCGCGCGGGCCGCCTCCTCGACCTCCGCGCGGCTGGCGCCGGGGCGGCCGTAGGCGATGTTGTATTCGACCGTGTCGTTGAACAGCACCGTGTCCTGCGGCACGATGCCGATCGCCTGCCGCACGCTGGCCTGCGTCACCTGCCGGATGTCCTCGCCGCCGATCGTGATGCGGCCCTGCTGGACGTCATAGAAGCGGTAGAGCAGCCTGGCCATGGTCGACTTCCCCGAGCCCGAAGGGCCGACCACCGCCACCGTCTTGCCTTCGGGGATCTCGAAGCTCACATGCTTCAGGATCGGCCGCGCGGCTTCATACGCGAAGCTCACGTCCTCGAAGCGCACCGTCGAATCGGCGCCGGCCAGCGGCTGCGCGCCCGGCGCATCGCGCACCTCGCGGTCCTTCTCGAGCAGCACGAACATCTTGTCGAGGTCGGTCAGGCTCTGCTTGATCTCGCGGTAGATCACGCCCAGGAAATTGAGCGGGATGTAGAGCTGGATCATGAAGGCATTGACCATCACCAGGTCGCCCAGCGTCATGCGGCCGTCGACCACGCCCTGCGTCGCGCGGTACAGCATCGCCACCAGGCTGACCGCGATCAGGCATTGCTGGCCGGCGTTCAGGAGGCTCAGCGTGGTCTGGCTCTTGACGGCGGCCTTGCGGTAGCGCTCCAGGCTGGCGTCGTAGCGGCCGGCCTCGAAGTGCTCGTTGTTGAAATACTTGACCGTCTCGTAGTTGAGCAGCGAGTCGACCGCATGGCTCTGCGCCAGCGAATCGAGTTCGTTCATGGTCTTGCGGAACTGCGTGCGCCACTCGGTCACCGTCACCGTGAAGACGATGTAGACCACCAGCGCCGCGAGCGTGATCCAGACGAAGCCGGCATCGAACTTCACACCCAGCACCGACAGCACCAGCGTGAGCTCGATGATCGTCGGCACGATGCTGTAGAGCGACATCGAGATCAGCGAATGCACGCCGCGCGAGCCGCGCTCGATGTCGCGCGTCATGCCGCCGGTCTGGCGCTCGAGGTGAAAGCGCAGGCTCAGCGCATGCAGGTGCTGGAACACCTCGAGCGAGATCCGCCGCGCCGCGCCCTCGGTGGCCTTGGCGAAGACCAGCTCGCGCAGCTCGTTGAAGACCGCGGTCGACAGGCGCAGCAGGCCGTAGGCGACCAGCAGCCCGATCGGCACCACCAGCAGCGAGGCCACGCTGCCGGGCTTGATCGACATCGCGTCGATCAGGTTCTTGAGCAGCACCGGCACGCCCACGTTGGCGACCTTGGCGCCGATCATGAAGGTCAGCGCCGCGATCACCCGCCACTTGTAGTGCCAGATATAGGGAAAGAGCCGCCGCAGCGTCGCCCAGTCGGAGCGATCGCTGCGCGCGGGCTGGCCGGCTGACGCGTGGTGGGGAGAGGAAAGGGTTTCGCCGCTGCGGCGCATAGGGAGACAATCGTGGCTGTTGTTGTCCCCGGATTGTGCCCATGTCCCATTCTTCCAGTGCCAACGTGGCCGCCACGCTCAAGAGCCTCCCCGCCGACATGGAGCTGGTGCTCAAGGTGATCCCGCTGCCGGCCGACGTCAACGCCAACGGCGACATCTTCGGCGGCTGGGTCATGGCGCAGTGCGACCTGGCCGGCTCGGTCATCCCGGCGCGCTACGCCAAGGGCCGCATGGCGACCGTCGCGGTCAACGAATTCGTCTTCAAGCAGCCGGTGCGGCTGGGCGACATCCTGTCCTTCTATTCGAAGCTGGTGCGCGTCGGGCGCACCTCGGTCACGGTCACGGTCGAGGTGTTCGCCGAACGCTTCCGGGCGCAGGGGGAGTACATCAAGGTGACGGAGGCGACCTTCACCTATGTGGCGATCGACGAGAACGGGCGGCCGCGGGCGATCGAGAAGAAGGATTGAGCGCTTGCGTCCTGTCTCTCACACCTTCGAGAAATCCGGCCGCCGCTTCTCCATGAACGCCGTGAACGCCTCGCGCGCCGCCGGCTCGCGCAGCATGCGGCCGAAGCTCTGGCCTTCCTCGCCCATGCGCTCGATCAGCGCCGGCTGCTGCGCCTTCTTCATCAGGCGCTTGGTCTCGACCAGTGCAGTCAGCGGCTTGGCCGCGAGCTTGCGCGCCTGCGTCTGCGCGAAGGCGTTGGCTTCGGTCGGCGGCAGCACGCGATTGACCAGGCCCACCTCGAGCGCGGCCTCGGCCATGAAGGGCTCGCCCAGCAGCAGCGCCTCGGCCGCGCGGTGGTAGCCGAACATCTGCGGCACCAGCAGGCTCGACGCGGCCTCGGGGCACAGGCCGAGGTTGACGAAGGGCATCGAGAACATCGCGTTGTCGCCCGCATAGACGAGGTCGCAATGGAACAGCATCGTGGTGCCAATGCCCACGGCCGGGCCGCAGACCGCCGCGACCAGCGGCTTGGGAAAGGTCCCGATGCCGCGCAGGAAGCGGAACACCGGCGAGTCCTCGGTCGAGGGCGGCGCGTTGAGGAAGTCGCCGATGTCGTTGCCGGCGCTGAAGATGGTCGCATCGCCCTGGATCAACACCGTGCGCACGGCACTGTCCTGTCCGGCCTGGGCGATCGCGTCGGCCAGCTGCGCGTACATCGCGCTGGTGATCGAGTTCTTCTTGTCGACGCGGTTGAAGGTGAGGGTCATCACACCGGCTTCGGTGTGGACGAGGATGTCGCTCATGTCAGGTATTCCTTTCCAGTGCTTCGCGCACGAAATCGAGCCGGTCCTGGCCCCAGTACATCTGGTTGTCGACGAACATGGTCGGCGCGCCGAACACGCCGCGCCCGACGGCCTCCTCTGTGATCGCCTTGAGTTGATTCTTCACCGCCTGGGTACCGGCGAGCGCAAGCATCGCATGCGGATCGAAGCCTGCCTCGGTCAGCATGGCGCCGACGGTCGCGGCATCGTTGAGATTGCGCGGCTCCACCCACATCGCACGGAACACGGCCGCGAGGTAATCACCGAAGCGTTCCGGCTCGCGCATCTGCAGCGCCGTGGCACCACGCATCAGCAGCAGCGTGTTGATCGGGAAGTGCGGGTTGTGGACGAAGGGCACGCCGTAGCGCCGCGCGAAGCGTTTCAGGTCTTCGGTCAGATACGGCCCCTTGGCCGCGATCTCGGCCGGCGAGTGGTTGCCCGTGGCCTGGAACACGCCGCCCAGCAGCATCGGCTTCCAGACCAGCGTGGCGCCGGTGTCGGCGCACACGTGCGGCAGTTGCGTGTAGGCGAGGTAGGCAGCGGGACTGCCGACGTCGAAATAGAACTCGACGGTCTTGGTGGTCATGCGTGTCTCCTTTTCCCGACGAGCTTCTTCAGAATTTTTCAGACCAGGGACGCAGGTCGAGTTCATGCGTCCATGCGTCGCGCGGCTGTGCATGCAGCATCCAGTAGGCGTCCGCGATGTGCGCCGGATTCAGGATGCCATCCTGCGCCTTCAACGCGTAGCGCTCGGGGAAATTGCTGCGGATGAACTCGGTGTCGATGGCGCCGTCGATGATCGTGTGCGCGACATGGATGCCGCGCGGGCCGAGCTCGCGCGCCATGCTCTGGGCCAGCGCGCGCAGCGCCATCTTCGCGCCCGCGAAGGCGCCGAAGTTCGCGCCGCCGCGCAGCGATGCGGTGGCGCCGGTGAACAGGATGGTGCCCCGGTGCGCGCCATCCGGCAGCTCGCGCGCGACCATGCGCCTGGCAACCTCCCGTGCATTGAGAAAGCCCGAGAAGCAGGCCATCTCCCAGACCTTGAAGTACTTGCGCGCGCTTTCGGTCAGGATGCTCTCGGGCACGTTGGCACCGATGTTGAAGACCATCACCTCGATCGGCCCGACCGTCGATTCGACCTGCTCGACCAGCGCGACCACTTCCTCTTCCTTGCGCGCATCGCTGGCGAACGCATGCGCGCGGCCGCCGTCGGCCTCGATGCGCGCAACCAACGGCTGCAGCTTGTCGAGGCTGCGTCGCGTGACGCAGGTGGCATAGCCTTCACGGGCGAAGCGGCGGGCGATGGCGCCGCCGGTGGCGTCGCCGGCGCCGACGATCAATGCGGCCTTGGTGGATGCCATGACGGTCACTCCTTGAAGTAAACGATCTGATTGCTGGTCGCCAGCAGCGTACCCGCCTCGCTCCACAGCTGCGCCGCCTGGTCGAAGTAGCCGTTGCGGAACTGCTGCCCGACGGCCCGGCCCAGCAGATAGCCCGTGCCGACTTCGGCCAAGAGCGCCGCATCGGCATGGAAGTAGGTGGTGATCGAGACCGTGCCGATCGGCACCGGCTTCGCGCGCCGCAGCCAGATGCGCGGATAGAAGCAGTCGCTCAAGGCCGTGAGCGCGGCGAAGTCCAGCGGCCGCGACTCGGCATCGCGCACCCACATGCGGGTTTCGCTGTGGTCGCCGCTGCCGTCCCAGCGGGACGGCATCGTGCCGACGATCGGCCGCATCTCGTAGCGCTCGATCCAGGCCACCTTCGCCGGCCCGATGCTCAGGCGCTCGACTGCGGCCGGCGGCGGCACCTCGGGCATCGCCAGGTCGGTGGCACCCCAGGTCTCGCGGCGCAGCGCCGTGACGGCCGTCGCCGTGGTGGTGAGGTGCGGCTTGCCGTCGGCGCCGGTCTGCGACATCTGCACGGTCCAGTGCTGGGTCGAGCGGTTGGTGCGCACCGGCACGGCCTGCAGTTCGAAGGCGCCCGCCTCGATCGCCGCGGCATAGTTGACCGTCAGCGCGACCGGCGCGCCGAGCAGATCGGGATGGCGCAGCACGGCCTGCAGCATCACCGCCGCGGTCGTGCCGCCGAAGGGGCCGACCATGTTGCCGTAGTCCGGGCTCGTGGCGCCGGTGAATTGGCCGGCGCGCAAGTCGCTGTGGGACAGCGCGAGCGCCTTGTCGAGAGGATGTGTGCTCATGGTCGCAGTGTGCCCCTGGACCGGTGGTTCATGCAGTCGTGTGCGGGACGCAGCACGCGTTTCAGACGCGCTCGAAGATGCCCGCGGCACCCTGCCCCATGCCCACGCACATCGTGACCATGCCGTACTTCAGGTTGTTGCGCCGCAGCGCATGCACCACGGTCGCCGAGCGGATCGCGCCGGTCGCGCCGAGCGGATGGCCGAGCGCGATCGCGCCGCCCATCGGATTGACCTTGGCCGGATCGAGCCCGAGCGTGCGGATCACCGCCAGCGACTGCGCCGCGAAGGCCTCGTTGAGTTCGATCCAGTCGATCGCGTCCTGCGCGAGGCCCGCAGAGCGCAGCGCGGCGGGAATCGCCTCGATCGGCCCGATGCCCATGATCTGCGGCGGCACGCCCTTGCTGGCGAAGCTCACGAAGCGCGCCAGCGGCTTCAGGTCGAACTGCTGGCAGGCCTTCTCGCTCGCGAGGATCAGCGCACCCGCGCCATCGGAGGTCTGCGAGCTGTTGCCGGCCGTGACCGTGCCGCGCGCGGCGAACACGGTGCGCAATCTGGCCAGGCCTTCGAGCGAGGTGTCGGGGCGCGCGCCTTCGTCGAGCCGCACGGTGCGGGTGGTCGCAACCGACTCGCCGCTGGCGAGATCGGGCGCGCGGTCGGTGACTTCGATCGGCGTGATCTCGTCCGCGAAGTGGCCGGCCTGCTGTGCGGCCAGCGCGCGCTGGTGCGACTGCAGCGCGAAGGCGTCCTGTTCCTCGCGGCTCACCTGCCACTGCTGCGCCACCTTCTCGGCCGTGAGGCCCATGCCGTAGGCGATGCCGACATCGCCTTCGCGCTCGAAGATCGCGGGCGACAGCGAGGGCGCGTTGCCCATCATCGGCACCATGCTCATGCTCTCGACGCCGGCCGCGATCATCACCTCGGCCTCGCCGACGCGGATGCGGTCGGCCGCCATCTGCACCGCCGACAGGCCCGACGCGCAGAAGCGATTGACCGTGATGCCGCCGACGCTGTGCGGCAGCCCCGCGAGCACCGCGCCGATGCGCGCGACATTGAGGCCCTGCTGCGCCTCGGGAATCGCGCAGCCGCAGACGATGTCCTCGATCGCCTTCCAGTCGAGGCCCGGCACGGCCGCGAGCGCCGCCTTCAGCGTGGTCGCGAGCAGATCGTCCGGCCGGTGGTTGCGGAAGAAGCCGCGGTGCGAACGGCCGATGGGGGTGCGGGTGGCGGCGACGATGTAGGCGTCTTGAACTTGCTTCATGAATGGCTCCTGAGTCTGGGTATTACTCCTTCCCCCTTTGGGGGAAGGCAGGGATGGGGGCAAGCGGCGCCAACTCTTCCAGGCGGTTCGCTATCGCCTGCAGCACCCCTTCAAGTTGAATCAGCGGATCGTTCGACGCGAAACGCGGCACGTCGAAACCCTGCGCGCGCAGATAGGCATCGCGCCGCGCGTCATAGCCTTGCTGTGCCTGATGTTGCGACCCATCCAGCTCGACGACCAGCTTCGGCGCAAGACAGGCAAAGTCCGCGATGTAGTTGCCCACCGGATGCTGGCGGCGGAACTTCACGCCCAATTGCTCGCTGCGAAGACCCGACCAGAGCTTGCGTTCGGAGTCGGTCATTTCGCGCCGCAGGATGCGGGCGTTCTGCTGGGCGGTGGGGGTGGCTTGGTTTTGCATCGGGGGTTGCCCCCATCCCGGCCTTCCCCCAGAGGGGGAAGGAGGAATGCGGGGAGCGCTTCAGTTGCGGAGTGGCTTGCCCGTGCTCAGCATCCCCATGATCCGTTCCTGCGTCTTCGGATGCACGAGCAGCGCGCAGAAGGCCTTGCGCTCGAGCGCCATCAGGTACTCCTCGGTCACGAGGCTGCCGGCATCGACGTCGCCGCCCGTCACCACGCCGGCGATCAGGCTCGCGATGTGGAAGTCGTGCGCGCTGATGAAGCCGCCGTCGCGCATGTTGACCAACTGGCCGCGGATCGTCGCGGCGCCGCTGCGGCCCGCGACCTTGAACGGGCGGCGCAGCGGCGCGCGCCAGCCGGCATCGGCCATCGCGCGGGCCTGCTGCAGCGCGACGTGGAGCAGTTCGTCCTTGTTCGGCACGATCACGTCGCTGTCGAGCAGGTAGCCGAGCTTCTTCGAATCCAGCGCGCCGGTGCCGACCTTGGCCATCGCCGCGGCGGTGAAGCCTTCGGTCAGGAAGGGCAGCAGGTCGGTGCCTGTCGAGGCCGCCGCGTTCTCGGCCGCGCGGCGTGCGATGTAGGTCAGTCCGCCGGCGCCGGGCACGAGGCCGACGCCGACTTCGACCAGCCCGAAGTAGCTTTCCATCGCGGCCACGCGTTTCGCCGAATACACGGCGAGTTCGCAGCCGCCGCCCAGCGCCATGCCGCGCACGGCCGAGACCACCGGCACGCCCGCGTAGCGGATCCTGAGCATGAGCTTCTGCAGTTCATGCTCGGCGCCGTCGACCGCGCCGATGCCGGCGACCACGAAGGCCGGCAGCATCGCCTGCAGGTCGGCACCGACCGAGAACAGCTCGTCGGGCGACCAGATCACCATCGCCTGGTAGTCGCGCTCGGCCCGCTCGACGCCGGCCGCCAGCGCGTCGGCGACATCGGGGCCGATGGCATGCATCTTCGAATGGATGCTCGCGATCAGCACCTCGCCGTCGAGGGTCCAGAGCCGCACCTCGCCTTCGTCCTGGATCGTCGTGCCGGCCTGGTTCGCATCGGGCGCATTCGCACCCCGCACGCTCTCGGGAAAGCGCTGGCGCGCATGCACGGGCAACTTTCGTTGCGGCACGAAGCGGTTCTGCGATGCGCTCCACGAACCCTCCGGCGTGTGCACGCCGCCGGCCTCGGCGACCGGACCTTCGAACACCCACTTCGGCAACGGCGCGCGCGACAGCGCCTCGCCGGCATCGATGTCCTCTTGAATCCACTTGGCGACCTGCGTCCAGCCGGCCTCCTGCCACAGCTCGAACGGCCCCTGCTTCATGCCGAAGCCCCAGCGCATCGCGAAGTCGATGTCGCGTGCGCTCTCGGCGACATCGGCCAGATGCACGGCCGCGTAGTGGAAGCTGTCGCGCAGGATGGCCCAGAGGAAGCGGCCCTCGGCGCCTTCGCTCTCGCGCAGCAGCTTCAGCCGCTCGGCCGCGGGCTTCTTCAGCATGCGGCCATAGACCTCGTCGGCCTTGTCGTCCGCGGGCACGTAGTCGCCCTTGGCCAGATCGAAGCGCAGGATGTCGCGCCCCACCTTCTTGAAAAAGCCGGCCTTCGTTTTCTGGCCCAGGTTGCCGAGTTCGAGCAGCTTCGCGAGCACCGGCGGCGTCGCGAAGCTGGCGTGGAAGGGGTCGCTCTTCTCGTCGAGGTTGTCCTGCAGCGTCTTGATGACGTGGGCCATGGTGTCGAGCCCGACGACATCGGCCGTGCGGAAGGTGCCCGAGCTCGCACGGCCCAGCTTCTTGCCCGTGAGATCGTCCACCACCTCGGGCGCGAGGCTGAACTTCTCGGCCTCCTTCAGCGTCGCCAGCAGGCCGGCGATGCCGATGCGGTTGGCGATGAAGTTGGGCGTGTCGTGCGCGCGCACCACGCCCTTGCCGAGCGTGCGGGTGACGAAGGTCTCCAGCTCGTCGAGCACCTGCGGCTCGGTGGTCGGCGTGTTGATCAGCTCGACCAGGAACATGTAGCGCGGCGGGTTGAAGAAATGGATGCCGCAGAAGCGCGGCTTCAACGCCTCGGGCAGCGCTTCGCTGAGCTTCGTGATCGACAGGCCCGAGGTGTTCGAGGCCAGGATCGCGTGCTTGGCGACGTGCGGCGCGATCTTGCGGTAGAGGTCGAGCTTCCAGTCCATGCGCTCGGCGATCGCCTCGATCACCAGGTCGCATTCGCCGAGCTTCGCGAGATCGTCCTCGTAGTTGGCTTGTTCGATGAGCACCGCATCGTCGACATCGCCGAGCGGCGCGGGCTTCTGCTTCCTGAGGTTGTCGATGGCGCGCGCGACGATGCCGTTCTTCGCGCCTTCCTTGGCCGGCAGGTCGAACAGCACCACCGGCACGCGCACGTTGACGAGGTGGGCTGCGATCTGCGCGCCCATCACGCCGGCGCCGAGCACGGCGACTTTCTTCACTTGAAATCGGGACATGGTTCTTCCGTCGATGGGCTACTGGATTCGATTCCAAACTTGTGTGCGCCAGAAGGGGCCGAGGTAGCCGCGCACCTCGAGCTTCTTGCCACCGTCGATCGGCGTGAAGCTGGCGCGGTATTCCTTGCCGTTCTCGGGGTCGAGGATCCTGCCGCCTTCCCAGACCTCCTTGCCCTCGGCCTTCCTGCCGCCGCGGATGATCTCGAGGCCGGCGATCGGCTGGCCCTTGCGGTCGTCGGTGCATTCGTCGCACACCGGCTTGCCGTCCTTCTTGAGCGACTTCTCGATATGGCCGGCGAGCGCGCCGCCCGACTCGGCGATGCGGATCTCGGCCTTGGCCTCCCCCGTCTTGTCGTCGACGTTGCGCCACAGGCCGACGGGGTTCATCTGCGCCATCGCCGAGGTGGCGGTGGCGGCGAAGGCGATCGCCGCGAGGAGGTATTTCATGGGCTTCACGCCAGAGCGGCGTCCGTGTTCATCAAAGGAGCAGCACCGGCGCGCGCGGTGCGCATCAGCGTCGCCGTCTCGGGAAAGAGCTTGGCGAAATAGAAGCGTGCGGTCTGCAGCTTGGCCTGGTAGAACGGATCGGTGTTGCCGGCCGCGATCTCGCGCAGCGCCACGCGCGCCATCAGCGCGAACATGTAGCCGAACACGAAGTGGCCCGCCACGCGCAGGTAGTCGACCGCGGCCGCGCCCACCTCGTCGGGGTTCTGGAAACCCTTGAAGCCGATCTCGGTCGTGAACTTGGTGAGCTGCTCGCCGAGCACGGCGATCGGCGTGATGAACTCCGACATCTTCTCGTTCACGCCTTCTTCCTCCACCAGGCGGCCGACCAGCTTGCCGAACTTCTTGAGCGTGGCGCCGTTGTTGCCCAGCACCTTGCGGCCCAGCAGGTCGAGCGACTGGATGGTGTTGGTGCCTTCGTAGATCATGTTGATGCGGTTGTCGCGGACGAACTGCTCCATGCCCCATTCCTTGATGAAGCCGTGGCCGCCGAAGACCTGCATGCAGGCGTTGGTCGCGATGTGGCCGTTGTCGGTGATGAAGGCCTTCACGATCGGCGTCAAGAGCGCGACGATCTCGCCCGCGTCCTTGCGCACCTTCTCGTCGGGATGGTGGTGCTCCTTGTCGAGCAGCAGCGTGCAGTAGATCGCCAGCGCGCGGCCGCCCTCGGCATAGGCCTTGGCCGTCATCAGCATCTTGCGCACGTCGGGGTGGACGATGATCGGATCGGCTTCCTTGTCCTTGGCCTTGACGCCCGACAGCGAGCGCATCTGCAGCCGGTCCTTGGCATAAGCGAGCGCGTTCTGGAACGCGACCTCGGTCAGGCCCAGCGACTGGTTGCCGACGCCCAGGCGCGCCGCGTTCATCATCACGAACATCGCGGCCAGGCCCTTGTGGGGCTCGCCGACCAGCGTGCCCGCCGCGCCTTCGAGCACGATCTGCGCCGTCGCATTGCCGTGGATGCCCATCTTGTGTTCGAGGCCGCCGCAGTAGATGCCGTTGCGGCTGCCGAGCGAGCCGTCGGCATTCACGTTGAATTTGGGAACGACGAACAGGCTGATGCCCTTGCTGCCCTTGGGCGCGTCCGGCAGCCGCGCGAGCACGAGGTGGATGATGTTGGCGGCCATGTCGTGCTCGCCGGCCGAGATGAAGATCTTGTTGCCGGTCAGCCGGTACGTGCCGTCGGCCTGCGGCTCGGCCTTGGTACGCAGCAGGCCGAGGTCGGTGCCGCAATGCGGCTCGGTCAGGCACATGGTGCCGGTCCACTCGCCGCTGGTGAGCTTGGGCAGGTAGGTCTTCTTCTGCGCGTCGGTGCCGTGTGCCACCAGCGCTTCATAGGCGCCGTGCGAGAGGCCCGGGTACATGGTCCAGGCCTGGTTGGCCGAGTTGAGCATTTCGTAGAAGCACTGGTTCAGCGCCAGCGGCAGGCCCTGGCCGCCGTACTGCGGATCGCACGAGAGCGCGGCCCAGCCGCCTTCGACGTACTTCGCATAGGCCGCCTTGAAGCCGGTGGGCGTCTTCACTTCGTGCGTGGCCTTGTCGAGCACGCAGCCTTCCTCGTCGCCGGTGATGTTGAGCGGGAAGGTGACTTCGGCCGCGAACTTGCCGCCCTCCTCCAGCACGGCGTTCAGCGTCTCGGCATCGACATCGGCATGGCGGGGAAGGGCCTGGAGCTCCTCGGTGATGTTCAGCACTTCGTGCATCACGAACTGCATGTCGCGAAGAGGCGGGGTGTAGGAAGGCATCGGGCGGATCTCCGGGAGAAATTGAAAAGGATGAAAGCCGAGGAATCGGACAGGACGGGCGCTCAGCGCACGGTCTTCAGGCGGCGCGCGGGGGATGCGGCGATCGAGGCGGCCGCGCCGGGCGCATCGACCACCGCGCTGCGCGCGAGGATGTTGCCGAAGCCCTGGTTGGCGCGCGCCAGCGAATCGGGCGAACGCAGGAAGCGGGCCTCGTAATGCAGCGCGAGGATCAGCGCATGGATCTCGAAGGCGATCTGCTTGGCATCCGCGTCGTCGCGCAGATGGCCCTCCGCCTGCGCCTGCACCACTGCGCGGTACATCGCGGCGAGCCAGGTGTTGACCGAGTCGGCCAGCGCATCGCGCACCGGGCCGGGCCGGTCGTCGAACTCGACCGCGCCGCTGATGTAGATGCAGCCGGAATCGATTTCGGCCGAGGTGCGCTTCATCCAGTTGGCGAACATCGCGCGCAGCCGCGGCAGGCCGCGCGCGGCCTTGAGCGCGGGGTAGAACACCTCCTGCTCGAAGCGCGCGTGGTATTCGCGCACCACCGAGATCTGCAGTTCCTCGCGCGAGCCGAAGTGCGCGAACACGCCCGACTTGCTCATCTGCGTGACCTCTGCCAGCGCGCCGATCGACAGGCCTTCGAGACCGATCTGCGCCGCCAGGTTCAGCGCCGCATCGACGATGGCGGCCTTGGTCTGCTGGCCCTTCTGGGGTGGCCGGGCAGGCTTGGATCGGGCGGTGGTGGCGGGCATGGAGGCATCTGGAATAAAACGAACGGTCGTACTATTTTGCAGTGCTTTGAAGGCCGCCGAGCAAAGACCTAGGGCTGTGGAAGGTTATCGGCCGGCATGCACCGGCGGCCGAAGCCGGTGCGCAGGCCAAGGCCTTCGGGGAACGGCTCAACGCGGCGGACCGAGGCCAGGGCTTTCCAGCGCGCTGCGAAAGACGCCCAGTTCGCGCGAAGCCGCGGCGCCGCCGGGCTGCGCGCGGCAGACGATCAGGATCGCGATGTTGGCCAGCGCGAGAACGCTGCCGGCCGCTTCGGCGCGTGCCGCCGGCAGCCGCGTGCGCAGGGCTTCGAGGCGGCCCTGCTCCCGTTGCTCGGCATCGAGTTCGAGCGCCTGGATCCGGCTGCGCACGGCCTCGACATCGGGATCGGCGATGCGCTGCGCCACGCCCTTGAGACCGCGGCGCAAGGCCCGGATCGGCATCACCACTTCGGATTGCCAATCCGCCGTCGCATCGACCGCGGCCTGCACGCCCGCGGCATCCAGCGACAGGCCGTGCACCTGGCCGAGCCAGGCCGCGAACATCAGCAGATTGACGTCGATGCCGTGTTCGTCCTGCAGCCGGAGACAAGCGCTCGAGATGCCGGTCTCTGCATAGAGCCTGGCCGAGAAATCCCAAAGCGTGCGAATCATGGAGCGTCCAGCCGACACCGAGGTTGCGCGTGAGCTTGCGTTTGCCGCTCGCCCTATTCGTAGCGCTGCCCGAGCGCCATCAGCGCCGGCGTCCCGATCACGTCGTTGAGCCCGTCGAAGTCGAGCATGCGATCGCGCCACGGCTGCGTGGTGCGCTGCGCATGCAGGCTTGCGTAGTAGCCCTGCAGCGTGTGGGCCACGGCGCGCGCGGTGCCGCCCGGGAAGATGGCGATGCGAAAGCCGTGCGCCTGCAGCGCATCGGCATCCTGGATCGGTGTCTTGCCGCCTTCGACCATGTTGACCAGGAGCGGCACGCGCTGCCCGAAGCGCCGGCAGGCCGCATCCATCTGCGCGGGCGAGCGCAGGGCCTCGATGAAGAGCGCATCGACACCGGCCGCGAGGTACGCCTCGGCGCGATCGAGCGCGGCCTCCAGGCCTTCGACCGCGACCGCATCGGTGCGCGCGAGGATCAGCGTCTCGGCCGAGCTGCGCGCGTCCAGCGCGGCCTTGAGCTTGCCGACCATCTCGCGCGCCGGCACCACCGTCTTGCCGTCGAGGTGGCCGCAGCGCTTGGGAAAGCCCTGGTCCTCGATCTGGATCATCGCCGCGCCGGCGCGCTCGAAGCCGCGCACCGTGCGCTGCGTGTTGAGCGCATTGCCGAAGCCGGTGTCGGCATCGACGACCACCGGCACGGTGACGCGCTCGGTGATGCGCGCCAGCGTGTCGGCGACTTCGCTGAAGGTGGTGAGTCCGACGTCGGAGCGCCCGAGCCGCGTGTACGCGATCGAGGCGCCCGAGAGGTACAGCGCCTCGAAGCCGGCCTGCTCGGCGATCAGCGCGCTCAGCGCGTCGTAGATGCCGGGCGCGAGCACGATGTCGGCACGCGCCAGCCGGGCCTTGAGCGTGGTGTTCGATTCATTCGTCATGGGAGTCCTTGTTGGCATGGATCCGTGCGGCCGCGGTGCGCGCCGCGATGGCGCCGCCGGCGATCGCGCTCAGGAGGCCGTTGCCCGAGAGATAGCCCCAGACCGCATCGCCCGACACGCCACCGGCCGCGCCGCCCGCGGCCAGCAGGTTGGGCAGTGGCGAGCCGTCCTGCCGCAGCACGCGCGTGTCGGCATCGATGTCGAGCCCGCCCTGGGTGTGAAACAGCGCGCCGGTGACCTTGACCGCGAAGTAAGGGGCTGCTAGTCCGCGCGTGAAGACGCGGCCGTCGGGTTGCGCCGAGCGGCTGTGGAGCGTAGCGAGCGTGGCCTGCAGCGCGACCGCGTCGCAACCGATGCAGGCCGCGAGCTGCGCGACCGAATCGCAGCGGCGCAGCGCGCCCGCCGCCTCGGCCTCGCAGAAATCCGGAAAGCCCCGCGCCAGCGCGAGCAGCGGTGCATCGAACACGTTCCATGCGATGCCGCCCGGCTGCGCGAGCACATGCACGGCGGCTTCGGAATAGCCCTGTGTCTCGTCGTGGAAGCGCCGCCCTTCACGGTTGATCTGCATGCCGCCTTCCATCATCACGGCCCACGACATCAGCGCGCCCTGCGGCGTGATCCACGAGCCATGGCCCTGGTAGCCGCCGAGGTCGCGCAGCCGCGCGCCGAGCGCTTCGCCCCAGAGGATCGCGCTGCCGTCGTTGCCGGCATGGCCGCCGAAGGTGGCCTCGGCCATCTCGGGCAAGAGCGTACGCACCATCGCCGCATTGCCGCCGAAGCCGTTGCAGGCCAGCAGCAGCGCGTCGCAGGCGAGCTGTTCCTCGCGACCGTCCGGGCGCCGGTAACCGATGCCGACGACGCGGTCCGCATCGTCGAGCCACAGCGTGTCGACCAGCGCCTGCGTCAGCACCGGAATGCCGGCCACCTCCGCCGCGGCCTGCAGGCTCGCCATCAGCGCGGCGCCGGTCTTCTGCGGCAGCGCGTGCATGCGGTGGCGGCTGTGGCCCGGATAGAGAAAGTTGTCGAGCACGATCCAGTCAAGGCCATGGCGTTCCTGCAAGGCATCGATGGCCGGGCCGATCGCCTCCGCATAGGCCTGCACCAGGGCCGGCGCCGCGCGGCCGTGGGCCTTGGCCTGGATGTCGGCGGCAAAGCGCGCCGGGCTGTCGTCGAGGATGCCTTGCGCGCGCTGCGCGCGCGTCGCGGGCGCGGGCACGAAGCCCGAGGACAGCGCGGTCGATCCGCTGGGCGCCGCATCGCGTTCGAGCAGCACGCAGTCGATGCCCGCGTCATGCAGCATCAGCGCGGCCACGAGCCCGCAAGCGCCGGCGCCGACGATCGCCACCTGCGTTCGGGCCTCGGCATCGAGATGCGGCGTGCGGCGGATGCGGCGCACGAGCCCATCGACCAGGTCCATCGTCATGCCAGCGACCGGATGAAGGCCGCGCAGTCCGTCACCTCGGCCACATTGCGCATGTCGGCCAGCGAGGTCTGGTGGCGCTCTTCGCCGAAGGCCGCGCAGCCGTCGCCGAGCACCAGCGTGCGGTAGTCGCGCATGTGCGCATCGCGCACCGTGCTGGCGACGCCGCCGTTGGTGACGATGCCGCACACCGCGACGGTGTCGATGCCGGCGCGGCGCAGCACCCAATCGAGCTGGGTGTTGAAGAAGGCCGAGTAGGCGACCTTGCTGACCGTCGCGTCGATCAGGCCGGCCAGTGCATCGACGTTCGCCTGCCCCCAGCTGCCGGGCGCGAAGTCGCCCTTCTTCAGATAGGGCCGCAGCGCCAGCAGGTGCGGCGACACCATCGGCTCGCCCGCTGCATCGGGCCACAGCGTGAACTGGCTCGCGAGCACCATGCCGCCCGCGGCCTTGAGCGCGCGCGCCACGCCGGCGACGCGTTCGGGCAGCCGCAGTGCCGACGGGTTGGTGTCGCCGCCGCGCGCATAGGCGCCCTTCGGATCGAGGAAGTCGTTCTGCAGGTCGATGACCACGAGCGCGGTCTTCGGCCCGTCGATGCGTGTGCCTTCGTTCATGACAACCTCACGAGAAGATTGCCGTGCGCATCGACCTCGGCATGGAAGCCCGGTTCGAGCCACACGGTGGTGTCGGCCTGCTCCAGGATCGCGGGCCCGTCGACGCGCGCGCCGACCGGCAGGTCGAGCCGCGCATAGCGCGTGGCCTCGCGCCATTGCCCGGCGTGGAACACGCGCTGCATGCCGAGCGGCGCGGTGCGGCCCTCGCCTTCCGGCGCCAGCACCGCGAGGTCGAACTTGGGCCGCACGCCGACGCGCGCATAGCGCAGATTCATCACGCGGATGCCGATGCCGGCGAGCACGCGGCCGAAGGCGGCGCCGTAGCTGGCCTCGAAGGCCTGGCGGATCGATTCGCGTGTGAGCGTGCTGCCGCTGCCCGCGGGCAGCAGCACCGGTAGCGTGTGCGTCTGGCCCGCGTAGAGCATGTCGAGCGCGACGATCTCGCGCACCTCCTCGAAGCGCACGCCCGAGGTATCGAGCCGCTCCTGGCAGGCCGCCGCGAGCGCCGCGATGCGCGCGCGCAGGTCCGCGACGTCGAGTTCGTCGAGCGGCCGGTTGAGCGTCTGCACCGCGTCGTGCCGCATGTCGGCGATCACGCAGCCGAGCGCCGAGGTCACGCCCGGGTAGCGCGGCACGATGCCGGTGGCGACGCCGACCTCGCGCATCATCGCGCACACGTGCAGCGCGCCGCCACCGCCGAAGGGCATGTAGGCGAAGCGGCGCGGATCGTGGCCGCGCTCGATCGACACGAGACGGATCGCGCCGGCCATGCGCGCATTGGCCACCGTGAGGATCGCCTCGGCGGCGGTGTGCACGTCGAGCCCGAGCGGCTTGGCCACGTGTTCGTCGATGGCCTGGTGCGCCTTGTCGATGTCGAGCGCGGCCAGCAGGCCGCCGCCCAGCGGCCGGTCGGCGGCGATGCGGCCGAGCAGCACGTTGGCATCCGTCACCGTCGGCCGCATGTTGCCGCGGCCGTAGCAGGCCGGCCCGGGCACGCTGCCGGCCGACTCGGGGCCGACCTGCAGCATGCCGCTCGCATCGACCGAAGCGATCGAGCCGCCGCCGGCGCCGATGGTCTCGATCTGGATCATCGGCGAGCGGATCACCATGCCGAACTCGATCGCGGTCTGCGCGGCCAGCGCGGCTTCGCCGTTGGCGACCAGCGAGACATCGAAAGAAGTGCCGCCCATGTCGCCGGTGATCGCATTCGGAAAGCCGGCCGCGCGCGCGATCGCGGCGCAGGCGATCACGCCGGCCGCCGGCCCCGAGAGCGCGGTGCGCACCGGCAGTTCGCTCGCGGTCTGGCGCGACATCACGCCGCCGTTGCTCTGCACCACCAGCAGTTCGCCGTCGAAGCCGTGCGCGCGCAGGTCGGACTCCAGCCGCGCGAGGTAGCTGCCGACCACCGGCTGCAGCGCGGCATTGAGCGTGGCGGTGGAGCAGCGCTCGAACTCGCGGATCTCGGGCAGCACCTCGCAGGCCGAAGTCACGTGCGCGTTGGGCCAGAGCGCGCGCACCGCGGCGACGGCCAGCCGCTCGTTCGCGGGATTGGCATAGGTGTTGATGAAGAACACGCACACCGCCTCGCAGCCCGCGGCCAGCAGCGCGCGCGCCTCGGCGCGCACCTGGTCGAGATCGACCGGCGTGTGCAGCGTGCCGTCGGCCAGCACGCGCTCGTCGACCTCGCGCCGCAGGTCGCGCGGCACCACCGGCACGAAGCTGCCGCGCAGGCCCCAGGTCACGGGCCGGTCGCGGCGGCGCATCTCCAGCACGTCGCGAAAGCCGCGCGTGGTGATGATGCCGGTGCGCGCGACCTTGCGTTCGAGCAGCGCGTTGGTGCCGACGGTGGTGCCGTGCACGATGGTGGCGATGGCCGCGGCCGAATCGGCCACGCGCGCGACGCCGTTCATGAAGCCACGCGCCTCTTCGCCGCGCGTGGACGGCACCTTGACGATGCGTGCGGTACCCTTGGCCTCGTCGAGCACGAAGAGGTCGGTGAAGGTGCCGCCGACGTCGACGCCGACGACCAGCCGTGCGGGTTTAGCGGAAGATTCTGCTGCTGTCATTCGGATGCTTTCTTCTGCGCCGAGGCCGTGCCCACGTAACCCATCGCGCGGTCCTGTTCGCGCTGCGCTGCGGGCCGTTCGGCCGCCGCGCCCCAGCCGCCGCCGCCCGGCGTTTCGAGCCGCACGCGCTCGCCGCGCGCGAGCTTGACGCCATGGATCTTGGACAGCATCGGCGGCGTGTGCCATTGGCCATCGTTCTCGTAGCGAAAGACATTGACCGCGCCCGGCCCGCCGCCCGCGATGCCCTTGGGCGGCGAGCTGCCGCGCTCGCCGAACAGGAAGACCTCGGCGTTCTGTTCGAGCAGCTCGATCTCGTAGACCGCGCCGAGGCCACCGCGATGCCGGCCGTCGCCGCCCGAGTCGGCACGCAGCGACCATTCGGTGAAGCGCACCGGGTACGCGGCTTCGAGGATCTCGAGCGGCGGAATGGTCGCCGTCGAGATCGGCGCATTGCCGTGCGAGAGCCCATCGCCGCCCGAATGCCCGCCATGGCCGCCGCCGAAGAAGCTGAACATCACCCAGCGCTGGCCCTCGCGGGCGGCATCGCTGCGATGGCCGGCGATCGACAGCGCATTGATGGTGCCGTAGGCCTGCGCCACCGCGCGCGTCGGATCGGCCTTGGCGGTGGCGCTGAAGATCACGTCGATCATGCGCAGGATGGTCTCGGTGTAGCCGCCGACCGGGCGCGGGCGCTCGCAGCTGATCACCAGCTTGTCGGGGATCACGAAGTCCACCGCATCGAGCACGCCGGCATTGGCCGGCACGTCGGGGAACAGGTGCTTGAGCGCGACGTAGCAGGCCGCGATCGAGGTCGCGCGCGAGATGTTGACCGGCCCCGCGCACTGCGGCGAGCTGCGCGAGAAATCGAGCGTGAGCCGGTCGCCGGCCACCGTCATGTCGAGCGCGATGGCCAGCGGCTGGTCGGTGATGCCGTCGTTGTCGAGCACGTCGTCGAAGCTGTAGCGGCCGTCGGGCAGCGAGGCGATGTGCGAGCGCATCAGCCTGAGCGCGCGGCTGCGCAGTTCGCCCAGCGCCTGCAGCACCAGCGCGTCGCCGTATTCGTCGAGCAGGCCGTGCAGCCGCCTGGCGCCGAGCTCGAGCGCGGCCAGCTGGCCGTTGAGATCGCCCCACAGGCTTTCGGGCAGGCGCGTGTTGGCGCGCAGTATCGCGAGCACGTCCTGGTCGAGCTCGCCTTCGCGCACGATGCGCACCGGCGGGATCTGCACCGCCTCCTGCCAGCATTCGGTGGCCGAGGGGTTGTAGTTGCCGGGCACCGCGCCGCCGACGTCGTGCCAGTGCGCGGCCGAGGCCATGTAGCAGTAGAGCTTGCCATTGCGGAAGAAGGGCCGCACCAGCTTGAAGTCGTTGGCGTGCGTGCCGCCGTCGTAGGGATCGTTGCTGATCCAGATGTCGCCGTCGATCATGCCCCAGCGCGACTCGGCCACTGCCGCGGTGGCGCGCACCGCGAAGGCCATCGCGCCGACGAACACCGGCAGGCCCGACTTGCCCTGCACCAGCGTGTCGCCGGTGTCGGCATCGTAGAGTCCGTGGCACGCATCGTGCGCCTCGGCGATGATCGGATTGAAGGCGCTGCGGTAGAGCGTGGCGTCCATCTCGTCGGCCACCTGCTCGAGGCGGCCGCGCAGGACGGCCAGCGTGACGGGATCGATGATGGTGTCATTCATTTCGGGTGCCTTCTTGGCTCAAGACAACGCGGTGGCGCACTGCTGTTGACGATGCGAAGTCCGCCCGGTCTGCAATGCGGGCCGGGCTCCGGGGCGTGCGAAAGGCGTGTACTTCGTTGAGGCCCTTGCCCTCACCCCAACCCTCTCCCGGAGGGAGAGGGAGCAAGACCCGAGCATGTCCACGGCGGCGGGCGGTGTGCCCTGGGCCGGCCGTTGAGGCACCGCCGAGCAGCGCAGCGGTACGCGGATCAGGGCTCGCGACTGTCTGAGCGAAGCGAGTTTGAGCGAGACCCCGCGTACCGCGAGCAGCGCAGGGAAGCCCCGCAGGGGCCGGTGACGTCGGCCGGCACAGGGCACACCGCCCGCCGACGCACCCCCGCGTGCCCGCGCGCCCGCCAGGCCCGAACCTCGTCCGCTTTTGTTCCTCGACATATTCATCTTTCAAACTTCGGTGTGTCGTGCGCGCATGCTCAGTCCACCTTCGCTCCACTGCTCTTGACGACCTTGGCCCATTTCGCGATCTCGCGATTCACGTGTGCCTCGAACTCCGCAGGCGTTGAACCTACGGGCTCGGCACCGAGCGCGGCGAGCTTCTGGCGCACGTCGGGCAGACGCAGGATGCGCTGCACCTCGGTCGAGAGCTTGTCGATGATCGGCTTGGGCGTGCCCTTGGGCGCGAACAGGCCCGACCAGGCATCGGCATAGAAGCCCGGGTACGTTTCCGCGATGGTCGGCAGATCGGGCAGCGAGGGCGAACGGTGCAGGCTGGTGAGCGCGATCGCGCGCAGCTGGCCGGCCTTCACGTGCGGCAGCGACGAGGGCAGGCCGTCGACCATCATCTGCACCTGGCCGGCGATCAGGTCGGACACCGCGGGCGCGCTGCCCTTGTAGGGCACGTGCGTCACGTCGATGCCGGCCGCGGTCTTGAGCATCTCCATGCCGAGGTGCGCGGCCGTGCCGTTGCCGAGCGAGGCGTAGTTGAGCTTGCCGGGCTCGGTCTTGGCCAGCGCCACCAGTTCGGCCAGGTTCTTCGCCGGCACCGAGGGATGCACCACCAGCACGTTGGGCACCACCGCCACCTGGCTGATGGCAACGAAATCCTTCACCGGGTCGTAGGGCATCTTGCTGTAGAGCGAGATGTTGATGGCATGCGAGCCGGTCACGCCCATCACCAGCGTGTAGCCGTCGGGCGCCGACTTGGCGACGATGTCGGAGCCGACGTTGCCGCCCGCGCCCGGGCGGTTGTCGACCACCACCGGCTGGCCCCAGTGCGCGCCCATCTGGGTGGCGATCAGGCGCGCCGCCTCGTCGGTGGCACCGCCCGGCGGGAACGGCACCACGATGCGGATCGGCTTGCTCGGAAAGTCGGCCGCCTGGGCAAGAGCGAACAGCGGCAGCGCCGCCAGAAAGGCGGTCGCGAGATGGCGCAGGAGTTTCATGGTCGTGGCGAAGTGGTGGGGGAAGGAATGGCGAGCGGTGCCGGCGCGAGCTGTTGCCAGAGCAGGCGCAGGTCGATGTCGGCGCTGTCGAGGACGGTGTCGCAGAAGGATGCGGCGCGATCGTCCGCGACGCTGCGCGCGGCATAGTGCGTGAACTTGGCGAGCAGCGCGGCGCGGTCGAGCGGATGACCGGCATCGCCGGCGATCGTGTGGACGGTTTCGCCGAGGTGCCCGCCGTCGTGCGTCAGCGCAAGCGTCGCACCGCGCTCGCCGCGCGCCGAGAGTGCGGGATCGATGCGCAGCACGACGAGGGCTTCGAGCCGCCGCAGCTCGGCGTCGCCGAAGCGTTCCGGCGTGTAGACCGAGGGATCGAGCACGCCGAAGCGCAGCATCGCCGCAAGGCCGAAGGACAGGCTGAACTGCGCCTGGATCGGCGTGCGCGGCGCGCGGTTGCCGCAGTAGACGGTGGCTTCCTCGTAGATCGTCAGCTCGATCGCGCGAATGACCGACGTATCGGCATGCAGGCGCTCGCGCAGACGCTGGGCCGCGACCGCGCCGTAGTGCACATGGCGCACCGCCGCGAAGGGCTTGAGGTAGGCATCGAGCAGCAGCGTCGCTTCGGGACCTGGCAAGGGCTGCACCGATGCAGCCGCATGCGCGCTCGCATAGTGCGCAAGCGCATCGGCCGGCGCATCGATGCCGGCCGCGCTCGCAAAGGCGGCCTGCAGCCCGAGCAGTGCGCTGTGCGCGAGGTAGGTGTTGCGCGCCGTGCGGCCCGAGGCCACCGGCAGGTAGAGGCTGGCCGCGAGCTGGCAGGCCGCGATGTCGATCGCCTGCACGATGCCGGCCGCGTCGAGGCCGAGCAGCCGCGCCACGCCGGCCGCAACGCCGAGCGCCGGCCAGTTGGCATCGACGTGCATGCCGGGCCGGATGCGCAGCCAGGCGCCGGCGCGCGCGCCGACTTCGTAGCCGAGCACGAAGGCATCGACGAACTGCGCCAGCGTCGCGCCGCGCTGCAGGGCCAGCGGCCACAGCGCCGCGATCAGCGGCACGCCGGGCCGGCCGTGCGCGAGCGCATGGCCTTCGCAGGCCTCGTCCCAGGTGGCGGCCATCGCGATCAGCTGCGCGGCGCCGAGCACGCCCATCGCCGGCCCATCGGGAAAGCGAAAGGCGCCGCTGGGTTCGAGTGCGGCCATCGCCGCTTCGAAGCGCCGCACTTCGGCGGCGTGGCGGCCCGCGATCGCGCAGCCCAGCGTATCGATCAGCCAGCGGCGCGCCTGCTGCGCTGCGGCGGGCTCGGCCGCGCGGCCCGCATGCAGTGCGGCCGTGGCATGCAGCGTTGCCAGCTGCGCATCCCAGCGGCGCGCATCGGCGAGGGGCGCGTCGGCTTCAGCGCGCATCGCGGTCCTTGTTCGCGAAGCGCTGCTGCAGCTGCTTCATCAGGCCGCCCGCGCGCACCATCTCCATCAGGAAATCGGGCACGGGTTCGCAGGCGAGTTCGCGGCCGTCGCCGGTGCGCACCGCGGGCCGCGCGACATCGAGCGACACCGTATCGCCGTCCTGCAGCGACTCGGCCTCGGCGCAGGTCAGCAGCAGCAGGCCGAGGTTGAAGGCGTTGCGAAAATAGAGGCCGCCGTACGAGGGCGCGATCACCGCCGCCACGCCCAGGTGCACCAGCACGGCCGCGGCCTGCTCGCGCGAGGAGCCGATGCCGAAGTTGGGCCCGGCCACGATCACGTCGCCCGGCTGCACCGCGCGCGCGAACTCGGGCCGCATGGCTTCGAGGGAATGCTTGGCGATGATGTCGATGCCGTGCTTCATCGCATGGCCCGGCGCCAGCGCGTCGGTGTCGACATCGGCGCCGACGCGCCAGACGCGATGGGCCGTCATGCGAGCACCTCGCGCGGATCGGTCACACAGCCGCGCAGCGCGGACGCCGCCACCGTGTACGGCGAGCCGAGATACACCAGCGCGCTCGGCGAGCCCATGCGGCCCTTGAAGTTGCGCGCGGTGGTGGAGATCACGGTCACGTCGTCCAGCGGATCGCCATAGCCCGAGCAGGCGCCGCACGCAGTCGGATAGAGCTCGGCGCCGGCGTCGAGCAGCGCCTGCAGCACGCCCTCCTCGCGCGCCTGGTCCTGGTCGCGCAGGCTGGCCGGCGCGACGATCAGCCGCACGCCGGCCGCGACCTTGTGGCCGCGCAGCACCTCGGCCGCGGCGCGCAGGTCGTCGAGCTTGGCGCCGGTGCAGGCGCCGATGTAGGCGACATCGATGCGCGTGCCGGCATGCCGGCTCACGCCGTGCGCATTGGCCGGGCTGTGCGGCGCGGCGACATACGGTTCCAGCGCCGATGCGTCGAAGCGATGCTGCGTGAACGCGGCCCCGTCGTCGGTGAACCACGGCGCCATGTCGACCGGCGGCGCGCCGGCCGTGGCGAGGTAGGCCGCGGTGGTCGCATCGGGCGCGATCAGCCCGGCCTGCGCGCCGAGCTCGGCGCTCATGTTGGACAGCGTCATGCGCTCCTGCATCGACAGCGCCGCGACGGCCGGGCCGCAGAACTCGACCGCCTGGTAGCGGCCGCCGTTCATGCCGAAGCGGCCGATCATGTGCAGCATCATGTCCTTGGCGGTGACGCCGGCAGGCAGCGCGCCGTCCCACCACATGCGGATGGTTTCAGGCACGCGCAGCCAGATGCTGCCGGTGACGACCACGCCCAGCATCTCGGTGCTGCCGATGCCGAACATGTAGGCGCCGAAGGCACCGCCGGTGGGCGAATGCGAATCGCCGCCCACGCACAGCATGCCGGGCCGGATGTGGCCGTGCTGCGGCACCACCACGTGGCAGATGCCCTGGCTGTCGTAGACGTGCGGCAGCTGCTGGTCGCGCGCCCAGTCGCGCGCGATGCGCACGATGCGGCGCGAATCGTCGTCGCGCTCGGGCACGTAGTGGTCCATCACCAGCACGATGCGCGAGCGGTCCCAGATCTGCGCGCCGAGTTCCTCGAGCATCGGCTGCAGGCGGCGCGGGCCGGAGGAGTCGTGGAACATCGCGAGGTCGACCGCACAGGTCACGATCTCGCCCACCGCGACGCCGTCGCGGCCGCAGGCGCGGGCGATGAGCTTCTGCGCCAGCGTCTGCGGCGGCGCGTGCGCGGAGGCAGTGCGTGCGTTCATTCGGGTTTGGCTCCGGAATACTTCACCACCTTGCCCCAGCGCGTGATCTCGCTCTGCACGAAGGCGGAGAACTGTTCGGGCGTGTTGCCGACCGGGATCGCGCCTTCATTGTCGAGGCGCTTGCGCATCTCGGGCTGGGCGATGGCCCGGCGTGCGGCGTCGGCGATGCGGCGTGTCAGGTCCGCACTCATGTGCGCCGGCCCGAACAAACCGAACCACGCGCTCGACTCGTAGCCGGGCAGGACCTCGGCGATGGTCGGGACGTTCGGGAACTCGGGCAACCGCTTGGCCGAAGTGACGCCGAGCGCCTTCAACTTGCCGGCCTTGATGTGGGCCTGCACGTTGCCGACCGCGGCGAACATCAGCTGCACCTGGCCCGCGAGCACGTCCTGCACCGCGGGCGAAGTGCCGCGGTAGGGAATGTTCACGATGTAGGTGCCCGACTGCATCTTGAAGGCCTCGCCGGCCATGTGCAGCGAGGAGCCGATGCCGCCGATGGCGAAGTTGTACTGGCCCGGCCGGCTCTTGACCAGTGCGATCAGCTCGCGCACGTCGTTGGCCGGCACCGAGGGGTTGGCGACCAGGATCGAAGGCGAGGTCGCGACGCAGGTGAGCGCGGTGAAGTCCTTCACCGGATCGAAAGGCAGCGTCGGGTAGAGCGTGGCGTTGATCGCATGGCTGGTGTAGCTCATCAGCAGCGTGTTGCCATCGGGCGCGGCCTTGGCCACCGCATCGGCGGCGATGTTGCCGCCGGCGCCGGGGCGGTTCTCGACGATCACCGTGCGGCCGAGCAGCGGTCCCATGCTGGCGGCCAGCGTGCGGGCGATGGTGTCGGTGGAGCCGCCGGCCGTCGCGCCGACCAGGATGCGCACGGGCGCGTTGTTCTGCGCGCGGGCGCCGGTGGCGAGCGCGGCGGCCACGGACGAGATCAGGATGTCACGGCGTTTCACGAAATATCTCCTTCATGGATTCAAAGACCGAGGTAGGCGCGGCGCAGTTCGTCGCTGCCCAGCAGGTCCTGCGGCAGGCCCGAGAAGCGCACGCTGCCGTTCTCCAGCACATAGGCGCGGTCGGCGATCTCGAGCGACTGGCCGACGTTCTGCTCGACCAGCAGCACCGCGAGCCCACCGTCGCGCAGTTCGCGGATCAGCGCGAACATCTCTTCCACCAGCAGCGGCGACAGGCCCAGCGAGGGTTCGTCGAGGATCAGCAGCACCGGCTCGGCCATCAGGCCGCGGCCGATGGCGAGCATCTGCTGCTCGCCGCCGCTGAGCGTGCCGGCGTTCTGGCGCATGCGCTCGCGCAGGCGCGGGAAGATGCCGAACACCTTCTCGAGGTTGGCGGCGCGGCGCTCGCGGGCGCGCGTGAAAGAGCCGAGCTCGAGGTTCTCGCGCACGCTCAGGTTGGGGAACACCTTGCGGCCTTCGGGCACCTGGATCAGGCCGGCCTTCACCACCTCGCGGTAGTGCGCGCCGCTCAGGTCGCGGCCGTCGAAGCCGACCGTGCCGCTCCATGCGGGGCAGAGGCCGCAGACCATCTTGTTGAGCGTCGACTTGCCGGCGCCGTTGCTGCCCAGCAGCGCGACCATCTCGCCGGCGCGGACCTGCAGGTCGACGCCGCGCAGCACCTCGACGCGGCCGTAGCCGCCGCGCAGGTCGCGGATGTCGAGCAGCACCGTCATGCGCCGGCTCCCGCGGCCGCCTTGCGCAGCCGCGCCGCGGTGCCGTGGCCCAGGTAGGCCTCGACCACCTTGTCGTCGGAGGTGACCTGGGCCGGATTGCCCTCGGCGATCAGCTGGCCCTGCGCCAGCACCCAGACGTGCTCTGCGAGATGCATCACGGCCTGCATCACGTGCTCGATCATCAGCACCGTGATGCCGCTGTCGGCGATGCCGCGCACCACCGGCATCATCTCGGCGATCTCCTGCGGATTGAGGCCGGCGAGCACCTCGTCGAGCAAGAGCAGGCGCGGCTCGGCCGCGAGCGCGCGCGCGAGTTCGAGGCGCTTGCGGCCGGCCACGGTGAGGTCCGAGGCCGCCTTGTCGAGCTGCGGCGCGAGGCCCACGCGCTCGGCCACCGCCTCCGCACGCGACAGCGCCGCGCCGCGGCTGCGCACGCGCAGGTGCGCGCCGACCGCGATGTTCTCGCGCACGGTCTGGGCCGCGAAGGGCCTGACGATCTGGAAGGTGCGCGTCATGCCGAGCATCGCGTTGCGGTGCGGCTCATGGCCGGTGATGTCGCGGCCCGCGAAGCGCACGCTGCCGCTGTCGGGTTTGAGGAAGCCGGACATCAGCGCGAACAGCGTGGTCTTGCCCGCGCCGTTGGGGCCGATCAGCGCCGACAGGCTGCCTCCGGCCACCGCGAGGCTCACGTTCTGCACCGCCTTCAGGCCGCCGAAGGCGCGCGAGATGCCGTCGAGCACCAAGAGCGATTCAGCCACGTCGGCCTCCCTTCGCCGAAACCCACAGCTGCCGCGCCGACAGACCCATGCCCGCGATGCCGCGCGGCAGGAAGATCACGATCAGCACCAGCACCGTGCCGTAGACCACCATGTTGATGCCGGGCAGTTCGCCGAACAGGTTGCGCGTGAAGTCCGCCAGCGCATGCAGCACCACGGCGCCCAGCACCGGCCCCCACAGCGTGCCCATGCCGCCGACGATGGCGGCCACCAGTGCCTCGATCGAGATCGTCGCGCCGTAGGCGATGCCGGCGTCGATGTACTGGAACATCTGCACGTAGAAGGCACCCGCCGCGCCCATGAAGGCGCCGGAGATGCCGATCGCGCCGAGCTTGATGCGAAACGGGTTCACGCCCACGGCGCGCGCCGCGTCCTCGTTGTCGCGTACCGCCTGCAGGTAGGCGCCGAAGCGGCCGTTGCGCAGCCACCAGGACACGAGCAATGCGGCGACGACGAAGCCCAGCACCAGCCACAGGTAGCCGGCGCGCGAGGCGAACTGCAGGTTGGCCGCCGACTCGCGCAGCGGCACCATCAGGCCGACGCCGCCGCCGGTGAAGGGCACCGAGGTCGCGACGATGCGGAACACCTCGGCAAAGGCCAGCGTGACCAGCGCGAAGTAGGAGCCCTTGAGGCCGTAGCGGAAGGTCAGCGCGCCGATCACGAGGCCCACGACCGCGGCGCCGATCACCGCCAGCGCCAGCGCGACCCACGCATTGAGGCCGCCCTGCAGTTGCGCGATGGCCTGGATGTAGGCGCCGGTGCCGAAGAACAGCGCATGGCCGAACGAGAACTGCCCGCCGAAGCCGCCGAGGATGTTCCAGGCCTGCGCGATCAGCGCCGCATAGAGCGCCATCGTGACGAAGTTGAGCGCGACACCCGACGAGGTCGCGAGCGGCACGCAGGCCACCAGCACCGCGAACAGGGCGATGCCGGCAAGGTCGCGGCCACGTTGCGTGACGGCGCTCATGCCTTGGCTCCGAACAGCCCTTCGGGCCGGAACAGCACGACGCCGATGAAGATCGCGAAGATGCCGATCTGCCCCAGCGATTCGCCGAGGTAGAGGCCGCCGAGCGATTCCACCACGCCGACCAGGAAGCCGCCGACGAGCGCGCCGACGAAGCTGCCCATGCCGCCGAGCACGACGATGGTGAAGGCGACCAGCACGAAGCCGCTGCCGACCTGCGGATTGACGTAGTAGGCCGGCAGCAGGAAGCAGGCGGCGGCGCCGAGGCAGGCCAGGCCGATGCCGAAGCTCATTGCATAGACGTGCTCGACGTCGATGCCCATCAGCTTGGCGCCTTCGCGCTCCTTGGCGACGGCACGGATGGCACGGCCGAGGTCGGTCGCGCCCATGATCCAGAACAGCAGCGCCGACACCACCAGCGCGCCCGCGAAGGCGACCAGCTTGGGCACCGCGATCATCGCCGGGCCGATGGCGACGGTGCTGAGCGCGTAGGCGGTGTCGATGCTGCGCGTGTCGGACTTGAAGAAGATCAGCGCCAGGTTCTCCATCACGATCGCGATGCCGAGCGTGGCCAGCAGGATGTTCTCGTCCTTGCCGTGGCCGGCGCGGTTGATGACGATGCGCTGCAGCCCGTAGCCGAGCGCGAACATGCCGGGGATCACGATCGGCAGCGCGAGGTAGGGGTCGATGCCCCAGCGCTCCTTGAGGAAGTACACCGCATACAGCGCCAGCATCAGGCAGGCGCCGTGCGCGAAGTTGATGATGTGCAGCACGCCGTAGATCAGCGTGAGGCCGAGCGCGATCAGCGCATAGACCGCGCCGGTGGTCAGGCCGTTGAGGACCGACGGGAAGAGGATATTGAAGTCGAACACGGTCAGGTTCCCGCCCGTCCCAGGCCCACGCTCATCCTCACGCCTTCAGCGGAAACACCGGCTCCACCTCGCGATAGTCGCGCGGAATGATCACCTTGATGTCGTTCTTGAACACCTGCGTCATCAGCGGCTGCGCGCCCTGGTTCTGGCCGTTGACGAACTTCGTCGGGCCGTACGGCATGATGTGGTTCGAGAAGCTGCTCTTCTCCAGCGCATCGATGATCGCGGCGCGGTCGGTCGACTTCGCGCGCTCGATCGCATCGGCCAGAAGGCCCATCGCGGTGTAGGTCATGAAGACCTCGTAGCTGAAGAACAGGCCCTTGGCCTCGACCCGCTTGCGCAGTTCGGCCGAGCGCTTGTCCTTCGGGTTGAACCAGTGGTTGCAATCGATGATGCCGTTGGCGGCTTCGGGGTATTCCTTCACGAACTTGTAGCTCGACGCCGCGCCGCCCAGCACCGAGAAGATCGCCTTGGGCGACACCTTCTGCTGCTGCATCGTGCGCACCAGCAGCGCGTATTCGTTGTAGTAGTTGGCCGGGATCACGATGTCGGGGTTGATCGACTTCATGCGCAGCACGATGTTGTTGAAGTCGCGCGTCGGGTTGGCGTGCTTCACCACCTCCTTGACCTCGAAGCCGTAGCCCGGCAGCTCGCGCGACAGCAGCTGCGCCGTGCCGGTGCCGAACAACGAGTCCTCGTGGATGATCATCACCGTTTTGGCGGGATTGCCCGCGGCCTTGTTGAGCACCAGCAGGTTGGCCATCGCCACTTCGGTCGACTTGTTGTAGCCGGGGCCGAAGCGGAAGGTGTTCTTCAGTCCGCGCTCGACGATCTGGTCGGCCACGCCGACATCGACCACGTGCGGCAGGTTGTACTTGGCCGCCGCCTGCGTGGTGGCCAGACAGATGGCCGAGGCGAAGGCGCCCACGATCGCCGAGACGCCGGCCTCGTTCATCTTCTCGACCTCGGCGGTGCCGGCCTGCGGGGTGGACTGCGCGTCGCCCAGCAGCGCCTCGATCTGCGCGCCGCCGAGCGAGTGGATGCCGCCGGCCTTGTTGATGTCCTCGATCGCCATCTGCGCACCGAGCCGGCACTGCTGGCCCGAGTAGGCGAGTGCGCCGGTGACCGGATGCAGCACGCCGACCTTGACGGTCTTCGGCTGCGCGCCGGCCACCAGCGGGAACGCGATGGCGGAAGCCACGGCAGCGGATTGCGACATGAAGCGGCGACGATTGGACATGGGCTTTCCTTTTTCTTCAGTTGAATGGAGCGGGAACATCCTGGTTGATCCAGACCTTGGCGTCGATGCTGCCGACGCGGGAGAGCTGCATCTCGTAGGTGTAGCGGTCGGGCCGATAGAAGCCATGCAGCCACTGCACCGGCTTGTCGGCATCGTCGTAGACCAGGCGCCGCACGGCGAGCAGGGCCGAGCCGACGGCGACGTCGAGATGCCCGGCCAGCACGTTGTCGGCGAGCCGCGCGGAGATGGTCTGGTGGGCACGCCCGACCTTGACGCCGGACTCCTCCAGCAACATCAGGATCGGCTTCCTTGCGAGTTCGCGGCGGCCGAACTGCTGCGCGATCTCCGCGGGCACGTAGGTGGTGATGTGCGACAGCGGGCCCGCGCGCATCGAGCGCACGCGCACCGCCTTCTGCACCGGATCGCCGAGCTGCAGCTGCAGCGCCTGCGCCACCGCCGTCGAGGCCGGGATCGTCGCCACGTCGATCACCTTGACCGAGGTGTGCAGCCCCATCGTGACCAGGTTCTCGAGCAGCCCATGCAAATGCGCACGTCCCTTGCCGTCGGCGGCGCGGCCTTCGGCAGCGGCCGGCGGGGCGACGGGGCGCGTGCGGCGGCCCGGGTTGCGCGAGATCAGCCCTTCGGCGGACATGCGCTCGAGCGCGCGCCGGACCGTGACCCGTGCCACGCCGAACTGCGCCATCAGCGCCAGCTCGCCAGGCAGGCCGTCGGCAAAGCGCCCCTCTTCCAGCTGCTCGCGCAGCACCAGGTAGATCTGGTGGTATTTGGGCAGCGGCATCTGCGACATGGCCGCGATGGTTGGTCACTTCCATTGTTCTGTCAATAGGACATTTTGATGGGGCCGGGCATCGACCGATGCGGGCACGCGTCCCCTCGCACTGCGAGGCCGCGCGGGGCCGCAATCGGCGGGCCCGCGCGCCGGCATGAAATCGCCACCGCAGAGACGCCCGCCATGACCTTCGCCCACGCCAAGATAAGGCCGCCCCGCTTGCGCACCGTATGGACGGCACGTGAAGCACTCGACCGCCACCTCCATGCTGCGCTGCTGGAACGGCGGCTGGTTCTTCTGGTGGCGCCTGCGGGCTACGGCAAGACGGCTGCGCTGTCGCGCCAGTTGCAGTCCTTGCCGCCGGGCTGCATCGCGCTGTGGCTGAGGGCCGACGAAGAGGACGACCTTCCACGCTTTGTCTCCTGCCGGTGCGAGGCGCTGGAACCCCATGACCCGCCGTGGCGCAAGTCGCCCGAGGCGCTGGCCGAATCGGCCGCGCGCGCCGGCCGGGGACGTCGCGATGCTGCGCCATGGGGCCGAGGTCGCGCAACAGCTTCGCGCGACCCGCACACCGTCAAGCGGCACGTGGCGCGGATCCTCGAAAGGCTGGATGTTTCCTCGCGGGATGCCGGCGCCGCCGGGTATCGAAGCCATCTCCAGGACACCGGGGCCGCCTGAATGGCTTTTTTCACGCAGGTAAGAAGAAAGTAACGAAATATCTTGTTACGCGTGCTGTAACTAGGCACAATGTATTACATGGAAACACAAACCTCCTCTTCCCAGCTGCGGTGGTCCTCCAAGGGGCTGCTCGACCTCTTGCGCGCCAGTCTCCCGCCTGCCGGGACGGGGCCGGCACCGGTGCGCGAGCCGCGTCCCGCGGTGGAACGTCTCAACAGCAGACAGCTGGCCGAGCTGGCCGACGCGTGGCGCCATCGCACGGCCGAAGGCGACAAAGGCGCCGAATCGGTGGCCCAGGCGCTCGAACTGCTGGCCAGCCGGCGCGCCGGGGAAAGGCGTTCGCGCATCCAGGCGATGGGCCAGCGCATCTCGGACCTGATGCAGCTGTCATGAAAACCCAGGCCGAAGCCGTCCGCGAGGGCTACGACGTCGACCTGTCCGGGCCAGGCCGGCCGATGGGCGCACGCGGCAAGTACCCCCAATACGAGGTGATTCCGCTGATGACCGAGATGGAAGCGGAACTACTCAACACGCTGCGCCTGATCCGCCAGCTGCTCACCGAGGGCACGCCCAGCCGCGACGCCCAGGACGACGTGGTGCTCGCGATCGACAACCTGCTGTCGGTCGCGCATTCCTGAGCGGCTGAAGAGCCAGCGCGCGGCCGGCCGTGCGCTGCGTCAGATCACGATCGGCGCGAACTTGCGGCGCGCCTTCAGCTGCGCCGAATCCCACTCGATACCCAACCCGGGCGTCTCGGGCGCCAGCGCATGGCCGGCCTCGATCTTCAGACGGCTGGTGGTCAGGTCGTCGAGCTGCGGGATGTATTCGACCCAGCGCGCGTTGGGCACCGCCGCGCACAGGCTCACGTGCAGCTCCATCAGGAAGTGCGGGCACATCGCGAGGTTGTGTGCCTCGGCCAGGTGCGCGATCTTGAGCCAGGGCGTGATGCCGCCAACCCGCGCCACGTCGGCCTGGACGATCGAGCACGCACCCTTGTGCACGTACTCGCCGAACTGCGACAAGTGGTACATGGATTCACCGACCGCGATCGGCACGCTGGTGCTGGCCAGCAGTTGCGCATGCGCGGCCACGTGCTCGGCGGGCATCGGCTCCTCGAACCAGGCGAGGTCGAGTTCGGCGTACTGGCGCGCGCGGCGGATCGCTTCGGCCAGCGTGAACGCCTGGTTGGCATCGACCATCAGCTCGAAATCCGCACCGACCGCGCTGCGCACCGCCGACAGGCGCGCCATGTCCTGCGCGACATGCGGCTTGCCGACCTTGATCTTGGCGCCGAGAAAGCCATCCGCCTTGGCGGCCAGCGTCTGCTCGACCAGCTCGCCGGGCTCCAGGTGCAGCCAGCCGCCTTCGGTGGTGTAGACCGGCACGCGCGGCCCGGCACCGCCGGCCATGCGCCACAGCGGCAGGCCCGCGGCGCGGCCATTGCGATCCCACAGCGCGGTGTCGATCGCCGCGAGCGCGAGGCTGGTGATGGCGCCGACCGCCGTGGCATGCGTGTGGAAGAACAGGTCGCGCCAGACCGCTTCCACGCATTGCGGATCGCGCCCGATCAGGAGCGGCGCGAGATGGTCGCGCAAGAGCGCCACGATCGACGAGCCGCCGGTGCCGATGGTGTAGGTGTAGCCGGTGCCGTCCGAGCCGTCGTCGCAGCGCAGCGTGACCATCACGGTCTCCTGCGTGACGAAGGACTGGATGGCGTCGGTGCGCCGCACCTTCGGCGCGATGTCGATCTGCGTGATCTCGACCTGGTCGATCCTGGCTGCCATGTCGCAATCCGATTCAGGCGCCGTTCTTCGTCACTTCCTCGGGCAGGTCGGCGCCGTGGAATTTCTTGTAGATCGCATCGAGCTTGCCGTTCTTGAGGTTGGTGCGGATCCAGCCGTCGATCTTTTCCTTGAGCTTGGGCTCGCCCTTGCGGAAGCCGACCGCGAGCATGTTGACCTTCATCGTGAACTTGACCTCCATCTGCTTGGCCGGGTTCTTCTCGTTGATGGCTTTCAGCAGCGGCGGCGCGGTCGCGAAGATGTCGGCCTGGCCGCTGACGATCGCGGTGATCGAGGTCGCGTCGTCGTCGAAGCGGACGATGGTCGCGTCCTTCGGCAGGATCTTGGTCACCTCCTGGTCGTTGGTGGTGCTGCGCGTGGCGATCACCTTCTTGCCCGACAGGTCGGCGGCGCTCTTGATGTTCATGCTCTTGGGCGCACCGACCACGGCCGAGATGCCGGCGTAGGGAATCGAGAAATCGATCACTTTCTCGCGCTCGGGCGTGACCGAGAGGCTGGAGATCACGATGTCGGCCTTGTCGGTCTGCAGGAAGGGAATGCGATTGGCGCCGGTCGTCGGCACGATCTCGAGTTCGAGGCCCAGGTCCTTGGCCAGCAGTTGCGCGGTCTCGACATCCGAGCCGGTGGAGTTGAGCTTGTCGTCCTTGAAGCCGTAGGGCGGCACGCCGAGATCGATCGCGACACGGATCTTCTTGGCGGCGGTGATGGTGTCGAGCTGGTCCGCATGGGCGGCGACGCCCAGGCCGAGCGTGGCGCCGGCCAGCAGCAGGCTCGACAGCAACAGGGGAATGCGGCGGCGTTGGAAGTGGTTCATGTCTCGTGATCCTCGTGGTTGGAATGAAATCGGCGGGCGCTCGGCTCAGAGGCCGTTGCCCAGGAACTGCTGCAGCTCGGGCGTCTTCGGATCGGCCAGCATCGAGGCGTCGCCCTCCTCCCAGATCTGGCCCTGGTGCATGAAGATGATCTTGTCGGCGACGCCGCGCGCGAAGGCCATCTCGTGCGTCACCAGCACCATGGTCATGCCTTCGGCCGCCAATGTCTCGATGACGCGAAGCACCTCGCCGGTGAGTTCGGGATCGAGCGCCGAGGTCACCTCGTCGAACAGCATCACCTGCGGCTTCATCGCGAGCGAGCGCGCGATCGCCACGCGCTGCTGCTGCCCGCCCGAGAGCTGCTCGGGATACGCCTCGGCCTTCTCTGCGAGGCCGACATGCGCCAGCACCTCCATCGCGATGGTGCGCGCATCGGCCGCGCTCAGGCGCTTGACCGAGGTCAGCCCGAGCGTGATGTTCTGCAGCGCCGTCAGGTGCGGGAACAGGTTGTAGCTCTGGAACACGATGCCGACGTCCCGGCGCAGCGCGCGCACGTTGAGCGCGGCGTCGTGCACCGCATGGCCGCAGACATGAATGCTGCCGCTGTCGACGGTCTCGAGCCGGTCGATGCAGCGCAGTGCCGTGCTCTTGCCCGAGCCGCTCTTGCCGATGATGGCCACCACCTGCCCGCGGCCGACCGAGAACGAGACGCCGCGCAGCACATGCAGCGCGCCGAACTTCTTGTGGACCTGGTCCAGTTCAACCACGGCTTGCATTGAGTTTCCTTTCCAGCGCGCGGCTCCAGCGCGAGAGCGGATAGCACATCGCGAAATACAGGAGCGCCGCGCAGCCGAAATAGATGAAGGGCTGGAAGGTCGAGTTGTTCAGCACCTTGGCGTTGTACGAAAGCTCGGCAAAGCCGATGACCAGCGACGCGATCGAGGTGTTCTTGATGATCTGCACCATGAAGCCGACGGTCGGCGGCGTCGCGATGCGCAGCGCCTGCGGCAGCACCACCTTGACCATGCGCTGCCAGCGCGTGAGGCCGATGCATTCGGCCGCTTCCCACTGGCTCTTGTGCACCGACTGGATGCAGCCGCGCCAGATCTCGCCGAGGAAGGCGCTCGCATAGATCGTCATCGCCAGCGCCGCGGCCACCAGCGCCGGCACCGAGCCGATGCCGAGGATGTTCGGACCGTAGAAGCACAGCCCCATCAGCACCAGCAGCGGCGTGCCCTGGATCACCTGGATCCAGGCCGCCGCGGCGACACGCACGCCGCGCAACGGCGAGATGCGCGCCAGCGCCATGCCGAGCCCGGCGAGACCCCCGGCGACGAAGGTCAGCACCGACAGCTCCAGCGTGCCGATGGCGCCCAGCAGCAGGTAGGTGGCTTGCTCGTGCGTCATGCCGCGGCCTTCGTCAGAGCGGCGTGCCGAGCTTGCGCCGGCGCGTGAACACGATCTGCCCGAGCAGCCAGAAGCCGAGCCGCATCAGGTACGACAGTGCGAGGTACACCGCCCACAGCACGAGGAAGATCTCGAAGTTGCGGAAGGTGTCGGACTGGATGCGGTTGGCGATGCCGAACAGCTCCTCGGCACCGATCGAGGACATGATGCTCGACGCCAGCATCAGCAGCACGAACTGGCTGGTGAGCGAGGGATAGACCCGCTCCACCGCGGGCCGCAGGATCACGTGCCAGAACACCTGCAGCTTCGACATGCCGAGGCAGTCCGCGGCTTCGAGCTGGCCCTTGTGGATCGACTCGATGCCGGCGCGGATGATCTCGCAGGTGTAGGCGCCGATGTTGATCACCAGCGCAAGCACCGCGCCGACCAGGATCGGCATCGTCACGCCCACGCTCGACAGCCCGAAGATCAGGAAATAGGCCTGGATCAGGAGCGGCGTGTTGCGGATGCCTTCGACATACACACCGACAACGCGCCGCAGCCACGCGTGCCGGCTGCCGCGCCCGACCGCGCACAGCGCGCCGAGCACGAAGCCGATCACCGTCGCCAGGAAGGACAGCTGCACCGTGACCCATGCGCCTTCGAGCAGCAGCGGCCACTGCGCCAGCACGGCGGCAAAGTCAAACTGATACGTCACCGCAGACCGGCCGGCGAAGCCAGGCCCGTTCGTGAAACACCGCGGAACCGGCTTCGCCGGGCCGCTGGTGTTGCCCCCTGGAAGGGGGTGCAGAGCCACACGAAGTGGGCGAGGCTGGGGGAGAGCTCATCTCAGAGCTTGAACGCGACGACGTTCTGCCGCTGCTCGCCGAGCCCGTCGATGCCCAGCGTCATCACGTCGCCCTTCTTGAGGTAGAGCGGCGGCTTCATGCCGAGGCCGACGCCGGGCGGCGTGCCGGTGGTGATCACGTCGCCCGGATTCAGCGTCATGAACTGGCTCACGTAACTCACCAGCTTGGCGACGCCGAAGATCATGGTCCTGGTGCTGCCGGTCTGCATGCGCTTGCCGTTGAGATCGAGCCACATGCCGAGCTTCTGCGGATGGGGCACTTCGTCGCGCGTGACCAGCCACGGGCCGATCGGGCCGAAGGTGTCGCAGCCCTTGCCTTTGTCCCAGGTGCCGCCGCGCTCGGTCTGGAACTCGCGTTCGCTCACGTCGTTGATGGTGCAGTAGCCGGCCACGAAGTCGAGCGCACTTTTCTGCGAGACATAGCGTGCACGCGTGCCGATGACCACGCCGAGCTCGACTTCCCAGTCGCTCTTGACCGAGTTCTTGGGCAGCATCACCGGATCGTTCGGGCCCTGGATGCAGGAGATCGCCTTGGTGAAGACGATCGGCTCCTTCGGGATCTCGGCGCCGGTCTCGGCCGCGTGGTCGGAGTAGTTCAGGCCGATGGCGATGAACTTGCCGATGCCGCCGACCGGGCAGCCGATGCGCGGCGAGCCGCGGACGATCGGCAGCTTGTCGACCTTCTGCTTGCGCAGCCTGGCCAGCGCGGCATCGCCGAGCTGATCGGGGCCGATGTCCTTGACCACGGCGCTGAGGTCGCGCAGGCGTCCGTCGGCATCGATGAGGCCGGGCTTTTCCTTGCCGGGGTTGCCGAAGCGTACGAGTTTCATGAACAAAATCCTTTCAAGAGAAACAGAAATACAAGGGGGCCGCCGCGCACGGCCGCCCGAAGCGGCCGGCCCGCCCCCGGCAGGGGGGTTGGCGAAGCGACACGCAGTGCGCGCAGCCTGGGGGCGAGCGTCATATCGTGATGCCGCCGTCGACCGAGTAGGCCTGTCCGGTGACGAATTGCGATTCGTCGCTGGCAAGGAACAGTACCAGGGGCGCGATCTCTTCTGCCTGCGCGAGCCGGCCCATCGGCTGACGCGCGATGAAGGCCTTGCGCGCGGCGACCGGATCGGCGTTGGCATTGATGCGATCGCCGAGCGAAGGCGTATCGACCGTGCCCGGGCACACCGCATTGCAGCGGATCCCCTGTCCCACGAAATCGGCCGCCACGCTCTTGGTGAGGCCGAGCACCGCCGCCTTGGTGGTGCCGTAGACGAAGCGGCTCGGCAGCCCCTTGATGCTGGAGCACACGCTGGCCATGTTGATGATGCTGCCGCGCCCGGCCGCGATCATGCCGGGCAGCGCGGCCTGGATGGTCCACATCTGCGCGCGCACGTTGAGGCGGAACGCGAAGTCCAGATCGTCGTCGCTGGCCTGCAGCGCCGTGCCGTTGTGCACCACGCCCGCGCAGTTGAAGAGCACGTCGAGCGCCGGCACGCCGGCGAAGAAGGCATCGATGGCGGCCTTGTCGAGCACGTCGAGTTTCGCGGTGCGGATGTTGGCGATGCCGGCAAAGCCTTCGAGCAGCTTCTCGTTGACGTCGGTGGCCCAGACCTGCGCACCTTCGGCTGCGAGCAACCGCGCGCTGGCATGGCCGATGCCCTGGCCGGCGGCAGTGACGAGCGCCGTCTTGCCTTGGAGTCTCATGGGGAATTTCCTTGTCGAGGGTTTCGCCCGATGGTTGCGGGCCGGTGCGGATCGTATTCTGAATTGGCCTGACCACTTGTCCAATTAAGGACAACCCTTAAACTCCGCGCTACCGTGCCGCTGCAGACCGTCGAACCGCAACGCCTCTACCGCCAGATCGCCGATCAGCTGCGCACGCTGATCGCGAAGGGCGAGTTCGCCACCGGCGCGCGCCTGCCGGCCGAGCGCGACCTGGCCAAGCAGTTCGGCGTCAGCCGGCCCTCGGTGCGCGAGGCGCTGATCGCGCTCGAGGTCGAAGGCCGCGTCGAGGTGCGCACCGGCTCGGGCGTCTACGTGCTCGACCGCTCGAAGCGCAGCGGCACGCCGGTCGAGGTGATGGGCTGGGGTCCGCTCGAACTCATCCGCGCACGCCGCGTGGTCGAGGGCGAGACCGCCGCGCTCGCCGCCACGCTGGCCAAGCGCGCCGACCGCGATGCCATCGCGCGCGCTCTCGACGACATGAAAGAGCTCGCCGCACGCGGCGTGATGCCGCTCGACGCCGACCGCGCCTTTCACCTCGCCATCGTGCGCGCCAGCGGCAATGCCGTGCTGACCGAGACCGTGCAGGGCTTTCTCGATTCGCGCCTCGGCCCGCTGTTCAAGCGGCTGGGCGGCTATTTCGAGACGGGCAAGTCGTGGCAGAGCGCGATCACCGAACACGAAGCCGTGCTGGCCGCCATCGTTGCGCGCGACCCCGATGCGGCACGCATGGCAATGCACGAACACATGGACAAGGCGCACCAGCGTTTCTCTGTGAGCTGGCGTCGCGCCCATGCGCCCTGATGAAAGAACCCCCATGAACCCCTTCATCCGACTCCATCCCGCCGACGACGTGGTGATCGCACGCGCGCAGGTGCTCGGCGGCGCCGCGATCGAGAACGTGGTCGCGCGCGGCCTGATCCCACCCGGCCACAAGATCGCCGTGCGTGCCATCGCGCAGGGCGAGCCGGTGCGCCGCTACAACCAGATCATCGGCTTCGCGAGCAAGCCGATCGCGCCCGGCGAGCACGTGCACACGCACAACCTGGACATGGGTCCGGACAAGGGCCACTTCGCGCGCGACTACGCCTTCGGCGCCGACGTCAAGCCGGCGCCCGCGCGCCGCGAAGCCACTTTCATGGGCATCCGGCGCGCCGACGGCCGCGTCGCGACGCGCAACTACATCGGCGTGCTCACCAGCGTCAACTGCTCGGCCACCGCCGCACGCGCGATCGCCGACCACTTCTCTCGCCAGACGAACCCGCAGGCGCTCGCGGCCTATCCCAACGTCGACGGCATCGTCGCGCTCACGCACGGCACCGGCTGCGGCATGGACACCCAGGGCATGGGCATGCAGATCCTCGAACGCACGCTCACCGGCTATGCCACGCATGCCAACTTCGCGGCCGTGCTGGTGGTCGGGCTGGGCTGCGAGGCGAACCAGATCAACGCGTGGCTCGCCACCGGCAATCTGGCCGAAGGCGAGAACTTCCGCGTCTTCAACATCCAGGACACGGGCGGCACGCGCAAGACGGTCGAGAAAGGCATCGCGCTGATCAACGAGATGCTGCCGCGCGCCAATGCGGTGAAGCGCGAGCCCTGCAGCGCGGCGCACATCACCATCGGCCTGCAGTGCGGCGGCTCCGACGGCTACTCGGGCATCAGCGCCAACCCCGCGCTCGGCGCAGCGGTCGATCTGCTGGTCGCGCATGGGGGCACCGCGATCCTGTCGGAGACACCCGAGGTCTATGGCGCCGAGCATCTGCTCACGCGCCGCGCGGTGCGGCGCGAGGTCGGCCAGAAGCTGGTCGACCGCATCGCCTGGTGGGAGCACTACACCGCCATCAACGAAGGCGAGATGAACAACAACCCCTCGCCCGGCAACAAGGCCGGCGGCCTCACCACCATCCTCGAGAAGAGCCTGGGCGCGGTCGCCAAGGGCGGCACCAGCAACCTCGAGGCGGTGTACGAATACGCCGAACCGGTGACCGCGCACGGCTTCGTCTACATGGACACGCCGGGCTACGACCCCGTGAGCGCGACCGGCCAGGTGGCCGGCGGCGCCAACATGATCTGCTTCACCACCGGACGCGGCTCGGCCTACGGCTGCGCGCCCTCGCCCTCGCTCAAGCTCGCCACCAACTCGGCGCTGTGGCAGCGGCAGGAAGAAGACATGGACATCAACTGCGGCGAGATCGTCGAAGGCACCGCGTCGATCCAGGAGATGGGGCAGCGCATCTTCGAACTGGTGCTGGCGACGGCGTCGGGCGCGCAGAGCAAGAGCGAGAAGCATGGCTATGGTCAGAACGAGTTCGTGCCATGGCAAGTCGGTGCGGTGATGTGAGCGCGCGACGCATAGCAGATGCCCACCATGACCATCACCCTCGCACCCGCCGCCCTTCGCACCCGGATCACCCGCATCCTCGCCGCCGCCGGCAGCGCGCAAGCCGAGGCCGAGCAGGTCGCGGCCAACCTCGTGCTCGCCAACCTGAGCGGCCATGACTCGCATGGCGTCGGCATGGTGCCGCGCTATGTCGATGCGATCGCCGAAGGCGGCCTCCAACCCAACACCTCGGTCAAGGTCGACCTCGACGCCGGCGCGATGCTCGCGCTCGACGGCCAGCGCGGCTATGGCCAGGTCGTCGGCGTGCAGGCGATGGAACTCGGCATCGCGCGTGCCCGGCAACAGGGCAGTTGCATCCTGTCGCTCGCCCACGCGCACCACCTGGGCCGCATCGGCCACTTCGCCGAGATGGCGACCGCGCAAGGGCTCGTGTCGATGCATTTCGTCAACGTGCTGTCGCGCCCGGTGGTCGCGCCCTGGGGCGGGGGCGACGGCCGCTTCGGCACCAACCCCTGCTGCATCGGCGTGCCGCTCGCGGGCGCGGAGCCGTTCATCCTCGACTTCGCGACCAGCCGGGTGGCGCAGGGCAAGATGCGCGTGGCCCACAACAAGGGGGAGCGCGTGCCGGCGGGCTACCTCATCGACGAACGTGGCGCGCCGACCGACGATCCGGGCGTGGTCGTCGTCCCGCAGCGCAACGGGCTCTTCGGCGCGCTGATGACCTTCGGCGAGCACAAGGGCTACGGCATGGCCGTGGCCTGCGAACTGCTCGGCGGCGCGCTGACCGGCAGCGGCACCTGGCACCGCGAGGCCGACACGGCGCGGCCGGTGTTCAACGGCATGCTGACCGTGCTGATCGATCCGGCGAAGCTGGGCACCCAGCAAAGCTTCGCAGAGGAGGCGAAGGCCTTCATCGACTGGCTGCGGCAAAGCCCGCCGGGCGCCGGCTTCGATGCGGTGCAGATCGCGGGCGAGCCCGAGCGCAGCGCGCGCATGGCGCGCGAGCGCGACGGCATTGCGCTCGACGACGCGACCTGGAGCGAGATCGAGGCGGCCGGCGCCAGGGTGGGCGTGGCGATCGCGTAGGACGGCGGCGACTTGCGGCGCCCTGGGCGATGGCTAGAGTGAAGCGATGACGTCATCGCACACCGACCCCATCGCCTTGGTCAAGGCCTGCTACGCGGCCTACGTGAGCAAGGACCGCGCAGCGATCGAAGCATTGCTGGCGGACGACTTCCACTTCACGAGCCCGCTCGACAACCGGCTGGACCGCGCCGCCTACTTCGCACGCTGCTGGCCGAACAGCGAGAACACCGAAGGCTTCGACTACGTCCACCTGGTGCAGGACGGACCGCGCGTCTTCGTCACCTACGAAGGCCGCGTCAAGGGCGGGCATCGCTTCCGGAACACGGAACTCCTGACGACATGCGACGGGAAGATCGTCGAGGCGGAGGTGTACTTCGGGTGGTCGCTGCCGCATGAGGCGAAGGCAGGTGGGTTCGTGGACAAGGCGGGGTGAAGCCCGCGCCTCTGCTGCACCGTCGAAGTCGTATTCAATCTGCGCCATGCAAGGCCGCTTCTACGACTGCTTCAGCAGCATCGCCGCGTCTTCGAACCACCACGCGACCGCTGCGAAATAGCCCTCCCAGACGCAACCGTCGCAGCCGCGGCCGCAGCAGGTGGTGGGCTCCGGTGGCGGCGGGCGAAAGTGCTCGACGCGCTCGGCACGAAGGCGGGCTGCGAGACGATGGATGGCGGCAGCGGCCGAGGGTGCATCGAAGACGGAGGGCATTTCCACGCGCCGATCTTAGATCCGGCGATGCGGCCGGGTCAGAATCCAGGTCCTCTCTTCCGATGCATCCCATGACACACGCTGTTCTCCCAAGACCACGCCCGCGACCCGCGGGCACAGGCCTGCCGATCGCCTTGGCGGCCATGGCACTCGCCGGCGCCGCACACGCGGCCGATGACGACGAAGGCCCGCCCATCACGCCCTACCGCCCTTCGATCTCCAGTCCCGCGCAACTGCCCTACCCCGGGCAGCTCGAGTTCGAACTCGGCGGCCTGCGCATGAGAGACGGGACTTCGCATCGCAGCAGCCTGCCTTACCTCTTCAAGCTCGCTTTCAGCAACGAGTGGGGCGTGCTCGTCGGCGGCGACGCGCATGTCTGGACGCAGGACAACGACCTCGGCCGGTCGCAGGGCGTGGGTGACACCACCGTCACGCTCAAGCGCGCGTGGATCGTCGATGACGCGAGCGCCTTCGGCATGGAATTCGGCGTCAAGATTCCGACCGCCCGCGACACGATCGGCAGCGGCAAGACCGACTACACGATCAACACCATCTACAGCCGCGACTTCGGCCCGGTGCACATGGACGCCAATCTCAATGCCACGCGCCTGGGCCTGGCCGATCCCGGCAGCGCGCGCACGCAGTTGGGCGCATCGACCTCGTTCTCGATCCCGCTGTCCGAACATTGGGGACTGACGGGCGAAGTCTCCGGCACGCATCGCCGCGGCGCCGACAACGGGTTGCAGTTTCTCTCGGCACTGACCTTCAGCCCGAACAAGCGATTGACCTTCGACTTCGGCATCGCGCACGCGGTGCGGCCGCGGCCGGCGGCGAACTCGCTGTTCGCGGGCGTGGTGCTGCCGCTCGGGCAGCTCTGGCAGGGCGGATCACGCTGACACGCGCAGCCGATACCGGCTGTCACAGGTGGCGCCGGCGCGTACGCTAGGGTCGGCATTCCATGACGATGACATCACCCCCTCCCCTTCAGGTTTCCCGGCCGCTCGCGGTCGCGCTCTGCGCCGCTGCGCTGATGCTCGCAGGTTGCGACAAGCCCGGCACCGCGCCTGCGCCTGCCGCACCGACCGCATCCGTGCCGGCCAACGCACCCGCTGCCGCAGCACCCTCCGCCGTCGCGCCCGCGGCGCCCACCCCCACGGGCTATACGCCGCCGAGCGCCGACCAGCTCTACGAGATGGTCGCACCGATCGCGCTCTACCCGGACAAGCTGGTGGCACAGGTGCTCGCGGGCGCGACCTACCCCGCGCAGGTGACGGCCGCCGACCAATGGCTGGCCCAGAACGGCACGCTCAAAGGCGGCCCGCTGGCCGATGCCGCGCAACAGCAGCCCTGGGACGCAAGCGTGAAGTCGCTGACCGCGTTCAGGCCGGTGCTCGACCAGATGGCGAAGAACCTGCCGTGGACCACCGCATTGGGCGAGGCCTACTACAACGATCCGGACGACGTGATGAACGCGATCCAGGTCATGCGCCAGCGCGCGTCGAAAGCAGGCAAGCTCCAGAGCACGACGCGGCTGCGCGTCGCGACGGCCGTTGCGCCGCCCGACTACACGCCGGATCCGAATACGCCCTTGCTCTATGCAGGGCCGCCGATCATCGAGCCGCCGGCGCAATTCATCACCATCGAACCGGCACAGCCCGACGTGGTCTACGTGCCGGCCTACGATCCGCAGCAGTTCTATGGCGACCCGGTGGCGATCTATCCCGGCTACGTCTATTCGCCGCCGTCCTATGCCACGGCCGGTGCCTTGGGTTTCGGCGTCGGCGTGGTGGTCGGCGCGGCACTCGAACGCCATGACTGGGGCTGGCACGCATGGGGCATGCATTGGGGCCGGCCGGACGGCGCGCGCGGCGGCAGTGCGCGGGCGCAGCCGGCCTTCGATCGGCCCGCGGTGGTCTACAACCGCTCGACCTACATCTCACGCTCGACCACGGTGGTGAACAACCACATCCGCAACACCGTCGTCAACGGCGCCAATCCGCAGCAGGTGCGAGCCCTGCAGGCACAGGAACGCCAGCAGCAGACGCAGGCGGAGCAGCTGCAGCGCGAGCAAGCCCAGCAGGGTCAACGGGCACTGGCGCAGCAAGCCATGCTGCAACAGCAACGGCAGGCGCGCGCGCAGCAGGAACAGCAACGCCAGCAGCAGGCACAGGCACCACGCCAACAGACGCGACAGATCCGTGCGCAGGAAGCACAGGCGCAGGCACAGCAGCAGGCGCAGCAACGACGGACGCAGCAGCCGACGCAACAGCAGGCCCACGTGCTGCAGCAACGGCCACAGCGGCCGCCGCATCGGCAGGAAGACGCCTCGCAACGCGCCCGGGCGCAACAGCTGCAACAAAACCAGCAACAGCAGGCCCGCCAGCAGCAACAGCAACAACGTGCACAAGCGCAGCAGGCGCGCAACCAGCAGGCACAGGCGCAGACACAAACGCGTCAGCGTCAACAGCAGATGCAGGCGCAGCAGCAACGGACACAGCAGGCTCAAGCACAGCGGCAGACGCAAGCCCAAGCTCGCCCGCCGCGCGCGGCGCAGCGGCAACCGCAGCCGCAGCCGCAGCCGCATGAACGCGGCGGCCGTCCCGCGGGGCAGCATGGCCCCGGCGAGCACAAGCAGAACCAGTGAGGACGCGGTGTTGTCGTTGACGGCCATTCAGATGTACCGCCAATGCGTCCCCCGGACATTGCGTGCCCCGCCGGCCGCGATGTTTCATCGGCTCTTCCCTCGGGGTGGAACTGCGCCGTGCGTGACGACCATGGCCGCCTGTTGCAGCGGCATGCTGCCCGGGTACTGCGCGGCATAGCGACCCACGATGTCGACGAGCCCTGCCGCCGGCGAGTCCGCATGCGCGGACCGCAGCAGCGGCGTTGCCTCGGGGGACAGCAGGTACGCGATGACCTTTCGACCGTCGGTTCCGGGCATGCTCAACGTGCCGACCAGCACATCGTCGACCGCCATTCCCGAACGCTGGCTTTCGATGCACGCCAGGGCCCGCAACCAATTGGCGTACCGGGTCGCGAGATTCAAATCGAATTGATCCGGTGCATCGAGAAACACGGGCTCGTTCTTCTCGATGAATTGCCGAAGTCTTCCGAGATTGGCGGATGCGTATTTTTTCAGCAAGGCCGGGTCCTGCTGAAGAGGCACGATCAGCGTGTCCGCCACGGACATTCCCGATTGCGCCGGGAGACGGTCCAGCATGCCGGCCCAGGCATCCGCCGGCGCCGTTGCCATCAGGCGCAGCATCTCGCGGGAATACGCTGGGGGGTCGAGCAGCTGATGGTCGAAAGCATCCTTAAGCAATGCATCGGATCCGGGCAGATAGCCGATCCCTGCAAAGGTCGACACCGCCGCATGCGCCACCTCCTTGTTGGCGTCATTCGCGAGCGCCCGCAGATCCAGAAGAATGTCGGCGTTGTAGCCGGTCGCATCCTCCTCGGTGTACAGGCTTCCCAGAATGCGCACCAGCACGATGCGCTCGTCGTCGGTGACAGCACCCTGGAGCAGCGTACGCACGGCCGCGGCCGACTGCGCCGTGACCGGAACGCCCTGGCGGTACATCCATTCGAGACGGTCGCGCCGGGCGGCACCGGAGAGAGACTTGTAGGAGACCAAGGGGTTCTCCTGTTGCGCCACAGCTGCCTCAGCGAACCGGGCCCTGTATTCAGCCGCGGCCGAATTGGCAGAAGCGGAGGGACCGGGCGCCGGCGACCATCGCACTCAGCGTGCATGCGAGATACCCCAAGGGTTTCATGTGCAAGGAAACGCGACGCGGCACGTGCTGCTCCTCCCTGTGCGTCGCCCATTGCTTGTCGTGCAAGAAACGGAGACGGCGGCAGAGAGTACGTACAGGCGGTCACTCTTTCAATCTGGGAGATATACGAACATGAAAGCGGCCATGTTCAGCAAATTTCCAAGCGACTGCGTTCAGGCGTGATCGCTTCGGTGCGATGGCGCACGCATCGGAGCCGCCATCGCCGCCAATGCGACGAGCCGGCCTATCGCGCGATCTCGTCGAACACGTCTGCCAAGGTCTCCGGCATCGTGATCTGCGGGTTGTGACTGGCATCGAGCGCGCGGTAGTCCCAGCCCTCGGCCTGCGCGCGCTGCGCGAAAGGCCGGAACGGATCGCCGGGCGCGACGCGCGTGCAGTAGATGTACGAGCGGCGCACGCGATCCACCGCGCCGGTCAGCGGCAGGCGCTGCTCCAGCGTGCGCAGCGGCTGCATCCGGCGGCGCGGCATGGCCCAGGCCTTGTCGGCCTCGGGCGTGTCGGGCGGCATCGGATTGGGCGGCACGCGCCAACCGTCGCCGCCCTGGCGCGCCAGCGCGATCGCCTGCTGGTGCGTCGGCTCGCCGAGCAGATCGAAGACCGACTGGCCATCGCGCGGCACGAAGGCGTCGAGGTAGACCAGGCGCCTGACGCGCTCGTGCACGCGGTCGACCACGCCCGTCGCCACCATGCCGCCATAGCTGTGGCCGACCACGACCAGGTCGTGCAGATCCTCGAACTCGATCACGGCCAGCACGTCGGCGATATGCGCCTCGAGGTCGATCTCGGGCCGCGCGAGATGCGCGCGTTCGCCGAGCCCGGTGTGGGTCGGCGTGAAGAGTTCGTGGCCGCGATCGCGCATCGGCGCGCGCAGCTTCTTCCAGGCCCATGCGGCCGACCAGGCGCCGTGAATCAACAGGAATGTCGCCATCGCAAGTCTCCGATTCAGTAGCTGCTTTCCACCACCGCCATGATGTTGCCTTCGGTGTCCTTGAACCACGCGGCCTTGGCGCCCTGGTTCGGATAGACGTTGCTGCCGGGCGCGCTCTCGGGCATCGGATAACTTTCGAACACGACGCCGCGGCCCTTCAGCCACGCGACCACGGCTTCCACGTCGTCGACCTGCCAGAACGCGCAGCTGGCCTGGTTGGTTCCCGCGTTGGGCGTCGGATAGACGAAGAAGGCGGTGCCCTTCGCGCACTCGAAGGTATAGCCGGGGCCGGCCTTGCGGCCCGGGCCGAGCCCGAGCGTGTCGGCATAAAAGGCGCGGCAGCGTTCGACGTCGTGGGCAGGAACGTAGGCATACAAACCGGAGATCTTGAGCATGGCAGGTCCTTGGTGGGAGAAACGGGGGTTGCGCGCGAACGGCCTTCAGCGCCGGGCCGTGTCGGCCTCGACCGCGCGGCGCAGCGCGGCGCGCGCCAGCAGGCGCGTCGAATCGAGCGTCGGCAGCGGCGAGTTGGTGTCGTCGATGATCAGCGGGATCTCGGTGCAGCCGAGCACCACGGCATCGCAGCCCTCGTCCTTCAGGCGCGCGATGACGCGCTGGAAGCTGGCCACCGACGCCGGCTCGAAGATGCCGCGGACCAGCTCGTCCATGATGATGCGATGGATGTCCGTGCGGTCCTCCACGCTCGGGCGCACGTACGCAAGGCCGCGCGCTGCGAGCTTCTCGGGATAGACCTCGCTGTCCACGAGCCAGCGCGTGCCGGTGATGGCGAGCCGGCCGAAGCCGCGCCGCACGGCTTCGGCCGCAGCCACCTCGGCGATGTGCAGCCACGGCAGCGGCGAGCGCGCCTGCACATGCGAAAAAGCCTGGTGGATGGTGTTGTCGGGGCAGATCAGGAAGTCGGCGCCCGCCCTCGCGAGCTTGTGCGCCGAGCCGAGCATCAGCTCGCCCACGCCCGCGAGGTCGCCGCGGTCGAGGCACTGCGTGTAGTCGGCGAGCGAGAAGGTATGCATCGAGACTTCGGGATGCGCGTGCGGGCCGAGGAACTGCGCGCCTTCGGCGCAGATCGTGCGATAGCAAAGGGCCGCTCCTTCCGCGGAGCAGCCGACGATTCCGATGTGCTGGGGCATGGCGTGGCACCTGGTTGAACGCAGCGCGGGCTGCCGGCTCGCCATTCTGAACCCGCGCCGCGGCTGTGTCGTCGCGGCCGCATCTTTACCGACGATTCGCCGATCCGTGAAATCCGCACTCCCCGCCCTGCGGCGTTTGCACGCCCAATACGGCATGGCCTCCACCCACCGGACAATGATGAAGAACAATCTGGAGCTGATCGTCGACGAGCCCATCCCCGGGCACTACTACTGGACGATCATCGTCTCGGGACAGCCGGGCGACACGCCCACCGTCGTCGACTATGCGCGCGGCCCGTTGCCAACCTACAATTCGGCCACCGCCTCCGGCGTCGCCGCGCTGCGCTCGCACGAGGCGGCCGAAGTCGCTGCGGCGCACACGCACACCGGGCTCATGCTGTCGGGCATGCGCGCCGAATGGGGCGTGGAGACGATGCCCGCGCAGCTGCCGTAGGCCCGCGCTCCGAGCCTCACACGACGAGGCGGCCCTCGAGGTCGCTCCTGGAGAATCCGCCGATCGGCCCCGCGAGCACGGCCTCCCCATGGTCCAGCAGCAGCACCTCGTCGGCCGTGCCGAGCACGAAGGACAGGTTCTGCTCGACGATGACGAAGCCGCCCCCCGCCTCACAACGCGCGCGCACCAGGCGCGACATGCGCTCGATGTTCTCCGGCTGCACGCCCTCGGTCGGTTCGTCCATCAGCGTGACCGCCGCATCCAGCGCCAGCGTGCGCGTGAAGGCGAGCAGCTTGCGCTCGCCGCCGCTGAGTGATCCGGCCCGCTGCGCACCGCGTTCGGCCAGGCGCGGAAAGGCCTCGAAGTAAGGCGCATAGCGCGCCATGCCGCCATCGGCCAGATGCAGCCGCAGGTTCTCGCCGACGCTGAGCTCGGTGAACACCGTGTCCTCCTGCGGGCTGTAGGCGATGCCCGCCGCGAGGCGCGCATGCGCGGGCACCTTCGCCAGCTCGCGCGGGCCGAAGCGCACGCTGCCGCCCATCAGCGGCAGGAAGCCGGCCAGCGCGCGCATCAACGTCGTCTTGCCCACGCCATTACGGCCCAGCACGCCGAGCACGCGGCCCGGCCGGACCGCGCCGCCGATGCCGCGCAGCACCGTGGTGTCGCCGTAGCCCGCGACCACGCCGTCGAAGACGAAGCCCTCGGTCACTTGCTGCCTCCCGCATAGACCGCGCGCACCCGGGCATCGGCCTGCACCTCGGCCAGGCTGCCCTCGGCCAGCAGCCGGCCCTGGTGGAGCACATACACGTGGCCGGCGATGACCGCGACCGCGCTCATGTCGTGCTCGATGACCAGCGCCGCGGCATCGAGCCGGCGCGCGGCCACCTTGATGGCATCGATCATGCGCCGCGTCTCCGCGGGCGACAGGCCGGCGCACGGCTCGTCCAGCAGCAACAGACGCGGCTCGGGCAGCACGGTCATCACGAATTCGAGCGCCTGCCGGTCGCCCTGCGCGAGCCGGCCCGCGGGCAGATCGAGCTGCCTCTGCAGCATCGGGAACAGGCCCAGCATCTCGTCCTCCATCGGCGAGTGCCAGCCGAGCGGCGCGCGCGCGAAGGCCTGCCACCCGCCGAGCCGCTCGGCCCACAAGGCGATGGCGAGGTTCTGCCGCACGCTGAGCTCGGCGAACACCGCCGGGATCTGGAACTTGCGGCCCACCGCGCGGCGCGCCACGCGCCATGCGGGCCAGCCCGAGATGTCCTCGCCATGCAAATGGATGCGGCCGCCGCGCACCGGCAGCCGGCCGGTCATCACGTTGAAGGACGAGGTCTTGCCAGCGCCGTTGGGACCGATCACGCAGCGGATGCCCGGCCCCTGCAACGCGAGCGTCAACCCGTCGAGGATCGTCACGCCCGCATGCCCGGTGGCGACCTCCTCGAAGACCAGCGACGGCAGGCCGCGCAGCGGTGCCGCGGGCGCCGGCACCGCGTGGGGCGCCGCCTCGGCCCGGCGCCAGCGCTCGAACCATCCCGCGACGCCGTTCGGCAGGAAGCGCACCACGCCCATGAACGCGATGCCGACGATCACCTCCCAGGCGCTGAAGTGATCGCGCAGTTCCGACGAGGCATAGCCGACGATGACGGCACCGAGCAAGGCACCGAGCGGACTCGCCTTGCCGCCGACGGCCGCCCAGATCACGAACTGGGTGGCCAGCACGTAGTCCGTCGCCAGCGGCGTGACGATGCCCTGGTGGGCCGCGAACAGCAGGCCCGCCAGCGCCGCCAGCGCGGCCGACAGCGCGAAGGCGCCGGCCTTCCAGCGATGGGTCGCGAAGCCGAAGAACTGGAGCCGGTCCTCGTTCTGCGCGATGGCGCGCCAGAGCACGCCGATCGGCCGGCGCATCAGCAGCGTCAGCCCGGCGGTGCTGGCGACGGCGACCGCCGCGATCACCCAGTACAGCGTGGTGAAGCGCTCGGTGCCCGGCAGCTCCGGGATGCCCGAGAGGCCGTTGAAGCCGCCGGTGACCGCGCTCCACTGCTGGGCCGCGAGAAAGCCGAGCATGGTGGCCGCGAGCGTGATCAGCGAGAAGAAGGGCCCGCTGCGCGCATTGCGCACGAACACCAGGTGCGCGATCAGCCACGCCAGAGCCGCCGGCAGCAGCACCGCGATCGGCAGCAGCGCCAGCCACGCACTGCCCTGCTCGGCCGCCTTGAGGATGCCACCCGCGAGGTAGGCGCCAAGGCCGAAGAACAGCGCATGGCCCAGCGGCAGGAAGCCGCACTGGCCCCAGCACAGCGCCACGCCCTGCGTCGCGATGCCGTAGATCAGGAACAGCGCGATCTCGTAGGCGACGAAGTTGTCCGCCACCAGCGGCACCGCGATCAGGCCGAGGGCCAGCGCGAAGGTGCCGATCCATGGCTTCAGCGCAGGCCCGGCGCTGATCGCGAGGCCGGTGCGCTCAACGGCGTCCGAAGAGTCCATGGGGTCGCAGCCAGAGGAACAGAATGGAAAGGACGAGCACGACGGCATAGCCGCTGGTCTGGTCCGCGAGGCCGGACACCACGGCCTTGGTGCCGCCGATCACGGCCACGCCGCCGCCCAGGCCCGAGAGCGTGCCGAGCCCGCCGACCACGAGCACGAAGAACGAGTCGAGCAAGTAGTCGACGCCGATGCCGGGCTCGATGCGCACCAGCGGCGCGAGCATCACGCCCGCAAGGCCTGCCAGCGTCACGCCGACGACGAAGGCACGCGAAGCCAGCCGCTCGGTGTCGATGCCGAGCGCCTGCGCGAGCACCGGATTGCCGGTCATCGCACGCACGCGCAGGCCGGCCGAACTGCCGCGGTACCAGCGCACCAGCAGGACCATGATCGCGATCACCATCGCGATCAGCGCGAGCCGGTAGGCCGGATAGCTGACGCCCAAGAAAGACACGGGCGCGGCCATCTGCGTCTCGACATTGCGGTAGCCCTTGCCGAAGAGGCTTTCGACACCCTTGCGGATCAGCAGCGCCAGCGCCCAGGTCGCAAGCAGCGTGTCGAAGGGCCGCGCATAGAGCGGCCGGATCAGCCAGCGCTCGACCACCCAGCCGATGGCCGCGCAGACGACCATCGCCAGCGGTACCGCGCACAGGAGCGGCAGCCCGAGGCCCTGCACCACCACCACCGAGTAGGCACCCAGCATCACGAACTCGCCGTGCGCCATGTTCAGCACGCCGAGCAGCCCGAACACCACGGCGAGGCCGAGCGTGATCAGAGCCAGCGTCGACAGCTGGTAGGCGATGTTCAGCAGCTGCAGCAGCAGCGCGTTGTTGTCCATCGGCTCGATCGCTCGCCTGCGGTGCGTGCGTTGCTCAGGCCTTGCAGCTCTGGCCCGAAGGCACGTGCGAGAAGGTCTTCACGATGTTGAAGCCCTTGGCATTCACGTCGGCCACGAAGATGTCCTGGTCGACATGGCGCGCATGCATCGTCACGGTGCCGCGCGGGCCCTGGTAGGTCGCACCTTCGCTTGCGCGCTCCATCTTGGCCACGTTCAGGTCGCCGGCCTTGGTCGCGATCGCATCCAGCATGAGGAAGCCTTCGTAAGTCGATTCGGCCAGGCCGTTGAGCATCGGCGCCTTGTCGCCGAAGCGCTTGGCATAGGCCGCGGCGAAGGCGGTGGCGCCGGGTGTCGTCAGCGTCGAGAAATAGCCCATGCTGGCGTACAGGTTCTTCGCGTTCTCGTTGCCGATGCCGGCCAGCGTGTTCTCCTCGATCAGCGATCCGAGCCGCACCGCCTTGTCGGCCAGGCCGAAGCCGGCGAAGGCCTTGTTGAAGGTGACCGACGAGCCGCCCACCAGCGACACCAGCACCGCGTCGGCGCCCGAGTCGCGGATGCGCGCCAGGCTCGAGTCGAAGTTGTCGACGGTGAAGGCGACGTACTCGTCGCCGACCACCTGCGCGCCGGCCCGGGCGATGTAGCCCTTGGCGGCACCGTTGGTGTTGCGGCCCCAGATGTAGTCGTTGCCGATCAGGTACCACTTCTTGATCTTGCGCTCGCCGGTGAGCCACGGGATCACGGGCTCGAGCTGCTGCGACGGCGTCTCGCCGTTCATGAAGTCGCCCGCCGCGCATTCGCCGCCCTCGTACACCGGCGTGTAGAAGTAAGGCACCTGGCCCTTGAACAGGCCGTTGAGCGCGCCGCGCACGGCGCTGTCGTGCATGCCGATGAAGACCTCGCACTTGCCGCCCTTCCACAGCTTGAGCGCGGTCTGCGCGGCCTCGGCGGGCGGCAGGCCGGCGTCGCCGATCGCGATCTCGAGCTTGCGTCCGAGGATGCCGCCGCGCGCGTTGATCTGCTCCACCGCGAGCTCCGCGCAGGCCTTGGACGAGGCGCCGAACAGGCTGGCCGGCCCGCTCAGCGGGATCATCACGGCGACCTTCAGCGGCGTGGCCGCGAACGCATTGCGCGAGGCCAGCGCAGCGCCGGTCAGGCCCGCTGCGAACGAAACGAAATGGCGACGGTTCATCACGAGGCTCCTCATGTTTGGGCGGGTCGGGGCTCAGGAAATCGAAGGCATGGCGGCACGCGGCAGCACCCGCTCGATGGCGGCGGCGATGCCCAGCAGCTGCCGGTCGCTGCCGGCCGGCGCATCGAGCGCGAGGCCCACCGGCAGGCCATCGCTCGCGATCCCGGCCGGCAGGCTGATGCCGGGGATGCCGGCGTTGCTGCCGGGGTCCGTGTTGCGGATGAAGGCGAGGAAGGTCGGCACCTGCCGGCCATTGAACTCGACCGTCTCGTCCTGGCCGATCGGCCGCGCGGTGAGCGGCGAAGTGGGGAACACGAGCGCCCGCACCGCGTTGCTTTCGAAGGTGTCGCGGTAGAGGCGCTGCAACTGGCCGCGCGTTTCGAGCGCGCCGCGGTAGACCGCTTCGGGAATCGCACCGCCCGCCAGCAGCGGTCGCAGGATGCCGGCCACGTCGGGGCTGCCGATGCCCGCCAGCAATTGCGCGATGTCGACACCGTGTCCCGCATCGCGCAGGTAGCGCGGCATCTCGTCGAGGAATTCGAAGAGCGCCACCGGAAAGCCCGTGGCATCGTTGAGCGCGTCGAGGCCCGGCAATGCGACTTCGACGAGGACCACACCGGCTGCGCGCAGCCGCTGCAGCGCGTCGTCCATGACCGCGGCGACCGGCGCGTCGAGCTCGCCCCAGAAGCGTTCGCGCGGAATGCCCAGGCGCAGGCCGGCGAGTGATGCGTCAGGCACCGGCGTCGCATCGCCGGTCAGCACCGCATCGAGCAACGCGAGGTCCTCCACGCTGCGCGCGATCGGACCGGCGGTGTCGCGCGTGGAAGCGATCGGCGCGATGCCGCGGCCCGGCACCCGGCCTACCGTCGGCCGCAGCCCGGCGACGCCGCACAGCGCGGCAGGCAGGCGCACCGAGGCGCCGGTGTCGGTGCCGATCGCCGCCGGCACCAGCCCGGCCGCGACCACCACCGCCGAGCCGCCGCTGCTGCCGCCCGGAATGCGGTCCGGCGCCCACGGATTGCGCGCCGCGCCGGTGACCGCGTTGTTGCAGGTGATGCCGAAGGCGAGCTCGTGCATGTTGGCCTTGCCCGCGACGATCGCGCCGGCCGCCTTGAGCCGCCGCACGATCTCGGCATCGGCCTTCGGGCGCTTGCCGCGCAATGCGCCCGTGCCTGCGCTGGTCGGCAGATCGGCGGTGTCGATGTTGTCCTTGAGCGCGATCGGAATGCCGAGCAGTGGCAGCGCGGTGCCGGCGGCGCGCTGAGCGTCCGCCTGCCGTGCCTGGGCGCGCAGCGGCGCGGGATCGAAATCGACATAGCCGTTGAGGCCGGCGGCGGCCTCGGTGCGGGCGATCAGCGCCTCGACATGGTCGGCGCAGCTGAGTTCGCGCTGCGCCAGCGCCCGTTGCAATTCGACGATTCCGAGTTCAGACGCGTTCATGGAAGCTCTCGATACAGGTGGTCGGGCGCCCGGCGCGGCCGGGCCGCACCTGCGCGAACCCCGATTGCCTGCGGACAGGTGTTGCGATACGTTCAGCATATCGAGCGGGGTTCGCGACGGCTCCCCTGAAGAATGAGGGGACAGCGAACCCGTCGCACCGGCGGCCGGGCACCCTTGTTGCTTGGAACGAAGCGGTCAGCGACGCCCGGACGCCGACGAACACAGAGGATTGGAGTTGCCATGTACCTGAGCGAGCGACAGTCCGCCGCGCTGGCGGAAAGTTTTCGACTGCTGGTCAACGCCGAGGATGCCGACGAGCTGAGGCAGCAACTCGCGGGACCGGTCACGCGGCTGCTCGGCGCCGACAGCATGGTGTCGCGCGACATGGACCCCGAGACCTCGCGCTATGTGATCCGCGTCGCGCACAACATGGACGCGGCGCACGCGGCCACCTACGACCACTACTACCAGTTCTGCGATCCGGTCACGCCGGCGCTCAAGCCGATGCGCTGCGCCTCCTTCAGCCAGGTGTTCTCGATGAGCGAACTCACGCGCACCGAGTTCTTCAACGACTTCCTGCGCGTGCATGGCATCTACTGGGGCATGAACCTGTATGCCTACGCCGAGGGCCGCTGCGTCGGCGATCTGCTGGTGTTCCGCACCCAGTCGCGCGACGACTTCGATGCCAACGACCTGGCGATCCTGCGCATGATCGAGCCGGCCTTGACCGCCGCCTTCGTGCGCCTGCAGAAGCCGGCGCCGGCCGACGCGATCGTGCTGCCGAGCGACGAGGCGGCCGACGTGCCGCTGCTGCTGGCCGAGCACGCGCGGCTGACCGAGCGCGAGGCGGAGGTCACCATGCTGGCCTCGCGCGGCTACGCGGACAAGGAAATCGCGCGCGAGCTCGGCATCGAAATCTCCACGGTGCGCTACTACCTGAAAAACGCCCTGCTAAAACTGGATGTCAAGGGCCGCAATCGGCTCGCCCATGTGGTAACCGAATTGCTGACGCGGCGCCGGCTGCGCCTGCAGGCCGGCACGGCCTCCGCGGCATCGCCGGCACGAACCCACTGAGGGCGCAGCAAGCCCGCAAGTTCTCCACCGCGCCGGGGGACAAGGGTGTGGACAACGATGCGCAATTCGCGCGGAAGCCTCGCCGGCTGGTCGTTGCGACAGGGTGCCTGCCGAAACAGCACCTCTGGCAAAGATGTAAGCAAATCTTCTAAGGCTCAGGCCGGCCAGTGCAGCGGCGTCGATCCGAGCGTGGCGCGCGGCGCCAGCCACTCGACGGCCGCCGCGTTGAAGGCCGGCGCATTCTCGATGTTGCTCAAGTGGCCCGCGCGCGACAGCACCGTGACCGGTGCGCCGCCGAGCTTGGCCGCCATCTCGCGATGCATCGCCACCGGCGTGAGCCGGTCGTCGGCGCCGACCACGAAGTGTGCCGGCGCCGTGATGCGCGAGATGTCGCCCAGCACCACCTGGTCGACCGTGGCCCGCAGCGACTTGATGTACGAATCCTTGTGCAACGCCGCGATGCTGTCGATCAGCTGCTGCAGTTGCGCTGTCGTGGCGTGTGGCCCGACCAGCGAGCGCGCGACCGCATCGGCGATGTCGGCCGGCGACTGCCCGGCCAGCAGCGGCGCGCGCCGGCTGTCGACGAAATCCTGGCGCTGCTGCGGCGTGAAGGCCTCGAAGCCTTCGTGCGTGTCGAGCAGCGTCAGCGTCGCGATGCGCTGCGGATGCAGCAGCGCCGCGCGCATCGCGATGCGGCCGCCCATCGACAGGCCGACCAGGTGCGCGCGCTCGGCGCCGAAGTGGTCGAGCACGCGCAGCACGTCGTCGACGAAATCGTCGAAGGCGAGCGTGCCTTCGTAGTCCTCGCTGTCGCCGTAGCCGCGCGCGTCCCAGGCCACGCAGGCGAAGTGCGGCGCGAAGGCCGGCAGGTTGGCGCGCCAGTTGCTGCGGTTGCCGCCGATGCCGTGCATGAAGAGGGCCAGCGGCCCGGTGCCGGCGAGGTCGACGGCCAGTGCGGGCGAACCCGGAATGCGATAGCTCATGCCCATGTCGTGTCCTGTTCAGAGTCCCAGGTAGGCCTGGCGGATGCGCGGATCGCCGGCGATGTCGGTGGCCGGTCCTTCGGCCGCGATGCGGCCGTTCTCGACCACATAGGCCTGGCCGGCGACCTCCAGCGTGCGCTGCACATCCTGCTCGGCCAGCAGCAGCGTCAGGCCCTCGGCGGTGAGGCGGCGCACCAGCGCGAAGATCTCCATCGCCATCACCGGCGCGAGGCCGAGCGTGGGTTCGTCCAGCAGCATCAGCTTCGGTTCGGCCATCAGGCCGCGGCCGATGGCCAGCATCTGCTGCTCGCCGCCCGACAGCGTGACCGCAGCCTGCGACGAACGCTCGCGCAGGCGCGGGAAAACCTCGTACACGCGCTCGACGTTGCGCCGCCATTGCGGTCGCGCGCGCAGGTTGATGCCGCCCAGGCGCAGGTTCTCGTGCACCGTGAGCGTGGGGAACACCATGCGGCCCTCGGGCACCAGCACCAGGCCGGCCAGCACGCGCCGGTCCGCGGCGCTGCGGCCGATGTCTTCGCCGAGGAAGCGCAGCGTGCCGCCCTGCACCGGCAAGAGACCGCACAGCGTCTTCATCAGCGTGGTCTTGCCCGCGCCGTTGGCGCCAAGCAGCGCAGTCACGCCGCCCGCGCGCACCTGCAGCGACAGGCCATGGATGACGCGGGTCGGCCCGTAGCCGGCGACCAGCCCCTCGACTTCGAGCATCACGTGGGAAGCCGTCATGCATGCGCTCCGAAATACACCGACAGCACCTTCGGGTTGTCGCCGATCTCCGCCGGCGAACCTTCGGCGATCAGCTCGCCGTGGTGCAGCACGACGATGCGGCCGCACAGCTCCATCAGCGCGCGCATCACGTGCTCGATGACCAGGAGCGTGAGGCCGCGCGACTGCTGCAGGCGGCGCAGCGTCTCGAGCATCTCGCCGACCTCGGTGGGCGTGAGCCCTGCCATCACCTCGTCGAGCAGCAGCAGCTGCGCACCGGTCGCCACGCAGCGCGCGATCTCGAGCCGCTTCTGGCCCGACAGCGTGAGCGCCGAAGCGCGGCGGTCCGCCATCGCGGCGAGGCCAAGGTCTTCGAGCACGCGGCGCGATGCGGCATCCGCCTCGGCCACGTGCAGGTGCTGCGCGCGGCCGAACATCGCGCCGGTGCGCAGGTTCTCCAGCACGGTCAGCGAAGCGAAGGGCTTGACGATCTGAAAGGTGCGCGCAACGCCGAGCCGGCAGATCTGATCCGGCCGCAGGCCGACGATCTGCTGGCCGTCGAATTCGATGCGGCCCGCGTTCGGGCGCGAGTTGCCGGCGATGAGGCTGAAGAGCGTGGTCTTGCCGGCACCGTTGGCGCCCATGACGCCGACGATCTGGCCGGCGCCGACTTCGAAGGACACGTCGTGCAGCGCGGTCAGTCCGCCGAAGCGCTTGCCCAGGCCCTGCACGGACAGCAGTGCGCTCACGATTCGGCTCCTTCCGCGGCGGCATCGCGCCTGCGCGCCCACGCATCGGCCAGCCCCACCAGCCCGTTGGGCAGCAGCAGCACGAAGGTGATGAGGATCGCGCCGAGGATGATCATGTAGAGCAGCGGCGCGTTGGCCCACAGCAGCTCCTGCACCAGGAACAGGAACACGGCGCCGAGCAGCGGCCCCTTTGCGTTGTCGCCGCCGCCGAGGATCGCCATCGCGATGACGGTGATCGAGATCATCGGATCGAACACGCCGTCGACCACGAAGTAGGTCGAGCGCAGCGCCATCACCGCGCCGACCATGCCCGGGATCGCGGCCGAGAGCACGAAGGCGATCAGCTTGAAGCGCACCACCGGCACGCCGAGCGTCTCGGCGGCCTCCTCATTCTCGCGCAGCGAGCGCAGGCCGTGGCCGAAGCGCGAGCGGCTGACCCAGGTCAGGAGGCCGGTCGCGAGCAGTGCCAGCGCGAACATCGCGAAGTAGACGATCACGAGATCGGGCGTGCCGAACAGGATCCGGCTCGCAGTGCCGCTGGCCGACTCGATCGCCATGATGCTGAACTTGACCAGCTCGGCCAGCCCGAAGGTCAGGATCACGAAGTAGGGTCCGCGCACACGCAGCACCGGCAGCCCGACCAGCGCCGCGAAGGCGGCCGCGAGCAGCCCGGCCGCGGGGATCGCCAGCCACAGCGGCACCTGCTGCCAGGTCACCACCACCAGGTAGGCGCCGAGGCCGTAGAACACCACGTGGCCGAGCGAGACGTAGCCGGTCATCTTCGACAGCACGCACCAGCTCTGCGTGAGCGCGAGCCACATCAAGAGCGTGAGGCCGGTGCCGACGATGTAGTCGTTGGCGACGAAGGGCAGCACCGACATCGCGACGATGCCGGCGGCAAGAAGGACCAGCCAGGAGCGTTCGCGCCCAAGAGAATTCATGTCAGCTTCGGGCCGAGCGTTTGGCCAAGAGGCCGTTGGGGAACAGGAGCAACGCACCGACGAAGCAGCCGTACAGCAGCACCGAACGCAGATTGGCCGAGGTGAGCGCGACGCCGTAGGTCTCGATCGCGCCGAGCACCAGCGCCGCCACCAGCCCGGCCATCACGTTGCCGAGGCCGCCGAGGATGATCACTATGAAGCCGGCGATGGTGAAGGGAAAGCCCGAGAAGGGCGAGAACTGTTCGAGCATCGACATCAGCACGCCGGCCAGCGCCGCGCTCGCGAAGCCGAGCGCGAAGCTGGTCCACTGCACACGGTCGACGTCGACGCCGACGATGAAGGCCGCCTCGCGCCGCTCGATCACCGAACGCATCGCCAGGCCGGCCATGCTGCGGCCGAGGAACACCGCGATCGCGATGCAGGTGCTGCCCGCCACCGCGAGCGCGGCGATGCGGTTGCCCGTCATCGAGACATTGCCGACATGCCAGACTTCGTCGAGGTACTGGTAGGCCCGGTTGTTGGGCGTGAAGAGCATGGCCGCGGCGTTCTGCAGGATGATCGACAGGCCGAAGAAGAGCAGCAGCGAGTTGCCTTCCATGCGCCCCGCATCGGTCGCGCTGCGCGCCAGCAGCCGGCGGAACAGCCCGCGGTACAGCAGGTAGCCGAGCAGCCCGCCGAGCCCCGCCACCACCGGCGCGGCCAGCAGCGGCGAGACGCCGGCGATGCTGAAGGCCCAGTAGCCGCCATAGGCGCCCAGCATCACGAGGTCGCCGTGCGCGACATTGAGCATGCGCATCGTGCCGTAGACCAGGTTCAGCCCGAGCGCCACCAGCGCATAGAGCGAACCCGTCACCAGCGCGGCGAACAGCAGCTGCCCCGACAGCAGGACGTCGAGAACGGGCATCTCACCAGGACTTCTTGGGCTCGTACTGGCCGGTCGCGATCGACTTCGGCCACACGAGCTGCAGCTTGCCCTTCTGCGTCTGCACGAAGGCGGTCGGCGTGATCGCGTTCTGCACGCCGTCGAAGCGCACCTTGCCGTTGATGGTGTCGAAGGTCTCGGTGCTGACGATCTGGCGGATCTTGTTCTTGTCGAGGCCGGCCTTGGCGACCGCGGTCTCGAGGATCTCGAGCGACATCCAGGCCAGCGCCGAGTTGAGGTAGTCCGGATCCTCGCCGAACTTCTTGACGTAGGCGTCGTAGAAGGCCTGCGAGCCCTTCCATTCGGCGCGCGGCGTCCAGTGCGCGATGGTGACCACGCCTTCGGCCGACGCGGCACCGACCGCCTTGGCGAAGAAGGCATCGCTCGGTCCGATGGCGATGAACTGGAACGGACTCGCAATGCCGAGTTCCTTGGCCTGCTTGGCATAGAGCACCGAATCGCTCGGGTAGGCGAGCGCGAGCACGGCATCCGGATTGGCCTGCTTGACCTGCGTGAGGATCGAGGTCATGTCCTTGATGTCCGGTGGGTACTCGGTGGAGAGCTTGATCTCGATGCCGGCCTTCTTGAGCTCGGGCTCGAGATAGTTCTTGATCTCCTTGGTGAAAGGCAGCACGTTGGACAGCACCACCGCCGACTTGACGTTCTGCGCCTTCAGCATCGCGGTGAGCTCGACGCCGATGCGGTCCGGAATGGCCGAGGTCGGGAACCAGATGTAGCCCGGCTTGACCTGCCGCAGCGCGACCGACGCGGCGGTGTTGCCGACCATCGGGAACTTGAACTTCTCCAGCACCGGCGCGATGGCGATCTGGAACGGCGTGCCCCAGGGCGCGAGCAGCAGGTCGACCTTGTCGTCGGTGATCAGCTTCTCGTAGATGCGCACCGCCTGCTCGGGCTTGGACTGGTCGTCGTAGGTGACGAACTCGACCTTGCGCTTCTGGCCGCCGACGTCCATGCCGCCGCGCGCGTTCACCTGCTCCTTCCAGAGCTCGTAGGTGTTGGACTGCGATGGCGTCGCGTTGGCCAGCATGCCGGTGCGGGCCATCGAGAAGCCGATGCGCACGGGCTTGTCGGCCTGCGCGAAGGCGCCTCGCGCGGACAAGGCCGCGGCCAGTGCGGCGATGCCGCCGACGATCGATCTGCGGTTCAGGGTCGGACTTTGCATTCAGGTTCTCCTGTCGACGGGATGGGGTGATGCGGCGCGCTGCCGCATCCACGCTGCTGCGAGTGCCGGCCATCCCGCGGGACGTTCGCCACAGGCCACGCTGGCCTCGAAGTGGTCTGCACCTTCGAGGATGTGGGTTTGCACGGCAACGCCAGCGGCCTCGAGGGCTGCGGCCATCTGCTGTGCCTGCACGATGAGGTGCGGGAAGTCGCGGCTGCCGTGCGTGATCAGGAAAGGCGGACAGGCGGCCGCCTCGACGCGTGCGATCGGCGACGCGGCCGCATCGGCGCGCTCGGGCGCCTGCGTGCCGAGGAAGCGCGGCCGGCTGTTGATGCCGCTGTCGGCGCCGAGGCGGTAGACGCCCGACACCGGCAGGCAACCGCTCAGCACATCGGGCGGCAACCCGTGCGCCGCGCGCCAGCCCGTCGTGACCGCGAGCAATGCCGCATAGTGGCCACCGGCCGAATGCCCGCCGACGAAGAGACGGTGCGCGCCATCGCCCTGCCCTGCGACATGCCGCCACACCCACGCGACCGCATCGGCCCCGTCCTCGAAGCCGGCCGGGAACACATGGCCCGGCGCCAGCCGGTAACCCGCGCTCACGAAAGTCACGCCCTGCGCCAGCAGCGCGGGCGCCATGAAGTACATCCACTCCTTGTAGCCGCTGGTCCAGCCGCCGCCGTGGAAGAACAGCAGCACATCGCCGCTCGGCGCTTCGGGCCGGAACACGGTGAGCGTCTGGTACGGGTCCGCGCCGTAGGCATGCGCCTCGCCCTCGATGCCCTCGCCGAGCGCGAGGATGCGGGCCTGGTATGCCGCGCCCAGCGGCGACAGCGGCTCCTGCGGCGGATAGTGATCGAGCTTCATGCGGCGGCGCTCCCTGCCTCGTCGCGTGCCAGCAGCGCATCGAGCACGCGCTCGGCCGTCAGCGGCAGCCGGTTCAGGCGCACGCCGGTGGCATCGGCGATCGCGTTGGCGACGGCCGCCGCCACGCCGTTGATACCGAGCTCGCCGACGCTCTTGGCGCCGAAGGGACCGCTCGGCTCGTTCGACTCCACGAGGTACGCGTTGACGCTGTCGGGCAGCTCGGCGAAGGTCGGGATCTTGTAGTCCATCAGGCTCGGGTTGGCCAGGCGCGCGCCGTCCCACACCATCTCCTCGGTCAGCGCGAAGCCCATGCCCTGCACGAAAGCGCCCTCGACCTGCCCTGTGGCCATGACGGGATTGATGGTGCGGCCGATGTCGCAGGCCGACCAGGCGTTGCACACGCGCACCTTGCCGGTGAGCTCGTCGACCTCGACCTCGACCACCAGCGCATTGAAGCTGTAGATGCCGATCTGCGAGAAGGGCAAGCCGTTGGCGATCGCGCGCTTGGGGTCGATGGTCTTCTGGTCGAAGACCCAGCTGTGGGTGCCGATGATCGGCCCGCCCGCGGCCCAGTGCGCGCGGCCGGAGATCTCGGCGAAGCTGACGGCGCGCTGCGACACGCCCTTGATCGCGACGCGGCCGCCCGGCAGCAGTTCGAGATCTTCCGGTGCGCATTCGAGCATCTGGCTGGCCTGCTGCTTGAGCTTGTCTTCCACCTCGGCCGCGGCGCCGACCACCGAGCGGCCCGTGACGTAGGTGACGCGGCTCGCGGTGGTGCCCCAGTTGTAAGGCGAGCCGTCGGTGTCGGGACTCGCGATGGCGACGCGCTCGACCGGCAGCTTGAGCGCTTCGGCGCACATCTGCGTCAGCACCGTGTTCGAGCCCTGGCCGATGTCGACCGCGCCGGTGTTGAGCAGCACCGTGCCATCCTCCAGCACGCGCACGATCGCGCCCGATGCGAGCAGGCCGCTGATGTGCGCCGACAGCGCCATGCCGAAGCCGCGCTTGAAGCCGGGTGCGGCTGGCGCCGAGCGATCGGCCGCCTGCCAGCGCGATGCCTTCTCGACGATGTCGACACATTGCGCGAGACCGTTGGACAGGATCGGCTGGCCGCCGAACCACGGGTCGTCGCCGGCCAGCGCGTTCTTGCGGCGCAGCGCCATCGGGTCCATGCCGAGCTTGTGCGCGATCTCGTCGAGCTGCGTCTCCGAGGCGAAGGTGACCTGCGGCACGCCGAAGCCGCGGAAGGCGCCGAAGCGCAGCTTGTTGGTGTAGGCCACACGGCCATGCGCATGGACGTTGGGGATGCGATAAGGCCCGCAGTTCATCAGCAGCGCGTAGCCGAGCACGCCCGGGCTGTCGTCGCCGTAGGCGCCTCCGTCGAGCAGCAGTTCGGTCTCGCGCGCGACCAGCATGCCGTCGCGCTTGACGCCGGTCTTCATGCGCACGATCGCGGGATGGCGCGCACGCACCGATTCGAAATCTTCCTCGCGGCTGAGGATCAGCTTGACGGGCTTGCGCGCCTTCAGCGCCAGCAGCACCACGGCCGGCTGCACGTGCGCCTCCATCTTGTTGCCGAAGCCGGCGCCGATGCGCGGCGTGAGGCAGCGCAGCCGCGTCATCGGCAGGCCCAGCGATTCGCAGACGCTGGCCTGAACGCGGAACACCGACTGGTTGGCCGACCACAGCGTGACGCGGCCGGCTGCATCGACCTCCGCCAGCGCGCCGCAGGGTTCGAGCGACAGGTGGGCCTGGGCCTGCGTGCGCCAGGTGCCTTCGACGATCAGGTCGCACTGCGCCCAGGCGGCGTCGATGTCGCCGCAACCCAGGGACGTGCGCGAACAGAGGTTGCCTTCGGTGCCGGCATCGAAGACCTTGACATAGGACGCGGCATCGTCATGCACGGTCGCCGTGCCCGGCGCGAAGGCCTGCTCGGGATCGAGCACCGCGGGCAACTCCTCGTAGTCGACACGGATCAGACGCACCGCCTGCCGCGCGATGGCTTCGGTGTCGGCGGCCACGGCGGCGACGATCTCGCCGACATAGCGCACCTTGCCCTTGGCGAAGGCGGGCTCGTCCTTGATGAAGGCGCCCATGCGGTGCCCGTCGTCGAGGTCGTCGCCGGTGACGATGGCGCGCACTCCCGGCAGCGCCTTGGCCGCGCTCAGGTCGTAGCCGAGGATGCGCGCATGCGGCAGATGGCTTTGCAGGATGGCGCCGAACAGCATGCCGGGCCGGTAGAGGTCGGCGATGTACTGCGCGCTGCCGCTGAGCTTCTCGTGGCCTTCGAGCTGCGGCACGGCCTGGCCGACCGCACCTCGGCTTTCCTCGACGGGCTCGATCGCGACGGCGTTCATTGCGCGGCTCCTTCATGCGCCAGCGCGCGGGCCGCGCCCTGCACCGCCTGGACGATCTTGACGTAGCCGGTACAGCGGCACAGGTTGCCCGACAGCGCTGAACGCACGGCCTGTTCGTCGGGCTGCGCATTGCGCTCCAGCAGCGCCTGCGCACTGACCAGCATGCCGGGCGTGCAGAAGCCGCACTGGAAAGCGCCGCATTCGGCGAAGGCCGTCTGCAACGCGCGCATGCGCGGGCTGTCCTGCAGGCCTTCGAGCGTCGCGATCTCGGCGCTCTCGCAGTTGTGCGCCAGGCTCAGGCAGCCGCGCATCGGCACGCCGTCGACGCGGATGGTGCAGGCACCGCAGACGCCCTGGTTGCAGCCGCGCTTGGCGGCAGTGAGTTGCAAGCGGTCTCGCAGTACGGTGAGCAGCGTGTCGTGCAGGGCGGCACCGACCTGCACGCGCTCGCCGTTGACGTTCAGGCTGACCATGGCCTGCGAGGGCGCGATGGCATCGGGGTTCATGCGGCACTCCGGGAAAGGGCTTCGACGCTGCGCACCGCGCGCAGCAGCAGGCGGGGAATCAAGCGGCGCCGGTAGTCGGCGCTGCCGCGCACATCGTCGAGCGGGTCGGCCCGTGCGACCAGCAGCTCGCCGGCGCGCGCGATGGCGGCGTCGCCGCGATCGGCGGACAGGATCTCGTCGGCGTCCGCGCCGGCCAGCGGCGTCGGGCCACAGGCGCCGACGGCGACGCGCATGCGCCCGTCTTCCAGCAGACAGGCCGCCACCGACGCGGTCGCGTAGTCGCCCGCGACGCGCGCATGCTTGATGTAGACGCCGGTGCCACGGTCGGGCCGCGGCAACAGCACGGCCGTGACCAGTTCGCCGGGCTCCAGCGCCGTCAGGTACCAGTCGACGAAGAACTCGCAAGCCGGCAGCGTGCGGCGGCCGGCGGTGGACGCGATCTCGATCTGCGCACCCGCAGCCACCAGCGCCGGCGGATAGTCCAGGCCCGGATCGGCGAACGAGATCGAGCCGCCGATGGTGCCCATGTTGCGCACCGTCGCATTGGCGATCTGCGAGGCCGCATGGCGCACCACCGCGGCGTTGCCGAGCGCCAGCGCGCAGCCGGCCGTGTCGCGATGGCGCGTGAAGGCGCCGATGCGCACGCGGCCGTCGTCCAGCAGCGAGATGCCCTTGATCTCGTCGATGTCGGCCAGGCTGATCAACGCAGCGGGCTCGATCACGCGCGCATTGAGCATGGCGACCAGCGTCGCGCCGCCGGCCAGCAGCCTGGCCTCGTCGTCCTGCGCCAGCAGGGCCGCAGCTTCCTCGACGGTCTTCGGGCGGTACAGGCCCCGCAGGCTGCTCATGGTCAGCGGCTTTCGGCGGGCGCGGTGCGCGCGGCGGCCGCACCGAGTTCTTCGAGCTTGCGCTGCAGGTTGGCCGCGAACTCGTCGCCCATGTTCTGCGCCTTCTTCTTCATCATGCCGAGCGCGAAGCGGCCCAGGCGGCCGGTCACCGAGACCTCGGAGCGATAGCGCACCTGCGTGCCCGCGCCCACCGGCTCCAGGCTGACCTGGCTGTCGGCCTGCAGGCTGCTCGCATGGCCGCCCTCGTCGCCGCGCGTGACGGCCCAGACGTTGCGCTCGTCGCGCTTCGTGATCTGTACCAGCAGCTCGAAGCGCGCCTTGATGCCGGCCATCGCGATGACGACCACCGCGCGGTAGCGCTCGTCGTCCAGCGCCTCGAGCTTCTCGCAGCCGGGCAGGCACGAGGCCATGAGGCGTGCATCGAACAGGTGGACCAGCAGCGCCTCGGGCGGTGCGGCGATCGGGAACTGGCCTTCGATCAGCATGGGGTGGGCTCCTCGGTGGTGATGCGGTGCATCAGCGCGGCACCCGCCTGACGATCATCTTCGGGTCGACCACGCGCCCGTCCTTCACCACCACGTTGCCGTCGAGCGAGATGGTGCAGCCGCGCATCGGCACGTCGTAGTGGCCGCGCGTGGTGCGCTTGCCGCCGCCCTGCGTGTTGGGGCCGGTGGAGAACAGGAAGTTGCCGGGGAAGCTGCGCGCCGCGGCTCGGCTGCGCTCGGGCGCATCGCCATGCAGCGCCAGCGAATCCCAGCGGCATTGCGGATTGAGGCCCCAGCCCAGGTGCGACAGCGCGAAGGGGTCGGTGTCGGCCTCGCTGACCTTGCCTTCGCCGAGCCATTCGCGCATCAGCGCGGCGTCGAGCCCGCCTTCGATGCTGACGATGTGGCCGTCGCGGATCTCTAGCGTGATGGCGTCCTGCACATAGCGGCAGTAGGGCAGGATCACGATGTCGCCCGGCGCGATGACGACGCGGCCCTGCGCGCTGCCTTCGTTCGGGAAGGTGTGCAGCAGGCCGACGCCCCAGTGGTCGAAGCGGCCGGGCTCGTCGGCCATGCCGTACTGGCTCATGACCGGGTATTCGCCGCAGCGGTAGCGCAGGTCGGTGCCGGCGGCGCTGGTGACGTGAGCCTCGCGCGTCTTCTCGTAGAGCGCCTGCGCATGCTTGACGGCTTCCTTCAGGCCGGGCGGCGACTGCAGCTGGTAGAGGTCGTCGGGCGCGTCGATGATCATCTGCACGCGCACGCCCTTGGCCTGGATGTCGCGCAGCCATTTGGAGAACAGCGGCACGTGGAAGATCAGCACCATGTCGACCGCCATCAACGCTTCGAGCGTGCCCTTGCACTGGCCGATGGTGGCGACGCCGACGCTGGTCCAGCCGGGGATCGCGTTGACGCACATCTCGTAGATGTCGAAGCCGATGTCCTCGGCCGCGGCGAAGGCGGCCTCGATGTACTCGCGCCGGGTGCCGAGGTCGCTGACGATGGCCACCGTCTGGCCGGGCTCGACGCGGCACAGCTCGAACTGCTTTCGGAACAGGGACATGAGCTTCGCGGGATTGAGCTCTTGCGTACGGATCGCTGCTTGCATGGATTGAATCCTGAAATTTCTCACCAACGGCCGGTGATGTGAAAAGTACTTTAGAAATCAATCAACCGGCTGTCAATAGCGAATACCATTCATTTTTGAGAGAATGCCGCAATCCACCGGAACAGGATCGAACCGAGATGTCACAGACCAAGAAACAAGACGTGCGCGAAGCGATCCTGGCGGCCGCGTTCCGGCTGTTCTCGGCGCAGGGCTACAGCGACACCTCGATCCCGGCGATCGCGCGCGAGGCGGGCATCTCGACGGCCAACGTGTACGTCTATTTCCGCTCGAAGATGGACATCCTCTACACGCTCTACGAGCCCTGGCTGAAGGAGCGGCTCGACCGCCTCGACCGCTCGCTCAAGAAGATCGCCGTGCCGCAGGAGCGGCTGGAGCGCCTGCTCGCGATCCTGTGGCGCGACCTGCCGCGCGAGAACAACGGCTTCGCCAAGAACATCATGCAAGCGCTGTCGACCACCGGCGGCGGCGACGACTACAGCCCGCACCTGCGCGAACTGTTCCAGGGCCGCGTGGCGGTGCTGCTCGCGGACTGCCTGTCGGTGACGGCGGCCGAGAGCCAGGTGATCGCCGGCATCGTGCTGATGGCCTTCGACGGCTTCGCGATGAACGTGCATCTGGAACACGGGATGGCCTTCACCGCGAGCGCGGCGCGGCTCTTCAGCCGGATGCTGGTCGGTTCGCAGCCGGGCACCGCGCGCTGAGACCGCCGCGTCGCCGGTCGCCCGGCGACAGGAAAAATCCCGACCGACGGGCAGCCTCCCGGCTGGCGCGGATGGGAGGATGATGGGCGCATGCTCCGAGGTCCGGCGCAAGAACAGAGACGAAGCTGCGCATTGCCCAAGGAACTCGACGGGCCGCGGGGGCTCACACTGGGAACCGCGCCCCTTGGCGCCGGATCGCGCCACCCAGGCGCGTCGAACGACAGGAGCATCTCAATGCAAATCGGCATGATCGGACTCGGACGCATGGGCGCCAACATGACGGCCCGCCTGCTGCGCGGCGGCCACGACTGCGTGGTGCAGGACATGGATCCACATGCGGTCGAGCGCGTGGCCGCGCAGGGTGCCACCGGCGCAAGCTCGCTCCAGGATCTGGTCGCCAGACTCGCGCCGCCGCGCGCGATCTGGCTCATGGTGCCGGCGGCGGTGGTCGACCGGGCGCTGGCTTCGCTGCTGCCGCTGCTCGAGGCCGGCGACATCGTGATCGATGGCGGCAACTCCTATTACCACGACGACCTGCGCCGCGCGGCCGAGCTCAAGGCCGCAGGCCTGCACCATGTCGATGTCGGCACCAGCGGCGGCGTGGCCGGCTTCGACCGCGGCTACTGCCTGATGATCGGCGGCGAGGAGGCGGTGGTGCAGCATCTGTCGCCGATCTTCGCGACGCTGGCGCCCGGCACCGGCAGCGCCGCGCCGACGCCGGGCCGCACCCCGGGCACCGCCGAGCAGGGCTACTTGCACTGCGGCCCGCACGGCGCCGGCCACTTCGTCAAGATGGTCCACAACGGCATCGAGTACGGGATCATGGCGGCCTATGCCGAGGGCCTGAACATTCTTCGCAATGCCGATGCCGGCAAGCGTCCGCAGGATGCCGACGCCGAGACCACGCCGCTGCGCGACCCCGCGCTCTACCAGTACGACCTGAAGCTGCCCGACATCGCCGAGCTCTGGCGCCGCGGCAGCGTGATCGGATCGTGGCTGCTCGATCTCACGGCGGCCGCACTCGCGGTCGATCCCGCGCTCGCCGGCTTCCAGGGCCGCGTCTCCGATTCGGGCGAAGGGCGCTGGACCGTGCAGGCCGCGATCGACGAAGCGGTGCCGGCGCCGGTGCTGAGCGCGGCGCTCTATGCGCGCTTCAGCTCGCGCGGCGAGGCCGGTTTCGCGGACCGCGTGCTGTCGGCGATGCGGCATGAATTCGGCGGCCATGTCGAGAAGACCGATGCCACCCCACCCGCCAGGGGAGCCTGAATGCGAGATCCTTCCGCCCCCGCGGCCGAGCCCTCCGACGCACTGGTGCTGTTCGGGGTCACCGGCGACCTCGCCTACAAGAAGATCTTTCCGGCGCTCTACGCGCTGTGCCGGCGCGGCGCGCTCGCGGTACCGGTGATCGGTGTCGCCTCGACCGACTGCACGCTCGAACAACTGCGCGAACGCGCGAAGAAGAGCATCGAAGAGGCCGGCGCGATCGACGATGCGAAGGCGCTCGAGCGCCTGCTGTCGCAGCTGCGTTATGTGCAAGGCGACTACAAGGACCCCAAGGTCTTCGCGGCGCTCAAGCAGGCGCTCGGCGCCGCGCAGCGCCCCGCGCACTACCTCGCGATTCCGCCGGCGCTGTTCCCGGCGGTGATCCAGGGCCTGGGCGCGGCCGGCCTGGCCGCGCATGCGCGCGTCATCGTCGAGAAGCCCTTCGGCCGCGACCTCGCATCGGCGCGCGAACTCAACCGCGTCGCGCTGTCGGTGTTCTCGGAAGATGCGATCTTCCGCATCGATCACTTCCTCGGCAAGGAAGCGATCATGAACATCCTGTATTTCCGCTTCGCCAATTCCTTTCTCGAGCCGATCTGGAACCGCGACCACATCGCGAGCGTGCAGATCACGCTGGCCGAGTCCTTCGGCGTCGAGGGCCGCGGCGCGTTCTACGAAAGCGCGGGCTGCCTGCGCGACGTGATCCAGAACCACCTGATGCAGGTCGTCGCGCTGCTGGCGATGGAGCCGCCGTCGCAGCGCGGCTTCGCGGCCGTGCACCGACAGAAGACCAGCGTCTTCGAGGCGATGCGCCCGCTGCGCGCCGCCGACATGGTGCGCGGCCAGTACGCCGGCTACCGCGACGAACCGCAGGTCGCGAAGGACTCGGACGTCGAGACCTATTGCGCCGTGCGGCTGTACATCGACTCCTGGCGCTGGAGCGGCGTGCCCTGGTACCTGCGCTCCGGCAAGATGCTGCCCGAGACCGCGTGCGAAGTGCTGGTGCGACTCAAGCCGCCGCCGCAGGCGCTGTTCGCGGATGCGGCGCAGTGCGAGGACGCGAACTACCTGCGCTTTCATCTGTCGCCGCGCTCATGCATCGCACTGGCCGCACGCGTGAAGCGCGCGGGCCAGGAATTCGTCGGCGACCAGCGCGAGCTCTGCCTGGTCGAGGAAGAAGCCGGCGAGAAGACGCCCTACGAACGGCTGATCGGCGATGCGATGGCGGGCGACGATGCGCTGTTCACGCGCGAGGGCGCGGTCGAGGCCGCATGGGCGGTGGTCGATCCGGTGCTCACGCAGCATCCGCCGGTCTCGATCTACCCGCCCGGCAGCTGGGGCCCGCCCGCGGCGGACCGGCTGATTGCGGCTGACGGCGGCTGGCACAACCCCGACCCCGGCGCGCCCGCGGCCGGCAAGGAGCCCGCCCTGTGAACGCGGTGCCAGATGTAGTCTTCCTGCTCGACGTCGACAACACGCTGCTCGACAACGATGTGGTGGTCGACGACCTGCGCGCGCACCTGGTGCGCGACTTCGGCAGCGCCAAGGCCGATCGCTACTGGGTCTACTTCGAGGAGCTGCGCGACGAGCTCGGCTACACCGACTACCTCGGCGCGCTGCAGCGCTATCGCCTGCGCGAACTCAGCGACGAGATGAACGACCCGCGCCTGTTGCAGATGTCGACCTTCCTCATCGACTATCCCTTCGCCGACCGGCTCTATCCGAGGGCGCTGGAGGTCATCGCGCATCTGCAGCGCCGCGGCCCGACGGTGATCCTGACGGACGGCGACGTGGTGTTCCAGCCGCGCAAGGTGCAACGCTCGGGGCTGTGGGATGCGGTCGATGGCCGGGTGCTGATCTACATCCACAAAGAGCAGATGCTCGACGCGGTGCAGCAGCGCTATCCGGCGCGCCATTACGTGATGGTGGACGACAAGCTGCGCATCCTGAGCGCCATGAAGGCGGTGATGGGCGAGCGGCTGACGACGGTCTTCCCGCGCCAGGGCCACTATGCCCTCGACCCCGACACCCTCGCGAGCCACCCGCCTGCCGATCACACGATCGCGCACATCTGCGATCTGCTCGGCATCGATCCCCTCGTCCTCCAGGAGACACCATGAACGCGACACACCGGCTCCATGCACAGGGCCAGAGCCTCTGGCTCGACAACATCACGCGCGGGCTGCTCGACAGCGGCACGCTGGCGCGCTACATCGACGAATTCTCGGTCACCGGGCTGACCTCGAACCCGACCATCTTCGAACAGGCGATCGGCGGCTCCGAGGACTACGACGCGGCGATCCGCGCGCAGGCGGGCAAGGGCGCGTCGGACGAAGCGCTGTTCTTCGGCCTCGCGATCGACGACCTCGCGCGCGCGGCCGACCTGTTCCGCCCGGTGCATGACGCGACCGATGGCGTGGACGGCTGGGTCTCGCTCGAAGTGTCGCCGCTGCTGGCCAACGACACGGCCGGCACCATCCAGGTCGCGGCCGAGCTCCATGCACGCGCCGCACGGCCGAATCTGTTCATCAAGATCCCCGGCACGCCCGAAGGTATTCCGGCGATCGAGGCATCGATCTTCGCGGGCGTGCCGATCAACGTCACGCTGCTGTTTTCCAGCGCGCACTACGTCGCCGCGGCCGAGGCCTACCTGCGCGGCATCGAGCGGCGCATCGCCGCGGGACGCGATCCGAAGGTCACCTCGGTCGCGTCGCTGTTCATCAGCCGCTGGGACGTGGCGGTGAAGGACCGTGCACCGCCCAGCCTGCGCAACCGGCTCGGCATCGCGGTCGCGATGCAGGCCTGGCGCGCCTACCGCGAACTGCTGGCCTCGCCGCGTTGGCAGAAGCTCGCGGCCGCCGGCGCGCGGCCGCAGCGCATGCTGTGGGCCAGCACCGGCACCAAGGATCCGGCCGCGCCCGACACGCTCTACGTCGACGCGCTGGCCGGGCCCGACAGCATCGACACGATGCCCGAGAAAACGCTCAAGGCCTTCGCCGACCACGGCCGGCCGGGCCCCGGCCTGCCCGACGACGGTGGCGATGCCGATACGGTGCTGGCCGCGTTCGAGCATGCAGGCATCGACGTGAATGCACTCGCCGGGCGCCTGCAGCGCGAAGGCGCCGATGCGTTCGCCAAGTCGTGGCAGAAACTGCTGCAGGGACTCGCAGGCAAGACGCAGCGGCTGGCCCACGCCAGCGGGTCATGAGCCGCGGAAACGAGGCGGAGCCGCTCGACCTGCTGTGCATCAATACGCTGCGCACGCTGTCCATCGATGCGGTCGAAAAGGCCCACTCCGGCCACCCGGGCACGCCGATGGGTGCGGCGCCGACCGCCTACTGCATATGGCAGCGCTTCCTGCGCTCCGACCCGAACGACCCCGAATGGCCGAACCGCGACCGCTTCGTGCTGTCGGTCGGCCATGCGTCGGCGCTGCTCTACAGCCTGCTGTACCTGTGCGGCGTGAAGGCGAAGGGGCCGCACTACGCTGACAACGAGACGGACCGGCTCGCGGTCACGCTGGCCGATCTGCAGAGCTTTCGCCAGGCCGGCAGCCGCTGCACCGGGCATCCCGAATACGGATGGACCTCGGGCGTCGAAGTCACCACTGGGCCGCTCGGCCAGGGCGTCGCCAACAGCGTGGGCATGGCGATCGCGCAGCGCTGGCTCGCCGCCATCTACAACCGCCCCGGGCACGCGGTGTTCGACTACAAGGTCTATGCGCTCTGCGGCGACGGCGACATGATGGAAGGCATCAGCGGCGAGGCGGCGTCGCTGGCCGGGCACCTGAAGCTCGCCAACCTGTGCTGGATCTACGACGACAACCAGATCAGCATCGAAGGCCCGACCTCGATCACCTCCACAGAGGACATCGGCGCGCGCTTCGAGGCCTATGGCTGGCGGGTGCACCGGGTGGCGGACGCGAACGACCTCGAAGCCGTGACGCGCGCCCTCGCGGCCTTCGTCGCGACCGAGGACCGGCCGACGCTGATCGTCGTGCACAGCCACATCGGCTACGGCGCGCCGCACAAGCAGGACACCAAGGAGGCGCATGGCGAGCCGCTCGGCACCGAGGAAGCGCGGCTGGCCAAGCAGTTCTTCGGCTTCGATCCCGACGCGCAGTTCGCGGTGCCGCAAGGCGTGCAGGCGCACTTCGGCGCGCTGTTCGGCCGGCGCGGCGCTCGCGCGCACGAGGCATGGAAGGCGCAGCTCGCGAGCTACCGCGCGCAGTACCCCGACCTTGCCGTGCAGATCGACGGCATGCAGCAGCGCGCCCTGCCCGCCGGCTGGGACAGCGCGCTGCCGAGCTTCCCCGCCGACGCGAAGGGGCTGGCCACGCGCGATGCCTCGGGGAAGGTGCTGAATGCGATCGCCGGGCAGGTCCCGTGGCTGCTCGGCGGCGCCGCCGATCTGGCGCCGTCGACCAAGACGCAGCTGAACTTCGAATTCGCGGGCACCTTTGAAAGCGGCGGCTTCGGCGGACGCAACTTCCATTTCGGCATTCGCGAGCATGCGATGTGCGCCATCGCAAACGGCATGGCGGCATCGAAGCTGCGGCCCTTCGCGGCCAGCTTCTTCGTCTTCACCGACTACTGCCGCGGCGCGATCCGCCTGTGCGCCATGATGGGCCTGCCGGTCATCTACGTCTGGACGCACGATTCGATCAGCATGGGCGAGGACGGGCCCACGCACCAGCCGATCGAGCAGCTCGCGTCGATGCGCGCGATGCCCGGCATGGTGCTGCTGCGGCCGGCCGATGCCAACGAGGTGGTCGAAGCCTGGCGCGTGGTGATGCAGCTGGACGACCGTCCCGCGAGCCTGGTGCTGTCGCGCCAGGCGCTGCCGACGCTCGACCGCGGCAGGTATGCGAGCGCCGGCGGCCTGGCCCGCGGCGCCTATGTGCTGGCCGATGCGGACAACGGCCGACCGGACGTGCTGCTGCTGGGGACGGGCAGCGAAGTCGCGCTCTGCGTCGCGGCCTATGAGCAACTGAAGGACGAAGGCATCGCGGCCCGCGTGATCAGCATGCCTTCGTGGGACCTGTTCGAGCGCCAGGGCGCCGACTACCGCGACAGCGTGCTGCCGCCCGGGGTTGCCGCACGGGTGTCGGTCGAAGCGGCCTCGCCGCTGGGCTGGGAGCGCTACGTGGGGCAGCGTGGCGCGATCATCGGCATGCGTTCGTTCGGGTTGTCGGCGCCGGGCAAGGTCGTGGAGGCGCACTTCGGTTTCGATGCGGCGCACGTGGTCGCGGCGGCCAAGGAACAGCTGGCGCTGCACGCGCCGGCGCAGTAGGCTTCATCGCCATGGCCACACACATCAGCCCCCTCGCCGGCAAGCCGGCGCCTGCCTCGTCGCTCATCGATGTCGGTGCGCTGCTCGCCGCGTACCACGCGGACATTCCGGACCTGGGCGTGGCGTCGCAGCGCGTCGCGTTCGGCACCTCGGGCCATCGCGGCTCGGCCTTCGAGCGCTCGTTCAACGAATGGCATGTGCTGGCGATCACGCAGGCGATCTGCGACTACCGCCGTGCACAGGGCATCGACGGGCCGCTGTTCATGGGCATCGACACGCACGCGCTGTCGGCGCCGGCCTGCGCGAGCGCGCTCGAGGTGCTGGCCGCCAACGGCGTCGAGGTGATGCTGGCAGTGAACGACGAGTTCACGCCGACGCCCGCGATCTCGCATGCGATCCTGGTCTACAACCGCGGGCGCACGGCCGGCCTGGCCGACGGCATTGTCGTCACGCCCTCGCACAATCCGCCGCGCGACGGCGGCTTCAAGTACAACCCGCCCAACGGCGGGCCGGCCGGCCAGGACATCACGGGCGGCGTCGAGGCCGCGGCCAACCGCTTCATCGAACAGCGGCTGGCCGGCGTGAAGCGCATGCCGTACGAGAAGGCCTTGCAGGCGCCGACCACGCACCGCCACGATTTCCTGCGCGCCTATGTCGACGACCTGGGCAGCGCGATCGACATGGGGGCGATCCGCGATGCCAAGGTCCGCATGGGCGTCGATCCGCTCGGCGGCGCGGGCGTGCATTACTGGGCCGCCATCGCCGACCGCTACGGGCTCGACCTCACGGTGGTCAGCGACGCGGTCGATCCGACCTTCCGCTTCATGACGCTGGACTGGGACGGCCAGATCCGCATGGACCCGTCGTCGCCTTATGCAATGCAACGGCTGCTCGACATCAAGGACCGCTTCGACATCGGCTTCGCCTGCGACACCGACCATGACCGGCATGGCATCGTCACGGCCGGCACGGGCCTGCTGCCGCCCAATCACTACCTGTCGGTCTGCATCGACTATCTGTTCCAGCATCGGCCGCAATGGCCGGCGCAGGCGGCGGTGGGCAAGACGGTGGTCTCGACCGCGCTGATCGACCGGCTGGCGGCGCGGCTCGGGCGCAAGCTCTATGAAGTGCCGGTCGGCTTCAAGTGGTTCACCGAAGGCCTGCAGGACGGCTCGCTCGGCTTCACCGGCGAGGAAAGCGCGGGCGCGACCTTCCTGCGCCGCGACGGCTCGGTGTGGACCACCGACAAGGACGGCATCACCGCCGCGCTGCTGTCGGCCGAGATCACCGCGCGCATGGGGCGCGACCCGGGCGCGCTCTATGCGGACCTGGGCCGCGAGTTCGGCAGCCCCGCGGCGAGCCGGGTGGATGCGCCGGCCACCGTGCAGCAGAAGAAGCAGCTGGCCGCGCTGACGCCGCAGCAGGTCGGCTCGAGCGCGCTGGCCGGCGAGAAGATCGAGCGCATTCTGAGCCGCGCGCCGGGCAACGATGCGGCGATCGGCGGCATCAAGGTCATCGCGCCCAAGGGCTGGTTCGCGGCGCGGCCCTCGGGCACCGAGGACATCTACAAGATCTACGCCGAGAGCTTCGACGGGCCCGAGCATCTGCAGCGCATCCTGCAGGAAGCGCAGGCCATGGTCGACGCGGCGATCGCGCCCGCGGCCTGAGCCTCAGAAGCCCCAGCGCGCGCCGGCCCCGGCCAGCGTGGCGACGCCGAGAATCAGGAAGATCGCGGCCGCGATCCGGTGCACCAGCTTGACCGGCATGCGGTTCGCGATACGGTCGCCGAGCAGCACGGCCGGCCCGTCGGCGATCATCATGCCCAGCGTGGTGCCGGCCACCACCGTGAAGAAGGAATGGTATTGCGCGGCCAGCGCGACGGTGGCGATCTGCGTCTTGTCGCCCATCTCGGCCAGAAAGAAGGCGAGCACCGTGGTGCCGTAGACGCCGAAGTGGCCGAACTTCGCTTCGCTCTCGTCGAACTTGTCGGGGATCAGCGTCCAGCCGGCCATCGCGATGAACGACACGCCCAGCACCCAGCGCAGGATCTCGGGCCCGACGACGGTGGTGATCCAGGCGCCGAGCGCACCGGCGGCGGAATGGTTGGCGATGGTCGCGGTCAGGATGCCCAGGATGATGGGCACGGGCTTGCGGAACTTGGCCGCGAGGATGAAGGCGAGCAACTGGGTCTTGTCGCCGATCTCGGCGAGGGCCACGATGCCCGTGGAAACAAGAAAGGCTTCCAAAACAACTCCTTGGCCGGCGACAGGACGAATGACCACAAGGCGCCGCCGGCCAATCCGAAGGCGATGTGGTCAAAGGTCTTGCCAAGCCCAAGGGCCGCTGGCGCCATGGCCCGGGAAGAGCCAAGTATGTTGACGACAGCCTCTTTCGCGAAGGAAGAGAAGCTACTCCCCAATGACGGGCGCGATCCTATCACGAGGCACTCCCGCGCAGCCGCTTGCCGGCCTAACCTGTACGTGAACGTACACGTTTAGGTATACTGGAGGCTCATTTCCGAACCCTTGCTTCCATGAACGCCGCGGCCCCTCCCACCCCTCTCACGGTGCGGGATGCCGCGGCCAGGCTCGGCGTGACGCCGCGCACGCTCAAGTACTACGAGGAACTCGGCATCGTGGTGCCGTCGCGCAGCGAGGGCCGCTACCGGCTCTACGAAGCGGCCGATCTCGGCAAGCTCGCCCGCGCGCTGCGCATGCGCTCGCTGGGCTTCTCGCTCGCGACCATCACCGCCATGCTGCAGCAGCCCTACGAGGCGCCTGCGGACGGCGGACGGCCGCACCTGTCCAAGGCGTCGCTGAAGACGCTGAAGGCAACGCTCGCGGCCCAGCTCGAGGCGCTCGACACCCGGGTCGCGCAGGTGCGCGCGCAGCTCAAGGAAGCCGCCGCGCTGCAGGCGCAATTGCGGCGCGATCTCGACTACGTGGAACGGCGCCTGGCAGGCGAGCCGGTCGAGACGGCACTCGCCCGGCGCGAGCGCGCGCAAGGCGCAGCGAAAGCCTGACCCATGAGCGCCGCGCCGGACCGCTCCAGGCAAGCTCGCTCCCGCTTTGCGGGAAGGCGCGAAGCGCCAAGGGTGCACCCATGAATGCCTCGGCCTGCGCATCGATCTCCGCATCGCCCGGCCGCGGCGGCATGGCGCTGGCCGCGCTGATGCCGTGGGCCATCGGTCTCGTGACCGCGATCGACTACTTCGACAACGCGCTCTTCGCCTTCTTCGCCAGCTACATCGCCGGCGGCATCAGCGCGACAGCCGACGAGCTGGTGTGGGCCTCGAGTGTCTACGCGCTGGGCGCGGTGCTGGGCATCCTGCAGCAGCACGCGTGGGTCGAACGGCTCGGCTACCGGCGCTACCTCGCGCTGTGCATGTTCGCCTTCGCCGCCGCCGGCGTGTGCGCCGCGCTGTGCGAGAACCCGATCCAGCTCGCGCTGGCGCGCGGCGTGCAAGGCTATTTCGTCGGACCGATGCTGGGCGCCTGCCGCATCCTGATCCAGATCGGCATCGCGCCCCAGCGGCGTCCCAAGGCGCTGCGGGCCTTCATGGTGCTGATCGTGTTCGGCGGCGGGCTGGCGCCGGTGGTCGGCGCCTTCCTCGTCACCCATTTCGAATGGCGCTCGCTGTTCCTGTGCACCGTGCCGGCCGCAGTGCTCGCGGGTGCGCTGGTGCTCTGGACATTGCCCGACATCGGCGACGTCGCGCCGCACGAGCGCACCGAGCCGCACCGCCTGGCCTACCTGGTGTTCGCGCTGGCGCAGGCGGCGCTGCAGGTCGTGCTCACGCGCACGCACTTCGAGCTGTTCTCCACATCGCCCGCGCTGATCGGCCTGGCCATCGCCGGCATCGCCGGCCTGGCCTGGTTCGCACAGCAGCAATGGCGCCAGCCGGCGCCGCTGGTGCGGCTGCACGCGTTCAGGCATTCGACCTTCCGCGTCGGACTGGCGCTGTACGTCGTCTACTACTACCTCTCGACCGGCTTCAGCTACCTGCTGCCGCGCCTGATGGAAGGCGGCCTCGGCTTCACGGTCGGCGACACCGGCTACTTCACCGGCATGGCCTCGCTGGCAGCCAGCCTGCTGGTCTTCGTCTATCTGCGCCATTCGGCGCGCGTCGTTCACAAGAAGTGGCTCATCGTGCCGGGCTTCGGCATCGCGGCGCTGGCGGCGTGGTGGCTGGCGCAGATGTCACCGGAAGTCGGGCGCGCCGCGCTGCTGGGGCCCTTGCTGCTGCGGGGACTGATGATGCTGTTCGTCGTGCTGCCGGTGGCGAACCTCACCTTCCGGCCCTTCGCCGCGGAGGAGTTCGCGCATGGCTACCGGCTCAAGAACCTGGTGCGCCAGCTGGCCATTTCCTTCGCGACCGCGACCGCCATCGCTGTGCAGACGCACCGTGTCGCGTTGCACGAAGCGCGGCTGAGCGAGTCGACCACCGCATCCAACGCCACCTTCGTTCAGGCGCTCGATGTGCTGACCCGGGGCTTCGTGGCCTCGGGCCATGCCATCGGCGAAGCGCATGCCATGGCCCTGGGCAGCCTGTGGCGCGTGCTGGAGCAGCAGGCCACCTTCATGGCCTCGCTCGACGGCTTCGAGGTGATGGCCGTGATCGCGCTCGCGGCCGGCGCCTTCGCGGCGTGGCAGCGCGAGATCGACTGAGGCGCGGACGGCCTCAGCTCTGGCTGTCGCGGTGCGACGGCTTGCCGACCTGGATCGTCACGTCCTCGCCCCTGATCTTCGCCTGCACGGCCTTCACCGCCTGCTCGAGCCGCGCGCCGTAGTCGGCATCGGCCTGGCGGAAGTGGCCGATCGCGCGGTCGATGATGTCCTGCCGCTTCACGGCGCCGAGGCCGCCGGCGATGTTGCTCACGAGGCGTTGCTTCGCGGGCTCGTCCATCAGGCGGTAGAGGTCGCCGGCCTGCACGAAGTCGGTGTCGGCCGCGTGCTGCGTCCATGCGTGGCTGCCGGTCCAGCCGTGGATCTCGAGCGGCGCGTACACGGGTTCGTTGCTCTGTTTGGGCGCATCGCCGAAGCTGTTGGGTTCGTAGTTCGGCCCGCGGCCACCGTTGTCGTAGCGCATGGCGCCGTCGCGGCCGTAGTTGGCGGCCTTCGTCGCATGCGGACAGTTCACCGGCAACTGCGTGTGGTTGATGCCGAGGCGGTAGCGCTGCGTGTCGCCGTAGCTGAAGAGGCGCCCCTGCAGCATCTTGTCCGGCGACGGGCCGATGCCCGGCACGAAGTTGGCGGGGTTGAACGCGGCCTGCTCGATCTCGGCGAAGTAGTTCTCGGGATTGCGATCGAGCGTGAGGATGCCGATGTCGATCTTCGGGTAGTCCTTGTGCGACCAGACCTTGGTCAGGTCGAAGGGGTTGAAGCGGTAGTTCTGCGCCTCGGCCAGCGGCATGATCTGGGCCTGCACGCGCCAGCTCGGGAACTCGCCGCGCTCGATCGAATGCAGCAGGTCGAGGTGATGGTGGTTCGGGTTCTCGCCGCCGACGCGCTGCGCCTCCTCGCCGGTGAAGCACTCGATGCCCTGGCGGGTCTTGAAGTGGTACTTGACCCAGAAGGCCTCGCCCTTGGCATTGACCCACTGGAAGGTGTGCGAGCCGAAGCCGTCCATGTGGCGGTAGCTCTTCGGAATGCCGCGGTCGCCGAACAGCCAGGTGAACTGGTGCGTGGCCTCGGGCGAATGCGAGAAGAAGTCCCAGGCGTTGTCGGGCTCCTGCACGTGGCTGTAGGGATCGCGCTTCTGCGAGTGGATGAAGTCGGGGAACTTGAGCGGATCGCGGATGAAGAACACCGGCGTGTTGTTGCCGACCAGGTCGTAGTTGCCCTCTTCGGTATAGAACTTGAGCGCGAAGCCGCGCGGGTCGCGCACGGTGTCGGCCGAGCCGAGTTCCAGCGCCACGGTCGAGAACCGGGCCAGGACTTCGGTCTTCTTGCCGACCTGGCCCAGGAAGCGGGCCTTGGTCCACTTCGAGACATCGGCCGTCACTTCGAAGGTGCCGAAGGCACCCGATCCGCGCGCATGCACCACGCGCTCGGGAATGCGCTCGCGGTCGAAGCGCGCAAGCTTCTCGATCAGGTGATGGTCCTGCATCAGGACCGGACCGTTCGGGCCGGCGGTCTGCGACTGCTGGTTGTTCTCGACGGGCGCGCCGTTTTCGGTGGTGAGCTTGCGGTGGTCGGTCATGGGTGAGCCTCTTTGTTCAGGACCCATGCATTCTGGCAACGAAGATGCATTCGGTGCATCAGATCACCCTATCGCCGCGATAGGGCCGCCGGCTTCAGAGCATCAGGGCGACCGAGGCTTCCAGATGTTCGGAGGGCAAGCGCCGGAAGCCCGAGCGCGCGAAGCGCTGCAGCCGTCCGACCACGAAAGCGGTGAGCGACGAGGCCCGCACCTGCGCATCGACACTGGGCGTGGCCGAGCCATCGGCCGCCGCGACACCGCGCAGCGCCTGGCGCAGCGTCGCCTCGATCTTGTCGAAGAACTGGTTCATGCGGCTCTGCAGGCGCTCGTTCTCGAACACCAGCGCGTCGCCGACCATCACGCGGGTCATGCCCGGATTCTTCTCGGCGAACTGCATCAGCATCGCGACGATGCGCGCGGCCTGCTCCTGGCCGGGGATGTCGCGCTCGGTGATCTGATTGACCAGCGTGAACACGCTTTGCTCGATGAAGTCGATCAGCCCTTCGAACATCTGAGCCTTGCTCGCGAAGTGGCGGTAGAGCGCGGCCTCGCTGACGTCGAGGCGGGCCGCCAGCGCGGCCGTCGTCACCCGCTCCGCGCCCGGCTGCTCGAGCATGGCGGCCAGCGCCTGCAGGATCTGCACGCGCCGCTCTCCCGGCTTCGGTCGCTTGCGCACCGGAGCGGCCACGGGTTCTGAACTGCCGTCCTCGGCGTGCGAAGAGCTCGTCTCGTCGTTCTGCATGGGCGCTGCAATTGTAAAAATTTGATTCTCGCACAGCGCAGTGAGCGCGTGCCAACCGGGCATGCCCTCTCTGTCGCGCCGAATCAACGCATTTATTGACGGATTCAACGATTCGACGATGAGATCTCGCCGCCCGCCAGATCAGGCTCCATTCGGCCTCCTCTTGCGCGGCCGGCGAAGCCAGGCCCGCTCGCAAAACACCGCAGATCCGGCTCAGCCGGTCCGCCGGTGTTGCCCCCGGTAGGGGGTTGGCGAAGCGACACGAAGTGCGCGAAGACTGGGGGCGAGCCTATCTAGCCCGAATCATGGTGCCGTAGGCCTGGTCCGTGAGGATCTCCAGCAGCATCGCATGCGGAACCCGCCCGTCGATGATGTGCACGGCATTGACGCCGCTCTTGGCCGCATCGAGCGCGCCCTCGATCTTCGGCAGCATGCCGCCGGAGATGGTGCCGTCGGCGAACAGTTCGTCGATCTCGCGCGCGCTCAGGTTGGTGAGCAGCTGGCCGTTCTTGTCGAGCACGCCCGGCGTGTTGGTGAGCAGCATCAGCTTCTCGGCCTTCAGCACGGTGGCGAGCTTGCCGGCGACGACGTCGGCATTGATGTTGTAGCTCTCGTTCTCCTCGCCGAAGCCGATCGGGCTGATGACCGGGATGAAGGCATCGTCCTGCAGTGCGATGACCACGCTCGGGTCGATCGAGACGATGTCGCCGACCTGTCCCACGTCGTGGTGCACGCTGGGATCGTTGCGGTCGGCCATCCTGAGCTTCTGCGCGCGGATCAGGCCGCCGTCGCGGCCGGTCAGGCCGACCGCCTTGCCGCCGGCCTGGTTGATCAGGCCCACGATGTCCTGCTGCACCTCGCCGGCCAGCACCCACTCGACCACCTCCATGGTCTCGGAGTCGGTCACGCGCATGCCCTGGATGAAGTGGCCCTTCTTGCCGAGCCGGTTGAGCGCGGCCTCGATCTGCGGACCGCCGCCATGCACCACCACCGGGTTCATGCCGACCAGCTTGAGCAGTACCACGTCCTCGGCGAAGTCGGCCTGCAGCGCCGGATCGGTCATCGCATTGCCGCCGTACTTGATGACGATGGTCTTGCCGTGGAACTTGCGGATGTAGGGCAGCGCCTGGGCCAGGATCTCGGCCTTGTCGCGCGGAGGGATGTTGAGGACGGGATCGGTCATGGCATCGGCGCTGAAAAAAGATGGGCGGATTTTGCAGGCATTCGGGGAACACCGCGGAACCGGCTTCGCCGGGCCGCTGGTGTTGCCCCCGGTAGGGGATTGGCGGCCACACGAAGTGGGCAAGCCTGGGGGCGAGCTAAGGCCTTAGCCAGCGGGGGACTTTGAAGCGCACGATCATGAGGTACGCCGCGACATAGGTCGCGACGAACAGCACACAGAAGGCCATCAGCACCGGCGTGTTGTTCCAGAACAGCACGGCCGGCACCACCGTCAGCGCCGCGAAGATCCACAGGTAGGGCGAGGTGCGGTTGTTGCGCGCGAGCAGCTGGCGCGCCTCGTCGTCGGCGAAGGCGACGCGCACGATGCGGCGGAAGATCAGCTGGTGGAAATGCAGCGCATCGGCGGTGCCGGGCGACTGGCCGCGTGCGACCTTGCGGTAGATCGAGAACATGGTCTCCCACACCGGATAGATCAGGAGCAGCATCGGGAACCACGGCGACACCACGCGGTGCCGCTGCACCAGCGTCACGCAGGCCACGGCGATCACCATGCCCCAGACGTAGGCGCCACCGTCGCCGGCGAAGATCTTGCCGCGCGGGTAGTTCCAGATCAGGAAACCGAAGGTCGCGCCCACCAGGCAGACCACCATGGCCGCGAGCTGGCGGTCGCCCACCTGCAGTGCGACGTGCGAGATCGCGAGGCACACCAGCACCGCCACCGTGCCGGCGAGGCCGTTGTAGCCATCGATGATGTTGAAGGCATGCGGCAGGCCGCCGATCGCCAGCGCCGCGAACAGCAGCGCCGCGTAGGGCACCATCTCCAGCCAGCCATCGACCAGGCTGATGCCGGTGCGGTGCAGCCCCAGCTTCAGCACCCAGCACACCAGCACCGCGGAGCCGATGGTGAGCCCGAGCCGGTAGCGCACCGACACGCGCTGCGTCACGTCCTCGATGATGCCGCCGAGCACGGCCGGCAGGATGCACAGCAGCGCGATCGCCGACACCTTGACCGGCCAGAAGACGTTGAAGGGGTCCGACGGGATGCCCGCCACCAGCCAGGCCACGCCCATGCCGATGAAGATGCCGGCGCCGCCCAGCCGCGGCACGTGGCCCTTGTGGAAGCGCTGCGGCATGTCGGCGGCATAGCGCCGCGCATGCCGGCGCGCCCGGCGCATGAAGACCTGCACGGCAAATGCGGCAACGAGAAAACTGATGAAGATCAGAGCAATCATGGGTGGGTGTGGGGAACCCTAGAATTCCCGAGCGAAATTAGACCATGCCGATGCCGCCGCCTCCTTTACAAGCCATCACGGTTTCGATCGTGAGCCACGGTCAGCTCGAACTGGTGCTTCCGCTGCTCGATCAGCTGGACCGCTTCAGCCGTCCGTGCGTCGCCCGCGTCCTGCTCACGATCAACATCCCCGAGACCGATGCGCTGGCCGGCCGGCACTGGGGCTTCGACATCGAGCGCATCGAGAACACGCGGCCGCGGGGCTTCGGCGCCAACCACAACCAGGCCTTCGCGCGCTGCGCCACGCCCTGGTTCCTGGTGCTCAACCCGGACATCCGCTTCGCGAGCGACGTGCTCTCGCCGCTCGTCGCGCAGGCCGCGCCCGACGCCGGCCTGCTCACGCCACGCATCCTCGAGCCCGGCAAGCGCGAGCCGGAACAGCACCGCGCGATCATCACGCCGCGCGAGATCCTCACGCGCCGGCGGCCGGACTACCTGCGGCCGGCCGTGCCGGCCTGGATCCCCGGCCTCTTCATGCTGTTTCGCAGCGAGGCCTACCGGCAGGTGCGCGGCTTCGACGAGCGCTTCTTCATGTACGGCGAGGACTTCGACATCTGCGCCCGCACGCGCCTGGCCGGCTGGAAGCTGCAGGTGGCCGAGGACCTGGTCGCACTGCACGACGCGCGGCGCGCCAGCCATGCCAAGCCGAAGCACCTGTACTGGCATGTGACGAGCCTGCTGAAGGTCTGGCTGTCGGCGGCCTTCTGGCGCTACCTGAAGCGCCGGCCCCTCTGAGTCAGGGTGCCCTCATTGTTTGCGGGACAATCGAGGGCAAAGAAGCAAGCCGCAGCAGCCCTGCGACGACGATGACGAGCAGCACGACCTCCCCCGCAGAGCCTCACCACCACCTCCTCCACCCGAAATACCGCCCCGACATCGATGGGCTGCGCGCCGTGGCCGTGCTGTCGGTGCTCGGCTTCCACGCGTTTCCGCAGTGGCTGCAAGGCGGCTTCATCGGCGTCGACATCTTCTTCGTCATCTCCGGCTTCCTGATCAGCACGATCATCATGGGCAGCTTCGAGGGCGAGGGCTTCAGCTACCGCGAGTTCTACGAGCGGCGCATCCGGCGGATCTTCCCGGCGCTGGTGCTGGTGATGCTGCTGTGCTTCGTGTTCGGCTGGTATGCGCTGCTGCCGCAGGAATGGGAGCAGCTCGGCAAGCACGTCGCATCCGGCGCGGGCTTCGTCTCCAACTTCGCGTTCTGGAACGAGGCCGGCTACTTCGACAACGCGGCCGAGACCAAGCCGCTGCAGCACCTGTGGTCGCTGGCGATCGAGGAGCAGTTCTACATCTTCTGGCCGCTCTTGCTGGGGCTCGCCTGGCGGCGCAAGTGGCGCGTGCTGGGCGTGGTCGGCACGGTCGCGGCGCTGTCCTTCCTGGTCAACGTCGGCACCATTCACGGCCATCGCACCGCGGCCTTCTATTCGCCGCTGTCGCGCTTCTGGGAATTGATGGTCGGCGGCATGCTCGCGTACATGCGGCTGCACAAGCCGGCGCCGCCCGGCCTGCGGCGCCATGTCCAGTCGATCGCGGGGCTGCTGCTGATCGGGCTGGGCCTGGTCTTCATCCGCAGCGGCAAGGCCTTTCCGGGCTGGTGGGGGCTGCTGCCGACGCTGGGCGCCTTCTTCTGTCTCGCGGCCGGGCCGACCGGCGTGCTGAACCGCACGCTGCTGGCCTCGCGGCCGATGGTCTGGTTCGGGCTGATCAGCTATCCGCTCTACCTGTGGCACTGGCCGCTGCTGGTCTATGCGCGCATCCTCGAAGGCGACAGCCCGTCCGACGCGATTCGCGCCGGGGCGATGGTGGCCTCGGTCGTGCTCGCCTGGCTGACCTACCGCTTCGTCGAGCGGCCCCTGCGCCGAAGCGAGAACGCGGCGGTGGTTCCGGGGCTCGTCGCGCCGATGGTGGCCTTCGTCGTGCTTGGCGTGCTGGCCGCCACGCAGATCTTCGACGGCCGCCACAGCGATCCCTACTTCAAGAAGACGGCGGCCGCGGCGCACGACTGGGGCTATCCGGACGGGCTGACGCCGATCAAGGTCGACGGCGAGGTGCTGTTCCAGACCGGGCACGGCAAGCGGCGCGTGCTGCTGTTCGGCGACAGCCACATCGAGCAGTACGGCCCGCGCGCGGTCGAGCTCGCCAGGACCTCGCCCGACACGCTCGGTTCGCTGTCCTTCGCGACCTGGGGCGCCTGCCCGCCGATCCCCAACGTGGTCGACGAGAAGAACAACCTCTGCGCCGAGCGCCGCGACGGCGCCATGCGCATCGCGGTCAGCGACAAGATCGATGCGGTGGTGTTCGGCGGCTGCTGGAACTGCTACTTCTCCGATCCGTCGAAGCCCACCGCCGCCAACGCCGAAGCCGATCGCTTCTATTACCTCGACGGCAAGACGCACCGGCGCTTCATGGGCGGCGGTGGCGTGGACTACGCGCTCGCCACGCTCGAGGTCGTGATGACCACGCTGGCCAAGACCAAGCAGGTCTACCTGATCCTGGACAACCCGGTCGGCGACGACTTCGGCCCCGAGAAACTGGTCAAGGGCAACCGGCTGGGCCAGATGAGCGTCGGGCGCATGTCGCCCACCGCGCCCTGGCCGGCCGAGCAGAAGGCGCTGCACGATCGCATGCGCCAGATCGCGCTGCGCAGCGGCGCCATCGTCATCGACCCGACCGAGACCCTGTGCCACGACGGCCAGTGCACCCGCACCACCGCCGACGGCACGCCGATCTACAAGGACGCAGGCCACCTGCGCGCCGAGTACACGCGCAAGTTCGCGACCTGGATGGACGCGGCCATGGCGACGCCGAAGTAGCGGCGGCCCGCGCCTTCAGGCGTACAGGCGCCGAAGCGCGCGGATGCCCGGCATGCGCGTGAGCGCGCCGATGAAGCGCACCAGGGCCGGCGAGCTGTGTTCGAGCAGGAACACCGTCAGCCGCAGCCGCAGCTTCTTCTTGCGGCCCACGTAGGGATTGGCCAGCACCATGGCCGCGTACTCGGCGAGGATCGCGCTCATCTCCGCGCGGTACTGGTCGTCGTTCTTGATCGACTCGATCGCGTGGTTCACGAAGTAGGGCTGGAACCTCGGCACCAGGCATTCGCGGAACCAGTAGCGTCCGCGCTGGTGCTCGTCGGGGAACATCTGCGTGAGCTTCTTGAAATACTTGAAGCGGCTGCGCACCATCCGGATGCCGAACGAGGTGCTCGCGGTGTGGATGCACCAGACGGTCACCGCCTTGTCGACGAAATGATTGCTGTAGCCCTTGCGGAAGATGCGCAGGAACAGGTCGTCGTCCTCGAAGCCCATGAACTGCGAATCGAAGCCGCCGACGGCCTCGAAGGCCTCGCGGCTCACCAGCGCCGCCGAGGGCAGCACGAACATGTCGTGGCGCAACAGATCGAGGATGTTGCGCTTCGGATGCTGCGCATGCTCCTTGACCACGCCGGTGCGCACGATGTTGCCGTCGCCATCGGCCTCGTACAGGTCGGCGTAGACGAAGCCGAACAGCCGGTCGTCCGGCGGAATCGACGAGACCAGCGTCTCGATGTGGTTGGGCAGGTAGAAGTCGTCCTGGTCCAGGAAGCAGATGCAGTCGGCCGTCGATGCCGCGACGCCGGCATTGCGCGCCGAGCCCTGGCCGCCGTTCTCCTTGTCGAGGATGCGGAACGGATAGCGCGCGGCCAGCCCATCCAGCGCCGCACGTTCCTCGGGGCGCGAGCCGTCGTTGACGACGATCACCTCGCTGGCCGGCACCGACTGCGCGAACACGCTGCGCACCGAGCGCTCGATGAAGTCGGCGCCGTTGTAGAACGGGATGACGACCACGACGGTCGGCCATGTCGCAGGTCGGGCGGCGGATGTTTCAGGCAAGGCGTTCATTGAAGGGGTGGAAGTGTGCGCGGACCGAGCCTACACAGATTCGAAAAGGTCGCGCACCACGCCGCGCACGCCGCGGCCGAAGGCATCGTAGCGGCCGGTCATCGCTTCGCGCAGGACCGGCAGGCAGCGGGCCCATCGCGACGCCGGCAGGGCCGCGCGAAAACGCTGATGCACGACCTTGCCGCTTACCTTTTCGAGGGTGTCGGGCGCGACCCGGTCGCCAAGCGACTGCAGCCGCGCAAGCAGGAGCTCGGCCTTGATCGCGCGGTCGAGATGGGTTCGGCCGCGGGAGGCCAGCGCCTTGCGCACCTTGTCGGGGAAGGTGTCGCGGCGCGCGCCGATCTGGTTGGATTCGTGCTGGCGGTAGTCGATCAGCGCGTCTTCCAGCACGTCGACGCGCCCGGTCGCGGCCGCGATGATGCCCAGCCATTCGTCGTGCACCCATTCGACCGGCAGCGGCATGGCATCCGTCAGCAGGGAGCGGCGAAAGACGGTGGTGGCGCCGGTCACGAGGTTGCGGCGCAAGAACACGTCGAAGGCCCGGCCACTGTGGATGCGTTCGAGTTCGACCGGCGTGACCTCGAGCGCATGGAACAGCGTCTGGCCCAGGCCTTGGCCCCCTGCATCCACCAGGCGCGCATCGGTGTGCAGCAGCAGCAGCGCGGGGTCGTGCGCGAAGGCGGCCGCCATCCGCGCGAGCCGGTCGGGCACCCAGACATCGTCCTGATCGCTGAGCGCGATGAGTTCGCCGCGGCAGGCGCCGATGGCCTGCTCGAAGTTCTTGACCACGCGCAAGGGCGTCGCGTTCTCGAACACGCGCAGTGCCACGGCCGCGTCTAGCCGCTCCAGCGCGCATTCCTCGACCGCGGCGCGCGCGACCGCGACCGAGCCATCGCGTGAGGCGTCGTCGGACAGCACGATCTCCCGGGGCGGCAGGGTCTGCAGGCAGATGCTGCGCACCTGCTCGCGCAGGAAGCGGGCACCGTTGTGGGTGCACAGGGCGACGGAGATATCAATTGCACTCATGGGCACAAGGGCGCGACGCGCGGTGGCCAGGCGAGGTCGAAGTCCTCGGTGTCCAGCGTCAGGTTGGGGTTGTAGGCCGGATCGTCGCCCAGCAGCGCGCCCCAGCGCTCGGTCATCCAGGCGGACTCGCGCGCCAGCCGGTCGCGCGATCCGGCCGCGATCTCGAGCCCGCGCGTGGCCGACTCGTGGTGCAGCAGTTCGGCATACGGGGTCCAGACATTGCGGTAGCCGGCCGCACGCAGGCGCAGGCAGAAGTCGACGTCGTTGAAAGCGACGCCCAGGCGCTCCTCGTCGAGCCCGCCGACCTGTTCGTAGAGCACCTTGCGCACCACCAGGCAGGCGGCCGTCACGGCGCTGAAGGTCTGCATGCGCCGGGCACGGCCGCCATGTCCCGGATCGTCCGCGGACAGGTGCTTGTGCGCATGGCCCGCGATGCCGCCGACGCCGAGCAGCACGCCGCCATGCTGCACGGTCCGGTCAGGATAGAGCAGCTTCGCGCCCACGGCACCCACGCCGGGCTGCAGCGCGATCGACACCATCTCGTCGAGCCAGCCGGGCGAGGTGACCTCGATGTCGTTGTTGAGCAGGCCCACGACCTCGCCGCGGGCGCGTGCCACGGCCGCGTTGTTGAGGGCCGAGTAGTTGAAGTCGCGGTCGTCGCGGATCACGGTGATGCCGGGCTGCGCGCCGAGTTCGGCAAAGTACGCCAGCGCTTCGGCATCGTCCGAGCCGTTGTCGACCAGCAGGATCTCGTAGTGCGGATAGGCCGTCTCCGCCACGATGCTCTCGATGCACTGGCGCACCAGCGCGAGCGCGTTGCGCGTCGGAATGATCAGCGAGACGAAGGGCGGCGGGCTCGGCAGCGCATAGCGCACGCGATGGCCGTGCGGCGTGGCCTCGGCCGTCGCGGCGATGCCGAGGCGTTGGAAGTGCGCGTCGAGGGCGCGCTCGCCGGCGCGCTGCGCCTCGTTCGGGGCCGCCGCAACCCCCTGCGCGTCCGAACGGGTGTGGGAGAGCACGCGGGGAATGTGGCGTATCTGCACGCCATCGACCCGCTCCGCGCAGCGCAGTGCGAGCTCATGCCCCTGCGCGCCATCGAAACCTTCGCGCAGGCCGCCGGCCTCCTGGAACAGTCGGCCTTCGAAGGCGCCCAGCGGCGCGAACAGGTTGCGCGAAAGAAAAAGATCGGGATTCCAGTCCGGCTTGAAGAAGGGATCGCTGCGCCGCCCCGCCGCATCGATGGCGTCCTCGTCGGCGTAGACCATGCGGGCCTCGGGATGGGCGACGATCTCCCGTGCCACGCAGAAGAGCGCATGCGCAGGCAGCACGGCGTGCGGCTCGAACCAGACGACCCAGTCGCCGGGCGCCGGCGCATCGCCCGCGCCGGCCTTGATTCTCGGATCCGCGGCTGCGCATTCCGCCAGCAGCGCGCCGAGCGCCTCGCTCTGCGCGGCGGCCGGCACCGTGCGCAGCACCCACGCCGGATAGATCTGGAACTGGACCGAAGCGATCGCCGCACGCAGCGACGACACGGCGCAATCCTGCACAGGCATCAGGATCGACAGCCGAGGCCGCACCGGCCAGCCCTCGATTTCCCGGCGCAAGCCCTCGCAAGCGTTGCGGCCCGGGCTGTCGTAGGCGGCCACCCATTCGGCATAGCCGCCGCGCTGCATCGGCACCTCGGGCGGCGTCCCGCGCACAATGCGTTGAAAATACCGGCTGACCCACCGCAGCGGCGCCGTCACGCGCCAGCTGGTGGATTGCCTCATCGTACGGACCTGTTCCTCCAAAGCCCTCGTTTGCACTTCCAACAAGCCGATCTGCCGCTGCAGCTGGGCCTCGCTGCGGCCGGCGCCGGGCGCGGGTCGCCGGCGCGGCGCCTGCGATGCCGGCAACGTGGGCTTACTGAACATCACTGGCGGCAATCAAGAGCATGGTCGGTCATCTGTGCCTGAAGCGGCATGGGCATCGTCGCGGGGCCCCGAACCGGGGCCGGTAAAATTATCCACTCCCTTCACACCCTCAAAAAAATGCACGTGCTTTCAGTTGTGCTCTCCGGAGGCGCAGGCTCCCGCCTTTGGCCCGCCTCGCGGCAGGCCTTCCCCAAGCCTTTCATGAAGCTCGGAGGCTCGACGCTGCTGCAGCAGGCCATCGAACGCGGCCAGGCCTGCGGCACGGGCGACCTGATGGTCGTGACCAACAAGGACCACCTGTTCCTCACCAAGGACGTGCTGCGCCAGATGGCGGATCCGCCCGAAGCGACCCTGCTGCTCGAGCCCCGGGGCCGCAACACGGGTCCGGCGATCGCGCTGGCTGCGCTCGAATGCATCCGCAAGTTCGGCGGCGAGACGGTGATGCTGGTGCTCTCGGCCGATCACCTGGTGCCCAATGTCGACGCCTTCGTGGCCAGCGCGAGCCAGGCCTTCCGGCTCGCCGAGAAGGGCGCGCTGGTGGTCTTCGGCATCAGCCCCACCAGCCCGGACACCGGCTTCGGCTACGTCGAGGTCGAGCACGTCTCGCGCGACAGCCAGCCGGCCAAGCGCTTCGTCGAGAAGCCCGATCTCCAGACCGCGCAGGACTACCTGGCCACGGGGCGCTATTACTGGAACAGCGGCATGTTCTGCTTCACGGCCGACGCGATCGTCTCGGCCTTCGAGCGCTGCGCGCCCGAGCTGCTGGCGGCCGCCCGCCGTGCACTGGAGAGCTCGCAGAGCACCAAGGACACGGTCCAGTTCGACCTGCACGCCTTCGGCCTGCAACCGGACATCAGCATCGACTACGCGGTGATGGAGCGCGCCGACAACGTGCACGTGGTGCCCGCCAAGTTCAGCTGGAGCGATGTCGGTTCCTGGCCTTCCGTCGCGCGTGCGCACACGCCCGACGCGAGCGGCAACACGATGCCGCGCGACGTGGTCGCGATCGACACCACCGGCACCCATGTCGAGGTGCACAGCCACGGGCCGAAGATGGTGGCCACGCTGGGCGTGCATGACCTGGTGATCGTCGACACGCCCGATGCGCTGCTGGTCGCCCACAAGGACAGCGCGCAGAAGGTCAAGCAAGTGGTCGATACGCTCAAGGCCCGCAAGCACGAGACCGTGCACCTGCCGGCCGTGGTCCACCGTCCCTGGGGCACCTACGCGTCGCTCAAGGAAGAGGACGGCTACAAGGTCAAGCGCATCACGGTCAAGCCGGGCGAGTCGCTGTCGCTGCAGTACCACCACCAGCGTGCGGAGCACTGGGTGGTGGTGCAGGGCAAGGCGATCGTGCAGGTCGGCGAGGTGGAGCACGAAACCCTGCCCGGCCAGTACCGTTACATCCCGCTCAAGGAGAAGCATCGTTTGACCAACATCGGCAAGGACGAGCTGGTGCTCATCGAAGTCCAGTGCGGTGGGTACCTCGGCGAAGACGACATCGTGCGTCTGGCCGACACCTACGGGCGAGTATGAGCCGCCCGGCCGTTCCGAAGGCGAATACCGAAGCGCTGCTGCGCGGAGGTACTCCATGAGCCAGGCGCAATCGAACATTCGCCGCAGCGCGTGGGCAGACTGGTGGGAAGGCACCCGCCGCACCGACATCTGGTGGACGCTGGCCTGGTTCGACGTCGTGCTGCGCTACCGCCGCTCGATGCTCGGCCCGCTGTGGCTCACGCTCAGCATGGGGGTCATGATCGCCGGCATGGGGCCGCTCTACAGCTCGCTGTTCGGCACCAAGCTGTCCGAGTTCTTTCCCCACCTCGCGCTCGGCCTGATTTTCTGGAGCTTCTTCTCCAGCATGGTGACGGACTCGTGCAACGCCTTCATCGGCTCGGCCAACTACCTCAAGCAGGGCTATTTCCCGATCAGCCTGTTCGTGTGGCGCAGCATGGCGCGCAACCTGATCCAGTTCGCGCACCAGATCGTGCTGTACGTGCCGGTGGCGCTGTGGGCCGGCATCACGCTGTCGTGGTCGGCGCTGCTCTTCATCCCGGCATTTCTGCTGGTGCTGGTCAATGCGCAAGCCATCGGTCTCGCACTCGGACTGGTCTGCACGCGCTTTCGCGACGTGACCCAGATCGTGACCAGCGTGATGCAGATGCTGATGTTCCTGACGCCGGTGTTCTGGCTGCCGTCCACCTTGCCCGGGCGCGCCAAGTACATCCTCTACAACCCCTTCGCCGAAATGCTCGACCTGCTGCGCACGCCGCTGATGGGCGGCGTGGCGGAAGTCCACAACTGGTGGGGCATCCTGGTGTGGACGGCGCTGAGCCTGGGCCTGTCGGCCGCCCTGTTCGCGAAATACCGCCGCCGCGTCGTCTACTGGCTGTAAACATGGCTTTCATTTCCCTCAAGAACGTCTCGGTCAACTTCCCCATCTACGGCGCCGGCGCCGCCTCGCTGAAGAAGACACTGGCGGCATCGGTCACGGGCGGGCGCTTCGGCAAGGAGACCGGCGTCAACGTGGTGCAGGCGCTGAGCGACATCAACCTCGAGTTGAAGAGCGGCGACCGCCTCGGGCTGATCGGCCACAACGGCGCCGGCAAGTCGACGCTGCTGCGCGCGCTGGCCGGTGTCTACGAGCCGTCCTCGGGCGAGTTCGTGCGCGAAGGAACGGTCTCCAGCCTGATCGACCCTTCGCTGGGCATCGAAGCGGACGCCTCGGGCGTCGAGAACATCATGCTGCGCGGGCTCGTGATGGGCATGAGCAAGAAGCAGATCGATGCGCTCACCCCCGAGATCTGCGAGTTCAGCGGTCTCGGCGAGTACGTCAACATGCCGGTGCGCACCTACTCCACCGGGATGATGATGCGGCTGGCGTTCTCGATCTCGACCAGTGTGCAGGCCGACATCCTGCTGATGGACGAATGGCTGTCGGTCGGCGATGCCGAGTTCACCGAGAAGGCCGAGAAGCGGATGAAGGACGTGGTCGCCAAGTCCGGCATCCTGGTGCTGGCCTCGCATTCGCCGGCCCTCATCGCCAAGGAATGCAACCGGGTGATCCACCTGGAGCACGGGCGGATCGTGGAGCAGCGGATCAACGAAGGCTGATCGGCGTCAGCGCGGGACGCGCCGCAAGGCCCTGATCTCTTCGAGCCGCGCGGCGATCCTGCGGCCCGCGGCCGGCAGCGACAGGTTGGCCTCGGCGCTGGCCTTGCCGCGCGCACCGAGCTCGCGCGCCCAGGCCTGGTTCTCGTAGAGGCGACGCATCAGCTGCGCCGCATGGTCGAGCGACGGTTCGGCCCATTGCAGGCCCGCGTCGTAGGGCGGAATCGGCTCATCGAGCTTCACGAGTTCATAGGGGACCAGCAAGCTGTTGCCGTCGTCCATGAAGTCCATGTTGCCGGAGAACGCGGTGGCGATCACGGGCTTGCCCATCAGCATCGCTTCGGCCAGCGTCAGGCCAAGCCCTTCGCTGCGGTGGAGCGAAACATAGGCATCGCAGGCATCCATCAGCGACAGGACCTCGTCGGGGGTGTAGACCTCGTCGATGAGCGTGATCGCAGCGCCCGCCGCGGCGGCTGCGCTTCGCAATGCATTGAACTCCGCCGGATACCGGTCGCTGAAGGACGTCTTCAGCACCAGCCGCACCGGCTCCCCTTCCGTGAAAGCCGCCTTGAAGGCGCGGATGAGGCCGAGCGGATTCTTGCGCTCCATCACGCTGACCATGTGGAAGGTGAAGAGAAACGTGAACGTGTTCTCGGGCAGTCCGAAATGCGCCTTGCCGCGCCGTCCGAACGGCGCCAGCCTGACGCCCGGGAACAGCGTCCGAACCGGCAGCGGGAGTCGCGCGCGCAGACCGCGTGCCACGAACTCCGTGGCCGCCCAGACTTCGTCGACGTCTTTCGCATGCGCGATCCATGCGTCGGGGATCGCATCGAACTCCCAATACCAGTACGCGATCCTGTAGCTGCGCGGCACCCGCTCCGACAAGTGGGCACGCGCATAGGCCAGGTCGAGAAAGGGCTCCGGCTGCGTATGCAGGATGGTCACGTCGTGGCATTCCAATCCCCGGTATTCGACGTGGCGGGGTTCATCCCTCGAATCGGTCAGCACATCGCGCAACGATGTCGGCACGCCCGCCGCCTGCATCGCGCCGACCATGGATTCGACGGAAACGCGCAGGCCCGAGGGATAGCAGAAATGCCCGATCACGTTCGCCCCGGGACGCCCCAGTCCGGCGGCGACCGCGGCCGCGTCCAACTGGCGACACCAGCCGCGAACCGATTCGGGCAGCCCGGCCTTCGGTGATGACAGCCAGGCCACCAAGGCGCGCGCGCGGCCGGGGTCGCCGTCGAATGCTTCGGGATGGGCCGCCTGCCAATCGGCGCGAACGGCGTAGCTGCTTCGAATCTGCTGTGCCGGGGGCTGCAGGTCCGGCCACCGCAGAGGATCGAGCCACGCGCCCGCGGCGCCGTACTCCGCGCGAAACCATTGCGCGAAGGCATCCCGGCCGAACACGGTCATTCCGTCCGGATGCGCGTGCTGCCAGGCCGGCGAGAACGCGTAGGCGAGCATCAGTTCGCGCTCGGGATCGTGCGCGGCGTCGAGAAACAGCCACCAGACCTCCTCCAGCCGAAGCTGGCATTCGTCCCTGCCAGTGCGCATGAACCATCGAAAGAGGCGGCGCATGCCGGCCGGCGTGAGGCCGTGCGGCAGGACGGACCCGATGCGCTCGTGCGCCAGATAGGCCTGGCGCGCCCTCTTGCCCGGGCCTGCGTCCAGCGCATCGGCGAGGTGCCTGGCGGCGTCTTCACCGAGCTCAGTGGCGCCATCGCGCCGAAGCCACAGTCCGAGCGCCTCGGGGCTGCCGCCGATCGGCGCTCCCGGGCAGCGCGCCTGGAGATCACCGCGTCCGCGCCGGAGATCGATCAGAAAACGTGCCGCGGACTCAGGGTCGCGGACGTCGCCAGGCGAGAGCGGCGCCCAGAGCAGCGCGCCGAGAGGCAGGCCTGCGGCATCGGACACATCGTCGTCGGAGAAGAGATCGAGCACGCGGTCCGGCGCAACGCCTTCGCCTCGCCGCCGCGTGGCCGCGCGTGCCTCCTCATGCCGAACGAGCAGCCGCAGCTCGGCCGTGCCGGCCGCGGCGATCGCCTGCCTTCGCCTGAAAGCGAGCCGCTCACGCAGGCGCCATGGCGTCGCCAGCCACCACGCCCCTTTCGCCGCCTTGAGCACATAGCGGACGACCGGGCTATGAGGCATGGTGCTGCAGATAGGCGGCGTAGGCCGCTCGAAGGCCTGTGTCGAGGTCCGTCGAGGCTTTCCACCCCAGTTCGGACATGCGGCTGACGTCGAGCAGCTTGCGCGGCGTTCCGTCGGGCTTGCTGGCGTCGAACGCCAGCTCGCCCCGGTACCCGACCGTCGCCCTGATGCGTTCCGCCACCTCGCGGATCGTGACGTCTTCGCCCACACCGATGTTGATCAACGGCGCCTGTTCGGGACGCGTCAGGTGCGTGAACTGCGGATCCGGCAGCGCGAGCAGGAAAGCGATGGCATCGCCGATGTCCGAGGAGAACATGAACTCTCTTCTCGGCGTGCCGGAACCCCAGACCGTCACGGACGGATCGCCCCGGACCTTGGCCTCGTGGAAGCGCCGGATGAGCGCCGGCAGGACATGCGAGTTCTGCGCGTGAAAATTGTCGCCCGGCCCGTACATGTTGGTCGGCATGACGGCGAGAAAGCGGCGGCCGTACTGGCGGTTGAATGCCCAGCAGGACTCGACACCCGCGATCTTGGCCAGCGCATAGGGCCGATTGGTGGCCTCCAGCGGCCCGGTCAGCAGATATTCTTCCTTGATCGGCTGCGGACAGTCGCGGGGATAGATGCACGAGGAGCCGAGAAAGATCATTCGATCGACGCCCGCCTCGTAGGCGGCGTCGAAGACGCTGAGCTGGATGCCCAGGTTCCGGTGCAGGAAGTCGACCGGCTCGTTCGAGTTGGCAAGGATGCCGCCCACCTTGGCCGCGCACATCACGATGTGATCGGGCCGCTCGTCGAGGAGGAACGCGCGGGTCGCGCCGCGGTCCTCGAGGTCGAGTTCGGCATGCGTGCGGGTCAGCACCTGCAGGCGCGGATCGCCGCTCAACGCACGCAGCGTGGCGGAACCCACGAGCCCCGAATGACCGGCAACGAATACTTTCCTGGTTTCCATGAAGAGCCTCCGTCAGTGCCCCGAGAGCTGCCGCATCCAGCGGACCATCGGGTGCCAGATGAATCGCGTGCAACGAAAGACCGCATAGCGCTGCGCCGCGCCGCGCAGGCCGCCGACGGCCGGCGTCTGCACCGCCTGCCGCGCTGCGACACCGGCGAACGAATGCTGGTACTTCCCGTGGTACAGCGCCTCGCTCGGCGTCAGCAGGAAGCGCACGAGTTCGGCCTCTGCAGCCTCCCAGCGCGCACGGCCCGTGGCTGCACTGTCCCTGCCACGCGCGCCCAGCTCGGCCGCCGCAGAGAAATCGAGCGGCCGCGGATCGTGGACGTCGTAGAGCAACCCGTTGAGCCCCGGCACGATGTACTCGTTCATCGTGCCCTGGTTGGGCGCCACCACGCATTGGCCGCGGCCCATCGCCTCGAGGAATGACTGCCCGATGCCCTCTTCCGGGCGCGGCGCGAAGAAGACGTTGGCACGGTCGAGCACGGCCTCGAGATCCGCCTTGTCGTCGAACCATGTCGACAGGGTGATGTGGTGCTTCGCGATGTCCTCGGCCGTCGGCGGTTCCGGCGGCGGGGTGCCCGGATCGGTCGCCAGATGGACATGGAAGCTGTCGAATGCTTCGTTTTCGATCAGCTTGCGAATCGACCGCCAGGGCAGCTCCAGTTCGCGGCGCACCCAGAAGAAGCCATGCAGCCCTTCGGCCGGCGGCGGAGGCCGCTCGCGCGCAGGCTGGTAGTAGCGCACGAAGTGGCTGGCGATGCCGAAGGCCTGCGTCATGCAATGCGCGGCATTGGAGAAATTCAGGACCTTGGAACCCTGGAACGGCTCCCAGAAACCGGAGAAGTCGTGGTGCGGTCCGTTCCAGAACCCGAACTGATCGAGCATGGGCACGTACACGACGTTCGGATGCCTGTGCCTGAAGTACCGGCCCTCCGGCGGGCAGTAGGACTGGAACATGATCACGGCATCGTGCGATGCCACGTCCGCGAAGCGCACCGGCGCGCCTCCGCGCCAGGCCTCGTCCCAGAAATGGTCGACCGCATGGCCGTGGCGCGTCAGCAGGTCCGGCAGGAAAGCGGTCGAGAGCGTGGTTTGATGAAAGGAGTGATCGACATAGGCGATGCGAGCCATCCCGGTCACCCCTTCAATCGACGATACCCGCCTGCGGCAGCGTCGTAGAGCCAGGGATACTTGCCCAGCACGCTCTTGGCAGCGTCCTTGAGGGCTCGCGCGATGGAGGATTCGTCCCTGGCGGTGTCGACCGTCGGCGCGTCGAGCGGATGCTTCAGCGTCGTGATGGATGCCCAGCCGAAGGCATTCAGCAGCTCGGGCTTGTCGCTGTACTTCGTGAAGAGGGCCTGCAGGAAGTGAATGTGATCGACGGTGCGATCGGACCGGGTGCCAAGCTCCACGCCCGGCAGCGAAAAGAAGCAGTCGTAGAGGCCGTCGACCTCGGCGGGCAGGAGACAGGGAAAGCGATCCGCCACCACCCGCTTGCACTCGATGCTGTGCCTGCCGGTATCGCTCGATGTGCCGCCCAGCGAGTAGTTGACGGTCGCCTCCTTCGAATAGACGAATCTCACGCCGGCGTCCAGGCACGCCATGATCCATTTGAAGTCGGCCGCGATCTTGTAGGAGGCGTCGTAGGGCCCCGTGCGTTCGTAGGCCGCGCGGGTCGCGTAGATCGCATTGTGGCAATCGTGCGCGCAGGTGAAGTAGCTGCCCGGATGGACGAATGCGGGCGGCCACGGGTGGAGGACATCGCTGGCCTCCACGAGTGCGGCAGACAGCAGCATGGCGGGCTGCGAACTCTCCGCGCGCATCCGGTGGGCCGCGATTTCCGCCGCATCCGGCTCCAGCCAGTCGTCCGAATTCAGAACGCAGATCAGTTGCCCGCGCGCCAGCGGTATGACCTTGTTGAGCGCGTCATAGAGCCCGCCATCGGGTTCCGATGCAAAGTAGTCGAGCCGGTCGGCATGCTGCTTGATGAGTTCCAGCGTGCCATCGGTCGACGCGCCATCCAGCACGATGTGCTCGACGTTCGCGTAGCTCTGCAACTGCACGCTCTCGATGGTTCGAGCCAGCGTTGCCGCGTTGTTGCGCACGATGGTGACATAGCTGACCAGCGGTTCGTCCGGCGTGCCTCGCTTCAGCTGTCCTCGCATGCGCAAGCCGCCCTCCGTCCGGTGAGGTGGGCACGGGGCGGCCAACCCATGGCGCCAGAGCGGCCAGGCGCCGTCGCACCGATCGGGCACAGCCGGGCCGCAGGCGGCAAAGGCGGGTCCCCTGCTACCGTTCTTGTAACCGGAGAAGCCGGCTTCATGATGGGAAGGCTGGGCGGCATGGCGCGCGTAGGCGGCGGCGAGCGTGTCGGCCACGATCTGCGCGCAGCGATCCCAATCGAAGAGCCGCGCTCTCCGGAGGCCCTTGCGAGAGAGTTCGTCCCTGAACAGGTCCGAGCCCGCGATGCGCTGGATGCCTTGCGCGGCCGCCTCCACGTCGTCGGCATCCACGGCGATGCCGGCATCGCCGACGACCTCGGGCAGCGACGAGTTGTCGGCACAGATCACGGGCGTACCGCAGGCCATCGCCTCCAGCGGCGGCAGGCCGAAGCCTTCGTAGCGCGACAGGTAGATGAAGCAGGTCGCATCGCTGTAGAGCGGCGAGAGTTCGGCATCCTCGACGAAGCCGGTCAGGATGATCCGGTTGCGCCACGTGCCCGCGGCGGCCAGGGCTTCGTTCAACTTCTCGAGCTTCCAGCCCGACATGCCGGCCAGGACCAGGCGCATGGCACTGGTCGGATTCAGCTCGAGAAAGCGGACGAAGGCGCGCACCACCTGGTCGAGGTTCTTGCGGATCTCCAGCGTCGCGAGGCTCAGGACGTAAGGAACATCCGAAGGAATTCCGTGCTTGGCGCGTACGGCGGCCTTTTCGCTGCGGTCCTCGCAGGGCTTGAACCAGGCGCCGGCGGCGAGCGGGATCACGGTGACCTGCTCGGGGCGAAGGTCCGGCCGATAGGCGAGCAGTTCCTCCCGCGTGTGCTCGGAGATCGCGAAGATGACGGTTTCTTCGTCCAGGCTGGCGATGATGCCGCGGACCTCGGCCGAGGCCTCCGGGGTGAAATAGTCCGGCCGATGGATCGCGATCAGGTCGTAGACGAGGTGCGCCCGAAGCAGCTGCGCATCGTCCAGCCATGGGCGCGGCGCCACCCCGAAGGGCGAGAAGAGGATGTCGGCATCAGCAGGCTTCGCGGCGCGATCGGCGCGCAGGCCCTTCGCTTCGATGTACTCGGCGGCACGGTCTTCGTCGCCCTCCCGGATGAGCGTGCGGACATCGAAGCGCGGCGACGCCGCCAGGCGTGCAAAGAGTTCGTCGCAGACCCGGTAGACGCCCGTCTTGATGCCCTGGGCCAGCACGTACATGTCCAGCGCAAGCCGTGGTTTGTATTCGCTCATCATCGAAAAATAGTCATCTCAAAAGCATAGAGGATCGAAGCCGAGCGCGCGTCCACCAAATGGGGAAAGAGACGCCACGTGAGGCGCCAAACCACAAGGATGGAAAAAAATGTATCCAGCGGTGAGGAATGAAGCGCTGTGGCTCATTCCGGCTCGGACCGGGTCGCAGTCCGACGGATTGCCGCATGAAGGCCGCTCTCCCGTCGAAGGACTGACGCACCTGCACGAGCTCCCCCAGAAGCATTCCACCGGATTTTACGGTGGCCCATCCGGGTGTCTGTCAGCCTCCGCGCCGCGTTTCAAGGGTCCCGGGGTGAAAGTACCCTGCCCGCTTCAGGCAAAATCCCCGGGTTCGGCGTCGCGCAGGCGGCGCTTCGTCCCTATCGGAAAGTCTTCATGAAGAAACGCGCAGTAGTCACAGGTATCACCGGCCAGGATGGCGCCTATCTGGCCGAGCTCCTGTTGAGCAAGGGCTACGTGGTCTATGGCACCTATCGCAGGACCAGCTCGGTCAATTTCTGGCGCATCGAGGAACTGGGTATACAAGACAACCCTGACCTGCATCTGATCGAGTACGACCTCACCGACCTCGGCAGCTCGATGACGCTGATGAAGGAGGCCGTACCCGACGAGGTGTACAACCTCGCCGCCCAGAGCTTTGTCGGCGTCAGCTTCAACCAACCCGACGCCACGGCGCAGATCACGGGCATGGGCGCGCTGCATCTGCTCGAGGCCATCCGCCTGACCAATCCGAAGATCCGCTTTTACCAAGCCTCCACTTCCGAGATGTTCGGCAAGGTGCAGGCCATTCCGCAGGTCGAGGAGACGCCCTTCTACCCCCGCAGCCCCTATGGCGTCGCCAAGCTGTTCGCGCACTGGATGACCATCAACTACCGCGAGAGCTACGACATCTTCGGCTGCAGCGGCATCCTGTTCAACCACGAAAGCCCGCTGCGGGGACGCGAGTTCGTGACGCGCAAGATCACCGATGGCGTGGCGAAGATCAAGCTGGGCAAGCTCGACGCGCTCGAACTCGGCAATCTGGATTCCAAGCGCGACTGGGGCTTTGCCAAGGAATACGTGGAAGGCATGTGGATGATGCTGCAGGCCAAGGAGCCCGACAGCTTCGTGCTCGCCACCAACCGGACCGAGACGGTTCGGGAATTCGTCGACATGGCCTTCAAGGCCGCGGGCTACGAACTTCGCTTCGAGGGCGCGGAACAGAACGAAGTGGGCATCGACGTCAAGACCGGCAAGACCCTGGTGAGCGTCAATCCCAAGTTCTATCGGCCGGCCGAAGTGGATCTGCTGATCGGCAATCCGGCCCGGGCCAAGGAAAAGCTGGGCTGGGAGCCCAAGACCACGCTGGAAGAGTTGTGCGCGATGATGGTGAAGGCCGATCTGCGCCGGAATGCCGAGGGGCGTTCGTTCTAGGGCGTCGCTCGGGTTGCCAGCATCGATGGGGAGCCGCGGCCAGGGTGGCGCGCGGGTGGGTCTCATGTTTTGTGCCGCAACAGGCGTTTCGATGGAGACCATGAAGAACACTGAAAGAACCGGCGTGGACATCCGCGTCGCGCTGTCGTCGAGAGCCAAGGCAATTTCCGCGCAGGCGCATCACCTGCGGGCCGGCAGCGCGGCGCAGGCCGGCACAGGTGCTGGCGGCCAGGGTTTTCGCGCGCGAATCAAGCGCTGGATCAAGCCCTTCGCGCGAGGGGTCTACAAGATCTTCCGCCCCGTGGGCAGCCCCCTCGCGTTCCGCACCCGCGCCTATCTCATGGCGCCTCTGGTCACGGAGATCCACCAGATTCGCCAGCAGATCGCCAAGGATCTGGCTACGCACAAACGCGCCCAACAGGAAGCGACGGAACGCCTGCTGTCGGCGCACACCATGAGCGTCAAGCGCGAACTCAAGGCATCGCAGGACGCGCTGCGCTCTCGCCTCGCAACTCGCGCCACCAGCGCCCTGATTCAAAACCTGCTGCAGCCGGCCGGAACGTTCGCCGAATTCGGGGCCCATGCGGAGGTGCAAGGCGCGATCGCGGTGCTGAAGATCGATGCCGCGCGTTTCGAACAGGGCATGCTGGACGAGATCGCATCGATCGTGTCCCGCAACCCGCACATGGCGCTGATCGTCGCCTTCGATGCATCGCATCATCCCAACGCACGGCATTCGAATCCCGACTGGCCACGGGTGTTCGCACACCTGGGCCTTGTCGCCAAGGCGATCGACCCTGAATCCGGTGTCCTGCAGGACGCCTCGATGCACAGCGCGGACGATGCGCTGCCGCACAACCTGCTCCTTGCCCGCGAGGGCGCAAATGCCTGGCGCCGGGCACAAGGCGCGCTGTGAGGCAGGATGTCATCGTCATTGGCGCGGGTGGCCATGCCAAGGTGTGCATCGAACTGCTGCGCGCCATGGGGGTATCGGTGGCCTGCTGCATCGGCGGTGCCGAAAGCGGCGACCGATGCCTGGACGTGCCGGTGCTGCGCGGCGACGAGCACCTTGCCCGGCTGCGCGCGGAGGGCCACGCCCTTGCCTTCGTCGCGATCGGCGCCAACGCGATCCGGCAGCGCCTGGCGGCGTCGGTGACTGCACTCGGCTACGAACTGGTCAATGCCATCAGCCCGGCTGCCGTGCTGTCCCCGACCGTGCGGCTCGGCAAAGGTATCGCGATCATGGCCGGCGCGGTCGTCAACGCGGACACAACGATCGCCGACCTCGCGATCATCAACACGTCGGCGAGCGTCGACCACGATGGCCGCATCGGCGAGGCGGCGCATGTCGCGCCGCAATGCGGACTCGCAGGCAACGTCACCGTCGGCCCACGCGCGTTCCTGGGGATCGGCAGCAAGGTCATTCCGGGCGTGTCCATCGGGCCCGACGTGGTGGCAGGCGCAGGTTCCATCATCATCTCGGACATCGAGCCGAACATCAGAGTTGCCGGCGTGCCTGCGAGACAAATAAACCGAAGAGGGTAGACCTATGAACCGAATCGCAGTGGCCCAGCCGAAACTGGCAGGCAATGAACGCAAGTACGTGCTCGACTGTCTCGACACCAGCTGGATCTCGTCGAACGGCAAGTACATTGCCGCCTTCGAGGAATCCTTTGCGGCGTTCTGCGGCGTGAAGCACGCGGTCGCCGCCAACAACGGAACGACCGCGCTCCATCTCGCGCTGGTCGCGCTCGATCTGAAGCCGGGCGACGAGGTCATCGTTCCCACGGTGACCTACATCGCCACCGCCAACGCCGTCAAGTACTGCGGCGCGACGCCGGTGCTCGTCGATGTGAGCGCCGACACGATGAACATCGATCCGAATCAGATCGAACGCGCCATCACGCCCCGCACGCGCGGCATCATTCCGGTGCATCTCTACGGACACCCGGCCCAGATGGAGGCGGTGATGGCGATCGCGCGCAAGCACAAGCTCTGGGTGCTCGAAGACGCCGCCGAAGCCCACGGCGCCGAAGTGAACGGCCAGCGTGTCGGGGGCATCGGCGACTGTGCGATCTTCAGTTTCTTCGGCAACAAGATCGTCACGACCGGCGAGGGCGGCATGGTGACGACCAATGACGACGAGATCGCAGCCAGGCTGCGCCTCTATCGCGGCCAGGGCGTCGACCCGAAGCGACGCTACTGGTTTCCGGTGATCGGCTACAACTACCGCATGACGAACATCCAGGCTGCGATCGGACTGGCGCAGATGGAGACGATCGATGCGGCGCTGAGCGAACGCCAGGCGCTCGCGCGCATCTATGACAAGGCACTTGCCCCACTCGCCGACGCCTTGGTGTTGCCGACCACGCAGCCAGGCATGCAGCATGTCTACTGGATGTACACGGTCTACCTGCGTGAAGGCGGCGAAGAGCGGCGCGACGCGGTCATGCGGGCACTCGACGAACAGGGCATCGAGACGCGGCCGGTGTTCTACCCGATGCACGTTCTGCCGCCCTATCTGGAAGACAAGACCTATCCTGTGGCCGACGAGTGGGCTCAGCGCGGCATCAACCTGCCGACGCACCAGGACCTGACCCAAGACGACGTCAACCGCATCGCGGCTGCGTTGCGCCAAGCCGTGGGCCGATGAAGATTGCGCTTTGTTCGTCCTTCGTTCCATTCGTCAACGGCGGCTACAGGAACATCGTCGAATGGCTCGAGGCCATGCTTCTCGAAGCAGGGCATCGGGTCGAGCGCGTCTATCTTCCCGAGGCGGACGAGCCGGAATTGCTCTTCAAGCAGATGGCGGCCTATCGCTTCGTCGACCTTTCCGCGGCAGACCGGATCATCTGTTTTCGGCCGCAGTCCCATCTGATCCCGCATCCGCACAAGATCGTCTGGTTCATCCATCACCTGCGCGTGTTCTACGACTTGTGGGACAGTCCCTACCGCAGCTTCCCCGATGATGCGAAATACCGCGGGATCCGCGACGCATTGCGCGCCGCCGATACCGCGGCGCTGGCCGAGGCGCAGCGTGTCTTCTCGAATTCGAGTGTCGTGTCGGAACGCCTGCGTCGCTACAACGGTGTGGACAGCGAGCCGCTCTTCCCTCCCGTCTACAAGCCGGAGCGCTTTCATCACCGGTCGATGAACGACGAGATCGTCTGCATCTGCCGCATCGAGCACCACAAGCGCCAGCATCTGTTGATCGAAGCCCTGAGCCAGTGCAGGACGCCCGTGCGACTGCGCATTGCGGGACGCAGCAGCGGGCCGGACTACCCGCAGCAACTGGCACGGCAGGTTGCGGCACACGGCCTCGGCGACAGGGTCGTGCTGGACGAACGCTGGATCAGTGAGGAGGAAAAGGAGAACCATCTCGCCGACTGTCTTGCCGCCGCCTATGTGCCGCTGGATGAGGACTCGTACGGCTATCCGATCCTGGAGGCCGCGCATGCACGCAAGCCGATCCTCACCACCACCGACGCCGGGGGACCGCTCGAGTTCGTGAGACACGGGCATGACGGACTGGTGTCCGATCCGGCCCCCGACGCCCTCGCGGCGGCCATGGACCGGCTCTACGCGGACCGCGCTGAAGCACGCCGCATGGGCGAAGAAGCGAATGCGAGGATCGACGCCCTGCACATCGGCTGGCCGCACGTGCTCGAAAGGCTTCTCGCGTGAAGGTCCTCGTCGTCAACAACATGGCGCCCTTCGTCTCCGGCGGCGCCGAAGCCATGGCCAGCCATCTGCAGCGGCAGCTCCAGATCGCGGGCCACGAGGCGGAGGTGCTGCGCATTCCTTTCCAGTGGGAGCCGGCGACCCGCATTCCCTCGCAGATGCTGATGGCACGTGCCTTTGAGATCCCGAATGTCGACCATGTGATCGCATTGAAATTCCCGGCCTACCTGGCACCTCATCCGCGCAAGACGATGTGGCTGGTGCACCAATACCGGCAAGCCTACGATCTCTACGATGCAGGCCAGACGAACCTGCCCGCGGGCGAACTCGGCGACGACATCCGCCGATTGATACGGAACGCCGACGACGAGTGCTTCAGAAGCGCGCATCGCATCTTCTCGATCTCGGACGTGACCCAGAAGCGCCTGGCGCACTACAACGGCTTCCGGTCGGAGGTGTTGCGCGCACCGATCAATGATCCGGAAATCTTTGTCGGCGGTGCAGCCGATGGCTATGTCTTCGCAGGTGGCCGCGTCAACGGCGCAAAGCGCCAGCACCTGCTGGTGGAAGCCATGGCGCACGCGGCCGCGAACGTGCGGCTCGTCGTCGCCGGTCCGCCCGACACGGACGCCGACGCCGAACGCCTGCGATCGACGGTCGAGCGTCTCGGCATTCAGGACCGGGTGCGCCTGGATCTGCGTTTCCTCACGCGCAGCGAATACGCGGACTACGTCAATCGGTCGTCGGCCGTCGCGTCGCTGCCCTTCGACGAGGAATCGTTCAGCTACGTGGCCATGGAAGCCGCGACTGCGTGCAAGGCACTGATCAGCACCACCGACAGCGGCGGCGTGCTCGGCCTGGCAAGGGATCGCGAGACCGGCTGGGTGGCCGAGCCTTCAGCGCAGGCGCTGGCGCAAGCGATGAGCGCTGCCTGCGCCAATGCCGCGCGCTCGCGCGAGTTCGGCCAGGCCGCGCACGCGCGCTGGAAGAGCTTCGGCATCGACTGGCCTTCGACGGTGCAGGCGCTGTTGTCATGAAGCTGGTCTTCTTCACGCCCTTCGGAACGGCCTCGGCGATCGGTCGCGTGACGGCGCTGCTCCTGACCAGCCTCGAGCGTCTGGGCCACACGGCCATCATTGTGCGCACGGAGCGCGACGACCTGCTCGACACCGTGCCGCATGCATGCACGGTCCCGGTGCTGCGGTGGAACGACGAAGCCGACGTGGAAGAGGTGACGCGCGATGCCGATGCGCTCGTCTACCAGATCGGCAACAACTACGCCTATCACTGCGGTGGTCTGCACTGGCTCGGCCGCCTGCCCGGGATCGTGTGTCTGCATGACTTCCTCTTGGCACACATGTTTTCGGAATGGTCGCATCGCCGACCCACAGAGGCCGCGTCGGTGCTCGAACGTTGGTATGGAGAACAGGCCCCCCTCGAGTTCTTCGAGGCCTCGGCCTCGACGCCACAAGCCTTCATGGACATGGCCAGCCAGCTCTATCCAATGACCGAATGGGTCTGCGCGGAAGCCCTGGCGGTCGTGTCGCACAGCCACTGGGGAATGCACCGCGTGGCTGCGTCCTGCGCCGGGCCGCTGAGCGTGCTGGCGCTGCCCTACGACGCGCCCGGTGCGGTGCCGGCTGCCATACGCGACGACGAAAGACTGCGCATCGTGACGGTCGGCCATGTCAATCCCAACAAGCGGGTCGACAGCGTGATCCGCGCGATCGGTACCAGCGAACGCTTGCGCGAGACGGTCAGCTACCGGCTCTGCGGCCTGATTCAATCGCACGTCGCGGACGAGCTCTCGGCATTGGCACGGACGCTCGGCGTCGACTTGACCATCTCGGGCGAGATGAGCGACCCTGCGCTGCAGCAAGCGATGGCAGAAGCCGACGTGGCATGCTGCCTGCGCTGGCCCAGCTTCGAAGCCGCCTCCGCCACCACGATCGAGGCACTCCTCTATGGAAAGGCTGTCGTGGTCACCGACGCCGCCTTCTACAGCGAGCTGCCCGACGATTGCGTGCGCAAGGTCGCACCGAGCAGCGAGATCGCCGACCTGCGGGCCGTTCTCGAGGAACTTGCGGCCGACACCGGCGCAAGGCGAGGGATGGCGCGGCGCGGCCAGGCGTGGGCCAAACGGACCTTCAGTGCCGATGCCTACGTTGCCAACCTGATCGAAATGTCGCGACTCGCCGCTGCGGCGCGGCCGGTGCTCGCGATGGTGAAGACGATGGGCGAGTTACTCGGCGGCTGGCAGGCCTCGCCCGCACTGCTCACGGCCGACGAGATCGCCGAGCCGCTGGCATTGTTCCAGACTACCCCCAGGCTCCCAAGTCCAGAAAACATTCCATGATTCCCCTCTTTTCTGCCAAGGCCGCGAACGCAGGCCTGGATCTCGAGTCGGCCCTGCTTCGCGTTCTCCGGAGCAACTGGTATGTCCTGGGCGCTGAGGTCACTGCGTTCGAACAGGAGTTCGCCGCCCATGCCGGCGCGGCCGAGTGCGTGTCGCTCGCCAACGGTACCGATGCGCTCGAACTTGCACTGCGCGCCGTGGGCGTCGCAGCCGGCGACCACGTCGCCTGTGTCGCCAACGCCGGCTTTTACGGGAGCACGGCGATCCATGCCATCGGCGCCAAACCGCTGTATGTCGATATCGACGCAAAGACATTGAACATGTCGGCCGCCGCGTTCGAGCGGGCCATCCAGCAAGGCCCCAAGGCCGTCATCGTGACCCATCTCTACGGCCAGATGGCCGACATCGAAGCGCTTGCGGCGATGGCGAGCAAGGCGGGCATCAAGCTGATCGAGGACTGTGCTCAATCGCACGGTGCCCTGCGCAACGGCCGCCGGGCGGGCAGCATCGGCGACATCGGCTGCTTCAGCTTCTACCCGACCAAGAACCTCGGCGCGTTGGGCGACGGTGGTGCGGTCGTCTGCAACGATCCCGCCATCGCGAAGGCCGTGCGCACGCTGCGCCAATACGGCTGGTCGACCAAGTACCACGTCTCGACGCCACACGGCGGCAACAGCCGCCTCGACGAAGTTCAGGCCGCGGTGCTGCGCGCGAAGTTGCCGCATCTCGACGCCGCCAACAACGAAAGGCGCCAGATCGCGGCCCGATACAACGCGGCCTTCGCCGACTTGCCGCTCGGCCTGCCGCCGTCGACGCAGGAAGACTATGTCGGCCACCTGTACGTCGTGCGCATCGATGGGCGGGATGCGTTCCGGGAGCATCTGCGCTCGCGGGATGTCGCGACCGACGTTCACTATCCGCTGGCCGATCACCTTCAGACCGCCTATCCCGATGCGCAGGTTTCCGGCACGCTCGAGCAGACCGAACGCGCGTGCGACATGGTGGTTTCGCTGCCGTGCTTTCCCGGCCTTGCCGACAGTGAGGTCACTCAGGTGATCGACGCGGTACGCGCGTTCTTCGCGCATTGAGGTCGACGGGCATGCTGACTCTCGTCATCCCCGTGTATCGCAATGAAACGTCTATCCCGGACCTGCTCGATGCGGTGAGCGGTCTGCACCGCGACCTGCACGGCGAGATGGAAGCGGTCTTCGTGATCGACGGCAGTCCCGACCGGTGCTTCGAGCTGCTGCGCGATGCACTTCCCGCACGCCCGTTTCCGTCCAGGCTCGCGCTCCTGTCGCGCAACTTCGGTTCCTTCTCTGCCATTCGCGCCGGCCTGGAACTGGTCGAAAGCGATCGCTATGCGGTGATGGCGGCCGACCTGCAGGAGCCGCCGGAACTCGTGCTCGAGATGGACAAGGTGCTGCGCGAAGAGCCGGTCGATGTCGTGGTCGGCACGCGTGAGAGCCGCGAGGATCCGCTGATGAGCCGCCTGCCCGCCCAGATGTTCTGGTGGCTTTACAGGAAGTACGTGGTGCCCGAGGTACCGCCCGGCGGCGTCGACGTCTTCGGATGCAACCGGGAGTTCCGCGACAACCTGCTGCGCCTCGACGAACGCCACAGCTCGCTGATCGCCCAGCTTTTCTGGCTCGGCTTCCGTCGCAAGCTGATCCACTATTCGCGCAAGTCCCGGCAGCACGGGAAGTCGGCGTGGACACTTCGCAAGAAGGTCAACTATTTGATGGACAGCGTGTTCTCGTTCACGGACCTGCCGATCCGGTTGCTGGTACGCGGAGGGGGCATCACCGCTGCGCTCGCCGGCCTCCTCGGTGTCATCGTGGCCATCGGCAGGCTGGCCGGACTCATTTCGGTGCCCGGCTACGCGATGACCATTCTCACCATCGTCTTTCTCGGCGCAATGAATCTGTTCGGGTTGGGTGTTGTCGGCTCGTATGCCTGGCGCACCTACGAAAATACGAAAGGCCGGCCGCACACGGTCATGATGCGAATGCACGAATTCAATCAGGCGGAATAAGACCATGGATCACTTCGCGCATCCCAATGCGCTCTGCGAAAGCAGCCAGATCGGTGCCGGCACCCGGGTGTGGGCCTTTGCGCACGTGCTGCCGCAAGCGCGCATCGGCGGCGAATGCAATATCTGCGATCACGTCTTCATCGAGAACGACGTGGTGATCGGCGATCGTGTCACCATCAAATGCGGCGTTCAGGTCTGGGACGGCGTGCGGATCGAGGACGATGTCTTCGTCGGCCCCAACGTCACCTTCACCAACGACCTCTTCCCGCGCAGCAAGCAATACCCCGAGGCCTTCGGCCGCACCACGATCCAATCGGGTGCCTCGCTGGGCGCCAATTCGACGATCCTTCCCGGCATCACGGTCGGCCGCAACGCGATGGTCGGCGCCGGCGCGGTGGTCACGCGATCGGTGCCGCCGAATGCGATCGTGGTCGGCAACCCGGCGCGCATCACGGGCTACGTGGACGCGGCTGCACGCACGGTCGCCGCGAGCGATCCACAACAGGGCATCAGGGCACCCGGCGTAACCTCCACATCGGTCCGGGGCGTCACGCTGCACACGCTGCGCGCGGTGCCCGACATGCGCGGCAGCCTTTCGGTCGGCGAATTCGAACGCGAGATCCCATTCAAGCCCGCGCGCTACTTCATCGTCTACGACGTGCCCACGGCCGAGACGCGCGGAGAGCATGCGCACCACAAATGCCATCAGTTCCTGGTCGCGGTCAAGGGCGAGGTGAGTGTGGTCGCAGACGACGGCCTGAAGCGCGAGGAATTCAAGCTCGACAAGCCCTCCGTCGGCATCTACCTGCCGGCGATGACCTGGGGCATCCAGTACCGGTATTCGGCGGATGCCGTCTTGCTCGTGTTCGCATCCGACTATTACGACGGTGCCGACTACATTCGCGATCACGCGGAGTTCCTGCGCCTCAAGCTCGGCGACGCGAACCGGGCCTGATTGCGCCCATGGTCGCGAGACAGATCACTTCCCCTTTCGTTCGGTTCCTGGTTTCTGGGGGGGTGAACACCTTCGGCACTTACCTGCTGTACCTTGCGTTGCTTCAGGTTCTGCCGTACTGGCAGAGCTACGCGATCGCATTCGTATCGGGCATCGCGCTCGCGTACGTGCTCAACAGGTTCTTCGTCTTCGGCGCGCCGCGCAGCGAGAAGAAGGCGGCGATGCTACCGCTGGTCTATCTTGCGCAATACCTTCTGGGTGCGTTGATCGTCTATCTGTGGGTCGACCTGCTGCATCTGCCGGTGGCGTTGGCACCCGTGGCGAGCATCCTGATCACCATCCCGCTGATTTTTGCGGCAAGCCGATGGCTGTTCCGCTGATACAAGACACATTGCAAATCGTCGCTCGATGAATTTCTTGAGAAGATCCTGGCTCGGCTTTGCCCTGCCGTCCGCCATCCTCGTGCTGCTGCTCTGGCTGCCCTTCGGCTTCAGGCTTCACGGATTGATCGAGGAATGGGGCGTGCTCGGGATCTTCTCGAACATCGGCCCCGTGCTCTTCGTGAAGTCGCACACGGCCCTGGAGGCGCACCGGCTCCGGCCGCTCACGGTGTTCGCCCATGCCATCGGCTTCCTGCTGGATCGCGATTCGTTCGATGGCTGGCATTGGGTGCTGATCGCGACGCTCGTCCTGAAAGGCGCAGCCGCCTCGTACCTCGCCGCTTTCGCCACGCGCTCGCCACGCTGGGGCGTCTTCTTCGGACTGCTCGTGCTCCTGTACCCGGCCGACACGATGCAACTGTCGTTCCGCAGCCAGCATATCAACCTGTCTCTGGCAGCGCTGATGCTGGGCGCTGCGCTGTTGGTTCGCGCGCAGGGTCAACGCACGGGATGGGTTCGATGGATCAGCGTACTGGTGGGCGCCTCGTGCATCCTGGCGGCGCAGATGATGTACGAAGTCGCGCTGATGATGGTGGTACTGCCGCTCTTCGTTCTCTGGTGTCGCATTGGAACCCGGCCGACCTGGCTCGAGGTGCGGAAGAATCCCGCGCCGACCCTGGCGTGGATCGCCGCAGCGCTCGCGTACGTGCTCTTCGTTCTCTACGCTTCCGCGTCGGGCGGAGCCGCCTATCAGGAGACCATCACCGACCGCCACTCCCCGTTCAAGCTTCTCTTTCACGCGCTTCCGAGGCTCTTCGACGTAGCGCTCGTGCGGGCCCTGGTCGGAGGGTGGTACGACGCCTGGGGCATGGGTGTCAAGGAATTCCATCGCTACGGGTACCTCTTCGCCTTCGGCTTGATCTGTTCGGCCTGCGTTGTCGTTTTTCCCCGCAATGAGCAGACAGCTCCGCCTGCCGACGGCGTCGCGGGAACGTTCAGCGAGCGCTATTTGCGGCTTCGCCTTGTCATCTCCGGCCTGATCCTGCTGATGCTTGGCTATGTGCCGTATCTGTTCTCGGGCTCGCACGTCCTCATCTCCCAGCGCACCTTCCTGTTCGCGACCTTTGGCGCGGCCTTGGTGGTCGTGGCCGTGGTGATGAGCCTGGCGAGAGTGTCGAAGCTGCTGGCCTGTGCCGCCGTGGTGTTCTTCATGACGGCCGGTGCGGCAGCACAGCTGTATCAGTTCCATCACTACGTGAACATTTCGGAGGCGCAACGCAAGGTCTTGCGCGCCATCGTCGAGAACTTCGACGGCGACACGCAAGGCGGCAAGACACTGGTGATCCTTGACCATTCGGACCAGCTGTCCCATACCTGGCTCCTGCGCGACAACCTCGATTCGGCGCTGACCTATCTCTACGCAAGGCCCATTTCCCTGCCCGACATCTGCTTGATGCCCGACGGCGACTGGCAGCGGCTGGATTCCATAGGGCGCTCCGGTCGTTGTATCGAAGACTCGCAGAATTGGACCTTCAAGGCTGCGGGTCCACTACCGAACACGGCCACCCCGCCTGCCGCGGACATCGTGCGGCCCAGGTCGCGTGTGATCCAGATCGTGATCAATGAGGATGGCAGTGTGGTTCCCGACAGGGCGCTGGACGCGTACCGCGAGCAACTCGCATCGGCCGATACGCCCGCAGCGAGGCGCTACCGCAATATCTTGAATCCCGCGTCACAGAGGGTGCATCTCGATCTGTTCAAGGTTGCCACACTCGGCGCGAGCTATCGCTGGGATTTCGGAGATTGGTGGAGCCTCGAGCAACCGTTTCGAGGCAGCGGCTGGCGGGAGGCAGACTGGACCCCTACGGGCTATTTGCACCACGACGCGGCCGCCTGGAAGTCGCAGGAGAAGTCCAGGCTGCTCTTCGACATATCGCCTGTTGGCAAGATGTACCGGCTGACGGGACACTTCGACATGATTCGCAATGCCGCGATCAAGGACAGCATGCGCGTACGCATCAACGACGTTGAGGTGCCGCTGGTCTGGTCGCCGCCTTTCGGATTCAGCGCAGCCGTTCCAAAGGGAACGCTGCACGGCGGCACCAATTCAGTCGAATTCGACTCGGCCATCGACAAGACCTTCTACGGTCTTTCGGCGAGGCTGAGCGACATCGATATCCGGCCCGCAGACTAGGAAGGTCCAGTGATTTTTTCCGCCCCTGGCAAGCCACTCAATTCAGACGGAGCTTTGCAATCGAACCGGCCGGTCGCCTGCCTCACGCAGTTGACTGGATGGCGTTGCAGCAGGCGCCATTGGCGCTAGCGTAAAGCTGCTCTGGGTACACAGCACATCGACCCGGAGTGCGTGGCCCGCTCCAGGAGTTCTGCCGGCAGGTATTCGCAGCGGGCGACGACGCCGGCGCTGCTTTTCTGCGCAAGGAACTCGGGCAGACGACTGCCGATGTCGCCACCAAAGGCATAGCTCGATACGTAGAGCACATTGATGGGCTTTTGCCCATGCTGGAAAGCGAAATAGCCGGAGCCGTCGATCATCAGCCGGTCGTCGCCATCCCGGATGCGGCACTGCGCCGCGAGGCGCTGCATATCCGACCGCCGGGCTTTGCTCAAAAAGACCGGCGTCGACAAAGGCTGCCCCGCGATCACGAAATCGTCGGCGCGCGCAACCTGCACCAGGCGTGGCGTCACCACGCCGAGCAGGAGCGCCAGGCTTGCGACAGCGAGCACCCAGACCCAGCAGGCGACCGCGCGCGCGCCGATGCGCATCCAGCGCATGTTGCCGACAGGGCGATGCAGCACGAGCATCAGCAACAGGATCGCTGCGGGGACGATCAGCCCCGGGGTGTAGAAATGCCAGATGGCAGGGCTGTAGACGCTCGCATGAATCATTAGCGACGCGAGCAGCGCCAGCGCCAGCCAGGTCGCTTCGTTGGCGTGGAAGTGCCGCCACGACGACAAGGCCCGAAAGATCACGCCGGCGATCAAGAGCAAAAGCCCGCCCCACAGGCTGAACTTGAGCACCTGCCCGAAGACGGTCAGGACGGCTCCCGCCGATGCATTGTCGAGGGTCGGCAACCAGTTTGACTGGAAGCTGATCGTGACTGGCACGCGATCGATGACGAGCCTCGGCGCCGCGATGAGGTTGTGCAGGGCCGCGGCGACGAAGGCCGAGGGGTCACGCCCGATGAGGCTCAGGTCCAGCGTCTGCTGCGTCAGCATCTGCGACACGACCGGAGCGTTGGCGCACACGCCGATCGTCCGAGCGTGCTGAAAGGTCTGCGCGATCATGAAGCCGGTGATGAGCACCATGCCCATGCACAACCAGCGGTCGCGACGAAATACCAGCCAGCTGGACAGCAACATCATTGGCGCAAAGAACAGGGCCTTCGGATGCGCCATGAGAAAGACCGAATGCAGCGCAATGAAGAGCACCGTTTTCGCGGCCTTGCCGGCTGCGCCATCACGCGTGTCCACGGCGGCGTATAGCGGCAGCAGCCCATATGCGGCCAAGGCGATGACCATCAGTTGCTCCGATCGCGCGAGCACCAGGAGGAGCGGCATGACACCGAGCAGATTGAGCGACACCACCAGCGCCTGAAAACCTCGACGCGAAAGAAGCGTTTGGGGATGCCGGCCCGCCCAGATCCACAGCAGCGCCATCCAGACCAGGCACAGCGCGATACCGCGCAGGCGCAGGCCCCATTCGCTCGCGCCGGCATAGAGCAGCGCGTTCAGCACGGCGCCCGGTATCCAGGAGATCGGTACGTCCTGCCACACGTCGCCGCATTGCGGCAACAGACCGAGCAGATGGCCGCCTTCGGCGAAATAGCGCGAGCGGGCCATCTGCATCGCGATCTCGTCCGAATACAGCGGAACAAGAAACCCGACCGCGACAGCCAGCGCCGCCATCACGAGCACGGAGAGCGCGGCCCAGGTGCCGACTCGCGGGTTCATTGCGGATTCACGGTCGCAACGCCAGGCCTGCCCGCCGAATTCACTGCCAACGGCCATCCATCCAGTGCGCCGGCGGCGCCCCGGACGCGGCGCGGTCCCACGCCTGCAGCAGGAAGGACTGGAATTCGTCGCTGCTGGCCACGCTTTCCACGAACCTGGACGACTTCTCGCGAATCTCGGAACCGATGCGCGACCGCCAGGCCTCGTCGGAGGCCAGCCGCAGGGCGATGTCGACATACTCGTCGCGGCTTTGCGCCGTCAGCCCCTCGACCCCGATGTAGTCATAGATCGCCGCGGTCCAGTTGCCGAAGGGAATGCCTGATGGCAGGGTCACCGTCGGGATGCCCAGCATGGCGCCATCGAAGCTCGAAGACATGCCGCAGAGCGGGTACGAATCGATGCAGCAGTCCACCGATTGCAGCAGCAAATGGGCGTCGTCTTTGCCCATGGTCGTCAGAAAGACGACCCGCTCGTAGGCCGGCCCGAGCTTGTGCCTCAGCCGGCTACGCAGGGTCTTCGCAGGCGGGTACTCGCCGCGCAACAGAACCAGGATGGCATCCTGGTCGCGTCGCAGAATCTCCAGGAACATGGCGTCCATGTCGGGGTGGATCTTGGGCGGCGTATTCGCACAGAGATAGATGTGCGCGTCGGGCCGCGCGTTCAGCAGCCGCTTGCGAGTGGCGGCCCGCTCCTCAGGTGCGATCGGCCCCTTCTCCCGGAGCTCGGGCTTTTCGATCCAGTAGGGTGGATGCTCGAAATAGGACACCTTGGTCCGGTAGTAATCGGATGGTTGCGCAGGCTCGGCGGGCTTCCAGGAGATGTAATAGTCCGCATGGGACAACCCGTCGGTCCAGTTGGGTTCGAGCAGGACCATCTGCAGCGGCGCCAGCCGCGCCATCATCGGGTAATACACGGCCGCGATCGAGGGGCCTGACACGATGATGTCGAGTTCCTCGGCAGCGATCGTGCGGATCGCCGCGTCCATGTCGGAATCCGAATACTGGACCGTCTTGCCCGCGCGCTCGATCCAACCCTTGGCGGCCAAAGACTTGCCCGGCTTGCCGGGACGCAGGAAGACCGTCTCGAAGCGCGCGCTGTCCAGGCGCGGCAGGAAGCCGGACATCATCGGCATCGAATCATGGACGATGAAGCCCACCCGCAAACGCCGCTGCGCGCTGCGCGCCCGCGTGGCATCGGCGACATGCGGCGCCACCTGCTTCAGTTGGGGCCAGGTCCTGAAAGCCACTTGTTCGAAGGCGCTGATGGCCCGCCCGTAGGATTCGGGGGCGACCAGGCAAAAGATGTATTGCCAGGGGGTCCAGTTGTTGGTCATGTCTGCGATCGGCCCAGTGAGCTCGACCGCATCGACGGACAGCCGCAGCGCCGCGTCCGTGAAGGCGTCCACCACTTCGCTGGCATCGATCGGGTGGGCTGGAATCATGGGCGGCGTCATCTGGTGCAGGATCCGCAGCGACTGATGTTCCTGGCCCCGCGCCGGGAAATTCGCCTGCAGGGCGTCGAAAACACCCGCGCCGAATTCCGCAGGCAGGTGCAAGTACCCGCAGAAGAACACCAGCACCCGGGAGATCTTGATGGACTGAGGGAACTTTCGCAGGTAGGCGACGAAATCCTCCTGCAGTACCGCGAACTCGGCACCGGCCAGTCTCAATTCGATGTCCTGCAGATTGATCACGAAGTCGACAGGCGCACTCATGCTGGCCCGGTAGAAGTCCAGCATCGATCCCGGCTCGGGCATGTTCGGGGATTTCAGGGCGGCGAGGAAATCTCGATAGCGGTCGTACTCGAAGCGCTTGGCGCAAATCTTCATGTACAGCGACAGCAGTCTTCCTGCGGCCGGGTACGTGACCAACCCCTCTTCGAGCCGGACCAGACATTCATCCAGCTTGGACAAGCAGACATAAGCCAGACTGGAAAGGTGGAAATCCTCTTCGTCCTTGGCAACCCGTTCGGCCAACTTCCGATGGATCGCGTTGGCTTCCTCGATGCGCTCGAGCCTCAGCAAAAGTTCCGAGACCTGCCACAGGGCAAGGCTGTTGTCGGAGTGGTTCCTGATCCTGTCGATCTGAACTTCTGCAAGGCGATCGAACCCGACGGTCAGGCAATGGTCGATCAGAGCCACACTGATTTGCGGATCCGCGAACCGTTCGAAAAGCGCTTTGCAGGCTTCCTCCTCCGACCCGGCGCCGGGCGCTACAACGCGGATGAGGCGCGGCAGCTGGCCGAGCTGAGCGCAGATCAGCGCGTAGTGATCGACCAGTTCGGCGGCCTGGGGGAAGCGCTGAATACCGCTTTCGAACATGTCGGCGGCGCGAGCGAGTTGGCCCAGACGGAACGCAGCGAGCGCGGTATGCACAACGCCCAACGCGCTGTCGGCTGCCCGGCCGGAAAGCTGCCGGTAAATCTGCATGGCTTCATGATTGCGCTCGTGCAGCAACAGCACATCCGCCAATTGCCAAAGCAGGACGGAGTCAGCTCCACGCTCTAGCAAGCCTTCGATTTGCTGTTCGGCGAGGTCAGGGATGCCCTGCCGCAGGCAATAGGCGATGAGGCTGCATTGGACGTGGTAGTCACCAAAACGCTCGAAAAGCTCCAGGCACACGCGCCGTTCGTCGTCCTTCTCGACAGCCTCGCGCTTGATTACCCGGGCAATGTGCCCCCCCTCGGAACAGATTCGCACATAGTTGTCGAACAACGCTGGCACACCCGGAAACTTGGCAAGACCCGTCTCCAGCGTCTCGAGCGCTTTCGCCGGCCGGTTCAGCCGCAGTTCGGAAAGACCGGCATAGAGGAAATCCTCTGGGGTGATTCGCCGGCGGGCGGCCAATGCGCGACGGATCGATGCGGCCTTTTGCGCATCGCCGTCGGCCAACGCAGCATCCGCTTGCGCCCAACGCTCCGTCGGACTCGTCGATCGCCGGAACCACGGACGCAACCAGGACTTGATTTTGGGATGGATCATGTTTCGATGCGGGGGAAGCAAGACAGTGCAACAGACCCGGGCGGTTGCGAACACCGCTCGCGCAAGCCCTGCAGCAAGCGCAAATTTGGAGACTGTGGGCGCCTCAATATTTCTTCCACACGACGCGATTCACATAGTCGACATAGCTGTGAATGATCCGCAGCACCTTCTCCGACACGTTAGGCATGCTGTAGTCGGCCACCAGACGCAAGCTGCGCTGCTCCCCACGCGACTGCGAGGCGAGAATCGCAAGACCCTGTCGCACGCGCTCGGGCTCGAGCCCGACCATCATCACGGCCGCCTCCTCCATGCCTTCGGGCCGCTCATGGGCCTCGCGCAGGTTGAGCGCCGGGAAGTTGAGGATCGACGATTCCTCGTTGATGGTGCCGCTGTCCGACAACACGGCCCGTGCCGACTTCTGCAGCTTCACGTAGTCGTGAAAGCCCAGCGGCTTCAGCAACCGCACCCGGGGATGGAATGCGACCGCCATCGCGTCCACGCGCTTCTGCGTGCGCGGGTGCGTCGAGACGATGACGGGCAGGCCATAGTCTTCTGCGACGGCGTTGAGGGTGGCGACCAACTTCCCGAAGGAGCGGTCGGATTCAATGTTCTCTTCGCGATGCGCGCTGACCACGAAGTACTGGTCCGTCGTCAGCGACAGGCGCTGCAGGACATCGGATGCATCGATCTGCGGCAGATAGTGGTGCAACACCTCGTACATGGGGCTGCCGGTCTTGATGATCTGGTCCGGCGGCAGGCCCTCGCGCAGCAGATAGTCGCGCGCGATGGTGCTGTAGGTCAGGTTGATGTCCGAGGTGTGGTCGACGATCCGGCGGTTGATCTCCTCGGGCACGCGCAGGTCAAAGCAGCGGTTGCCGGCCTCCATGTGGAAGATAGGGATCTTGCGCCGCTTCGCGGGAATGACAGACAGGCAGCTGTTGGTGTCGCCCAGCACCAACACGGCCTCGGGCTGTTCCCGCGCCAGCACGCGGTCGACCTCGATGATGAGGTTGCCGATGGTGTGCGCCGCGCCCGTGCTGTTGGCCGCGCTGTTCAGGAAATGATCGGGCTTGCGGATCTTCAGATCGTCAAAGAAGACCTGATTCAGCTCATAGTCGTAGTTCTGGCCCGTGTGCACCAGCACGTGCTCGCAATGCGCATCGAGCGCCGCGAACACGCGCGACAGGCGGATGATTTCGGGCCGGGTGCCGACCACGGACATGACTTTGAGTTTCTTCATGGGATTCACACCGGGCAGGCGAAAGTGTCGGGCCGTTCGCGGTCGAAGAGCTCGTTGGCCCAGAGCATGACGACCATCTCGTCGTCACCGATGTTGGTGATGTCGTGGGTCCAGCCCGGTACGGTCTCGACGATCTCGGCCTTGTCGCCGCTCGTGACCAGTTCGTAGGTCTCTTGCGTCTGGATCTGGCGGAACTTGAATCGCGCCCGGCCCTTGATGACCAGGAACTTCTCGGTCTTGCTGTGGTGGTAGTGACCGCCGCGCGTGATCCCCGGATGGGCCGTGAAGTAGGAGAACTGGCCGCTGTCAGGGGTTCGCAGCATTTCGACGAAGACACCCCGCGGATCTCCATGACTGGGCACAGCGTACTTGAACTCTTCCACGGGCAGCGCGCTGACATAGGTGCTGTAGAGAGCTCGCACCAGGCCACTGCCGACGCGCTCCGTGACCAGTGTTTCCCTGCTTTTCCTGAATCGCTGGATCAGATCGGCGATCTCGCCCACGGTGGTCGTGTACTGCGGGGCTACCGTCGAGAACCCTTCGGCATCCACCGCGGCATCGGCGCCATCGAGCAGTTGGATAAAGCGCGCCACCAGGTCGTCGATGTACACCAGCGTGAGGGGCGCTGCAGGATCGCGCACCGTGATGGGCAAGCCGCGCGCGACGTTGTGGCAAAAAGTGGCGACGGCCGAGTTGTAGTTGGGGCGACACCACTTGCCGAACACGTTGGGCAGTCGAAAGACGTGCGCCTTGAATCCGTGGCTCGCGGCGGCCGCGATGACCGCTTGCTCGGCGCCCAGCTTGCTCTGGCCATAGGGATTGTCCTGCGCGGCCTGGATCGAAGAGGTTAACGCCACCGACACCTTCTTGCCGCCGGCGTCGATCTGGCGGCAGATCGCATCGCACAGCGCCTCGGTCAGGCCGCGGTTGCCGATGGCAAATTCCTTGGGATCCTGGGGCCGATTCACCCCAGCCAGATGGAAGACAAAGTCCACGCCCTGCAGCATCGCAGGCAACTCGGCCACATCGTTGTCGGCCTCGAAGGACACGAACTCCACGTCCTGGCGCTCCGCCAGGGCCTGGCGCAGGTTCTTTCCAATGAAGCCGTCGGCCCCCGTGACCAGTACCCTCACTGCCTTAGCCCTCCAGGATGGCGGGCTCGCCGCGCGTCACCTTCTGCATGAAATCGAGCTTGAGCAGCAATTGCTTCATGCCTTCCACATCCAGGCGAGTGGTATTGTGGGAGTTGTATTCTTCGCCGTGCAATGCACGCGTGATGCGGCTCTCGCCCTCCTCGACGAACTTGGCGTAATTCAGGTCTCGGCCATCGGGCGGCACGCGGAAATAGTCACCCAGATCCTCGGCGCAGGCACGCTCTTCCTTGCTGAGAAGAGATTCGTACAGCTTCTCGCCGTGGCGCGAGCCGATGATGTCGACCGGATGTTCCTTCTTTCCCATCAAGTCCAGGATGGCTTTGCTCAGGATCTCCATCGTCGCAGCCGGCGACTTTTGCACGAAGATGTCACCATTGCCCCCATGCTCGAAAGCGTAGAGCACCAGATCGACCGCGTCGGCCAGCGTCATCATGAACCGGGTCATCGCGGGGTCGGTGATGGTGATCGGGTGGCCCTCCATCACCTGCTGCACGAAGAGCGGGATCACGGAACCACGTGAAGCCATCACGTTCCCATAGCGCGTGCCGCAAAGGACAGTGCCCGTGCCTTCAAGATTGCGGCTGGCGGCGACCATCACCTTTTCCATCATCGCCTTGCTGATGCCCATGGCATTGATGGGATACACGGCCTTGTCGGTGCTCAAAACGACCACGCGCTTGACGCCCGCGTTGACGGCATGTTCGAGCACGTTCTCGGCACCCAGCACGTTGGTGCGCACCGCCTGCATGGGATAGAACTCGCACGACGGCACCTGCTTGAGCGCTGCCGCATGGAAAACATAGTCGACGCCGCGCATGGCAGAGACCAGGCTGCGGCCGTCGCGCACGTCGCCGAGGTAGAACTTGAGCTTGGCGTCGCTGTAACGCTTGCGCATGTCGTCCTGCTTTTTCTCATCGCGGCTGAAGATTCGGATCTCGCCGATGTCGGTGGTCAGAAAGCGCTTGATGACAGCGTTGCCAAAAGATCCAGTTCCTCCGGTGATCAGGAGGGTCTTCTTGTTGAATGGCTTTTGCATTTCTGTGTTCAGGAGGCTGTGATGAGAATTTCGGGCGGATTCTCACTTTAACTGAAGCGGTGCTCGGTACTTCACGCTGAGGCTCGCACCGCGGCGAGGCATCAGGAGCATGTCGATAACGCTTGCTCAAGCACGCCCACGACCTTGTCCTGCTGCTCTTTCGTCAATCCTACCCAGAGAGGCAGACGAATCAGACTCTCCGATTCCCGTTCGGTGATCGTCAGGTCACCGTGCGCACGGCCAAAGCGCCGACCAGCGGGCGAGGAATGGAGCGGAACGTAGTGGAACACGGCCGAAACATCGGCTCGTTTCAACGCATCGAGCACCCGCTGGCGATCGATGCTCGGTTCCAGAAGCACGTAGTACATGTGCGCGTTGTGCTGGCATCCCTCAGGCACCGTCGGCCGTCTAAGGGCGCCACGGGCCTCCAGCGGCTGCAACATGGCGTGGTACCGGCTCCATACGTCGAGCCGGACCTGCGTGATGCGCTCGGCCTCCTCAAGCTGTGCCCAAAGAAAGGCAGCGACCAGTTCTCCGGGCAGGAAGGACGAGCCGAGGTCCTGCCATGTGTATTTGTCGACCTCTCCGCGAAAGAAGCGGCTGCGATCGGTACCTTTTTCTCGAAGAACCTCGGCGCGAAGGGCCAGCGCCGGATCGTTGACCAGCAATGCGCCGCCTTCGCCGGAGATCACATTCTTGGTCTCATGAAAGCTGAAGGCTCCGAGGTCGCCGATGCTGCCCAATGCGCGCCCTTTGTAGCTGGCCATGACGCCCTGCGCCGCATCCTCGACGACCTGCAATCGATGCCGCGCAGCGATCGCCATGATCGCGTCCATCTCGCACGCGACACCGGCATAGTGCACCACTGCGATGCCTCGCGTACGTGCAGTGATCGCATCCTCGATCAGCTTTTCATCGATGTTCAGTGTGTCGGGCCGGATGTCTACGAACACCGGAACACCGCCACGCAGCACGAAGGCATTGGCCGTCGACACAAACGTGTACGAAGGCATGATGATCTCATCGCCGGGCTGGATATCGAGCAGCAGCGCGGCCATCTCGAGCGCCGCGGTACACGAATGGGTAAGCAGCGCCTTGTGGCTGCCGGTGCGCTCTTCGATCCACCGGTGGCAGCGCGCTGTGAAGGGCCCATCGCCGGCGAGGCGGCCGTTGAAATGCGCCTCTGCGATGTGGTAAAGCTCCTTGCCCGTCATGTGGGGCCAGTTGAAGGGAATCCTGTTGCTCGTCATGTAGTGTCCTGCTCGTCTGGATGTCGATCGCGTGGCGCCGCTACTGTACGGCGCAACGATAGTGCGGCGGCTGTGAGCCGAGCTGCACCTCCCGGTCGACCCGTTGCAATTCGCTGCGATGGTGTTCGCGGCAATAGTCGCCAAGCAAACGCAGCGACTTGTCGGTGGCCAGCAGCGGCACGCCCTCGGTGCTCAGGAGCCGCGCAACCATGCCGCGGCCGCGCCGCTCCTCGGCGCTCGCCACCGAGAAGGGCGCCAGCGTGGAGACGCCCAGGCCATATAGCTGGTAGTGCATGGCTTCCTGCGAGGCGCCGAAAACCCGGTAGACCGCCTCAAAGGGAAATCCTACGCCCCAGATCACCACGGGGTCGGTCGGAAAGCCGGCGATCTGGCTCCGGGCGGCCGCGTCCGCCGTCCGGGTCGCGCGCGATTCGTCGAGCACTTGGACGGCGTTCGCAACCGTCGCCAGCGCCAGGGCCGTGCTGAAGACCCGCCCGCGCACCCCTTGCAGTCGGACGCCGCGCAGCATCGGCGCGAGTGCCAAAAGACCGACGGCCGGCAGATAGACACGGATGATTCCTGGCCGGCCGAAAAAGCCGATCGCAACGATCGCGGCGAGGAAGACCGCCCAGGCCAGCAGCATCCGGCGGCTGGGCCACAGCACCGTGCCGAGCACCGCGACGAGCACCAGCATCCGGAGGGCGCCGTGCCCCAGGGCCTGCATGCTGGCGTCCACATGGAAGCGATCGTGCGCCGGGCGCTCCGAGGCATCTGCCAAGAGGGCTTTCAGGCGAGCCGGATCGGCGATCTTCGGATCGACGAAGAACCATTGCTCCACGAGTTCGACGTCGTTCAGGCTGTAGCCGTGCCGTGCGGCGATCTCCGGATGCTCGCGCAGCGAGTCGCCGGCATGGAAGTCCGTCAAGCGCGCCCGCGCCGGGTTGAGAGCATTGAAGGGCTGCCAGGCCTCGACGCGGTAGGACGCCTCGTCGATCCACACGGCGGCGCCTATCGCACACATCACCACCACGATCGCAAGTCGTGCGGCGCCAGGGCGCAGCATGCGCCAGGACAGCAGGGGCAGCGCCACGGCCAGCACGAGCATGAACTCCTGGCTGCGGATCAGGAAGCTCGCGAAGGCCAGCAATACCGCGGCCGCCAGCAGCCAGCGCCGGCCATCGACCGCGAAGGCCAGCCATAGCGCCAGCGCCGCGATCGCCAACAGGCCGGCGTTGAGCGTGAACTGCGGAAAGAGGATCGGCCGCGCAAAGACCAGCGCGGCAGCGGCCAGGCTGGTCCAGGCATCGATGCCGAGCCTTCGCAGGCCGTACAGCAGGCCGGCGCAGGCCAGGAAGATGACGGCGATCGTCGCGATCGAATAGCCGAGCAGGCCGCCGACCGTCGGGATGCTGCGGGCCAGGTAGCCCCACAGCAGGTTCGAGAACATGAGCTGCGGCGCAGCGCCCGGTGCGGCGATGCCGTAGCCGTGGACGATCATGGACATCGCAACGTCGTCGTTGGTCTCCCAGCGCGGCGCGCACAGGCTCCAGAGCACGCCCATCAGCGCGGCCGCCAGGGCAAGCCCCAGCGCCAAATCGACGTGCTCGGAGCGCCGGCTCTCCGGCCGGGAACTAGCCACGCGCAATGACCACCGTGCCGACCACGATCAGGGCCATGCCGACGAGCTTGGCTGGCGTGACGGGCTCGTTCAGCAGCCAGGCGCTCAAGACCAGCACCACGACGAAGTTCAGGCTCATGAACGGATACGCATGGCTGAGCTCGAACTTGGTCATCGCCGCGATCCAGGTCAAGGATGCGAGGAAGGCGGCCGCCAGGCCCGAGACGATCCAAGGGTCGATCAGGACGCCGAAGATATAGCTCGTCTTGTCGGCGAACTCCAGCGGCAGCGGCCCGTGCGAAGCCACGCGCCACTTGAGCACCAACTGGCCGTAGACGGTGAACGCGATCGTGGCGGCGATGTAGAGATAGTCGGCGAGCCGGGCCATCATGCAGCGTCCTGGATGGCGAGGCCGAAGCCGGTGCGGCCGTAGCCGTTGCCGTTGTAGAACATGTAGCGCGCGCCGCCATGCTCCAGCACGAAGGGGTATTCGATCATCTCGGCATCCCAGCCCGCGTCGGACACGTCGATGCCGGTGTCCTGCAGGCGCAGCGTCCAGCCCTCCCCGTCCGCGCTCCAGGCATAGCCGATGCGGTAGCTCTCGCCCGCGCCGCTGCGGTACGAGAACCACATGTGCCAGCCGGCGGCGTCCCGGGCCACAGTGGGCCGAGAGAAGGCCTGCGCCTCCCCCAGCGCATAAGGGACGGCCAGGCCCCCGCGCTGCCAGCGATCGCCATCGTCGGATACGGCCCCCTTGATCACATGCACCATCTCGCCGTTGCCGCTGTCCCAACTCTCGGTGGAGCCGTACCACATGCGCCACCGGGCATTCGGCTCATCATGCAGCACCCAGGGATAGGAAAGACTCACCGAATCATCGGCATCCAGCGGCATGAAGGGCCCGTCGCCGTCCAGCGTCAGCCGCAATCGGTCGTCGACCCGCAGACGCCCGATCTCGCCGCGCCAGTGCCCGTCGGGCGGGTTCAGCCAGCCCATGAAGAGGATGTAGCGGCCCGTGGGCGTGCGGTAGCAGTTGCCGATGCTGACGCCATCGGCATGGAAGCTGCCAGCCGGGCCGTGCTCGAAGAAGGGCTCCGCATGCTCGTGCACGATCCGGCGGGCCACGATGTCGATGTCGACCGCACCCACCGACGAACGGTTGGCCGCATCGCGCCCGCTGTAGAACACGCGGTAGACGTCGCCGTCGAGCTGCACAGGCAAAGGGTTTGCAGCATGCGTCGAGAGCTTCGGATGGCGCCCCTCGCGCTGGGGATCGTAGAGCAGCCCGAGCTTTCTCCAGGCGCCCGTCATAGGCCGCGCAACCGGTGGCTCGGCACTTTCGAGCGCTCGGTGGCGGCGCCGAGGTACACCCCGCCGGCTTCGGCATCGGCGAGCATCAGCGCACCGGCACCGATCACGCAGCGCTCTCCGATCGTGATGTGGTCCCGCAACGTGGCATTGACTCCGACAAAGCATTGCTCACCGATCACCACCCCACCCGACACCACGATGTGCGAGGCCAGGAAGCAATGGTCGTGGACCACCGAATGGTGCCCGATGTGATTGCCGCTCCATAACGTCACGTTGTTGCCGATCTGCGCGAACGGCTGAATGGTGTTGTCCTCGAGGATGAAACAGTTTTCGCCTACTCGGCCGTCATTGAGCACAGTCGCCTGGGGGCTCACATAGCTGGCGATGACGTAGCCCTTGGCTTTCGCGGCCAGATACTTTTCCTTCCGGACTGCATTGAGCTTTGCATAGCTCAGGGCCACGAACATCGCGTGGTTGCCGGGTGGACATCGGTCCACGATGTCTTCGAACGGGATGACCGGCAATTCGCAGAACCGCGAGGCGTCCATGTAGGCCGCATCGACCGTGAACGCGACCACCTCGAATCGGGAATCCCTCTTGAAGTAATAGTGAGCCAGCTGAGCGATCTCGCCGGTACCGAAGATCACGAGACGCTCGGTCATACGAGCTTCCTCACCAGGATCGTAAATTCGTAAAGGCCGTAATCATGAAGCAGGGCAACGTTCCTGGCGTAACGCCGCTTGCAGCGATCGAAAAGCTGGCACGGGTCCGCGTAGTAGAGGTCTGCCCGCATCCGCTCCGGGTCCGAATAGGACGTCAGACAATTGAACGCGAAGCCCAGCCGGCTGCCGCGATCGAGCTGGTCGAGCGTGTCTTCGATGTAAGCCCGCCATTCTGCGTCGGTGCGCCCGAGCTTCACGTTGAAGATGCCGCTCGCAATGCTGTAGTCGCTCACGTCGTCCGCCGAGTTCGCCTGCAGCAGTCTCACCTTGGCGCGAGCTTGCAGGCGCTCGCGCGCCGCCTGAATCATTGATTCAGCGACATCCACACCCAGATAGCTGAAGTTGTGACCTTTGGCGACCAGATGGTCATGGAGGGCGCCGTAGCCGCAGCCCAGATCGGTCACCGAGTAGGGTCGGCCGCCGTCTATCACACGGCATAACTCCTCGAAGCGCGCCCTCTGCCCTTTCTCGTCATTCCAGTCCACGCCGCAAGGACTTTGGCCGTGCTCGTCCAGCTTGCTCGAATAGTAGCTTGCCACCTCCGACAGGATCCCCATTCTTTCGGACTCAGCCATGAATTGACTCCTCGCTCGGCTTGGCTTCGAAGTATAGGACGAGCGCACTGTCCGAACGCGCAAACAACTTCTGGAGCCAATGCAGCGGACTCATAGTCACGCGGTTGAGGACCATGCCAAGCACCGTCGGAAATTTCGTCTTGAAACTGACTTCGCGTCGCCCGGATTGCTTGGTCCGCTCCAGCGCCGACAACGTCAGCTTCGCGCTCTCGCTCTTGCGGACCAGGTAGTTGGACAGCGGCAGCAACAAGTTGGAAACAGGAAAAGTTAGGCCCGCCATGTGCAGGATTCTCCATCGGTTGCTCGCCGTGAGCTCGGCAAAGCTGGATCGGGTATACCTTCTGCAGTGCCCGGCTATGTCGTCCTCGATGCCCCAGTGCGACGGCGAGCCCGGCACGAAACCGATCATCAAGCCGGCCGGCCTCAGGATGCGGCTCGCGACCCCCATGAACCGAGCCTCCGCAGCTTCGTCGAGATGTTCCATGACCATACACGAGATGACAAGGTCAACGGGTTCTAGCTGGCCGGTCGGCAAACTCAGGAAGTCGTCGTTGATCGCGGCGAAACGCTGCTGAGCAATCTCTTGAGCGAATCGCGCATCCAGCATGGCAATGGTTCCGGAATCCAGATCGTAAGAACTTCCGCTCCAACCTCTGTCCAGCAACACCTGCGTGATCTCGCCGCTGCCCGGGCCAATCTCGACGAAACGGCCCGGCGTAAGCGGTGCGAGCCTCTCTTCGAGGTACATCAGCTGAAGGAGCGTACCGGGCGGAAGAACCGCAGGGCGATGGTTGCGCGAAATGGGGGGCGTCATCGGAGCCTCTTCTTCAGCGCTTGCGCTCGGCAAGAAATTCGGCCACCGACGCAGGCTCCTGGAACTTGAACCCCAAGAGCTCCTGCTCGAAGGGCGAGAGTCCGGCGACATCCAGGTTGCCGGGGATGCGGATCTGCTGCTTGAAATACGGAATGTTGAAGACGTGGTTGACCGCCCGCCGCTCATGGTCACTGCCGTTGAATCCGCCGGAATGGAAAACCATGGCATCCAGCAGAATGAATTGGCCGGCCTTCGCTTCGATCTGCACGGCATTCTTACGGATGTACTCTGGCGAAGCCAATGCGGCCAGCTTGTGCGACGCCGGAAGCACGAAAGTTGCACCGTTCTCCCGCGTGAAGTCATCGATGCAATACAGTGCATTGACCGCGAGCGGCGTGGACGATACGAAATGCTGATAAGGCAGATCTCGATGCCAAGCCCCTTGGTTGTAGCGCTCCTTCGGGGGATTGACGACGCCGTTCTGCTGGTTCAGCACGAACTTTCCGACGATGAGCTGTTGCACGGCACGAAGAAGGATCGGATTCGTGGCCAAACGCAGGAAGATCCCGCCTCCGTGGCTCACCAGCAAACGGATGTTGTTGTATTCGTCGATCTCCCGCAGCAGCGCTGCGCCGTGGTGCCTTACGTAGCTCTCGCGAACGATTTCGAAGGCGTCGGCAATGTGCTTTATTTCTTTCTCGGCGTATTCGGCATCGATGACCGCATAGCCGAGCGCACGAACCTGCTCGATGGCTTCATCAAGCAGCGTGTCGACCTTCGATTGCTGCAAGACGCCATAGAAGTCCGATGGAACATTCTCGAAAGTTCGGACGCTCATCGAATGGTCCCTCGTTCCGGGTTCGAGGCAATGATCTCTCGAACAATGGTGTAAGGACGCTGCTTGACCTCGGAGAAGATCTTGGCAATGTAGATACCTTGTACACCCAGGAAGGAAATGATGAGACCTGAAAACAGCCAGATCGACGCAACGATCGAGGTGTAGCCATCGGGTGGAGACGAGGCCGAGAAGTAGCGCAACAACAGATACAGGATATAGACCAGCGCGGAGACCGAGATCAGCAAGCCTGAATAGAAAGTAAAGACCAGCGGCAGGCTGCTGAACGCAGTGACCGCATTGACCAGGTGACTGATTTTTCGCGACAGCGAATAGGTGGTCGGGCTCGACGAACGCTTCTGGACCATGCGACGCGTTTGCCGGAAACCCGTGATGATCCAGAGCCCGCCGATGTTCAGCTCCCGCTCGCGATGCCGAAGAAGGGCATCGACATATCGACGAGTCATCAGGCGTGCAGTCACGATGTTGTCAGGTTGCGCAATGCCGGTGAGCAATCGGAACAGCTTGTAGAACGCCGCTCCCGTCACCCGCTCAACGCTGCCGCCCTTGCGTTTCGCTTGCACTCCATAGACCACATCGCTGGCATCCTCAGCCAACTGGCGCGAAAAGGACAAGAGCCATTCGGGCTCCTCCTCTAGATCGCTGTCAATCAGGAAGACGAAGTCTCCGATGGCTACATCAAGTCCGGTCATCATGGCCTTGTGATGCCCGAAGTTGCGCGACAAGTCAATGACGACTACATGCGAGTCCTCTTGAGTGAGCTGCACCGCCATATCGAGGCTTCGGTCTGGAGATCCGTCATTGACGAGGACGATTTCGTAGTCCTCGCCAGCGATCTCGTGCGCAGCAGCGCTCGCGCGCTGGTGGAATTCAGCGATATACGGCTCGGACTGATAGAGCGTTGCGACGATGGACAGCTTCATTTGCCGATGTACCTCATGAAGCCCGGCGCTTCCCGACCGCAGTTGAACAGAAGGTCGAGTATGGTCACCTCGTGCGTGAATTCGCCCCACAGTTGTGGATACTCGCCATAGCCCGAATAGTCGAACCAATGCAAGCCGATGCCACGCTGCGCAAAGATCGATTCGTCGACATAGTCCCTTGCGGACGGACCTGAGAAGTATTCGCTGGCGCCAGCCTGAACGCAAATGTCCGCCAGCCGTTCGGTCTTGCCTTCGCTCAGCGCGTAGTCGGACGAACTGCTGATCTTGGTCTCGATCTTAAGATAACCGCAGATCGCCTCGATCAAACGGCGATTGAGGACCGACAAGTGCGTCGGCACATCGCTGGAAAAATAGTATGGCGCAAGCCAGTCTGCAACCTCGTTGAAGCAGGCCGCGCGCTTGTAGTTTTGCTCGAAGGCTTTCCAATGAAGTTCGGCCCATGCCGTGCCATCGATCTCGGTGTCCTTGATCTTTTGCGTGTACTTGCCCTTGGCTATGACGGGGACGGTAAGCCAGTGGAGGCCTTGCGGCGTCTTGATCTGATTGCGATTGCGCCAGTCTCGACGCGTGTACTGCATGTCGTCGTACAGCACGAATTCGTCGACCCGCGCAATCAGATCGAAGTATCCCTTCCAGGGGATGTAATTGGATTGAACGATTGCGATCTTTCTCATTGTGTCGATTGCAATCTCATCTAATTTCAACGAAGTGCTCGGCAACTTCAAGCGTCACCGCCTGTTGATCTTTCGCTGACAGTTGCGGGGGCGCACCCGTATCGGGCCATTGAATACCCAACTTGGGATCGTTCCAGCGAATCGCGCGCTCGTACTGCGGGGCATAGAAGTCCGTCGCTTTGTACAGAAAGTCCGCTGACTCGCTCACCACCAAGAAGCCATGCGCGAAGCCTTCGGGCACCCACAGTTGCTTCTGGCTCTCCTCGCTCAACTCGACCCCCACCCATTGCCCGAAAGTCGGCGACGACTTGCGAATGTCCACCGCCACGTCATACGCAGCCCCGCGCACGACCCGCACCAGCTTCCCCTGCGTTTGCTTGATCTGATAGTGCAACCCTCTCAGCACACCCTTGGCAGATCGCGAATGGTTGTCCTGCACGAACTCCACATGCCGCCCGATCGCCTCGTCGAATGCCTTCTGATTGAAGCTCTCGAAAAAGAATCCGCGCGCATCGCCGAACACCTTGGGCTCGATGACGAGCACGTCCGGAATCGCGGTAGGCGTCACTTTCATGACCGGACCTCTTCAGCCAAAAGGTGGTTCAGGTACTTGCCATACCCGCTCTTCTCCAGCGGCGCGGCAAGCTTCGTCAATTGCTCTGCATCGATGAACCCATGCCGCCACGCAATCTCCTCCGGGCAAGCAATCTTCAACCCCTGCCGATGCTCCAGCGTCGCGATGAATTGCCCGGCCTCCAGCAGGCTCTCGTGCGTCCCCGTATCCAGCCACGCATAGCCGCGCTGCATGATCTGCACATTGAGCTGATCGCGATCGAGATACGCCTGGTTCACCGCCGTGATTTCCAGCTCGCCCCGCGCACTCGGCTTCACGGCCTTCGCAATGTCGATGACCTGGTTGTCGTAGAAATAGAGCCCCGTCACCGCATAGCTGCTCTTGGGCCTGGCTGGCTTTTCCTCGATGCTGCTGGCCTTGCCGTTGGCATCGAAGGCCACCACGCCGTAGCGCTCGGGATCGTGCACGTGGTAGGCGAACACGGTGGCGCCGGCCTGCTTCGTATCGGCATCGGAGAGCAGATGCACGAAGTCATGTCCGTAGAAGATGTTGTCCCCCAGCACCAGCGCGCTCGGCGCATCCCCGATGAACTTGTCGCCGATGAGGAAGGCCTGCGCCAGGCCGTCCGGGCTCGGCTGCACCGCATATTGCAGGTTGATGCCCCATTGGCTGCCGTCGCCCAGCAGCTGCTGGAAGCGCGGCGTGTCCTGCGGCGTGCTGATGATCAGGATGTCGCGCATGCCGCCGAGCATCAGGGTGCTCAGCGGGTAGTAGATCATCGGCTTGTCGTACACCGGCAGCAGCTGCTTGCTCATCGCGAGCGTGGCGGGATGCAGCCGCGTGCCGGAGCCGCCGGCCAGGATGATGCCTTTGCGTTGCGTCATGTTGTCGTGGTCTTCTCTGTCTGCGTGAAGCTCAGAGCGTCTCGCGCAGCATGCGCGCGACGCCTTCCTGCCAGGGCGGCAGGCGGAGTCCGAAGGTCGATTGGAATTTGCTCGTGTCGAGCCGCGAATTGTGCGGGCGCACTGCCGGCGTCGGAAAGGCGCTGGTCGGCACGGGGTCTACTGCGGCGGGCGATGCCTTGAGCGCAACGCCCGCGGCCTCGGCCTGTTCGAGCACGAAGCGCGCGTAGCCATGCCAGGTGGTCTCGCCGTCGGCGACCACGTGATAGAGCCCTACTTTGGCCGGATCGCGCAAGATGTCCCGGATCGCATGGGCGGTCACATCGGCCAGCAGTTCGGCGCCGGTCGGCGCGCCGAACTGGTCGTCGATGACGGTGAGCCGCTCGCGCTCCTTGGCCAGTCGCAGCATGGTCTTGGCGAAGTTGCCGCCGCGCGCCGCGTAGACCCAGCTGGTGCGAAGGATCAGATGCCGTGCACAGTGCGCGGCCACCAGTTGCTCGCCTTCGAGCTTGGTGCTGCCGTACACGCTCAGCGGGCCGGTGGCATCGTCTTCGCGCCACGGCGTGCTGCCGCTGCCGTCGAACACGTAGTCGGTGGAATAGTGAACCATCAGGGCACCGACCTGCTGCGCCGCTTCGGCGACCACGCCCGGCGATGTCGCGTTGAGCTTGCGCGCGACATCGGGCTCGCTCTCGGCCTTGTCGACGGCGGTGTGCGCCGCGGCATTGACGATCACGTCGGGCCGCACCTGGCGCACGGTGTCCGCCAGTTGCTCGGGATGGCTGAAGTCGGCGTGCAGCTCGGTGCTGTCGAAATCCAGCGCCACCAATTCGCCCAGCGGCGCCAGGCTGCGCTGCAGCTCCCAGCCGACCTGGCCGCCCTTGCCGAGCAGCAGCAGCTTCATGCCGCGGCCTTTGCGGGTGCCGCGTCGTAGTGCTTCTGCACCCAGTCGCGGTAGGCGCCGCTTTGCACGTTGCGCACCCATTCGCCGTGGGCCAGGTACCACTCGACGGTCTTGCGGATGCCGGTGTCGAAGGTCTCGGCCGGCTTCCAGCCGAGTTCGCGTTCGAGCTTGCGCGCGTCGATCGCGTAGCGGCGGTCGTGGCCGGGACGGTCGGTCACATAGGTGATCTGTTCGCGGTAGGGCTTGCCGTCGGCGCGCGGGCGCAGTTCGTCGAGCAGCGCACAGACCGTGTTGACGATGTCGATGTTGGGCTTCTCGTTCCAGCCGCCGACGTTGTAGGTCTCGCCGAGTCGGCCCGCTTCGAGCACACGGCGAATCGCGCTGCAATGGTCCTTGACATAGAGCCAGTCGCGCACCTGCATGCCGTCGCCGTACACCGGCAGCGACTTGCCGGCGAGCGCGTTGACGATCATCAGCGGGATGAGCTTCTCGGGGAAATGGAAGGGGCCGTAGTTGTTGGAGCAGTTGGTCGTGAGCACCGGCAGGCCGTAGGTGTGATGCCAGGCGCGCACCAGGTGGTCGCTCGCGGCCTTGCTGGCCGAGTAAGGGCTGTTGGGCTCGTACTTGTTCTCTTCGGTGAAGGCAGGGTCCTTGGCGGACAGCGAACCGTAGACCTCGTCGGTCGAGACATGCAGCAGGCGGAACGCCGCTTTCGCATCGGCCGGCAATGCGCTCCAGTGGCCGCGCACGGATTCGAGCAGGCGGAAGGTGCCGAGCACGTTGGTCTGCACGAAGTCCTCGGGCCCATGGATCGAGCGGTCGACATGCGACTCGGCCGCGAAGTTGACGACCGCGCGCGGCCGGTGCTCGGCCAGCAGGCGGTCGACCAGGGCGCTGTCGCCGATGTCGCCCTGCACGAAGACGTGCTTCGGGTTGTCCTTCAGCGACGCCAGGGTCTCGAGATTGCCGGCATAGGTGAGCTTGTCGAGGTTGACGACCGCTTCATCGCCGTGGGCGAGCCAGTCGAGTACGAAATTGGCGCCGATGAAGCCGGCGCCGCCGGTCACGAGGATCATGCGGATTCCCTGCAGTTTGGAATGAACGACCGCCCGCCGACGATCGGGCGGGATTATCTCATCGCCCTCGGGATGGGCCGCCACGCTGACGGCATTGTCAGGCTCGCGTCATTGGAGGCGGCCCTTGGTTAAGCAACGGTAAAGCCTGGAACTCGATGCATCGGCGCCGGCTCCGAAATTGCAAAGCCGTGAAAAACGGCGAAGACCGACCTTCGAGGATGGAACCATGAGCGGCATGCGCTTCGACGAAATCGTGTTCGTCGACAATTTCTTTCGCTCGCCCGACAACGCATTGCCGTCGTATCCGGCGAACCGGCAATTTCTTTTCAAGGCCTTCGGGCTGCCGGCCGGACGGCTCGGCCTCCAGTGCCGGGAGGTCCATGCCCGCTCCGAAGGCGGTACGCTCGACGTCGGCGCGATGATGGATGCGCTGGCGCTGCCGCGCAGCGCGGCGGGCTGGGCCCGCACCTGCGCGGCGGACCTGGCGCCGCTGCTGGACGCGGGACTGCTGCCCCGGCTCGCGCCGCGCCAGTTGGTGATCGGCTGGGGCATGCCGCCCTCCCTCATGCATTGGGTCGACCGGCAGGGCGCCTCCTTCATCGACATCGAGATCTCGCCGGTCCGTTTCGCATCGCACCTGGCCTTCTGCGCGCGCACCAACGATCGGCAGATCGAAGCCGTACTCGCGGGCTGGCGCATCGACGAGGAAGCGTTCTGGAACGAAGCCACCGCGACGCACGGCTACTTCTCGCGCCGCAGCGCCTCGCAGCTCTTCCACCGCGGGCTGCGTGTCGGGCTGTTCTGCGGCCAGAGCGCGATCGACCTGGCGCTGGTGCGCGACGGCAGGATCGCGCGCCCGATCGAGGTGCTCGACCCGGTGCGGGAGCTGGCCCGGAGCGTCGATCTCCTGGTGATCAAGCCGCACCCCTACGAGCCCGACCTGCGGCACCTCGCCGAACTCGCGGCCCCGATCCCCAACACGGCCTGGACCGACGCCAACATCTACGCGCTGCTGTGCGCGGACAACGTCGAATTCGTCTGCGGACTCTCGTCGGGCGCGCTGCACGAGGCGACCTACTTCATGAAGCCGGCCGTGCACCTGATTGCCTCCGACAGGAACAGCCGCGGCCACCTGCCGGCAAGCTGCTCGGACTGGATGCCGGTCGGCCCGGGCATCATGTCGCTCGAAGCGCTCGCCGGCATCGTCGCCGGCGCGTCCGACATGCCGCCGCGCGCATCCCGCTTTCCGGACGACGCGCTGGACCGCGCGTTCGCCCTGCGCTGGGGGCGGGATGCGCAAAACCCGGGGCTGGTCACGCCACCCGTGCCGACGCTCGGCGCGGTCCACGATCTGCGGGCCGCCGGACCGGCGCGGAACTGGCTCAGCTTCGGCTGGCGCACGATCGACGGCGTCGGGGTGCTGACTGCCGGCGAACGCGCCTGCGTCGTCATCCCGCTGGAGGCCGGATCCCTGGCCGGCGCCTCTTTTCTTCACGCGCATGTCGAAGGCCTGCTGTCCGCGCCGGCAGCGGCACGGCGGCCGCTCGTGCGTGCCTGGATCGACGGGCACCGTGCCGACGTGCAGGCGATGCCGGGCGGCGGCGTGCGAGCCAAGGTGCGCCTCGACCTCTCGATCCGCCTGAATGCGGACCCTGCGCCGCGCGTGCTCGTGCTCGAGTTCGAGATGGCCGGCGATGGACGCGCAAGCTTCGAGCTGCAGCGCCTGGGCGTGCGGCCGACCGCAAGTCCGGCGGCCAGCGCCGCGATGCCCTCGGCCGCCTCGGCCATCGCGGTCATGGCGGCGCTCATCTTCCTGGGCGTGTTCAGCTCTGCGCTGCTGCGCGCCAGCAGCGCCGATCCCGAAGCCGAAGTGACCGGCGCGGCGCAATGGACCCAGATCAAGAGCACCCTCACGACCCCGGTCGAGTGGGTCCGCGACGACCTCCATCTGCTGCTGCGGCAGCATCGCGGCTGACGCATGGGCATCCCGCTCTAACAATGGGCCGCCCCGTGGCCTAAAGTCGAATGCTTCGCCCACCGAGATCACATCCATGGAAAAGCCCAACCCCAAGAACGAAGAGGCCACCGCGGCCGCCGATCGCATCAAGGACTCGGCCCAGCAGATCTGGCTGGCCGGCCTCGGCGCCTTCGCCAAGATGCAGCAGGAAGGCAGCAAGGCTTTCGAAGCGCTGGTGAAAGACGGCGCCGGCGTGCAGAAAAAGACCCAGCGCGCCGCCGAGGAAACGCTGGCCCAGGCGCAGGCCCGCATGGCCGGCCTCGCCAGCGAGTTCGGCACCAAGGCCGCGGGCGGCTGGGGCAAGCTCGAGACCATCTTCGAAGACCGCGTGGCACGCGCGCTCGACAAGCTCGGCACGCCTTCGGCCGAGCAGATGGCCGCGCTGCAGGCGCGCGTGGAAGCGCTCGAAGCCCAGCTGCGGCGCACGGATACGGCGGGCCATGCAGCGCCTCGACCGGCACGCAAGACCGCGGCACGCAAGTCGAGCGATGCCGCCGCGGCCAAGCCCCTGCGGCGCCGCGCAACGCGCGGCAGTTCGGGTACCTGAGGCGTCCTGAGCATCGCCTGACTGTCCCCGGCCGCCATCGACCTTCGACATCGATTGCCCGGCCGCCCGGGACTTGCGCTAGAGTGCCCCCAGAGACAACCAGGGGCTACGACATGGCCAAGAAAGCGCCACGCCGCACTGCGCAACGCATCCTCGAAGCCGCGCTTGACCTGTTCAACCGCTTCGGGGAGCCGAACGTCTCGACGACGCTGGTGGCGGGCGAGCTCAACATCAGCCCGGGCAATCTCTACTACCACTATCCCGCCAAGGACGAGCTGATCAACCGGCTCTACGAGGGCTACGAGACCGAGCTCAACGAGTTGCTGCACGCAAGCGAAGGCGTGCACGACGTCGAGGATGCGTGGTTCTTCATGCACAGCCTGTTCGAGCTGATCTGGCGCTACCGCTTTCTCTACCGCGACCTGAACGACCTGCTGAGCAAGAACCGGCATCTCGAGACCCAGTTCCAGCTGGTGCTGAAGAACAAGGCGCGCGCCATCCGCGCCTTGCTCGCGGGCATGAGCCACGCCGGGCACCTCGACATCGATGTGCACGAGGTCGACCCGCTGGCTCAAAGCATGGTGGTGGTGCTGACCTACTGGCTCAGCTACGAGTACGTGCGCAATCCGCGCGAGGCGCTGGAGCCCGCGCACGCGCAGGGCGCGCTGCTGCGCGGCGCGCACCATACGCTGCACCTGCTGGCGCCCTACCTTGCGACCGAACAGCGGCGGCATCTGCTGACGCTGAGCAATGCCTATTCCGGCGAAGATCAACCTGCAACGGTCTGACACGTCCACGCATGCCCCCTCCGGATCTTCAACCTCTCTCGCTGCTGCCGGCCGACCAGGCGGCCGATGCCCAACCGTGGACCCGGCTCCCATACCAGGACGTGCCCCGCTTCGACGCCGCCTCGCTGCTCGCGCAATGGACGCGGCTGCACGCAGGCCAGGGCCTGCAGCCGCCCGCGCCCGGACCGCTGGCGGAGGGCTGGGCCCACTACCACGGCGGCGACTTCGAGCGCGCCGCCGCCATCGGCCTGCAGCACGGCCACGACGGGCTCGCGCTCGCCAACCAGGCGACGGCCATCTATGCCAACTACCTCGAGCCGCGCGAAGCGGTGCGGCTGGCGCTGTTCAGGCAGGTGGCCGAACGTGCCACCGCGCAATCCGGCGAAGAGCCCGAGAACTGCCAGGCGCTCTACTGGCAGGCCTACGCGCTGGGACGCTACAGCCAGGGCATCAGCGTCGCGCGCGCGCTGGCGCAGGGCCTGGGCGGCAAGGTCAAGAATGCACTCGAACGCGTGATCGCGCTGCAACCGCACCACGCCGACGCGCACATCGCGCTCGCCTCGTTCCACGCCGAGGTGATCGACAAGGTCGGCGTGCTGGTGGGCCGCATGACCTACGGCGTGCGCACCGAGACCGCCATCCAGCTCTTCGAGCGCGGGCTGCAGCTCCATCCCCATTCGGCCTGCGCGCTGATGGAGTACGGCCGCGGCCTGCTGATGCTGCACGGCGATTCGCGCATGGCCGAGGCCACGCGGCTCTACGAGCGGGCCTCGGCGCTGGAGCCGGCCGATGCGCGCGAGCGGCTCGACGTGGAACTGGCGCGCGCCGGGCTCTTCGACTGAGTTCGATCGGCGGCGGCAGCGCCTTAAGATGCGGCTCCTTTTCCTGACGACGATGCCCGCATGTCCGATCTGAACGCCCTGTTCGAAACCGCCCAGGCCAACGCCAAACTGCTCGCCGAGCGCCCCGACAACCCGACGCTGCTCAAGATCTACGGGCTCTTCAAGCAGGCCACGGCCGGCGACAACACCGAGAAGAAGCCGAGCTTCGGCGACATCGTCGCGCGCGCCAAATGGGAGGCCTGGACCACCCGCAAGGGCCTCGGCGCCGACGAGGCCAAGCAGGCCTACGTGGACCTGATCGAGTCGCTGCGCTGACGCGCGCCGCGGCGCGCTAGCCGACGATGCCCCGCTCGCGCAGCGCGGCGATCTGCGCTTCGCTCAATCCCACTTCGCGCAGCACCGCATCGGTGTCTTCGCCCAGTGCCGGCGCGTTGCGCCGATGCGCGGCCGGCGTCAGCGAGAGCTTCGGCACGAAGCCCGGCACCGCAAGCGCACTGCCGTCGGCCATCTCGACCTGCCGCAGCATGCCGCGCGCCGCGTAGTGCGGATCGGCGGCGATGTCGGCGATGGTGTAGATGCGGCCGGCCGGCACCTGCGCCGCGGCCAGGGCATCGAGCACGGCATCGACCGTGCGCGTGGCGGTCCAGGCGCCGATCGCCGCGTCGAGCGTCGCCACCTGCGCCACGCGGCCCGCGTTGTCGGCCAGCGCGGGGTCGGCTGCCAGATCGTCGCGGCCGATGCAGCGCATGAGCCGGCGGAAGATGCTGTCGCCGTTGCCCGCGACGATCGCGTAGCCGCCGTCGGCACAGCGGTAGGCGTTGGTCGGTGCGATGCCCGGCAGCGCGCTGCCGGCGGCCTCGCGCACGGCGCCGAACGCGCTGTACTCGGGCAGCAGGCTTTCCATGCAGTTGAAGACGGCCTCGTAGAGCGCGACATCGATCACCTGTCCGCATCCGCGCGGATGCTGCACGCTCACCGTCGCGCGGCGATGCTGCAGCGCCAGCAGCACGCCGATCACGCCGTGCAGCGAGGCCAGCGTGTCGCCGATCGAGACGCCCACGCGCACCGGCGCACGGCCCGGCTCGCCGGTGAGATGACGCAGCCCGCCCATCGCCTCGGCCACGACGCCGAAGCCGGGCCGGTCGCGGTACGGGCCGGTCTGACCGTAGCCGCTGATGCGCAGCATCACCAGCGCCGGGTTGGCCGCCAGCAGTTCGTCGGGGCCGAGCCCCCAGCCCTCCATCGCGCCCGGGCGGAAGTTCTCGATCAGCACGTCGGCATCGGCCGCCAGCTGACGCACGATCGCCTGCGCCTCGGGCTCGCGCAGGTCGAGCGCGAGCGAGCGCTTGTTGCGCGACTGCACCTGCCACCAGACCGAGGTGCCGTCCTTCAGCAGGCGCCACTGGCGCAGCGGGTCGCCGCCCCGCGGTGCCTCGATCTTGATCACCTCGGCGCCGAAGTCCGCCAGCGTGCGGGCCGCGAAGGGGCCGGCGATCAACTGGCCGAGCTCGATCACCTTGAGCCCGGCGAGCGGCCCGGCCGCGGGGGGCGCCGTTGCGGGGCTGCTGTTCACTTCCAGTCTTTGTCGTTGTAGGCGTCGTCGTCGACGGATGCGTCGTCGGTGCCGGTGCCCATCAGCGCGTCGAGGTTCTGCGTCAGGCGCTGCTCGATCTGCTCGCTGAAGCTGCTGTAGAGAAAGCCCAGCGTCGCACGGAGGGTGATGGTGTCGGCCGTGACCTCGCAGGTGCCGTCGATGCCGGCGCGCGAGAACCGGGCGAGGTCGCAGCGCTCGCCTTCGTCGTAGCTGCATGCCACACCGTAATCCTGCTCGGCCTTCTGCACCCATTGCCGGGCGATGCCGCGGGCGGCAGCCAGTCCCAGCGTGTGCTGTCGTTCGATGTGGATATCAGGCACCGGGGCCTCCATGGTTGTTGTGGTTGTCGGAATCCGGGGCCGGCCGCGCGGCCGTGGACGCGGCGGCGGTCTCCGCCTTCAGCGCCGGCACGCGCTCGTCCTGCGGCAGCGCCGCCAGGCGCTTGACCTCGGCATAGAAGCGCGGCCAGTTCTCGTCCTCGTGCTCGAACAGCGCTTCGAATGCGGGCACCAGGTCGTCGTAGGCGGCCTGGGCGCCGAACAGGGCGTTGTTGGCGCGCGCGACCCAGCCATCGTAGGCGCCCTGGCGCGGGCCGGTCCAGGCGGCGCGCAAGGCGGCGTAGCGGCGGCGGAACGCGTCCATCGCGGCCTTCTTGCGGGCCTCGACGGCCGGCCAGTCCTGCGCCTTCGCTTCCCTGGAATCGTAGATGCCGGACAGCACGCGCCGCGTGTCGGCGGCCAGCGCGCGGAACTGCTGGCGCTGCGCATCGAACTGCGCGTATTCCGCGCGCGCGGCCTCACCGGCCTGGGTGCGCAGCCAGCGTGCGCCGCCAATGCGTTCGACCGCGGTCGCGTAGGACTCGTTGAACACGGTGTCGCCGGGCACGTACAGCACCTGGTGCGCCAGTTCGTGGAACACGATGCGCGCGAGCTCGCCCTCGGGATAGCCGATGAAGGTGGACAGGAGCGGATCACCGCCGAGCCAGTTCATCCAGCCGAGCGTCGAATAGGCCGGCACGGGATAGACGACGGCCTCCAGGCCCTGCGTCGTCTGGGCCGCCGCCTCGGCCTTGGCGGCCGCCTCGTCGTAGTAGCCGCGGTAGCCGACGCAGCCCACGATCGGAAAGCACCAGGTCTTGAGCGTGAGCGAATACGGCGGCGCGGCGACCACGTTCCAGACCGCGGCGGCCCGATGCAGATCGGCATAGCGGGTGTAGCTCGCGTTGTCGGGCAGGCCGAGTTCGGTGACGGCGAAGCGGCGGATGCGTTGCGTGAGCTCCAGCTTGGCCTTCAGCGCCGCCGAGGTGGACGGATCCTGCAGCCACTGCGGCACCGGGCGCGCGGCCCGCATCAGGTTCAGATGGCCGCTGGCCGACTGCCAGCAGTAGCTGGCGTCGGCACAGCCCGCGAGCAGCGTCGCGCACGCAACGCCGGCCAATGCCGCTGCGGCAGCCCAGCGGCGACGACTCATGATGCGGCGGCCTCGACCTGCACCAGGCAATCGTAGAAGGTCGGCCCGCGGCCGATGTCGGTCAACCGCTGGCTGGTGAGCTGGTTGACGTTGGTGCCATCGAGCCCGAGCTTGCGCCACCAGACGCCGAGGCCGTGCACCACGCCCGGCCGAGCGCGGCGCGAGATCTCGGCGCGGCAGCGGTACTCGCCGCGCGGGTTGAAGACGCGCACCGTCGCACCGTCCTCGATGCCGCGCGCCGCGGCGTCGGCCTCGTTGATCTCGAGCAGCGGCTCGCCCTCGATCGCGCGCAGGCTGCGCACATTGACGAAGGTCGAATTGAGGAAGTTGCGCGCCGGCGGGGAAATCATCGCCAGCGGAAACTCGGTGGAACTGCCCGCCGGCTCATGGTTGGGCACGTGGTCGGGCAGGCCGTCCTGGCCCTGCGCGGCCAGCCGCGCGCTGAAGAATTCGCAGCGGCCCGAGGGCGTGGGGAAGCGGCCTTCGGCATACGGCGCATCGGGCAGGTCCAGGCGGACGAAGCCTTGCGCCATCAGCTGGTCGAAGTCGATCGAGGCCTCGCGCGCGAACGCGAGGCGGCACAGCGTCTCGTCATCGTCGGAGAAACATGGCTCGACGAAGCCCATGCGCCGCGCCAGCTCGCGGAACACCCAGGTATTGCTGCGCGCCTCGCCGCGCGGCGCCAACGCGGGCCGGTTCAGCATCACGTCGGTGTGGCCATAGCTCGTGTGGATGTCCCAGTGCTCGAGCTGCGTGGTGGCCGGCAGCACGTAGTCCGCATAGTCGGCGGTGTCGGTCTGGAACTGTTCGAGCACCACCGTGAACAGGTCCTCGCGCGCGAAGCCCGCCACCACCTTGCCCGAATCCGGCGCCACGGCGACGGGGTTGCTGTTGTAGACCACGAGGGCGTCGACGGGGTTCGCCGTATCGAGCAACGCATCGCCGATGGCGCTCATGTTGAGGGTGCGCGGCCGCCGGCCCGCGAGCAGGTCGGGCCGCTGCAGCGCGGCGCGGTCCACCGGGAACTGGCCCGAGCTGCTCAGCAGCAGGCCGCCCGCCCGATCCCGCCATGCGCCGACCAGCGCGGGCAGGCAGGCGATGGCCCGCGCGGCATTGCCGCCGCCGTGCACGCGCTGCATGCCGTAGTTGAGGCGGATCGCCGCCGGCTTCGTGGTGCCGTAGGCGCGCGCCAACGCCGCGATCTGCGCCTCGGGCACGCCGCAGACCGCCGCCGCGCGGGCCGGCGGCCATTGCAGCGCACGCGCGCGCAGCGCGTCCCAGCCCAGGGTGTGGCGCGCGATGTAGTCGGGGTCGAGCCAGTCGTTCACGATCAGTTCGTGCATCAGCGCCAGCGCCAGCGCGGCGTCGGTGCCCGGCAGCAGGGCCAGGTGCTCGTCGCACTTGTCGGCGGTCTCGGTCCGGCGCGGGTCGATGCACACCAGCCGGGCGCCGGCGCGCTTGGCGGCCTGCGCATGGCGCCAGAAATGGAGATTGCTGGCGATCGAGTTGCTGCCCCAGATCAGGATCAGCTTCGCCTCGGCGAAGAACTCGACCCGCATGCCGACCTTGCCGCCGAGGGTGTAGCCCAGGGCCTCGCCGCCGGCGCTGGAGCAGATCGTCCGGTCCAGCAGCGAGGCGCCGAGCTTGTGGAAAAAGCGACGATCCATCGACTCGCCCTGCACCAGGCCCATGGTGCCGCAGTAACTGTAGGGCACAATCGTTTCGGGATTTTTACGTCTGTGGCGCTCCAGCTGCGCGGCGATGTCATCCAGCGCGGACTCCCACGAGACGGGCTCGAAGCGTCCACTGCCCTTGGGGCCGGAGCGCTTCAGCGGTCGAACGATGCGCTCCGGGTGGTCGTTGCGCTCGATGTAGCGCGAGACCTTGGTGCAGAGCACGCCGGCCGTGTGCGGATGCGCGGGGTTGCCCTGGAGCTTGACGGCGATCCCGTCCTGCACGGTCGTCACGAGCGCGCAGGTGTCGGGGCAGTCATGGGGGCAGGCGCCCCGTACTTGGATGAGGGAGTTCATGGCGTCGACCGGGGCAAGAACCATCGGGCGAGTCTAAGTTGTGCGTCGCGGATGCGCGTGAAGGGGTTTTCGATGATGGATCGCAGGCACTTTTCACTCGCCGTGGGCGCAGCGGCGCTCGGGGGCTTCGGCATCGCGCGGGCACAGGCCGAGACGCCGATCGTGCTCGGCCAGTCGGCGCCGTTCACCGGGCCGGCCGCGCAACTCGGCATCCAGTTCTACCAGGGCGCGAAGCTCTACCTCGATCAGTACAACGCGCAGCCGGGCCACCGCGAGGTCGTGATCAAATTTCTGGACGACGGCTACGAGCCCGATCGCTGCGCCGCCAACACGAAGAAGTTCATCGACGACGACGTGTTCTCGCTGTTCGGCTACATCGGCACGCCCACCAGCCTCGCCGCGCTGCCGCTGGCCGTCGATGCGAAGCTGCCCTTCATCGCGCCCTTCACCGGCGCCATGGCCCTGCGCGACCCCTTCCACAGAAACGTGTTCCACCTGCGCGCCTCGTACAACGACGAGACCGCCGTGATCGTGAAGCAGCTCACCAACCTCGGGCTCAGGAAGATCGCGGTGTTCTACCAGAACGACGCCTACGGCAAGGCCGGGCTGGACGGCGTGAATCTCGCGCTCGCCCAGCTCAACCTGAAGCCCATCGCGCTGGCCACGGTCGAGCGCAATTCGGTCGATGTCGCGGCGGCGGTGGCGACCATCACGGCCAAGGGCCCGGATGCGGTGGTCCAGGTGGGCGCCTACAAGGCCTGCGCCGCCTTCATCCGGGCGGCGCGCAAGGAGGGCTATGGCGGCACCTTCTTCAACGTGTCCTTCGTCGGTACCCAGGCGCTGGCGGACGAACTCGGCAAGGACGGCGCCGGCGTGGTCGTGACGCAGGTGGTGCCCTCGCCCTACAGCCCGGCCAACGCGATCACGCGCGAGTTCGTCGAGGCGGCGAGCAAGACCGACGGCGCGACCAAGGCCAACTACTCGAGCATGGAAGGCTATCTGGCCGCCAAGGTGCTGGTCGAAGGCCTGCGGCGCGCGCCCTCGGGCAAGGTCTCGCGCGACGGCTTCATCGCCGGGCTGGAAAGCATCGACCGCCAGCAGTTCGGCGGCTTCGAGGTGTCGTTCTCGCCGCGCAACCACGTGGCCTCGAAGTTCGTCGAGCTGTCGATGATCACGGGCGACGGAAGAGTCCGGACCTAGCCTGCCGCGCTCCCGGCGAGGCCGTCCACCGCCTGGAACATGGCCTGCCGGGCCTGGCTGATGATCTGGCCGCGCCAGGCGTCGCTGTCCGTGTAGAACGCCTCCAGCATCCGCGCGCGGATCGACGCGGCCAGTTCCGCCGGCGCCTCCGGATGCTTGTGCAGCCAGTGGTCGGCCCGCAGCGCGCCGGTCACCTCCAGGATCGGCAGGGTGCCGTATTCGAGCGCGATGCCGGTGTATTCGGCGCGCGGGCATTCCTCGTAGATCGCCGTCCACATCAGCCCGGTCAGGAAGGCCGAGGTCGAGGAGCCGTCGTAGATCGAGGTGACCGGCGCGGCGGGCGTGCCCCACCAGGCATTGGCGCGCTGGTAGGCCGGCTTGTCGTCGCTGCAGGCGAAGATGCGCTCGCCGACGCCGCTGGGGCCAAGACCCGTGTGCAGGTCGATCCAGGCCAGCCTGCGCGCGGCCTGCGCCTCTGCGCGCAGCACCTCGCGCAGCGTCGCGTTGCTCCAGGTCGGCGACTTGCCGCCGAAGAAGAGGCCTTCCTCGAACTGGTACTGGCCGCCGCTCACTGCGGCCTGGTAGGCGGTCACGCCGTGCTGCCCGATCCACGCCGAGATCGCGGCCTGATTGCCGGCATCGGGCGGCCACACCTCGGGCAGCAGCAGCGCGTGCAGTTCCGCATAGGCGGCGTTGACCGGCGCGGGCCGGGAGAAATCGATGAAGTTGCGGTTCAGGTCGACGTTCTCGTTCGTCACGCGCCGCCCATGCGAGAAGCCGTGGGGATTGAGGGCATGCACGTACAGCACCGCCACGCCTTGCGCGCGGGCCTTCTCGCGCCATTCGGCGTCGTGCAGCGCGAACACCTGGACGCCGCTGCCGCAGTAGCCCTCGACGCCGTGGCAGGCGCTGGTGACGATCAGCAGGCGCTCGGCATCCGCGTCGCCGTCGAGCGCGACATCCATCGCCAGCGCTTCGCCGTCGCGGCCCTTCAGCGGATGGGCATGCGAGCGCACGGCCAGCCCCGCGTCGGCGCAGGCCTGCAGGAATTTCTGGCGCGCCTGGGCATAGCGCGACGAGAAGGCTTCGGCAATTCCGATCATTGGAGGAACTCCTCGGCCAGCCGCACCCAGCAGGTGGCGCCCAGCGGGATCAGATCGTCGTTGAAGTCGTAGCTCGCGTTGTGCAGCATGCACGGGCCGCCGCCGTGCTGCGCGGCGCGGTGGCTGCCGTCGCCGTTGCCGATGAAGGCATAGGCGCCGGGCTTGGCCAGCAGCATGAAGGCGAAGTCCTCGGCCGTCATCGCCGGGTCCTGCACCAGCACGTTCTCCTCGCCGACGATGCCGGCCATCACGCGGCGCGCGAAGTGGGCCTCGTCGGCGGAGTTGAGGGTCGGCGGGTAGTTGCGGTGGAAGCGGAACTCGCACTGCGCGTCGTGGGCGGCGCACACGTGCTCGGCGACCTGGCGCATGCGCGCCTCGATCAAATCGAGCACCTCCAGCGAGAAGGTGCGCACCGTGCCCTGGAGCTGGCAGGTGTCGGGAATGACGTTGGTGGCCTCGCCCGCATGGATCATGGTGACCGAGATGACGCCGGCATCGGTCGGTTTCTTGTTGCGCGTGATGATGGCCTGGAAGGCCTGCACGATCTCGCAGGCCACCAGCACCGGATCGACGCCCGTGTGCGGCAGCGCAGCATGGCCGCCCTTGCCCCGGATGGTGACGAAGAACTCGTTGCTCGACGCCATCGCCGGCCCCGGGCTGACCGCGAACTGCCCGACCTTCATCCCCGGCCAGTTGTGCATGCCGAACACGGCGTCCATCGGGAACTGCTCGAAGAGCCCCTCCTTGACCATCTCGCGCGCGCCGCCGCCGCCCTCCTCGGCCGGCTGGAAGATCAGGTAGACCGTGCCGTCGAAATTGCGGTGCTTGGCCAGATGCTGCGCCGCCGCCAGCAGCATGGCGGTGTGCCCGTCGTGGCCGCAGGCGTGCATCTTGCCCTTGTGCTGGCTCGCATGGGCGAAGGTGTTGAGTTCCGTGACCGGCAGCGCGTCCATGTCGGCGCGCAGCCCGACGGCGCGGCCGCTGCTGCCGTTCTTGACGATGCCGATGACGCCGGTGGTGCCGAGCCCGCGATGGATCGGAATGCCCCACTCGGTGAGCTTGGCCGCCACCACGTCGGCGGTGCGGACCTCCTGGAAGCAGAGTTCGGGATGGGCGTGCAGATCGCGTCGGACCGCAGCGATGCCTGCCGCCTGGGTGACGAGGGAATCGATGAGTTTCATGGGCACAGTCTAGGCCCACTCCCACACGAAGTGGGTAGGTCTGGGGTGTGCGAAGAGCTTTGGGGTGTGCCAAGATGGTTTTATGGCCCATCCGCTTTCAGCCCGCAGCCTCGAATTCGCGCAGACCCTGGTGCGCATGAACACCGTCAGCGCGAACAGCAACCTCGAGCTGATCGACTTCGCGCGCGACCACCTCGCCGGGCTGGGCATCCGAAGCCGGCTCACCTACAACGCCGACCGCACCAAGGCCAACCTGTTCGCCACGCTCGGCGCCGGCAAGCCGGCCGGCGTGATTCTCTCGGGCCACACCGACACCGTGCCGTGGGACGGCCAGGACTGGAGCGTCGACCCGCTCTCGGCCATCGTGCAGGACTGGCCGCAGGACAACGACGACGACGAAGCAACTGCCGTGGAGCCACGGCTCTACGGACGCGGCGCGGCCGACATGAAGAGCTTCATCGCGATCGCGCTGGCCAATGCCGAACGCTTCATCGAAAGCGACTCGCCCTTCGCGGTGCACTTCGCCTTCAGCTACGACGAGGAGGTCGGCTGCTTCGGCGTGCGCGAGCTGATCGCCGACATGAAGGACCAGCGCATCCAGCCGCTGGCCTGCATCATCGGCGAGCCGACCCACATGGTGCCTGCGATCGCGCACAAGGGCGTCTACCGCTACCGCTGCTGCGTGCGGGGCAAGGAGGCGCATTCGTCGCTCACGCCGCAGTCGGTCAACGCCATCGAGATGGCCGCGCGCGTGGTCGGCAAGCTGCGCGACATGGCCGACGGCTTCGAGCGCGACGAGCCGCGCTACGAAGGCTTCGACGTGCCCTACAGCACTGCCAGCGTCGGCCAGTTCCACGGCGGCATCGCCGACAACGTGGTGCCGCGCGACGCCGAGTTCCGCTACGAATTCCGCAACCTGCCCACCGCCGATGCGCTGCTGATGCAAAAGGAGATCGCGGCCTATGCCGCCCGCATGGAGCCCGGCATGAAGAAGGTCGCGCCCGATGCCGGCTTCAGCTTCGAGACCCTCTGCGAGGTGCCGAGTTTCCTGGGCTCGGCCAGCGCCCCGGTGACGCGGCTCGCGCAGCGCCTGGCCGACGAGCCGCGCACCACGCTGGTCGCCTTCGGCACCGAGGCCGGTATCTTCAAGGGCGCGGGCATCCCGACCGTGGTTTGCGGCCCGGGCAGCATCGTGCAGGCACACCAGCCGGACGAGTTCGTGACGCTGGCGCAATTGGCACGCTGCGAGACGTTCCTTCAGCAGCTTGCGAAGACCAAGGAGATTCGCTGAAACGGATCGCACTGGGCCTGCTGTGCGCCGCCGCGCTGCTCTACGCGGTGGCAGCGGCGCTCGAAGCCAGGCACCCGGCCTGGGGTTACATCGCCGCCTTCGCCGAAGCGGCAATGGTCGGCGCGATCGCCGACTGGTTCGCGGTGGTGGCGCTGTTTCGCCATCCGCTCGGCCTGCCGATACCGCACACCGCGATCATCCCGGCCAACAAGGACCGCATCGGCGCCAGGCTCGCGGGCTTCATCGTCGACAATTTCCTCAGCACGCCGCAGGTGCTGGCCAAGCTCGCGCAGTTCGATCCCGCCGCGCGGCTGGCGGACTGGCTCGCGCGGCCCGAGCGCGCGGCGAAGCTGGGCGAGCTCGTGGTGGCTGCAGCGCGCTACGGCCTCGGCGCCTTCGACGATGCGCGCGTGCGCGACTTCCTCGGCCGCATCGCGAGCGCGGGGCTGGCGCAGGTCGACGTCGCGAAGCTGGCCGGCCAGGCGCTCGATGCGCTGACGGCCGGCGGGCGCCACCAGGCGCTGCTCGACGACGTGCTGGCGCAGGTCGTGCAGGTTGTCGAAGGCGACGACGTGCAGACGCAGATCGCCGACGCGATCGCGCGTGAGATCAAGGCGCTGCGCTACGTCGGCCTCGACCAGGTCGCTGCACGCCTGGCCACGCGCAAGATCGTCGCCGCGGCGGCGCGCACCATCGCCGAGCTGGCGGCCGAGCCCGCGCATCCGCTGCGGCTGCGCTTCGATGGCTACATGACGGATTTCGTCGAACGCCTCAAGACCGATCCGGATTTCCAGCGCCGCGGCGAGGCCATCCGCGACGAGCTGCAATCGCACCCGGCGCTCGGCGACTACCTGCACGGCTTGTGGAGCGAGCTGCTGGCCTGGCTGCACGACGATCTGGCCCGCGACGATTCCAGCATCCGCCAGCGCATCGTCGCGATGGCGGGCGCGCTGGGCGCACGGCTGCAGGCGGACCCCGCGATGCGGCGCTGGATCAACGAGCAGATCGTCGATGCCGCGCCGCGCGCGATCGAGCGCTACCGCGAGGACATCCGGCGCTACATCGTCGAGCGCGTGGCCGAATGGAACACCGGCGAGATGACGGTCGAGCTGGAGCGCCACATCGGGCGCGACCTGCAGTTCATCCGCGTGAACGGCACGCTGGTCGGCGGCCTGGTGGGGCTGGGCATCCATGCCCTGACCCAGGTCTGGAAGGGCTAGGAGGCGAGCGAACGCTGCTCGGCGATCACCAGCAGGCCGTCCATGATCAGGCCGTCGACGAGTTCGAAATCGCCGTTCATGCTGGGCGCCATCTTCCAGCCCGCGCCGCCGGTCATGTAGCAGGCCGGCTCCGCCGCGCAATGCGCCCGCACGTGCTGCACCATGCGCTCGACGGCGCCCGCAATCGCATAGGTGCCGCCGCTGGTCAGCGCATCGCTGGTGTTGGTCGGAAAGGGCCGCACCTCGCCGGTCGGGACATGCAGGCCGGCCGTGCCCGATTCGAGCGCGCGCAGCATGATGCCGTGGCCCGGCAGGATCAGGCCGCCCATGAACCGGCCGTCGGCGTCCACGGCCTCGACGGTGACCGCGGTGCCGATCATCACCACCACCATCGGACGCGCCGGCCCCTGCTGGAGCATGCGGTGGCGCGCGCCGATCATCGCCACCCAGCGGTCGGCGCCCAGGCGCGTCGGATGGTCGTAGCCGTTGACGATCCCGGCCTCGGCCGCGCTGGCGACGACCCACTGCGGCGAGCAATCGAAGCGCTCGCCCAGCTGTTCCTCCGCCCGGCGCCGCACCGCATCGCCGGCCACCACGCAGCCCAGCACGGACGCCGGCGCGGGCAGGTCGGCCCAGGGGCCTTCGGCCAGCCGCTCGATGTGGTCGAGGAACTCGGCCCCGTGCGCCTGCAGCACGGCGCCCGGCCGCGCCGCGTCGTAGAGGGACCACTTGAGGCGGGTGTTGCCGATGTCGATCGCGAGGAATGCCATGCGCGGGATTATTGCGAGTTGTGCTTACGGGCGCTTGCACATCGGAGAGCCGCCTGCGCGCAGCCGTCATGTTCAGACGTTAAAGTGCCTGCTCAACCTCAACCACGGCGCAAGGAGAACACCATGGGTTTGCTGAGTTTCATCAAGGAAGCGGGAGAAAAACTGTTCGGCGGCTCGACCGCCCAGGCCGCGGAACCGAGTCCGAATGCGGAGCAGGTGGCGGCCACGGCCATCAAGACCTACATCGAAACCCAGAACCTCGGCCTGACCGGCCTCGAGGTGGCCTATGCCGCCGCGACCGGCGTGGTGACGCTCTCGGGCCAGGCGCCTTCGCAGGAAGCGAGCGAGAAGGCTTCGCTCGCCGCGGGCAACGTGCACAACGTGACGCAGGTCGACAACAACCTGACGGCACCCGAGGCCGCTCCGGCGCAGTACCACGACGTGGTCCGGGGCGACACCCTGTCGGCGATCTCGAAGCAGTACTACGGCGATGCCAACAAGTACAACGCGATCTTCGAGGCCAACAAGCCGATGCTCACCAGCCCCGACAAGATCTACCCCGGCCAGAAGCTGCGCATACCTCCACTGGGCACGTAAGCACACGGGCCACCATTCGCCCCTTTCGTGGAACACCGCGGAACCGGCTTCGCCGGGCCGCAGGTGTTGCCCCCTGCAAGGGGGTTGGCGAAGCGACACGCAGTGCGCGAAGCCTGGGGGTTAGCTTTGTTTCCAGGGGAGACCTCGGAGGCGCCAGCCGCCTTTGCGGCCACGATGGCCCTCTGCATCGGCGTCGCCCTCGAAGCCTTCGAGGATGTTGTAGGCCTCGATGCCCAGCTCGGTGGCGCGCTTCGCGGCGGCGATCGAGCGCACGCCGCTGCGGCACAGCAGCACGGCCTTCTTGCCTGCCGGCACGGCGGCGCGAATGCCCTCGTCGAAGCCGGCGTTCGGCGCCATGCCCGGCCATTGCTTCCATGCGAGCGCGACCGCGCCCGGCACATAGCCGACCCATTCGCGCTCCGCGTCGCTGCGCACGTCGACCAGCACCGCCTGGCCGCTGTGCATCCACTCGGCGGCCTGCTCGGGCGTCACGTCGCCGGCATAACCTTGGGCCGGCTTCGAATTCTGCGTTGTCATGGCGATTCCCATCCTGATGGATCCTTGCGTTCATTGAGACTGCCGATTCTCGGCCCTTCATGAAACCCTCCCCGCCTCTCCACCCTTCCCACGCCTGCGATGAATTCATTTCTTGAACGCCTGGGCCGCGCGATCCGCCGCCTGCTGTCCGGCCTCGGACGCGCCGCGCCGCCGCTCGGCCCGGACCAATGGACCGACGGCACCTTCTCGCAGCAAGGCCGCGCCATCGCCTACAAGCTGTTCGTGCCGGCGCGAGGCACGGGCACGCCGCGGCCTCTGGTGGTGATGCTGCACGGCTGCACCCAGAACCCCGAGGACTTCGCCACCGGCACCGGGATGAACCGGCTGGCCGCCGAGCGCGGCTTCCTGGTCCTGTATCCGGCGCAGTCGCCGCGCGCCAACGCCGGCAAATGCTGGAACTGGTTCATCACCCAGCACCAGCGCGCGGATCGCGGCGAACCCGCCCTGCTGGCGGCACTCACGCGGGAGGTCATCGACCTGCACGCGGCCGACCCCGGCCGCGTCTACGTGGCCGGCCTGTCGGCGGGCGGCGCGATGGCCGACATCCTCGGGCGCACGCACCCCGAGCTCTTCGCCGCGGTCGGCGTGCATTCGGGCCTGACGGCCGGCGCGGCGCACGACCTGATGTCCGCGCTCGCCGTGATGAAGGACGGGCCGGCCGCAGCGCCGGCCGACGCCCCGGCCGTCGGCCCGGCGCCGCCGACCATCGTTTTCCACGGCGATGCCGATGGCACGGTGCATCCCCTCAACGGCGAGCGCGTGGTGGCGGCCGCGCTCGCACAGCGCGAGGGCGGCGCGGCGGTGCCGCAGCAGAGCGAAGGCCGTTCGCCGCAGGGCCAGGCCTTCACCCGCCGCCAATATGCCGATGCCCGCGGCCGCATCGATGTCGAAGCGTGGCTGCTGCACGGCGCGGGCCACGCCTGGGCCGGCGGCAGTGCCGCGGGCTCGTTCACCGATCCGGCCGGGCCGGACGCGAGCGCCGAGATGCTGCGCTTCTTCCTCGCGCATCCGATGCCGAAGCGCGCCGACAAAGACCGATAGGCCGACTCGCGCGTTGCATCCGCAGACAGGAAGGATCCGTCGATGCATCACCCTCTCGCTTCGAAGCCGCGACCGCGCACGGCATGGCTGCTCGGGCTCGCGCTGCTCTTCACCGGCCTGCAGGCCTTGGCGCAGCAGGATCCGCCCGGCCGCGTCGCCCAGCTGAATTTCCACCAGGGCACGGTGAGCTTCTCGCCGGCCGGCGACGACAGCTGGTACGACGCCGCGCCCAACCGGCCGCTCACCACCGGCGACCGGCTCTGGACCGACCGCGGCGCGCGCGCCGAGCTGTACATCGGATCCACCGCGGTCCGGCTCGACGACCAGACCGAACTCGCGCTCTCCGAGCTGAGCGACGACACCGCGCGCCTCACCGCGCTGCAGGGCAGTGTGGCCGCGCGGGTGCGCGACGATCTCGCGGGCCGACGCTTCGAGATCGACACCGGCAACCTCGCCGTGGTGATCGACGCAGCGGCCGACCTGCGCATCGATGCCGATCCGGACTCGGACATCACCCACGTCGCGGTCGCCTCGGGCAACGCGACGCTGTACGGAGAAGGCGGCGAATCCCTGCAGCTCGGCGGCCGCCAGCAGCTGACCGTGTCGGGCCGCCATCTCGCGGCCGTGAGCGGCACGCCGGTGCAGGCCGGCGCCGACGCCTTCGAGCGCTGGGTGGCCGAGCGCAGCCGGCTCGAGGACCAGTCGGTCTCGGCCCGCTACGTCTCGCGCGAAGTGGCCGGCTACCAGCAGCTCGACAACCACGGCGACTGGCAAAGCGATCCGGACTACGGCGAGGTCTGGTATCCGCGCGACGTCGACGCCGACTGGGCGCCCTACCAGGACGGCCAATGGGTCGACGTCGCGCCCTGGGGCTGGACCTGGGTCGACGCGGCGCCCTGGGGGTTCGCGCCCTTCCACTACGGACGCTGGGCGCGCATCGGCCGGCGCTGGTGCTGGGTGCCGGGCCGCCCGAACGCGCGGCCGGTGTATGCGCCGGCGCTGGTGGGCTTCATCGGGGGTGCCGGTGCTGCCCTGTCGATCGGCGGCGGCCGCAATGGCGTGGGCTGGTTCCCGCTCGCGCCGGGCGAAGCCTGGCAGCCGGGCTTTCGGGCCAGCCAACGCTACATCGACGAGGCCAACCGCTCGCTCGCCGCGAACCGCCAGGCCGCGGCGCGCAATGCCGAGTTCGCGAACCAGCGCGCACCGGGCGCGGTCACGATCGTGCCGTTGGACCTGTTCGGCCGCGCGCCGATCACGCGCCGCGACATCCTCCGGCTGCCGGATGCGCGCGTGCCGGCCATCGCGGCGGCCACGGCGCCGCCGGTTCCGCTGCGCGGCGAGCGCGGCACGGGCGCCCCCGGCCGTCCGGCCGGCGCGCTGCCGCCGGGCATCGCGCAGGGCCGGACGCTGCAGAGCGGCGGCCCGCCGCCTGGCCCGCTGCGGCTGCCGCCTGCGCCGCGGCCGCCACAGCTTCAGCCACGCGAAGCGATGCGGCAACAGCAGGAATTGCAGCAGCAGGCGGCGCAGATGCAGGCTCGGCAAATGCAGCTTCAGCAACAGCAGGCTCAGCAGATCCAGCTGCAGCAGCAACAAGCCCTGCGCGCGCAGCAGCAGATGCAGCAGGCCCAGCAGATGCAACAGCTGCAGCGGCAGAACACGCTTCGCCTGCCGCCCGGCCTTGCACCGCCCCAGCAACCGCCGCAACCGCGCGAACCTCAGCAGCAACAACAACAGCAACGTCGACCCGGCGACACCCGTTTCCAGAACGGCGCACAGGGCCGCGAACCGGGCGGCTCGTAGCCCTCCACGAGCGCGCGGGCCCGCGGCGCCGGTACAGTCGGTGCCAAGGAGCATCCATGCGCACATTCGACTTCGACCTCTTCGTGATCGGCGGCGGCAGCGGCGGTGTCCGCGCCGCGCGCATGGCGGCCCAGCGCGGCGCGCGCGTCGCGCTGGCCGAGTGCGCCGAGCTCGGCGGCACCTGCGTCAACGTCGGCTGCATCCCCAAGAAGCTCTACAGCTACGCGGCCGGCTATGCCGAAGCCTTCGAGGAAGCGGCGGGCTTCGGCTGGTCCATCGGCGAACCGCGTTTTGACTGGGCCACGCTGAAGGCGAACCGCGCGCGCGAGATCCGACGGCTCAACGGCATCTACCGCGGCCTGCTCGACGGCGTGGGCGTGACCCTCATTCAAGGCTGGGCGCAGCTGGCCGATCCGCACACGGTGCAGGTCGACGACAAGCGCTACACGGCGCGCCACGTGCTGATCGCCACCGGCGGCATGCCCTTCGTGCCCGAGCTCAGCGGCCGTGAGCACGTGGTCGTCTCGGACGCGATGTTCGACCTCGATCCCTTTCCGAAGCGGCTTGCGGTGGTCGGCGCGGGCTACATCGCCTGCGAATTCGCATCGATCTTCAATGGCCTCGGCGCGCAGGTCACGCATCTGTGCCGCGGTGCGCATCTGTTGAACGGCTTCGACGATGATGTGCGCCATTTCCTCGCCAAGGAGATGACACGCACCGGTATCGACATCCGCTTCAACACCGAGATCAACATGATCACGCGGCAGAAGGACGGCCTGTGCGCGATGCTGTCGCGCGGCCAGCGCGTCGAGGTCGACACCGTGCTCTATGCCACCGGGCGCGTACCCAACACCCAGGGGCTCGGCCTCGAAGCAGCGGGCGTGACGCTGGACGCGAAGGGCCGCGTGGCGGTCGATGCGCACTACCGCAGCTCGGTGCCTTCGGTCTACGCGGTGGGCGATGTGTCGACCCGCCAGCAGCTCACGCCGGTCGCGCTGGCCGAGGCGATGGTGGTGGTCGACACCCTGTTCGGCAAGGGCCGGCGCCAGCTCGACTACGAATTCACGCCGACCGCCGTCTTCACGCATCCGAACATCGGCACCTGCGGCTACACCGAGGCCGCGGCACGCATGAAGTTCGGCGAGGTCACGCTCCACTCGAGCGAATTCCGCGCGCTGCGGCACACGCTCTCGGGCAGCGGGGAGCGCACCTTCATGAAGCTGGTGGTCGACAAAGCCAGCGACCGCGTGGTCGGCCTGCACATGGTCGGCCCGGATGCGGGCGAGATCGTGCAGGGCTTCGCGGTCGCGATGCGCGCGAGCGCGACCAAGGCGATGTTCGACAGCACCATCGGGATTCATCCGACGGTGGCGGAGGAGTTCGTGACGATGCGCGAGCCGATGCCGTGAACAGGCTCGCCAACAGGCTGATCAGCGCGTTTGCTGCTTGCCTTCGAGCAGCTTGACCATCACGAACAGCACGCGGTTCGCGGGCGTGGGCACGCCGAGCGCCTCGCCGCGCCGCACGACCAGGCCGTTGAGGTGGTCGATCTCGCTGAGCTTGCCGCGTGCGAGGTCTTGCGCGGTCGATGAGTACTGCGACGGCATGGACTGCGCAATGCCGCGCACGGCCGCATCGATGTCGCTCGGAATGACGATGCCTTCGGCCTTCGCGACGGCCAGGCATTCGGCGACCACGTCGCGGATCACATCGCTCACGCCCACGCCCTTCACGAGCACGCCGTAAGGCAGCTGCGACACGGCCGACAACGCGTTGTACGCGCAATTCAGGATCAGCTTGGCCCAGAGCGAACCGCGCACGTTGTCGGACATCTGCGCGGGCACGCCCGCGGCGACCAGATGCCGTGCGATCGTCTCGCTGGCGTGGGACGACGCAATCACCAGCTCACCGCGGCCGTGGTGCTTCACGTGGCCCGGACCGGCCATTTCGGTGGCCACATAGACCACGGCCGCAATCACCGCGTTGGCGGTCAACACCGAACGCACGCGCTCGTCGTTGTCGACGCCGTTCTGCAAGACGAGCACCAGCGCACCGGGTGAGAGATGCGGCTTGATCTGCGCTGCGGCCGATTCGCTGTCCGTGGACTTGACGCAGAACAGCACGAGGTCGGCGCCCTGCACCGCGCTCGGCTCGGTGCTCGCATCGAGCCGCAGGTGTTCGTCGAAAGCCTTCGTCTCCAGCCGCAGCCCGTTCGCACGAACAGCCTCCACATGCAGGGGCCGGCCGATCAGCACCACCTCGTGACCCGCGCGCGCCAGCATGGCGCCGTAGTAGCAGCCGACTGCGCCGGCGCCCATGACTGCGACTTTCATCGATGCACTTCCCTGGTTGTTCGGTTTTCGAGGCTGACGGCGACCGGCACTTCACGCTTGCGCCCCCGCGACTTCAGCCCCTCGTCCATCAGCCATTCGCGAAAGGCCACGAAGGCCGGCAGGTCGAGCCGGTCCGGCCGGTAGCAGAGGTAGTGCCCCTGGTCCACGCTGACCGGCGTGCCGCAGGGGCTGATCAGCGCGCCTTCGGCCAGCTCTTCCTGCACCAGCAGCCTGGGCACCAGCCCGATGCCCAGGCCGTTGAGCGCCGCCTGGATCAGCGCCGAATATTGAGCGAAGCGCGGCCCCGCCATGGTCTTGACTTCGGGCACGCCGTGCTGCGCCGCCCATTGCCGCCAGGCCATCGGCGCACCCTCGTGATGCAACAGCGTGCGGCCCGCGATATCGGCCGGCTGCGCGATGCGATGGCGCCCTTCGACCAGCGCGCGCGCCGCGATCAGCACGAACTCGCGCCCTGCGATGTATTCGGAGACCACGCCCGGCCAACCGTCGGGGCCGTAACGGATCGCGGCATCGACGCCGGCCGGAATGCCGTCGTTCGGCTCCAGGTGGCGGCTGAAGCTCAGCATCACATGGCGGCTCTTCTGGCTGAAGGCCGGCAGGCGCGGAATCAGCCACTTGGTGAGGAAGGTGGGCACGCTCGCGAGCGTGAGCAGACCGGCGCCGGCATCGCCCGAGCGCGCCTCGAAGCTCGCGGTCTCGATGGCGCGCAGACCGCCCGAGATCTTCTGCCAGTACACGCGCCCCTGCGACGTGAGCTGCACGCCGCGGCCGTTCTTCTGCAGCAGCTCGCGGCCCAGGAAGGCTTCGAGCCCCGCGATCTGCTTGCTGACCGCGCTCACGGTGATGCACAGGGCGCCGGCCGCGAGCGTGATGCTCTGGTGGCGCGCCACGGCGTCGAAGGCCAGCAGTTCCTGGATGGTGGGGCAGTCGCGCTTCATGCAGGGCTCCGATGGATGAAAGCGTCGTGAAAAACACTGTCTGATTGCTCAAGCGTCGTCATCCAACTTTCACCCATGCGTTCGCTGTTGCTTCCTAGAATTCCCGGCAAGCGGCGGCTGGCCGTGCGCAAAAAGTAGAGCATCCGGAAAGTATGCCGATTGCACAAGACTTTTGGAGACAAACTTGGTTCGCGGCATCTCGCTCATCTACGGCCTGTACCTGCTGCTGCCGATCGCCCTGCTGCTGATCGGCAGCTTCGGCGGCAACTGGACCAACACGCTGCTGCCCACGGGCGTCACCGGACAGTGGTACCTCGACCTGTGGCTCGACACCTCGTTTCGCAAGGCGTTCGCGAGCAGCCTCGCGGTGGCCCTGTCGGCCTGCGTGATCAACACGGTGCTCGCACTGCCCCTGGCCTACGCGCTGTACCACGGCGCCCGGCGCGGCGGCAGCCTGGCCGCACGCGTCGTGAGCGCCACGCCGGTCGCGGTGCCGACCATCACGCTGGCCTTCGGCTACATGATCGCGTTCAACACCGACCTCACGCCCTGGCTGGGTTCGATGCCGCTGCTGATCGCGGCGCACGCGATCCTCACGCTGCCCTACCTCACCAACACGCTGCTGGCCGATCTGCGCCATCTGAACCTCGGGCGGCTCGAACAGGCGGCCGCGACGCTCGGTGCCTCGGGCTGGCAGCAGTTCACCGGCATCGTGCTGCCGAGCCTGCGGCAGAGCCTGATCAGCGGGCTGGTGATGGTGGCGGCCATTTCGGTGGGCGAGTTCGGGCTGTCGAACCTGCTCACGAGTTTCCAGAATCGCACCTACCCGGTGGTGCTGTTGCAGGCCTTCTATGGCGCGACGGGTTTTGCCTGCGCGGCGACCGTCATCCTTCTCGTGCTGGCGAGCGCGTCGGCCCTTCTTTCTTCCTCTCTGGTGAAGCAGCCGTGAGCCGCCGGGCCGCTCCCAAGGCGAACACCGCAGCGCGCAGCGCGAAGGTTACCCATCCATGAGCCTCCTTTTCGACAACGTCAGCTACAACTACCCGGGCAGCTCGCACGGCCTGCACGATGTATCGCTCGATGTGCGCACCGGCGAGCTGGTGGCGGTGATCGGGCCGAGCGGCTCGGGCAAGTCGACCATGCTCAAGCTGGTGTCGGGCCTGGAGACGGGTCACACCGGCCGCATTGCGCTCGGCGGCGAAGACATGTCCCGCACGCCGGTGCACGAGCGGCACATCGGCATGGTGTTCCAGAGCTATGCGCTGTTTCCGCACCTGAGCGTGCTGGACAACGTGGCCTACGGGCTCAAGTTGCGCAAGGTGGCCACGACCGAAAGACGCCGCCGCGCGCAGGAGTTGCTCGACATCGTGGGGCTGGGTGAATACGCCCAGCGCGCGGTCGCTCAGCTCTCGGGCGGCCAGCAGCAGCGCGTGGCCCTGGCCCGCGCGCTCGCCATCGACCCGCGCGCGCTGCTGCTCGACGAACCGCTCTCGGCGCTCGACGCCGGCGTGCGCGGCCACCTGCGCGACCAGATCCGCGCGATCCAGCAGCGCTTCAACGCGACCACCTTGCTGGTCACCCACGACCAGGAAGAAGCGCTCGTGATGGCCGACCGGGTGGCGATGCTCAAGGACGGCCGGCTGCTGCAGATTGCCACGCCGCGCGACATCTACGAGAACCCCGCGAGCCGTGCGGTGGCGGAGTTCGTCGGGCTCTCGACGATCCTGCCCGCGAAGGTGGCCGCGCCGGGTCGGCTGGACCTGGGCTTTGCCGAGCTTTTCGCCGCCACCGGCAGCCGCCCGTCCGGGACCGCGGTGCATCTGCTGGTGCGTCCCGAACACATCCGGCCCGACCCCGCGCCCGACAGCGTGAACCGCCTCGCGGGCCGCACCGGCGCGCAGCGCTACCTGGGTGCGCTCACGCGCTACGACTTCGAAGTGGCTGGCGCCCCCAAGGCCTTCCTCGCCGAGTCGGCTGCGCCGGCTGCCGAGGCCATTGCCATCGCCCCCGAACACCTTCGCCTGCTCGACCACTGAGCCGGCCCCTTTCGTCCTGTCTCTCCAAGGAGCCACCATGCAACGCAGACATCTGATCCAGGCCGCCGGCGCACTGCCGCTGGCCACGCTCGCGGTCCGCACCGCCTTCGCCTTCGACGGCCCCGAGCTCTATGCGGGCGAGAAGGCGCTGTACGCCGAGGCGCAGAAGGAAGGGCTGTGCGTCTCCTTCGACACCGGTCCCGAATGGGCCAACTGGAAGTCGCTGTTCCGCGACTTCAAGAAGCGCTACCCCGAGATCGAGCTGACCTACAACGACATCGGCTCCGCCGCCACCGTGGTCGCGCTGGAGAAGACCAAGCGCCGCCCGCAGGCCGACACGGCCTACTACTTCGCCGCCTCGGGCGTCGATGCCGCGAAGAAGGACGTGGTCGCACCCTTCAAGCCCGTCAACTTCGACAAGCTGCCGCCCGTGTTCCGTGAGGCCGAAGGCCGCTGGTTCACCATCCACACGCTGAACATCGCCTTCCTGGTCAACAAGAAGCTGGTGAAGAACGTGCCCACGAGCTGGGCCGACCTGCTCAAGCCCGAGTTCAAGAGCACGGTGGTCTACCTCGACCCGCGCTCCACCGGCATCGGCCAGGTGCTGGCCTTCGCCGCGGCCTACGCCAACGGCGGCAGCGTCGACAACGTGCAGCCCGGCACCGACTACCTCGGCAAGCTGCATGCGGCCGGCAACGTGCTGCGGGTGGAAGGCACCACGCCGTATGCCAAGTTCCTCAAGGGCGAGATCCCGGTGTGGATCAGCTACGAGAACGACGGCCTCAAGGCCAAGTACGTCGACGGCATGGGCGATGCGGTCGAAGTCGTGATTCCGAAGGAAGCCAGCGTGGCCGCGCCGTATGCGATCAGCCTGGTGAAGAACGGGCCGAACCCGAACGCAGGCAAGCTGTGGCTCAACTTCACCATGAGCGAGGCCGGCCAGTCGCTGTTCGCGCAGGGCTTCGTGCGTCCGGCCGTGCCGGGCACGCCGCTCAGTGCCGATGTCGCAGCGAAGATGCCGGCCGCACCGCAGATCCGTCCGCTCGACGTGGTGAAAGCCTCGGAGCGCAAGGCCGACGTGGACAAGCTCTGGGCGCAGGCCGCGCTGGGAAAGTAAGCCGCCATGCGACGCTTTGGCGCCTGGCCCGCATGGGCCTTCATGGCGCTGTTCTTCGCGGTGCCGCTGGCGGCCCTGCTGCCCGAGGCCTTTGCCGAGGGTGGCAGCGCCTTCGGGCGGCTGTTCGGCAATCCGCTGTTCCTGGGCGCGCTGCGCAACACGCTGGGCCTGGGCCTGGCGGCGGGCGCGATCTCGGCGCTGGTGGGCACCTGCATCGCCATCGAACTCGCGCGCCAGCCCGAAGGCCGGCACCAGTGGATGATGACCCTGCTGGGCCTGCCGCTGGCCTTCTCGGGGTTGGTGATCGCCTACGGATTCATCCTGGCCTTCGGGCGCGCGGGCTTCGTGACGCAGCTGCTCGCGGGCCTGGGCGCCGACCCGGCGGTCATCGGCAGCTGGATCTACAGCGTGTCGGGCCTGGGTTGCGCCTATGCCTACTACCTGATTCCGCGCGTGGCGCTGTCGCTGTACCCCGTGTTCGCGAACCTCGACCTGCGCCCGGCGCAGGCGGCGCGCACGCTGGGTGCTTCGCGTGCACGGGCCTTCCGGGACACGGTGGTGCCCGAGGTCATGCCCTCGGTGCTGTCGAGCGCCTGCATGGTGGCGGCGATCGCGATGGGCACCTATGGCACGGCACTGGCACTGGTGGGCACGCAACTCAACATCCTGCCGCTGATGCTGCTCGCGCAGCTGGGCGACGGTGGTTCCGATTTCTCGGTGGCGGCGGCCTTGTCGCTGGTGCTGATGGTGGCGTGTGTGATCGTGATGGGAGTGGGCGATGTCGTTACGCGAAGGCGCGAGCGCGGTGCTGTCGGCACCGGTCACTGAGGCGCTGACGCGCCTCGCGCAGAAACAACGGGGGCCGGCCCGCCACCGCCAGCCCGTGGCCATCCTCGGCCCGGGCGACGGCGGCCCGGCCGAATGCGAAGCGGCCTACGCCGTGGCGCATGCACTGGCCGGTGCAGGCATGGCGGTGATCTGCGGCGGGCGCGGCGGCGTGATGGCCGCAGCCTCGCGCGGCGCCACCGCGGCCGGCGGCATTGCCGTGGGCATCCTGCCCGAAGAGGATGACCGCAACGCCAACGACTGGCTCAGCGTGGCCATTCCCACCGGCATGGGCGAAATGCGCAACGCGATCATCGCGCGCAGTGGCGTATGCCTGCTTGCCATCGGCGGCAACATGGGCACGTTGTCGGAGATGGCCATGGGACTCAAGTGGGGCAAGCCGGTCTTCGTGATGCATGGGGATGTGGCGCTGCCGGGCGCGGTGCAGACTGCCGACGTGAACGACATGCTCGCCAAGGTGCTGGACTGCCTGCTCGCCTGAGTCCCGCAGCGACAACGTGGCCGACACAGCCGCATTGCACAATGACGGCATGCCCTACATGCCCGCCTTCGTCGCCCCCGCCCGCTTCACCGATCCCGACGCCGCGTTCGAACAGGTGCGACTCATCTACGACGGCGGCCTGCAGCACCTGCGCGAGGCGATGCTGCGCTTCGTGGCGGGGGACAGCCTCACGGGGCGGGTGCGGGCCTGTTATCCCTTCGTTCGCGTGCACACGCACACGGTCTCGCGCCGCACGCCGGTGGCCAACGCGGGCCTGAGCTACGGCTTCGTGTCGGGGCCGGGGCGCTTCGAGACGACGCTCACGCGGCCCGACCTGTTCAGCCGCTACTATCGCGAGCAGTTCCGGCTCTTGCTCGAGAACCACCAGGTCGAGCTCGAGATCGGCACCAGCACGCAGCCGATCCCGATCCACTTCTCCTTCGCCGAGAACGACCACATCGAAGGCAACATGAGTGCCGAGCGCCGCGCACTGATGCGCGACGTGTTCGACCTGCCCGACCTCGGCGCGATGGACGACGGCATTGCCAACGGCACCTTCGAGGCGCGGCCCGGGGAGGCGCAGCCGCTCGCCCTCTTCACCGGCGCGCGCGTCGACTACTCGCTGCACCGGCTGCGCCACTACACCGGCACCGCGCCCGAGTGGTTCCAGAACTTCGTGCTGTTCACCAACTACCAGTTCTACATCGACGAGTTCGTGCGGCTCGGCCTCGAGGCGATGACCGACGCGCACAGCGAATACGTCGCCTTCATCCAGCCCGGCAACGTGATCACCCGCCGGCGCGGACTGGCCGCGGGGTCGAGCAAGACCTTCGGTGCCCTGCTCGACGGCACGCAGGGCACGCCGCCGCCGCGGCTGCCGCAGATGCCGGCCTACCACCTGGTGCGCGAGGATTGCAGCGGCATCACGATGGTCAACATCGGCGTCGGCCCGGCCAATGCCAAGACCATCACCGACCACGTCGCGGTGCTGCGCCCGCATGCGTGGATGATGCTCGGCCATTGCGCCGGCCTGCGGCAGGGGCAGCAGCTGGGCGACTACGTGCTCGCGCATGCCTATGTGCGCGAGGACCACGTGCTCGACGAGGAGCTGCCGCTGTGGGTGCCGATCCCGGCGCTGTCGGAGATCCAGCTCGCGCTCGAGAAGGCGGTGGCGCAGGTCACCGGCACCGAGGGGCCCGAGCTCAAGAAGATCATGCGCACCGGCACCGTCGCGAGCACCGACAACCGCAACTGGGAGCTCTTGCCCGGCAACCGGCCGCAGCGCCGCTTCAGCCAGAGCCGCGCCGTGGCGCTCGACATGGAAAGCGCCACCATCGCCGCCAACGGCTTTCGCTTTCGCGTGCCCTACGGCACCCTGCTGTGCGTGAGCGACAAGCCGCTGCACGGCGAGATCAAGCTGCCCGGCATGGCCAACCAGTTCTACCGCGAGCGCGTCGAGCAGCACCTGCGCATCGGCATGGCCGCGATCGACGTGCTGCGCAGCGAAGGCACGAGCCGGCTGCACAGCCGCAAGCTGCGCAGCTTTGCCGAAGTGGCGTTCCAGTAGCCGGCGAAGCGCTCAGTTCGATTCGAAGAGTTCCGGCATTTCGCGCTGCGCCTTGGGCGTGAGCGTCAATGCGCGGCCATCGAGTTCCTGCCGCACCCAGCCGCGCCGCAGCGACAGCTGCAGCCAGGCCGCGCCGAGCGCGCCGCCCAGGTGCGCACGCCGCTCGCTCCAGTCGAGACAGGCGCAGGCAAAGCGGCGGCGCGAACCGCGCGCACCGTCGACATCGATGCCCAGGCTTTCGAGCGCGACCGCACCGTCGGGCGTGAGTTCGTAATCGCCGTCCTCGGCCTTCTGCTGCAGCCAGCCCTGTGCATGCAGCCGGTCGTGCAGCGCGACGCCGGCCATGCCGGCGATGTGGTCGTAGCAGGTGCGCGCCGCGCGCAGGCGGCTCGGCGCGGTGGGCTTGAATTCGCCGCGCGGCGCACCGGCCACCACCAGCAGGCCTTCGAGCGCGGCGCCGACCTCGGGGCTGGCGAGGCGGAAGTAGCGGTGCTTGCCTTGCGCGACCGATTCGACCAGCCGCTGCTCCCTGAGCCTTGCCAGATGCGCGCTCGCGGTCGAGGCGGCGACCTCGGCCACGGCCGCCAGCTCGGTCGCCGTGCGCGCATGGCCGTCGAGCAGGCAGCACAGCATGCGCGCGCGCGCCGGCTCGGCGATGGCGCCGGCCAGGCGCGCGAGGTGGGTGTCGGCAGTGATTGCATCCATACTTCGATGCTAAACGAAGTGTGAACGCAAAGGAAGCGGCACACTGCAGGCATGAAACCGCCCGCCTCGCCCGCCGACGTGATCGCCGCCGTCACGCATCCGAATCCCTATCCCTGGTATGCGGCCCTGCGCAACGGGCCGCCGCTGGTCTTCGACGAGCACCTTCGGTTGTGGGTCGCGAGCCGCGCCGAGGTCGTGTGCGAGGTGCTCGCGTGCGAAGCACTGCGCGTGCGCCCGCCGGCCGAGGCGGTGCCGCGCGCCATCGCGGGCACGCCGGCCGGCGAAGTATTCGGCCATCTGGTGCGGATGAACGACGGCGCGCCACACGTGGCGCACCGGCCGCCGCTGCAGCGCGCACTGGCCGGGCTCGACCGGCAGGCCGTGCACGCGGCGGCGCTGAAGATTGCGGCCGGGCTGCCTGCTGCGCCGGTGTCGGATCTCTGCTTTGCCATGCCCGTCTGCGCCGTCGCGCACCTGCTCGGGTTCGCCGACGACATGCTGCTGCGCGTGACGGACTGGATGCGCGACTTCGTCGCCTGCCTTTCCGCGCTGTCGAGCGTGCCGCAGCTGCAGGCCGCGAGCGAGGCCGCTGCCGCGCTGATGATGCGCTTCGAACAGCTGGTCAGCGCTCAGCCGGCAACCGGCGCCAGCCTGCTCGCCGCGGTGCAGGCCGAAGTGCCGGGCGATGGGTCCCGTGTGACGCTGGCCAATCTGGTCGGCCTGCTGTCGCAGACCTGCGAAGCCACGGCAGGCCTGCTCGGCAACAGCCTGATCGCACTGACCCGCGAGCCTGGGCTGCGCCGCAAGATCGGGTCGCGCGCCGAACTGCTGCAGCCGCTGGTGGACGAGGTCGCGCGGCACGATCCTTCGGTCCACAACACGCGCCGCTTCGTGGCCGAGCCGACGGTCCTCGCCGACACGCCGCTCGCGCCCGGCGACGCCGTGCTGGTGGTGCTCGCCGCGGCGAATCGCGATCCCTCGCTCAACCCGGCGCCCGCGACCTTCGAGTTGCTGCGCGCCGAGCGCCGGATGCTGGGCTTCGGCCATGGCCCGCACGCGTGCCCCGGCCAGGCCCTGGCCTGCACCCTTGCGGCGGCTGGCGTACAAGCCCTCCTGGCCGACGGACTCGACATCGACATGCTGATGGACCGCGGCTGGGACTACCGGCCTTCGGCAAACGTCCGCATTCCCGTCTTCCGCTGAGGGCCGCGACGCGCGGGCCCGGTCAGGCCGCCTGCGCCCAGCGCCCGGTCGCCTCCAGATGCGGCGACATCTGCGCGCGCCCCCAGCGCAGCGGCAACGCAGCCGGCATGCGCCGCGCCGCCAGCACCTGCATCCGAAGCAGCCGGCGCGCGCCCTCGAAGGCGTCCACCTCGGGTCCGTTCCAGATGACTTCGGCGCTGACTGCGACTTGCAGCAGGTCGCCGGTCTCGAAGTCGATGAACAGCAGGCCCGCGCGCGGATGCACGACGATATTGCCGAGCGTGTTGAAGAAGAGATTGCCGTCGAAGTCCGGCACCGTCAGCGTGCCCTCGCCGCTCAGTCCCACGAAACCGGGCCGGCCACCGCGATGCGACACGTCGACGCCATGCGACGGCTCGCCGTCGACGCCCGAGCCGGCCACCGACGGGTAGGCAGTGGCGATGAAGAAGGTGTCTGCATGGGTCACCATCCGCCTCGCATTCGCGTCCAGCCGACCGCCGAGCTGCACGACCTTTGGCGCGGCGTCGCACGGCACGAAGACAGCCTCCCGCGCCTGGATGTACCGGGGGCAGTTGCCGAAGCTTTGCCGCACCTCGACCGAGAAGCCTTCTGCATCGACCACGTCGATCACGCCGTTCATGCGGTTGCGGCGGCGCGTGTGCGGCTCGATGCCGAGCAGGCCGATCGATGCGCCCGGGACGAGGGCCGCAGCCAGCGGATCGCCGGCAAGCGGCCGCGCGTCGACGCGCAGATGCTGCGGATCGGGCGAATGCACGAAGCCGGGTGGCGCGGCCAGCACGCTGGCCCAGGGTTGATGCCGGTCATCGATGCTCCCCGCCACCAAAAAGGGCAGTTGCGGGAAGAAGAGCCGATGCTGTTCGGGCATGTGGTCGCGCAGTACGCGCGGTCCGAGCTCCGCCATCCGCTCGCCGACGCCGGCGAGATTCTGCAGGGCGCGCTCGCCCTCGTGCCACGGCACGCGTTCCGGCGCGTTCATGCGGCCAGCCCGATCCGCTGCGGTGCCATCGGCACGAAGCCCGGCAGCGCCTCGATGCGCGCCAGCCAAGCGCGCACCTGCGGATAGGCGTCGAGCGAGACATTGCCTTCGGGCGCATGCGCGACGTAGCTGTAGTTGGCGATGTCGGCCAGCGTCGATTGCCGGCCGGCGAGGAAGGGCCGCCCGGCCAGCTCGGACTCCATCACGCGCAGCAGGTCGTGCGAGCGCGCGATCGCCTCGGCCGGTTCCCGGTGCAGACCGAACATCACGATCACGCGCGCCACCGAAGGCCCGGACGCCAGCTGTCCGGCCGCGACCGAGAGCCAACGCTGCACGCGCGCCGCGCCGAGCGGATCGCGCGGCATCCAGCGCGCCGGGTCGGGCGCATAGCGCTCGTTGAGATAGGCCAGGATCGCATTGGAATCCGGCAGGGTCACTTCGCCATCCTCGATCACCGGCACCTGGCCGAACGTGTTGCGACGCAGGAACTCGGGCGTGCGCTGTGCACCGGCGCGCAGGTCGACCTCGATGGTCTCGAAGGGCAAGCCGAGCAGCGAAAGAAAAAGCCGCACCCGGTGCGAATGGCCGGACACGGACGAGCCGTAGACCTTGATGGGCTGTGCGGGGCGAGCGGCTGTCATGGGGTTTCTCCGGAGGTGTGGCTGTGGGAGTCGATTCTGTGTTGCTCCATCTTTCGAAGTAATGGCATCAGTCGTATTTGACTGCTCCGATTTCCGGTTTAATCACGCCATGGACCGCCTCAAGGCCATGCACACCTTCATACAGATCGCCGAGCAGGGCAGCCTGACCCGCGCGGCCGACGTGCTCGACAGTTCGCTGCCGGCCGTGGTGCGTGCGCTGGCGGCGCTGGAGGCGCACCTCGGCGTGCGGCTGTTCCACCGCACCACGCGCCGCATCTCGCTGACCGAGGAAGGCCGGCACTACCTGGACAGCGCACGCGAGGTGCTGGCCGCGGCCGACGCCGCCGATCGCGCGCTCGCGGTCGAGGCGGCCGAGCCGGCGGGCCGGCTCACGGTCACGGCGCCCGTGCTTTTCGGGCACATGTACGTCGCGCCCGCCATCGTGCGTTTTCTCCAGCGTCACCACAAGGTGCGTTGCAGCGTGCTGCTGCACGACCGCACGGTCAACCTCCTGGAGGAAGGCATCGATGTCGGCATCCGCATCAGCGCACTGGAGGACTCGTCACTGGTCGCGCAGACGCTGGGCAGCATCCGCCGCGTGGTGGTCGCGAGCCCGGCGTATCTGAAGCAGCACGGCACGCCGGCGCATCCGCGCGAACTGCTGGACGCCAACTGCGTGTGCCTGCAGCCCGGCAGTTCGGCGCACTGGGCCTTTCGCGAACAGGGCCGGCCGCTGAAGATCGCGGCCCGGGGCAACATCGACTTCAACCACATTGCACCCGCGGTCGAAGCCTGCGCGGCGGGGCTGGGCTTCGGCAACTTCTTCTCGTACCAGGTACTGCCGATGGTGGCGCAAGGCCGGCTCGCGATCGTGCTCGAAGACTTCGAGCCGCCGCCGCGGCCGGTGAGCGTGATCTATCCCCATGCACGGCTGCTGCCGGCGCGCGCGCGTGCGTTCATCGAATGGATGAAGGCGGAGTTCACGGGGCTGCGGCTCTGAGCGTCACGGGCAGGATCTGCAGCGCATGGGCCACAATGCCCCGGTGCCGACGCCCCTCTTCCACGCCAGCCATCTGCGCAAGCACTACGGATCGACCCTCGTGGTCGACGACCTCTCCTTCGAGATCGCACCCGGCGAATGCCTCGGCGTGATCGGCCCCAACGGCGCGGGCAAGACCACCACCATCCGCATGTGCCTGGGCCTCACCACGCCCGACAGCGGCACGATCGAAGCGCTCGGCGGGCTGTCGATGCCGCGCGACGCGCGCGCGATCAAGGCGCAGCTCGGCGTGGTCAGCCAGTTCGACACGCTCGATCCCGACTTCAGCTGCGCCGAGAACCTCAGGGTCTACGCACGCTACTTCGGCATGCGCCGCGCGGAGATCGCGCCGCGCATTCCCTATCTGCTCGACTTCGCGGCGCTGACGCACAAGGCCGATGCGAAGCCCGGCGAGCTCTCGGGCGGCATGCGCCGGCGGCTGTCGCTCGCGCGGGCGCTGGTCAACGATCCGAAGCTGCTGATGCTGGACGAGCCGACCACCGGCCTCGATCCGCAGGCGCGGCACCTGATGTGGGAGCGGCTGCAACTGCTGCTGCAGCAGGGCAAGTCGATCCTGCTGACGACGCACTTCATGGACGAGGCCGAGCGGCTGTGTTCACGCCTGCTGGTGCTGGACCACGGCCGCAAGATCGCCGAGGGCCGGCCGCGCGACCTGATCGCCGAGCACCTCGAGCCCGACGTGGTCGAGGTGTACGGCAACGGCGCGCTCGCGCTGGCCGAATCGCCACTCAGGCAGTACGCGGCACGGGTCGAGGTCAGCGGCGAGACGGTGTTCTTCTACACGCAGGATGCGCGCGGGCTGATGGAGGCGCTGGCCGGCCACGCCGGGCTGCGCACCTTCCACCGACCGGCCAACCTGGAAGACCTGTTCCTCAAATTGACGGGCCGGCAGATACGAGAGGACGGATAGCATGACGCCCACTCCTGGCCCCTCGGTCTGGCGCCCGCCCGAGCTCTCGATGCGCTGGTGGCCGGTGTTCCTGCGCAACCTGCTGGTGTGGCGCAAGCTCGCGATCCCGAGCCTGATCGGCAACATCGCCGAGCCGCTGATCTGGCTGGTGGCCTTCGGCTACGGCATGGGCGCGCTGGTCGGCCGGATCGAGGTCGACGGCATCAGCGTGCCCTACATCCTGTTCCTGGCCAGCGGCTCGGTGTGCATGAGCGCGATGAACGCAGCGTCGTTCGAGGCGCTCTATTCGGCCTTCTCGCGCATGCATGTGCAGAAGACCTGGGACGGCATCATGAACGCGCCGGTGGGACTGGACGACGTGGTGCTGGCCGAGATGCTGTGGGCCGGCTTCAAGGCGATCTTCACGACCACGGCCATCCTGTTCGTGATGCTGGCGCTGAACATCAGCCACAGCCCGAAGCTGTTCGTCGCCTGGTTCGTGCTGGTGGGCGTGGGCATCACCTTCTCGTGCATCGCGCTGATCTTCAACGCGCTGGCGAAGGGCTACGATTTCTTCACCTACTACTTCACGCTGTTCATGACGCCGATGATGTTCCTGTCGGGCGTGTTCTTTCCGCTCGAGCAGTTGCCCACGGTGGTGCGGCGGATCGCGGACTGGCTGCCGCTGGCGAACGCGGTGGCGCTGGTGCGGCCCTTGTTCATGGACCGCTGGCCCGGCGACTGGGAACGCCATGCGCTCGTGCTGGTGGCCTACACCGTGGTCGCGTTCTGGATCGCGCTGGGGCTCACGCGCAAGCGCTTTCGGGCTTGAGGGAGAACCTGCATGCATGACCCGTCGAAGGTGGCCGAACCCGCAGCCTTGCGGCAGCGCGACGGCGCCGAGGCCAGAGTCACCTACGAAGAGCTGTTCTTCGATCTGGTCTATGTCTTCGCGGTCACCCAGCTGTCCCACTACCTGCTCGGCCACCTGACGCCGCTCGGCGCGCTGCAGACGCTGCTGCTCTGGTTCGCGGTCTGGCTGGGTTGGCAATACACCTGCTGGGTGACGAACTGGTTCGACCCGCGCTCGGCACCGATCCGGTTGCTGCTGTTCGGCGTCATGCTGGCGGGGCTGGTGATGTCGGCGGCCATTCCGGGCGCGTTCGCCGAGCGCGGCGTGGTGTTCGCGGTCGCCTTCGTCGCGATCCAGGTCGGGCGCTCGGCCTGCGTCTGGCTGCTGCTGCGGCGCGAACGCCATGCGCTGGCGGCGAACTTCGCGCGCATCCTCGGGTGGAATTGCATCGCAGCGGTGTTCTGGATCGCCGGCGCCGCGACGGCGGGCGGTACCCGCATGGCCTGCTGGGCCGTCGCGGTGGCCTGCGAGTACGTGTCGCCGATGTTCGGCTTCCGGCTGCCGGGTCTGGGACGCTCGCGCACCGCCGACTGGACCATCGAGGGCGGCCACCTGGCCGAGCGTTGCCAGCTGTTCGTGATCGTGGCGCTGGGCGAATCGATCCTGCTGATCGGCGACACCTTCGCCAGGACGCAGACCTTGACCAGCCTCTCGACGCTCGCCTTCCTGATCGCCTTCGCGGGCAGCCTCGCGATGTGGTGGCTCTACTTCGACGCCGGCAGCGAGGACGGCAGCCACGCGATCGCGCATTCGGACGATCCGGGCCGCATGGGCGCCTATTTCCACTACGTCCACGTGCTGATCGTCGGCGGCATCATCGTCACCGCGGTGGGCAACGAGCTCGTGATCGCGCATCCGCATGGCCATCTGGATCTGCCGGGCATCATCGTGATGCTCGGCGCGCCGGTCGCCTACCTGTTGGGCAACGGCATCTACCGGCGCATCGTGTATGGGTCCTTCCCTGCTTCGCACGTCGCCGGCGTGGCCGTCGCCGCGGCGCTGCTGGCGCTCGTTGCCCGGATCGATCTGCTCACGCTGAACGGGCTGACCACGCTCGTGATGCTCGGCGTGGCTGCGTGGGACACGCTGCGCGCGCGATCGGGTGCGGTCCGCCGCAACGCGTCGCACGCGCGCAAGGCCTGAGCCCGGGCCGGGGTTCAGCGCGCGGCCGCGGCGCGCAGCTTGTCCTTCTTGCTCGGACGCTTGCCCTTGATGCCGCCCGTGCCCTTGTCGGCGGGCGGCGCGGCCTCGACGGGCTCGAAGCCCGGCACCTGCTCGCGCGGCACGTTCAGGCCCTGGCGTTTCTCGATCAACCTGAAATGCGCGTCGGTCGCGCCGCTGACGAAGCTGACGGCGACACCGCGCTCCCCGGCCCGCCCGGTGCGGCCGATGCGGTGCACATGGTCGACCGCCGAGCGCGCGAGGTCGTAGTTCACCACCGCCGGCAGCTGCACGACGTCGATGCCGCGCGCAGCGAGGTCGGTGGCGATCACCACCTGCACGCGCGAGGCCTTGAAGTCGGCGAGCACCTGCGTGCGCTTGCCCTGGCTGAGCAGGCCGTGAAAGGGCTCGGCATGGATGTCGGCCTTGCGCAGCTTGTCGGCCACGATCTCGGCCGCATGCTTGGTGGCGACGAAGACCAGCACCCGCGCCCAGCCCTCGTCCCGGACCAGATGGCGCAGCAGCTGCGTGCGGCGTCCGGGATCGACCTCGATCGCGCGCTGGGCGATGTCGGGTTGCCCGGCCGCTTCGGACTGCACCTCGACCCGCACGGGGTCGTGCAGCAAGGCCTCGGCGAAGGACTGGATCGCCGGCGGGAAGGTCGCCGAGAACAGCAGGTTCTGCCGCCGCGCGGGAAGCAGCGCGAGGACGCGCCCGAGTTCGTCGGCAAAGCCGAGGTCGAACAGGCGGTCGGCCTCGTCCAGCACCAGCATGTCCACCGCGTCCAGCCGCACTGCGCGATGGTCGATCAGGTCCAGCAGGCGGCCCGGCGTGGCGACCATGATGTCCGCGCCGCCGCGCAGCGCCATCATCTGCGGATTGATGGAGACGCCGCCGAAGGCGACCGCGATCCTGGGCGGCGCCGTCAGGTGCTGCGCGAGACCGCGCATCGACTCGCCGACCTGCGCCGCGAGTTCACGCGTGGGCACGAGGATCAGCGCACGCAGCCGGCGCGGCGCGTGCCGGCCCCCGGCCGCCACGCGTTGCAGCAGCGGCAGCGCGAAGGCCGCCGTCTTGCCCGAGCCGGTCTGCGCTGCGCCGAGCAGATCGCGGCCCTGCAGAATCGCGGGGATGGCTTCGGCCTGGATGGCCGTGGGCGCGGCATAGCCTTTGTCGGTGGCGGCGCGCACCAGGGCGGGGTCGAGGCCCAGGGAATGGAATGGCATGGAATGAAGATCGCGAAGATGAAGGAGCATAGCCAGCATGAACCCCGATGACCTCGAACGTCTGCTGACCCGCGAGATGCCCTTCGGCAAATACAAGGGCCGGCTGATCGCCGACCTGCCCGGCAACTACCTGAACTGGTTTGCCCGCGAGGGCTTCCCCGAGGGAGAGATCGGCCGCCTGCTGGCGCTGATGCACGAGATCGACCACAACGGGCTCAAGGGGCTGCTGGAGCCGCTTCGCAAGAGGCGCTGAACGGGCCGCCAGTGACGCTTTTCCGCCTCATTTCGGCCCGGTCTGCCTAAAAATCAAAGCATTTCACCCAAAAGTCAAATAGTGAACGACAATGCCGGAGCGATCCAGCGGCCCTGCTGCCTGGTTCGCGATCCGGTGATCGGTCAGTTTCGCGCCACAGCGCCTGTTTAGTTTGTTGTGATACTGGGACTCCATCGCTTTGTTTTTTTGGTTTGATTAGGAGTCCCTCCATGGGCAAGAAACTCTACGTAGGCAACCTCGCTTACTCCGTGCGCGACAACGATCTGGAGCAGGCTTTCGCCGCTTACGGCTCGGTCGCCAGCGCCAAGGTCATGATGGAACGCGACAGCGGTCGCTCCAAGGGCTTCGGCTTCGTCGAAATGGGCACCGATGCGGAAGCACTCGCTGCCATCGAAGGCCTGAACGGCCAATCGCTCGACGGCCGCAGCCTGACCGTCAATGAAGCCCGTCCGATGGAGCCCCGTTCGCCCGGCGGCTTCGGCGGTGGTGGTGGTGGCCGCAGCGGCGGTGGCGGCGGCTACGGTGGTGGCGGCGGCGGCGGTGGTTACGGCGGCGGCGGCGGTGGTGGCGGCAATCGCAGCGGCGGTGGCGGCTACGGCGGCGGCGGCGGTGGCCGCGGCGGCTACTAAGCCCTTCCGGCATCCAGCACAAGGCTCCTTCGGGAGCCTTTTTCTTTGGCTGAACCGGCTCCCTCGGGCGCCTTTCCTCATGGGGCACGGCCCCCTGGTACGTGGAAGTCCGTACAGTCCTGGTCAGCAACCAGTCAGTCTCAGGCGACGACCCTCGATGCCACTACAACGAGGAGCGAGACAATGCGCATCAAGAGTCAGGCCGACTTCTTTTCAGGAGTCATGTTCGCTGCGGTCGGGGGCGCCTTCGCCGTCGGCGCCACCACCTACAACATCGGGGACGGCGCCCGCATGGGGCCCGGTTACTTTCCGCTCATGCTGGGGATCCTGCTGGCGATCCTCGGCGCGGCGATCATGTTCCAGGGGCTGGTGGTCGAGGCCCTCGACGGCGGAAAGATCGGCAAATGGGCCTGGAGGCCGCTGGCCTTCGTGCTCGGCGCCAACCTCGCGTTCGGCGTGCTGCTCGGCGGATTGCCGAGCATCGGCCTGCCGGCCATGGGGATGATCCTCGCGATCTACGCACTGACCCTCATCTCGAGCCTGGCCGGTGAGCAGTTCAAGCTGCGCGACGTGCTGGTGCTCGCGACCATCCTGGCAGCAGGCAGCTACGTGGCCTTCATCTGGGCGCTCAAGCTGCAGATCCAGGTCTGGCCGACCTTCATCACGGGTTGAGGAGCGCGCCATGGATCTGATTCACAACCTGAGCATCGGCTTCGGTGTCGCCTTCACCTTCACCAACCTGCTGTACTGCCTGATCGGCTGCATCCTGGGCACGCTGATCGGCGTGCTGCCGGGCATCGGCCCGGTGGCCACCATCGCGATGCTGCTGCCGGCCACCTATGCGCTGCCGCCGGTGTCGGCGCTGATCATGCTCGCGGGCATCTACTACGGCGCGCAGTACGGCGGCTCCACCACCGCCATCCTGGTCAACCTGCCCGGCGAATCCTCGTCGGTGGTGACTTGCATCGATGGCTACCAGATGGCACGACAGGGCCGCGCCGGCCCCGCGCTCGCCGCCGCCGGCCTGGGCTCCTTCTTCGCCGGTTGCGTGGGCACCTTGATCCTGGCGGCCTTCGCGCCGCCGCTGACCGAGCTGGCCTTCAAGTTCGGGCCGGCCGAGTACTTCTCGCTCATGACGCTGGGCCTGATCGGTGCCGTCGTGCTGGCCTCGGGCTCGCTGCTGAAGGCGGTCGCGATGATCGTGCTCGGTCTGCTGCTGGGCATCGTGGGCACGGACGTCAACTCCGGCGTGGCGCGCTTCAGCTTCGACATCCCGGAGCTGACCGACGGCATCGGCTTCGTGGTGATCGCGATGGGCGTGTTCGGCTACGGCGAGATCATCGGCAACCTGTCGCAGCCCGAGGACGAGCGCGAGGTGTTCACCGCCGACGTCAAGGGCCTGTGGCCCACGCGGGACGACTTCAAGCGCATGACGCCGGCCGTGCTGCGCGGCACCGCGCTCGGCTCGGCCCTCGGCATCCTGCCGGGCGGCGGCGCGCTGCTGGCAGCCTTCGCGGCCTACGCACTGGAGAAGAAGATCCGGATGAAGCCCGGCGAAATCCCCTTCGGCAAGGGCAACATCCGCGGCGTGGCCTCGCCCGAATCGGCCAACAATGCCGGCGCGCAGACCTCCTTCATCCCGCTGCTCACGCTGGGCATTCCGCCCAACGCGGTGATGGCGCTGATGGTGGGCGCGATGACCATCCACAACATCCAGCCCGGCCCGCAGGTCATGACCAGCAACCCCGAGCTGTTCTGGGGCCTGATCGCTTCGATGTGGATCGGCAACGCGATGCTCATCGTGCTCAACCTGCCGCTGATCGGCATGTGGATCAAGCTGCTGACGGTGCCCTACAGGTTCCTGTTCCCGGCGATCGTGCTGTTCTGCGCGATCGGCGTGTACTCGACCAACAACAACACCTTCGACGTCTGGATGGTCGGCGCCTTCGGCTTCATCGGCTACCTGTTCCTCAAGCTCAAGGCCGAGCCGGCGCCGCTGCTGCTGGGCTTCATCCTCGGGCCGATGATGGAGGAGAACCTGCGCCGTGCGCTGCTGCTGTCGCGCGGCACCTGGAGCGTGTTCGTCACGCGGCCGCTGTCCGCCGGCCTGCTGTTGGCGGCCTGCCTGCTGCTGGGCATCGTGCTGCTGCCTTCGATCAAGGCCAAACGCGAAGAGGCCTTTGTGGAGGAGTAGCTCGCCCCAGAGGCGTGTTAGCGGCGAGCGGAGGTCAGGGCGCGGCGCAGTTCGACCGCGCACAGCGCCACGGCGGTGTTCGCCTCGTCGAGCACCCGGCCCATCGTGATGAAGCCGTGGATCTGGCGCTCGAAGCAGACGTAGCTCGCGCGGTTGCCGGCCGCGGTCAGCGCACGCGCGTAGTCCAGCCCCTCGTCGCGCAGCGGGTCGTAGCCGGCGGTGAGCACCAGTGCCGGCGGCAGGCCCGCGAGCTTGTCTTGCAGCAGCGGCGAGGCACGCCACTCGAGGTCGTGCTTCGGATCGGCGATGTAATGGTCGTGGAAATACGTGATCGAATCGCTGGTGAGCAAATAGCCCTGGCCATTGGTGGTGTGCGACGCGTGGCCGCGGCGCATGTCGGTCGCGGGATAGATCAGCAGCTGGAACGCGATCGGCAGGTCGCCCGCATCGCGCGCCGCGATCGCCACCACGGCGGCCAGGTTGCCGCCGGCGCTGTCGCCGCCGACCGCGAGCCGGGTGGCATCGAGCCCGAGCGCGCCCGCTTCCTTGCGCACCCAGCGCGTGGCGGCGAGCACGTCGTCGACCGCGGCGGGAAAGCGGTGCTCCGGACCCATGCGGTAGTCGACGGCGACCACGGCGCATCCCGACAGATTGGCGAGCTCGCGGCACAGCGTGTCGTGCGTGTCGAGGTCGCCGATAACCCAGCCGCCGCCGTGGTAGTAGACCAGCACCGGCAGCAGCGCCGCACGGCTCGTGCCCAGCGGACGATAGAGCCGCAGCGGGATCGTGCCGTGCGGGCCGGTCGCGGCGAGTTCGCGCACCTCGGCGACCTCCCCGGGTTCGGGCTGCGTGACGCTGCGCCGTTCGCGGTAGAAGGCGCGCGCGTCGGCCGGCGACAGGGTGTGGGTCGGCGGGACGCCGCGCTGTTCCATGAGGTCGAGCAGCGCGCGGGCTTGAGGGTGCAGCATGGGGAGTCTCCGGAGGTGTGAAGTTCAGGCCCGGCGAGGGCGGATGCGCGACGCGGCTTCCTTGGCATTGCGGCGCGCGGTGTCGATGTCGGCCGCATGCGCCACCGCCACGCCCATGCGGCGCTTGACGAAGCTCTCGGGCTTGCCGAACAGGCGCACATCGGTGCCGGGCACGCGCAGCGCATCGGCCACGCCGTCGAAGACGATGCCGGCCGCATCCACGCCGCCGTAGACCACGGCGCTCGCGCCCGCGCTCTTGAGCGTGGTGTCGACCGGCAGGCCGAGGATCGCGCGCGCATGCAGCTCGAACTCGTTCTGCCACTGGGTCGCCAGGGTCACCAGGCCGGTGTCGTGCGGCCGCGGGCTGACCTCGCTGAACCAGACCTGCTCGCACTTGACGAACAGCTCGACGCCGAAGAGTCCCTGCCCGCCGAGATCGGCCGTCACCGCCTGCGCGATCTGCTGCGCCTTTTGCAGCGCGGCCGGCGCCATCGGATGCGGCTGCCAGCTCTCGACATAGTCGCCATGGACCTGCAGGTGGCCGATGGGCTCGCAGAAGCGGGTCTGCACGGCGCCGGCCTCGTCGAGCGCGCGCACCGTGAGCAGCGTGATCTCGTAGTCGAAATCGATGAAGCCCTCGACGATCACGCGGCCGTGGCTCACCCGGCCCCCGGCCATCGCACAGTCCCAGGCCTTCTGGACGTCGGCCGGCCCGTCGATCTTGCTCTGGCCCTTGCCCGAGCTGCTCATCACGGGCTTGACGATGCAGGGATAGCCGATGCCTTCGTCGATCGCCGCCTGCAGCTGGGCCAGCGAATCGCAGAACTTGTAGGGGCTGGTCGGCACGCCCAGCGTCTCGGCGGCCAGGCGGCGAATGCCTTCGCGGTCCATCGTGAGGCGCGCGGCGCGCGCGGTCGGGATCACGCGCACCACGCCGGCATCCTCGAGCTGCTGCAGCACCGGCGTGGCGATGGCCTCGATCTCGGGCACCACCAGCAGCGGCCGCTCGGCCTCGATCAGCGCTTTCAGCTGCACGGGATCGCTCATCGTGAGGGTGCGCGCATGGTGCGCCACCTGCTGGCCCGGCGCATTCTCGTAGCGGTCGACCGCGATGGTTTCGACGCCGAGGCGCTGCAGCGCGATCAGCACTTCCTTGCCGAGCTCGCCCGAGCCGAGCAGCATCACACGGGTGGCGGAAGGAGACAAGGGGGTGCCGAGGGTGGTCATGGGTACGGGTTCGTGCAGAAGAAGGAGACGGGTACGCAGGACTGTAAATCAAGCCCGCTGTCACACGCGGCAATGCGGCGCCCGCGCGCGTGTTTCACAATGCCGTGATGGGCGACTTCGGAGCGTCCCTCCCTTTTTTTCTTCAGGAGCATTTCTCATGGCAATCCACACAGTCGGCATCATCGGCGCGGGCACGATGGGCAACGGCATCGCGCAGGCCTGCGCCGTCGCGGGCGTCAAGGTCGTGATGGTCGACATCGCGCAGGCCGCGGTCGACAAGGGCCTCTCGACGGTCGCCGGCAGTCTCGACAGGCTGATCAAGAAGGACAAGCTCAGCACGGCGCAGAAGGATGCCGCGCTGGCGCTGATCAAGGGTTCGACGAACTACGACGAGCTCAAGGCGGCTCAACTCGTGATCGAGGCGGCGACCGAGAACCACGCGCTCAAGCTCAAGATCCTCCAGCAGGTCGATGCCCTGCCCCCGCCCGAAGCGATCATCGCCTCGAACACCTCGTCGATCTCGATCACCCAGCTGGCGGCGGCCACCTCGCGCGCCGACCGCTTCATCGGCATGCACTTCTTCAACCCGGTGCCGATGATGGCGCTGGTCGAGATCATCCGCGGCTACCTCACCAGCGACGCCACGCACGATGCGGTGAAGGCGCTGGCGGTGACGCTGGGCAAGTCGCCGATCACGGTGAAGAACGCGCCCGGCTTCGTGGTCAACCGCATTCTGGTGCCGATGATCAACGAGGCCTTCTTCGTGCTGGCCGAAGGGCTTGCGACGGCCGAGGACATCGACGCCGGCATGAAGCTGGGCTGCAACCAGCCGATCGGGCCGCTGGCACTGGCCGACATGATCGGGCTCGATGTCTGCCTGGCCGTGATGGAGGTCTACCTCGAACAGTTCGGCGACTCCAAGTACCGGCCCTGCCCGCTGCTCAAGGAGATGGTGGCGGCCGGACAGCTGGGCCGCAAGACGGGCCGCGGCGTCTACAGCTACTGAACGAGGTCGTCCATGACCGCCACGCCCACCACGCCGCCGCCCGAAGGCTGCATCGACACCCAGGTGCTCGACCACGTGCTGCTGATCGGCATCAACCGCCCGACCAAGCGCAACGGCTGGACGCCGCGCATGTTCCGCGAACTGGCCGAGGCCTACACGCGGCTCGACGACGATCCGGCGCTGCGCGTGGGCGTGCTGCACGCATTCGGCGATCACTTCACCGCCGGGCTGGATCTGCCCGCGGTGGCCGAGTACATGAAGCGCGGCGAGAAGGCGATTCCCGCAGGACTGGTCGAGCCGCACGACTACGGCCTGCCCGGCTACCGGCGACGCAGCAAGCCGATGGTGGTGGCGGTCAAGGGGATCTGCTTCACGGTCGGCATCGAGCTGATGCTGGGCGCCGACATCGTGGTCGCGGCCGACAACTGCCGCTTCTCGCAGATGGAAGTGCAGCGCGGCATCATGGCCACCGGCGGCGCGACGCTGCGCATGGCGGAGCGCGCGGGGCTGGGCAACGCCATGCTGCATCTGCTGACGGCCGACGAGTTCGGCAGCGCCGAGGCCTTCCGGCTGAACTTCGTGCAGAAGGTGGTGCCGGCCGGGGAGGAACTCGACGAGGCTTTGCGCATCGCGCAGCGCATCGCGGCGCAGGCGCCGCTGGCGGTGGTGGCGACACGGCTCAATGTAGTGAAGGCGATCGAACAGGGGCCGGCGGCAGCCGTCGCGGATTTCATTCCGGTGCAGCAGCGGCTGGCGAACAGCGAGGATGCGGCCGAAGGGGTACGGTCCTTTGTCGAGCGGAGACCTTCGCGGTTCAGTGGGCGATGAGGGGGCCTTTGCGGAGGTCCGGCGCGCTCACCCCAGCCCTCTCCCGGAGGGAGAGGGGGGCAAGACAACAATTCTCACAAATTACATTGCACACAATTTAATTGGAGGCTATACTTCCGGCCATGCGCACCCAGCCCCCATCGACCGACGAGATGCTCCGGCTCGACAACCAGCTCTGCTTCGCGGTCTACTCCGCCTCGCTGGCGATGACCAAGCTCTACAAGCCGCTGCTCGACAAGCTCCATCTCACCTACCCGCAATACCTCGTGATGCTGGTGCTGTGGGAGCGCGACGGGCTCATGGTGTCCGAGCTCGGCGAGCGACTCTCGCTCGATTCGGGCACGCTCACGCCCTTGCTCAAGCGGCTCGAAGCCAGCGGCCTGGTGGCGCGCATCCGCGATGTCGATGACGAGCGCCGGGTCCGCGTCACCCTCACCGCCGCGGGCCGCAAGCTCAAGGCGCGCGCCGCCGGCGTGCCGGGCTGCCTGATGGCCGCCACGCAGTGCTCGGTGCCCGAACTCATCGCCCTCACGCAGCAGATCCAGACCCTGCGCGATCGCGTCAAGGCTGCCTAGTCTTTTTCCCCCAACCAACCGAAGGAACCACCATGGTCAAGAAACTCGACAAAGTGCTCTACACCGCGCAGTCCCACACCATCGGCGGCCGCGACGGCGCCGGCAAGACCAGCGACGACGCGCTCGACGTCAAGCTCAGCTCGCCCGGCACCGGCAAGCCCGGCACCAACCCCGAGCAGCTGTTCGCGGTCGGCTACTCGGCCTGCTTCATCGGCGCGATGAAGGCGGTCGGTCCCAAGATCAAGGTCAAGGTGCCGGACGACGTGGCCATCGACGCCAGCGTTTCCCTCGGCCCGACGGACGGCGGCGCGGCCTACGGCATCGCGGTCAAGCTCGCGATCACGCTGCCGGGCCTGGACGATGCGCAGAAGAAGCAGCTGGTCGAGGCCGCGCACCAGGTGTGCCCGTACTCGAACGCCACGCGCGGCAACATCGACGTCGAACTCTCGATCGTCTGATCGCGGCCGGCCCGTTTCGCGAAAGGCCCGGTGCGGCGTCGCCCATGCGACGCGGCACCGGGCTTTTTTCAAGCAAGCGACGCAGGTCTGCGGTAACGTGATTTCATGAGCACCATCGAACTGCAGATCCGCAAGGACGATCTCTCGATCACTCGCCTTCACGAGGCCGATGACACGCGCCTGGCCGACGGCCAGGTCCGCGTGCGGATCGACAGCTTCGCCCTCACGGCCAACAACATCACCTACGCCGCCTTCGGCGAGGCCATGAACTACTGGCAGTTCTACCCGACCGGCGAAGACGGCTGGGGCACCATCCCCGTGTGGGGTTTCGCGACCGTCACGCACTCGCTGCATCCGGGCGTCGCGGTCGGCGAGCTCCTGTACGGCTACTTCCCGATGGCCTCGGCGGTCGTGCTCACGCCCGAGCGCCTGTCGCCGGAGCGCTTCGCCGACGGCACCGCCCACCGCGCCGCGCTGCCCGCGGTCTACAACCAGTATTTCCGCAGCCAGGCCGACCCGCTCTACACCGCCGGCACCGAAGACATCCAGGCGCTGCTGCGCCCGCTCTTCATCACCTCGTGGCTGATCGACGACTTCTTCGCCGACAACGATTTCTTCGGCGCCGATCCCGGCGTCGCGTTGCTCTCGAGCGCATCGAGCAAGACCGCCTACGGCACCGCCTTCCAGCTCGCGCAGCGCGACGGCATCGAAGTGGTCGGCCTGACCTCGGCCGCCAACAAGGCCTTCTGCGAATCGCTGGGCTGCTACGAGCGCGTGCTGGCCTACGAGGAACTCGACCAGCTGGCGGCCGACATGCCGTGCGTCTACATCGACTTCGCCGGCAATGGCGCGCTGCGGCACGCCGTGCACACGCGCTTCACCCGGTTGAAATACAGCGCCTCGATCGGCGGCGCGCACGTGGACCAGCTCGCGCCCAGCGGCGCGGGCCGCGACCTGCCCGGCCCGCGCGCCACGCTCTTCTTTGCGCCGGCGCAGATCAAGAAGCGCAGCGCCGAATGGGGCGCAGAGCGCTTCGGCGAACGCATGGCGCTGGCGTGGAACGCCTTCACCACGCAGGTGACGGATCCACGCGCGCCCTGGCTGCGCGTCGAGCACCATCACGGCGCTGCGGCGGTGCAGGCGGCCTACGCGGCGGTGCGCTCGGGCCGCGGCGATCCGCGCAGCGGCCACATCCTTTCGCTCTCGCGCGGCTGAGCGGCGCCCGCTGGCCGCCGAAGGACGGCGACCCATCGCCGCACCTCACCGGCCGCCGGGCGCCCCATCCGGACGCTGCGGCTCGTCCTGCCGCCGTTATTCGTCCTGCTGCCGCTTCTTGTCCCAATCCTGCTTGGCTTCTTCGGCATCCGCCCAGGCTGCCCTGTTGAGGACGGCCAAATGAAGGGCCGACTCCCGGTCTAGCTCGTATGCCACCGTGGCCGCAAAGTTGGCGAGATCTTCATACATCCGAACCTGACCACTGTTCAGCAGCACCCCCATGCCACCCTGTATATAAGAAACGTTAGGAACTTTCATCCGCTGGTACATCAGCTCGCGATTGCGGTGGCCATATGCCTGGAGCTGCTGCACCTCCTCCGGATGTCTTTCCGCGTCGAGCACGTTGATTTCCTGCAGGGTTTCGTTGAACTCCATGGCCTCCATCAGAAGCTTGACGCCTTCGGCATTCCAACTGATCGTGAGCCGGGTCAGCGTCGTGTTCTGTTTCAGAGCGATCGCCAGTTCTTGGAAACAAAGAGGGCCTGCGGCGGTTCGATACAGGTTCAACTCCCGCAACTTCGTCTTGCCGTCTCGCAGCATCTGGACAGTCTGCGCCAGGATCGAGTCATGTATGTAATAGTTGTTCTTGAGATTAAGTACGCGAAGACCGTTGATTTGCGTCAGTCTGGCGAGGTGGATCGTTTTGTCGCCGAGAGCGTCGGAAACGTCGGCGTCCTCCAGCGAAAAACTGGTCAGCGAGTTCGCGTTCTTCTCACAGACGTCGATCAGCAATTTGACGGGCTCCGGGAAGCAGCTGGCAGGAGCCCACCAGAGCGCCTCGATCCCTTGCTGGTGCTCCTTCAGCGCTTGGACCACATGGAGCTGTGGAACATCGTTTAGGTCGCAGCCATGCATATTCAACTCGCGAAGCTGGGTTTTCTCCACGATTTTGAGCACCATGAGTTCCGATTTATATCCACCGTAGACATCGAGCAGGAGGGGCTTGCTCAGACACAGACAATCCACACCCTCGAAGTCTTTGTCCTGCAGCGTCACCTTGAATAAACGGATGTTGTTCAAGGCAGGCATTCGATGCATGACCTCGAACACTACCTTGCACTGGGAGCCGTCGATGGTCGTATTGGCGATAAAAAAATTGGGGGCAGCGAAATCCTTTGGCAGCGCATCCCGCAATGTTTCCCAGCCCTGCAGCGACATGCCTACTTTCCTGCCGTAAACGCCGAGTGTGTTGATCCGCTCGTTCGTGAGGAGAATATGAAGCGCCTCGGTCTCGCCATGAAGCATGCATTCCGAGATCACCGTCGCCAGCAGCTCTATTCGATATACCTGATCTTCTTTCGAACCTTCCGGCGAGTCTGGCGACAGCTCCATATAACGGGCAACCAGCCCATTGAAGCCGCGCTGCCTGAAATGGGAATTGGTCTTCAATGCCGAGAGAAATTCAATCTTGAAATCCGACGACGACCTTGATCCGACCGCGATCTGCGTCGTGGGAGACGGGCGGATTCCGAAAATGTTGCGAAAGGCATCCATGTATTGCTTCCTTTGACTGTGAGTGACGTTCCTGGACCGGAACCGTCATGAGTCACGTTGGCACGCCGGCCGTGAGCGTGCTGATCTCGCCGATCGTGAAAAATGTCTCGATCGCACGGGAAGCCACAGGCGGCGAATGGCCATCGCCGCGCCTCACGGCGCGCTCGCCTCGAAGCGGACCTCGCGCGCTTCCAGCACCCGCCGGCAGTGGCTGCACACGACCTCGGGTACGAACGGATGTCCGCAGGCCCGGTGCGTGGGGCGGATCGAGCTCGGCTCCTGGAAATGATGGCGCGCCGCCCAGCTCGAGAAGCAGAGGATGTAGCCGAACAGATCGCGGCTCGCCGGCGTGAGCCGATAGACCCGGCGCCGCCCGTCGACCAGATCGTCCTGGCACAGCAGCAGCCCGGCGTCGACCATGTCGCCCAGACGGCGCGACAGCACGCTGCTGCCGATGCCCAGCACGTGGCTGAGTTCGTCGAAATGGTGGCAGCCGAGCAGCACGGCCGAGATGATCAGCAGCGCCCAGCGGTCCACGCGCAGGCCCCTGCTCGAGCCGTCGCCTTCGGCCTGCGCGAGCCGGGGCGCGCGGCCGCGGGCGGGCGCGCGCGCGCGCAGCGCCGCGTTCGGCTGCAGCGTGAAGCCCAGGTCGCCGATGCCGACCTTCTCGTGGCAGGCGCCACAGGCGAGCCAAGGCACGAAGGCGTGGCCGCAGCCGGCGTGCACCAGCCGCTGCGGCAGGTCGGTCGCGCGCGTGCCCCAGCGCCGCTCCCACGACCACATCATCAGCACATGCGGATAGAGCGACAGGCCCTTGGCGGTGAGATGGTAGGCATGGCGCAGCGGCCGTTCCTGATACGGCCGCTGGCGCAGCAGGCCGAGCGCGGTCAGCGCGCGCAGGCGCTGCGCCAGCGTATGGCGCGGTATGGCGAGCCGGCTCTGCCATTCGTCGAAGCGGCGCACGCCGAGGAAGGCGCCGAGCACGACCGCCATGGTCCAGCGGTCGCCGAGCAATTGCAGGCCGTGGTCGAGCGTGCTGGTGGCCAGCGCTTCGCGGCGCAGGTCGAGTTCTTCCGGGGTGAGTGCCACCGCAGGATTGTCAGCGCTCGACCACGAAGCTGACGACGGTCGCGCAGGAGCCGCCGATGTTCAGCGTCTGGATGCGCCGCGCGCCTTCGATCTGGCACTCGCCCGCCTCGCCCGTCACTTGCCGCGCGGCATCGAAGAGCATGCGCGTGCCGGTGGCGCCGACCGGATGGCCGCAGCCGATCAGGCCGCCGCTCATGTTGACCGGGCAACGCCCGCCGGGATCGATACTGCCGTCCTCCACCGCCTGCCAGCTCTGCCCCGGCGTGCTGAGGCCGAGGTGGTCGATGGCCATGTACTCGGTGGTGGTGAAGCAGTCGTGCGTCTCCACGCCGTCCATCGCGTCGATGCCGCCGACGCCGGCGCGCCGCCACGCGTCCTCGATGGTCTCGCGCACATGCGGGAACACATAGGCCGCACCGCGGCTGCGCTCCAGCTTGTCGAGCAGGCGCAGGCCCGCGGTGCGATGGCCCCAGCCCGCGATGCGCGGCGGCGCGGCGCCGTCGCGCCGGTGTTCGCGCAGGAAGTGGCCCGAGGCCAGCACCACGGCGCAGGCGCCGTCGGTGACCTGGCCGCAGTCCTGCCGGCGCGTGCCGGGCTCGATCAGCGGATTGGCCTCGTCGTCGTCGGTGAAGCTGCGTTCGTCGAACTGCCAGCGCCGGGTCTGCGCCAGCGGATTGCGGCGCGCGTTGGCATAGTTGAGTTCGGCGATGCGGTTGAGATGGCGCCGGTCCAGCCCGTAGCGCTCTTCGTATTCCTGCGCCACGCGGCCGAACGCGGCCGGCCACATGAAGGTGCAGGGGATGTCCTCGCGGCCCTGCCAGGCGGCGGCATTCTGGTTCTGCGAGGCGAGGTTGCCCGGCAGGTTCTTGAACTCCTCGACGCCGAGCACCAGCACACAGTCGTAGCGGCCGGCCTCGATCTCGGCCATCGCGGCGAGCACGCCGAGCGAGGACGAGGCGCAGGCGCCCTCGTGCCGCATCGCGGGCACGCCCCATAGTTCGGGCACCACCTGCGACACCATCGCACCCAGGTGCGCCTGCTGGCGCTGCAGCTCGGCGAAGGCATTGCCGACATGGATGCTCTGGATCTGCGCCGCATCGACCCGCGCCGCGGCGAGTGCGCCGAGCGTGCCCTCGCGCACCATGTCCGAGATGTCCTCGCCGGTGCGCGACCAGGCCTTGGCGAAGTCGGTCTGGCAGCCGCCGAGGATGTAGACGGGTTCGGTCATGCAGCTCTCCTCCAGGCCGCCGTCTCCTGCGACGGCGGATAGCGAAGCCCGGCGAAGCGCGCGGCGGCCTGCGCGTACTCGCGTTCGAGCCGGTCCACCACGGCGGCCACCGGCTCCACCTCGCGGATCGCGCCCACGCCCTGCCCGGCCGCCCACACGTCCTTCCAGCGCTTGGCCGCGATCGACTGGCTGCTGTCGTACTGCCGCGCGGGCGCGTCGGGCATGTGATCGGGGTCGAGCCCGTTGGCGCGCAGCGAGGGCTTGAGCCAGCTCGCCGGCGTGCCGGTGATGCCGGCGCTCACCACCAGGTCATCGACCGTGCTGTCGACCAGCATCTGCTTGTAGGCCTCGGGCGCCAGGCTCTCGGCCACCGGGATGAAGCGCGTGCCCATGTAGACGAAGTCCGCGCCGGCCGCGATCGCGCCGGCCACGCCCCAGCCGTCGCTGATGCCGCCGCCGGCGATCACATGGCCGTCGAAGAATTCGCGCACCGCACTCACGAAAGCGAAGGGCGAGAGAAAGCCCGTGTGCCCACCGGCGCCGGCCGACACGCAGGCCAGCCCATCGGCGCCGGCCGCGACCGCCTTGCGCGCGAGCTGCAGGTTGATGACATCGGCGAACACCAGCCCGCCATAGCGGTGCACCACCTCGATCGCCGGCTTGGGACTGCCCAGCGCCGTCACGACGATCGGTGGCTTGTACTTGGCAACGAGTTCGAGGTCTTCCGGCAGCCGCGTGTTCGACGAATGCGTGACCAGGTTGGCGCACCACGGGCCGAGGGTCGACGCGGGTTGCTCGTCGCGCGCGCGGGCCAGCCCTTCGGTGATCTCGCGCATCCATGCATCGAGCGTCTCGATGGGGCGCGCATTGGGCGTGGGAAAGGCGCCGACGATGCCGGCCCTGCAGGCGGCGAGCACCAGCGCGGGGCCGGAGATCAGGAACATGGGCGCCGCGAAGACGGGCAGCCGCAGCGCAAAGGGAATGCGTGAGTTCATGAGGGTCATCGACTACTCGCTGGCCTTGAAACCGGAAATCTTCACCGCCTCGGCCCAGCGCTTCGAGTCGGCCCGTTCGAACTGCGTGAACTCCTGTGGCGTGGACGGCAGCGGCTCGAAGTCGAAGACCTTCCACTTCTCCCGGATCTCGGGCGTGCGCAGGATCTTCACGAACTCGGCGTTGAGCCGGCCGATCGCCGCATCGGGCGTGGCCGCGGGCGCGACGATCGCGGCCCAGATGTAGATGTCGAGGTCCGGATAGCCCTGCTCGCGGAAGGTCGCGACCTGCGGCAGCTGCGGCGAGCGCTGCGGACTGGTGACGGCCAGCACCTTGACCTTGCCCGCATCCACATGCGGCTTGACGGCCTGCAGCGGCAGGAAGGCCGCATCGACCTCGCCGCCGACCAGGTTGGTCACCGCCGGCGGCGTGCCGTTGAAGGGCACGTGGAGCATGTCGATGCCCGCGCGCTGGTTAAGGATCACGCCCGCGAAATGCGAGGAGTTGCCGGCGGTGAACGAGGCGAAGGACACCTTGCCCGGCCGCGACTTGGTCCAGGCGACGAACTCCTTGATGTTGTTCGCGGGCACGTTGTTGTTGACCGCCATCACCATCGAGGCGCCGAGGAAGTTCGTGACCGGACGGAAGTTCTTCTCGGGGTCGTAGGGCAGCTTCGAGAAGGTGTGCGGATTGATGGTGAACATGCTGGTGTTGGCCAGCAGCAGCGTGTAGCCGTCGGCCGGCGCCCCCATCACGTTCTGCGCGGCGATGATGCCGGAGCCGCCCGGCCGGTTGTCGATCAGGAGCGGCTGCCCGGTGTTCTTGTCGAACACCTCGGCCACCTGGCGCAGCGCCGTGTCGAGCGTGTTGCCCGCCGCGAAGGGCACGACGATGCGCACCGGCTTGTCGGGAAAACTGCCCTGGGCCTGCGCGCGGGCGATGGGCAGGCTGCCCAGCAGCGCGAGCGCGCCGAGCTGCCGGAAGGTGTCGCGTCGGTTCATCATGGTGTGTCTCCTTGGGTCATGTCGAGCAGCGATGCGAGCAGCGCGGCCACGCGCGCGGGCTGCTCGATCGGCGTCATGTGGCCGGCGTCATCGATCCATTCGAGGCGCGCGGCAGGCATCAGCGCGGCCAGTTCCTCGGACAGCGCGGGCGGCGTGATGCGGTCGTTGCGCCCGCACATGACGAGCGTCGGAAGACGCAGCGCTGCGAGCGCGCCGCGATGGTCCGCGCGCGCGACGATGGCGCGGTTCTGCCGGATCGCGGCCTCGGCGCCGATCTCGCGCAGCAGCGCGCGCAGCGCGGCCATGAAGTCCTCGTCGCCATGGCGCGCGGGATCGGTGGCGAACTGCGCGACGCCGGCGCTCACCTTGTCGAAGTCGCGTTCGATCGCGGCGATGGTCTTCTCGCGCAGGGCGGCGCCTTCCACGCTCTCGGGCCGGCACGAACTGTCGAGCAGGCCGAGCGCACGCACCGGCCGGCCGCCGCGCGCCAGCATCTCGATCGCGACATAGCCGCCCATCGAGAAGCCGCAGAGCGCGACCGGCACATGGTCGGGCACGTCGGCGATGCGCGCCCAGGCATCGCGCGCCATCGCGGCGATGCTGTCCTGCGTCTGCACGTCGGCGATGCGCACTTCGGCGCGGCCTTCGAGCAGCGGCGTCACGCGGCGCCAGACCGCGGCCGTGTTGAGCATGCCCGGGATCAGCAGCAGCACCGGCTTCATGCGGCCGCCTTCGCCGTCGCGGCGAGCGTGCGCGCACGGTCGCGCAGCTCGCGCTTGAGGATCTTGCCCACCGGGTTGCGCGGCAGTTCGGCCAGCGGCAGCAGGTACTCGGGCAGCTTGTAGACCGCCACGCGCTTGTGCTCGCGCAGGAAGGCCGTGATCGCGTCGAGCGTGACGGCCGGCGCGCCTTCGGCCGCGACGATGCAGGCGCAGAGCTTCTCGCCCAGCAGCGCGTCCGGCACGCCGACCACGGCCGCCTCGCGCACGCCGGGACAGGCCATCAGCAGGTTCTCGATTTCTTCCGAGGAGATGTTCACGCCGCCGCGGATCACCAGGTCCTTCGAGCGGCCGACGTAGTGGTAGTACTGCGCGCGGTCGCCGGCGATCTCGAACAGGTCGCCGGTCTTGTAGAAGCCCTGGGCGTCGAAGGCGCGGCGGCTCAGTTCCGGCGCGTTGTAGTAGCCGCTGAAGATGGTCGGGCCATCGAAGCGGATCTCGCCGGGGCGGCCGGTCTCCTCGATGTCCTCGCCGGTCTCGGTGTCGACCAGGCGCGTGCGGATCTTGCGCGTGGTCGAGATGCTCCACGCGTGCCCCGGCACGCCGGCGCGCGGAAAGAACTGGGCGCGCAGCCCGGGGTCGGGGATGTCGACGTGGTTGCCCGACAGCGCCGCGCCCTCGTTGGAGCCGAAGTAGTTGACGATCTGCACGCCATGCTTCTCGGCGAAGCCGCGCACCATCCAGTCCGACAGCGGCGCCGAGCCCGAGCCGATGCGCGCGAGGCGCGCGAAGTCGATGCCGGCGAGCAGTGCGTCGTTCTGCAGCAGCATGTTGAGAATCGCCGGCGGCGCCACCGTGTAGTCGATGCGCTCCTCGCGCAACTGCTGCAGGAAGATGGGCAGCGCGAAAGGCTGGTGCTGCACCACGGTGCCGCCCAGCACCAGCCAGGCCGCCATGGCGGTGGAGAAGCCCGCCATGTTGACCAGCGGGAACGGATTGAGCAGGCGCGCATGCAGCCGGATCTCGCCGGCCTCGATGATCGAGGGCGCGATCACCAGCCATTCGTTGTGGCTGCGCGGCACGCCCTTCGGCGTCGCCTCGGTGCCGGAGGTCCAGCAGATGGTGAGCACGTCGTTGGCCGTGACGGCCGCCTCGCGCTCGGCCTGCGCGAGGCGCTCGAGGTCGGGCGCGGCGCGCAGCTGCGCGGCGACGTCGACCACGCCAGCGTCCACGGTGTCGCCCCAGGCCAGCACCACGCGCAGCGAAGGATGCGCGGCGCGCAGCTCCGCGAACATGCGCGCCGCCGCGTGGCCGCTGTCCGGCTTGCCGATGCGCGAGAAGCTCACCGCCGCGACGGCGCGCGTGATCTCGAGGATGTGCGCCAGCTCGTGCTCGCGGTACTGGATCGGCACCGGCGTCACCACGATGCCCAGGCGCGCGCAGGCGAGGTAGACGACGAACTGCTCGACGCCGTTGGGCATCTGCACCACCACCACCTCGTCGCGCCGGATGCCGGCCGCACACAGCAGCAGCGCGAAGCGGTCGACCTCGTCGCCGAGCTGCGCCCAGGTGAGCCGGCGCGGCGCGCCGTGCGCGAAGTCGGCGCGGTTCGGCGCGTCGACCACGGCCTCGTCATCGGGCCGCTCGCGCCGGTGGCGCGCGAACAGCGAGCCCATGGTTTCGCTGCCCCACCAGCCGCGCGCGGTGTAGGCGTCGATCTTGTCTTGCGGGACCAGGATCATCAGTAGCCTCGTGCGAGGCGCTCGCCGCTGACCCAGGTGGCATGGAAGCCGTTCGGCACGCGGTGCGGCAGGCGGATGCGCGCGACCGGGCCTTTCGCGATGTCGCTCGCATCGAACACCGTGACGAAGGAGGCCTTCTTCTCGTCGTCCCACAGGAAGCCGACCAGGTAGCCGTCGTCCTCGGCCTGCCAGCGGTCCTTCGGCGCGAAGGGCGCCTCGCTGAACCACTTGTGCACGCCCTCGTGGTAGCTGGTGCTGATGCCGCGCTCGAGGTCCTGCCGCACGAAGCCGCAGAAGCGCGGATCCTCGGCGCGGTTGCTGCGGCCCATCAGCACGTTCCATGCGTAGCGCGTCTTGCGCCCCTGCATCCACGAGTTGATGACCGGGAACTCCTGGTTGACGATGTCGTCGAGCACGCGCTCGCGCGTCTGGCCGGTGCGCAGGTTGAAGCGCCACTCGTAGAACATGAAGTCGTGCTCGAGGTTGGCCAGCATCTTCGGGAAGCGGTCGACCTCGACGTTGCCGCGCCAGTCGCGCGGCAGCCGGAAGGGCGTGCCGGTCATGACGATCTCGGTGCCGCCGCGGCCGTCGTCCTCTTCCCACGCATTCGACACGTGGTACATGTAGGTCGGGCTGGCCTCGAACCAGCGGATCTGCTCGGGCGTGCCGTGGCGCGGGATGACGCCGAAGCGCGACGGCAGCGTGTGATGGAACTTGAGCTTGTGGCGGCCGGCCGCGAACGCGTCCATGTCGTAGAACAGCGGCAGGTCGTGCACCACGGTGTAGTTGGGCGTGATCGCCATGTCGTGCGGCAGGCGCGGGCCGGGCAGCTGCACCGGCATGAAGGTCTGCAGCGCGCCGTGGCGGTCCATCACGCCGTAGTGCATGTAGGGCGCTTCCTTGCCGTAGGCGAAGAACAGGAATTCGCCGGTGCGCTCGTCGACCTTCGAATGCGCCGACACCGGCAGGCCCTTCATGCGCGGATCGAACTCGAGCTTGCCGAGCGTCGAGAGGTCGTCGGGGCTGCAGCGGTAGACCGAGCCGCCGAGGTACCACATCGACACCAGGTTGCCGCCGTAGAACTTGACGTCGGTGTTCGAGGTGTTCTTCACCGGCATGTCGGGCCGGTCCTTGCGCGGCGGATCCTTGATGCCCTGCCACAGCGCGCTGCCGGCCGCGAGCTCTTCCTGCAGGCTGTCGGTCATGACCCAGCGGTTCAGGTACTGCACGCGGCCGCCCTCGAAGCGCACCGCATGCAGCATGCCGTCGCCGTCGAACCAGTGGTAGCGGCCGGGCGCCTCGAAGCGGCGGTTCGGGCCGTTGCGCACGTGCATGCCGGTCAGGTCCTTCGGCACCTCGCCCTCGATGTCGGTGAGGTCCAGCGTGACTTCGCGCTCGATCGGCGCGAAGCCGCCGGTCAGCACCGGAATGTCGTTGTGTCCCATGCGTGTCTCCTTCAGGTCGATGAGGTGTCGGGCGCCGCGGGCCGGCGCGATTGCGAGATGCGGAAACGCCCGGCAACGAAGGCGAGGTCGGTCAGGCTCGCGTTGCCGGCGGGATTGAGGCCGGTGACGTGGTAGTCGCTGTAGGCGGCCGCGAAGTTGAGCGGCATCGGCCCGGTGAGGTTGATGGTGAGCTGCGCGCCGGCCTTCGCGTAGGCCGCTTCGGCGGACGCGATGCAGGTCTCGTCGGTCGAGTAGAGAAAGGCTGTGAGGCCGCCGAACTGCTTCACGTCGCGCACGGCCTGCGCGAGCGCATCGGCCGCGTCGTCGCAGGCGATCACGAAGCTGATCGGGCCGAAGCGTTCCGCGCCGTAGAGATCGCGCTCCGCCTTGCCGACCTTGAGCATCAGCGGCGTGCTGGTGCGCGCGTCGGGATACTCGGGATGCAGGTAGCGCTTCGGCCGCAGCAGAACCTGGCCGCGCTGTTCGCCCTCCTCGGTCATCTGCGCCAGCAGCGCGAGCGTCTGCGGCGACTGCAGCGTCGCGAGGATCATCGCGGCCTTCTTCGCATCGCCGGTCAGCGCGGCCACCGCATCGGCCAGCCGGCGCGCGACCGCGTCGAAGGCCACCACGCCCTGGGGCGTGCGCACGCCCTGCGCCGGCACGTAGATGTTCTGCGGGCTGGTGCACATCTGGGCGCTGAACATGCACAGCGTGGTGGCCAGGCTGCGCAGCGCGGCATCGAGGTCGTCGGCCGATTCGAGGACCACGGTGTTGCAGCCCGCGGTCTCGGTGAAGACCAGCGCCGGATGCGCGTTGCGCTCGACCCACTGGCCGAAGGCGACGCTGCCGGTGAAGTCGACGATCGCCGTCTTCGGATGCTGCACCAGCCGCTTGCCGATGGGTTCTGCCGAGGTGTCGAGCGCCAGCGTGACGAGGTTCGGATCGAAGCCCGCGGCGGCCAGCACGCGGCGGAACGCGCGCACCGAGATCGCCATCGGCAGCACCGTGGCCGGATGCGGCTTGACGATCACCGCGTTGCCGGTGGCCAGGCTCGCGAGCATCGAGGGCCAGGCGTTCCAGGTCGGAAAGCTCGCGCAGCTGAAGCACACGGCGACGCCGCGCGGCACCAGGCGGTAGGTCTTGTCGAGCGCGATCCGCGCGCTGCCGAAGGCGCGCTCCCAGCGGGCCGTGGGCGCGATGGCGTCCATCGCCTGCTTCGCATGGACCAGGGCCTCGATGCCGCGGTCGAGCGCGTTGACGCCCGAGCCCGCGTAGGCCATGTTGAAGCTCTGGCCGGCGGTGTGCATCACCGCGTGCGCGATCTCGAACAGGTGCTCGCGGTAGATCGTGTCCAGCGCTTCCATCAGCACGCCGATGCGGGTGTCGACGCAAGCCGCGGCCCAGTCGTCGATCGCGGCTTCGGCGGCATCGAACAGCGTGTCGATGTCGGCCTGCGGATAGCGGATGCGAAGCGCCTGCTGCGTACAGGGCGAGATCTCCTCGCCGGCTTCGCCGACGGCGCCCGGCTGGTCGAGCGCGAAGCGCTGGCCGAGGTGCGCGCGGAACGCCGCGGCACCGTCGGCCTGGGCCTGCGCCGCATTCGGGTACTTGGCGGGCAGCTCCGGGTACGGACTCCAGCAGTGCCGTTCGCGGCAGGCCAGCGCGGCGCGCTCGAAGGTGGCGCGATGGCGCTCGAACAGCGTGCTTGCCGCGGATGCCTCGCGCACCGCGCTCACGCCGCCGCTCCCTGCGCGCAGCGCGCCCAGATCAGGCGATGGTGGCGCGCCACCGCGCTGCCCGGCACGGTGTCCGAGGCCGACAGCGTGAGCCGGCCCTCGGTGTCGAAATGCATGTCGCGCACCTGCTGCGTGCCGACGAAGTTCGGATTGAGCGACTGCGTGACGCTGTGCACCACCTGCTGGCGGCCGGGCTCGCCGCGGACTTCGTAGCGCCCGGCGTACTGGAAGAAGCTGCCGAAGGCCGCGAGCCGCTCGGATTCCGGCGCGCTGCGCATGCTCTCGCTGGACAGCGGCGGCCGGCCGGCGCGCGCGATGCAGGCGTTCATCCAGCCGTCGTGGCTGTAGAGGATCAGGCCGGTCGCCGCTTCGCCGAAGGGCAGCGTGGCCGGTCGCCCGTCGCCATAGGCGATCTCCCAGCGAACGAGTTGCCAGGTGCCCATCAGGGGGTTGTCGCGAGCCGCCACGCCGTCTCCTTTTCACTTTCTTAATTGAACTTAGTTTAGGCCGCTTGCCGATCTCCTGCAACAGGGCCGACCCGCGACAATGTCGCCGTGGTGTCACCTCCTTCCTTTTCTCCCGACGAACCGGCGCACGCCGGCCATCCCTACGAATCGCTCACGCCCGACGTGGTGCTGGACGCGCTCGCCACACTCGGCCTGCACGGCGACGGCCGGCTGATGGCGCTCAACTCCTACGAGAACCGCGTCTACCAGGTCTACCTGGAGGACCGCAGCGCCGTGGTGGTGAAGTTCTATCGCCCCGGGCGCTGGAGCGATGCGGAGATCCTCGAGGAACACGGCTTCGCGCTCGAGCTCGCCGCCGCCGAGGTGCCCGCGGTGGCGCCGCTCGTGGTCGAGGGCAACACGCTGCACCGGCATGGCGGCTTCGGCTTCAGCGTCAGCCCCTACCGCGGCGGGCGCGCACCGGAGCTGGACGACTTCGAGGTGCTCGAATGGGTCGGCCGCTTCCTCGCGCGCATCCACGCCGTCGGTGCGCAGACGCCTTTCGCGGCGCGGCCGGCGCTCGACCTGCAGAGCTTCGGCATCGCCTCGCGCGACTGGCTGCTGGGCCACGAGCGGGTGCCGCTCGATGTGCAGCGCGAATGGGAGACGGCCTGCAACGCGGCGTTGGACATGATCGCCGCGACCGCCCTCTCGCCCACCCACGCGAGCGACAGCGAGACGCCGGCGCGCAAGATCCGGCTGCACGGCGACGTGCATCCCGGCAACATCCTCTGGACGCCGACCGATCGTCCCGACGGCGGCCCGCACTTCGTCGACCTCGACGACGCGCGCACCGGCTTCGCGGTGCAGGACCTGTGGATGCTGCTGTCGGGCGATCGCGCGCAGCGCACCGCGCAGCTGAGCGGCCTGCTCGACGGCTACGAGCAGTTCCGCGACTTCGACCGCCGCGAGCTCGCGCTGATCGAGCCGCTGCGCACGCTGCGCCTGATCCACTACAGCGCCTGGCTGGCGCGGCGCTGGGAAGACCCGATCTTCCCGATCAACTTTCCCTGGTTCGGATCGAGCGACTACTGGAAAGGGCAGATCCAGATGCTGCAGGACCAGTGCGAGGCGATGGCGGAAGCGCCGCTGTACGCCTGACGGCGGTTCAGTCGCGATCGATCGCGATGCCCGCGCACAGCGCGAAGCCGAGCAGGTAGAGCAGCCAGGTCTGCGGCACCACGTAGGGATAGAGCATCAGCGCGAGGCCGAGCCACCGGGTGCGCGGCCGCCCGACGCGCTTGCCGTAGCGCCAGGCCACGATGCCCGCGATGCCGAACAGGAGGGTGCCGGCGATGTAGGCCGGGCTCGGCAGCGAGATGCCGAGGGTCTGCAGGGCTTCCAGGTTGTCCATGTCGTTCGGGTGCTTCGGCGACGGATTGTCGCTCAGGGCCGGCCGCGCACATCGCGCAGGAAGCCCTGCACCACCGCATTGACCGGACCCTCGCGCCAGACGCCGTACGTGTCCGAGCGCGCCACCTCTTCCTCGAGCGGACGGAACACCGCGCCGCGCAGCGCCGCATGGCGAAGCGCGCTGGGCACCAGTGCGACGCCCATGCCCTGCGACACCAGCGACACCACCGACAGCCAGTGGCGCACCTCATGGCGCACCTCGGGCCGGAAGCCGGCGCCGGCGCAGATGGCGAGGATGCGCTCGTGGTAGTCGGGCGAGGCGCTGCGCGAGAACAGCACGAAGGGCTCGCCCTGCAGGCTGGCCACCGCCACCGTGCGCCGCCGCGCCAGCTTGTGGCCGACCGGCAGGCAGGCCACGAAGGCCTCGGACACCAGCAGCGCATGGCACAGCTCGGCCGGCATGCGGCTGGTGTGCACGAAGCCGAGGTCCAGGCGGTCGTGCAGCAGCTCGGCGATCTGCTCGCCGGAGTTGAGTTCGGCCAGCGTGACGCGCACCGCCGGATGCCTGGCCTGGAACTTGCGCAGCGCCTGCGGCAGCCCGCGGTAGAGCATCGCGCCGACGAAGCCGATGCGCAGTCGGCCGGCCGCGCCCTGCGAGACGTCGCGCGCCTCCAGCGCGGCCTCTTCGGCTTGCTTCAGCAGCAGGCGCGCCGAACTCTGCAGCGCCTCGCCGGCGGGCGTCAGCCGCACCTCCTTGCTGTTGCGCTCGAACAGCCGCGCGCGCACCGACTCCTCGAGCTGGCGAATGGCCACGCTCAGCGGCGGCTGCGAGATCGAAAGACGGCGCGCGGCGCGGCCGAAATGCAGCTCCTCGGCCAGCACGACGAAATAGCGCAGGTGACGCAGCTCCATGCCGTTCTCCATCGATAGCCAGATCGGATCGACCCAGTGTTATTCGATATTAGACAAGAATCATCGAGCGATTGAAAAATACGGCGACAAGGAGACCAGAGACATGACCAGCACCGCTTCGCCCACGGCCGACACCGCCGTCCATCCCGTGCCCGACCGCCACGGGCAGAACCTCTACGCCACCGACGGCGAGCTGCAGCGGCTGCTGGCGCTCTACCTGCCGCCCGAGCTGCTGCGCCACATGCAGCCGCACTTCGAACGCCTGGGCGCGCTGGCCGGCGGCCCGCTCGACGAGCTCGCACACACGGCCGACTGCAACCCGCCCACGCTGTCGCTGCGCACGCGCACCGGCATCGACGACCAGCGCGTGATCAAGCACCCGGCTTACGTCGAGATGGAGCGCCTCGCACTGAGCGAATTCGGCCTGGCCGCGATGTCGCACCGCGACGAGACCCTCGGCTGGAAAGGCAAGATGCCGCCGCTGGTCAAGTACGTGCTGACCTACCTCTTCGTGCAGGCCGAGTTCGGCCTGTGCTGCCCCGTGTCGATGACCGATTCGCTGGCGCGCACGCTGAAGAAGTTCGGCAGCCCGGCGCTGGTGCAGCGCTTTCTGCCGCGCTTCCAGTCGCTGGACTTCGACGCGCTCGCGCAGGGCGCGATGTTCATGACCGAACAGGCCGCCGGCTCCGACATCGCCGCCACGCTCACGCAAGCGGCGAAGGACGCCGACGGCCAGTGGCGCCTCTCCGGCGACAAGTGGTTCTGCTCCAATCCCGACGCCGACTTCGCGATGGTGCTCGCACGCGTGGAGGGCGATCCGGCAGGCATGAAGGGCGTGTCGCTGTTCCTGCTGCCGCGCGAGCTCGACGACGGCACGCACAATCACTACCGCATCATCCGCCTCAAGGACAAGCTGGGCACACGCTCGATGGCCAGCGGCGAAATCCGGCTCGAGGGCGCCATCGCCTACCTGATCGGCGAACAGGGACGCGGCTTCGTGCAGATGGCCGACATGGTCAACAACTCCCGCCTCTCCAACGGCGTGCGCGCGGCCGGCCTGATGCGCCGCGCCTGTGCCGAGGCCGAGTACATCGCCGATGAGCGCCGTGCTTTCGGCAAGCGGCTTTCCGACATGCCGCTGATGCAGAAGCAATTGACCAAGCTGCGCCTGCCGGCCGAGCAGGCGCGCACCATGGTATTCCAGACCGCGCTCGCGCTGGCGCGTTCCGACGGCGGCGATGCGTCTGCCTATCCGCTGCTGCGCATCCTCACGCCGCTCATCAAGTTCCGCGCCTGCCGCGATGCGCGCAAGGTGACCGGCGACGCGATGGAAGTGCGCGGCGGCTGCGGCTACATCGAGGAATGGGCCGACCCGCGCCTGGTGCGCGACGCGCACCTCGGATCGATCTGGGAAGGCACCAGCAACATCGTCGCGCTGGACGTGATCCGCGCGGTGAAGCGCGAGGCCTCGCTGCCCGCGCTGCAGGCGCACTTCGGCGCGCTGCTCGACGAAGCGGCACTGGCGCCTGCCTTCGCGACCGCGCTGCGTGATGCACTCGCGCGCGCGTCGGCATTGGCCGGCACCGCGGCGCAGGAAGGCGGCGACGTGATCGCGCGCCAGGCCGCCTCGGCGCTCTACCACACCTGCAGCGCGATCGCGATGGCGTGGGAAGGCGCGCGCACCGGCTCGGCCCAGCGCATCGAATGGGCGCAAGGGGTGCTGCTGCACCGCGTGCTGCCGCGCGATCCGCTCGCGCCCGCCACTGTGCCGGCCGGCTGGAACGCGAACACCGCTTCATCGGCGCTCGCCGCGGCCTGACTTTCATTCCATCGATTCACAGGAGACAAACCCCATGCGACTGCTCGCCACCCTCGTCCTCGCCTGCGCCGCGGCCCTGCCGCTGCTGCCCGCCGCGCACGCCGACACCTTCCCCGACAAGCCCATCACGCTGGTGGTCCCGTTCCCGCCGGGCGGACCGACCGATGCGATGGCGCGCACGCTCGCCGCGGAGATGAAGAACACGCTCGGCCAACCCATGATCGTGGAGAACCGCGCCGGCGCCGGCGGCAACATCGGCGCCGAGTACGTGGCCCGCGCCACGGCCGACGGGCAGACACTGCTGTTCGGCACCTCGGGGCCGCTGGCCATCAATGCCAGTCTCTACCGCAAGATCGGCTACGACCCGGTCAAGAGCTTCGCGCCGGTGATCCAGGTCGGCCATCTGCCGAACATCCTGGTGGTGCATCCCTCGGTGCCCGCGAACAACGTGAAGGAACTGATCGCCTACGCGAAGGCGCATCCGGGCAAGCTGAGCTATGCCTCGTCCGGCAACGGCGCCTCGTCGCATCTGGCGGGCGTGCTGTTCAACGCGATGGCCGGCACCGACCTGCAGCACGTGCCCTACAAGGGCACCGGCCCCGCACTCAACGACCTGCTGGGCGGACAGGTCAGCATGAGCTTCACCGACGTGCTCACCGCGCTGCCCTATGTGAAGGCCGGCAAGCTGCGCGCGCTGGGCGTCGCCACCGCGGCGCGCTCGCAGGCGCTGCCCGATGTGCCGACCATCGCCGAGCAGGGGTTGCCCGGCTACGACGTGAGCGTGTTCTTCGGCATCGTGGCGCCGGCCGGCACGCCGGCAGACCGCATCGCGAAGCTCAACCAGGCCTTCGTCAAGGTGCTGGCCTCGCCCCGCGTCAAGCAGCTCTTCGCCGCGCAGGGCCTGGAGCCGGCGCCGGCCTCGACGCCCGAACAGCTGGGCCAGTTCATCCCGGTGCAGATGCACAAGTGGGCGGCCGTGGTGAAACAATCGGGCGCCCAACTCGATTGAACCGCAGGACATCGTCATGACCACCCCTCCCGGCACCGGCGCCCTCGCGGGCATCCGCGTCCTCGATCTCTCGCGCATCCTGGGCGGCCCTTACTGCGGCCAGGTGCTCGGCGATCACGGCGCCGACGTGCTCAAGATCGAGCCGCCGCAAGGCGACGACACGCGCACCTGGGGCCCGCCCTTCAGGGACGGCGTGGCCTCCTATTACCACGGGCTCAACCGCAACAAGCGCGTGCAGCACCTGGACCTCGGATCTGAAGAAGGCCGCGCCACGCTGATGGCGCTGCTGCCCGAGGCCGACGTGCTGATCGAGAACTTCAAGACCGGCACGATGGAGCGCTGGGGCATCGGCTACGAGCAGCTCTCGCAGCGCTTTCCGCGGCTGGTGTGGTGCCGCGTCTCGGGCTTCGGCGCCGACGGCCCGCTCGGCGCCTTGCCGGGCTACGACGCGGCGGTGCAGGCGATGACCGGGATCATGAGCATCAATGGCGAAGCCGACGGCGGTCCGCTGCGCGTGGGCCTGCCGGTGGTGGACATGGTGACCGGACTGAACGCCACCATCGGCGTGCTGCTGGCGCTGCAGGAGCGCACCCGCAGCGGCCGCGGGCAGTTCATCGAGGCGGCGCTCTACGACAGCGGGCTGTCGCTGCTGCACCCGCACGCCGCCAACTGGTTCATGGACGGCGCGACGCCCAAGCGCACCGGCAATGCGCATCCCAACATCTACCCCTACGATGCGCTCGCCACAGGCACCGACCCGGTCTTCGTCGCCGTCGGCAACGATCGCCAGTTCGCGAGCTTCTGCCGCTGCATCGGCGAGCCGGCGCTGGCCGAGGATCCGATGTACCGCGACGCCCGTTCGCGCTCGGTGAACCGCGAAACGCTCAAGCCGAGGCTCGAGGCCCTGCTGGCGAAGTTCGACGGCCGCGCGCTGGTCGAGACGCTGATGGCCGCCGGCGTGCCGGCTGCGCCCGTGCTGCCGGTGGACGCGGCACTCGCGCATCCGCACACCGCGCACCGCGGCATGGTGGTCGAGCTCGAGGGCGGCTACCGCGGCATCGCCTCGCCCGTCAAGCTCAGCCGCACGCCGGCCAGCTACCGGCATGCGCCGCTGACCCCCGGAAGCAAGTTCGACTGAGGCCGGCCGGCCCAGCCAGGCCCCTTCGTGAAACACCGCGGAACCGGCTCCGCCGGGCCGCTGGTGTTGCCCCCCGAAGAGGGGGAAGGCGAAGCGACACGCAGTGCGCGCAGCCTGGGGGTCAGACCAACAATGCGTTGACGCGCCGCACGTAGGCCGCCGGATCCGCCGGCAAGCCGCCCTCGGCCAGCAGCGCCTGATCGAACAGGATGTTCGCGAGGTCGTCGAAGTGCGCCGAGCTTTCGAGCTTGCGCACCAGCGGATGGTCGGCATTCACCTCCAGCACCGGCTTCAGGTCGGGTGCCGGCTGGCCGGCCTGCTTGAGCATGCGCGCGAGTTGCGTGCTCATGCCGCCGTCCTGCACCACCAGGCATGCGGGTGAGTCGACCAGGCGCGTGGTCACGCGCACGTCCTCGGCCTTGTCCTTGAGCGCTTCCTTGAGGCGTTCGAGCATCGGCTTGAAGGATTCGGCCGCTTCCTCGGCCGCCTTCTTCTCGGCCTCGTCCTGCAGCTTGCCGAGATCGACCGCGCCCTTGGCCACGCTCTGCAATGGCGTGCCGTCGAATTCGGTGAGGTAGTTGAGCGCCCACTCGTCGACCCGGTCGGTCATGAGCAGCACCTCGATGCCCTTCTTGCGGAAGATCTCGAGCTGCGGGCTGTTCTTCGCGGCCGCCGGCGTGTCGGCCGTGATGTAGTAAATCGCGTCCTGCCCTTCCTTCATGCGCGACTTGTAGTCGGCAAAGCTCACGCTGACCGTGTCGCTGGTGCTCGACGCGAAGCGCAGCAGCTTGGCGATGCGCTCGCGGTTGCCGAAGTCCTCGCCCAGGCCTTCCTTGAGGACCGCGCCGAACTCGGCGTAGAACTTGGCGTACTTGCCCGATTCGTCGCTGTACTCGGCCGCGGCCTCGGCGGCGGGCGTGGTGTCGGCGGCCTTCTTGTCGACCACGTCGGTCACGCCTTCGGTCGGCGCGGGTGCGGGCACCGATTCGCCGGAGCCGACGTCGATCTTGCCCTCGATGCTGTCACCCGTGGTCTTCTGCTTCTTCGCCAAGTCTTCGAGCGTGCCGAGCACGCGGCGGGTGGAGCCTTCGCGGATCGCCTTCACGTCGCGGCTTTCCTGCAGCAGCTCGCGGCTCACGTTGAGCGGCAGGTCGGCCGAATCGATCACGCCCTTGACGAAGCGCAGGTAGCTCGGCAACAGCGCTTCGGCATCGTCCATGATGAAGACGCGCTTGACGTAGAGCTTGACGCCCGCGCTCTTGTCGCGGTTCCACAGGTCCATCGGCGCCTTGGCCGGGATATAGAGCAATTGCGTGTACTCGGTCGAGCCTTCGACGCGGTTGTGGCTCCAGGCCAGCGGCGCTTCGAAGTCGTGGCTGATGGTCTTGTAGAACTCGGCGTACTGCTCGTCGGTGATGTCCTTCTTGGGCCGGCTCCAGAGCGCGTTGGCTTGATTGACCGGCTCCCATTCGCCGGTCTTGACCATCTCGCCGCCCTTGCTGTCTTCACCCTCTTTCCACTCTTCCTTTTCCATCAGGATGGGCAGCGAGATGTGGTCGGAGTACTTGCCGATCACGGACTTGAGCTTCCACGCGTTGAGGTACTCGTCGGCATCGTCGCGCAGGTGCAGCGTCACGCCGGTGCCGCGCTCGGCGCGCGTGATGGTGTCGACCTCGAAGTCGCCTGCGCCGCTGCTCGTCCAGCGCACGCCCTCTTCATTCGGCAGCCCCGCACGGCGCGATTCGACGGTGATCTTGTCGGCCACGATGAAGCCCGAATAGAAGCCCACGCCGAACTGGCCGATGAGCTGCGCATCGGCCTTCTGATCGCCCGAGAGCTTGCTCATGAATTCCTTGGTGCCGCTCTTGGCGATGGTGCCGAGATTGTCGATGGCTTCCTGCTCGCTCAGGCCGATGCCGGTGTCGGTGATGGTGAGGGTCTTGGCGGCCTTGTCGAAGGCCACGCGCACCTCGAGCTTCGGCTGGTCGCCATAGAGGTCGGGCTTGTCGATGGCTTCGAAGCGCAGCTTGTCGCAGGCGTCCGACGCGTTCGAGATCAGCTCGCGCAGGAAGATTTCCTTGTTGGAGTAGAGCGAATGCGTGACGAGGTGAAGCAGCTGGGCGACTTCGGCCTGGAAGGGGAGTTTGGTCTTGGAAGTGGTCATGACGAAAGCGGTCGGAATGGACATTCGCCACATGGGGCGAACCAGCGACTTTACAAGACGCAGCGGGCATCAGCCAACGAGAGAAGGCACGCAGTTCGAGCCCGCCATGACGCAAGGCGCGGCGGCGTGATGGGGGCCCAAGCAACGGCGGCTGCGAACTTTTGTCAACGAAAGTGCAGAGAGAACATTTCGCGCCTCGAGAGCGCCAACGTGCGTGTGAACTGGCCGATCTGCCGCTGCCGTGGAGCAGCCCCGGGCCCTCAGTCGATGCCCGTGTCCACCCGCCCGGACGGGATCTGCCCGTCGCGCTGCGCCTCCTCGGCCGCCGCGGTGACGCCCGCGCGGTCCAGGCCGGAGCGCTCGGTCGGCGGCGCGGTCTCCTGCGACAGCAGCGGCGCGGTCGTGGCATTGCGCGTCGCATCGAGCGCGCCCGCATGCAGGTCGGCGCGCGAGAGCTCCGAGTGAAAGCGCAGCACGTGCTGCGAGCCATCGGCTTCGTCGGCACGCGCGGCGGCCGGGCCGAGTGCGACGGCAGCGCCGAAGGTGCAGGCGAAAAGGAGCTGGAAGGATTTCGGCATGGGGATTCCTTGCGATGTCGGGGTCTCGCGCCGCCTGCCGCATGCAGAACGGCGGACCCGCCACCACTCTAGGAAGTCCGACTGAGCACAGCTTGAGCGAAAACTTCGCTCAGGATGAGCCGCCGCGCAGATGCACGCGCGCGATCAGGCCGGGGCCGTCGGTGCGGTTCGCGAGCACGATGCGCAACCCATGCCGCGCCGCCACCGCCTGCGCGATCGCCAGGCCGAGCCCGCTGCCGCCGACGGGCGCGCCCGAGACGCGGAAGAAACGATCGAACACGCGGCCGAGCAGTTCGGGCGGAATCCCCGGCCCGTTGTCCACCACGTCGACCACCGCATGCCCGCCGACCTCGTGCAGCCGCACGTCGACCACGCCGCCCTCCGGCGCATAGCGCACCGCGTTGTCGATCAGGTTGTCGAACACGCTGCGCAGCTCCGCGGCCGATGCCGACAGCACCGGCGCGATGCGGCCCTCGAAGCCGATGTCGACGCGCCGCTGGTCCGCCAGCGCCATCAGCTGGCCGACGCTGTCGCGCAGCAGCGCGGCGACATCGACCGTGCTCGGCGGCCCGATTTCCGGCGCCGCGTGCCGGGAGAGGCTCAGCAGCTGCTCGATCAGATGCTGCGCACGCGTCACGCCGCCTTCGAGCTGCGCGAAGCGCTCGGCGGCATCGCCCGGCGGCACGTGGGCGCGCAGGTTCTCGATCTGCAGCCCGATCGCGGCCATCGGCGTGCGCAGCTCGTGCGCCGCGTCCTGCATGAAGTGGCGCTGCATCGACAGCGTGTTGCGCAGCCGCGCGAGCAGGCTGTTGAAGGCAGTCACCAGCGGCGCGATCTCTTCGGGCACCCGCGCGACCGAGAGTTCGTCGATGCTGCCTTCGTCCTGCGCCGCCACGTCGCGGGCCACCGCACGCAGCGAGCGCGAGACCGCCGAGACGATGCCCCAGAGGATCAGCAGCGTCACCGGCAGCAGCAGCAACAGCGGCAGGCTCTCCAGCAGCGCGCGGCGAACGATGCGGTTGCGCCGGAAGGCGCCGTTCTGCACCACCTGCACGCGCGGCGCGTCGGCCAGCTCGCCGCGCGGGGCCGTGTAGACGCGCCATCGGTCTTCGTCGGCGGCGCCCGTGCGAACCTCGCCGAAGCCCATCGCCGGTTGCAGCGCAACGCCGAAGCCGGGCCAGGAGGCGGCCAGCAGCGTGCTGCCGTCGGCGCTCCAGATCTGCACGACGAAGGCGCCGCGCCGCAGCGCGTCCTCGCGGCTCACGGGCTCCAGCGCCGGCAGCCGGTGATGGGTCGCGTGCGACTCCGCCACCAGCCGCATCTGGTCGTCCATGAAGTTGTTGACCAGCCGGCCGTAGGCGACGTAGGAGAACCAGGCCGTGGTCGCGATCGCCACCAGGTACAGCGCGATCAGCCACACCAGCAGCTGGCCGCGCAGCGAGGCTCGCCGCAAGCCAACGACGCTCATCCCGCCGCGACCCGCCAGCCGAGCCCGCGCACGTTGCGAATGGCGTCGGCGCCGAGCTTGCGTCGCATGCCGTGGATCAGCACGTCGACGGCATTGCTGGTGACCTCCTCGCCCCAGCCGTAGATGCGGTTCTCCAGCTGCTCGCGCGACAGGATCGCGCCGGGCCGCTCGAGCAGCGCATGCAGCAGCGCGAACTCGCGCGCGGTCAGCACCTCGCGCACGCCGTTGACCAGCACGTCGCGCGTCGTCAGGTCGAGTTGCAGCGCGGCGGTACCGATGAGCGAATGCGCGGCGCCGTCGCGGCGGCGCACCACGGCGCGCATGCGCGCGAGCAGTTCGCGCAGCGCGAAAGGCTTGAGCAGGTAATCGTCGGCGCCGAGATCGAGCACGTTGATGCGGTCGTCCAGGCCGTCGCGCGCGGTCAGCACCAGCACAGGCGTCGCATCGCCGCGCTCGCGCGCGCGGCGCAGCACCTCGGTGCCGTCCTGGCGCGGCAGGCCGAGGTCGAGCAGCACGCAGGTGTAGTCGCCGTCGGCGAAGGCGCTGTGCGCCAGCGCGCCGTCGCGCACCCAGTCGACCGACCAGCCGGCGCCCTCGAGCGCCTGCATCAGGCTGCGGCCGATCATTTCGTCATCTTCCACCAGCAAGGCGCGCACACGGTCTCCTTGTGCCCCGGGCACAGTTCTCACTGAGGCTACGCCCGATTTCTTAGACGCGCATGAGCGGCAGCCCGGATGGTCAGCTTGTGCTGGGATCGGATCCGCACCATGATCAACTCTTCATACAGTTTTCAGGAGTATCCAGGATGAATCTCTCCCTCAAGGCATTGCTGGCCGCGGCCGGTCTTCTTGGCGCGCTCGCTGCCCAGGCACAAGCGCTGCCGGCCGACGCGCCGGCCGGCACCACGGTCCAGTGCAAGGACGGCAGCTACGCCGCGCCCGACAGCAAGTCGGGCGCCTGCCGCGGCCACAAGGGAATCAAGACCTGGTTCGGCAAGGCCGGCGCTGCCGCACCCGCGGCGGCCGCGGCACCGGCGGCAGCCGCGGCACCGACCGCCCCAGCCGCAACCCCGCCGGCAGCAATGAGCAAGGCCGGCGCCGCACCGGCGGCCGCCACCGCGGCGGCCAAGACGACCGCGCGCCCCGATCCCTCGACCATGGCCGCCGCACCCGGCGGCGGCGCGGGCAAGGTCTGGGTCAATGAGTCGAGCAAGGTCTACCACTGCATGGGCGACCGCTATTACGGCAAGACCAAGAAGGGCGAGTACATGAGCGAGGCCGATGCCAAGGCCAAGGGCGCGCACGCATCGGGCGGCAAGGCTTGTGCTGCATAGGCTCGCCCCCAGGCTTGCTCACTTCGTGTAGCCGCCCACCCCCTGCCGGGGGCAACACCGGCGGACCGGCGAAGCCGGATCCGCGGTGTTTCGCGAAGGGGCCTGGCTGCGCCGGCCAGGCGGCTAGAAGCGCTCGTCCGGGCCCAGGTAGCGCCACTGGCCGACGGGCAGCCGGCCCAGCAGCACGCGACCGATGCGGATGCGCTTGAGGCCGACGACCTTGAGCCCGACCAGCTCGCACATGCGGCGGATCTGGCGCTTCTTGCCTTCGGTCAGCACGAAGCGCAGTTGCTCGGGGTTCTGCCATTCGACCTGGGCCGGCTTCAGCGGCTGGCCGTCGAGGCTCAGGCCGTGGCGCAGCCTGGCGAGCCCTTCGCGCGGGAAGGCAGCCTGTGAATTCTCGGCCACCGGTCCGTAGGCCACGCGCACCAGATACTCCTTCTCCATGCCGGAGTCCTCGCCGATGAGCTGGCGCGCGACGCGGCCATCCTGCGTGAGGACCAGCAGCCCCACCGAATCGATGTCGAGCCGGCCCGCCGGTGCGAGCCCGCGCAGCTGCGGCGGCGAGAAGCGGTTGCGGCTCGGGTCTTCGCGCCAGTGCGTGCGCGGGTTGATCAGCACCACCGCGGGCTCGTGCCCGTCCTCGGCCTGGCCGCTCACATAGCCCATCGGCTTGTGCAGCAGGATTGTGACCTGTTGCTGCTGCTGGTTCTGCGCCTGGCGGTCGACCTCGATGCGATCGGCCGGCAGCACCTTGACGCCCATTTCGGCGACCCGGCCGTTGACCTTGACCCAGCCCTGCGCAATCCACTCGTCCGCTTCGCGGCGCGAGCACAGGCCAAGCTCGGCCATGCGTTTGTTGAGACGGGAAGGTGCGGCGGCGTCGGTCATAGAGACGAATTGTCGCGGACCACGGACCAGGCCAGGAACACCGCGGAACCGGCTTTGCCGGGCCGCTGGTGTTGCCCCCTGAAAGGGGGTTGGCGAAGCGACACGAAGTGCGCGAAGACTGGGGGTTCGCTTAAGCCACCAACCGGTAGCCGACGGCGGTCTCCGTCAGCAGGTGCCGCGGCTGCGCCGGATCGGCCTCCAGCTTCTGCCGCAGGTGCCCCATGTAGATGCGCAGGTAGTGGCTCTGCTCGGCATGCGAAGGCCCCCACACCTCGCGCAGCAGCTGGCGTTGCGTGAGCACGCGCCCGGCATTGGCGATCAGCACCGACAGCAGCCGGTACTCGGTGGGCGTGAGATGCACCTCGCTGCCCGCGCGCCGCACCAGCCGTGCGCTGCGGTCGACCTCGACCTCGCCGAAGCGGAACACCGGCTCGGGCTCATCGCCGCCACCGGACGCGCGCGGCCGGCGCAGGTTGGCGCGCACGCGCGCCAGCAGTTCGCCGGTGCCGAAGGGCTTGGTCAGGTAATCGTCGGCGCCGGCATCGAGTGCGGCGATCTTGTCGGCCTCGTCGGTGCGCGCCGAGAGCACGATGATCGGCACGCCCGACCAGCCGCGCACGTCGCGGATCAATGCGACGCCGTCGCCATCCGGCAGACCGAGGTCGAGCACCAGCAGGTCGGGCTGCCGCGTGCCGGCCGCCGCCAGGCCTTCGCGCAAGGTGCCGGCCTCATGCACCAGCCAGCCCTCGGCCTCGAGCGCGCCGCGCACGAAGCGGCGGATCTGCGGTTCGTCCTCGATGACGATGGCGGTGGGAGCGGGCATGGACGTGGCGATCAGTCGCCGCTGTCGGCCACCGGTTCGGGCGGCTCGCGGCGCGGCAGCGTGACCGCGAATTCTGCACCGCCATCGACGGCGTTCGTGGCCGCGATGTCGCCGCCGTGCGCGCCGACCACCGCCTTGCAGATGGCGAGGCCCAGGCCGACGCCCGGCGTGGCCGACTCCGCCTGGCCGCGGGTGAATTTCTCGAACAGCAACTGTTCCTGGCCCTGCATCGACGGCGGCAGGCCCGGCCCGTGGTCGCGCACCGTGAGCACCAGCGTCTTCGGCGTGACGCGCGCGCCGACCACGACGGGCGGCCGGCCGTACTTGGCCGCGTTCTCCAGCAGGTTGACCAGCACGCGCTCGATCAGCACGGCGTCGAACTCGACCAGCGGCAGCTCGGCGGGCAGATCGGTCCGCACCGGCATGTCGCCGAGCGCGGGCCGTGCCGCGCGGATGGCGGCGCCGACCACCTCCTCCACCGACTGCCATTCGCGGCGCAGGTTGACCGCGCCGCCGGCGATGCCGCTTTCGAGCCGCGCCATGTCCAGCAGGTTGTTGACCAGCGCGTGCAGCTGGTGCGCCTGCGCGACGATGGCGCGCGCCACCGCGCGCGGATCGGCCGCGGCATCGGACGGCGCCTGCAGCGATTCGGCCAGCGCGATGAGCGCGGTCAACGGCGTGCGCACGTCGTGTGAGATCGCGCCCAGCAGCGCGTTGCGCAGCCGCTCCGATTCCATCTCGACCAGGGCCTGCTGCGCCACCTCGACATAGTGCACGCGCTCCAGCGCGATCGCGATCTGCCGCGCCAGCGTGTCGAGCTGCTGCACCTGCTCGGGAATCAGCAGCCAGCGCGGCCGTGCGGGCTCGAGCGCGAGCACGCCGCGCACCCGCATCGGCGCCTTGAGCGGCACGTAGTGCCAGGGCTGCGCCGCCAGCGTCGCAGTCGCGAGGCCGGCCGGCTGCCCCTGGCGAAAGGCCCAATCGGCCACCGAGGCATCGAAACCCGCGGGCGGCTCGCCGGGCATCACGAGCCGGTCGCCGGCATCCGGCACCAGCACCAGCGCCTGGCCGCCGAAATGGCTTTGGACCGCCGCCGCGCCGAGCGCGATCACCTGCGTGCTCTGGAGCGCGGCCGACAGTTCGCGCGTGAGCTCGAACAGCGATTGCGCGCGCCGCTCGCGGCTGGCCGACACGCCGGCCGCGAAGCGCAGCCCCGCGGTGAGCTGGCCGACCAGGAGGCCGACGCCGAGCATGACGACGAAGGTCAGCAGGTACTGCACGTCACTGACGCTGAAGGACAGCCGCGGCGGCACGAAGAAATAGTCGAAGGCCGCGACGTTGAGCAGCGCCGCGAAGGCCGCCGGCCCGCGCCCGAAACGCAGCGCCACGCCGACCACGCCGAGCAGGAACAGCATCACGATGTTGGTCAGCTCCAGCACGTGCGACAACGGCGTCGCCAGCAGCGTGATCGCCACGCTGATCGCCGCGGTCCACGCATAGCCGGGCCAGCGCGCCCGGGGTCGGTCGGCATCCTCGACATCGTCGAGCTCGCCACTGCGCCGGCCGGCCTGTGCATGCGCGAGCCGCCGCGCGCTGTCGGCGCGCGCGACCTCGACGATGTCGATGCCCGGCGCATGGCGCGCGAGTTCGCCCGCCAGCCCTTTGGAAGGCCACCAGCGCCGCCATCCGCCCGCCGGCTCGGCGCGGCCCACGACCAGTGTCGCGCAGTTGAGCCGCTGCGCCTGGCGGGCCAGCTCCGCCGCGACATCGATGCCGGTCAGCACCGCCGTCGCCGCGCCCAGCTCCTCGGCCAGCTTGAGCAGCGCGAGGATGCGGTCGCGCTGCGCCGCGTCGAGCCGCTGCAGGCGCGGCGTCTCGACGTAGGCCGCATGCCAGCGCACGTTGAGCTGGCCGGCCAGGCGCGCCGCAGTGCGCACCGTCTGGCCGGCGCCCTCGTGCGGGCCGACGCACGCGAGGATCGCGCCCGAGGTGTTCCAGGCCGGCGGCCCGGCATCGCCGCGCGCGCCGGACTGCTCGACGCGCCAGCCGCGCACGTCGTCCTCCACGTGCTCGGCGGTGCGGCGCAGCGCGATCTCGCGCAGCGCGATCAGGTTGCCCTTGCGGAAGAAGTTCTGCGCCGCGCGCTCGGCCTGCTGCGGCAGGTAGACCTTGCCGGCCGCCAGCCGCGCAGTGAGTTCGTCGGGCGTGACATCGACCAGCACCACCTCGTCGGCCTCGTCGAGCACGCTGTCGGGCACGGTCTCGTGCACGCGCACGCCGGTGATCGCGCCGACCGTGCCGTTGAGGCTTTCCAGATGCTGCACATTGATGGCCGACCAGACATCGATGCCCGCGGCCAGCAGCTCCTGCACGTCCTGCCAGCGCTTCGCATGGCGCGAGCCGGGCGCGTTGGTGTGCGCGAGCTCGTCGACCAGCAGCACCGCGGGATGGCGCGCGAGCGCGGCATCGAGGTCGAACTCGGCCAGCGTGCGGCCGCGGTACGCGATCTCGCGAAGGGGCAGCGTGCCGAGCCCGGCCAGCAGCGCCGCGGTCTCGCTGCGGCCATGCGTCTCGACCACGCCGACAGCCAAGTCGCGGCCCGCCGCGCGCTCGCGCTGCGCCGCGCTCAGCATGGCCCAGGTCTTGCCGACGCCGGCGCTGGCGCCGAAGTAGATGCGCAGCTTGCCGCGCCGCGTGCGCTCGTCCTCGGCGCGCAGCTGCGCCAGCAGCGCGTCGGGATCGGGGCGAACGGCGTCTTGCATGGACAGGACAGGTTAGCGCACTGCCGGGTCCTTGCGCCGGCCATGGCGGCGCTCGTCGGGCGTCAAGCGGGCAAGCCTGGGGTGTTTCATCTGGCTGCCTGGTCGAGCGCCAGGTTGAGCGCGAGCACGTTCACGCGCCGCTCGCCGAGCAGGCCGAGGAATGCACCCTCGGTGTGGTCGTCGATCAGCTGCTCGACGCGATCGGGCGGCAGCTTGCGCAGCCGCGCCACGCGCGCCGCCTGGTAGCGCGCGGCGGCCGGGCTGATGTGCGGATCGAGCCCGCTGGCCGAGGCCGTGACGAGGTCCGCCGGCACCGGCGCGGTGTTGCCCGGATCGGCGGCGCGCAAGGCCTCGATGCGGCCCTTGACCGCGTCGACCAGCGCGGGGTTCGACGGCCCCAGGTTGGAGCCGCCCGACGCGGCCGCGTTGTAGGGCATCGGCGCGGTGGCCGATGGACGGCCCCAGAAATGCCCGGGGTCGCTGAAGTTCTGGCCGATCAGCGTCGAGCCGATCGCGTGGCCGTCGCGCACGACGAGGCTGCCCGCGGCCTGCGACGGAAAGACCGCCTGCGCGGCACCGGTGACGACCAGCGGATAGACCAGCCCGGTGAGTGCGCTCAGCAGCGCGAAGAGCACGAGCGCGGGACGAAAGATGCTTGTCATGATGAAGATCCTCAGACGAGACCGACCGCCACCAGCAGCCAGTCGATGAGCTTGATGCCGATGAAAGGGACAACCAGGCCGCCAAGGCCGTAGATCGCCAGATTGCGCCGCAGCAGCACCGCCGCGCCGACCGGCCGGTAGCGCACGCCCTTCAACGCCAGCGGGATCAGGAACACGATCACCAGCGCGTTGAAGATCACCGCCGACAGGATCGCCGACGACGGGCTCGCGAGCCGCATCACGTTGAGCGCGCCGAGCTGCGGGTAGGTCGAGACGAAGATCGCCGGGATGATCGCGAAGTACTTGGCGACATCGTTGGCGATCGAGAAGGTGGTGAGCGAGCCGCGCGTCATCAGGAGCGCCTTGCCGGTCTCGACCACTTCGAGCAGCTTGGTCGGATTGGAGTCCAGGTCGACCATGTTGCCGGCCTCCTTCGCGGCCTGCGTGCCGCTGCCCATCGCCACCGCGACATCGGCCTGCGCGAGCGCGGGCGCGTCGTTGGTGCCGTCGCCGGTCATCGCGACCAGCCGCCCTTCGGCCTGGTACTGGCGGATCAGCGCCAGCTTGTCCTCGGGCGTCGCCTCGGCGAGGAAATCGTCGACGCCGGCCTCGGCCGCGATGGCCGCAGCGGTGAGCTTGTTGTCGCCGGTGATCATCACCGTCTTGATGCCCATGCGGCGCAGCTCGGCGAAGCGTTCCTTGATGTCGGTCTTGACGATGTCCTTGAGCTCGACGATGCCGAGCACGCGGCTGCCCTCGGCCACCGCCAGCGGCGTGCTGCCGCGGCGCGCCACCGCATCGGCCGCGCGCATCACCTCGGTCGCCATCGCGCCGCCGAGCGCCTCGACGTGGCGGCGCAGCGCGTCGACAGCGCCCTTGCGCAGGGTGACGAATTCGGCATCGAGGCTGTTCGCGGCCGGCGGCAGGTCGACGCCGCTCATGCGCGTCTGCGCGGTGAAGGGCACGAAGCGCACGCCCTCAACCGGCGCGTCGTCGGTGCCGCCGCGGCGTGCGAGCTCGACGATGCTGCGGCCTTCGGGTGTCTCGTCGGGCAGCGAGGCCAGCAGCGCGGCGCGCGCCAGGCGCTCGGCCGTGACGCCGGGCGCCGGCAGCATCGCGCTGGCCTGGCGATTGCCGTGCGTGATGGTGCCGGTCTTGTCGAGCAGCAGCACGTCGACGTCGCCTGCGGCCTCGACCGCGCGGCCGGAGGTGGCGATCACGTTGGCCTGCATCATGCGGCTCATGCCGGCCACGCCGATGGCCGACAGCAGGCCGCCGATGGTGGTCGGGATCAGGCACACCAGCAGCGCCACCAGCGCGGTCAGCGACACCACCGTGCCCGCGCCCGCCGCGCCGACGCTGAACACCGAGTACGGCAGCAGCGTCGCGGTGACGATCAGGAACACCAGCGTGAGCGCGACCAGCAGGATGGTGAGCGCGATCTCGTTCGGCGTCTTCTGGCGCTTGGCGGCCTCGACCATGCCGATCATGCGGTCCAGGAAGGATTCGCCCGGGTTGACCGTGATGCGCACCACCAGCCAGTCCGACAGCACGCGGGTGCCGCCGGTGACGGCCGAGAAGTCGCCGCCCGATTCGCGCACCACCGGTGCGGATTCGCCGGTGATCGCGCTCTCGTCGACCGAGGCGACGCCTTCGATCACCTCGCCGTCGAGCGGAATCACGTCGTGCACTTCGACCAGCACCACGTCGCCCTTGCGCAGGTTGGGCGCCTGCTCCGGCAGGAACGTGGCGCCATGGAAGGGCTCGACGAGTTTCTTGGCCCAGGTGTCCTTGCGCAGGCCGCGCAGCGAGGCGGCCTGTGCCTTGCTGCGCCCTTCGGCCAGCGCCTCGGCGAAGTTGGCGAACAGCACGGTGAACCAGAGCCAGACCGCGACCGCGAGCACGAAGGCCGGCGGCATGCCGGTGTCGCCCGGAAAGCTGCGTGCATGCACCCACAGCAGCGTGGTGAGGATGCTGCCGATGTAGACGATGAACATCACCGGGTTGCGCCATTGCACGCGCGGATCCAGCTTGGTCACCGAAGCCCACAGCGCGGGGCGCAGCAGCGCTGCATCGAACAGCGAAAGAGGAGAAGCAGTCTTGCCAGTCATGATCGATTTCACTTCCACAGCATCAGGTGCTCGACCATCGGGCCCAACGCGAGCGCCGGGACGTAGTTGAGCAGGCCCACCAGCAGCACGGTGCCGATCAGCAGCGTGACGAACAGCGGCCCGTGCGTGGGCATGGTGCCGGCCGTCACCGGCAGCCGCTTCTTGGCCGCGAGCGAGCCCGCGATGGCCAGCACCGGCACGATCACGCCGAAGCGGCCGAACCACATCACCACGGCCAGCAGCGCGTTGTAGAAGGGCGTGTTGGCCGAGAGCCCGGCGAAGGCGCTGCCGTTGTTGTTGCCGGCCGAGGTCAGCGCGTAGAGGATCTCGGAGAAGCCGTGCGCGCCGGGGTTGGCGATGCCCGCCTTGCCCGCGTCCGCGATCACGGCGGCGGCCGTGCCGGCGAGCACCAGGATCGGCGTCACCAGGATCGCGATCGAGGTCAGTTTCATCTCGTAGATCTCGATCTTCTTGCCGAGGTATTCGGGCGTGCGGCCGATCATCAGCCCGGCGATGAAGACCGCGAGCACGGCGAAGATCAGCATGCTGTAGAGCCCCGTGCCGACGCCGCCGAAGACGACCTCGCCGAGCTGCATCAGCACCATCGGCACCATGCCGCCGAGCGGCGTGAAGGAGTCGTGCATCGCATTCACCGCGCCGCAGGACGCAGCGGTGGTGATGGCCGCGAACAGCGCCGAGGCGTCGATGCCGAAGCGCACTTCCTTGCCTTCCATGTTGCCGCCGGCCTGCAGCGCGCTCGACATCTGGTCGACACCGAGCGGTGACAGGAGCGGATTGCCGGCCTGCTCCGCGGGCGTGACCACGATCACCGCGACCACGAACATCAGCGTCATGGCCGCCAGGATGGCCCGGCCCTGGCGCGGGTCTCCCACCATGCGGCCGAAGGTGAAGCACAGGGCGGCGGGGATCAGGAAGATCGCGAGCATCTGCACGAAGTTGGCGAGCGCGGTCGGGTTCTCGTAGGGATGCGCCGAGTTGGCGTTGAAGAAGCCGCCGCCGTTGGTGCCGAGCATCTTGATTGCTTCCTGCGAGGCGACCGGGCCCATGGCCAGCGTCTGCGTGGTGGCCTTCGCGTCTTCCGTCACCGGGTTGCCCTGCGCGTCCTTGAGCGGCTGGCCCGCGGCATCCAGCTTGGGGTTCTGGTAGGCCGTGGCCTCGACCGTGGTCACGGTCTTGTAGGCATCGAAGTTCTGGATCACGCCCTGGCCCGCCAGCAGCATGGCGATGACGAACGAGAGCGGCAGCAACGCCCACATGGTGATGCGCGTCAGGTCGACCCAGAAGTTGCCGACGAAACCGCGGCCGTCGGTGCGTCGCGCCGCGAAGCCGCGCGCCAGCGCGAACGCGACCGCGATGCCGGTCGCGGCGGAGAAGAAGTTCTGCACCGTGAGCCCGAGCATCTGCGTGAGATAGCTCATCGTCGATTCGCCGGCATAGCCCTGCCAGTTGGTGTTGGTCACGAAGGCGACCGCGGTGTTGAAGGACGAGTCGGGCGACACGGCCGTCATGCCGGCCGGATTGAGCGGCAGCAGCGCCTGCAGGCGCTGCAGACCGTAGACGGCGAAGGCGCCGATCGCATTGAATGCGAGCAGCGCCAGGGCATAGCTGCGCCAGTGCATGGCGTTGCCGGGCGCAACGCCCGCGAGCCGGTAGAGCGGCGCTTCGACGCGCAGCATCCAGCGCGGCAGATGGCCTTCGGAGAGCGCCGCAAGGTAGCGCCCGAGCGGCCATGCGAGCAGCAGCAGCACGACGAGGTAAAGGGCCAGCAGACCCCAGGCCGACGTGTTCACGGTCAGAATTCCTCGGCGCAGATGAGCGCGAACACGAGGTAGGCGAACAGGATCACGGCGATCAGTCCGGCGAAACCGTAGAGGACGTCGAGGCTGATCACGAGCGCGCTCCCCTCGGCGCGTCGAGCTTGTGCAGCCCGACCGCCATCCCTGCCATCACGACCCACATCGCCGCCATGGCGACGATCCAAACGATGTCCATCTCATCACTCCTGCACACGAAACAAGGACACCAGTCTCGGCAGGCGCGCGTAAAAACAGGGAACAGAGTGGAGGGGGCGCCGTAAAGAAAGCGTAAAAACGCGCGCCGTGCGTTTTGCACACAAGCGCCCGTTTTCCGGATGCCGTGCGCCGCGTTGTGAATTCGTTGCTATCCGTTCGTCTGCTGCGTGCGTACAACCGATCACACGCAACGAACGAAAGGCAAATCATGGACGCGGAAGCCATCGCACTGGTCGTGGACGAACCGATCGACGGCCATTTCTACTGGGTGCTGCAAAAGCAGGACGGCGCCAGCTGCCGGCCGATCGATGCGGCCGAAGGGCCGATGCCGACCTATGGCGCGGCGATGATGGCCGGCATCGCCGCCCTGCAGCGCCGCGCCGATGCGCGCGGACCCTGCGCGGCGGCGCGCAGCGTGCCCGTGGTGACGGCCTTCGTCAACCGGGATGCCGACTGCGGCCCGGCAACGCTGCACTGAAACGGCCGCCCCTTCACGGGGACTCGCGATTCGATACGACGCTCATCTCGAATTGCGACTTCTTCGCTTGCCCCGTTCCGGCACACTCGCCGCAACCAGAGACAAGCCCATGATCCGCAAACTGCTTTCTTCTTTCGCGCTCGCGCTCGTGTTCACCGCCGCGCAGGCGCAGCCTTTTCCCGCCAAGCCCGTGCGGCTGATCGTGCCCTTCCCGCCCGGCGGCGGCACCGACATCCTGGCGCGGCTGGTGGCCAGCAAGCTGACCGAGGTGGACAAGTGGACTGTGGTGGCCGACAACCGCGCCGGCGCGGGCGGCACCATCGGCATCGCCGAAGCCGCGCGTGCAGCGCCCACCGGCTACGACATGGTGATGGGCCAGAAGGACAACCTCGTCGTCGCGCCCTGGATCTACAAGCACCTGAGCTACGACCCGGTCAAGGACCTGACCGCGGTGGCGCATGTGGCCTACACGCCGGTGGTGATCGTGACCCGCGCCGACTCGCGCTTCAAGACGCTGGCCGACGTGGTGAACGCGGCGCGCGCGGCACCCGACCAGATCACCTTCGGCTCGCCCGGCAACGGCACCACCATCCACCTGGCCGGCGTGATCTTCAACGACGCGGCGCACATCAAGATGCGGCATGTGCCCTACAAGGGCTCCAACGCCGCGATGATGGACGTGCTGGCCGGCAACGTCGACCTGATGGTGTCGTCGATTCCGTCGGCGATGGGCCAGATCAAGTCGGGCAAGCTGCGCGCGCTGGCCGTGACCTCGGCGCGCCGCAGCAGCTCGCTGCCCGAGGTGCCGACCGTGGCCGAGTCGGGCTACAAGGGCTTCGACGTCAGCACCTGGTACGGCCTCTTCGTGCCGGCCGGCACGCCGAAGGCGATCGTGACCCAGGTCAATGCCGAAGTGAACAAGCTGCTCGCCACGCCCGAGATGAAGGCCGCGATCGTGGCCCAGGGCGCGGAGCCGCAGGCGATGACGCCGGAGCAGTTTGCAGCGCTGCTGAAGACGGACTACGAGAAGTGGCGCAGCATCGTCGAGGCTTCCGGAGCAACCATTGAATGACCCCCAGGCTTGCTCGCTTCGCGTAGCCGCCAACCCCCTTTCAGGAGGCGCTGCCTGCGGCCCGGCATAGCCGGTTCCGCGGCAGCTTGCGATCAGGCCGGGTCCCGCACATCGGCAACGGGATTGCTGCCGAAATCCTTTCGCGCCAGATACTTCAGCACTTTCTCCGCCGCCGTGGCCGGGCTGTCGAGCAGCCCCTCGGCCTTCATGCGCTCGAAGCGCACGCGGTCGGGGAACATGTCGGCCTCGCTCTCGCGCAGCTGCACCTGCATGTCGGTGTCGATGACGCCGGGCGCCAGCGAGACGATCGCGGCGCCGTTGGGCGCGGCCTTCTCCTCGAGTGCGACGGCGCGCGAGAAATGATCCATGCCGGCCTTGGCCGCGCAGTACGGCGCCTGGCTGCCCATCGCATGGCGGCCCAGGCCCGAGGAGATGTTGAGCACCTTGCGCTGCGCGCGCCAGGCCTTGGTCGCGCCCAGGAATGCGGAAGTCAGCAGCATCGGCGCCTCCAGGCCGATGCGCAGCGCCTGCGCCAGTTCCGCGGCCACGGCCTCCGACAGCGGCCGCGTGCGCCCGACCGTGCCGGCATTGTTGATCAGCGTGGCGCTGTCGAAGGCCTGTGCATCGAGGCCCTGCAACCATGCCGCCAGGCGCGCCGCCGCAGCCACCGGATCGGCAAGATCCTGTCGCCATTGCTCCAGCGTGGCACCGGCCTCGCGCGCCTGCGCGGCAAGTGAGTCGTCGCTCTGGCGCGAGATGCACAGCACGAAGCGTCCGGGCTGCAGCAATTGCTCGGCCATGGCACGGCCGAGGCCACGCGATGCGCCGGTGATGATGGCGAGGTGGGATGACGTCATGGGCGGTCTCGTGAACAAATCGTCGCAGCGCAGCGGCGCCGCAGCCCTCCATGGTATCGGCGAGTTGACGAAACTCCGCCCCCCTTCTTAAAGTCACCCCATGCCGATCCAATACCAACCCGCCACCGAACGACGCCACTTCAAGGACCGGTTCGATCTGTCGTGCGGCGCGGAGACCGGCGTCGTGCGGCCCGGCGAACAGGGCGTTTTCGTGCGCCGGCCGCGTGCCGACGGGCTGGGCACCAACGCATCGGCACGCTACGAGGCGGCCTCGGGCCGCTGGGGCCTGATCCCGCTGTTCTCCAAGGACGGGCAGGATGCCGGCACGGCCGAGGCGCGCAGCGAGAGCGCGGCCACCGAGCGCAATTTCTACCAGCCGTGGAAGCGCGGCCATCGCTGCGTGGTGCTGGCCGACGCGCTGATCCGCCACGGCAACAGCGACGACGAGGTGGTGCGCGTCTCGCGCGCGGACGGGCAGCCGCTCGCGATCGCCGGCCTGTGGAACGGCTGGCGCGCGCCCACCGGCGAATGCGTGGAGAGCTTCGCGCTGCTGACCCTGGCCGCTGCGGACCAGCCCGGGCGGCGCTGGGCCGCGTTCCTTCGCGATGCATGGGTCGACGACTGGCTGCATTGCCCGGTCGAAGAGACCGCGGCCTTCCTGCGCCCTTACGCGCTCGACAAGCTGGTGCGCGAGACGATGCCGCGCGAGACGCTGATGCCGGCGGCGACGCTGGCCGGCTGAGTCCGGCGCGCGGCCGCCGCTACAGCGCGCCCTTTCCCGCCATGCCATTGGCCCTGAGCGCCGCGAGATCGAGCACGCGCAGGCCGCCGTATTCGACCCGCAGCACGCCCTGCTGCTCGAGCGAGCGCAGCGCCTCGTTGACGCGCTGGCGCGAAAGCCCGATCAGGTAGGCCAGCTCCTGCTGCGTGATGCGCAGCACTTCGCCGACGCGAGGAAACAGCACCGGGTTGAACAACGCCGCGAGGTTGCGCGCCACGCGCGCGTCGGGATTGTTCAGGCGGTCGATCTCCAATGCCGCGATGAACTGGCCGAGCCGCTCGTTGAGCTGATTCATCACGAAGCGGTTGAAGCCGATCGAATGGTCGAGCAGCCAGTGGAAACTGTCGATCGGCAGCCCCGCCACCACGCTGCGCCGCAGCGCCTGGATGTTGTAGCGGTAGGGCTCGCGCTTCATTGCCGTGCCTTCGCCGAACCAGCCGCCGGGCGGCACGCCGGTGTAGGTGACCGAGCCGCCGTCGGCGTTGTCGTTGCTCATCTTGAGCAGGCCTTCGATGACGCCGAACCAGTAGGTCGGCGGGCGGCCGACGCGGCACACGAGGTCGCCGATCTCGGCCTCGCCGACCACGATCGCCGATTCGGCGCGGCGCCGCTCGGCGGGCGCGAGCGCATCGAGCCACGGGATGCCTTCGAGTTCCGCCGCCGTGGCCGGCCTGACGCGGTCGCGAATCGAATTGCCGGCGGGTACGGCGCGGGAAGCCATCGGGTAAGTCCGGGGGAGTAGTCTCCCTTAGATTGTCGTCGGAACGACAACATGGCGTCAAAGTTGGTCCTACAGTCCGCCCCATCGTGCAGACCACCGCCACCACCTTTCCCCGCCTGCTGCTCGCCCACGCGGCCAGGCAGCCCGACGCGCCGGCCGTGCGCGAGAAGGATCTCGGCATCTGGCAGACCTGGAACTGGACGGCCGTCGCGCGCGAGGTGCGCGAGTTCGCCTGCGGGCTCGCGAGCCTGGGCTTCGAAGCCGGCGGCAACCTCGCGATCGTCGGCGCCAACCGCCCGCATCTCTACATGGCGGTGCTCGCGGCGCAGAGCCTGCGCGGCGTGCCGGTGCCGCTCTACCAGGACGCGGTGGCGAGCGAGATGGTCTTCATGCTGGAGGACGCGTCGATCGAGTTCGTGATCGCGGAAGACCAGGAGCAGGTCGACAAGCTGCTCGAATGCCGCACGCTGATGAAGAACGCATCGGGCCTGCGGCACATCGTCTACGACGATCCGCGCGGGCTGCGCCATTACGACCAGCCGGGCCTGATCGGCTACGAGCAGCTGCGCGAACTCGGCCGCGCATGGGATGCGGCCCACCCCGGCTTCTTCGACCAGAGCGTGGCCGCCGGCGAGCCCGGCGACGTGGCGGTGATCCTCTACACCTCGGGCACCACCGGCCGGCCCAAAGGCGTGTGCCAGACGCACGCGAGCTTCATCGCGGCCGGCCGCGGCGGCGTCGAGACCGACCGCCTCGGCCCCGGCGACAACATCATGAGCTACCTGCCGATGGCCTGGGTCGGCGACCATCTGTTCTCGGTCGCGCAGTGGCTGGTCGGCGGCTTCACGCTCAACTGTCCGGAGTCGACTGCGACGGTGATGAACGACATGCGCGAGATCGGGCCGAGCTACTACTTCGGCCCGCCGCGCACCTTCGAGGGCCTGCTCACCACCGTGTCGATCCGCATGGAAGATGCGGCCGCGCCCAAGCGCTGGCTCTATGCGAAATTCATGGCGCTGGCGCGGCGCGTGGGCGCGGACATCCTCAACGGCGCGCCGGTCGGCCTCGTCGATCGCTGGCTCTACGCGATCGGCAACCTCGTGGTCTACGGGCCGCTGCGCAACGTGCTCGGCATGAGCCGGATCCGCGTCGCCTACACGGCCGGCGCGGCCATCGGGCCCGACCTGTTCCGCTTCTACCGCTCGATCGGCGTCAATCTCAAGCAGTTCTACGGCCAGACCGAGACCTGCGCCTACGTCTGCCTGCAGCAGGACGGCAAGGTCAAGCTGCAGACCGTGGGCAGCGCGGCGCCGGGCATCGAGCTCAAGATCGCGCCCGACGGCGAGGTGCTGGTGCGCGGCGTGTCGGTGCTCAAGGAATACTACAAGCGGCCCGAGGCGACCGCCGAGGTGCTCGATGCCGACGGCTACTTCCACACCGGCGATGCCGGCGTGCTCGACAGCGAAGGCCATCTGCGCATCATCGACCGCGCCAAGGACGTCGGCCGCATGGCCGGCCCGGGCGGCAGCTGCGCGGGCGCGATCTTCGCGCCCAACTACATCGAGAACAAGCTCAAGTTCTTTCCGCAGATCAAGGAGGCCGTGTGCTTCGGCCACGAGCGCGATCAGGTCTGCGCCTTCATCAACATCGACTACGAAGCCGTGGGCAACTGGGCCGAGCGGCGCGGCCTGGCCTACGGCGGCTACGTCGATCTCGCGGGCAAGCCCGAGGTGCTCGCGCTGGTGGCCGACTGCATCGCGCAGGTCAACGCCGACCTCGCGAGCGAGGACGGCATGGACGAGACGCAGATCGCGCGCTTCCTGGTGCTGCACAAGGAACTCGACCCCGACGACGACGAGCTCACGCGAACGCGCAAGGTGCGGCGCGGCTTCATCGCGCAGAAGTACGGCGTGCTCGTCGACGCCTTGTATGGCGGCAAGGCGGAGCAGTACGTCGAGACGCAGGTCAAGTTCGAGGACGGCCGCACGGGCGTGGTGAATGCGACGCTGAAGATGGTCGAGGCGAAGACCTTTCCGCCGGTGAAGGCTGCAGCATGAGCGCCGCGCCGGGCCGCCCCGAGCAAGCTCGCTCCCGCCTGGCGGGAAGGCGCGAAGCGCCAAGGGTGCACCAATGATTTCCCGCAAGGTCGGCGACGTCATCCTCGACGTGCAGAACATCTCGCTGCGCTTCGGCGGCGTCAAGGCGCTGACCGACATCAGTTTCGACGTGCGCGAGCACGAGGTGCGCGCCATCATCGGCCCCAACGGCGCGGGCAAGAGCTCGATGCTCAACTGCATCAACGGCGTCTACCAGCCGCAGGAAGGCTCGATCACTTTCCGCGGCCGGCAGTTCAGGCACATGAACTCGCGCCAGGTGGCCGAGATGGGCGTGGCGCGCACCTTCCAGAACCTGGCGCTGTTCAAGGGCATGAGCGTGCTCGACAACATCATGACCGGGCGCAACCTCAAGATGAAGAGCGGCCTGCTGGCCCAGGCGCTGCGCTGGGGGCCGGCCGAGCGCGAGGAGCTCGCGCAGCGCGAATTCGTCGAACGCATCATCGATTTCCTCGAGATCCAGCTCTACCGCAAGACGCCGGTGGGCCGCCTGCCCTACGGGCTGCAGAAGCGCGTCGACCTCGGCCGCGCGCTGGCGATGGAGCCGCAGGTGCTGCTGCTCGACGAGCCGATGGCCGGCATGAACGTGGAGGAGAAGCAGGACATGAGCCGCTTCATCCTCGACGTCAACGACGAGTTCGGCACCACCATCGTGCTGATCGAACACGACATGGGCGTGGTGATGGACATCTCCGACCGCGTGGTGGTGCTCGACTACGGCAAGAAGATCGGCGACGGCACGCCGGATGAGGTGCGCAACAACGAAGACGTGATTCGCGCCTATCTGGGAACAGAACATTGAACCCGCTCGCACACGTTCCGGGGCGTTGCTCCTTCCCCCTCCGGGGGAAGGCCGGGATGGGGGCGCGTCACCTTGCGCGCGCCGCTGGCCCCCACCCCAACCCTCCCCCAAAGGGGGAGGGAGAAAGAAGGAACTGACATGGGCTTTTTCCTCGAGACACTGTTCGGCGGCCTCATGGTCGGCATGCTGTATTCGCTGATCGCGATCGGCTTCGTGCTGATCTACAAGGCCTCGGGCGTCTTCAACTTCGCGCAGGGCGCGATGGTGCTGTTCGCGGCGCTCGCGATGGCGCGCTTCGCCGAGTGGTTTCCGCTGTGGTTCGGCTTCGAGAGCCTGATCCTCGCCAACGTGCTGGCCTTCATCGCGGCGATGGCGGTGATGGTCGCCGTCGCCTGGCTGATCGAGCGGCTCGCGCTGCGCCGGCTGGTCAACCAGGAAGGCATCACGCTGCTGATGGCCACGCTGGGCATCGCCTACTTTCTCGACGGGCTGGGCCAGACGCTGTTCGGCAACGACATCTACAAGATCGACGTCGGCATGCCCAAGGAGCCGATGATGGTGCTGCAGAACGTCTTCGAGGGCGGCCTGCTGCTGAGCGGCGAGGACCTCGTCGCCGCCCTGATCGCGGCCGCGCTGGTCGCGGTGCTCGCGCTGTTCTTCCAGAAGACCGCCACCGGCCGCGCGCTGCGCGCGGTGGCCGACGACCACCAGGCCGCGCAGTCGATCGGCATTCCGCTCGGCCGCATCTGGGTCATCGTGTGGTCGGTCGCGGGCTTCGCGGCGCTGGTGGCCGGCATCATCTGGGGCTCCAAGCTCGGCGTGCAGTTCTCGCTCTCGCTGGTGGCGCTGAAGGCGCTGCCGGTGGTGATCCTCGGCGGGCTCACCTCGATCCCGGGCGCGATCCTCGGCGGCCTCCTGATCGGTGTCGGCGAGAAGCTGTCGGAGATCTATCTCGGGCCGATGCTGGGTGGCGGCATCGAGATCTGGTTCGCGTATGTGCTCGCGCTGGTCTTCCTGATCGTGCGCCCGCAGGGTTTGTTCGGCGAGAAGATCATCGATCGGGTCTGACCATGCTTTATAGAGAAAACGGTCAGTTCAAGTCGACCTACCGCGCCGACCAGCAGATCTTCCCGATCCTGCAGGACCGCGTGCTGATGCTCGCATTCCTGGCCTTCGCCTTCGTGGTCGTGCCGCTCGCGGTGTCGGAATACTGGTGCCGCGCGATCCTGATCCCCTTCCTGATTCTTTCGCTCGCGGCGCTGGGCCTCAACATCCTGGTCGGCTACTGCGGCCAGATCTCGCTCGGCACCGGCGCCTTCATGGCCGTGGGCGCCTACGCGGCCTACAACTTCCACGTGCGCATCGACGGCATGCCGCTGATCGTGTCGCTGCTGCTGGGCGGCCTGTGCTCGACCGTGGTCGGCGTGCTGTTCGGCATTCCGAGCCTGCGCATCAAGGGCCTCTATCTCGCGGTCGCGACGCTGGCGGCGCAGTTCTTCGTCGACTGGGCCTTCCTGCGCATCAACTGGTTCACCAACAACTCGTCCTCGGGCTCGGTCAGCGTGTCGGGGCTCAACGTGTTCGGGCTGCCGATCGAGAGCCCGGCGCAGAAGTACCTGTTCTGCCTGGCCTTCGTGGTGGTGTTCGCGGTGCTGGCCAAGAACCTCGTGCGCAGCGCGATCGGCCGCGAGTGGATGGCGATGCGCGACATGGACGTGGCCGCCGCGGTGATCGGCATCCGGCCGGTCTACGCCAAGCTCACGGCCTTCGCGGTCAGCAGCTTCATCGTCGGCGTGGCCGGCGGGCTCTGGGGCTTCGTGCACCTGGGCGCGTGGGAGCCGGCGGCCTTCAGCATCGACCGCTCGTTCCAGTTGCTCTTCATGGTGATCATCGGCGGGCTGGGCTCGATCATGGGCAGCTTCTTCGGCGCCGCCTTCATCGTGCTGCTGCCGCTCTTTCTCAACCAGCTGCCGGGCTGGCTCGGCTTCTCGATCTCGACCGCGCTCGCCTCGCACCTCGAATTCATGATCTTCGGCGCGCTGATCGTGTTCTTCCTGATCGTCGAACCGCATGGCCTCGCGCGCCTGTGGTCCACCGCCAAGGAGAAGCTGCGCCTCTGGCCTTTCCCGCACTAGATATGCACCCCCAGGCTTGTTCACTTCGTGTAGCCGCCAACCCCCTTGCCGGGGGCGGCGCTGCTTGACGACGTTTTTGCGTGACCCTTCCTTTCATCCAATGAGGAGACAACCATGAAGCTGAAGTCCATCGCCATCGTGCTCGCCGCAGTGTCGGCATTCACGGGCGCCGTATCTGCGTTCGCGCAAGCCAAGGAGCAGTTCTTCCCGCTGCTGGTCTATCGCACCGGGCCCTATGCGCCCAACGGCACGCCCTGGGCCAACGGCAAGCAGGACTACATCAAGCTCGTCAACGCGACCGGCGGCATCAACGGCGTGAAGATCGGCTACGAGGAATGCGAGACCGGCTACGCGACCGACAAGGGCGTCGAATGCTACGAACGGCTGAAGAGCCGGCCCGGCGTCGCGCTCTTCGATCCGCAGGCCACCGGCATCACCTTCGCGCTGACGGACAAGGTACCGGCCGACAAGATACCGCTGATCACGCTGGGCTACGGCCTGGCCGCATCGCAGGACGGCGGCGTGTTCAAGTGGAATTTCCCGCTGATGGGCTCGTACTGGACCGCGGCCGACATCCTGATCCAGCACATCGCCAAGAAGGAAGGCGGCGAAGACAAGCTCAAGGGCAAGAAGATCGCGCTGGTCTACCACGACTCGCCCTTCGGCAAGGAGCCGATCCCGCTCCTGCAGGAGCGCGCAAAGATGAACGGCTTCGAGCTCTCGCTGATCCCTGTCACCGCGCCCGGCGTCGAGCAGAAGTCGGCCTGGCTGCAGGTGCGCCAGCAGAAGCCCGACTACGTGCTGCTGTGGGGCTGGGGCGTGATGAACTCGACCGCGCTCAAGGAAGCGGTCGCCACCGGCTACCCGCGCGAGAAGATGTACGGCGTGTGGTGGGCCGGCGCCGAACCCGACGTGAAGGACGTCGGCGCCAATGCCAAGGGCTACAACGCGCTGGCGCTCAACACCGCGGGCACACAGCCGAAGGTGATCCAGGACATCCTGAAGAGCGTGCACGACAAGGGCCAGGGCACGGGGCCGAGGGAGGAAGTCGGCTCGGTGCTCTACACGCGCGGCGTGATCATCCAGATGCTCAGCGTCGAAGCCGTCAAGCGCGCGCAGGAACGCTTCGGCAAGGGCAAGGTCATGACCGGCGAGCAGGTGCGCTGGGGCCTGGAGAACCTGGCGCTCGACCAGAAGAAGCTGGATGCACTCGGCTTCTCCGGCGTGATGCGGCCGATCAGCACCTCCTGCCAGGACCACATGGGATCGACCTGGGCCCGCATCGAGACCTGGGACGGCGCCAAGTGGAACGTCGCGCCCGAGTGGTACCAGGCCGATGAGCAGATCATCAAGCCGATGGTGAAGACTGCGGGCGAGAAGTACGAGGCGGAGAAAAAGTTGAGCAAGCGCGACGTCGCGGACTGCAGTTCCTGACGCTCGCCCCCAGTCTTCGCGCACTTCGTGTCGCTTCGCCAACCCCCTACCGGGGGCAACACCTGCGGCCCGGCAAAGCCGGTTCCGCGGTGTCCCCGGCTAACACCATGAACGCATCCAAAGTCTTGCTCGAAGTCAACGGCATCGAGGTGATCTACAACCACGTGATCCTCGTGCTGAAAGGCGTGTCGCTCACGGTGCCTGAGCGCGGCATCGTGGCGCTGCTCGGCGGCAACGGCGCGGGCAAGACGACCACGCTGCGCGCGGTCTCCAACCTGCTGGCGGGCGAACGCGGCGCGGTGACCAAGGGCAGCATCGAGCTGCGCGGCGAACGCATCGAGGCGCTCACGCCCTCGGAGCTGGTGCGCCGCGGCCTGATCCAGGTGATGGAAGGACGCCATTGCTTCGCCCACCTCACGATCGAGGAGAACCTGATGACCGGCGCCTATACGCGCAGCGACGGCAAGGCCGCGGTCGCGCAGACGCTCGACAAGGTCTACGCCTACTTCCCGCGCCTGAAGACGCGGCGCGCGTCGCAGGCCGCCTACACCTCGGGCGGCGAGCAGCAGATGTGCGCCATCGGCCGCGCGCTGATGGCCAATCCGAACATGGTGCTGCTCGACGAACCCTCGATGGGCCTCGCGCCGCAGATCGTGGAGGAGGTGTTCGGCATCGTGAAGGATCTCAACGAGAAGGAAGGCGTGACCTTCCTGCTCGCCGAGCAGAACACCAACATGGCACTGCGCTATGCCGACTACGGCTACATCCTCGAGAACGGCCGCATCGTGATGGACGGCGAGGCGAAGAGCCTGCGCGAGAACGAGGACGTGAAGGAGTTCTACCTCGGCGTCGGCGGCGCCGACCGCAAGAGCTTTCGCGATGTCAAAAGCTACAAGCGCAGAAAGCGCTGGCTCGCATGACCGACTACTACGACAAGCTCGAGGTGCGCGATCCCGAAGAGCGCGAGCGCGACCTGCTCGCGGCGCTGCCGAAACAGATCGCGCAAGCGCAGACGGCAGCGCCGGCCTTTGCGAAGATTCTCGACGGCGTTGCCGCGGCCGATGTCGACAGCCGCAATGCCCTCGCGAAGCTGCCGGTCACGCGCAAGTCCGAGTTGCTCGCCCTGCAGCAGGCGCATCGCGCCGAAGATCCCTTCGGCGGCTTCTCCGCGATCGCGCGCGGGCCTCGCATGCTGCGCATCTTCGCAAGCCCCGGCACGATCTACGAACCCGAGGGCGAGGCACGCGACTACTGGCGCACGGCACGCGCGCTGCATGCGGCCGGCTTTCGCGGCGGCGATCTCGTGCACAACAGCTTCAGCTACCACATGACACCGGCCGGCGCGATCATGGAAAGCGGTGCACGCGCCCTCGGCTGCACCGTGTTCGCGGGCGGCACCGGACAGACCGAGCAGCAGATCGAAGCGATCGCCGACCTGCGGCCCGCGGGCTACGCCGGCACGCCGAGCTTCCTGAAGATCCTGCTCGAGAAAGCCGCCGAGAAGAACATCGCGCTGCCGACGCTGACCAAGGCGCTGGTCTCCGGCGAAGCCTTCCCGCCCTCGCTGCACGACTGGATCGCCGAGCGCGGCGTGGCCGGCACGCAGTGCTACGCGACGGCCGACCTCGGCCTCGTGGCCTACGAAACCAGCGCGCGCGAAGGGCTGGTGCTCGACGAGGGCGTGATCGTCGAGATCGTGCGCCCCGGCACGGGCGATCCGGTGCCCGACGGCGAGGTCGGCGAGATCGTGGTCACCACGCTGAACCCCGACTACCCGCTGATCCGCTTCGGCACCGGCGACCTCTCGGCCGTGCTGCCGGGCCGCTGCCCGACCGGCCGCACCAACCGCCGCATCCGGGGCTGGCTCGGCCGTGCCGACCAGACCACCAAGGTGCGCGGCATGTTCGTGCACCCGGGCCAGGTCGCCGACATCGCGCGCCGCTTCGCCGAGGTGCGGCGCGCGCGCCTCGTGGTCAGCGGCGAGACCGGCGACGACCGCATGACGCTGCAGCTCGAATGCACCGGCGACCTGCAGGGCCTGCGCGAACGCGTGGCCGAGGCCGCGCGCGAAATCACCAAGCTGCGCGCCAGCATCGAGTTCGTCGCAGTGGGTGCGCTGCCGAACGACGGCAAGGTGATCGAGGACGCGCGCAGCTATCGGTAAGCGGCGAAGGCTCCTGCCGACCCAATGGCTTGTGGCTCGGCTGTGCGCCGCATTTCTCTTTGCGGCTCACCCCCGATCCGCAACCGTCTGCCACCCTTCTTCCCGCGCCGTGCAAATTCGAATCCTTGCACCCGTTTCTGGACGGCAATGGCCAGGTGGGCCGGATGCTGGTGCCGCTGTACCTGTGGCATCGACAACCGATACGGGCACCGCTGTTCTACGTGAGTGCACGCGCTGGATTGGATGTTCGCGCGTCCGATTTTCAAGAGCACCGACTTCGTGGCGAACGCAGGCATTCCCCCGCCCAGCCAGGTCAGGCCGGCGCGCTGCTGCGATGCCCGCTCACGCGCGCACCGGCATCGTGCGGCAGCGCGAACGCGTCGAACAGCGCCACGAGTGCCAGCACCGTCACCAGGCCGAAGGCGATGCGGAAATCCGCGACGCCGGGCGTGCCGGCGTGGCCCGTGAACTGTTCGGCCAGGCGCAGCGCGATGGCGCCGAAGGCGATGCCGATGCCGGCGCTCAACTGCTGGCACATGCTGAACAGCGTGGTCGCGCCGCTGGTCTGCGTCGGCGTGATGTCGCAGAACACCAGCGTGTTGAAGCCGGTGAACTGCATCGAGCGGCAGACGCCGCTCGCCACCATCACCACGATCATCACCCAGAGCGGCGTGTCGGGCGACAACGCCGCGCAGGCGGCGAAGCCGAGTGCCACCAGCACGCCGTTGCCAAGCAGCGTGCCGCGAAAACCGAAGCGCCGCAGCACGAAGCTGGTGGCCGGCTTGATGCCGAGGTTGCCGGCGAACAGCGCCAGCATCAGGAAGCCCGAGGCCACCATGCTGAAGCCGAAGGCCAGCTGGAACATCAGCGGCAGCAGGAAAGGCGCGCTGCCGATCGCGATGCGGAACAGCGAGCCGCCCGCCACCGAGGTGCGGAAGGTGCGCACGCCGAAGACCGAGAGGTTGACCAGCGGATGCGCGGCGCGCCGCATGTGCCACAGCGCATAGCCGAGCGCGCAGCTGCCGATCACCGCGAGCGCGCCGGCCATGGCCCAGTCGATGGGCGAATGGCTCATCAGGTCGAGGCCGTACATCAGCGCGGCGAGTCCGACACCGCTGGCGACGAAACCGGGCCAGTCGAAGGGCCGCCGGCCGCCCGGCGCGCCGTCGATCCAGCGCAGCGCGAAGAAGATCGCGCAGGCGCCGAGCGGCACGTTGAGGAAGAAAATCCAGTGCCAGCTCCAGGTGCTCGCGATCCAGCCGCCCAGCGGCGGCCCGAGCACCGGCGCCGCGAGGCCGGGCCAGGTGATGGTGGCGATGGCCTTGACCAGTTCGCTCTTCGGCGTGCTGCGCAGCACGATCAACCGCCCGACCGGCACCATCAGCGCACCGCCGACGCCCTGCGCGATGCGCGCCGCGACGAACATCGGCAGGCTCTGCGACAGGCCGCAGGCCACCGAGGCCAGCGTGAAGATGAGGATGGCGGTGGCGAACACCTGGCGCGGGCCGAGGCGGTCGGCCACCCAGCCGCTGACCGGAATGAAGACCGCCAGCGCCAGCAGGTAGGCGCTGATGCCGGTGGACAGCGCCACCGGCGCGACGCCGAAGCTCTGCGCCATCGCAGGCACCGCGGTGGTGATGACCGTGGCGTCGAGGTTCTCCATGAAGAAGGCGGCGGCGACCAGGAACGCGATCCAGCGGCCGTGGGAAGGAAAGGATTCGGCCGCCGGATGCAGGGGAGAGGGTGTGGGCATAGACTGGGAGCGGAGCGCCGGCGCCGCGGGCGCCGCGCACGTCCACATCATATGGAAGCCTGCCAGGCCGAGCCGATGCCCCTCTCCCTTTCCCCTCTTCGACGCGCCGCCCGCGCAGCCGCCCTGATCGGCGCCGCCTGCGCGCTCGCCGCCTGCACGGCCCCCGGGCCGCGCGCACCCGCGCAGCCGGTGCTGTCGCACGCCCGCATTGCCGAGATCGTCGCCAGCCCCGACCGCAGCGAGGCCGACCGCCGCAACGACGTGCGCCGCAAGCCGCAGGAGATGCTGGCCTTCATCGGCGTGCGCCCCGGCATGGTGGCGCTCGACCTGAGCGCGGCCGGCGGCTACACGACCGAGCTGATCGCGCGCGCCGTCGGCCCGACCGGCCGCGTCTACGGACAGAGCCCGCCGCGTCCGCCAATGAGCCGCCCGGCACAGCCCGAAGGCGCCGCCGCGCCGATGATGCCGATGCCGATGGGCGCCGCTGCCGCGCCCGCCGGCGCGCCGCGGCCCTCACCGGTGGCGCTGGCCGAACGCGCGAAGAATCCGAACGCGGGCCACATCGTGGCCGACGTGCGGCCCTTCGAGGATCCGGTGCCGCCGGAGCTCGCATCGAACGGGCTCGACCTCGTCACGCTGATGTTCAACTACCACGACTTCGGCCACATGGGCGTGGACCGCGCGGCGGTCAATCGCGCCGTGTTCGCCGCGCTCAAGCCCGGCGGCATGTACGTCATCGCCGACCATGCGGGACGCCCGGGCACGGGCATCTCGGAATCGGGCACGCTGCATCGCATCGAGGAATCGTTCCTGCGCGCCGAGGTCGAGCAGGCCGGCTTCAAGCTCGCGGCCGAGGGCACGTTCATGCGCAACCCCTCGGACCCGCGCGATCGCAACACACCCGAGCCGCCGCAACCCAAGGACGAGTTCGTGCTGAAGTTCGTCAAGCCCTGAGCGCGGGGGCTCAGGGCTTCGCGCTCGTGCTCTCGTCGCGGAAGGCCTTCTCTCCGGCGTCCGACACCTCGACCCATTTCTTGTCGGGCGCTGCGCCTTCCGCATAGCTGTCGTGCCAGTTCCACCACTTGTAGGTCGGCGTCTGCGGATAGCCTTCGGGTGAATCTTCCCAGAGCTCCTGCCGGCCCAGCGGGGTGATGTCGAGGTAGTTCCAGGTGCCGCCCATCTGCTCGTCGCCGCGGCTCTTGATGAAGTAGGTGCGGAACACGCGATCGCCGTCGCGAAAGAACACGTTGGTGCCGTGCCATTCGTCCACGCCGAAGTCGGCATCGAAGCTGTCGGTGACGGTGAACCACGGCATCTTCCAGCCCATGCGCGCCTTCAGCCGCGCGATGTCGGCCTGCGGTGCGCGCGAGACGAAGACCAGGGTGGTGTCGCGCGCATTCAAGTGCGCGACATCGGCGACCTGGTCGGCCACCATCGAGCAGCCGCGGCAGGCATGGTCGGGCCAGCCGAACACGCCGGGCTCGAAGAAGGCGCGGTAGACGATCAGCTGGCGCCGGCCATCGAACAGATCGAGCAGGCTGCGCTTGCCCTGCGGCCCGTCGAATGCATAGCGCTTGTCCACGGCCATCCATGGCATGCGCCGGCGCTCGGCGGCCAGTGCGTCACGCGCGCGGGTGTGGATCTTCTCCTTCACGAGCAGTTGCTCGCGGGCTGCTTCCCATGCCTGCGCCGACACGACCGGTGGTGTGTGCATGGCGGGTTGTGCGCCTTGTCGTGCGCTCTCGGTGGACGTCGTCATGGTTGAAATCTCCTGGGTGGGTGAAGCGAGTTTGGCACCGGGAGCCGGACGTCGGGAGTAACAAGTTTGGCGGGATTCCGGGGCGCTATCCCTCTTCGTGCACGGCCGGGTCGCGCGGCCTGCGCGCGCGCCAGTTCCAGGCGGCACCGATGGCCAGCAGCACGCAGGTGCCGAGGAACACGGCGCGCATGCCGTAGTGCCCGCCGACGAAGCCGCCGAGCAGCGGCCCCGCGACCTGCCCCGCGTACTGTGCCGAGATCGAGTAGCCGAGCATCTGGCCGGCCACAGCCACGGGCACGTTGTGCCGGATCACGCTCGCGATGCAGGGCAGGAGGCCGCCGAGCGCGAGCCCCATCAGGAAGCGCAGCGCCACCAGCTGCCAGCCGGCATCGACGAAGGCCTGCGGAATCAGCAGCAGCGCCGACACCGCGAGGCAGCCGGTGATCACGTTCCAGTGGCCGACGCGATCGGCCAGCCGCCCCAGGCGCGCCGCCGACAGGATGCTGCCGAGGGCCGCCGCCGCCATCACCAGCCCCGCGACCATCGTGACGTGGACCGGGTTGGCGACCAGCTGCGCGACGTAGACGGTGATGATCGGCTCGATCGACATGTTGGCCAGCATCAGCAGCATGCCGGTGAGGTACATCGCGATCACGGGGCGCCGGTCGCCGATCGCGGCCCAGCCGCCGCGCGGCTTGGGGCTGCCCTTCGGCACGGCCGGGCGGCGCTCTTCGCGGACCAGGAAGGCGGTCGCCAGGAAGGCGGCGAAGATGACCGCGCCGGCGGCGAAGAAGGTCCAGCGGATGCCGATCAGCGGCGGCAGCAAGCCGCCGACCAGCGGCCCGACGAGGTTGCCCGCCATGATCGCGGAGGACAGCGTGCCCAGCGCCCAGCCGGAGCGCTCCTTGGGCGTCTGCGTCGCGATCAGCACCATCGAGCCGGACGCATAGCCGCCGAGCAGCCCGGCCAGCAAGCGCAGCCCGACCAGCTGCCAGACGTCGTGCGCCATGCCGATCAGCGCCATGGCCAGCGCCATGCCGAGACTGGCGCGGATCAGCATCAGCTTGCGCCCGTAGAGATCGGCCAGCCGCCCCCACAGCGGCGCGACCAGCGCGGCCGAGAAGAAGGTGGCGCCATAGGCGACGCCGGACCATTGCACGATCGCCGCCGAATCCTTCACGCCGAGCTGCTCGACGTAGAGCGGCAGGAAAGGCAGCAGCAGCGTCATTGCCACGATGGTGGTGAAGGAGCCGAACATGCACACCACCAGGTTGCGCCGCCAGTGCAGCGAGGCCGCGTGTTCGGGCGGAGCGGTGGCAGCGGGATCGACGCGGGTCGATGGCGTGGTGGACAGCTTCATGCGGAAGCCGCCATTGTCCTGCCGCGGCACCTCGCAGAGCCTTGCCGATTCGCGCTGACCCCCATCGCGCCGCTGCGGCGACCGGCGTATTCTGCAAGGCCGCCGACCGCATCCGCTCGCTTTGATGGAGGCACAGGCTCATGACGAGCGACAAGAAGCGCGACTACCCCGCGCACCTGATCGAGGACTTCGCCTTCGCCGACGGCACGCCGGTGCGCATCCGGCCGATCCGCGCCGACGACCTGGCCTCGCATGCGCGCTTCGTCGGCGGCCTGTCCTTCGAGACCGGCTATGCGCGCCTGCTCTCGCCGCGCAAGCCGCAGCCGGACGAACTGCGTCGCATGACCGACATCGACTACGACGCCGAGCTCGCGCTGGTCGCGACCGTCGTGCAGGACGGCGTCGAGCAGGAGATCGGCGTCGCCCGTTTCGTGAAGAGCGAAACCAGCGATGCGGAAGTGGGGAGCGCCGAGTTCGGCATCGTGATCGCCGATGCATGGCAGCGCCGCGGCCTCGCCGAGAAGCTCATGCGCAGCCTGATCGCGGCCGCGGCCGGCGCCGGCGTGCGCGTGCTCTCGGACATCACGCTCTACGACAACCGCGCGATGCTGGGCCTGGCGCGCAAGCTCGGCTTTCGCCTGCGGCGCGATCCGGGCAACCCGAACCTGACGCGCCTGACCCTTTGGCTCTGAGCTACTTGTCGAGCCCCGCGAGGCACACGTACTTGATCTCGAGGAAATCATCGAGCCCGTACTTCGAGCCTTCGCGTCCGAGGCCCGACTGCTTGACGCCGCCGAAGGGCGCCTCGGCCGTCGAGATCAGGCCGGTGTTGACGCCGACGATGCCCGATTCGAGCGCCTCGGCCACGCGCATGATGCGGCCGATGTCGCGGCTGTAGAAGTACGAGGCCAGGCCGAACTCGGTGTCGTTGGCCGCCGCGATCGCCTCGGCCTCGGTGTCGAAGGCGAAGATGGGCGCCAACGGGCCGAAAGTCTCTTCGTGCGCGAACAGCATGTCGGGCGTGGCGCCGCCGATCACGGTCGGCTCGTAGAAGCGCCCGCCCAGCGCATGCCGCTTGCCGCCGGCCAGCACCTTGCCGCCCTTGGCGAGCGCATCGGCCACGTGCTCCTCGATCTTGGCCACGGCCTTGTCGTCGATCAGCGGCCCCTGCGTCACGCCGGCCTCGGTGCCGTCGCCGACCTTGAGCGCGTTGACCTTGGCGACCAGCTTCTGCGTGAAGGCTTCCAGCACGCCGCGCTGCACGTAGAGGCGGTTGGCGCAGACGCAGGTCTGGCCGGTGTTGCGGTATTTGGAGACCATCGCGCCCTCGACCGCGGCGTCGATGTCGGCGTCGTCGAACACGATGAAGGGCGCATTGCCGCCGAGTTCGAGCGACAGCTTCTTGATGGTGTCGGCCGATTGCTTCATCAGCATGCGGCCGACCTCGGTCGAGCCGGTGAAGGTGAGCTTGCGCACGATCGGGCTGCGCGTCATCTCGCCGCCGATCTTCGAAGCCGAGCCGGTGAGCACCGACAGCAGCCCCTTGGGCACGCCGGCGCGGTCGGCGAGCTCGGCGAAGGCCAGCGCCGAGAACGGCGTCTGCGTCGCCGGCTTGACGACCATCGCGCAGCCGGCGGCCAATGCCGGGCCGGCCTTGCGCGTGAGCATCGCGGTCGGGAAGTTCCACGGCGTGATGGCCGCGGTCACGCCCACCGGCTGCTTGAGCGCGAGGATGCGGCGGTCGGCCTGCGGCGCCGGGATGGTGTCGCCGTAGACGCGGCGCGCCTCCTCGGCGAACCATTCGATGAAGGAGGCCGCGTAGGCGATCTCGCCCTTGGCCTCGGCCAGCGGCTTGCCCTGCTCGGTCGTCATGATCAGCGCGAGGTCGTCGACATTGGCCAGCATCAGGTCGTTGAGCTTGCGCAGGATGGCCGAGCGCTCCTTGGCCGGCACCCTGGCCCAGGCCTTCTGCGCCGTCTCGGCCGCGGCGATGGCGCGCACGGTCTCGTCGGTGCCGCACATCGGCACGGTGCCGATCTGCTGGCCGTTGGCCGGGTTGATGACGGGAACGGTCTCGCGGTTGTCCGCGTCCGCCCATTCGCCGGCGATGAAGACCTGCTGGCGCAGCAGGGTCGGGTCTTTCAGTTTCAGCATTTCGCGCACTCCATGGTCTCTGTGGGTTCGATGGCGGTCGCCGGGCAGCAGGTGCGGCTGCGCGCTGCGAACGTCGCCGGGCAGCACGATACCCGCGATAGGCGCCTGCCATTCTTCTTAAGGGCAATTCGCTAGAAGCCAGGGCAGCGCAAGCCGATAAGATCGCGGCTCTTTTGTGTAACCAGTGGAGAGTCAATGAGAAAATTGTTAATTCTTGCAACGCTCGCGGTCTCGGCATTCGGCGCTCAGGCACAGGACTATCCGGCCGGCCGACCCGTGACGCTTGTCGTGCCTTTCGCAGCCGGCGGCCCGACCGACCACGTCGCACGGGACTTGGCCCAGGCACTCCAGAAAACGCTGAACACAACCATCGTCATCGAGAACACCGTGGGCGCCGGAAGCTCCATCGGCACGGCCAGGGTCGCGCGCGCCGCACCGGACGGCTACACGCTGCTGGTCAATCACATCGGCATGGCGACCATGCCCGCGCTCTACCGCAAGCTGCCCTTCAACGTCGAGACCGACTTCGAAGACCTCGGCATGATCAACGACGTGCCGATGACGCTGATCGGCCGGCCCACGCTGCCGGCCGGCAACTTCAAGGAACTCCAGGCCTGGATCAATGCCAACAAGGGCAAGATCAACCTCGGCAATGCCGGACTCGGCGCGGCCTCGCACCTGTGCGGCCTCTTGTTCCAGAGCGCGATGAAGGTCGAGATGACGCCGGTGCCCTACAAGGGCACGGCACCCGCGATCGCCGATTTGATGGGCGGCCAGATCGACCTGCTGTGCGATCAGACCACCAACACCACCTCGCAGATCTCGGGCAAGACCGTCAAGGGCTATGCCGTGACAACGCTGCACCGCCTGAGCACGCCGGCGCTGAAGGATCTGCCGACGCTGGACGAATCCGGCCTGAAGGGCTTCGAGGTCACGATCTGGCACGGCCTCTACGCGCCCAAGGGCACGCCGCCGGCCGTGACCAAGAAGATCAACGACGCGCTCAGGGCCGCGCTGAAGGATCCGAAGTTCATCAAGAGCGAGGAAGACCTGGGCGCGGTCGTGATGACCGACAAGCGCCTCGATCCGGCCGAACACAAGAAATTCCTCTCCGCCGAAGTCGCGAAGTGGGGTCCGATCATCAAGGCGGCCGGGGTCTACGCCGACTGAGGACTACGCCGCCGCGTCCGCTGCCGCGCGCTCGCGGCGCGCTTCCGAATTCGGATGCAGCGGACGCAGGTACTCGTGCAATGCGAGTGCCGCGGCCCCCACCGCCGGCGCCCACGCGCCGTAGCGGGCCCCGCGCACGATGGGCGGCGGCATGCCGGCGGATTCGGCATAGCGCTGCACGGTCGCGATCGCCTCGGGCAGGAAGCCCGCATGCGCCGCGCACGACTTGCCGCCGACCACGATCGCGCGCGGCTCGAAGGTGACCCACAGGTTCTGCAGCAGCACGCCGAGGAAGCCGGCAGCGCGGCGCAGGTCGGGCGCCTCGCGGTCCAGCACGCGCGAGCCGAGGAAGACTTCCGCGCAGCCGTGGCGGCCGCACGAGCAGCGCGGCCCGTCGATCTGCAGCACGGTGTGGCCGATCTCGCCGGCCATGCCGCGGGCGCCGATGAACAGGCGGTCGTTGAGCACGATGCCCGCACCGACACCGACGTCGCAGCTGACGAAGATCAGCGGGTCCTCGCCCTCGCCGTCCGAGAATTCGAATTCGCCGAGCACCGCGGCATCCGCATCGTTCTGCAATTGCACGGCCGCGCCCGCCAGGCCTTCGGCGGCCAGCGCGGCGGTGAGCCCGGGCAGCAGGTTCACGTCGCGCCAGCCGAGGTTGGGCGCGAAGCGCACGATGCCGGTCGCATCGTCCACCGCGCCCGGCACGCCGACGCCGATGCCCGAGAGCTGCAGTCCCGAGGCCAGCAGATGCCGGTGCGCCGCGACCACCTGGCGCGCGACCTGCGCGCAGACCGCAACCGGCGCATGGTCGCGCAGCGGCTGCGCATCGGCATGCAGCACCTCGCCCTGCAGCGAGACGCAGACCACGCGCACTACCTCGATCGCGATCTCGACGCCGATCAGCGCGCGCAGCCTGACGTTGATCTGCAGCGGGATCGACGGCCGGCCGAGGCCATCGACCGCGCGCGCGCCGGCCTCGTCGAGCCAGCCGTCGTCGAGCAGTTCGCGCACCAGCCCGCTCACGGTCGATTTGGTGAGCCCGCTTTCGGCGGCCAGCTGCGCACGCGAAAGCCCGGGCCGCGCGCGCAACAGGCGCAGCAGCACGCTGCGGTTGATGCGCTTGACCAGCTGCTGGTCGCCGATGGTCTTCATCGCGGCCCCAGTTCAGGCCGTCGCGTGTTCGGCCTGCGCCTTGCCCTCGGGCCGCTTGCCGGCAATGATCATGCCGAGCACCTCGTCCTCGGTCACGTCCGCGGTGCGGTAGGTGCCGACCAGCCGGCCGTTCTTCATCACCGCGAGGCGGTCGCTGAGGCCGAACACGTCGGGCATGTCGTGCGTGATCAGGAAGATGCCGACGCCATCGGCCTTGAGCTGCTTCACCAGCCCGCCGACCATCGCCGTTTCCTCCGGCCCGAGCGCGGCGCAGGGCTCGTCCATGATCAGGATGCGCGCATTGAAGTAGAGCGCGCGCGAGATCGCCACCACCTGCCGCTGGCCGCCCGACAGGCGCCGCACCGGCACGCGGATGTTGGTGAAGTTCTTGTTGAGGCGCTGGAACACACGGCGCGCCTGCTTCTCCATGAAGTGGTCGTCCAGCGTGCGCCAGGGCGTGAGCTTCTCGCGGCCGAGGAAGAGGTTGGACACCGAATCGAGGTTGTCGGCCAGCGCCAGCGTCTGGTAGATGGTCTCGATGCCCTGCGCCTGCGCGTCCGAGGGCGTGCGGATGTGGACCTTCTCGCCCGCGATCAGCGTGTCGCCCGAATCGACCGGGTAGGCGCCGGCCAGCATCTTCATCAGCGTCGACTTGCCGGCGCCGTTGTGGCCGAGCAGCGCGACCACCTCGCCGGGATAGAGATTGACGCTCACGCCATCGACCGCCTTCACGCCGCCGAAGGCCTTGCGGATCTCGCGCAATTCGACCAGCGGTCCGGCGGTGGTGTTGGTGGCGGTGCTCATGAGCTCTCGCCCACGTACTTGCGATAGAGCACGTCGAACACGACGGCCACGATCAGCACCTGCCCGATGATCACCATGCGCTTGCCGATCGGCACGTCGAGCAGCAGCATGCCGCTGTCCAGCGACTGCATGATCAGCGCGCCCAGCACCGAGCCGAAGATCGAGCCGCTGCCGCCCGCGAGCGCCGTGCCGCCGATCACCGCGGCGGCGATCACGTAGAGCTCCATGCCGGTGCCGAGCGAATTGGTGCCGGCGTTGAGCCGCGCGATGGAGACGATCGCCGCGATGGTCACCAGCACCGCGAGCAGCGCGAACAGCATCAGCGTCACGCGCTTGACCGGAATGCCGACCAGCGCCGCCGCATCCGGGTTGCCGCCCATCGCGAACACATAGCGGCCGAAGCGCGTGCGGTGCACGAGGAAGGACAGCACCACCGCCACCACCGCCCAGATCAGCACCGGGATCGGAATGCCCTGCGGCGCGGTCTTGGACGGGATCTGGTAGTGGTTCATGGTCGCGGCGAAGGCGATCACCACCGCCACCGGCACCGCCGTCAGCAGCACATCGAGCCACAGCGGCTCGACCGCCATCTCGTGCCGCTGGCGCGCGCTGCGCTTCTGCAGCATGCGCGCGAACAGCGCGAGGCCGACCAGCGCGGCGAGCACCCAGGTCGCGGTGACGCCGATGCCGCCGTCGTAGCCGCCGCCGAGGGTCTGGAAGAACTCGTCGTTGACCGGCTGCGTCTTGCCGTCGGCCACCAGAAAGGCCGCGCCGCGAAACGACATCAGCCCGCCCAGCGTGACGACGAACGAAGGCACGCCCAGCAGCGCGGTCAGCCCGCCTTGATAGAGCGACACCAGCAGCGCCACCGCCAGCCCCGCGAGACAGGACGCCGGCCAGGACCAGCCGGCCGTGTACTGCAGGTAGGCGATCAGCACGCCGACGAAACCCATCACCGAACCGACCGACAGATCGATGTGGCGCGCCACGATGATCAGCACCATCACCGTCGCCACGACGCCGACCACGGCGGTCTGCTGCGCGAGGTTGTAGAGGTTCTCGGGCGTGAGGAACAGGCCGCCCGACATCACGTGGAAGACGATCGCCATCACGACCAGCAGCACGCTCATCAACAACAGGCGCAGATCGACACCGCTCCTGCGCCAGAGCCCGGGAGAGTCGCTCATCGCGAACCTACTTGCAGGCCGCAGGCGCCTTGTCGCCGGACACGCCCTTGCAGAGTTCGTCCTTCTTGATCCAGCCGGCCTTGACCACGACATCGAGGTTGTCGCGCGTGATCGCCACCGGCGTCAGGAAGCGCGACGAGATCGAGATCTTCTTCTGGCCCTGGTTCCAGTTGACCGCCTTCTCGGCCGGCTTGCCTTGCGCCAGCGCGACGGCGGCGGAGGCGGCGTCCTTGCCGAGTTCGCGCGAGTCCTTCCACACCGTGACGGTCTGCGTGCCGAGCGCGACGCGGTTGAGCGCCGCGAAGTCGGCGTCCTGCCCCGACACCGGAATGCCGCGAATGCCCTTGGCCGAGAGCGCGGCCACCACCCCGCCGGCCGTGCCGTCGTTGGCCGCCACCACCGCATCGACCTTGTTGCCGACCTTGGTGAGGATCTGCTCCATGTTCTTCTGCGCCACCTCGGGCTTCCAGCCTTCGGTGTACTCGTCGCCGACGATCTTGATGTCGCCCTTCTTCACCGCGTCGGCGATCACCTCCTGCTGGCCGGCGCGCAGGAAGTCGGCATTGGGATCGCTCGGCGAGCCCTTGATCATCACGTAATTGCCCTTGGGCTGGACCTTGTAGACCGCGCGCGCCTCCATGCGCCCGACCTCGACGTTGTCGAAGGTGATGTAGAACACGCCGGGCGTCTCGATCAGGCGGTCGTAGGCCACCACCGGAATCTTCTCCTTCAGCGCCTTGTTGACGGCCGGCAGGATCGCGTCCTTGTCCATGGCGAGCACGATCAGCGCCTTGGCGCCCTTCGAGATCAGCCCATCGATGTCGCCGAGCTGCTTCTCGGGCGAGCCGCCGGCATCGGCGCTGATGTACTTGGCGCCGAGCTTCTCGAGCTGCGCCTTGATCGCGGCCTCGTCCGTCTTCCAGCGCTCTTCCTGGAAGTTGGACCAGCTCACGCCGACGACGGTCTGGGCGGCGGCGCCGATGGCGGTCAGGCTCAAGGCCAGGGTCGCCGCGGAAGACAGGATGCGATTGAGCTTCATGAGTGCGAGCCTCCAAGGGAGTTAGTTCGAGTGCCGAACTAACTATGGCAGGCGGCGCGGGGGGCGGGTATCGGGGGAATCCCTGCGGGCGAAGGCGTTACACCCGGGTTGGAACGCGTTGGTCTACGTTATTCGTAGAGCGGGCGGGCGGGCGTTCCTTCAACATCGACGAATGATTGCAAGGACTGGGAAAGCCACGACACCGTTGTTCGGCACGCATCTTCACGAAGCGCGTGAGTTGGCCGGCATTTCCGAGCAAACCGCGATGGTGGACGGTTCCTATACCTACACGGTCCTGCGCTATGTGCACGATATCGGCACTGGCGAATTCCTCAACGCAGGTGTTGTGGTCGCGTCGTGCGATGCGCCTTCCATCGCGGCAAAGTTCAATACGACCTGCAATCGCATTCAAGGCGCCTTCCCGTCTCTGGACGCCGAGATTTTTCTCGTCCGCATGAGGCGTCTACAAGCGTGCTTTGACGGCATTGACGCGGCCCAGTGCGCTGAGCTCCACGCTCGCGAGGGCCCGTCCATCGCCGCATGGATTCGTTTTGTGCTGCCTGTGGAGGACCGCGCACTTTACTGGTCGCCGCCCGGCAACGGCGGCGGCGGCCCCCTGGCTGCGACGCTGCACTCGCTGTACGAGCGTTGCGTCATTCGCCATGACAGGGCATGCGTCGCGACGAGCATCTCACTTGAATCGCGAGCTAGGTCATACCGACGGCTCTAGCGCAGATAGTTCGATGAGCGATTGCGTCGAAGATAGCGCAAGGCTTAGAGTCTGCTTCCAATCAAAAGCTGCCGGTCGCCAAGGTCAGGTATCCGGCGACTCACCGACCGATTTTCGAACAGTGCGGCGTCCTCACCCGGCGGCGACGTTCCCTGGTTAGCGGACCTCGGCAGTGTCTAAATGGCCGTCGGCAAGCGGTTGAAATACCTCGCGGCCACCGCGCCAAGCCCGTTCGCCGCCTTGCTTTCGCTACGCAGGCGCGCAAACGTCAGCGAGCCTGAAGTAGCATGCCGGTCGCGAGCCCGGCGCCGAAGCTAGCTCTTGTAGACTGCTCTCAACAGAGCGCCAGATGAACTGCGTGCTGAAGGAGAAGAATTTGGCAACCCAATCCGCATCCGCGCCGACAAAGAAGATTGCCCGGAAGAAGGCGACGACCTATCCCGCCTTGCTGATGACACAGAATAAGCATCGGTTCTACTTCACAACAATCCCAGTCGACGATCTATTCAAGTACTGCTTCGTGGCAAAGCGAGACGAGGATCCTGTGGCAGGATTTCAGCGCGCCCTGAATGAGTCGCGTGCCGACGACATCGCAAGCTATCTAGCTGCTGGCACTGGATCTATTCCGAGCAACATCGTCTTGTCTGCTCAACCGAATGCCGCCTTCGTCTACGACCGGAAAACAAAGTCTATTTCCTTCGCGCGTCAGCCGTCAGTCTTCTTGGTTCTGGACGGGCAACACAGACTTTGGGGGTACCAGAAGTGCTCTGTTCGCCACAGAGTTCCGGTCGCGATCTATGAAGGCCTGACGCGTGCAGAAGAGACGAAGCTATTCATCGACATCAACACAACGCAGAGAGGCGTACCTGCAGCGCTACTGCTTGACATCAAAGAACTCGCTGACGTCGAGGACGCAAAAGAGCATACCTTACGCCAGATTTTCGACAGATTGAACACCGATTCGCAATCACCACTCGCTGGAAAACTTAGCGCATCCAAGTCGCTTGCCAAGCGTATCTCGAGGGTAACGTTCAACCGCGCGGTGGGCCCGATTCTGACTTCGGGTGTTGCGCTCGACGCGGGCGCGGAGAACAGGTACAAGCTGATTCTGAACTTTCTCAACGCTTGGGATGCCGAAGTTCCGGACAAATCACTGCTTCTGCGGTCGGCCTTTTTTGAGTCAATATTTGAACTCTTTGGCGAAGTGATTCAGAGCACGCTGAGCTCGAAGCGAAGCGCTAAGCAGGTCATGATCCAGGCAACCATTCGACCCTTGGCCCGCCTTAGCTACTTCGGAACAGGTGGCAGGGTATTGTTGTCTAAAAAATCGATCGTTGCGATCATGCAGTCCACCCTGAGAAAAACGGCGCCCATTTCTGCTGAAATGCTGTGAGCTTGCCTCAAAGCGCTCTTTGGCAGCGAGTTCGCCAACGAGCTTTAGACGCTGTACCGCCCGGGGCGAACGTTGATTTCAAGAGCCCACTGACGCTGGCTGCGTGGCAAGCGCGCGGCACTTATACAGTCGCGTCAACGACAGCAACCAAGTTCACGATCGCCGCCTCTCCGACGGATTTTGGTGGGGCATTGATCTCTGATGCTGCGTACCACTTGGATCATGCGCTTGAGCATCAGGTTTCGCTGATGAAGACTTTGGCGAGCCCAGCATGGAACAGCCCAGCGTGGCAAGCAGTTACGTTCTACTACTGGGCATACTTTGCAGCGATGGCCTTTTCCAGAATGCTTGGACATGCTCTCTGGTTCGTCACTTCCGACGTCGCCAAGCAATTCACCAAGCTTGCGCCGGCGGGCGCAGCCTCAATGGGCAAAGGAACCTATGAGGTCATCTGTGGCCCCGCGATGAGCGCTGGAACACGCAGTATTCTTCTCGTGAAGCGTCAGCGTCGCATTCACGAACAACTTTGGACCACTGTCTTCGGACTGTTCAGTGAAATCTACGCGGAGGTCGGAGCAGGCGTAGCCTCTCCCCAAGAGGAGAGGCTTTTTATGGCGATCATCGCGTCTGCGGCAGTTCTTGGAGACGACTGGCCAAGCGCGCTGCGCAATGTCGTCAACTACAGGCCTGGATTTGCATATGCCGCGCCGCGCTTCAAGAGTAGCCTGGATACGTTCACCTACCTTTCCACGGGAGCGCAAACCGTCGATGGGCTAGTTGATCGATTGGAAAACAACACGATTTTGATGCGGCTCGATCCGAGTATTGAGCGGCAGCCGAAGCTCGCGGCGAGGATGCTCATAGATCTGACGATTCTCTTGAGTCGTATTGCGCATTCGCTGCATGACGAGATCGTCGACCGAAGTGGTCTAGATCGGCGCTGGCTTGTTAGCAAGAACCGGTTCGCACAACAACGTGGACTGATCACTGCCGGCGCGCCATGGCCGTGTTGACATAACATGTCATCACGGCTTGTAGAAAGTAGATCAGTGGACTGGGGAAGGTCTGCAAAACACGTGCAGCATGAGCAATTGAAGCCAATGACCGAGCATGAAGCAAAGTCGCATTGAGGAACACGCAGATCTGGAGTCTGCATGTCGCAGAACATGGCGCTCGCGATGCCCGCGCTGTGCGATTGGCGCGTTTCGAACGCACTCATCCCCGCGCTCCCATCAACTTCCTTCGCGCCATCCAAAGATTCGACAGCGCGAACAGCGTGACGAGTTGCGCTGTATTCTTGGCGAGTCCGCGGTAGCGCAACTTCTTGAATCCGAACTGCCGCTTAATCACTCGGAAGAGCTGGTGCTCTCGACCACAGGTACCGGTCGAGATCGGATGCAGTCGTCCCGCTGCCAAACGTCCAGATTGGCGGCGTGCTATCGGCTCAGTTGGATGGCGGTCACAAGCGTCATGGGCACCTGCCAAAGGCCGCAGGGATCTGGGCTCAGGAAAGGTGCGCCCTTAGTCAGCCAGGAGCCACGGTATCCTGCGGTCTGATCGATTTCATCAGTCGGAAATACACTGACGACTCACGCAGCCTGCTGATAGAGGCTCTGAGGGGCCGCGAGCGCTGGCGCCAGCACCACTAGTTCATTGGCTCGACGCTTGACCTGAGCATAGTAAATGAGTCCCTTGCGATACATCGGCATTCCCTTATATAGCCGCTCAATGTCTTCGACGTCGTCGTAAGTCAACATCCAAGGGCACTTCAATTTCCGAATCATGACCGACAGATCCCTGTGGTCAGACCCAGTGTAGAAGTTAGTGTAGAGACCCCGACCTTTGGCAAAGTAAGGCGGATCAATGTTCATCAAGCCGCGCTTGGGCATCTCGTTCGCCCATTTTGGGATGCAGAGCATGGCATCAAGGCGAGTCAGCGTAACCACATCGCGGTATGAGGCAATGCGTCGAATTCTCTCGATCAAAGCCGCACGATTGAATCGGCAGTCGAGCTTGTAATTGCCGGTTTGATCCTTGCCTCCGATCACACCGCCGCTGATGATGCCAGAGCGATTGGTGCGGTTGAGGAACAGCGCGGCGAACCCCAACTTGAGCGGGCCGACACGTCCTCTGCCCATGATCCCACGCTGACGATGCCACTCCTCCATGTTCACAGGCGTTGTCTCAATCAACTCGCATAGGTCGTCCGTCTGATTGAGTACAGAGTGCCAAAATCCGTAGATTGCGGGGTCAATGTCGTTGAGCCAGACCTCAGAAACATGGCCTGCGAGAAGGAGGCGCCAAGCCAGACCAGCCCCACCTGCAAAGGGCTCGGCATAGACGCCGCCAAGTAGTCGGTTTGCTCTGAGCAGGTCGATGACGAATGGTGCAAGCTGCGTTTTGCCGCCAGGGTAACGCAATGGTGTTTCTGTCGTAGGCATGAGCTGAGGTTATCGAAATCGCATCACTTTGGCCAGCCCTACCTACAGCCGATCTAGCATATGACGCACCGTCGGCGCCCAGTTGTCCCACACGGCGATCAACCCCTTTCGTGTAGGCAAGTGCGCGGCGTGCACCGCGGCGCCGAGCGTCTGGAGACTCAAGGGCGAGTCGTCGGTCGAAAAAGCGATGCGCAGGTTCTTTAACTCATGCGAACTGACGCCAGAGGCTTCCAACGCGCTGTTGCATGCACGAGTAAGCGCTCTGTCATCCAGGTTCTGCTTCCAGACACCGGCCTTCTTCGCGTAAAGGACCATGACGCGCTCAAGGACGGCGCGAAGCAAGTAGTTCGCCGCGAAGGGAAACCCATCGTCAGGTCTGATGCCCTTGAGTTCGGCGGTCAGCCGTTGGAGTGCGGGATCCCTGTGTTTGACCACGAAGTCCGATGGCATGACGTTTGGGCGCTTGTCCGGGTGCCGCGGACCACGCGCTCTTGGCGTTACGGTCTTGGTGGGCGCCGGCGGGACAACAGGGCCTGGCAGAGCGGTTGTGGGTGAGAAGCCCTCCGTGTGTAATTGGCGTCCGTAGGCTTTCCAATCGGCTGCTTTCGTCCGCGAGTTGACCGGCGCCTCGGTACCGCCCTTGCGTGGGATGGCATCGGTGACGAACTTCTTGAGGGCGACGTCGACCTCCGCCGGTTCGTGCGTGAACGTTAGGTTGCCACGTTCTCCGATGCCGAGCGCGGTCCGCACCACAGGATTTCCGAGATACCGCGTCAGCGTCGTGATGCCAATCTTCTTCCTTGTTTCAGCGTCGATCCATCCAGCCGCTTCGGCTCGTTCCAACACTGCCAGGGCGAGAGTATCCGGCGAGGCGCCGCGGGAAAAGCGAGTCTTCTGAACAGCATTCCAAGACTTCATTCCCGCGCCATCTTGCGGCCCCAAGTGCCGCAGTTCCATCCAGGGCCTCGCAGCCTCCTTGTCTGGAAACACGACAACCGAGAACTTCTGCGGTAGGCTGGCTCTCTGAACCAACGATTGAAAGTACTTTTGAGCCGTGATGGAAGGCGCCTTCTTTGGGTCGTTCAAGACCTTGAGGGCGCAAGTGCGTCGATTGCCCTCGGCAACAATGAAGTGCCCGGGGTTGTCCGCCATCTCGACTACACCAATCGCATCAAGTGGGCTGATCCCGCCGTTCTCTACGATGCTCTTCGCTAGCGCCTGTACCTTCTCCGTCCGCATTAAGTGGCCGATGATCTTGTCTTCGTCCTCGATCGGATCGTGGCGAGGGTTCTCGGGGTCGAGATGAAGTCTCGCCAAAGAGATCCCATCGCGTCGCTCATATTGGCGTGCAGCAGTTACCATATTGTTTTCCCCTTTTTTTGGTCCGATTGCAGCCCCAATTGCATTAGCTTCGGCTTGAGGTGACTTTGCGCATCTGCAACTCGATTGTAGTCGGCGATGCTCGCGATGCATCCGCAGCCTCAGGTCGATAACTTCGAGTTCATTTTTCTGAATTGTGCAATCGAGCAGCAAAGGCGAAAACGCGGCATAGCTGTTCCCCTAGGAAAAGGGATTTCGGGTCCGGGCTTCGAATTCCGTTTCCGTGGGTAGTTCGCGCAGTGCATGACGTCCTACTCACCTGATGCCAGTCCAGCATTCGTCGCTTGAAACGGATGTCGACCCATTTGCCACCGCCGCCAAGTCTAGTAGAACGATACGCGGCCGTACTGCATCAGATCGCCTGCCAACCAGTCGACCACGGCGCGCAGTTCGTCATCGCTGGCAATTGAAACCCGTATTCGATCCAAGAGATCAAGAGCGACCGCAGGGGATTGCCATTGGGCCGAGTCGGTTGCGAATAGGATCGCGCTGTGCCGAACGCGCTCACTCTGACTCTGATCGATTGCAATCGATTCCATCACTGCCGGCACATCTGCCATGGTGTCCACCAGCGCGTGTACCGCCTGCCCGATGGTTCCCCGGTCAATGCCCGAATCGTCGATCACCGAGAGCATGGTGAGCGCGTCCCTGCGGTCAAACAACTGGTGCATTAGTCGAAGTGCCTCCTGACGGACCTCTGCGTCGATGATGTTCTGTTGGCTCCAGAAGATGTCTCCATGCGCGGGGATATGGCAGAGACATGCAACGAGAGGGCGCAGGACTCTGTGCCCCTGGCAGTTGGAGAGACACGAGATCAGGTAATACCAGGTAGCTACCTGCTGCCTATGGAACGCAAACAGTGCCCGTAGTCCGTCAAAGCAGCGTTCATTGTCCGCTCGATCGGCAAAGGCCGTCAAAGCCCTCCCGAAGTTCTGCTCGCGACTGTATGGGTCGAGGTAGGTCAGGCAGTGCTGCCGAAACTCAGCAAACGAAGACGCTGAAAAGCCTTGGTCAGCGTAAATGCTGAAGGGTCCTTCCTTAACCGCCGCAGGGTTGCGTCGAAGATGGTCGGTGATGTCAACCCAGGCCGCCCTGCTCGCTTCGGGGTCGACAATGATTGCAAGCACGGGCAGCGTGTGAGAGGCCCAGTACTCGAAGTGGTCGCTATCGGACTGGAACCCGTAGCGTCCACCGGCAGCGCGGTATGAAGAACCCGACTTTATTTGCAGCGCTACGCAGCAACCCGTAGCACTTTCCTCGGCCACAAACTCGACGTACGCATCGTTTCCAAGGTCGTTTTGTAGATCGATCTCTTGGAAGGTGCAGTTATGGCGCTCGACCAGCGTACGCACGAAGTTGATCCCGTCTCGGCTGGTCGCCTGGGAACGCTTTCTCTTGGTAGTCATATCCCACCATGCATCAGCATGTCCCTCAGGTCCAACGCCCGGAAGCTCGCCTCTTTCTGGAAGTGCATTAACTTCTCCAACTGGACTTGGACTTGCCCCGTTTCCACGGACGGTTGTTGGCTTGATTCTCAAGCGTGAATCGGACGCGCCGGCCATAAGTTGGCGTTGCGCGGCGGAAAGTACGGCTCATGTGTTCAGCAGGCCCAGTTCTCGCGCCGAACCACGCCAGCGAAGTTCGGCGTTCATCGGTTCGACAAAGGTTGCGATCCCACGTCTTGACGGTTGCCGAGAGGAACCAAGGCCAATAAGAATGGGTATCGCTCGTTGTAGCAAATTTCGACGCGATCGCCCATCTTGAGTTTTCGAGATCCATAGATGAGCTTCGAGTATCTCGAACTCTCGGACGCACCGAGCGGAGTAAAGCTGAATACGATGCACTGGCTCTTGCCGCCCCCACCCGTTGAGTACTCGAGAATTTCTGCGGACGTTCGTTTTCCGGTTGCCATCAACTTGGCAATCTCCTTTCGCCTCGCTGCCCTTTCGACAAGGAGAGGGATGCCCATCAGCATGAACAGGGCCAGGATCATCAGCATCAGGCCGATGGCTCCGCTATGTTGACTCATAGGTTCAAAACGTGCAGATGAATAATATCGGTCGCGCAGCCAGGACGACTTCGGCCAAGCGGATTTTCAATCGATGCATGGGGCGATGTGCTTCTTGCCGGCGACGCCTCATTCGCCATCCTGATCATCAAGCAGTGATCTCGATCCGATTGCCATCCGGATCGAGCACCACGCTCTCGTAGTACCCATCTCCAGTCTTGCGAGGCCCATCCAGCACCGGATACCCATCGTCCTTCAACCGTCGAGTGAGCTCATCAACCCGCCCCTGCGACCCCAGCGACACCGCGAAATGCGCGAGCCCCATCCGCTGCGCTCCCGGCTCGATGACCAGCGGATGCAGCGTCGTCGTCTTCATCACTTCGATCCGCGCGCCCTCCTTGAAACTCAGAAAGCACGACTCGAATCCCTTGGCCGCATTGACATACCCGCTGCCGGGCCGGGCGTCGAAATAGCGAATGTAGAACTGCTTGCAGCGTTCGAGGTCGTCGGTCCAAAGGGCAATATGTTCGATGCGCATTCGGGTCTCGATCACACCGGGTTGGGATTGCGCTCGAGAAAGCCCTGTTGATGCCAGTAGGGATAGGCCCGCGTCGTCGTGCTTGCCGCGTCGAGCTCGGCCACCTGCGCCTGCGTGAGGTTCCAGCCCACCGCGCCGAGGTTCTGGCGCAGCTGTTGCTCGTCGCGCGCACCGATCACGACGCTGGACACGGTCGGGCGCTGCAGCAGCCAGTTCAGCGCGACCTGCGGCACGGTCTTGCCGGTCTCGCCGGCGATCTTGTCGAGCGCGTCGACCACGCGGTAGAGCAGCTCGTCGGGCACCGGCGGCCCCATGTCGGCCGTCACGTGCAGGCGGCTGTTGGCGGGCAGCGGTTGGCCGCGCCGGATCTTGCCGGTGAGCCGGCCCCAGCCGAGCGGACTCCACACCACCGCGCCCACGCCCTGGTCCTGCCCCAGCGGCATCAACTCCCATTCGTAGTCGCGGCCCACGAGCGAGTAGTAGGCCTGGTGCGCGACGTAGCGCGGATAGCCGTAGCGCTCGGCGACCGCCAGCGACTTCATCAGGTGCCAGCCCGAGAAGTTGGAGGCGCCGACGTAGCGCAGCTTGCCGGCGCGCACGAGATCATCGAGTGTGGAGAGCGTCTCTTCCACCGGGGTGGCGGCATCGAAGCCGTGGAGTTGGAACAGGTCGATGTAGTCGGTGCCGAGGCGCCGCAGCGCCGCGTCGACCGTGCTCACCAAGTGGTGGCGCGAAGCGCCGATGTCGTTGGCGCCCTCGCCGCTGCGGAAGGTGGCCTTGGTGGAGATCAGCAGCTTGTCGCGGGGCCGGCCCTTGATCGCCTCGCCGAGCACCGACTCGGCCGCGCCGCCGGAGTAGATGTCGGCGCTGTCGAACATGTTGACGCCCGCCTCGAGGCAGATGTCGATCAGCTTGCGGGCCTCGGCCACATCGGTGTTGCCCCAGGCCTGGAAGAACTCGCCCTTGCCGCCGAAGGTGCCGGTGCCGAAGCTCAGTGCCGGGACGCGAAAGCCTGATTTGCCGAGAAAGCGGTATTCCATGGGGTACTCCGTGTGGGGAATCGACCGAATGGGTCTGGCGCCGAAGCCGCGTTCGCCGTGCTCTGGCGGCTCCTCCCCGATTCGACGGGTTTGGTCACTTTTCGGCACTGGGGAAGCGGCGATCGGCCCGATTCTAGGCAGACCGAACGCGTGCTGTCGCCGGTGACCAATCACCGCGTCTTCCAAGGTTTCTCGACCAGGCGCTGCATGAATTCGGGTTAACCCTGACAATTGCCCCTCTGTTAGGGAAACTCCGATGCTCGTCTTGCTTTTCGTTTTGGGTGCCGCCGGCGGCCTGGTGGCGCATGGTCTTTACATCTCGGATTCGACCAGTTTCTAGGCGCTTCGCTGGTCGCGACAATGGCCAGCGCCACCCATGCCAAACGCCGGGCGATCACTCGGCCGTGATGTTCGCGACCTTGATGATCTGCGCCCACTTGCGCGTTTCGCTGGAGATGAAGGCGCTGAATTCGGCTGCGGTGCCACCCCGCAGTTGCAGTCCCGCGGCCTCCGCCTTGCGGCGGACCTCCGCGTCGGCCACTGCGGCATTGATCTCCGTATTCAGCCGCTCGACGATATTGGCCGGCGTTCCGGCGGGCGCGAGCATGCCGTACCAGCCGTAGCCCACGACCGATTGGAGCCCCTGCTCGCGGAAGGTCGGCGCGTCGGGGTAGAGCGGCGTGCGCTCTTCATTGGCGACGGCCAGCACCCGCAGCTTGCCGGCCTGTATGTGGGGGACCGCGGTCGAGATGGCCGTCAAGGTGGCGTCGATTCGCCCGGCAAGCAACTCGGTGTAGGCCGGCGCATCGCCGCGGTACTGCACGACGATGCCTTTCGCACCGGAGGCACGCAACAGGAGTTCGGCCGTCAGGTGCGGCGCGGAGCCTGCCCCGGGCGAGCCGAAGGTCAAGCCCTTGGGGTTCGTCTTGCCGTACTGGACGAACTCCGCGAGCGTCTTGTAGGGTGCTTGTGCATTGACGATGAGGAACAAGGGCGCGATCGCCGTGCTGCCGATCGACGTGAAGCTCTTGTGCACGTCGTAGGGCAGGTCCTTGTACAAGGCCTCGCCGATCGCGATCGGCGCTGCGGCATGGAGCAGCGTATAGCCGTCGGGCGGCGCCTTGGCCACGAAGTCATTGGCAATGCGCGTACCGGCGCCCGCCTTGTTCTCGACCACGACGCCCTGGCCCAGCTTGCGCCCGAGGAACTCGCTGAGGACACGCGTCAGGATGTCGTTCGAGCCGCCGGCGTTGTAGGGCGACACCATGCGGATGGACCGTGCCGGCCATGTCTGCGCGTGACTCGATGCGCTCCAGGGCAGCGCGAGGCCGGCTGCGGCGGCCGTGAGAAGGTGTCGGCGGTTCAGGTTCAGTGTCATGCTGGCTTGTCTCCGTTGTGTTGGGGTCTCAGATCGGCTGGATCGGCGGATAGTCGAATCGCAGTTCCAGGTGGTCGGCATGCGGTTGATAGAGCCGCAGGACGACGTAGAACAACTCGCCCCCCGGCGCCGGAAGCCAGTTGAGGCCAGGGCCCGGGTCCTCGGCCTGAAGGCGGATGGCGAGGCTGCCATCGGCATCGTGGCGCAAGCCGGGCGTGCGATCGCCGATCGAGTAGCGGTGGATGGGGTTGGCGACGAAAAGGCAGTCGCTGCGGCGGTACATGGTGAGCGACCAGAAGGCGCCGACCTTGAGGCCCCTGCCCGGCGCGAACCGCAACTCATAGCGCTTCGATCCATCCAGCGGCGCGCCGTGCGCGTCGACCTCCGCCGTGGGATACATCGCCTCCTCGACGCCCAGCGCGCCGATGAAGTTGCGAGCGATGCGGGCGCGCGTCAGGTGGTCGTCGCCCCAGTGGGTCTTCACCAGGACCGGGATCGCCCAGCCTCCGCCCAGCTCGTGCGGCTGATGGCCCGTTCGCAGCCGCTCGTAGACGGCAGGCAGCGAGGCCGCGAGATCAACGGCCGCGCCAGGCCAGGCCAGGCGTTCGCCCGGCAACGGCGGATTGCGCCGCAGCGCGGCGCTCACGGTGGACAGATAAATGTCCGCAGACGGGATGCCGGTGTCGCGGCCATCGATCCAGGTGTCCACGCGCAGGGCTGCGTCGGTGCCGCCGAGGCGAACGAGCCGCATCGCGGACTGCGACTTGCGCACGCGCGCAGCATCCTCGCCGTCGTCCTCGACGAGGTGGCGGCCGATCAGCCACACGTCGTCGCCCGGCGCGGCCACCGTCCCCGTGATGTCCGGCGGGACCGCACCGTGCCAGCCGGGTCCATGCACCAGGGTGCGCTGGGGCCGGTTGCCGGTCGTCCGGCGCCCCACGTAGGCGAAGGGATTGGTCCAGGCATCCAACAGCCCGAGGGTCCAATAGCGCTCGCCCATGTCGGGCGTGTCGATGATGACCGGTCCTTCGGAGAGGTCCAGCCAGGCATTGCTGTAGACCGTGTCGTTGTTCGGGCTGACGACCTCCTTGTCCTCTGGCCCGAGTCGACGGTGGGTATGGGTAAAGAGGTTGACCCATCGCAGCGTGGATTGCGGATTCGGCGCTGCGAAGCCGAGAACGGGGTGGCGGCGCGGGGTGGTCGCCGCGCGCATGCGCATCATCTCGAACAGCGGCAGCGTCTGGATCACCACGGCCTCGCATCCGTGCGCGACGGGATTCGTCTTCGAATTCATGGGCATCTTCTCCGGGGTCACGCGACGGCGCCGGCACGGCGAAGTTCGTCGATCTCGTGCGCCGCGAGTCCGAGTTCGGCCAGCAGCCGATCCGTGTCCGCGCCGCACGCAGGCGCAGCCGGCGGCCTGGCACGGGGCGCATCACCCAGCCGATAGGGCAATGCCAGGGACGGATAGGCGCGGCCATCGGTGTCCATGGCATCGACCAATATTCCGCTGGCCTGGACATCGGCACTTTGCAGCACCTGCCGGTAGCTGCGAACAAAGCCGACCACGATCTGGTTGCGGCTCAGCAGCGCCACGCATTCCTCGCTGGTGAAGGCCGAGAGACATTCACGCAACACCGCGCGAAGTTCGGCGCGGTGCTGCACCCGCAGGGCGTTGGTGCAAAAGCGCGGGTCGGTCGCGAGCGGCTCGCGCCCCATCACGCGACAGAAGCGCACCCAGTGCTCGTCCGCGTAGGCCGACAGAACGATGTGCCCGTCGCGCGTGGGCACCACCTCCGCGGCGGGCGCATTGTTGGGCTGGCCGTCGCCGATGCGCGTGGGCTCGGGGGCGCCGCCCAGGTAGTCGCACCACGTGGTGGCCTGAAGATGCATGGCCACCTCGAGCAGCGAGGTACGCAGCGTCTCGCCGGTCCCCGTCCGCTCGCGGCCGTAGAGCGCGGCCAGCACCGCCTGCGCGCCGAGGTGCGCAGCGGCCGCGTCGATGATCGGCACGCCCACCTTCTGCGGCAGGCGGTCCGGCTCGCCGGTGACCGACATCAAGCCGCTCTCGGCCTGAGCGGCGATGTCGTAGCCGGGACGTTCGCTCGACGGTCCCAGGTCCCCGAAGCCCGAGATCGACAGGTAGATGACCCTGGGGAATCGCTCGCGCACGGCGGACGGCCCCAGTCCCAGTGCCTCCACCGCGCCGGGGCGCAGGTTCTGGATGACGATGTCGCTTTTCTCGATCAGGCGCCACGCGATCGCCCGGCCGGCCTCGCTCTTCAGGTCGAGCGCGATGGACTGCTTGCCGCGGCTGTAGGCGCGGATCATCGACTCGCCGTAGCGGCCGATGTGCCGGGCCTGGTCGCCTGCCGGCGGTTCGATCTTGATCACCTGCGCGCCCAGCTCGGCCAGGACCATGGCCGCGCCGGGGCCGGCGATGTATTGGCCCAGGTCGATCACGCGCACGTTCCTCAACGGGACGGCGGGCCCGGTTGCCTCTTCGGATTCGAATTTCATTGACGCGAAGTTAGCGCTTTCGCCGATGCTTGAAAATTCGAGAATCGTGAGGGGGCGATCACGATTGGCTATATCCTTCGGGCACTGAAATGGACACGAAGACAGACCGTCTCATCCGCAAGCTGCGCCTGCGGCATCTCGAGCTGCTCGTGACGCTTTCAGAGACGCCCACGATGCGCGGCGCAGCGGTGCGGCTGCACCTGAGCCAGCCCGCGATCAGCAAGATGCTCGGCGAAATCGAAGACTGTTTCGCAGCCCGGCTGTTCGAACGCAGCCATCAGGGGATCGTTGCGAACGCGCTGGGTGCGAGTGCCGTATTTCGCGCCCGCGCCGTGCTGAATGAACTGGCCCGCGCCACCGAGGACGTCGACGCCATGCAAAGCGGCGTGACGGCGGTTCTGCGCGTGGGTGCGCCCTCGGTCACCGCCGCCGTTCCGGCCGCCATCGTCAGGCTTCGCAAGCGGATGCCGGGAGTCGCCGTGCAGTTGCGCGAGGGCCGCGTCCACGAGCTCATTCATCGCCTGCTCGAAGGGGAGCTCGACTGCGTCTTCGGCGCCATCACGCCCGAGCTGATCGCCAGCGACATGATCCCCTTGCTCGAACCCGTCGTGCTGCTGAAGGACGCGTTGTGTGTGCTGGCTTCCGCTTCGAACCGGAGCGTCGCGGGACGCAGAAGATGGCAGTGGGCCGATCTGCAAGCCGCGGCGTGGGTGGTGCCGCCCAAGGAGACACTGGTCAGGCAGGCCTTCATCACGGCCTTCCTGAACAGCGGCGTGACGCCGCCCGAGCCGGTCATCGAGGCCATGTCCTCGGTGACGATCGGCACCGTGCTTCGCAAGGATCCCTCGCTGCTGTGCGCGGTGCGGCTGGAGCATGCGCTGGACGAAGTCGCCAGGGGCGGCGTGCTGAGGATCAAGGTCCTGCCGCAGGTCGTCCTGCCGTCGTTCGGCCTTTTCTTTCGACGAGACGGAATGGCAAGGCCCGCGATCCTCACGGAGTTCGCGGATGCAATCCGGTCCGTGAGCGGAGCCATCGCCTCGAAGAGATGACCGGCGACGCAACGCTTTTGGATTGCGGGCGGGTTCAACCCGCCAGCACCAGCCGCAGCACCTCGGCCCGCCGGCTCTCGCTCAGCGGCGCGATGTCGCCGCCGCTGAGCCGGACGCCGAGTTCGCCGTGCTCCGGCGGAATGATCGCCTGCATGCGCTGGCGATTGACCAGGGCGCGGCGGTGGGTGCGGATGAAGCCGTGCTCGCGCAGCCGGGTCTCCATCTCGGACAAGGTCTGGCGCAGCAGGCGCGTGTCGGCGCCGACATGCAGCGCCACGTAGTTGCCCTGGGCCTCGATCCAGTCGATTTCGTCGGTGCGAACCAGCACGTCGCCCTGGGTCGCGGTCCTGACCATGAAGGTCGGCGGCGGCGGCGACGCGGGCGCGGCCGGTGGTGGCGGCGCGTCCGCCGGCACCGGCCGCTGGCGTTCGCGCAGCAGGCCCAGCACGGTCGCGGCGGTCAGCATCAACGCGAAGGTCAGGACGTCCTTGCGATATTCGTAGAGCAGGCCGGGCAGCCAGGGACCGAAGCCGTAGGACCGGCCCATCGCCTGGTAAGCGAGGTGGCGCAGCGCCACCATGGTCAGCACATGGCCCACGCAGAACACGACGCTGGCCGGCACCACGAGCGGCAGCCGGCGCGCGAACCCGGGCCGCCGGAACTGCAGGCGACCGGCGAACCACAGCGTGGGGATCAACCAGATCAACAGGGCCAGGGCGCTGCTGAATTCCCAGATCCAGGGTTCGATGGGCTGGAAGGCAATGCCGCGGCGCGTGAGGTCGCTGGTCACCGAGGCGCTGTTGACGCTCGCCTGCACGGCCATCCAGCCGGCCGCCAGGACGAAGACCCAGGCCCAGCCCGGGCGCCGGCCGGTCACGGGAGGGGCGGGGTTCGTCCCGGATTCGGCGGGTTTGGTCACTTTCGGCACGGTGGAGGCGGCGATCGGCCCGATTCTAGGCAGACCGATCGATTCACGAGGCCTTTCCCATGGACCGAAGACGACTCCTTCAAGCCGCCGCGGCGGCGCCCTTTTTCATCACTTCGACCCGGGGTGCCGCGGCCGCCACCGGCGTCCCGGCCCTGCGCCCGCGCGTGCGGCCCGGCGACGCCGACTGGCCCGACCCGGCGCGATGGTCCGAGCTCGACCGGGCCGTCGGCGGCCGCCTGGTCAAGGTGGAATCGCCGCTGATCGCGAGCCGGAGCGCCGACGCCGCCAGCCGCGACGCGCTGTTCGCCACGCTGCGCAACCCCTGGTTGCTGGGCGACAGCGTGGGCCTGACGCAGACCCTCGCATGGGTCGATGCCTGGACCTCGCAGCCGAGCGCCTACGCGGTCGCCGCCACGTCGTCGGCCGACGTGGCGGCGGCGGTCGACTTCGCGCGCCGCCATCGCCTGCGGCTGGTGGTCAAGGGCGGCGGGCACAGCTACCAGGGCACGTCGAACGCGCCCGATTCGCTGCTGGTCTGGACGCGGGCGATGAACCGCATCGAGCTGCATGAGGGCTTCGTCGCGAGCGGCTGCGCGGACGCGCCCCAGCCCGCCGTGACGGTGGGCGCCGGCGCGGTCTGGGGCCCGGTGTACGACGCGGTCACAACCCGGGGCGGGCGCTACGTGCAAGGCGGCGGCTGCCTGACGGTCGGCGTGGCCGGGCTGGTGCAGAGCGGAGGCTTCGGCAGTTTCTCGAAGGGCCACGGCACGGCGGCCAGCAACCTGCTGGAGGCCGAGGTGGTGACGGCCGACGGCCAGGTCCGCATCGTCAACCGCTGCCGCGAGCCCGAGCTGTTCTGGGGCCTCAAGGGCGGTGGCGGCGGCAGCCTCGGCGTGGTGACGCGGCTGACCTTGCGCACCCATCCGCTGCCGGACGGCTTCGGCACGGTCAACATGCGCATCGCGGCGAGTTCGGACGCGGCGTACCGGCGGCTGGTCGGGCGGGTGGTGGCCCACTGCCGCGACCACCTGGTCGACCCGCACTGGGGCGAGCAGATCATCTTCCGGCCCGGCAACGTGCTGTCGGTGGCGATGCTGTTCCAGGGCATCGGCCGGGGCGAGGCCTCGGCGATCTGGCAGCCTTTCATCGACGCGGTCATGGCCGCGCCGGGCGACTTCCGCTTCGAGGCCGCGCCCTTCATCCTCGGCCTGGATGCGCGCCGCTTCTGGGATCCCGAGCACTGGCGTCCGCCGGGCGTGGTGGTGCGCGACGCGCGGCCCGGCGCACCCGCATCGAACATGGCCTGGAGCGGCGACGTGAAGGATGCGGGCCAGGTGCTGAATGGCTACCAGTCGGCCTGGTTGCCGGCCGCGTTGCTGCGGGAAGGGAACGGCACGGCCCTCGCCGAGGCGCTTTACCGGGCGAGCCGCCAATGGGGCTTCGCGCTGCACCTGAACAAGGGCCTGGCCGGCGCGCCGACGTGGGCGCTCGACGCCACGCGGGACACGGCCACGAACCCCGCCGTGGTCGATGCCTTCGCGCTGATGATCTGCGCCTCCAATGCGCCCCCGGCCTACCCCGGCGTGCCGGGCCACGCGCCCGACACGGCCGCGGCGCGCGGCCATGCCCGCGCGGTCGCCGCCGCCATGGATCCGATCCGCCGCCTCGTGCCCGACGCCGGCGCCTACGTGTCGGAGAGCGACTATTTCCAGCCCGACTGGGCCCGGGCCTTCTGGGGTGCCAACCACCCGCGGCTGCAGGCGGTCAAGGCGCGCCATGATCCGGACGGCCTCTTCTTCGTCCACCACGGCGTGGGCAGCGAGCGCTGGCAGGACAACGGTTTCACGCCGGTGATCGAATAGGTGCCGCAGAAGATGGCGCGCCGAGCTGCTCGGCCAGCCCGACAAGGATGCCCTCGGGCCCGCGGAGATAGGCCAGGCGGTACGTGTCCGCGTACTGCATTTCGCCAATGAGCTCGGCCCCGTGGTCGCGCATGCGCGCGACGAGGGCGTCGATGTCATCGACGGCGAACATGATGCGTCGGATGCCCAGCGTGTTCACCGGCAGGTCCACGGGACCCCACCTGATCGCATCGGGCGTGTGGAACTTGTCCAGCTCGATGCCCTGTCCATCGGGCGTCCGCATCATCGCGACGGTGGCGCGGACATCCTTGAGCCCGATCAGCTGTCCGACCAAAGGCCCTTCGACTGTCGTTTCGCCCTCGAGCCTGAGGCCCAGTTCGATGAAAAACGCCTTGGTGGCTTCGAGATCGTCGACAACGATAAGGACGTTGTCCATGCGTCTGAGCGTCATACCCTTTCTCTCCTCACTTCACTTCATTGATGAGGCCGTTGCCACAGGTGGTGTCATTGGAGCTCGAGGCGCGTCGAAGTCGACTTTCGCCACGCACCCACCTATGCCCCAGCCAAAGCCCGATCGGCCACCCCACTCATCTTCCCCGGATTCGCCACAATGCCGATGGACAGGATCCGATCCCCAGCCGTCTCGAACGCAAGCACCGAATGCGGCACGTCATTGAAGAGCCGCAGCAAACCCAACTCGCCATTGACCCGCACCAGCCGATGGTCGAGTCGCGCGCCATGCGCGGCCACCTGGCGGGCGACCGCGTGGAAGAGCCGCGCAATGCGGTGCGCTCCGTGCAGAGGCTTGAACACCACGCGCGCCTTGCCGCCGCCGTCTGCCACGAGCTGCGCATCCTCCGACAGGAGCGCGACGACGCGGTCGATGTCGCCGGCGGTCGTGGCGGCGACGAACTGCTCCAGCAGCGCGCGATGCTGGGCTGGTGATGGACGGAACCGGCCGCGGGCCTCGCCCAGCCGCTGCCTGGCACGGTAGACCAGCTGACGGCAGGCGCCCTCGCTGCGTTGAAGCGCGTCGGCGATCTCGGCGTAGTCGAAGTCGAGCACCTCGTACAGCAGAAAGGCGGCGCGCTCTTCCGGACTCAGCCGCTCCAGCATCAGGAGAAAGGCAATGGACAGATGCTGGGCCTTCTCCAACTCGGCCTCGGGCGACGTCACTTCCGCGACGATGGGCTCGGGCAGCCACGGCCCCACATAGGCCTCGCGCTCGACCTTCAAGCTGCGCAGGCGATCGATGCACAGGCGCGTCGTCACGCTCACGAGCCACGCTTGCGGCGAACGCAGGCTGCGGGCATCGGCCTCGCGCCACCTGAGGTACGCCTCCTGCACGGCGTCTTCCGCGTCCTGCGTGGTTCCGAGCATCCTGTAGGCGATGCCGAACAGGCGCGGCCGCAGGTCCAGAAAGGTCTGGGTCTCTGAGGGTGGTGACAAAACTGCAGCCTCGAACGTCTTGGAGGAATGATGAAGGGAATCACCGAAGGCTCTTCGGCGAGGACCCGGGTTCGATCAACCTTACTGCGGGAAGGAAAGATGATCCAGCAAACCAGCGTTGATGAAGAGCGCATTCTTGTCACCGGCGGCACCGGCCACCTGGGGCGCGACATCGTGAGCCAGTTGCTCGATCGGGGCAAACGGGTGCGCGTCCTGGCGCGGCTGCCGGGCACGGATCCGAGCGTCGAATGGGCGCGCGGCGATCTTTCGACAGGCGCCGGCCTGCGCGAGGCGCTGGCCGGCATCACCACGGTCATCCATGCCGCGACCTTCTCTCCGATCGCGCAGCGCGGCGGGATCCGGCCCGTGGACTTCTTCACGACGCCCTCGGCCGTCGACGTGGACGGAACTCGCCGCCTTCTGGCGGAGTGCCGGCGCGCAAGGGTGCGGCACTTTCTGCACGTGTCGATCGTCGGCCTGGACGGAGCCGCTTCCCTTCCCTACAGCAAGGTGAAGCTGCAAGGCGAGACCCTGGTTCGGCAGTCGGATCTGCCCTGGTCGGTGGTGCGCGCCGGCCCGTTCTACTACCTGCTGGCACGGCTCTTCGGCGGCATGCGATGGATGCCCTGGTGGATCCTGCCCCATGCCGTCATGGACGCCGTGGACACCGCCGACGTGGCGTCGTATCTGATCGAGTGCGTCGACGACGGCAGGCTCGGCCTGCGCGAAGAGATCGGCGGCCCGGCGGCGCTGCCGCTCCCGGCGCTTGCGCGCGAGTATCTGCAGGCGCGCGGACTGAACAGGCGCGTGATCGGCATCAACGTCGCGCCCCGGACAGCGGCCCGGCTGGGCTTTGCCGAAGCGCGCGGCCGCAAGGGCGTCACCACATGGCGCGAGTGGCTCGCTGCCAACGCCGACGAGCCGAAGGGCCGCGTCAGGCACAGGCCCTTGCCTGCCACCGCATTCACTCCCAACCGACGAGGTGCAAATTGACGGCCAACCCTCTTGAAACCTGGCATCGCATCGTGGTGACCCAGGATCCGAGCGGCCTGCAAGACCTGCTCGCGGACGACGTGGTGTTCCACTCCCCCGTCGTCCACACGCCCCAACGCGGCAAGCAGATCGTGACACGCTACCTGGACGCGGCATTGCATGCGTTCTTCAGCCCGAGCTTTCGCGTCACCCGCAAGCTCTTCGGCGACACGGACGCCATGCTGGAATTCGAAAGCGAGATCGATGGCGTGATCCTCAACGCCGTGGACATCGTCCAATGGAACGACGCGGGCCAGATCATCGAGTTCAAGGTGATGGTCAGGCCGCTCAAGGCGATCGGCGTGGTGCAGCAGAAGATGGCGGAGCGGCTTCAGACCGGTGCGCAAATGGCACGCGATGGCGAGGGCCCCGCGGCCTTGTAAACACTGAGGATGACGCCGGACGGCATGGCCTTGGTGCTGACGAGTTCGAAGGCGCGTGCCGGGGATCCCTCGGCAAAGAAGCGCTTCCCGGCGCCCAGCAGGACGGGATAGACGATGAGCATGACCTCGTCCGCGAGCCCATGTTCGAGCAGCATCGACGTCAGCGTGGAGCTGCCCCAGAGGACAAGCTTCGGACCATCCTGCGACTTGATGCGACGTATGCCCTCGACGATGTCCGGCCCGACGCCCTCGAACGGGCCCCATTCGAGACTTTCCGGGCGATGGGTCACCACATATTTGGTCGCCGCGTTGATGCCGTCGGCCATCGGACCGCTCGGCGCCTTCGGCCAGTAGCCCGACCACATGTCGTAGGTGCGACGGCCGAGCAGCAGGTCGAAGCGCTCGCCGTGCGCAGCGAGGACTTCATCCCGGCCGGCGGGGGTCCGATAGGGCACGGTCCAGTCGGCGTAGGGGAAATCGTCTTCGCCGGAGGACTGGATCACGCCGTCCAGCGAGATGTGTTCCATGATCTTGAGCTTTCTCATCGAGGTCTCCGTGCTGGGGGTTGGAATCAGCGGAACGCAGCCGTGTCACGGCTCGGACGTACCGTAGCAGGCTTGTTCACGGCCGTCAGTGGATCTCGTCCGCGACGCAGACTGCATCACGGCCGGACTGCTTGGCCTTGAGCATGGCGAGGTCCGCGCGGTGCAGCGTTTGCAGGACGGATTCGTCGACTCGCATGCCGGCGACGCCGGCCGAAACGGTCAGCCGCCCGTCGGGCCTCGGCACCGCGGCCAGCAGGATGCGCAATCGATCCGCCAGCGTCCGGACCAGGGCTTCGCCCTGGTCGGGCAACAGCACGCAGAACTCTTCCCCGGCCGGACGCGCGCGCACTGGCAGCCGCCTTTTCGGCCTGCTGGAGGAACTCGGCTCGGCTGAGCGCACCGGTGAGCGTGTCGGTGACGGCGAGTTCGGCGAGTCGGCACTCCTGATCGTAGGCGCGGCGTTGGGAGTCCTGTATTCGCAAGTGGCTGACAAAGCCCGTGACCAGCGCCATCGCCGCGAACAACAGGCTGAAAACCGTGTCGGCCCGGTTGGCTGCGTGATCGACCACGAAGGGCAGGAAGAAGGCATGGCAGGCCAGCGCGCGGACGATGATGTAGGCGAACAGCGCCGTCAACGGCAGCAGCAGCAGGCGCAGCCCAAGGTATTCCGGCGTGGGGATCAGGAGCCGCGCCAGGAGAGCGACCGCCGAGCCCAGCACGGCCGTCACGCCCATCTTCTCGAGGGCAGTGAGCTGCAAACGCCTGAGCGTCTGCTCGCGACAGGCGCCGCCCCGATCGGCGGCAACGGGCTCGTGGGATCTCAATGACACGCTTCACTCCGTACGAGACATGGATTCCGCCAGACGCGCGGCAAGCGGTCGCTGGCAATCATAAAATCAGGGCCAACCCCGGGCTCACCGCTCGATGAGCTCCACACCCGCCGAAGCCGCCTCAGCCTCGGCGTCCACGCCCACCCCCACAAACGATCCGCCACAATGTTCGTTTTGCCCCTGATCATCGTGCAAACCAAGCGCCTCACCACCCTGTCTCTCGCCCTCGCAATCTCCGCGGGAGCCCTTGTACCGTACTCGGCGTCGTACGCGGCCGCGAACCATGCCGCCAAGCCCGCAGCCCACCACAAGCCCGCGGCTCGCGCGCCTGCCTCGGCGCCCGCGGCAGCACCGGCCACCGCGGGCGGCGGCCTCCCGGCGCTGCCCGCCAAGGCATGGCTGCTGATGGACTTCGACTCCGGCGAAGTGCTCGCCTCGGACAACCCCGACGAACCGCTGCCGCCGGCCTCACTGACCAAGATGATGACCAGCTTCCTGGTCGAGCAGGCACTGCGCTCGGGCAAGCTCAAGAAGGAAGATCTTGTGTCGGTCAGCCAGAACGCCTGGTGCCGCGGCTCGAGCACCGAGTCGTGCATGTACCTGCCGCTCAACAGCCAGGCCACGGTGATCGACCTCCTGCGCGGCATCATCATCCAGTCCGGCAACGACGCGTCCAAGGCGATCGCCGAGCACATGGCCGGCTCCGAAGAGAACTTCGCCAAGCTCATGAACGCCGAAGCCCAGCGCATCGGAATGACGCACACGCATTTCGTGAACGCGACGGGCCTGCCCGACCCGGAGCACAAGTCGTCTGCGCGCGACCTCGCGATCCTGGCGCGCACCATCATCCGCGACAGCGCCGACTACTATCCGATCTACGCGGAGCGCGAATTCAAGTACAACAACATCAAGCAGGGAAACCGCAACGCCCTGCTCTACACCGATCCCACGGTCGACGGACTGAAAACCGGCCACACCCAGGAAGCGGGCTACTGCCTCGTCACTTCGTCCAAGCGCAACGGGATGCGCCTCATCACGGTGATTCTCAACACCAACAGCGCGCAGGCGCGTGCCGACGAGACGCGCACGCTGCTCGGGTGGGGCTACAGCAACTTCGAGAAGGCCACCCCGATTCAACCGAACACGGTGGTGACGGCGGCCAAGGTCAGCTTCGGCAAGGCCGACACGGTGCCCGCGGTGCTGCAGTCGGCATGGTCGGTGACCGTGCCGCGCGGCCAGCAAGTGCAGACCTCGGTGCAGATCAAGCCGGACCTGGAAGCGCCGGTGACCAAGGGCACGGTGATCGGCAAGGTGGTCGCGAACGCGAATGGCAAGCCGGTGGGAGAAAGCCCGCTGGTCGCGCAGGCCGATGTGGAGCGAGCGGGGCTGATGCTGCGTTCGTGGCAACACGTGACCAGGTTGTTCGGCAAGTGAACGCAGCGCCGGCGAGGCAATATTCAGGGCCCCTTCGCGCCGTGATGGCGGCACACCTCGAGCACGACGCCGCGCAGCCATCGGTGCGCTGAATCTCGATCGAATCGGGGGTGCCACATCTGCGAGATGGTGATGTGCTCGGTCGGCACCGGCAGCTCGAACGAGCGCAGCGCGGTGCCTGCTCTCTGGTATTCGAAGTACGAGGCGGGTATCAGCGCCACCATGTCGGTGGCGGCCGCAGTCGACAGCGCAGTGCCGAAGCTGGGAACGACGACCGCGACGTTGCGCGTCAATCCAGCGGCGGCGAGGGCGTTGTCCACGGGACCCGCGATCTGTCCTCGGCGTGAGGTGACCACATGGTCGCAAGCCGCATATCGCTCCGGCGTGATCTCGCCTTCTGCCAGCAGCGGGTGCCCCTGTCGCACGACGGCGACGAAGTGGTCGCGGTAGAGGGATTGAATGCGCACCTCGGGGCCCGACTCGCCAAGAACGCCGACGTCGAGATCGATCAATCCCTCCCGGAGCGGTCGCACGTCCTTGTCGGGCTTGGGTGCGAAGCGCAGGCGCACACCGGGCGCTTCGCGCGCGGTGCGCGCCACGAGCAGATGCGCAAAGGCCTCGGTGAAGCCGTCATTGGCCCGCACGGTGAAGGTCCGCTTGAGCGTGCCCAAGTTCAGGTCGGGGCCGGCCGGCTGCAGTACGGCATTGGCTTCGTCGACCAGCGCCTTGACGCGGTCGCGCAGCGCCAGCGCCCGCGGTGTGTGGACCATGGCCCGGCCCGCACGCACGAGGAGTTCGTCTCCCGTCGCTTCACGCAGTCGCGCCAGCGTGCGACTCATGGCCGATTCACTCAGGCCCAACCGCTCGGCCGCTCTGGAGACGCTGCCCTCGGAGAGCAGGGCGTTCAACGCGATGAGAAGGTTGAGGTCGGCATCCGCGGGCATGGGCTGAAACTAGCACGATTCGTGAGCGCGGGACGGGCGCCGCATGCAGGAACAAGATGCGCGCCACGCTCTGTGCGGGCCAGGATCGTCGACCTATGCTGAGGTGGCGCAATCGAGCGCGCCCTCCGGTCCTCCACATGCTGTCACCTGTCCTCGAACCCAATGCCCCCACGGTCTCTCGCCGCACCGGATCCGGCACGGAAGACGAGCTCGATGGCCTGCCACTGCCGCGGCGCTACGCAGCCGTCGCCGCGATCCTCGGCGCGGTCGTGCTGGTGGTGCTCGACGGCGCGATCGCCAACGTGGCATTGCCGAGCATTGCGCAGCAGTTGCACGCTGCGCCGGCCGACGCGGTCTGGATCGTCACCGCCTATCAGCTCGCGGTCGTGATGTTCCTGCTGCCCGCTGCCGCTGTGGGCGAGAGACTGGGCTATCGCCGTGTTTTCGCCGCGGGCATCGCGCTGTTCACCGCGGCGTCGGTGTTGTGCGCGCTGGCGCCGTCATTGCCATGGCTGGTGGCGGCAAGGTGCCTTCAGGGCCTGGGCAGCGCTGCGGTGATGTCGCTGGGTCTTGCGCTGTTGCGCTTCACCTATCCGCGTCGATTGCTGGGTCAGGCGATTGCGTGGAACGCGCTGGTGATCGCAGGCGCCTCGGCGGCCGGGCCGGCCGTCGGCGCAGGCTTGCTGTCCGTCGCGAGCTGGCCGTGGCTCTTCGCGGTGAACCTGCCGCTCGGCGTGCTGGTACTGGCCGCCTGTGCCGGGTTGCCACGTCCGCAAGTCAGCGGGCGTCGCCTCGACGTCGTGAGCATCGCGCTCAACGCGATCATGTTCGCCGCCTTCGTGCTGGGCAGCGACCGGCTGCCGTCGTCTCCGTGGTACGGCGCTGCATTGTTGGCCGCGTCGGTCGTCTCCATGGTTCTGCTGGTGAGGCGCGAGATGCCGAAATCGGCGCCGTTGATCCCGCTGGATCTTCTTCGGGTGCCGTCGTTTCGGGTGTCGATCGTCGCGTCGGTGTGCTGCTTCACCGGGCAGATGATGGGCTATGTGGCGCTGCCGTTCTACTTCCAGCACGAGCTGGGTCTGAGCACGATGGACACCGGCCTCCTGATGACACCGTGGCCCCTGGCGGTGATGGTGGCTGCGCCGTTGTCGGCGCGCCTGGCCAGGCGCGTGCCGACCGGGTGGCTCTGCGCAGTCGGCGGTGGGTGCCTCGCGCTCGGCCTGGCGCTGTGCGCCGCGTGGCCGATTCACGGCAACGCCTGGCTGCCGATGGCGATCTTCACAGGTCTGGCAGGTCTCGGCTTCGGATTCTTTCAGACACCCAACAATCAGAACATGCTGTTCTCCGCGCCCAAGGAACGCAGTGGAGCGGCTGGAGGTGCCCAGGGCACCGCGCGGCTGACCGGGCTGACGCTCGGCAGCCTGTGGATAGGACTCCTGTTCGCGCTGTTGCCCTCGCTGCGCGCCGTGCACTGGGGCTTGACGTTCGCGGCATTGGCTGCACTGGCCGGTGGAGCGGTGAGCCTGCTGAGAATCGACTGGCCGCAACCGCTGCCAAGACGCAGTTCGTGGCCTTAGGCCAGGGCGCGAGTTCTGCGCTGACCTCACCGAGCAGCGCCGTCCCGCCGATCCGGCCCAGTTCGTCCGAACACTTCGCGCTCTTGCCGTAGCAGCCGAATGCAACGGCCACGCGCGCGGACAGAAGTCCGATGCGGGGCAGGCCCGAGTCGCCAAAGGTGGCCATGCAAGGCACGACGCGGCGTTCTTCGAAATGGAGGTCGCGAATGCGATCGAGGATTTGTTCTTGAAGGCCATCGGCAACGTGGACAGATCCGCCCGAACGGAACCAGTCCCTGATGTCCGTCTCGCTTTCGAGCGGAGTGTCGACCGGATCGCTGTCGTCGATCTCAAAACGGAAATCACTCTGCGAGCCCTGCTGCATCGTAGGCTTCGCAAAGGATCCCGGCCTCGGCGGCAACTTGGCCAATCGTTGCAACGTCGCTGCTTTCGCGAGGGCCGACATGAAGCACGCCGACTTCCCGGTAGAACGCCATACCGCTTTCCGCCGCGATCTCGCCGTAACGCGAGATCGCAGCGCGGTTCGCTTGCATCCAGAACGGGTTCGAATCCAGACTCCGCGTGATACGGCCCTCGTCGTAGTGGCTTGCGAAGACGCCGCCGTGGCGCGAATAATCTGCCGGCTCATCGGGCCCGATCAGTGCGACATCGTGGCCCATCCTGGACAGATGTCGCGCAGCCACCGACCCGATCAGACCACGTCCGATCACCGCAAGTCTGGCCGCCTTACGATGGCTCACTCTCGACTCCGATCCCCGGCGTCTGCTCGACACGTATCCATGGATCCGCTCTACAAGAAAGCCATCGCGCATGGGGTTGCGGGGATGGCCGTGTTCGTCGCCTTCATTTTCCTGCCCGCGGGCACGTGGCGGTACTGGCAAGGCTGGCTTTTTATCGCCGTCTTTTCCGTCTCGACCATCGGCTTCACCGTCTATCTCGCTCTCTACGACAGGCCGCTTCTCGAGCGCCGCATGAATGCCGGACCACAGCATGAGAAAGAGTGGTCGCAGAAGATCATCGTGTCGCTCATCATCTTCGCGTTCTTTGTTTTCATTATCCTGCCTCCGCTCGATCACCGCTTTGGCGTCTCGCCGGTGCCCGCGTACCTGTCCCTTGCAGGGAACATCGTGGTCGTATTGTCATTCCTCTTTATCTTCTGGGTGCTGAAGGTCAATAGCTATGCAGCAGCCAACATCAGTGTCGCGGACGATCAAAGAGTGATCGACAGCGGCCCCTACGCGCATGTGCGTCATCCCATGTACGCCGGCGCACTCTGGCTTTTCATCGGCATGCCGCTGGCACTCGGCTCGTGGCTCACGATCTGTCTCGTCCCGCTCGTCCTGCCGGTGCTTTTCTGGCGGCTTCTTGATGAGGAAAGGGTCTTGCGCCGCGATCTTCCCGGCTACAGCGACTACGCAAGCCGTGTGCGCCATCGCCTCATTCCGTATGTCTGGTAGGCGGGGGGGGCGGCCATTCCGAACTCGACGCTTCAGTCGAGTGAGATGACCGAAGCCTCCGATGGGTTATCGCTGAAGACAATAAAATAAGGGTTAACCCCAGGATCACCGCTCAATGAGCCCCGCACCCGCCGAAGCCGCCTCCCCCTCCGCGCCCACCAGCGAATCCCGCATGCTGCGGGCGATCCTCGCCCTCGGCGTCGGCGGTTTCGCCATCGGCACCGGGGAGTTCGTCATCATGGGCCTGCTGCCGGAGGTGGCGCGCGACATCGGCGTCAGCATCCCGCAGGCCGGCCATGCGATCAGCGCCTATGCGATGGGCGTGGTGATCGGCGCGCCCGTGCTGGCGGTGCTGGCCGCCGGATGGGGCCGGCGCAACCTGCTGATGGCTTTGATGCTGGCCTTCGCGATCGGCAACTTCGCGAGCGCGGCGGCGCCCGGCTACCCTTCCCTGCTGTTGCTGCGCTTCGCCAGCGGCTTGCCGCACGGCACTTACTTCGGCGTGGCGGCACTGGTCGCAGCCGCGTTGGCACCGCCCGGGCGGCGCGCGCGCGCGGTCGGGCTGGTGATGCTGGGGCTCACCGGTGCGACGCTCGCGGGCGTGCCGATCGCGGCCTGGCTCGGGCAGCACTACGGGTGGCGCGCCGCCTTCGTCTTCGTGGCGGTGATCGCGTTGCTGGCGGTGGCGATGATCTGGCGCGACGTGCCGAACCTGCAGCCGACGCAGGGCGCCAGCCCGCTGCGCGAGCTGGATGCGCTCAAGCGCAAGCAGGTCTGGCTCACCCTGGGCATCGGCGCCATCGGCTTCGGCGGCATGTTCGCGGTGTTCAGCTACATCAAGCCGACCCTGACCGAGGTGGCGGGCATGAGCGTGGAGCATGTGCCGCTGGTGCTGGCGCTCTTCGGCGTCGGCATGGTGCTGGGCAACCTGGTCGGCGCGCGCCTGGCGGACAAGGCGCTGATGCGGACCATCGGCGGCGTGATCGTCTATTCGGCCGTGGTGCTGCTGGCTTTCATCTGGTCGTCGCACCACTGGCTCACGGCATCGATCAACGTGCTGCTGCTCGGCACCATCGTCGCCATCGCGCCGGCCTTGCAGATCCGCCTGATGGACGTGGCCGGCGACGCCCAGACCCTGGCCGCGGCGCTCAACCATTCGGCCTTCAACCTGGCCAATGCGCTCGGCGCATGGCTGGGCGGCGTGGCCATCGATGCCGGGCTTGGCTGGACCTCGACCGGCTGGGTCGGCGCGCTGCTGGCGGTGGCGGGCATGGGCGTCTTTGCATGGGCCGTGACGGATGCGCGCGGTCGGCGCGGGGCGGACTTGGCGAGTGCGGGGGCTTGAGAATGTGACGCGCCTCACGCGGCGTAGTCCACCGGGTCGCTGAAGGCGGGCTCGTCGTGCAGGGCCCAGTAGCCGTCTCGAAGGCGGGCGGTGACGGGACCGGGAAAAGCAGGCAGCGGCCGTCCATCGATCTTCGCGATGGGCAGCACGCCGCCGCCGCTTGATGTGAGGAAGACCTCGTCCGCGTCGCGCAGCAAGGCCACCGGCAGAGGCTCGATGCGAAGCGGAATGTCCAGGCGCCGACACAGCTCGATGGCGGTTCGGCGCGAGATGCCTTCCAGCACACCGCGCCCGGCCGTGTGCACCACGCCGTCCTTGACCGCGAAGACATTGAATCCCGGGCCTTCGGTGACGTTGCCGGCGGCGTCCAGCACGCAGCTGGTGTCGTGGCCACGGTCGTAGGCGTCGAACATCGATTGCACCAGGTCGATCCAATGGTAGTTCTTGACCGTCGGATCGACCGACTCGGGAGCGATGCGCAGGCGTTCGCTCACATGCAGGTCGATGCCGGCCTGCTGCTTCTCGCGCGACGCGATCCAGACGTAGGGCAGCGCATAGGCATAGAAGCGGTTCTGCGCCTGCCGGGGATCGCGCGCGCCACGCGGGGGCACGCCGCGCGTGCAGACCATCGCCACGTAGGCATCCTGGAGGCCGCCGGCGCGCACGCAGCCGTGCAGGATCTCGCGCAGCTCGGCACGGTCGAAGGGTATTGCCAGATGCATCTTGCCCAGGCTCTCGAAGAATCGGTCCATGTGCGCGTCGAGGCGGAAGAAGCTGCCGCGCCAGGCGGTCGCGACGTCGTACGTGACGTCGGAGCGCGTGAAGCCCCAATCGAACATCGAGATCTTGGCTTCCGAGAGCGGCGCGTAGGCGCCGTCGATGAAGACGCAGCCGCCATCGAACTGATGGACCGGCAGCTTGGGTGGCACTGGCATGGCGGGACTCCTTCATGTGAATTGAACGAAGTTCAATTAAAATTGAACACGGCTCAATAAGCAACTAGAATCGACCGATGCCGGCCACCGCCACCAGAAAGAAGAAGCCGCCGCGAGCCGGTCCGGGCCGCCCGCGCGCGGATGCCAATGGGCCGAGTCTCGGTCGCGATCGCATCCTGCATGCAGCGCTGGCGCTGATCGGCGAGAAGGGCCTCGCCAACTTCGGCATCCGCGATCTGGCGGCCGCGCTGGGCGTCTTCCCGGCCGCCATCTACTGGCACGTGCCGAACCGCGAAGCGCTGGTCGCCGGCGCCATCGGCATCGCACTCGAAGGCGTGGCCGACGATCTGCCGGCAGGCGATTGGCAGCTTCGGCTGGGCGCGCTGCTGAGGAAGTTCCGCGCCGCGCTGCGCCGCCATCCGACGCTGGCGCCTGCGGTGGCCAGCCAGTTGGCGTACAACGCCGCATTCGACGCGCCACTGCTGGAACATGTGGTCGCAGCGCTGGAGGATGCGCGCTTCGAGGGTGACGCACTGGTCGACGCCTTCAATGTCGTGATCGCCGCGATGTGCGGCTTCGCGACCCTCGAGTTGTCGACGGCGCCCGACGGCGCGGACGCGTCGTGGGAAGCCGATTGCCGCGCGCGGATCGACGCCATCGACCCGCTGCACCATCCGCGGCTCGGCGAACATGCGGCGACGCTTCGCAATCGCACCTTCCTGCTGCGTTGGTCGAGCGGTCAGGAGCGGCCGCTCGACAGCAGCTTCGACGCCTGGGTCGATGTCGTACTCAGGGGATTGGAATCGCGCAGCCGTGCCTTGCGCAGGATGACGCCCCGGGCACGCTGAGGCCGAAGACGAGAGCGGTTGACTCACCTACAGGAGCTGACATGGACAAGTGGATCACGTTCGACTGCTACGGCACGCTGGTCGACTGGCGCACCGGCATGGGAAATTCGCTGGAGATCGTTGCACCTGGCCGAGGTGCCGACATGCTCTCCCTGCACCGGAAGATCGAAGGCGAGATCGAGATGCAGGAGGCTTACAGGCCCTACCGCGAGGTCCTCGCGGAGTCGGTGCGGCGCATGGCCCGAAGCCTTCAGCTGCCGCTGGGCCCAGGCGACGAAGAGATCCTGGCCGCGACCCTGCCCTTCTGGCCCGTCTATCCCGACACCAACGAGGCATTGCTCGAACTGAAGCGGGCGGGGTGGAAGCTGGCGATCCTGTCCAACGTCGATCGCGACCTCATCACCGGCACGCTCAGGCACTTCAGCTGCCTGATCGACCTGGTCGTGACCGCGCAGGACGTGCGGTCCTACAAACCGGCCGATGCGCACGCGAGAAGATTTCTCGAGCTGACGGGCGTCTCTTCCGATCGCTGGCTGTACGCGGCCGTGAACCTCCAGTACGACTTGAGGCCGGGCAGGGCGCTGGGGGCGAACTGTGTCTGGATCAATCGGGAGCGCGAACCGATGCCGGACGATCCGGACATCCTGTTCGGCGAGTCGGCAGGCATGTCGGGATTGCCGGGGATTGCTGCGCAATTCGAGATGAGCAGGTCGGTGAGCCAAGCCGGCGAGAGGAAATAGACCATTCCCTGCGGGTAAATGCGCTACGGCGCGCTCGGTCACGGCCGATACGATTTGCAGCCGAACGCCCACCGGGCGTACCCCGGAAACAGGATGGACTTCGCGAATTCCGCTGCCGAGTGGCTGGCGCTCTACCGCACGATGGCGCGCATCCGCGCCTTCGAGAACGCCGCCGAAGCCGCCAGCCAGGGCGGCGTGAGCGCCTATGGCCAGGAGGCCGCGGGCGTGGCCAGCGTGCGCGGGCCGCTGCATCTGTCCACCGGCCAGGAGGCAGTGCCGGCGGGCGTCTGCGCCCATCTGCGCATCGCCGACTGCATCACCTCGACCCATCGCGGCCACGGCCACACGCTGGCCAAGGGCGCCGACCTCGCGCGCATGATGTGCGAGCTGTTCGGCAAGGCGACCGGCTTCAACGGCGGCAAGGGCGGCTCGATGCACATCGCCGATTTCTCGGTCGGCATGCTGGGCGCCAACGGCGTGGTCGCGGCTGGCCTGCCGATCGCGGTCGGCGCGGCGCATGCACAGAAGCTGCAGAAGAAGGACGCGATCACGGTCTGCTTCTTCGGCGACGGTGCGATCAACCGCGGACCTTTTCTCGAATCGCTGAACTGGGCGCGCGTCTACGCGCTGCCGGTGCTGTTCGTGTGCGAGGACAACCGCTGGAGCGCGACCACCGCCAGCGGCCCGATGACCGCCGGCGACGGCGCTTCCGCGCGTGCGGAGGCATTGGACATTGCCGCCACGCAGGTCGACGGCAACGACGTGTTCGCCGTGCATGCGGCCGCGCGACAGTTGATCGCCGAGGTGCGTGCCGGGGCAGGCCCGCGGCTGCTGCATGCGCTGACCTATCGCGTGAAGGGCCACGTCTCGGTCGATCCCGCGGGCTACCGCGATGCGGGCGAGCTGGCCGCTGCGCTCGAGACCGATCCGATCGCGCGGGCACGCAGGCGGCTGATCGCCGATGGCATCGATGCGGCGTCGCTCGATGCGCTCGAGCACGCGGCGCATGCCGAGGTCGAGGCCGCGCTCGCGGTCGCCGATGCCGCGCCCTGGCCGGATGCGAGCACGGCCTTCACCGACGTGCAGACCACGGGAGCCGGGCAATGGACATGAGCAGCGGCATGGCGGAAGAGCGTACCGGTCGCGCGGCGATGGCCACCGTCCACGAACTCAGCTATGCCGACGCGGCCATGCTCGCATTGCGGCGCGAGATGGAAGCCGATCCGCGCGTGGTCGTGCTCGGCGAGGACGTCGGGCGCGGCGGCATCTTCGGGCAGTACCGAGGTCTGCAGCAGCACTTCGGCAGCGAGCGCGTGATCGACACACCGATCTCGGAAGCCGCGATCATGGGCGCCGGCGTCGGCATGGCGCTCGCGGGGCTGCGCCCTGTGGTCGAGATGCGCGTGGTCGACTTCGCGCTGTGCGGCATGGACGAGCTGGTGAACCAGGCGGCCAAGAACCGCTTCATGTTCGGCGGCCAGGGCCGCGTGCCGCTGGTGGCGCGCATGCCGGGCGGCATCTGGGATGCGTCGGCGGCGCAGCATTCGCAATCGCTCGAAGCCTGGTTCACGCATCTGCCGGGCGTGGTGGTGGTATGCCCCTCGACGCCGCAGGACAACCATTCGCTGCTGCGCGCCGCGCTGCAATGCGGCGACCCGGTGGTCTACATCGAGCACAAGACCTTGTGGAATGTGCGAGGCCCGGTGAGCGAAGCGGTCGAGGTGCCGCTCGGCAAGGCCGCGCGCGTGCGCGAAGGCGATGCGCTGACCCTCGTGAGTTGGAGCAGGCAGATGCAGGCCTGCAGCGCCGCCTGCGAAATGCTGGCGGCCGAAGGCATTGCCGTCGACCTGATCGACCTGCGCACGCTGTGGCCCTGGGACCGCGACACGATGCTCGATTCGTGCGCCCGCACACGTCGTCTGCTGGTGGTGCACGAGGCGGTGCAGGCCGGCGGCTTTGGCGCCGAGATCGCGGCCAGCGCGGCCGAAGCGACCGGCTGTCGTGTCGCGCGCCTGGGTGCGCCGCGGATTCCGGTCGGCTACTCGCCCGTGCTCGAAGCGCAGTCGCGCGTGAGCGCGCAACAGATCGTGAAAGCGGCCCGGGCCCTGCAGCCATGAGCACCGAAAAAGCCACCGGCTCGGATGCAGCGCCCGAGCGCAGGGCCGAGGACTCGGTCTTCTTCAAGCTGGTGCGTGTGGTCAACCTGACGGCGCGTCCGTTCCAGCAGCGCGTCGGCCGCCAGCATCAGCTCACGCTCAACGAATGGCGCACCATGGCCGTGCTGGGCAAGCAGCCGGGTCTCACGGCCACGCAGGTCGCGGAACTGACCGGCCTGGACAAGATGGCGGTGAGCCGCGCACTGGCAGGACTGCAACGCCACAGGCGGCTGCATCGCCACGAGGATCCGGCGGACCTGCGCCGCAGCCGGCTCTATCTGAGCAGCATCGGCAAGGCGCTGTTCGCGGTGCTCGGCGTGCAGGCCCGCGAGCGCGAGGCCGAACTCTTCAGCGGCGTCGAGGCCGAGGAACTGCGGCAGTTGAACACGACGCTGGACAAGCTGATCGCATCCATCTCCGAAAACGCCGAGTAGGAGGCTCAGGCCGCGAAGCCGCCGTCGATGCTCAGGCTTGCGCCGGTCACGAAAGCCGCTTCGGGGCTCGCGAGGTACGCGACCATGCCGGCGATCTCGCCGCCGCTGCCATGACGCTGCAGCGCCATGAAGCTGTGCATGGTGGCCGCCATCGGGCCATCGGCCGGGTTCATCTCGGTGTCGACCGGGCCGGGCTGCACGTTGTTCACCGTGATGCCGCGCGGCCCCAGATCGCGCGCGAGTCCGCGGGTCAGGCCGGTGATGGCGGACTTGCTCATCGCATAGGCGGCGCCGCCCGCGAAAGGCATGCGCTCGGCGTTGGTGCTGCCGATGGTGATGACGCGGCCGCCCTCGCCCATGTGGCGCACGGCCGCCTGCGTGGCGACGAACACGGCGCGCACGTTGACGTCGAGCGTGCGGTCGAGGTCTTCGAGCGACATCGCGTCGATCGTGGCCAGCTTGAGCACGCCCGCACTGTTGACGAGGATGTCGATGCGGCCGAGCGTCTTCGCCGCCTGGTCCACGGCCGCGACCAGAGCCGCCGCATCGGCGCTGTCGACGCGCAGGGGCAGCGCGCTGCCGCCGGCCGCTTCGATGCTGCCGGCGAGTTCGCGGGCCGCGGCCTCGTTGCTCGCGTAGGTGAAGGCGACGGCAGCGCCATCGCGTGCCAGCCGGCGCACGATGGCGGCGCCGATGCCGCGCGATCCGCCGGTGACGAAGGCGGCCTTGCCGGCAAGCACCGGCTGCGAAGAAGATGAAGTAGACGAAGTGGAGAGTGACATGGCGGGCTCCTGAAGTGGTGTGGCGATGGCTTCAGTGTCGGGTTTCCACTGCCCTTCGAATAGCCGCCCGAGTGCCCTATCACATTCAACCCTGGGTTGAAAATAAGCGCCATGCAGCCCTTGAGCCATCTCGAATCCTTCGTCCGCAGCGCCGAGGCCGGCAGCTTCTCCGCCGCCGCGCGCCAGCTCGGGCTGACGCCGGCCGCCGTGAGCAAGAACGTGGCGCGGCTCGAAGCCGGCCTCGGCGTGCGCCTGTTCCAGCGCAGCACGCGCCGGCTGACCCTGAGCGAGGGCGGCGAGCGGCTGCTGCGCGAGATCGGCGGCGCGCTGAGTACGCTGTCGGATGCGGTGGCCAGCGTGGCCAAGGACGATGGCCAGCCGGCCGGCACACTCAAGGTCAGCATGGGCCAGGCTTTCGGGCGTGACTACGTCGTGCCCTTGCTCGACGGATTTCTCGCGCGCTATCCGGCGGTGCTGCCCGACTGGCATTTCGACAACCGGCAGGTCGACCTGATCGGCGAGGGTTTCGACGCGGCCATCGGCGGCGGCATCGAGCTCACGCCGGGTGTGGTGGCGCGCGAACTGGCGCGCATCCACATCGTCGCTGCGGCGGCACCCGGCTACATGGCGGGCAAGCCGATGCCGCGGCGCCCCTCGGACCTGGCCGCGTTCGACGGCATCGTGCGGCGTTCGTCCCCCACGGGACGCATACGCAGCTGGACCCTGCGCAACAAGGCCGGCGAAGAGGGCGCCGTCGACACCCGGGCGCGCGTGATCTTCAGCGACCCCGAGGCGATGGCCCAGGCGGCCGTGATGGGCCTGGGCATCGCGCTGCTGCCGATGCCGTTCGCGCTGCCGCGGCTGCAAAGCGGCACGCTGGTGCGCGTGCTGCCCGGGTGGTGGGCCGACTCCGGGCCGATCTCGCTCTACTACCCCAGCAAGAAGCTGTTGCCGGCGAGGACACGCGTGTTCGTCGATTTCGTGGTCGAGCATTTCCGCAGCCGGCACTTCGCGCGCGACATGCAGGGCAATTGAGCGCACGGGGTTTTCACCCGCGACGAACGGGGCACGCGCCTGTACAACACAGCGCCATGCGGGCGACTTCCTGCGTGATGGTCACGCGTCACCGAAGACCGCCGGCCCACCAAGGAAAAAGCATGCCCGTCCTGTCCCTGCCCCGCCGCCGCACCGTGCTCGCGCTCGCCGCCTTCGGCACAATGGTGTTCGCCGCCCACCCCGCGGGCGCGCAAGCCGCCTGGCCGACCAAGCCGGTGCGCATCGTGGTGCCCTTCGCGCCGGGCGGCACCACCGACATCCTCGCGCGCGCCGTGGCGCCCGAACTGGCGAAGGCCTTCGGCCAGCAGTTCTTCGTCGACAACCGCGCGGGCGCGGGCGGCAACGTCGGCGCCGAGATCGTGGCCAAGGCGCCGAACGACGGCTACACGCTGCTGATGGGCACCGTCGGCACGCACGGCATCAACCGCGCGCTGTACCCGAAGCTGCCCTTCGATCCGATCAAGGATTTCGCGCCGATCACGCTGGTGGCGGCCGTGCCCAATGTGATGGAGATGAACGCCGACAAGGCCCGCGCGCTGAAGATCAACAACGTCGCCGACTTCGTGGCCTATGCCAAGTCGCATCCGGGCAAGCTCAACATGGCGTCGAGCGGCAGCGGCACCTCGATCCACCTGGCCGGCGAACTCTTCAAGAGCATGACCGGCAGCTACATGGTGCACATTCCCTACCGCGGATCGGCGCCGGCCCTGCTCGACCTCGTGGGCGGCAATGCCGATGTGATGTTCGACAACCTGCCCTCGTCGATGGCCCAGATCAAGGGCGGCAAGCTCAAGGCGCTCGCTGTGACCAGCGCCCAGCGCTCGCCGGCGCTGCCCGACATCCCGACCGTCGAGGAAGCCGGCGGCCCGGCCCTCAAGGGCTACGAGGCCAGCTCCTGGTTCGGCCTGCTCGCGCCCGCCGGCACCTCGCCCGACATCGTCAACCGCATCCAGCAGGAAGTCGCCAAGTCGCTCGGCACTCCGGCCATCAAGGAGAAGATGCTGGCCCAGGGCGCCCTGCCGAGCGGCAACACCCCCGCCGAATTCTCGAAGCTCATCGCCAGCGAACACGTCAAGTGGGCGAAAGTGGTGAAGGCGTCCGGCGCAACCGTCGACTAGCCTGCGACCCCTTCCAGGAATACCGCGGAACCGGCTGGGCCGGGCCGCAGGTCTTGCCCCCGGTAGGGGGAAGGCGAAGCGACACGAAGTGCGCGAAGTCTGGGGGCGAGCTCTAAACCCCCCAGACGATGTCCTTGCTCTCGGCCTGGGAGCGCTTGAGCATGTCGATCAGCGGCGCGGCGCGCTGGTGCAGGCCCACGTGCTGCAACTCGGCCTCGCTCGCATGGTTCTCCACCGCGAAGGCATCGTGGTTGTGGCGGTTCTGGACGGCATCGTCCTTGATCGCCGCTTCGAGCGCGGACACGGCGGCCGACATCTGGTCGACCGTGATGATGCCCTTGGGCGCGGAAGACTTGCCGATGATCTCCAGCAACTGGCGGGCATTGGCTTCGAGCATCACGACATCGGCGGTCGCTTGTGATTTGAATCGATAGAGCATGGCGGCTTAGTTGTAGATGTAGTCCCGGACAAAAGGGTACACCGATTGTGAGCCGCGCAGCGTACGACCTTGCGCCTTGCCATCGGGCCGGGTCGACAGCATCTGGTGCAGCGAGATCCAGCCCTGCTCGAAGCTCATCGCCGAACCCGCCAGGTACAAACGATAGGCCCGCAGGATGCGCTCCGCGTTGGCGCCCTGCCGGCCGCCGGCGCGCTGCAGCACCTCGCGCGCCTGGTCGAGCTTGGACTCGAGCGTGTCCGACCACGCCCAGAGCGTGCGCGCATAGTGCGGTCGCAGGCTCTCGGTATCGACCATCTCGAGGCCGGCCGCCGCCGTGTCGCGCAGCAGATGCGTCACGTGCAGCAGTTCGCCGCCCGGGAAGATGTACTTCTCGATGAAATCGCCCATGCCGGCGCCGAGCTGCCGGTAGTCGAGTTGACCCGAGGTGATGCCGTGGTTGAGCACCAGCCCGCCGGGTTTGAGCAGCGCATGGAGCTTGCCGAAGTAAGTCGGCATGTTGGCGCTGCCGACGTGCTCCAGCATGCCGACCGAGGAGATCTTGTCGAAAGGCCGCGCTTCGTCGAGCTTGCGGTAGTCGAGCAGTTCGACACGCACGCGGCCCTGCAGGCCCTTCTCTTCGATCAGGCGCTGCACGTGCGCGTGCTGGTTCTTGGAGAGCGTGATGCCGGTCGCGTCGACGCCGTAGTGCTCGGCCGCCCACAGCAGCAGGCCGCCCCAGCCTGAGCCGACGTCGAGATAGCGGTCGCCCGGCTGCAGCATGAGCTTGCGGCAGATATGGTCGAGCTTGGCCTCCTGCGCCTGCGCCAGCGTCAACTCCGGCTCGCGGAAGTAGGCGCAGGAATAGACACGCCGCGGATCGAGCCACAGCGCGTAGAAGTCATCGGAGACATCGTAGTGGAACTCGATCTGCGCCGCATCCTTGCGCAGTGAGTGCGCACCGTGGGACTTGGCACGCCGCTGAAGGCGGGACCACCAGCCGGTGTTGGTCTCGGCCGGATTGCCCGGCAACATGCCAACCGTGGCGTCGATCAGGTCGCGCATCGCGCCCTCGATCTGGACCCGGCCTTCGACATACGCCTCGCCGATCGCACCGACCTGCTTGGCCGCCAGCTTGGCGAGCACGGACCATTCGGTGAAGGCCAGGGTGACGCGCGAGCCCGGCTTCGCCACCCGTCTGCCATCGGGCAATTGCAGCGTGATCGGCACCGGCAGGGATGAAAGCTGGGACTCTATTTTTGGTATCAGGCTTTGCATGCCGGGGATTTTTCCCAGCGCGCGGGCGCTCGTCAACCGGCCCCTTCAAAAGACCTTTTGACGTTGACATTTGATTGTTTAGGTCTAAACTATTTATCCATGAATAGCTCAACGGCAGAACTCCAGCGTGTCCTGTGCATCGGTGGCGGCCCCGCCGGCCTCTACTTCGCGCTCCTGATGAAGGCGCGACGACCCGAGTTGCAGGTCACCGTCATCGAGCGCAATCGCCCCTTCGACACCTTCGGCTGGGGCGTGGTGCTGAGCGACCAGACGCTGGCCAACCTCGCGGCCGCCGATGCCGAGACCGCGGCGATCATCGGCCGGGAATTCCATCACTGGGACGACATCCAGGTGTTCTTCAAGGGACGGCAGGTGCGCTCGGGCGGCCACGGCTTCTGCGGCATCGGCCGCAAGCGCCTCCTGAACATCCTGCAGGAGCGCTGCCTCGCGCTCGGCGTCGACCTGGTGTTCGAGACCGACGCGACCGACGACCAAGCGCTGGCCGCGCAGTACGGCGCCGACCTCGTGATCGCCAGCGACGGCCTCAACAGCCGCATCCGCCAGCGCTACCAGGAGGTGTTCCAGCCCGACATCGATCTGCGCCAGTGCCGCTTCGTGTGGCTCGGCACGCACCAGACCTTCGATGCCTTCACCTTCGCGTTCGAGCAGACCGAGCACGGCTGGTTCCAGGCGCATGCCTACCAGTTCGACGACAAGACCTCGACCTTCATCGTCGAGACGCCCGAAGCGGTGTGGCAGGCGCATGGCCTCGACAAGATGGAGCAGCCCGAGGCGATCGCGTTCTGCGAGCAGCTGTTCGCCAAGTACCTCGACCGCCATGCGCTGATCAGCAATGCCACCCACCTGCGCGGCTCGGCCAACTGGATCCGTTTCCCGCGCGTGGTCTGCCAGCACTGGACGCACCGCGTCGACGTCGGCGGCAGGTCGGTGCCCGTGGTGCTCATGGGCGATGCGGCCCACACCGCGCACTTCTCGATCGGCTCGGGCACCAAGCTCGCGCTCGAGGATGCGATCGACCTGGCCGGCGAGTTCGAGCGCGGCGGCAGCGTCGACCAGGTGCTCGAGGCCTACGAGGCGCGGCGCAGCGTCGAAGTGCTCAAGATCCAGAACGCGGCGCGCAACTCGACCGAATGGTTCGAGAACGTGCCGCGCTACACCGGCATGCAGATCGAGCAGTTCGCCTATTCGCTCTTGACGCGCTCGCAGCGCATCAGCCACGAGAACCTGCGCCTGCGCGACACGCAATGGCTGGGCGGCTACGAGCAATGGCTGGCCGGCGGCAAGCCGCTGGCACCGATGTTCATGCCGCTCACGGTGCGCGGCCTCACGCTCAAGAACCGCATCGTCGTCTCGCCGATGGCGACCTACAGCGCGGTAGACGGCGTGCCGCAGGACTTCCTGCTGGTGCACCTGGGCGCGCGCGCGCTCGGCGGCGCGGCGATGGTGTGCGTCGAGATGACCAGCCCGACCCCCGAAGGCCGCATCACGCCGGGCTGCACCGGCCTGTACAACGACGCGCAGTCCGCCGCCTTCAAGCGCATCGTCGAGTTCGTGCACACGCAGTCGAGCGCGAAGATCGCCATGCAGCTCGGCCACAGCGGCGCCAAGGGCTCGACGCGCCTGGGCTGGGAAGGCACCGACGAGCCGCTGGAAGAAGGCAACTGGCCGCTGCTGTCCGCCAGCGCATTGGCCTACGGCGAACAGAACCAGCTGCCCGCCGAGATGACGCGCGCCGACATGGACCACCTGCGCGACCAGTTCGTCGACTCCACGCGGCGCGCGGCCGAGGCCGGCTTCGACTGGCTCGAACTCCACTGCGCGCACGGCTACCTGCTGTCGTCCTTCATCAGCCCGCTGACCAACCTGCGCAGCGACAAATACGGCGGCGACATCGGCAACCGCTGCCGCTATCCGCTCGAGGTGTTCCGCGCGATGCGCGCCGTATGGCCGGCCGAGCGGCCGATGAGCGTGCGCATCTCGGCCCACGACTGGGCGCCCGGCGGCAACACCGATGCCGACGCGGTCGTGGTCGCGCGCCTGTTCAAGGAAGCGGGCTGCGACTTCATCGACGTGTCGTCGGGCCAGACCACGCGCGCGGCCAAGCCGGTGTACGGGCGCATGTACCAGACGCCCTTCGCCGACCGCATCCGCAACGAGGTCGGCATCGCGACCATCGCGGTCGGCGCCATCACCGACGCCGACCAGGCCAACAGCATCATCGCGGCCGGCCGTGCCGACCTGTGCGCGATCGCGCGGCCGCACCTGGCCGACCCTGCATGGACGCTGCACGAAGCCGCCAAGCTGCAGAGCCACGATGTCGAGTGGCCGAAGCAGTACCTGAGCGGCCGCGACCAGATGTACCGCGAGATCGCCAAGCAGCAGGCGCTGGCGGCGGCCATGGCCGACGCAGCCCCGCAGCGCAACACCGAGGAGGAACACTGAATGGACCTCGAAGCAAGAGCCCACAGCGAACACCCCGACGAGTTGCGGCTCTGGCTGCGCCTCATGACCTGCACCCAGCTGGTCGAGAAGCAGGTGCGCAACGGCCTGCGCGAACAGTTCGCCACCACCCTGCCCCGCTTCGACCTGATGGCGCAGCTGGAGCGCTCGCCCGACGGCCTGAAGATGAACGAGCTGTCGCGCCGGATGATGGTCACGGGCGGCAACGTCACCGGCATCACCGACCAGCTGGTGGCCGAAGGACTGGTCGAGCGCGTGGATGTCGCGGGCGACCGCCGTGCATGGCGGGTGCGCCTCACCTCGCGCGGCCGCAAGCTCTTCAACGACATGGCACAAGCGCACGAGGACTGGATCGTCGATGCCTTCGCGGCGCTGAACGGCAAGGAAATCGCGCAGCTGCACCGGCTGCTCGGCAAGGTCAAGCAACACTCCCATCAACAAATGGCGGAGGCCACATGAAGCATTACATCGGCGCGGACAATCCCATGCGCGCCCAGTTCGAACCCAAGGCCGGCTATGCGGCGAAGCATTTCTCCTGGTCCTTCGACGCGGGCGTGGGCACGGTCACGCTGAACCGCCCCGAACGCAAGAACCCGCTGACTTTCGACTCGTACGCCGAACTGCGCGACCTGTTCCGCGCGCTGAACTACGCGACCGATGTGAAGGCGATCGTCGTCAACGGCGCCGGCGGCAACTTCTGCTCGGGCGGCGATGTGCACGAGATCATCGGGCCGCTGACGCGCATGCGCATGCCCGAGTTGCTCGAGTTCACGCGCATGACGGGCGACCTGGTGAAGGCGATCCGCCATTGCCCGCAGCCGATCGTCGGTGCGATCGACGGCGTCTGCGCCGGCGCCGGCGCGATGATCGCGCTGGCCTGCGACCTGCGCTATGGCACGCCTGCCACGCGCACGGCCTTCCTCTTCACGCGCGTCGGGCTGGCGGGCGCCGACATGGGCGCCTGCGCGCTGCTGCCGCGCGTGATCGGGCAGGGCCGCGCATCGGAGCTGCTCTTCACCGGCCGCGCGATGACGGCGCAGGAAGGCCATGCCTGGGGCTTCTTCAACGCGCTGCACGAAAGCGATGCGCTGCTCGGCGCCGCGACCGCGATGGCGCGCGAACTCACCGAAGGCCCGGGCTTCGCGCACGGCATGACCAAGACCATGCTGGCGCACGAATGGGCCATGACCATCGACCAGGCCATCGAGGCCGAGGCGCAGGCGCAGGCGATCTGCATGCAGACCGAGGACTTCAAGCGCGCCTATGAAGCCTTCGCGGCCAAGCGCAAGCCGGTGTTCGGCGGAGACTGACGCGATGGCTGCTGCGGCTTTCGACCCTTCGACGGCGCACCTCGCGCTGCCCTTCTTCGACGATGCGCACCGCGAGCTCGCGCGCACGCTGCTGCCCTGGGCCCGTTCGCAATCGGTGGACGAGCGCGACGACCGCGCGGCCTGCCGCGACTGGGTGCGGCGGCTGGGCGACGGTGGCTGGCTGCGCTACTGTGTGCCGGCGGCTTCGGGCGGCGCGCTGGAGCGGCTCGATTCGCGCGCGCTCGTGCTGCTGCGCGAGACGCTGGCCTTCCACTCGCCGCTGGCCGACTTCGCTTTCGCGATGCAGGGGCTGGGCAGCGGCGCCATCACGCTGGCCGGCAGCGCCGAACAGCAGAAGAACTACCTCGCGCCCGTGGGACGCGGCGACAAGATCGCGGCCTTCGCGCTGAGCGAGCCCGAGGCCGGTTCCGATGTCGGCGCGATGGCGATGCGCGCCGAAGCCACCGCCGACGGCTGGCGCCTCGGTGGCGAGAAGACCTGGATCAGCAATGGCGGTATCGCCGATTTCTACTGCGTGTTCGCCAAGACCGATCCGGCCGCCGGCTCGCGCGGCATCACGGCCTTCATCGTCGACGCGGCGACACCTGGCCTCGATACCTCGGCGCACATCGAGGTGATGGCACCGCATCCGCTTGCCACGCTGCGCTTCGACGGCTGCGTCGTGCCGCGCGACGCGCAACTCGGCGAACTGAACGGCGGCTTCAAGCTCGCGATGCGCACGCTCGACATCTTCCGCGCCTCGGTGGCCGGGGCCGCGCTCGGCATGGCGCGCCGCGCGCTGGCCGAGGCGATCCACCATGCGCAGACGCGTCGCATGTTTGGCCAGACGCTGGCCGACTTCCAGCTCACGCAAGCGAAGCTCGGCGAGATGGCCGCGCTGATCGACAGCGCCGCGCTGCTGACCTACCGCGCCGCCTGGATGCGCGACGACAGCGAGCGCCGCGGTGCACCCGCGGTCGGCGATCTCACGGCCGCGGCCGCGATGGCCAAGATGTGCGCGACCGAGAACGCAAGCCGCGTGATCGACATGGCGCTGCAGATGCACGGCGGCCTCGGCGTGAAGGTAGGCACCAAGGTGGAAAGCCTCTACCGCGACATCCGCTCGCTGCGCATCTACGAAGGTGCGACGGAGGTCCAGCAACTGATCATCGGCAAGGCCGTGTTGAGGAGCCCCCAAGCATGAGCGCGCAGATCGACCGTTTCGTCCATGACCGCCTGCCGCCGGCAGCGCAGTTGCCCATCTTCCGCTACGACCTGCCCGAGCTCCAGTTGCCAGACCAGTTGAACCTGGTGGAGGAATTGCTGGACAAGGCCGCGGCCAAGGGCTTCGCGGACAAGCCGATGCTGCGCTCGCCGGGCCGCACGCTGAGCTATGCAGAGGCCGGTGTCGAAGTCGACCGCATTGCGAAAGTGCTGGTCGAAGACCTCGGGCTGGTGCCGGGCAATCGCGTGCTGCTGCGCGGCGGCAATTCGATCGGCATGGCGCTCGCGTGGCTCGCGGTGGTGAAGGCCGGCCTGATCGCGGTCGCCACCATGCCGTTGCTGCGCGCCAAGGAACTCGGCGACATCATCGAGAAGTCGCAGCCCGTGGCCGCGCTGTGCGACGGCAAGCTGCAGGACGAACTGCGCATTGCGCAGCAGGCACATCCCGTGCTGAAGGCGATCGTCGCCTTCAACCAGCCCGATGCGCCCGATTCGCTGGAGTCGCGCGCCGCCACCAAGCGCGGCGTGTTCGCGCCTTGCCCGACTGCGGCCGACGACATCGCGCTCCTGGCTTTCACCTCCGGCACGACGGGCAAGCCCAAGGCGCCGGCGACCACGCACCGCGACGTGCTCGCGATGTGCGAGACCTGGCCGCGCCACATCCTGCGCGCGACCCCCGACGACATCGTGATCGGCTCGCCGCCGCTGGCCTTCACCTTCGGCCTCGGCGGGCTGCTGATCTTCCCGATGTGGGCCGGTGCCTCGGTCTACTACGCCGACGGGCCCTACACGCCCGAGTCGATGGTCAAGGCGATCCGCGACATCGGCGCCACCCTCTGCTACACGGCGCCCACGTTCTACCGGCAGATGGCACCCTTTGCCAAGGCCCTCGGCGTGCCGACGCTGCGCATCAGCGTGAGCGCGGGCGAGGCGCTGCCGGATGCGACGCGGCAGCTGTGGAAGGAGGCCACCGGCATCGAGATGCTGGACGGCATCGGCGGCACCGAGGTGTTCCACATCTACATCTCGGCCGCGGGCAACGAGGTGCGCCGCGGTGCGGTCGGCAAGGCGGTGCCGGGCTTCACCGCCAGGGTGGTGGACGACGAAGGCCGCGAGGTGCCGCGCGGCACCGTCGGCAAGCTGGCGATCATCGGACCGGTCGGCTGCCGCTACCTCGACGATCCGCGCCAGGCCAACTACGTGAAGGACGGCTGGAACTATCCGGGCGACGCGTTCGTGCAGGACGAGGACGGCTACTTCTTCTACCAGTCGCGTGCCGACGACATGATCATCACCTCGGGCTACAACGTCGGCGGGCCGGAGGTGGAGGATGCGCTGCTGAAGCATCCGGCCGTGGCCGAATGCGGCGTGATCGGCAAGCCCGATGCGGAGCGCGGCATGATCGTCAAGGCGTTCTGCGTACTGAAGCCAGGCCATGCGGGCGATGCCGCACTGGTCAGGGCGCTGCAGGACCACGTGAAGGCGACCATCGCGCCCTTCAAATACCCGCGCGAGATCGAATTCGTCGCGAGCCTGCCGCGCACGGAAACCGGGAAACTCCAACGATTCAGACTGAGGCAATCCACATGATCAAACTCCTGCAACCGCCCGGCTGGGCAGCTCCCAAGGGCTATGCGAACGGCGTGGCCGCGCGCGGCACGATGGTGTTCGTCGGCGGACAGATCGGATGGAACGCGCAGCAGCAGTTCGAGTCCGACGACTTCATCGAGCAGACCGGGCTGGCGCTGCGCAACATCGTCGAGGTGCTGCGCGAAGCGGGCGCCGGACCGGAGCACATGGTTCGCATGACCTGGTATGTCGTCGATCGCGACGAGTACACCCGCCGGCTCGCAGAGCTGGGGCCGGTGTACCGCGATGCGATGGGACGGAATTTTCCGGCGATGACCTGCGTGCAGGTCGCTGCGCTGGTGGAGCCGCGCGCCAAGATCGAGATCGAAGTGACGGCCGTAGTTCCTTAGCTCGCCCCAGGCTTGCTCGCGGCTATCGCGGCAGGTGCAGGTGCGTCGAGTTCTTGACCTCTTCCATCACCGCGTAGGTGCGGGTTTCCCGCACGCCCGGGAGTTGCCACAGCACGTCGCCGGCGAAGCGGCGGTAGTCGTTCATGTCGGCGCTGCGCGTCTTGAGCAGGTAGTCGAAGCCGCCCGCGACCATGTGGCATTCCAGGATCCCTGGCTGCACCTGCACTGCGGCCTTGAATTGATCGAAGACGTTGGGGGTCGTTCTGTCCAGCAGGACTTCCACGAAGACCAGCATGCCGGCCCCGAGTTTCCGCGGGTTCAACCGTGCCTCATAACCCAGGATGTAGCCGTCGCGCGTCAGGCGCTGGACCCGCGCCAGCACCGCGGTCGGCGACAGGCCGATCGCTTCGGCCAGCTTGAGGTTGGCGATGCGGCCGTCTTCCTGCAGGCTGCTCAGGATGCGCAGATCGATGCGATCGAGACCCAGCCGCTCGGCAGCCGCCTCTAGTGAATTGTTCGGCATAGGCAGTCGATTTCGAACAGTAAGTCGATAAATGTAGCTGCATCATCCAACATGTCACCACAGAGGTTCACATGTCGGATCTTGCCATCGCACCCGCTCTCCACCGCCCGTTCGAGGCCTTCGCCGACGGCATGGGCGAACGGTCGTCGCTGCGGGAGCAGATCACCGGCGCATGCCGTCTGCCCGAGGAAGAGGTGCTTCCGGCCTTGCTCGAGCAGGCACGCCTGCCGGGCGGCAAGGCGAGCGAGGCGCACGCCCTCGCCCACCGCATCGCTGGACAACTTCGCACCCGCAAGGCCTCCACGGGCCGGGCCGGGCTGGTGCAGGGCCTGTTGCAGGAATATGCGCTGTCGTCCCAGGAAGGCGTGGCGCTGATGTGTCTGGCGGAGGCGCTTCTTCGCATTCCCGACACCGCGACGCGCGACGCATTGATCCGCGACAAGATCGCGCACGGCCAGTGGCAGTCGCACACGGGCCGCAGTCCGTCCGTGTTCGTGAATGCCGCCACCTGGGGATTGCTGCTGACGGGCAAGCTGGTCGCCACGCACAGCGAGGCCGGCCTGTCCGCGCTGCTCACGCGCCTCATCGGCAAGGGCGGGGAGCCGCTCATCCGCAAGGGCGTCGACATGGCCATGCGCATGATGGGCGAGCAGTTCGTGACGGGCGAGACGATCCGGCAGGCGGTGGATCACGCGAGGCTTCTGGAGTCGCAGGGATTTCGCTATTCCTACGACATGCTCGGAGAAGCGGCGTTGACCGCGCACGATGCCGAGCGATACCGCGTCGCCTACGAGCAGGCCATCCATGTGATCGGCAAGGCGTCCGCGGGCCGCGGCGTGTACGAAGGGCCCGGCATCTCGATCAAGCTGTCGGCGCTGCATCCACGCTACTGCCGCGCACAGTACCGGCGCGTGGTGAACGAGCTCTATCCCGTGCTGCGCGATCTCGCCTTGCTCGCGCAGCGGTACGACATCGGCCTCAACATCGACGCCGAGGAAGCGGATCGCCTCGAGCTCTCGCTCGATCTGCTCGAGCGCCTGTGCTTCGAACCCGGCCTGGCCGGATGGGATGGCATCGGGTTCGTGATCCAGGCGTACCAGAAGCGCTGTCCATCCGTCATCGACTTCGTGATCGACCTCGGGCGCCGCAGCCGGCACCGGCTCATGATTCGGCTGGTGAAGGGCGCCTACTGGGACAGCGAGATCAAGCGCGCACAGGTCGACGGGCAGGCGGGCTATCCCGTCTACACCCGCAAGGCCTACACGGATGTCTCGTACCTCGCCTGCGCGCGTCAGTTGCTCGCGGCGCCGGAAGCCGTCTATCCGCAATTCGCCACGCACAACGCGCACACGCTGTCGGCGATCTACGTGATGGCGGACCCGGCTGCATACCAGCCCGGGGAGTACGAATTCCAGTGCCTGCACGGCATGGGCGAGCCGCTCTATGAACAGGTCGTCGGCCGCGCCGAAGCCGGCAAGCTCGGACGGCCGTGCCGCATCTATGCGCCGGTCGGCACGCACGAAACCCTGCTCGCCTACCTGGTGCGAAGGCTGCTCGAGAATGGCGCCAACACCTCGTTCGTCAACCGCATCGCCGATCCCACGATCTCGCTGGAGACCCTGGTCGAAGATCCGGTGCTGACGGTCGAACGCATGGCCCTGGCGGAAGGTGCGATCGGCAAGCCGCATCCTTCCATTCCATTGCCAGCGGACCTGTACGGAACGCGGCGCCGCAACTCGAAGGGGCTCGATCTTTCGAGTGAAGCGTCGTTGCGCGAACTGGGGCACGCGCTGGCGGAGAGCGCCCACGCGGCATGGACTGCCGAGCCCATGCTGGCCTCGGCGTCACCGGGTGCGCTCGCGGCAGATGCATGGCATCCGGTGCTGAACCCGGCCGATCATCGCGATGGGGTCGGCCAGACGCGGGACGCGAGCGACACCGAGGTCGACGAGGCGCTGGACCATGCCCAGGCCGTTGCCGAGGAGTGGGCCGCCACGTCGCCGACGCGCCGCGCCGACTTGCTCGACCGCACTGCCGCTCTGCTGCAGGCGCGCGAGCAACAGCTGCTGGGCCTGCTCGCGCGCGAGGCGGGCAAGACCTTTGCCAACGGCATTGCCGAAGTCCGCGAAGCCATCGACTTCCTGCGCTTCTATGCCGCGCAGGCACGCAACGATTTCAGGAACGAGACCCACCGCGCGCTCGGCCCCATGGTGTGCATCAGTCCCTGGAACTTCCCGCTGGCGATCTTCGTCGGCCAGGTCGCTGCGGCGCTGGCTGCCGGCAATCCGGTCCTCGCCAAGCCGGCGGAGCAGACACCTCTGGTCGCCGCCGAGGCAGTCCGCCTGCTGTGGGAAGCAGGCGTTCCTCGCGCGGCGGTTCAGCTGCTGCCCGGCCGCGGCGAAACCGTGGGCGCCAGGCTGGTGGCCGACGCACGCACGCAGGGCGTGATGTTCACCGGATCGACCGAGGTCGCGCGGATTCTGCAGAAGACGCTCGCCACGCGGCTCGGAGCCGGTGGCGAGCCGATTCCGCTGATCGCCGAGACCGGCGGCCAGAACGCCATGATCGTCGACTCCTCGGCGCTGATCGAACAGGTGGTCATGGATGTGATGGCATCGGCGTTCGACAGTGCCGGGCAGCGCTGCTCCGCGCTGCGCGTGCTCTGCGTGCAGGAAGAAGCGGCGGACCGGCTCATCGACATGCTCAAGGGCGCGATGGCGGAGGCCTGTCTCGGCGATCCCGCACGGCTGTCGGTGGATGTCGGCCCGGTCATCGATGCAGAGGCCCGCGCCGGGATCGAGCAGCACATCTCGGAGATGCGCAAGCGCGGTCGCCACGTGCACCGGCACGGGCGCGAGCTGGATCACGCGACGCAGCACGGCACTTATGTCCTGCCGACGCTCATCGAACTGGAAAGCCTTTCCGAACTCCGGCGCGAAGTGTTCGGCCCCGTGCTGCATCTGGTCCGCTACCGCCGCCGCGACCTGGGCGCGCTGCTGGGGCAGATCAATGCCACGGGCTATGGATTGACCCTGGGCGTTCATACGCGCATCGACGAGACGATCGCACAGGTGGTGGACGCGGCGAACGCCGGCAATGTCTACGTCAACCGCAACATGGTGGGCGCGGTCGTCGGGGTGCAACCGTTCGGCGGCGAGGGCTTGTCGGGCACCGGCCCCAAGGCCGGCGGGCCGCTGTACATGTACCGCATGCTGGCAGCGCGTCCGGACGACGTGCTCGCGCGCGCACTCGACGATGCAGATCCCGGACATGCCGCGGACATTGCGGGCCACGTCAGCCATCCCGCGCTCGATGCATTGGCCGCGTGGGCTTCGGCCGCAGGAAAGCCCGATCTCGCCCGGACATGCGATCGCTTCAGGCGACTCACCCGCAGCGGTCGTGCGCGCACGCTCGCGGGTCCGACCGGCGAGCGCAATGTCTATACGCTGCATGCACGCCATGCCGTGCTTTGTCTGGCAAGCAACGATGTCGATCGGCTGACCCAGCTTGCCGCCGTGCTCGCCGTGGGCAGCACCGCGCTGTGGCCGGCAGGCCAAGGCACGGACGCGCTGCTCGCCACGCTGCCCGCTGCGGTCCGACCGTCGATCGTCATCGCTCAGGACTGGGCTGCGCCGACCGTGACCTTCGATGCCGTGCTCCATCACGGCGATGCCGGGACATTGGCTACGGTGGTCCGCCGTGTGGCGGAGCGCGACGGCCCCATCGTGAGTGTCAGGGCCTTCCGGCCCGGGGCCATCGACGTCCCGCTCGAAGCGCTGGTCGTCGAGCGTGCCCTCAGCGTGAACACCGCAGCGGCCGGCGGCAACGCCAGCTTGATGACGATCGGCTGAGCCTCGGAAGGCCGCAAGTGAGGCACAAAGCAAAACGCCCACATCAAAGTGGGCGTTTTGTGTCAGCGGAGACCGCTGTCGTGTTGGTTGCGCGAGCAAGATTTGAACTTGCGACCTTTGGGTTATGAGCCCAACGAGCTACCAGGCTGCTCCATCGCGCGGCAAGATGGAATTATAGCTTATTCGGCACCGTTCTGCTCATCCGCAGCGGCTTCATTCACCTCGGGGCGATCGACCAGTTCGACCAGCGCCATCGGTGCGTTGTCGCCCACGCGGAAGCCCATTTTCAGGATGCGCGTATAGCCGCCCGGACGTGCCTGGTAGCGCGGGCCGAGTTCGGCGAAAAGCTTGACGACGCTGTCGCGGTCGCGCAGACGGTCGAAGGCAAGGCGCTTGTTGGCAACCGTGGGCTTTTTCGCCAGCGTGATCATCGGCTCGATGACGCGACGCAATTCCTTGGCCTTGGGGACCGTGGTCTTGATCGCTTCATGTGCGATGAGCGAGTTCATCATGTTCTGCAGCATCGCGAGGCGGTGCGAGCTGGTGCGGTTGAGTTTGCGGAGTCCGTGTCCGTGACGCATGGTGCTTTTCCTTTACTTTATAAAAACAGGCAGCCGTGTCAGGTACTGCCTGGTGCAACACACAGGTGTGGTGATCTTCTTAACGCTTGTCGAGGCCGGCTGGCGGCCAGCTTTCGAGCTTCATGCCCAAGGTCAGGCCACGCGAGGCGAGCACTTCCTTGATTTCGTTGAGCGACTTGCGACCCAGGTTGGGGGTCTTGAGCAACTCATTCTCGGTGCGCTGGATCAGGTCACCGATGTAGTAGATGTTTTCGGCCTTGAGGCAGTTGGCCGAACGCACCGTGAGTTCGAGCTCGTCGACCGGACGCAGCAGGATCGGATCGAACTGCTGGGCACTGCGCGGCGCCGGCGTGTCGAACGCAGCGAGTTCGCCACCTTCGAGCTGCGCGAACACGGCCAGTTGCTCGACCAGAATCTTGGCCGAGGCGCGCACCGCGTCTTCGGCGGTGATCGCACCGTTGGTCTCGATTTCGACGATCAGCTTGTCGAGGTCGGTGCGCTGTTCGACGCGCGCGCTTTCGACCGTGTAGCTCACGCGCTTGACGGGCGAGAACGACGCGTCGAGCACGATACGGCCGATCGACTTGGTCGGCTCGTCCGCATAGCGGCGCATCGTGCCGGGCACGTAGCCGCGACCCTTCTCGACCTTGATCTGCATGTCGAGCTTGCCGCCTTGCGACAGGTGCGCGATCACGTGATCGGGGTTGATGATCTCGACGTCGTGCGGCGTCTGGATGTCGGAGGCGAGGACCGGGCCTTCGCCGTCCTTGCGCAGGCTCAGCGTGACCTCATCGCGGTTGTGGAGCTTGAACACCACGCCCTTGAGGTTGAGAAGGATGTTGACGACGTCTTCCTGCACGCCATCGATCGACGAGTACTCGTGCAGCACGCCGGCGATCGTGACTTCGGTGGCTGCGTAGCCGACCATCGACGACAGCAGGACGCGGCGCAGCGCATTGCCGAGCGTGTGGCCGTAGCCGCGCTCGAAGGGTTCGAGCGTGACCTTTGCCTTGTTGGGCGCCAGTTGCTCGACCTGGATGGTCTTGGGTTTCAGCAGGGTGGTTTGCATGCAGACTTCCTCTCAATACCCCCGGCTCGTTACACCGGTAAGGCTGGTGAAGCACCCGACGGGAATGGAGCCCCGGCGGGAACAAAAAAATACACAAGTACGAGCCGCGAAGCGGCGCGTCATCGTCCGTTTAACGCGAATACAGTTCGACGATCAGCGATTCGTTGATGTCGGCGGCGAATTCGTCGCGATCGGGAACCTTCTTGAAGGTGCCTTCGGCCTTGTCGGCATTCACCTCGACCCAGGCCGGGATGCCGACTTGCTGGGCCAGCTGGAGCGCCTCGGCCACACGGGTCTGCTTCTTCGACTTGTCGCGAACCGCGATCACGTCGCCGGTCTTGACCAGGTACGACGGGATGTTGACCGACTGGCCGTTCACCGTGATCGCCTTGTGCGACACCAGTTGGCGTGCCTCGGCGCGGGTCGAACCGAAACCCATGCGATAGACGACGTTGTCCAGGCGGGCTTCGAGGATGAACAGCAGGTTGGCGCCCGTGTTGCCACGGCGGCGATCGGCTTCTTCGAAATAGCGGCGGAATTGCTTCTCGAGCACGCCGTACATGCGCTTGACCTTCTGCTTTTCACGCAGTTGCAGGCCGAAGTCGGACGTGCGTTGACCCGAGGTGCGGCCATGCTGGCCGGGCTTGGAGTCGAATTTGGCCTTGTCCTGGATAGAGCGGCGTGCGCTCTTGAGGAACAGGTCGGTGCCTTCGCGGCGGGAGAGTTTGGCCTTGGGGCCGAGGTAGCGTGCCACTTGATCTTCCTTTGTGTCATCTACCGCAGTTGCCTGCGGGAGCCATCAGCGGCGTGCCGATGGCGGTGGGCTTCAACATAAAAACAAAATGCGCAGCCGCTGTGAAGCAGGCTGCGCCGGACGTCGAACGCTCAGATGCGACGGCGTTTCTGCGGACGGCAGCCGTTGTGCGGCACCGGGGTCACGTCGGCAATGGAGTTGATCCGGATGCCGAGCGCGGCCAGCGCGCGCACCGACGATTCGCGACCCGGGCCCGGGCCCTTGATCTCGACGTCCAGGTTCTTGATGCCCTGGTCGACCGCTGCGCGGCCTGCGACTTCGGAGGCGACCTGCGCGGCGAAAGGCGTCGACTTGCGCGAACCCTTGAAGCCCTGGCCACCCGAAGACGCCCACGACAAGGCATTGCCCTGGCGGTCGGTGATCGTGATGATCGTGTTGTTGAAAGATGCGTGCACGTGCGCGATGCCGTCCGCAACGTTCTTGCGAACCTTCTTGCGAACGCGCTGTGCGGCGTTGTTGGCAGGAGCTTTGGCCATGCTGTTCTATCCTTATTTCTTCAGGGACTGCGCGGCCTTGCGCGGACCCTTGCGGGTGCGGGCGTTGGTGCGCGTGCGCTGGCCGCGCATCGGCAGGCCACGGCGGTGACGGAAGCCGCGATAGCAGCCGATGTCCATCAAGCGCTTGATGTTCATCGTCGTTTCGCGACGCAGGTCACCTTCGATGGTGAAGAGCGCGATCTGGTCGCGAATCTTCTCGAGATCGGCGTCCGTCAGATCCTTGATCTTCTTCGAATACTCGATGCCGCTCGCTTCGCAGATCTTGCGAGCGCGCGTGCGACCGATACCGAAAATGGCGGTCAGGCCGATTTCAGCGTGCTTGTGCGGCGGAATGTTGATGCCAGCAATACGTGCCATGTGCGTCCTCTAATACTCTTCAATCAACCCTGGCGCTGCTTGTGGCGCGGGTCGGTACAGATCACACGCACCACACCCTTGCGGCGGATGATCTTGCAATTACGACAAATGGTTTTGACCGAAGCCGAAACTCTCATTTCATTCTCCTAAAACTCTGTCCAACCCGGCGATTCATTTCGCCCGAAACACAATGCGCCCGGCTCAAGTCATAGGGCGTCAACTCGACAGTGACCTCGTCACCAGCCGCCGTCTACGAAGTCTTGAAATTGGCTTTCTTCAACAGCGATTCGTACTGCTGCGACATCATGTAGTTCTGTACCTGGGCCATGAAGTCCATCGTGACGACCACGATGATCAACAGGGAAGTGCCGCCGAAATAGAACGGCACGTTGTATTTGAGGATCAGGAACTCCGGCAGCAGGCAGACGAAGGTGATGTACACCGCGCCGGCCAACGTCAGGCGAACCAGGATCTTGTCGATGTAGCGCGCCGTCTGGTCACCCGGACGGATGCCTGGAATGAAGGCACCGCTCTTCTTCAGGTTGTCGGCCGTCTCGCGGCTGTTGAACACGAGCGCGGTATAGAAGAAGCAGAAGAACACGATCGCACTGGCGTACAGCAGCACGTAGATCGGCTGCCCCGGACGCAGCGCGCTCGCAATGTCCTTGATCCATCGCATGCTTTCGCCGGTGCTGAACCAGCCCACCACCGTGGTCGGCAGCAGGATGATCGACGACGCGAAGATCGGCGGGATCACGCCCGACATGTTGAGCTTCAGCGGCAGGTGCGACGACTGGCCGCCGTAGACCTTGTTGCCGACCTGGCGCCGCGCATAGTTCACGAGGATCTTGCGCTGGCCGCGCTCGACGAACACCACGAAATAGGTCACCAGCGCAACAACGGCCACGATGAACAGCGCCACGATCACGTTCATGGCGCCCGTGCGAACGAGTTCCAGCAGACCGCCCACCGCATTCGGCAGCCCGGCGGAGATGCCGGCGAAGATCAGGATCGAGATCCCGTTGCCGAGCCCGCGCTCGGTGATCTGTTCGCCCAGCCACATCAGGAACATCGAACCCGCGGTCAGGCTGACCATGGCGGTAATGCGGAAGCCGAAGCCGGGCGAGATCACGAGACCCGCCGAAGACTCGAGCGCCACCGCAATGCTGAACGACTGAAACAATGCCAGCCCGAGCGTGCCGTAGCGCGTGTACTGCGTCACCTTGCGGCGGCCGGCTTCGCCTTCCTTCTTGAGCTGCTCCATGCTCGGCACCACGTAGGTCATCAACTGCATGATGATCGACGCCGAGATGTACGGCATGATGCCCAGCGCGAACACGGTGAAGCGCGACAGCGCACCACCCGAGAACATGTTGAACAGACTCAGGATGCCGCCCTGCTGGCCCTGGAACAACTGAGCCAGCTGGTCCGGGTTGATGCCTGGCACGGGAATGTGCGCACCGACGCGATAGACCACGAGCGCGAGCAGCAAAAAGACGAGCCGGCGACGCAGGTCACCGAACTTGCCTGTTTTTGCGAGCGTTGCTGCGTTGGTTGCCACGAAGAACTTCTCTCAGTCCGCTCAGGCGACGCTGCCGCCGGCAGCTTCGATCGCGGCCTTGGCACCAGCGGTCGCGCCAACGCCCGTCAGCTTGACGGCCTTGGTGAGCTCACCCGACTTGATGACCTTGACGACCTTCGCGATCTGACCGACCAGACCCGCTTGCTTCAGCGCAAGCACGTCCACTTCAGCCAGGCCGAGCTTTTCGAGGGCGCCCAGCGTCACTTCGGCGTTGTACTTGAGCAGCTGCGACTTGAAGCCGCGCTTGGGCAGCCGACGCTGCAGCGGCATCTGACCGCCTTCGAAGCCGACCTTGTGGAAACCGCCTGCGCGCGACTTCTGACCCTTGTGACCGCGACCCGCGGTCTTGCCGAGGCCGGAGCCGATGCCGCGGCCGACACGGCGCTTGGCGTGCTTGGCGCCATCCGCCGGCTTGATGCCATTGAGTTCCATATGCGTCTCTCTCAGCGACTCTGTTTAGAGCACTTTGACCAGATAACTGATCTTGTTGATCATGCCGCGTACCGCGGGCGTGTCCTGCAGCTCGCTCACGCTGTTGAGCTTGCGCAAGCCGAGGCCGCGCACGGTCGCGCGATGCGATTCCTTGGTGCCGATCGGGCTCTTGACCAGTTGCACCTTGAGCGTTTGTTGTTGCGTCGTCATGTCGATGCTCCGGTTCAGGCGAAGAGTTCTTCGACCGTCAGGCCGCGCTTGGCAGCGACTTCGGATGCGGTCGTCGAGTTCTTCAGGCCGTCCAGCGTGGCACGGACCATGTTGTAGGGATTCGACGACCCATGGCTCTTGGCCACGATGTCGGTGATGCCCATGACCTCGAACACGGCGCGCATCGGGCCGCCGGCGATGATGCCGGTACCCTTCGGGGCCGGGATCATGACCACGGAGGCAGCGCCATGGTGGCCTGTCACACGGTGATGGAGCGTGCCGTTCTTGATCGAGATCTTTGCGAGGTTGCGGCGCGCCTCTTCCATCGCCTTCTGCACGGCGGCCGGCACTTCCTTCGACTTGCCCTTGCCCATGCCGACGCGGCCGTCACCGTCGCCCACCACGGTGAGTGCGGCGAAACCGAGGATACGACCACCCTTCACCACCTTGGTGACGCGGTTGATCGCGATCATCTTCTCGCGCAGACCGTCTTCGGGGCCTTCGTTCTGCGTTCTTGCCTGAATCTTTGCCATTTTTGAATCTCGTGTCCGGTTAGAACTGCAGGCCGGCTTCGCGAGCGGCTTCGGCCAGCGCCTTGACGCGGCCGTGGTATGCAAAACCTGCGCGATCGAAAGCGACCTTGTCGATGCCGGCAGCCTTCGCCTTTTCGGCGATGCGCTTGCCGACGGCGGTGGCCGCAGCGGCATTGCCGCCCTTGCCGGAACCGCCCAGCGAGGTGCGCATCTCGGCTTCGGCCGTCGATGCGGTGGCGATCACCTTCGAGCCGTCGTCGGAAATGACGGTCGCGTAGATGTGAAGGTTGGTGCGGTTCACCGTGAGGCGAGCCACACCCTGCGTCGCGATGCGGATGCGGGTCTGGCGCGAACGGCGAAGACGCTGTGCTTTTTTGGTCAACATCATTTTGCTGCCCCTTATTTCTTCTTGGTCTCTTTGATCACGATCTTCTCGTCCGAATAACGGATGCCCTTGCCCTTGTAGGGCTCGGGCGGACGAATAGCGCGGATCTCGGCGGCCACCTGGCCGACGCGTTGACGGTCGGCACCCTTGATCACGATTTCGGTCGGGGTCGGGGTCGCCACCGTGATGCCCTGCGGCATGTCGATGTTGACCGGATGCGAATAACCCACCTGCAGGTTGAGCTTCGCGCCCTGCGCCGCAGCCTTGAACCCGACGCCGACCAGAGCGAGCTTCTTCTCGAAGCCCTTGGTCACGCCGAGAACCATGTTGTTCACCAACTGGCGATGCGTTCCGGCCATCGCATCGGCTTCACGCGATTCGTTGGCGGGTGCAAAGCTCAGCTTGCCGTCCTTGCTGACGACGGTGACCAGCGCGTGGCGTTGCAGGTTGAGCGTGCCGCCCTTGCCCTTCACGCTGATCTGGTCTTCCTTGATCGACACATCCACGTCTGCGGGGACGGTGACCGGCATTTTTCCTACTCGGGACATTCAGTTTCTCCTCGATGTCTCGGTCAGGCGACGTAGCACAGCACTTCGCCACCGACACCGGTAGCGCGCGCCTTGCGATCGGTCATCACGCCCTTGGGGGTGGTGACGATGGCGACGCCAAGGCCGTTCTGGACTTGTGGAATGGCGGTGGTGCCCTTGTAGACACGCAGGCCGGGGCGGCTGACGCGCTCGATGCGCTCGATGACCGGACGGCCAGCGTAGTACTTCAGCACGATTTCGAGCTCGCTCTTGCCGGCTTCGGTCTTGACCTGGAAGCCGTCGATGTAGCCCTCGTCCTTCAGGACTTGCGCGATCGCGACCTTCACCTTGGAAGACGGGACCGACACGGTGGGCTTCGCCACCATCTGCGCGTTACGGATACGCGTCAGCAGGTCGGCAATGGGATCACTCATGCTCATGTTGTTTGCTCCTGCCTGGCTTACCAGCTGGCCTTGGTGACACCGGGGATGTCGCCGTTGAAAGCCAGTTCACGGATCTTGGCGCGGGCCAGACCGAATTGACGGAAGGTGCCGCGCGGACGGCCGGTGATTTCGCAGCGATTGCGCTGGCGCGTCGGATTGGCATTGCGCGGAAGCTTTTGCAAGCCCAGACGCGCAGCAGCGCGCTCTTCGTCGCTCTTCTTCGCGTCGTTGGCGATTGCCTTGAGTTCCGCGTGCTTCGCGGCGTACTTGGCGACCAGGTTGTCGCGCTTGAGTTCGCGCTGGATCAGAGATGCTTTAGCCACGGGTCGCCTCAGTTCTTGAACGGGAAACGGAAGCCGGCGAGAAGCGCCTTGGCTTCCTCGTCGGTCTTGGCCGTCGTCGTGATGCTGATATTGAGACCGCGCAGGGCATCGACCTTGTCGTATTCGATCTCGGGGAAAATGATCTGCTCTTTCACGCCGATGTTGTAGTTGCCGCGGCCGTCGAACGCGCGGCCGGAGATGCCGCGGAAGTCGCGAACGCGCGGCAGCGCCACGGTCACGAAGCGATCCAGGAACTCGTACATCTGCACGCCGCGCAGCGTGACCATGCAGCCGATCGGCTGGTTCTCGCGGATCTTGAAGCCGGCAATGGCCTTCTTCGACTTGGTGACGACCGGCTTCTGGCCGGCGATCTTGGTGAGGTCGGCGACGGCGTTGTCGAGAACCTTCTTGTCGGCGACCGCTTCGCCCACACCCATGTTGAGCGTGATCTTGGTCAGACGGGGAACCTGCATCGGCGACCTGTAGCCGAACTTCTCGGTCAGGTCCTTCGCGATCTTTTCGCGGTAGTGCTGTTGGAGACGTGCCATTGTGAGTACCCCTTAGGCGATCTTGATTTCGTCGCCGCTGGACTTGAAGACGCGCACGCGCTTGCCGTCCGTGACCTTGATGCCCACGCGATCGGCCTTGCCGGTCGCGGCATTGAAGATCGCCACGTTGGATTGGTGAATCGGCATGGCCTTCTCGACGATGCCACCGGTGGTTCCCTTGAGCGGGTTCGGCTTGGTGTGCTTCTTGACGATGTTGATGCCGTCGACGATCAGATGCGAATCGTCCTTGCGCAGCGACACCGTGCCGCGCTTGCCCTTGTCGCGCCCGGCCAACACGATGACCTGGTCGCCTTTGCGAATCTTGTTCATGGCGTTGTTGTCCTTACAGAACTTCGGGAGCCAGCGAGACGATCTTCATGAACTTCTCGGTGCGCAGTTCGCGCGTGACCGGTCCGAAGATGCGGGTGCCGATGGGCTCCAGCTTGGCATTGAGCAAGACGGCGGCATTGCCGTCGAACTTGACGAGCGACCCGTCGCTGCGACGGATGCCCTTGGCGGTGCGGACCACCACTGCGCTGTAGATCTCGCCCTTCTTGACGCGACCCCGCGGAGCGGCTTCCTTGATGCTGACCTTGATGACGTCGCCCACGCTGGCGTAACGCCGCTTGGAGCCACCGAGCACCTTGATACACAGGACGGATTTCGCGCCCGTGTTGTCGGCCACATCGAGCCGGGATTCAGTTTGGATCATTTCGTGATATTCCCAACTTGTACCGCCTCCCCTCCTTGCGGAAGTTCTGCAGTCAGTCTTGGGCCCGTCGTCCACACACCAAAACCACTCTGGTGCGCTTCCGTTGGGCAGAAAGCATTCGCCTTGGATCGCCTTTGGAAAAGCGAAGCCCGCGATTGTTGCATGACGCCAGGGGGCTGTCAACCACCCTGCATTCGAGATGTCACGCGGCGCCCATAGACTGCGCCGCGTGCAAACTTCCACCACGGCGCATTTGCCCCGCCGCCAGGCGATATTCGCAGCCATGGCACTTGGAGGCAGCCTGGCAGCTTGCCGCAGCGTGGCGCCCGCCGTGATCGGGCCGCCGCGCCTGCGGCTGCTGGCCGAGGCGCGCTGGCCGCACCGTCTCGCATCTCGGGGAACCACGATCGGCGGTCTGTCCGGCATCGACTACGACACCGATCGAGGTGAGTACCTGCTTATCAGCGATGACCGATCAGACATCAATTCTGCCCGTTTCTACGGCATGCGCTGGTCGGTCGGCAGCGCGGCGCCCGAACCCACCGACGTCACCACGTTCAGGCAAGCGAATGGCGAGTCCTGGCCTGCACGGCCGCAGGCGCGCGCGGGTGTGCCCGTGCCGGATCCCGAAGCGCTGCGGTGGCGTCGCGACAGCGGCACGGTTCTCTGGACCAGCGAGGGCGACGAGGCCCGGGGTTTCGGTCCGGCCTTCTACGAATCGCGGCGCGACGGCTCCTTGCTGCGCGAGATCCCGCTGCCGGCGATGTTCCAGCCCAGCCCCGACGGCCGGCGCGGCGCGCGCGACAACCTCGCCCTGGAAGGCCTGACGCTGACACCCGACGGCCGCCACGCCTGGCTCGCCATGCAGAACGCCCTGATCCAGGACGGCCCCGTTCCGACCCTCTGCGCGCCGGGGGGGCCTTGCCGATTCATCCGGATCGAACTCGCGACCGGGCGCGCCACACGCCAGATCGCCTACCTGCCGGATGCGATCCCGCAGCGACCCCTGGTTCCGGGTGCCTACGCGGACAACGGCGTCAGCGAAGTGCTGATGATCGATGCCGATCGCATGCTGGTGCTCGAGAGCGCCTACGCGACCGGCGTCGGCAACTCGCTGCGCCTCTACGAGATCGACACGCACAACGCCAGCGACACGCTGCCGCTGGAAGCGCTCGTCCCGGGCAGCTACCGGCCGGCGCCGAAAACCCTGGTCGCCGACTTCGCCACGCTCGGCCTCTCGCGCCTGGACAACACCGAAGGCATGTGCTGGGGACCCTCCTTGCCGAACGGCCATCGCATGCTGGTGGTGGTGAGCGACGACAATTTCAATCCCCTGCAGATCACGCAGTTCGCCGCATTCGAATTCACGGGATAAGTCATGAACATCGCAGTCACCTTCCTGCCCCGCCGCGAGGCGGCCCCCTTGCCGCCGATCGCCTTCATCGGCGGCGGCAACATGGCGAGCGCCATCATCGGCGGGCTCGTCAAGCAGGGAACGCCGGCCGACGCCTTCGAGGTCGTCGAACCCTTTGCAGAAGCCCGCGCCCGGCTGGCGCACGACTTCGGCATCGTCGCGCAAGCGCAGGCAGGCAGCGCGCTCGCCCGCTGCGAGGTGATGGTCTGGGCCGTGAAGCCGCAAACCTTTGCCGAAGCCGCACGGCCGGTACGCGCCATGGGTGGGGACGCGCTGCATCTGAGCGTTGCCGCGGGCATCCCCTCCGACAGCATCGCCCACTGGCTCGGCACCGAACGCATCGTGCGCGCGATGCCCAACACGCCGGCCCTGATCGGCCGCGGCATGACCGGGCTCTACGCCCGCGCGGCGGTCGACGGCGATGACCGAAAGCGGGTCGAGCAGGTGCTGGACGCCACGGGCGATCTTCTGTGGGTCGATGCCGAAAGCGCACTCGATGCCGTCACCGCGGTGTCGGGCTCGGGCCCCGCCTATGTGTTCTATTTCATCGAGGCCATGACCGAGGCCGGCGTCGAGCTGGGCCTGTCCGCGGACCAGGCGCATCGACTCGCGGTGGGCACCTTCGCAGGCGCATCGGCCCTGGCAGGCGACGCCACCGATCCGCCGGCGGTGCTGCGCGAGCGTGTGACCTCCAAGGGCGGCACCACCCACGCCGCCATCAGTTCTCTGGAAGGGGCCGACGTCAAGGCGAAGTTCAAGGCCGCGATCCGCGCCGCACACCAGCGTGCCGGCGAACTCGCGCACGAGTTCGGCCGCGGCTGAGGACCGGCGCCGGCCTCAGCGCAGCGCGTAGCCGGCCGCGACGCCGGCGAACACCGCGAAGCCGAGCCAGTGGTTCAGGCGAAAAGCCTTGAAGCAGCCATCGCGCGTGCGCGCTCGAATCAGCCGCCAGTGCCACAGCGCCTGCGCGGCCGCGATGCCGATGGCAATGAAAAAGACCACGCCCAGCGACCGGCCCGCGCCGGCCGCTGCCCAGGCGGCCAGGAAGATCGCGTAGCTCGCCATGACGATGGGCACATCGAAGCGGCCGAAGGTGATGGCCGAGGTCTTCATGCCGATCTTGAGGTCATCGTCGCGATCGACCATGGCGTACTCGGTGTCGTAGGCCAGCACCCAGAACAGATTGCCCGCCAGCAGCCACCAGGCCAGCCCGGGCACGCTGCCGCGCACGGCGGCGAATGCCATCGGAATGCCGAAGCTGAAGGCAACGCCCAGCACCGCCTGCGGCACCGAGACGAAGCGCTTGGCAAACGGATAGACCAGCGTGATGGCCAGCGCCGCGAAGGACCACAGCACCGTGACGCGGTTCGTCGTGAGCACGAGCCCGAAGGCAGCCAGCGCGAGCACGGCACCGAGCGCGAGCGCCTCCTTGACCGAGACGGCGCCGCGGGTCACCGGACGCTGGGCCGTGCGCTTGACGTGGCGGTCGAAGTCCCGATCGGCCACGTCGTTGATACAGCAGCCTGCGCTGCGCATCAATACCGTCCCCGCCACGAAGACGATGAGCAAATGCCAGCCCGGCCAGCCGTCGGCGGCGAACCACAGCGCGCCCAGCGTGGGCCAGAGCAGCAGCAGCCAGCCCGCCGGGCGGTTCCAGCGAATGAGATCGAGGTACAAACCCACCCCCGTTGCTTGCTCACTTCGCGTAGCCGCCTCCCCCCTCAAGGGGGCAACACCAGCGGCCCGGCGGAGCCGGTTCCACGGTGTTTCCGGCTTCAATGGCAACACCTCAATCTTCCAGAAGCGAGCGCAGCATCCAGGCCGTCTGGTCATGCACCGTGCAGCGCGCGGTGAGCATGTCGGCGGTCGGGTCATCGCCGGCCTCCTCGGCAACGGGAATGAATTCGCGCGCAATGCGCGACACGGTCTCGTGGCCCTTGACCAGGATGCGCACCATCTCCATCGCCTTGGGCGGGTTCTGCGGCACGTCGGGCACCGTCGCGATCTTGCTGAATTCGGCGTACGAACCCGGCGCGTAGTGGCCGAGTGCGCGAATGCGCTCGGCAAGGATGTCGGTCGAGCCCCAGAGCTCCGTGTACTGGTTCATGAACATCGCATGCAGCGAGTTGAAGTGCGGGCCGGTCACGTTCCAGTGGAAATTGTGCGTGGTGAGGTAAAGCGTGTAGGTGTCGGCGAGCACGCGGCTCAGGCCTTCGGCGATGGCCGCGCGGTCCTGCCGGTCGATGCCGATGTTGATGATCGGCGCGTTGCGGCTGCCGGATTCCTGTGCGACCACGGCACCACCCTTCTTGGGCACCTTGCCAGCCGAAGCCGACGGCGCGGCGGAAATGGTGGACTTGGTTTTCTTCACGACTTTGGCCATGTGATGGATTCTCTTTGGGGATGATGGACACGCAAACTTTAGAGGCCGCATCCGGCCTGCGCAACAGCCGCACTCTATCGCAGCGATACGCTCTCGACCCGCTTGCTACGAGAGGCGCGTGACGCCCGGCAATTCGCAGGCGTAGATGGCATTGCGCAAGGCCGCGATCGCTTCATAGCGCGTGAAGCTGCGGCGCCAGGCCAGCGCGACGCGCCGCGTCGGCGGTTCGCCGCCATGCGCATCGCGCACCGGCAGATAGCGCACGATCTGCTCCGGCTCCTTGCGGCCCTTGGCTCTGGGCTTGAGCGCATTCGCCGGCACCGAAAGGCGCGGCACCAAGGTCACGCCCATGCCCGAGGCCACCATGTGCTTGATGGTCTCGAGCGACGAGCCCTCGAAGCTTTTGCGGATGCCCTCGGCGTTGCTCGAGAAGCGCGCGAACTCAGGACACACCTCGAGCACATGGTCGCGAAAGCAGTGGCCGGTGCCGAGCAGCAGCATGGTTTCCTTCTTGAGCTCCTCGGAACTCACCGACTCGCGCTGCGCCAGCGGATGGTGCGCCGGCAGCGCGGCCATGAAAGGTTCGTCGTAAAGCGCGGCGGTCGCCAGGCCGGCATCGGGAAAAGGCTCGGCCATGATCGCGCAATCGATCTCGCCGGCGCGCAGCATCTCCAGCAGCTTGACGGTGAAGTTCTCCTGCAGCACGAGCGGCATCTGCGGCGTGCGCGCGATGTTCTGACGCACCAGGTCCGGCAGCAGGTAGGGGCCGATGGTGTAGATCACGCCAAGGTTGAGCGGACCCGACAACGGATCCTTGCCGCGCTTGGCGATCTCCTTGATGCTGGCCGCCTGGTCGAGCACGCTCTGCGCCTGCTGCACGATCTGCTCGCCGAGCGGGGTCACCGTGACCTCACCCGCGCTGCGCTCGAACAGCTTCACCTCGAGCTCGTCTTCCAGTTTCTTGATGGCGACCGACAGCGTGGGTTGCGATACATAGCAGGCTTCGGCCGCCTTGCCGAAATGCCGTTCGCGTGCGACCGCGACGATGTATTTGAGTTCGGTGAGGGTCATAGCTCGCGTCAATTATGCGCATGCCCTCCAACCCTCGCCGGCCCCTGCGAATCCACCGACCCTGGCACATAATCCTTCGCCTGTACAGGAGACACCCAGCGCATGCAATCCGGCAAGGCCACCGACATCCAGTTGGATTTCGCCGGCGATCTGACGATCTGGCGTGCGTTCCTCGCGATCGCCGAACTCGGCAGCCTGACGCGCGCAGCGCTGTTCCTGGACAGCAACCAATCCCTTCTGAGCCGGCAGATCAATGCGCTGGAGCGGCAATGCGGCTGTCGCTTGTTCACCCGGACGGGTCGGGGTGTGGAACTGACCGAGACGGGCGCGCAGATCCTCGGCCCGGTGCGCACCTTGCTGGAAGACGCCCAACAGCTGGAAGCACAGATCCGCAGCAACGCGCAGGAGCCATCCGGTCGAGTGACCGTCGGCCTCCTGCCGTCGATTGCGCATCCGCTGATCGGGCGCTTGTTTTCGCAATTGCGCGCCCGTCATTCCGGCATCAGCCTCAAGGTGCTCGAAGGCTCCAGCGGCCAGGTGGAAGAGTGGCTGACCGACGCACGGGTCGACCTCGCGATCCTCTACCGCTACGGCGCATCACGACCCGAGCACGAACAATTGCTCGCCACCGTCGACAGCTACCTGATCGGCGCGCGAGGCGACAAGGTCACCCAAGCGCCGGACATCAGCTTCCGCGCGATGCACGGCCTGCCCTTCATCCTGCCGAGTTCGCCCAACGGATTGCGCAACGCACTCGACGCGACCGCCCGGCAAGAGAGGGTCACGGTTTCCACGGTGATCGAAGCCGACTCGCTGCCGCTCTTCAAGTCGCTGGTGGCCCAGGAGCGCGTCTATACGGTGCTGCCGCTGCATGCGGTCTGGACGGAAGTGGAAGAGGGGCGCCTCCAGGCCGCGAGAATCATCGATCCGCCGTTGCAGCGCAGCATCTCGATGGCCATGTCCAAGACCAAGGGCCCGCGCAAGGCCGTGCAGTCCGTGGCTGCAGCCATCGTGGACATCGTGGACGACATGGGCCGCAGCGGCATGTGGCATTCGACGGAGCCGGCGAGCCCCTCTGACGCCTCGGCCGCGTAGGGGTCGGCCGATGCCGGCGGTCGCCGGTGCAGTCCGGAGCGCCCGGATCTCCGATCTCCGATCTGCGGTCAGTGCGTCATCGCGGTCGCGGCATCCACGAACGCGGCCAGCTCGGCATTGAAGCGCGGCGCGTCGTCGAAGAACAGCGAATGCCCGCCATGGTCGTACCAGGAGACCTTGGCGGCCGGAAGAATCCGCCCCGCTTCCTGCGCCACGTCGGGCGAGATGACCTGATCCAGCCGGCCATGCGAGATCAGCACCGGTACCTTGGTGCGAGGCAGCGCAGCGGCAAAGTCCGTGCCGCCGCTCCACTTGAGCGTCGCGGCACGCGCGAACACCGGACTGGCCATGTTGTAGCCGAGCATGAGTTCGAAATCCGCCGGCGACAGCGGTGTGGCGACGCAGGCACGAACGAAGCTGGCCGTCGCGCGGATGTTTTCCTCGAGCTTCGGCGAAAGCATGGTCCGGATGTAAGCGGCGCCGGGCATGCGTGCCGGTGTGCCCGGCGGCTGCGCGATGCGCGCACCGACGAAGTTGACCCCGCTGATCTCGGCATCGCCGTAGTCGCTCAGGTATTGGGCAACGATGATTCCGCCGAGCGACCAACCCACGAGCACCGGCTTGTGGACGCCGGTCGCTGTCATCACGCTTCGCAGGTCGTCGGACATGCGACGGCCATTGACATAGGCCTCTTCGCTCGTCGGCTTGTCGGATTCGCCGTGGCCTCGAAGATCGTAGGTGACCAGGTGGTATTTCTTTGCCAGCTCGCTGTGAACCTGGCGGTCGAACGAAAGTTGGCTTTGCGCGATGCCGTGCACGAACACGATGGCGGGTCCCTGGAGATTGCCGTACTCGCGCACCGACAGACGGACGCCATCGCTGGCCGTGACCCAGGACGCCTTGAATTCGTCGGCAGCCCGTGCCAGGCCGGCGCCGAGCATGCCCATGCAGATGACCGCGACGCCGAACAGGCGCCGCGAGAGACTGGTTGTGGTTTTCATCTGATTTCGCATGGTTGTCTTCATTCCTGCAGTAACGGGGCCCCGGAACTCTAGGCACGTTGCCTGCGCGTGCCTACGCAGCCAGGGGCAATGCTGTGATGCGGCTGGACGCATAGCTCGGGCGCCGTGCTGAACAGCGCGCCAGGCCGCAGACATACCGCATCTGCATAGCAGGCTTGCCTGCGGCAGGCATGGCCCGGATGCGCGCGCCTACCTACACTCCCGCTGTCCGGAACAGACGCGGCGGGCCGCCGCCTGCCGTCCACAGAGAGCCCACGGAGTTGCCATGCCAGAGACACGCCCTTTTCACTTCTCTGGGCTCGTACGCTCGTTTCGAGAACGCGTTGGGGGCCATGCGTCCTTGATCCTGCACGCGCTGATGCTCGTTGCCGCCGTCACCGGCGTCTCGCACGCGCACGCCGAATTTCCCCAGAAGCCGCTGCGCCTGATCGTGCCGTTCACCGCCGGCGGCGCCGCCGACATCATGGCCCGTGGCCTGGCAAAGGGACTGCAGGCCGACCTGGGGCAGCAGGTCATCGTGGACAACCGCGGCGGCGCCGGGGGCATCAGCGCTGCCGATGCCGTCGCCAAGGCCCCCGCCGACGGCTACACGCTGCTGTTCGGCACCATGGGAACGCAGGCCATCAACCCCGCGCTCTATCGGCAACTGCCGTACGACCCGGTCCGGGACTTCGCCCCCGTGGGCCTGACGCATCTCACGCCTCGCGTTCTGGTCGTCGATGCCAGGCTGCCGGTCACCAACGTCGCCGAACTCATCGCGTTGGCGAAAAAGAAGCCGGGCAGCCTGACCTACGGCTCTGCCGGCAGCGGAAGCTCCGGCCATCTTTCGGGCGCCTTGTTCGAAAGCATGGCGGGAGTTCGTCTCCTGCACGTGCCGTACAAGGGAAGTGCCCCCTTGCTGACGGATCTGCTGGGCGGCCGGATCGACATGGCCTTCGACTCCTACACGGTGTATGCGCCGCACATCCAGACCGGGCGCGTACGTGCACTGGCCGTGACGTCGATCAAGCGCATGGGCGCCCTGCCCGACGTGCCGACGCTGTCGGAGTCCGGACTGGCAGGCTACGACGTTTCCAACTGGCTCGGCGTGTTCGCTCCGGGCAAGACGGCGCCGGCGATCATCGCGCGGCTGAACGCCGCGCTGGTCCACACGATGGCCGACCCGGCGCTGCGCCGTCAGCTGACGGCACTCGGCATCGAGCCCGAGTCCAGCTCGCCCGAGGCCTTGGCCGCGCTGCTGCGCACCGACATTCCCAAGTGGGCCGAGATCGTCAAGCGCTCCGGCGCCAGCGTGGAGTGAGCATGGCCGCGGCCCCGGCCGCCTGCGCCGTGCACGAGCGCCGGCGCAAGTTGCTCGACACCGGTTGCGCGACGATCGACGTGGTGATCGATACGGCCGCTCCCGGTCCGCGACCCGCCATCGTCCTGTTGCCCTCGTCGTTGCGCGACTCGCTCGACTTCGATCCCTTGGCACGAGGCCTGGCCTGCGCCGGCTTCCAGGTCCTGCGACCCCAGCCCCGCGGCATGGCGCGCAGCCACGGGCCGATGGGTGGGCTCGACCTGGCCGCACTGGCACAAGACGTGGTGCACACCATCGACACCTTCGGGGACGGGCGCGCGGTGATCATGGGTCACGCCTTCGGTCACTTCGTCGCGCGCGTGGCCGACCTCTTGTACCCGGACAAGGTACGCGGCGTGGTGCTGGCCGCTGCGGCAGCGCGGACCTTTCCCGCCGGCATGGCCGAGGCCCTGGTGATCGCTTCCGATCCGGCCCAGCCCGATGCATTGCGGCTGCGGCAGTTGCAACACGCCTTCTTCGCGCCGGGCAACGATCCCTCCCCCTGGCTGTCGGGTTGGTACCCCGCATTGCGCGAGATCTACCGGGCGGCAGGCAGCACGCCACCCAAGGCAGCGTGGTGGCCCGTCACCCATGCACCGCTTCTCGATCTGCAAGGCGCGCAGGATCCCTGGAGGCCGCCGGAGAGTCGGGAAGAGCTCCGGCAAGCGCTCGGACGCGACCGGGTCGAAGTCCGCCTCGTGCCCGATGCAAGCCACGCGCTGCCCGTCGAGCAGCCCGAGAGGGCGGCGGCGGCGATTGCCGAATGGGCGCACGCCCTGGCGCCCTGAGCCGACATGCGAGCGCATCCTCCGGCGCCCGCGGCCATGCGCACCGGGAAATAGCTGTCCTGCGCCGACCCGACTGGCGGCCGACCCGGGCCTTGCCTAGACTCGTCGACAGCGACAAGCCACCACCCACCCCGATCCTCCGCGAGCAAGCACGATGCAACCACAAAATCCAGCGCAACTCTTCCAAGGCCTGACCGAGCTCGGGGTGGAAGTCGTCGACACCCACATCGCAGTCCTGACGCTGAACAGCCCCCCGGTCAACGCGCTGACGCGCCGGCTCAATGACGAGCTGACCTCTGTGCTCGACCGCATCTCGGAGTTGGACGACATCCGCGTGGTCGTCCTGACCGGTGCGGGCAAGGTGTTCTGCGCAGGCGCCGATCTCAAGGGGCGCGCCGAGGTCGTCAAAGAGCCCGGGGATCTGCTGGCCCATTCGCGCCGCACGCGGGAATGCTTCCACGCCATCCGCGAATGCGCCAAACCGGTGATCGCGGCCATCAACGGCCCCGCGCTGGGGTCGGGCCTGGCGATGGTCGCCTCCAGCGACATCCTGCTGGCCGCGGAGAAAGGGTCGCTCGGCCTGCCGGAAGTCGACGTCGGCCTGCTCGGCGGCTGCCGCCACGCGATGCGCTTGTTCGGCCATTCGCGCGTGCGTCGAATGATGCTGACGGGCTACCGCGTCTCCGGCGCGGAACTGTACCGCCTGGGCATCGTCGAGGCTTGCACGACCGCTGAAGAGCTCATGCCCGCCGCGATGGCACTGGCCGCGACCATCGCGTCCAAGAGCCCGGTCTCCACCCGCATGGGCAAGCACACGCTCAATGTGATCGAAGACATGAGCTTGCGCGACGGCTATCGCTATGAACAGGACATGACGGCCGCCATCGGTCGCACCGAAGACGCGAAAGAGGCCCAGCTCGCCTTTCGCGAGAAGCGGCCGCCGGTCTTCGTCGGCCGCTGATCGGGGACTCGGCCGGCTGATCGGGGCGCTGCCTCGTCACACGCGCGACGGCTTCTCTCCGTCGGCAGCGTTCTAATCTCGAACGGCCTGCGCCAGGATCGGGCGCAGCCATCAAGACACAAGGACAGCCATGCTTGCCGAACCATCCCCCAAGACACGCGACCTGCTGCAGCGCCTGCAGCAGTTCTTCGAACAGCACATCTATCCGAACGAGATGCGCTACCACCAGGAGATGGACGCCTTCCGTCGCCAGGGCAATGCCTGGCAGGTCTCGCCGCTGATCGAGGAACTCAAGCCGCTGGCCCGCGCCGCCGGCCTCTGGAACATGTTCCTGCCGCACGAGCACCGCGGCGTGCCCGGCATTTCCAATCTCGACTACGCGCCGCTGTGCGAGATCATGGGCCGCGTATCGTGGTCCGGCGAGGTCTTCAACTGCTCGGCACCCGACACCGGCAACATGGAGACCATCGAGCGCTACGGCACCGAGGCGCACAAGGACGAATGGCTCGAGCCGCTGCTGGCCGGCGAGATCCGCTCCGGCTTCCTCATGACCGAGCCGGCCGTCGCCTCGTCGGACGCCACCAATATCCAGTGCACCATCACGCGCGACGGCGACGAATACGTCATCAACGGCCGCAAGTGGTTCTCCTCCGGCGCCGGCAGCCCGCGCTGCAAGATCTTCATCGTGATGGGCAAGACCGACCCCGATGCGCCGCGCCACGCGCAGCAGTCGATGGTGCTGGTGCCGCGCGACACGCCCGGCGTCAGCGTGCTGCGCCACCTGTCGGTGTTCGGGTACGACGACGCGCCGCACGGCCACATGGAAGTCCTGCTGGAGAACGTGCGCGTGCCGGTCGGCAACATCCTGCTGGGTGAGGGCAGGGGCTTCGAAATCGCCCAGGGCCGCCTCGGGCCGGGGCGCATCCATCACTGCATGCGTTCCATCGGCGCTGCCGAACGCGCGCTCGAGATGATGTGCGACCGCCTGCGGGAACGCGTCGCCTTCGGCAAGCCGCTGGCGGAACAATCGGTCTGGCACGAGCGCATCGCCGAGTCACGCTGCCTGATCGACCAGGCGCGCCTTCTCACGCTGAACGCAGCCTACAAGATGGACACGATCGGCAACAAGAATGCGCGCGCCGAAATCGCGATGATCAAGGTGGTCGCGCCCAACATGTCCTGCAAGGTGGTCGACTGGGCGATCCAGGCCCACGGCGCGGCTGGCGTGAGCCAGGATTTCTGGCTTGCCGAGGCGTATGCGCACCAGCGCACCGTGCGCATCGTCGACGGGCCCGACGAAGTGCACCGCAACGCCATCGCGAAGATCGAGCTGGCCAAACGACCCTCGGCCGCATAGACAAGGAAGGCCGCGCGGGACATCGGCGCGGCCGCCTCGTCGGCAGGCGCTCATTCCATCCTGGCGCCCACCGCCTTCGCCAGCACGCCCCAGCGCTGCGACTCCGCGGCGATGAAGGCGGCGAATTCCTCGGGCTTGCTGCCGACGACCTCCACGCCCTGTTGCTCGAACTGCTTCATCAGCTCGGGCGAGTGCAAGGCGGCGCCGACAGCGCTGTAGAGCTTGCCGATGATCTCGGGCGGCGTGCGAGCCGGGGCGAGCACGCCGTACCAGTTGTAGGCCTCCGCCTTCGGCAATCCGAGTTCACTCACCGTGGGCACATCCTTCAACACCGGAATCCGCTTGCCGTTGGTCACCGCCAGCGCCCGCAACTTGCCCGACTGGATGAGCGGCAACGCGACGGGAATGTCCACCATCATCATGTCGACCTGGCCGCCCATGAGATCGGTCAGCGCAGGCGCGGCGCCTCGGTACGGAATGTGGGTGATGTTGAGCTTGGCTTCACGCTTGAGCAACTCGGCCTGGAGGTGCGGCGTCGTCCCGCTGCCCGCGGAGGCGTAGTTGATCTTGCTCGCATCGCCGGTGGCGGCGGCCTTCAGGTCGGCAAAGGTCTTGAACGCCGAATTGGCGGATACCACGAGCACCGCAGGCACCTTGAGCGCCTGCGTCACCGCCGCCAGGTCCTTCTTCGGGTCGTAGGGCATCGAGGGCACGATGTGCGGCACGATGGCCAACGCACCCGCAGAGGAAAGCAGCAGCACGTAGCCGTCGGGCGGCGCCTTGGCCACCACGTCGGCGCCGAGCAGGCCGCCGGCCCCTCCCCGGTTGTCGACGATGACGGACTGGCCGAGCGAGCTGCTCAACCTGGCGCCGAGCTCGCGCGCCGTCTGGTCCACCGGGCCGCCCGCAGGAAAAGGCACGACCAGGCGGATCGCCTTGGTCGGATAGGCCTGCGCCCATCCCGCGCTTGCGGCCAACGCGAGAGCGAGTGCCGCGGCGGCAGATCTGAAAAATTGATTCATCGTCGATGTCTCCGGTTCGTGGTGAACGGACTTTAAGAAGCTCCGCATCACGTGGCACCGGCCTCATGCACATAGCTGCTATGCAGCGCCGGGCACTTCGCGGATCGGCGATATGCGTCGCGGCGCATCACAGCGTTGCCGCTGGGCCGCTAGTCCAAAAAACATCGCAATTCCAGAATCGCCTCCAACCAAGGAAGCTTTGCATGACCACCGCCAAGGGCCCGCTGTCGCACGTCAAGGTGCTCGACCTGAGCCGCATCCTCGCGGCCCCATGGGCCAGCCAGATCCTCGCCGACCTCGGTGCGCAGGTGACCAAGGTCGAACGACCCGGCGCCGGCGACGACACGCGCACCTGGGGTCCTCCGTTCCTGAAGGACGCTGAAGGCAGGGACACGAAGGAAGCCGGCTACTACCTGGCGGTCAACCGCGGCAAGCGCTCGATCACCGTGAGCCTCGAAAAGCCGGAAGGCCAGGAGATCGTCAAGGCATTGGCGGCCAAGGCCGACATCGTGTTGGAGAACTACAAGGCCGGCACCCTGAAGCGCTATGGCCTCGACGAGGCTTCGCTGCGCAAGATCAACCCGGGGCTCATCTATTGCTCGGTGACCGGATTCGGCCAGACCGGACCCCGCCGCGACCAGCCGGCCTACGATTTCCTGATCCAGGCCATGGGCGGCCTGATGAGCGTGACCGGCGAGAAGGACGGTCGCCCGGGCGGCGGCCCGCAAAAGGTGGGCATCCCGATCGTCGACTTGATGACGGGCATGTACGCCGCAGTCTCGGTACTGGCCGCACTGGCGCGGCGCAACGAGACTGGGGTCGGCGACAACATCGACATCGCGATGCTCGACGTGCAAGTGGCCACGCTGTCCAATCAGGCCATGAACTACCTCGTCTCGGGCAACGTGCCGCGTCGCAACGGCAATGCCCATCCCAACATCCAGCCGCAGGACGTCTACCGTTGCGCGGACGGCGACGTCATCCTGGTGGTCGGCAATGACCGCCAGTTCGCCAAGCTGTGCGAGGTCTTCGGCCGGCAGGATTGGATCGCCGATGAACGCTTTGCCACCAATGGACAGCGGGTGCGCAACATCGGCGAGCTCTCGGCCGGGCTGCGGGAGGTGTTCGCCGAATGGGAACGGGACAAGCTGATCGACGCGCTCGACAAGGCGGGCATCCCTTGCGGCCCCATCAACACCGTGGCCGACGTGTTCAAGGACCCGCAGGTCGAGGCGCGCGGCATGCTGCGCCACGTGCCGCATCCCACTGGCGTGGACGTGCCGCAAGTGGCCAGCCCCATGCGCTTCGCCGAAGCGCCGCTGCAGACGCAAACGGCGCCGCCACTGCTGGGGCAGCACAGCGACGAGATCCTCGCCGAGCTGGGCTACAGCACGGCCCGCATCGACGCCTTGCGCACCGCCGGGGCGATCTGATGACAGCCAGGATGAAATTGCACTGGTCGCCCAAGTCGCCCTATGTGCGCAAGGTCATGATCTGCGCGCATGAACTCGGCATCTCGGACGAACTCGAGCTCGTGCGCTCGGTCGCCGCGATGCGCAAGCCGAACACGGCCATCATGGCGCACAACCCGCTGTCGAAGATCCCGACGCTGGTGCGCGAAGACGGCTCGGTCCTGTTCGATTCGGTCGTGATCTGCGAGTACCTGAACGAGCGCGCCGGCGGCGTGCTGTTCCCCTCGCAGGGCGAGGATCGCTGGCATGCGTTGCGCTGGCATGCCTTCGGCGACGGCCTCCTGGACGCGCTGATCCTCTGGCGCAACGAGCGCGAGCGCGAAGCGCCGCTGCAAGTCCTGCTGGAGGCCTTCGATCTCAAGACGCGCGCCTCGCTCGAGATGCTTGATGCCGAGGCGCAAGCCCTGCGCGCCGCACCGTTCTCGATCGGCCATGTGACGCTCGGCTGCGCGCTCGGCTACCTCGACTACCGGTTCGACGCGCTCGGCTGGCGCGCCATCGCGCCGGCCCTTTCAACCTGGTTCGAGACGCTGCGTGCCCGGCCTTCCTTCGCGGCCACGGAGCCCATCGAGGGCTGAGCCGGCCAGGGCACGCAGGATCATCCGTACAGGATCCCCGGGTTGACGCTGAGCACCTGACGCACGAGGGCTTCGTCGCCGGCCCAGTCCTCGAACATGGCCAGGAGCTGTGCGGCGTCGGGCGTCGGCGCTACGCGCAGATGCGGCCAATCGCTGCCCCAGACCAGGCGCTCGGGGTGGATCTCGATCATCTTCTGCTGGAACGGCCGGCCCCGCTGCCCATCGGTCGCGTTCAGCAGGTTGCGGTAGGCGCAGAGCTTGATCCACACCTTGCCCGATGCGAGCAGGTCGAGCAGCGTGCGAAAGCCGGGATCGTCGACACCGGCATTCACGTCGAAGCCGCCCATGTGGTCGATGACGACCGGGACGGGCAATTGCTTCAGCGCGTTGGCGATGTCTGGCAACGCCTGGCAGTCGGTCCACAGTTCGGCGTGCAGGCCGGCGTCTGCCAGCGCGGGCGCCAGCGCCCGCAGATCGTCGAAGGACGCACTGCCTGCGAAGTTGGCGCCGGCCCCGCTGCGGTGGCTGAAGCGCGCGCCGCGCACGCCCCGCGCGTGCAGGCCGGCGAGGGCCAGCGGACTGCCGGGGCGCACGACGACGACGCCACGCAGCGTGCGCTGTGCCGACAGGGCGTGCAGCAGCAACGAATGGTCGTCGCCATAAGCGCTGGGATGGACCAGGACACCGTGCGTGAACCCAAGCCGCGCGAGGAGCGCGCGGTACGCGGATTCGGTGGCCTCGGGCGGCGTATAGCTGCGCTCGGGTGCGAGCGGAAAGCGATCGTAGGGGCCGAAGAGGTGGGCATGGCAATCCCAGCGCTCGACGGCAGCGGCGGCGCTCACTTCGCGTCCGCGTGCTGCGGCAGCGCAAAGGCCGGCACGACGCCCTCGGGCAGCGGTATCTCGTGGCAGTTGAGCGTCATCGCGACCATCGTGTAGTAACCGATCAATGCCGTGAGCTCGACCACGGCACGCTCGCCGAACAGCGCCAGCGCCGTGGCGTAGGTCGGGTCGGAAACGGAGTTGTCGCGATTGAGTTCGACCGCGTAGCGATAGACCGCCGCCTCTTCGGGCGAAAGCCCGGGGGGTTCGCGCTCGGCAAGGAGCGCCTCGATGACGGCTTGCGGGACGCCGGCCTTTTCAGCCTCGGCGCGATGCGCATACCACTCGAAAGGGGAGTTGCAGGCTCGCCCCGTCGTGAGGATCGCGATCTCGGACAGCCGCGGCGGCAGCGTGGTGCCGTAGCGCAGCAGCGCGCCCAGCGCCTGCCACTTGTCGGCGAGTTCGGGGTTGTGCAGGGCCGCCCGCAGGGGCCCTTGGATCCTGCCGCGGGGGCCGGCCACGATCTTGTCGTGGACGGCGCGCTGTTCGGGGCTCATGAACTCAGGGGCGGGCAGGGAAATGCGTGGCATCGATGTGGTGTCTCCGATTCGTCGCCGCCTTCAACGCGGGGGCGACGCAGGCAAGCTTAGCGAGGAAGCCATGCTGCGCGTGCCTGCCCGGCGCAACGCTGCTATGCCAGCGACCGCAAGACTGATTAGGCCTTGAGGTACTCCGCCTTGCTTCCGAGCCAACGGTCGACATGCCGCTGTGCGAGTTCCGGATGACCGTCGAGCATCCGCGGCGCCAGTTCGCGCGCCCAGTCGAGCAGCATGACATCGGTGGCCAGGTCGGCGAAGCGCAGCAGCGGCGCGCCGGACTGCCGCGCGCCGAGGAACTCGCCGGGCCCGCGGATCTCGAGGTCGCGCCGTGCGATCTCGAAGCCGTCGCCGGTCTCCACCATCGCCTTCAGCCGCGCGCGCGCCGCCTCGCCGACACGGCCGCCCTCGTTCGGCGCATAGAGCAGCACGCAGGCCGATGCCGCCGCGCCGCGCCCGACCCGGCCGCGCAGCTGGTGCAGCTGCGAAAGCCCGAAGCGCTCGGCATGCTCGATCACCATCAGCGAAGCGTTCGGCACATCGACGCCGACCTCGATCACCGTCGTGCTGACCAGCACCTGCAGCCGGTTGGCCGTGAAGCTCTCCATCACCGCCTGCTTCTCGGCCGTCGGCATGCGCGAATGCAGCAAGCCGACGCCGACGCGCGGGCCGAGCGCGGCGGCCAGCTCGTCGCGGGTCTCGGTCGCGTTGCGCAGGTCGACCGCCTCGCTCTCCTCGATCAGCGGGCAGACCCAGTAGACCTGGCGCCCCTGCGCGAGCTGCGCCCGGATACGGTCGACGACCTCGTCGCGCCGGTGTTCGGCCACCAGCTTGGTGACGATCGGCGTACGGCCCGGCGGCAGCTCGTCGAGCGTCGAGACATCGAGGTCGGCGTAATAGCTCATCGCCAGCGTGCGCGGAATCGGCGTGGCGCTCATCATCAGCAGATGCGGCTCCAGCTCGCCCACGGCCTTGCCGCGCAACGCGAGGCGCTGCGCGACGCCGAAGCGATGCTGTTCGTCGATGATCGCGAGCGCGAGCCGTTGGAAGCGCACCTTCTCCGAGATCACGGCATGCGTACCGATCACCAGCGCCGCTTCGCCGCTCTCGACCGCGGCCGACATCGCATCGCGTTCCTTCTTCTTCTGGCTGCCGGTGAGCCAGGCGACGCGCAGCCCGCGCTCGGCCAGCAGCGGATCGAGCCAGCCGACCAGCTTGCCGAAATGCTGGGCCGCGAGGATCTCGGTCGGCGCCATCAAGGCGCACTGGTAGCCCGCATCGATGCAGCGCGCGGCCGCCAGCGCGGCGACCACGGTCTTGCCGGAGCCGACGTCGCCTTGCAGCAGACGGTGCATCGGAACCTCGCGCGCGAGGTCGCGCGTGATCTCCTCGCCGACACGGCGCTGGGCACCGGTCAGCGCGAAGGGCAGCACGCCCAGCAACTCGGCGTGCAAGGAGGCTCCGGACGCCCCCGCATCGAGGACCGGCGCGCGCTGCGCGGCACGCGCGCGGCGCGCCTGCAATTGCGACAGCTGCTGGGCCAGCAGTTCGTCGGCCTTCAGCCGCTGCCATGCCGGATGGCTGCGATCCTCCAGCGTGGCGAGCGCAACGTCAGGCGCGGGGTAATGCAGAAAGGACAGCGCGCGGCGCAGATCCCAGGCGCCATGCGGCGCCGTGCCGGCCGGCAGGGTCTCGTCGAGCACCGCGCGCGCCAGGCCCGAGCGCACCTCGCGCCGCAGCACCGGCTGGGCCAGCCCCGCGATCGTCGAATAGACCGGCGTCAGCGCCTCCGGCAATTCGGTGCCCGCGGCCTTGACCGCCGGATGCATCATCTGCCGCCCGAGAAAACCGCCGCGCACTTCGCCGCGCACGCGAACCCGCGCGCCCACCGCGAGCTGCTTCTGCTGCGAGGGATAGAAGTTGAAGAAGCGCAGCTGGCAGGTATCGCTGCCGTCGTCGACGGTGACGACCAGCTGGCGCCGCGGCCGGAACACCACTTGGCTCTCGGTGACCACCGCCTCGACCTGCGCCATGTCGCCGTCGCGCGTATCGGTCAGCCGCACGATGCGCGTCTCGTCCTCGTAGCGCATCGGCAGGTAGAGCGCGAAATCGACATCGCGCAGCAGGCCCAGCTTGCGCAGCGCCCGCTGCACCAGGCTCAGCCCCGTGCCCGGCGCGGGCGCCGGTGCGGGCTTTTCCGGTGTCGAAGGCTTGGCGGCGGCGGGCATGGGACAATTCTGGCACTTGGCACGGGTCCGTCCGACCCTCGAGCAGCATGCGAACCTTCACCCTCTCCGATTTCGACTTCGATCTGCCGCCCGAACGGGTGGCCCAGCATCCCGCCGCCGAACGCAGCGCCTCGCGATTGCTCGACGGCACCGGCCCCAGCGCGATCGACCGCATCTTCAAGGATCTGCCTTCGCTGTTGCGCGCCGGTGACCTGCTGGTCTTCAACGACACGCGCGTCGTCAAGGCGCGGCTCTTCGGCGAGAAGCCGACCGGCGGCAAGCTCGAGTTGCTGGTCGAGCGCGTATTGCAGGACAACGAGGTGGTCGCCCACATGAAGGTCAGCAAGAAGCCGCAGGTCGGCACCACGCTGACGATGCACGGCGGCTTCAACGCCACCCTGCTGGGCCGCTGGCCCGACGAAGACGGCGCACTCTTTCGCCTGCGCTTCGACAACGCCGCGAACGAAGATCCCTATGCGCTGATGGCGCGCTGCGGCCATGTCCCGCTGCCGCCCTACATCACGCACACCGACTCGTCCGACGACGAGCGCCGCTACCAGACAGTGTTCGCACGCGTGCCCGGTGCAGTCGCTGCACCGACCGCGGCGCTGCATTTCGACGAGGCCCTGCTCGACCAGCTCGAAGCGCGTGGCGTGCGGCGCGCCAGCGTCACGCTGCATGTCGGCGCCGGCACCTTCCAGCCGGTCAAGACCGAGAACATCGCCGAGCACGCGATGCATGCCGAGCGCTACGAAGTGCCCGAGGCCACGCAGCGCGCGATCGCCGAGGCCAAGGCGCGCGGCGGCCGCATCGTCGCGGTCGGCACGACCACCGTGCGCACGCTCGAATCGTGGGCCAAGAGCGGCGAAGCCCGCGGCGACACGCGCATCTTCATCACGCCCGGCTTCGCGTTCGCGCATGTCGACCTGCTGATCACCAACTTCCACCTGCCCAAGAGCACGCTCATGATGCTGGTCAGCGCCTTCGCGGGCTACGAGCACGTGATGGCGCTGTATGCCCATGCGATCCGCGGGCACTACCGCTTCTTCAGCTACGGCGACGCGATGCTGCTCGCACGACAACCCTGAACATGTTGAATTTCGAACTCCTCGCCACCGACCCCGCGAGCCATGCGCGGCGCGGCACGCTCACGCTCAACCACGGCGTGGTGCAGACGCCGATCTTCATGCCCGTGGGCACCTACGGCACGGTCAAGGGTGTGATGCCGCGCAGCCTCGAGGAGATGGGCGCGCAGATCATCCTCGGCAACACCTTCCACCTGTGGATGCGGCCCGGCCTCGACGTGATGGCGAAGTTCGGCGGCCTGCACGCCTTCGAGAAGTGGGACAAGCCCATCCTCACCGACTCCGGCGGCTTCCAGGTCTGGTCGCTGGGCGCGATGCGCAAGATCAGCGAGGAAGGCGTGAAGTTCGCCTCGCCGGTCAACGGCGACAAGCTCTTCCTCACGCCCGAGGTCTCGATGCAGATCCAGACCATTCTGAACAGCGACATCGCGATGCAGTTCGACGAATGCACGCCCTACGACATCGACGGCCAGGTCACGACCGAAGCCCAGGCGCGCCAGTCGATGGAGCTCAGCCTGCGCTGGGCACGCCGCTGCCAGACCGAGTTCGCCCGGCTCGAGAACCCGAACGCGCTGTTCGGCATCGTCCAGGGTGGCATGTTCGAGAACCTGCGCGAGGCATCGCTGGCGCAGCTGGTCGAGATGGATTTTCCGGGCTACGCGATCGGCGGCGTCAGCGTCGGCGAGCCCAAGGACGAGATGCTGCGCATCATGGCGCACACGCCGCACCGGCTGCCGGCGCACAAGCCGCGCTACCTGATGGGCGTGGGCACGCCGGAAGACCTGGTGGAGGGCGTGGCGCAGGGCGTCGACATGTTCGACTGCGTGATGCCGACCCGCAACGCGCGCAACGGCACGCTGTTCACGCGCTTCGGTGATCTCAAGATGCGCAACGCGCGCCACAAGAGCGATCCGCAGCCGATCGATCCGAGCTGCACTTGCCATGCCTGTGCGGGCGCGTCCGGCGTGCCATGGAACGAAGGCGGCCGCGACGGTTTCAGCCGCGCCTACCTGCACCATCTCGACCGCTGCGGCGAGATGCTGGGCCCGATGCTCACGACCATCCACAACCTGCACTACTACCTGAACCTGATGCACGAGATCCGCACCGCGCTCGATGCGGGGCGCTTTGCCGAATTCCGGGCGCAGTTCAAGGCCGAACGCGCACGCGGCGTCTGATCCGGATCAGAATCTTCGCCATGACCGCATCCACCACCTCCTCGGCTTCGGCGCGCTATCCATCGCTGTCGGGACGCACCGTGTTCATCTCCGGCGGCGCCTCCGGCATCGGCGAGACGCTGGTGCGCTTCTTCCATGCGCAGGGCGCGCGCGTCGGCTTCTGCGATCTCGACGCGGCCGCGGGCCACGCATTGGCAACCGAACTGGCCGCAACGAACGCACCGCTGTTCTGTCAATGCGACGTGACCGATGTGCCCGCATTCCAGGCCGCGATCGATGCCGTGCGCCAGCACTTCGGGCCGATCGCCGTGCTGCTCAACAACGCGGCCAACGACCGGCGCCACGAGATGGCCGATGTCACGAGCGACGACTTCGACCGTCTCGTGGCCGTCAACTTCAAGCACCAGTTCTTCGCCGCGCAAGCGGTCGCACCCGACATGCGCGCGCTCGGCGGCGGATCGATCATCAATTTCGGCTCGATCAGCTGGATGATCAAGGGCGCCGGCTATCCGGTGTACCAGGCCTGCAAGGCGGCTGCGCGCGGGCTCACGCGTTCGCTCGCGCGCGACCTCGGCAAGCAGAACATCCGCGTCAATTCGATCGTGCCGGGCTGGGTCATGACCGAGCGCCAGCTGCGCCTGTGGGTCAAGCCCGAATCGGAAGCGCAGATCGACGCGGCCCAGTGCCTGCCGGGCCGGGTGATGGCCGAGGACATCGCGAGCATGGCGCTGTTCCTCGCGGCCGACGATTCGAAGATGTGCACCGCGCAGGACTACGTGGTCGACGCCGGCTGGACCTGAGCCGGAAGCTCCGGCGCGCCCGGCGCATCGGCCGCCGTGCCGCAGGCATGGCAGAAGCGCGAGAAGGCGCTCTTGCGCGCCGTGCACACGCGGCAATGGTCGAACAGGCCGATGCCGCAGTGCGGGCAGAAATCGATCTCGGTGTTCTTCAGATCCACCGGCCGCTCGCAGCCCGGGCACACGCCCTTGGCCAGGCGCGCGAGCGCCGTGTCGTAGCCCAGTTCTTCGCGGCGCACCAGGTCCGGTTGCGCCTCGGCCAGCTTCTGGCGCGCGAGGTAGCGGTTGAGCGCGACGATGGCATAGCGCCCGACGAGCACGGTCAGCACGATGCCGACCACGTACCGGACATAGCCGCCATAGCTCGGCAGGTAGGGCACCAGCTCGACGAAGAAGGCGAACAGCGCGAAGTAGATGAAGCCCCAGACGAAGGGCCAGTACTGGCTCTTGCGCTTGCGCACGAACAGCCAGCCGGCGACGACCAGGAGCGGCAGCGTGAGCGCGAGGCGATAGCCGAACACGCGCAGCTCGACGCGGCGGTTCTCGGCCTCCAGCCGGACATTGGCCTCGTCCTCGAGCACCGCGAGCTTCTGTTGCGCCTGCTGCTGCGATTGCCGCGCATCGAGCGCGATCTGGTTCTGCGCGCCCAGATCGCGCTGGGCCTCGTCCTCCTTCTGCTTGAGCGCATCCAGCGCTTTGGTGCGCGCGATCAGTTCGCCATCCTGGTCCGGCTGCGCGGTGGCATGGCGCGTCGCGAGCCAGTTCGCGAAGGTTTCGCGCGCCGCGCGGCTGGCCTGTCGTGCGGCCGTGAGCTTCAGCTCGGCCTGTTCGCGCTCGGCCTGCTGCCCGCTGCGCTCGGCCGCGGTGATGGTGGCGCGCAAAGGGTCGGCGGCCGATCGATCGATGAAGTCCTTGGGCCCGAGCGTGCGCTCGACCCGTGGCAGATCGCCCACGATCGTGCTGCCGAGGCCGATCAGGAAGCCGGCGAAGGCCAGCGCCACCAGCCACAGACCGCGTCGAAACCATTTTTCCGAAAGCCGCAAGGACTTGCTCATCTCGTTCCTCCTGACAGGGATTGCATGACGGTGCGCGCTACAGGCCGAGCACCACCGGCGCGGCGCCGAGTCCGGCGCGCGGCAGCCATTCGAACACCGAGTCGGCCGTCACCGTTTCGATGCGATCGGCAAAGCGCTTCTCGTTCGGATGATCGTCGAAGGTGACGTTGGCCGCGCTGATGCGTCCGCCGAGCCGCGCGAGCGGGCCGAGCTTCAGCGTGGTCGGCTCGTAGCCCTTGAACTGCAGCCAGGCCTGCGCCTGTTCGCGCGTGCGGATGGTGGCGGGCTCCATGGCGGCGGCCATCGTCTCGATGGCCCACTGGTTCGACTGCTGGTATTTGCGGCCCCAGACATAGCTCACGATGCTGTAGGGCTCGACATGCAGCCGGGTGATGCGCGCCGGTGTCTCGTTGAGCGCGGCCAGCATCTGGGCCTGCACGGCCGGCGTCGGCACAGACCACGCGGTCTCGTAGCGCCAGGGATCGTCGAGGAAGAATTGGCCCAGCCCCTGGCGATAGACCTCGGCCACCGCAGTGCCGCACTGGTTGAGCTTGTGCACCACGCGCCACGGCCCCGCCTCGGTCTTGTAGGCCCATCCGACGTGCGAATAGCGCAGGCCGTACTTGCTCAGGTCCTGCCCGGCGCGGGCCAGCAGCACCACGCGCGCGCCGCTCGCATCGAGCGCCTCGGACGTGCGCTGTGCGAGCGCCATGCCCTTGGCGATCGCGGCGGCACTCGGCCTCACCTGCTCGCACGACCGGCCGGCGTGCGCGTTGAGCGGGAACAGGAAGATGCTCGCCAGGATCACGGCCGCCACCGTGGCGGTGATCTGCAGCGTCGTCTTCAGCAGACGCCGCGCTCGCGGCACGTGGGCCTGGGTCTCGGCCTCGTAGGGGCCGAAGTTGGTCGGGATGCGCTTCACGACAGCCTCTCGTCGTAGAGCAGTGCGCGGCCGATCGCGTTGGGGATGAAGGCCAGCACCTCGCCCGCCGCCGACAGCACGACGCCGGTGCCGATCACGCTGATCGCGACCGCCGAGCCGACGCCGACCGAAGCCGCATGGGCCGCGCGGCCCGTCAGCCGAATGCTGGCCCGCGCACCGTCCGAGGCGCGTTCGAGCACGTAGACCGTGCCCTCCTCCACGCTTTCGACGGCGACCACCGACAGCGCCGCGCCGCCGACCGAGAGCGCCGCAGGGAGCGCCACCACGGCGCCCGCCGCAGCCCCGGTCGCCGAGGCAGCGCCGACCACCGACGCGACCGGCATCAGCGAGAGCCCGACCGAGGCTTCGCTTTGCGCGTGGGCGCTGAGCGGTGCGACAAGGCTGCCGGCCGCGAAACACGCCGCCATCCAGACAGCCAGAGCGATGAGGGACTTGTTGATCATGATGCGGCCCCTCATTCGTCTTGTGCGGCTTCGAGGCGGCCTTCACGGCGCCCCTGCACGCGCGCCTCGGCAAGATCGGCCTCATGGCGATCACGCAGCGTCTTGGCGAGCGTGAACGCACTGCTGATCAGGAACAGCCAGCTGACGCCGAGGAAGGCACGGTAGGTTTCGCTGATCTCCATCCGCAGCAACCCCCAGCCGGTCAGCCCCATGGCGGTGAGGAAGCCGCCCCACACCACCAGCTTCCACATCGGCGTATCGCCGGCGCCGGGAATGGCGCCGCGCTGGCTGTCGCGCACAAACTTCGCCAGCACGAAGGCCGCCGACAGGCAGAACACGTAGCCCATCACCATGAACGCGCGCTCCAGCGTGGCGCCCGGCAGCCAGGCCAGACCGGTCGCGCAGAGGAAACCGGCGAGCCCGAACGAGACCCAGACCTGGGCCTGCCAGGCGCGCGTATCGCGCTGAATGGATGTGGCGAAAGATGAGGATTGCATGCGTGCCTCGCGGCGTAGTGAAGGAGCGCGAATGATGGTTCGCAGTCCGCCGCAAAGGTGCAGATAAGTGCACCGGTGGCGATCTACAACGCTGGCAGTATCCCTATTTGATACTCGAATGCAGCTGGCGCCGGGCCAGCAGGTCATCGCGCGTGAACGCCCGCTCGGTGCCCGCCAGACGGATCGCGATCAGTTCGAGCGCGTCCTGGGCCGGCGCGGGCGTCCCGGGCTGCAGGAAGATCATCGGTGTGGCCAGGCTGACCAGCACCAGCGTCCAGTTCAATCGCGGATGCGGCCGCCGGTGCTGCAGCCAGAGAAAGCATCCGCTGACAGCGAGACCGAGCGCGAAGCCCGCCACCACTTCGGATTTGGAATGCGCATAGAGCGCGAGCCGCGAGAGGCCGATGAGCATCGCGAACAGCAGGCCGAGCGAGGCCGCCGTCACGCGCACGCGGTGCTCCCAGTGCGAAGCCGTGAGCCAGCACGCGACCGGCCAGACGCTGGCAGACAGCGCCGTGTGGCCGCTGAAGCCCGTGAAGTTGAAGGTCGCGCTGCCGATGCCCCAACCCATGAACGCGATCTTGGATGCGGCGATCATGGCGCCGCCGAAACCGAACAGCAGGATCCAGATCAGCGCGGTCGGCCGGGTCTTGCGCCGAATGCCGAGCCACACCGCGATCCACAAACCGGCGGGCAGCAGGAATCCGCTGTCGCCGAACCAGGTGACGACCTGCCAGAACCCGACCGGAAACGGCAACGCCATCAGGTGCTCAGGAGTCCGCTCACGCGCGCCTGGAGCGCATCGGGCGCGACGTCGGCCGGCCGCATCGCGCTGCCGACGTGGAGCCCGACACGGCTGAACCAGCCGCGCCGGAACGGACGCACCATCGCCACGTTCTGCCCGCCGCGGACCTCGACGCGGCTGAAGTACGAACCCCAGAGGTTGGTCAGTGCCATCGGGACCGCGGGTACCTCGAGGCCTTGCGCCCGCGCGCCGTCGAGGATCTTCATCACGCCGCCCTTGAACGGCTGCAGCTGGCCGTCGCGCGTGATCGCGCCTTCGGGGAAGATGGCCAGCAGGTCACCCTCGCGCAGCACCTGCACGGCCTGCGCGAAGGCGGCTTCGTACGCCGCGGGGTCTTCCTTCTGCGGCGCGATCGGAATGGCCTTCGCCAGCCGGAACAGCCCGCCGAGCACGGGCACCCGGAAGATCTGGTGGTCCATGAGGAAGCGGATCGGCCGCGGGCTCGCCGCCATCAGCAACACCGCATCGATGAAGCTCACGTGGTTGCACACCAGCACTGCGGGCCCTTCGATCGGGATGTGCTCGCTGCCCCGGACGTCGAAGCGGTAGACGAAGCGCGTCAGCACCCAGGCCACGAAGCGCAGCAGGTACTCGGGCATCAGCATGAAGATGTAGAACGCGACCACGGCGTTGGCGATGCCGGTGAAAAGAAAGATCTGCGGCACGGTGAAGCCAGCCTTCAGCAGCGCGCCGGCAATGACCGCGCTGGCGATCATGAACAGCGCGTTGAGGATGTTGTTGGCCGCGATGATCCGCGCCCGGTGCGTGGCCTGGCTGCGCAGCTGGATCAGCGCATACATCGGCACGCTGTAGAGCCCCGCGAAGAGGGACAGCAGGCCGAGATCGGCCATCACATGCCAGTGCGCCGAGCGGCCGACGAAGGCACCGAGCCCCATCTCCGCCGAGGCAGGCAGCGCGCGCGAGGCGAAATACAGGTCGATGGCGAACACGCTCATGCCGATCGCGCCCAGCGGCACCAGGCCGATCTCCACCTGGCGCCGGCTCAGCGTCTCGCACAGCAGCGAGCCGATGCCGATGCCGACCGAGAACACCACCAGCAGCAGCGATGCCACCTGCTCGTCCCCATGCAGCACTTCCTTGGCGAAGCTCGGGAACTGGCTCAGGAACACGGCACCGAAGAACCACATCCACGAGATGCCGAGCAGCGAGCGGAAGACCACCAGGTTGCCGTGGGCGAGCTTCAGGTTGTGCCAGGTTTCGCTGACGGGATTCCAGTTGATTCGCAGGCCCGGGTCGGTGGCCGGGGTGCGCGGGATTGCCTGCGCCACGCCGCGCCCCGCCAGCGCCAGCAGCACACAGGCCACCGCCACCGCGGTATGGCCGATCTGCGGCACCGCGACCAGGAGGCCGCCGGCCACCTGCCCGAGCAGGATGGCGACGAAGGTCCCCATCTCGACCACGCCGTTGCCGCCGGTGAGTTCGTGCGCCTCCAGCACCTGCGGCAGGTAGGCGTACTTGACCGGACCGAAGAGTGTCGAATGCAGCCCCATCAGGAACACACAGCCCAGCAGCACCGCGGCATCCGCACGCATGAAGCCCCAGGCCGCGATCCCCATGATCACGATCTCGAGGTTCTTCACGAAGCGGATCATCTTCGTCTTGTCGTACTTGTCGGTGAGCTGGCCCGAGGTCGCGGAGAAAAGCAGGAAGGGCAGGATGAAGAGCGCACCGATCGCCAACCCCGCCATCGCCGGCGGCATCCAGCCGAGCTGGAGTTGGTAGGTCACCATCACCGTGAAGGCGAACTTGAACAGGTTGTCGTTGGCCGCGCCCGCGAACTGGGTCCAGAAGAAGGGTGCGAAGCGTCGCTGCCCCAGCAACGCGAACTGGTTGGCGTGCGCCGGCGCGTCGGGCGCGAGGACGAGGGAAGCGTCGGCAGGGATGGTCATGCGAATGCCCTTGCGGGTTCCTCAGGCCGTCACTGCGGCCGCGCCCGGATTGTGCCGCAGCGTCCGACGACCCATGGCCTGCAGTGCATGGAGCACGGGCAATCCCGCCAGCGCGGCCGTCAGATGCTTGAGCGTGTGGCCGGATACCAGCTGATGCGTGGCCTGGAAGATCGCGCCGTCCGAGAACTCGAAGAACTTCGCCAACGCATAGAAGAAGACCACCCAGCCGAGCCTGAGCCCGACCGCGCCATGCATCGGCCTGCCGAGCGCCAGCGTCAGCACCAGCGCCATGCCGCCGAACTGGACCAGTCCCCATGGCAGCATGTTGCCCGTCTCCTCGCAGACACCCACCGCCAGCAGCCCGGCCGCCAGCACGAACCACGCGGCCGGCCAGCCGGCGCGTGCACTGACCCGTTCGCAGACGGCGAAGCCGACCAGCCCCGCGAAGGCGACCGCCATGCCGGCGCGGTCCGCCGCCAGGCGCAGGTCGTCGGGCTGCAGGTGGTAGAAGGCCGAGCCGGCGGCGGTGAGGATCAGGCCGGCGAAGAACATCCAGGCGCAATCGAGGGCATTGACCGGCGGATGGACCATCGATGGCGGCAGCGGCACCGCATCCAGCACGTCTTCATGCGCCCGGTCGAGCCAGTGCAGCCAGCGCAGGCCCCAGAGCCCGATGACCAGGAAGGGCAGGTTGCTGAGCACATCCATCGCGTTCGGCAGCCCGTGCCAGGCCTGGGTATCGGCGAACACGGCCGGCGGCAGTTCGGTCGCTTGCAGATCCGGCCCGGCGACCGCAACCAAGGTCAGCAACGCGAACACGGACAGCAGGCCGCGCTCGCGGCGGGAAAGGGAAGACAGCAGGGACATGGCGGACTCCGTGGGGTGGCGGTGGGGCGGAATGTAGGTTGCCAACCCCCTCTCGGGCATCGAAAATCGATACGGAGCAATTTCCAACGCCCCTTGGTATCAACAGGCAATACTCTTCCCATGAGCACCACCGTCGACCTCGTCCAGGCCCTGAAGAACGAACTCAAGAATGCCCGCATGACCTATGCGGATCTCGCCAAGTCGCTCGACATGGCCGAGTCCAGCGTCAAGCGCATGCTCGCCAAGGGCGACATGCCGCTCACGCGGGTCGACGCGATCTGCCGCGCACTCAAGATCGATTTCGCCGAACTCGCCCGCCGTGTGGCCGACGATCAGCCCTTGCTGAAGGAGCTGACGCTCGAGCAGGAAAATGCCGTGGTCAAGGACAAGAAGCTGCTGCTGGTGGCGATCAACGTGCTGAGCCAGTGGACGCTGGAGCAGATCGTCACCGCCTACCGGATCAGCCAGGCCGAGTGCATCGGCTACCTGGCCCAGCTCGACCGCATCGGCATCATCGAGCTGCGTCCGCTGAACCGCTACCGCCTCAAGCTGGCCAAGACCTTCCGCTGGCGCCCGCATGGCCCGGTGATGGATTTCTTCCGCGAGAACGTGGTGCTCGACTACTACAAGGGCGGCTTCGACGGGCCGGCCGAAGGCCTGCTGCTGGTCCACGGCTCGATCAGCCGCTCGCTGGCGCCCGCCTTCCTCGAACGCCTGCAGCGCGTGGCCCAGGACTTCGCCCAGCAGCACCAGACCGACCAGAAGCTGTCGCCCAAGGAACGCGAGGGCTATACCTTGCTGCTCGGCATGCGCAACTGGGAATTCGAGCTTTTCACGCGCCTGCGCCGGGCTTGAGCGGGTCGCCCACATGATTCAAGAAACCGGTTTCTGCGCTGGACTACCGATCGCAGAAAAGCGGATGATCCCCACCATCCCACCGATGGCGCAAACTCCCATGAACGCTCAGGTGAATCGCCGAAGGCGATTCGGTCACTGCATCGTTGTTGATCAATCGCCGACTGGAGAGCCGCCGCGGCACGCGGCGCTCCGAAGGAGCAAGCCCGCTGCGGGTCGCACGCGGGTGAATCTCTCAGGTACAAGGACAGGGGAGCGGCAGTCTGAACCCCGGGTGAAGGCCGCCATCCGCGCCGCCACCCGCCGTTCGTGCCATCCCCAAAGGATACGGACATGCGCGTGATTGTTCTGGGCGCCGGCCTGCTCGGCGTCGCATCGGCCTACTACCTGCAACAGCTGGGCCACGAGGTGACGGTGGTCGACCGGCACGCGAGCCCCGCGGCCAAGGCGCGCGGCCGCGTGAACCGCCATGAGGAAGGCGCCGCAGCGCAGCCGGCGGCACTGTCCTCATCCCCTGCCGGCACGAAGCGCAAGGAATCGGCGCTGTACAGCCGCCTGCGAAGGCACTTGGCCCGGCTGCTCGACCGTGCCATCGGCGAACGCCGCAAGTCCGATCCGTTCGAGCATCTCGTTCGCCTGGCCGCCTACAGCCGCGAAAGCGTGCGCGCGCTGAGCGACGAAGCCGGCATGCCCCAGAGCGCGCGCACCGCAGGCCTGCTGAGCCTTTACACGGACGCTGCCGCTTTCGAGGACCGCACGGCCCGCGCCGCGCACTGGAACAGGCTGGGCTGCGAAGAACGCCTGCTCTCGCCCGAGGACGCGCTGCGCATCGAGCCGGCGCTGCAGGCGATGCGCATAGGCCTCGCCGGCGCGGCCTATACGCAGGACGACCCGGCGCGCGATCCGGCCCAGTTCGCGGCCAGCCTCGTCTTCCTGTGCCGCGCGGCCGGGGTCCGCTTCGCGATGAAGCACACGGTGGTGTCGCTGCACGAGCGCGAGGGCCGCATCGACCACGTCGAACTGCGCGATGCCGGCGGCCGGCCCACGGCCATGCGCGCCCAGGCCTATGTGCTCGCGCTCGGCGCGGCCGGCGCGCCGCATGCGCAGCAACTGGGCATCGCGATGCCGCTGCGCCACCTGCGCGAGTACATCGTCACGATGCCGATCAAGGATGCCGCCCGCGCTCCGCGCGTAACCCTGCGGGACCGCCAGGGCAAGCTGCGCATCACGCGCATCGAGACGCCGGCGGGCGATTCCCTGCGGGTCTCGGGCTTCGCGCGCGACCGCCTCGACGAGGAAGGCGAAGCCGACTCCGATCGCTTCGACGCCATCCTGCGCCGCTTCGAGCAGTTGTTCCCCGGCGCCGCCGACACGGCGCACGCCACGCTCGAAACCGTCGGGCATGCGGTGAGCCGGAACGGGCTGCCCATGATCGGCAAGACGCGGCTGCCCAACCTGTTCCTCAACACCGCGCCCGGCGCGCATGGCTGGGTGCACGTCTGCGGCGCCGGCAAGTCGATCGCCCGGATCATGAGCGGCCTGCGGCCCGAACTCGAGTTCGCCTTCCGCGGCATGTAGGCCGGCGCAGGCCGCCTCGCGCTCAATCGGCGCCGATGAAGACCGTCAGCACGCCGGTGTAGCCGTACAGGTGATGCCGCGCGATCTCGCCGGCCGCGAAGAAGCCGACCAGCGGCACGTCGCCGAGCGCATGCCGCACGATCTGCAGCTCCGCGCCGGGCGCGCCGAAATGCGGGCCGCCGCGGCCGGAGCAGCTCACGTACACCGCGCCCGCGATGCGGCGTGCGGGATGGGGCGCGGCCTCGGCCTCGCCGGCCGCGACCGCGCGCGCCGTCGCCAGCGTCTGCTCCTCGGGTTCGAGTTCCTCGCGGATCTCGGCACAGACACGCATGAGATCGGCGCGCGCCGCCTGCGCATTGCGGCGGCAGAAGGTCATGCGCATGCCGGCTTCGGCGACGTCGGCGATCGCCACGCCGCGACGCGTCGGATCGAGCCCGATGATGTGCCGCACCAGCACGTCGGCGCCCAGGTCGCCGGTGCGCCGGATGCCGTCGCTGCCCGCATCGGCGAGACCGACCAGCGTGGCGCGCACCGCGTCGATCGCCTGCTGCGGCATGTCGAGCGACACATGCAGATCGGCCAGCAGCACGTCGAGCGCCGGTTCGCCGTCGAGCTTGAGCAGCAGGTTGCCGTCGGCTTCGGTGATCTCGCGTTCGCGCGACACCGGCTGACAGCCCTGCGTGACGCGCGAGACCAGCCGCACGCCTTCGCCGAACACCACGCCCGAGAGGCCGCCCGAGAACACGCCGCCCGCCGCGCCATGGCCGCGGATGTTGCCGTTGCCGCCGATGGCGAACTGCAGGGCGCCGCCACGCCCCGACGACAGACCGCCGAACAGATAGCCGGTGTCGGTGCGCCCGGCCATTTCCGCGATCAGCTCGGTGAGATCCTGCGTGGCGGGGTCGGCATGCACGAGCGCCGTGTGCGGCGCAAAGCCGCTCGTCTCGGAACTGGCCAGAGGCGCGACGCCGGAGAACACGCGGTACTGGTCGCTCGGCAGCTGGCACAGCATCACGCTCAACGCGGGTTCGTCGAAGTACTCGGCATTGTTGGCCGCCACGCCCACGCCCACCGTGCCGGACCAGTCGGTGATCTCGGGCAGCTCGGCGCCGAGGTGATCGAGGATCTCCTGCGCATCGGCCGCGTAGTGGTCGGTGATGTAGAGCAGGCCCAGCGTGGGTGCGCGTGCGTAGTCGGGCAGCGCCATCTGCGCGCGCAGCTGGGCGAGCACGAGCCCGGCCGCCATGCGCCACTGCGGATGGGTGGCATGACCGGAGGGAAACAGTTTCATGGCCTCGGCTTTCTCTGTCTGGTCCGTTCGACCTCTTCGTCAGCGCTTGCGCGCCGCCGGCCTGGCTGCGGCGGATGGCTTCTTCGCGGCGGCCGCGGGCGTCTTGCGTGCCGGCTTGCCGGGTGCGGCGCCCATGGCCTTGCCGACCGCATCGGCCAGCGGCTGGGCCATCGCGGGCACCTTCAGCTGGGAGGCGTCCTGCAAGGCCGAACTCGCGATCTGCTGGAACTGCTGCGTGAGCGCGCCCCACCATTGCAAGGGGTCGACGACGCCGGCGGCGTCCGGTGCTGACGCGGCAGCAGCCGGCTTCCGGGGGTGCTCGGTGTGCTTCGCTTCAGCGGCCGGCGCTTCCTCGGCCTTCGCCTCGGGCGCTGCCGCCGGCCGCGGCGCCGGGGCTGCTGCAGGCGATGGCGATGGCGCGGCAGCCTGCCGCGTGAAGACGCTCGCGAGATCTTCCATGCGCACGTTCATGCCGCGCAATGTCGAGAGCGTCATCTTCTGCACTTCGAGCGCCTGGATCGTGGCCTTGAGCGCATGGCCGTTCTGCTCCAGCCAGTACTGCACGGTCTTGAGTTCCTGGATGCGCTTGTCGACCTCTTCGACACTCAGCGTCGGTGCCACCCAGCTCGACAGGCTCGGCAGGCCCGGCACCGCGCTCGGGCCGGCCGATGCGCTGGCGCCCGCAAGGTTCTTGAGGAAATCGAAGCCCGGAACGAACTGGCTGAAGGCAAAGGGTTTGCTCGCATCGCTCATGGGAGATCTCCTGGCAGGTGGTTCTTGTGCAGGCAGCTTACTCCAAGGCATGGCGATTTCGAGACCCTCACTTCATGTGCATGTGATCGTGCGCCGACGCCCCGGCATCCGCGCCCGTGCCCACCGGCAGCTGGACCTCGAGCGAGCTCGATGCGCCCTTGGCATCCTCGAAGCGCAGCGTCATCGGCACGGTTGTGCCCTTCACCAGCGGCTGCTTCAGGTCCATCAGCATCACGTGGTAGCCGCCGGGTGTCAGCTCGACCGTCTTGCCGGCCGGCAGCTCGAGCACCGGCATCGCGCGCATGCGCATCGTGTCGCCGTCCATCTTCATCTCGTGCACTTCCGCCACGCCGGCCGCGGGTGTCGACACGCCGACCAGCCGGGCGCCCGTCGGCGCGGTGAGTTTCATGAAGGCGCCGCTGCCGCTCTGGCCCGGAACGGATTGCCGAACCCAGCCGTCGCGCACGTCGACCGTGGCCACGCCGGCCGCCACCACCTCGAGCCTGGCCGCGGGGTTCTCCAGCCCGGCGGTCGAGCTGCCCGAGGCCGGCACCTGCGCCCAGTCGGCCTGCCCCACGTCGCAGGTCTGCAGCACCTTGAACCACAGCACGCCGGGCTTCGCGGGCACCTTGCCGCGCAGCACGAACTCGGCATGCTCGGCCGTAGGCACGGCGGTGCCCGGCGACTCGGCGCTCCAGCGGACTTCGCCGGCCGCGCGCTGCACGTCGAGCTTCCATCCCGGCCGCGCCTGCGCATCGGCCAGCACGAAGCCGGCAGGCAGGCGCACGGCGATGCCGCGGGTCGCGGTGGCGTCCTTGCAGGCATGGCCGACACGGAATGCGGCGGTGTAGTCGCTGCCCACGGTGGCGGCACCCGGCGGCAGGGTCACGTGGGCCATGGCGCCGCCGGCGCCGGCGGCGAGGGCGCATGCGGCAAGGGTCTTGAGAAGGGATGAGGAGGTCATGAGCGTTCCTTGGTGAGAAGTGGGAGTCAGAGGTCGAAGCGGAGTTCAGCGCTGAAGGTGCGCTGCGGATAGGGATGGAAGTTCCAGTACGGGTCGTTGTTGGCGTTGTCGATGCCGAAGGCGGCGGACCACTGCTTGTCGATCTGGTAGCGCACGCGCAGGTCGACGGTGAAGTACTTGCTGGCGCCGAAGTAGGCGAAGGCGTTGACGTCGCTGTTGTCGAGCGTCGAGTACTGCCGCCCGCTGTAGCGCGCCGCGACCGTGAAAGCCCAGCGCGCATCGGGCTTCCAGGTCGCGAACACGGTCGAGCGCCAGCGCGGCACGCGCGGCTGCCACTTGCCCACGGCGGCCGGGAAGGCGGCATCGGCCACGGTCTTCGAATCCGCAAAGGTCAGGCTGCCGCCGAGGTCCACGCCCTTCATGAACACGTCCTGCCCGGTATAGGCCAGCTCCAGCCCGGTGGTGCGCACCTTGTCGATGTTCTGGACCGCCGACACCGTCGTGCCCGGGATGAGCTGGCTGAAGAGCGCATCCCGGGTGGTCTCGTGGAACAGCGTCGCGCGGGCGAGTCCGTTGCCGAGGTCCTTCTCGAGCGAAAGCTCGCCGGTCCACGACTTCTCCGGCTTGAGGTTCGGATCGTTGATGAAGGACAGCGCGCCGCCCGTGGTGGCGCCATACAGCTCGCCCACGGTGGGATAGCGCACGGCACGGCCGACCGAAGCCTTGAGCACGGTGTCCTGGGTCCATTGATAGGCCAGCGCGGCCTTGGGCGAAAGATCCGACTCGCTGCGAGCCGCATAGGACTGCGAATTGATCCCTGCGGACGTGAAGCCGTCGCGGGCCTCCCAGTGCCCGTAGCGCAAGCCCAGCACGGCCTTCCACTTCGGCGCAAAAGACCAGACGTCCTGCGCCCAGGCGTTGTACGTTTGCGTGCGACCGCCGACGTCGCTGACCGGCGAGGATCCCGGGCCGTCCTGCCAGTTGCCCAGCACATTGGTCTTCAGGATGTCCAGCTCATAGGCATCGCGCCCGACGCCGAAGTCGACGATGTGCGCACCGCCCACACCCTGCGGGCGCCAGGTGCCCTTGGCCGCGAGGGTGTTCCAGCCGGTGCCGCCCTGGTCCTGCAGCGTGCCGGCGCCGCCGATGGCCGCCAGCGGCAAGGCGACGGTGGGTGCGCGTTCGGTGTCCTTGGCATAGTCGTACAGGCTGGCGGTCACTTCCCAATCGAACACGCCCTGCGTGTTGCTCTTGACCGAAAGGCCGTGCATGTAGTGCGTCTGCGCATCGTCGGCGAGCGGGAACGCCGTCGGCGCGAGCGTGAAGCTGCGGCCACCGATGTTCACCGCGCCCGCATAGACCGGCAAGCCCGCCGCGTTGGTCAGATAGCTGGCCGGCCGGGCTTCGGCGCTGTTCTGCCAATAGCCCAGCGTGTAGGTCGCGCGGACGGTGGGCGAGAAGTCGTAGGCCAGCTTGAGCTTGGCATGGTCCTGTTCCGTGTGGTACTGCGTGCCGGTGCCCAGGATGTACCACGGCGTGTTGGTCGTGTTCAGCCCCGGGACGAAGCCGGTCACCGGCGTGCCGGCCGCGCCCGGTGTGCCCGAGGCGATGGTCGCCGTCGTGAAGGTCAGCGGCTGGCTGTTGCTGGTCGTGCGGTTGACGTCGATCCACCATGACCAGTCGCCGCTCCGGCTGCCGATCGAGGCGCTGGTCTGCCAGCTGTCGAAGCTCTGATGCGTGTTGTACAGGTCGTTGGGTTGCGACGCATAGCCGGCCTTGACGTGCGCCTCCAGTTGCGTGGGCATGCGGGTCACGTAGTCGACCACGGCGCCCGCCGAGTTGCCCGGATAAGCCGCAGAGAAAGGGCCATACATCACGTCCACACGCTCGATCTCCTCGGGCGTCACCAGTCCCCAGCGCGGCGCGAAGTTGGTGCCGTTGGCGATGCCGTTGCCGAGGTAATTCGACAGCAGGATGCCGTCGGCATACACCGCCGAGCGTGCGCTGTTGCCGGTACCCGAGGCGCGCGTGGACAGGATGGCGTGGTTGTAGTCCCCGATGTAGCGCTTGCGCACCAGCAGGCTCGGAAAGTACTTGAGCGCGTCCTCGCTGTCGGTGGCATTGACCGTGGTTTCGATCTGCTCGCCGGTGATGCCTTCGATGGTGGTCGGGATCTGCGTCGGCAGCGAGGTCGGGCGGCCGCCGGTGACGGTCACCACGCCGAGCGACTTGGCGAGTTCGGGCACGTCCTGCGCGAAGGCGGTCATGCTCCATGGGCAGGCGGCGCTGCATGCGAGCGCCAGCCACGTTCTCTTCATTGGGGTTCTCCTCGGCCCGCGCGGGGCCGTGACTGCGAAGCACCACGCCCGTTCAGCGGGCGCCGTGCGGCGATAGCTACAGCAGGGTCAGAGGAGAACGGGAGGCCCGCGCGCCGGCAAGGGCGCAGCGGTGGCCGCGGCGATGCGCGCGGCCGGAATCGGCTGGACTGCGTGGGCCAGCGGCAGGATCGAGGGCATCGAGACGGCCGGCGTCGTCGGCGGCGGCGCGCCGGCCAGCATGCACAACGGGCAATCCATGTGGCCCATGCCCATGTCCTGCGCGCCGTCGTCCGTGTGCACGATCACCTTGACGGCGCCGGCCGCGGAGCAGACCAGCTCCATCGCACGCGGATGCACCACCGGCGAGGCCATCGCCACGCCCAGCGACGCGACGAACCACAACAGCACAAAGCTGCAGAGGCGGCGAAGGCGGCGCGGGACGGCGGTCATGAGACGGGGATTATCGGCCAGTCCGGCTCAGGGCCGGGGCAACATTCGTGTCACGCGAAATCCGCGCGCTGCCATCAGCGCCGGAAGGCCGAGCGGCCCGATCATGTGCAGCGCGCCGACGGCGCCGAACACGCGCTGGCCTTCGGCATGCAGCCGCGCGATGCCGTCGGCCAGGTGCGGGTTGCGGTCGTCGAGCAATCGCCGGAGCATGCGGCGGTCGGCGGCCGTGTCCATGCAGCCGCACCACTGCGCATAGCGGTCCAGCTTGGACCCATCGCTGTGCGCCCAGGCCTGCGCGAGTTCGCTGGTCTTGGCCGCGCTCTGGCCGGCCTCGAGCTCGTCGAGCGCTGCGTCGACCTGCTCGCCCTGGTCCGCTTCGGAACCGCCGATCAGGGCCTTCCATTGCGCCGCCGCGGTTTCGAGGGCCACGACGGGCTTGCCGCGGCCGCGTGCCAGACCCGACAGAAAGGCCTCGGAACCGAACTGCGCATACAGGCCGTCGGTGCGTGCGCTGAGCAAGGCCAGCGTGGTGGCCTGCAGCACAGGCGGCATCCTGGCGAGCGTCGCTTCGGGCACGCAGGCGCGCGCGGCCTGCCGGTCGAGCCGGCGCCGGCGTTCGGGCGTGAGCACGCGGGCCGCGGCAGCCTCGTCGATGGGCGCGGCGAAGGCGGCTTGCGTCGCCGGGTCGAGCGGGTCGAGCTCGAGCGCCACCGTGTCGCTCTCCGCCATGGCGCGCCGCACGGTCGGCCCCGGGAACATCCAGTCGGCTTCGCCCAGATGCAGCGTGCCGTAGAGCCACGAGCTGTGGCCGTCCTTGTCGATGCGCCAGAGAATCCCGCGGTCGACGGCACGCTGCATCGCCGCGGCCAGCCCATCCCGGGACAGATCGGGCATCACAGCGGCCGGCGGGCAGGCAGGGCTCGCGGACTCGCCGGCCGGTGCGGCCTGGGCTGCGCCCGCAGCAAAGACCAGGCCTGCGCCACAGAACACGGCCCCTGCACGCAAGCACCGGGGCAACGTGCGGAGAAACGAGAAAAAGGTCACGGATGATCGGGCTTTGCGGGCCGCGGCGAGAAACGGAATGCGCATTCTGTCAGCGTCCCGCGACGGATAATTCGCGGCCATGCCTGGCCTCTATCCACGCGCCCTTCGCGTCCACGCAGCATGAGCGCTGTCGGACCGATCGCCTTCCGCCTGGCCGCGCTGATCGTCGGCGGCCTTTTGCTGGCCAACGCCGCGCAGGCGGTGCAGGACTGCGAACTCGACGGCCGGAGCGTCAATCCCGCCAATGGCGACACGATCGCCGGCAAGTCCGGCCTGATGCGCTGCAAGGACCGCGACACCGGCGTGCTGATGCGCGAACAGCAGTTGCAGAACGGTGTCTTCATGGGCCTGGTGCGCTTCTACGAAAAAGGCAAGCTGGTCAAGGAACAGAGCGTGAACGAGCGCGGCAACATGGATGGCCCCGCGCGCGAGTTCTCGCCGACCGGCCAGGTGCTGCGCGAAGCGGTCTACGACGACGGCCGCGAGACCGGCCTGGTGCGCAACTTCTATCCCGGCGGCTCGCTGCGGCGCGCCGCTTTCTATGCGGAGCCGGGCGGCGAACGCGCGGCCGTCGACTTCACGCCCTCGGGCCGCCTCGCGTTGCTGCGCTGCGGCGACAAGCCGATGCTGGCGCCGGCGGCCGACGACGCGCGGCTGTGCGGCTTCACCGACGGCCCGTCGCAGGTCGAGCTCTACGACAGCAAGGGAACGCTGCGCTCGCGGCTCTCGTACGCCGCGGGCAAGCGGGTGCGCAGCGAGGACCTCTACGACAACGGCAGGCCCGCGGCGCAGGACGAAATCGTCGGCAACCAGCGCACCGAGCGCAGCTTCTCCTCCGAAGGCATCAAGCGGCGCGAGGTGGTGTCCACGCTGAGCGAGCGCGGTGCGATCAGGCAGCGCGTGCAGGAGTTCTCCGAGCGGGGCACGCTGGTGCGCGACCAGCGATGGAACGCCGCCGGCGATCCGCTCAGCGACGACAGCTACTACCTCAACGGCCAGCCGCGCACGAAGGCGATCTACAGCGAAGGCGATGCGCCGCGCACCGTCGAGATCAACGAGTTCCACGACAACGGCCAGCCCGCGAGCTCCGGCCGCTTCCTGGTCATCGACCGCTTTCGCCGCACGGCCGTGGGCGTGCATCGGCGCTTCAACGACAAGGGCACGCTGATGGCCGAATCGGTCTACGACGGCAAGGGCCGCATCACGCGCGAGCGCACCTGGGACGAGAACGGCCAGGTCCAGCGCGACGACGAGGTCTTCGCCGACGGTTCCCGCAAATCAAAATAGAGCTCGCCCCCAGGCTCGCGCACTTCGTGTCGCTCTCCACCCCCTGCCGGGGGCAACACCGGCGGACCGGCGAAGCCGGATCCGCGGTGTTTCACGAAGGGGCCTGGCTTCGCCGGCCACTGCTGCTGGATTCGATCAGTCCAGCTTTATGTTGGCGGCCTTGATGATGGGACCCCAGCGTTGCGACTCGGCACGCGACAAGGCCGCGAACTGCTCAGGACTTCCGGGCATCGCTTCCATGCCGAAGTCGTTGAAGTGCTTCTGCACCGCGGGCGCGCCGAAGGCACGGTTGAGGTCGGCATTGAGCCGGTTGACGACCGCGGGCGACAGCCCGGCCGGGCCGAGGATGCCCTGGAACGCGAACACCTCGGTATGGGGCACGCCCACTTCGGCCAGCGTCGGCACGTCGGGCAAGAGCTTCGAGCGCGCGCCCGAGCCGATGGCGAGCACGCGCACCTTCTTGCTCTGCATGATCGACAGCCCCGACGCCAGGTCCAGGAACATGCACGGCACCTGGCCGCCCATCACGTCGGCCATCGCGGGCGCCGCGCCGCGATAGGGAATGTGCGTGATGAAGGTGCGGGTATGGTTCTTGAACAGCTCCATCGCGAGATGGTGCGGCGAACCGTTGCCGGGCGAGGCGTAGTTGACCTTGCCCGGGTTGGCCTTGACGTAGGCGAGGAAAGACTTGAAGTCCTGCGCCGGAAAGGCCGGGTTCACCACCAGCGCGAGCGGGAACTTGCCGATCGCGCCGATGTAGCTGAAGTCCTTGGCAGGGTTGAAAGGCAGCTTGCTGTACAGGTACTCGTTGAAGGCCAGGAGCGCGTTGTCGGCCGACAGGATGGTGTAGCCGTCGGGCTTGGACTTGGCGACCAGGTCGGCACCGATGTTGGTCGACGCGCCGGGCCGGTTGTCGATGATGATCTGCTGGCCCAGCGTCTGGCGCATCGCCTCGGCCAGCGTGCGCGCGATCACGTCGGTTCCGCCACCTGCCGGGTACGGCACGATCCAGCGGATGAGCTGCTCGGGATAGCCTTGCGCGCGGGCCCATGGCGCGGCGGCGGCCGTCGCGCCGGCGGCAAGGGTGGTGAGCAGTGTTCTGCGATCCATCGGTCAGTCTCCTGGTGGTTGGAAAAATTCTTGTCGAAGAAACTCAGCCCGCGCGTCCCGTCGCCGCCGCGGCGGACAGCGATGGCATCGGCAGACCGTCCAGCGCCTGCGCCAGCGCGGTCCGGCAACGCGCCTCGTCGCCGATCTGCTCGAACAGCAGCAGCGCGAGCCGTGCGAGGAACAACGATTCTCGCTCGGCACCCGCCTCGCTGATGGCGCGCGCGCAGTCGGCATACAGCCGGTCGCGCGCATCCGGATTCAATGCCGTCATGCGGATTCCCTTTCTGCGAGCGCCGCGGCGCGCGCCAATGCCAACCTGAACGCGCCGACGGGCACACGGCGCCAGCGCGCGGCCACGTGGCCATCCGGACGCAAGAGGTAGACGGCGCCCTGTTGCGCGCCCAGCGCAGCGAAGACCGCCTCGGGCGCGGTGCCCGGAGGGAGCTCATGCCGCACGACCTGCAGCGGACCCGTCCGGGCCTCGGCGATCTCGGCGGCCAGCGCGGCATCCATACGGTCCATGTTCAGCACGAGCACGGTGAACGCCGGCCCCAGCCGATCGCTCAGATGCAGGTCCGGCGCGAGCCACTGCTCCGGCATCGCCTCACCGGGCACCGGCCCGGCCGCAAGCGCATCGCTTTCGCTGGACAGCGGCGAGCCCTCATAGCGCACCGCCTGTGTCTGCCGCGGATTGATCAGGTTGGCGATGCCGCGGTGCGCGCCCGACAGCGACAGCGCCGCCTCGCGCAGCAGATCGAAGCCGCGCGACGGCGGCGACATGAACTCGGTGCTGCGCATCGCGCTCTCGGCGTTGATGTGGAAGGCCGCGATGCGCTCCTGCGAATAGCTGTCGAGCAGCGACGCATCGGCCACGCCGCGCGCCACCAGCGCCAGCTTCCAGGCCAGGTTGTCGGCATCGTCGAAGCCCGAGTTGAGGCCGCGCACGCCGAAGATTGGCATGGCGTGCGCCGCGTTGCCGGCAAACAGCACGCGGCCGTGGCGGTAGTTTTCCAGCGTCATCGCGCCGGCGCGGTAGACCGAGGTCCACACGGTGTGCCACGGCAGGTGGCCTTCGCCGATGGCTTCCAGATGGCGCTGCACGAAGGCCTGCACCGCGGCCGGCTGCAGCGCCTCCTCGGTGCTCTGCCCCGCGCGCAGCTGGTAGTCGATGCGCCAGATGTCGTCGGGCTGGCGGTGCATCAGCACGGTCGAGCCCGGGTTCCACGGCGGATCGAACCAGGCACGGCGCTCGGTCGGATGCGTGCTGTGCAGTTCGATGTCGATGATCACGTAGCGGCCCTCGTAGGCCGTGCCTTCGAGCTCGAGGCCGAGCGACTTGCGCACGAAGCTCTGGCCGCCATCGCAGCCGGCCAGCCATCCGGCATGCAGCGCATAGTCGCCCAGTGCATTGCGCGCCTGCAGCGTCAGGCCCGCGGCGTCCTGCGTGAAGCCGGCGAGCTCGGTGCCCCAGCGGATGTCGATACTTCCGGGCGCGGCCTCGTTGCGGCGCACGATCTCGTCCAGCAGGTACTGTTCGATGTAGTACTGCTCGAGGTTGATCATCGGCGGCAGCTTCTGATGCGCGTCGTGCGGCATCTCGAAGCGGAACACCTCGTCGGTCTTGTAGATGCTGCGGCCGACTGTCCAGGGCAGGCCCTTCGCCAGGAAGGCAGGCAGCGCGCCGAGGCGCTCGACGATCTCCAGGCTGCGGCGCGAGATGCAGCACGCGCGGCTGCCGACACAGACCGTGTCGTCGGCTTCCAGGATCACGCTGTGCACGCCGTGGTTCGCGAGGCCGAGCGCGAGCGACAGGCCGACCGGCCCGCCGCCCGCGATCACGACCGGATGGCGGCCCGGCTCGATGCCCTCTTCCAGCGCCGGCAGCCGGGGCGCGAAGCGCGTGTAGTGGAACGCGCCGATCGAGGGCGGCAGTGCGCCGGCCTCGGGTGGCAAGGGCCCGGTCGCGGCATCGCCTGCACGCGCTGCCGGCGAAGAAGAGGAAGCGGTGATCGCGGTGTCCATGCGAAGGGATTGTCCGCATGCGCTCGCGAAGCCGATGTCGTAACTTCGTACGAAGTGACAACCCTTGGATGCCGATGAAGCGCTGGCCTCTGCATGCCGCCGACCGCGACCTGGCGGCGCCCGTGGTCCGCGACGTGCTCGCCGGCATCGGCACGGCGCACCTGGCGGCCAGCTACCTTGCGGCCATGCAGCGCGTGCTGCCGGTCACCTTCTGCACCGTGTTCGCGGTGGGCGGCAGCGGCCGCATCGAGACCGTGTCGGCCGCGAGTTCCTATGGCAACACGGCCGAGCGCACGGCCGAACGCTACGTGGCGCAGCGCTTCGACCTGCTCGATCCCAACATGGTCTGGCTCGCCGCGCGCAAGCTGCCCCAGCGCGCGCAGCTATGGCTCGGGCACCACCATGCGGCGGACGTGGCGGACCCTGCTTATCGCGCGGCCTGCTACGGCGACGTCGGCATCCGCGAGCGCGCCTCGGTGTTGCTGCTGCTGCCGACGGGTCAGCGCGCAGCCGTGAGCTTTTACCGAAGCCTCGCGCAGCCCGATTTCAGCGCCGCCGATTTCGCGCTGCTCGAAGCACACGCCGCGCTGCTGGCCGATGCGACGGCCGCGCACGGCCGCAGCGCCGTCGCCGCGCGCGAGGCCGCCTCGCCGGCCATGGCCTCGCGCCTGCTCGTGCTGAGCCTGCGCGAACGCGAGGTCGTCGGCCATCTGCTGGCCGGCAAGACCGCCAAGGAAACCGCGCGCGACATCGGCATCGAGCTCACGACGGTGCGCACGCATCAGTACCGGGCGTTTCGGCGGTTGGGGATACGCACGCTCAAGGAATTGCTGATGCTCTGAAGGGCCGGCCCGCGACGAACCCGCAACGGGCAGGCTGCAACCGACGCTACTTGGCAGCGCCCGGCGCCACCACTTCCTGATCGATCGCCCCGAAGATCGAATGCCCATCCGTCCCCTTCATCTCAATCCGGATCGTGTCGCCGTACTTCATGAACTCGGTGCTCGGCTGCCCGTCCTGGAGGGTCTCGGTGCAGCGCTTCTCCGCGATGCAGCTGTAGCCCTTGGGCCAGTCCATGCGGCCGTTCTTCTCGACGCCCTTGTTGCTCACGGTGCCGCTGCCGACGATGCTGCCGGCGCGCACGTTGCGCGTCTTCGCGATGTGCGCGATCAGCTGGCCGAAGTGGAAAGTCATCTCCTCGCCCGCATCGCACATGCCGACCTTGCGGCCGTTCCAGGTGCTCTGCAGCGCGAGATGCACGCGGCCACCTTGCCAGGCTTCGCCGAGCTCGTCGGGCGTGACGGCGACCGGGCTGAAGGCGGTCGCGGGCTTGCTCTGGAAGAAGCCGAAGCCCTTGGCGAGTTCGGCCGGGATCAGGTTGCGCAGGCTGACGTCGTTGGCCAGCATCAGCAGGCGGATGCCGTCGAGCGCCTGCGCGGGCGAAGCGCCCATCTTCACGTCGCCGGTGACGACCGCGATCTCGGCCTCGAAGTCGATGCCGAAGGCCTCGCTGCCGGCCACGACCGGATCGCAGGGGCCGATGAAGTCGTCGCTGCCGCCCTGGTACATCAGCGGGTCGGTGTAGAAGCTTTCGGGCACCTCGGCGTTGCGCGCCTTGCGCACCAATTCGACATGGTTGAGGTAGGCCGAACCGTCGGCCCACTGGTAGGCGCGCGGCAGCGGCGCCATGCATTGCGCGGGATCGAAGGGAAAGGCGTGGCGCGCGCGACCGGCGTTGAGCGCGTCGTACAGGTCCTGCAGCTGCGGGCTCATGAAGCCCCAGTCGTCGAGCACCTGCTGCAGGCGGCTGGCGATGCCGGTGGCGTAGTGGGCGCTGGCAAGGTCACGCGAGACGACGACGAGCTGGCCGTCGCGCGAGCCGTCCTTGAGTGTGGCGAGTTTCATGGGTGGCCTCGGATGCCGGTGCGGCATCGCAACTAAACTGGTTGAACGGGCGGCAGTGTACCGAGGTGAACCTCGGGGCCGGCGTCCGATCCACTCCCGATGCCGACGCTCGCCGCCCCTGCCCTGCCCGCCGCCCCGCGCCCGCCCTGGCGCGGGATCGCGGCGCTGACGGTGGCGGTGGTGCTGGTGCACCTGGTGTTGCTGGGGCTGACGCCGGCCGCCGTCGGGCCACGGCCCTCGCCGCTGGCCAACAAATTCATCACGCGCACCATCGTGATCGGGCCGCCGGCCGCTGCGGAGCCGGCGCCGGCGGCGCCCGCAGGGGCCGAGGCCCGGCCGTCGCCGCCGAGGCCCCCGCGTCCCCGGCCCGCGGCGCGGCCGCGCGCGCCGGCACCGGCTCCGTCGCCCGCGCCGCAGCCCAGCCCCACGCCGGACAGCGTGGCGACGCCCGACATTCCGCTGGAGCAATTGATTGCCCAGGCCAATGCGGCGGTCGCGGCGGAGCAGGCGGCATCGGCCGCCGCGCCGCCGGCCGTCGCGGCAGCGAGCGGCCCCGCCGCGGTCAGCGGCGCAAAGGGCGCATCGGGTTCGGCGTCGACATCTGCAGCCACGGCCAGCGGCAATGCCTCAGGCAACGTGGCAGGTCCGGTCGCGTTGCGCATCCCCGGCTCCGTCAAGCTGGCCTTCGCGGTCACCGGCCAGCAGGGCACTTCGCCGATGCAGGGCGTGTTCGGCGAGCTGGCATGGCTGCAGGACGGCCAGCAGTACGACGCCCGCCTGTCGCTCACCTTCCTGTTCCGGACGATCCGCACGCAGCACAGCGCCGGCATGATCGGCCCCACGGGGATCGAGCCGGCGCGCTTCTCGGAAACGCGCAAGACCGAGGTGGCCTCGCACTTCGTGCGCGACCAGGGAACGATCGTCTTCAGCAGCAACACGCCGAGCGCGCCGCTGATGGCCGGCGCGCAGGACCGCCTGAGCATCGTGATGCAGCTCGGCGCCCTGCTCGCGGGCGATCCGGCGCACTACCCGCAGGGCGCGGTCATCGCCATCCAGACCGTCGGACCGCGCGATGCCGACATCTGGACCTTCAACGTCGAGGGCGAGGAAAAGCTGAGTCTGCCGGCCGGCGACTACACGGTGCGCAAGCTCACGCGCAACCCGCGCAAGCCCTTCGACGACAAGGTGGAGCTCTGGGTGGCGCCGGAACTGGGCTACCTGCCGGTGCGCATCAAGCAGACCCAGGCCAATGGCGACTTCGCCGACCTGCAGCTGCGGGAAATCCTGCCATTGCGGCAGTGAAACGCCCAAAACAGCACAAAAAATCCCGGTCCGTGCCTACAAGACGACAGCCGTCTTGAAACTGGCGCGTTGATTGCTATCTAGACACCATGAATGCCATCGACATCCTGACTGGACCCGAAATGCAAATGCTCTACGACTCCGACTCCTTCGTCGTCGTGCACGTGCAGCCGACCGAAGGCGAAGCGCCGATCGCACCGCACGTGCCCGTGCTGGCGCGCCATGGCTTCGAGATCGTCGACAAGCGCTCGGGCAAGGAGGTCTACCTCGACGGCTCGTGGGCCGAACTGTTCCAGCAGCAGATCACCGCCTGGCAGCTCAAGACGCCGACCCAGGAAGAGGTCGAGGACACGCTCGAAGGCTACGCCGAGCTGGCGCACACGCCGGTTCTGGTGCACTGAGCTTCACAGGCCGGCTGCATGCCGCGGCGGGCTGGCATAGGATGAACCGGATGCCGCCCAGCCCATTTCCGTTGCTCCCCTCTTCGCCGCGCTGGGCGCTGCTGCTCGGCGCGATCGCGCTGGCCGGCTGCAGCGCCTTCGCGCCGGCCGACGATGCGCCGGTGAGTCGTCGCATCGCGTCCCTGCTTCCCGCCGACGCGCTGCTGATCGGCGAACAGCACGACGCACCCGCGCATCACCTGATCGAGCGCGAAGCGGTCCAGGCGCTGGTCGAGCGCGGCCGGCTCGCGGCGCTCGCACTCGAAATGGCCGAAGAGGGCAACAGCACCGGCTACCTCGACCGGACGGCCAGCGAGTCGCAGGTGCGCACCGCCCTGAGCTGGGATGACAAGGCCTGGCCCTGGAGCGACTACGGCCCCGCCGTGATGGCCGCGGTGCATGCGGGCGTGCCGGTGGTCGGCGCCAACCTGCCGCGCGAGCACATGAAGGACGCGATGGCCGATGTCTCGCTCGATGCGCAGCTCGGCGACGCAGCCCGCGCCGCGCAGCAGGACGCCGTGCGCGCGGGCCATTGCGACCTGCTGCCCGAATCGCAGATCGTGCCGATGACGCGCATCCAGATCGCACGCGACCGCGCCATGGCACAGGCCATCGTCAAGGCGCGCGTGCCGGGCAAGACGGTGCTGCTGCTGAGCGGCTCGGGCCACACCACCAAGGCGCTCGGCGTGCCGCAGCATCTGCCGACCGACCTTCGCGTCAGGACCGTGCAGCTGCAGGCCGGCGCCGCGGGCGAACGCAGCGCCGCCTTCGACAGCGTGTGGCAGACGCCCGCGCTGCCCGAGAAGGACTACTGCGAAAGCCTCAGGCGTTCTTCTTGATGGAATCCGCGAGCGTGTTGACCAGCGTGTCGATGTGCGACTTCTCGACGATGTAGGGCGGTGCGATCACCAGCACATCGCCGGCCGGTCGCACCAGCGCGCCCTTGTGGTAGCAGTCCAGGAAGATGTCGTACGCGCGCTTGCCGGGTGAACCGGCGATGGGCGCGAGTTCGACGGCCGCGGCCAGGCCCAGGCTGCGGATGCCGATCACGTTCGGCAGGCCCTTGAATGTGCCGTGGAACGCATCGCCCAGCACCTTGCCCATCTCGCCGGCGCGCGCGAAGAGCTGCTCCTTCTGGTACAGCTCGAGCGTCGCGATCGCGGCCGCGCAGGCGACCGGGTGGCCCGAGTAGGTGTAGCCGTGGAAGAACTCCACCACGTGCTCCGGCGCCGAGGTGTTCATCATCGCGTCGTACAGCTTGTCGCGGCAGATCACGCCGCCCAGCGGAATGACGCCGTTGGTCACGCACTTGGCGAAGTTCAGCATGTCGGGCACGACACCGAAATAGTCCGACGCGAAGTTGGTGCCCATGCGCCCGAAGCCGCTGATGACCTCGTCGAAGATCAGCAGGATGCCGTGCCTGTCGCAGATTTCGCGCAGCTTCTGCAGGTAACCCTTCGGCGGCAGATACCAGCCGGCCGAACCCGCGATCGGCTCGACGATGATCGCGGCCACGTTGCTCGGATCGTGCAGCGGCAGGATGCGCTGCTCGAGGTCGGCCAGCGCATCCTCGGCCCATACCGGCAATTCGTTGTGGATGTAGGCGTGGTTGACCGGATCGTGGATGAAGCGCATGTGATCGACGCGCGGCAGGAAGGCCGAGCCGAACACCTTGCGGTTGCCCGGGATGCCGCCGACCGACATGCCACCGAACCCAACGCCGTGGTAGCCCTTCTCGCGGCCGATGAAGACGTTGCGGTGCCCTTCGCCGCGCGCGCGGTGGTAGGCCAGCGCGACCTTGAGCGAGGTGTCGGCCGCCTCGCTGCCCGAGTTGCAGAACAGCACCTTGTTGAGGTCGCCGGGTGCCATCGCGGCGATCATCTCGGCGGTGCGAAAGGCCTTGTCGTTGCTGACCTGGAAGGCGGTCGCGTAGTCGAGCGTGTCGAGCTGCTTCTTGATCGCCTCGTTGATGGGCTTGCGGTTGTGGCCCGCGCCCACGCACCACAGCGACGAGATGCCGTCGATCACCTTCTTGCCGTCGTGCGTGGTGAACTCCATGCCGTCGGCGGCGACGAAGACGCGCGGGTCCTTCTTGAAATGCCGGTTGGGGGTGAAGGGCAACCACTGGTTGTCCATGTTGAAGTCGTTGAAGGCCATGGGTCGCTCCTGCAGATTGCGTGCTGGGGAATGGCGATTCTGGCACCGACCGCATTTCCCGGCCGCCCTGCGACAATCGCCGCCCTATGACTCCCGCGTATATCCTGACCCTGTCCTGTCCCGACCGCATCGGCATCGTCCACGCCGTCTCCGGCTTCCTGCTCGAGCGCGGCGGCAACATCGAGGAAGCGGCCCAGTACAACGACCGCGGCACCGGCCTGTTCTTCATGCGCGTGCGCTTTGCCTGCGGCGAGCACGGCGAAGCCGCGCTGCGCGAGCAACTCGCGGGCTTCGCCACCGGCTTCGGCATGAACTGGAAGCTGCATGCGGCCGCCGAGCCGATGAAGACCGTGATCCTGGTGAGCCGCGAAGGCCACTGCCTGAACGACCTGCTGTTCCGCTGGAAGAGCGGCCTGCTGGCAATCGACATCCGCGCCATCATCTCGAACCACCGCGACTTCTACCAGCTGGCGGCCAGCTACAACGTGCCCTTCCACCACATCCCGGTCACGGCCGCAACCAAGGCGCAGGGCGAGGCGAAGCAGCTCGAGATCATCGAGGCCGAGGGCGCCGAGCTCGTGGTGCTGGCGCGCTACATGCAGATCCTCAGCAACGACCTGTGCGGCAAGCTGGCTGGGCGTGCGATCAACATCCACCACTCCTTCCTGCCGAGCTTCAAGGGCGCCAAGCCCTACTACCAGGCGCACGACCGCGGCGTGAAGCTGATCGGCGCCACCGCCCACTACGTGACCGCGGACCTCGACGAAGGCCCGATCATCGAGCAGGACGTGGCGCGCGCCGACCACACCGACACGGTCGACGACCTCACGGCGCGCGGCCGCGACACCGAGAGCCAGGTGCTGGCGCGCGCGGTGAAATGGCACAGCGAACACCGCGTGCTGCCGAACGGGCATCGGACGGTGGTCTTTCGCTGAGTGCGGCCGGCATCGGGCTTGTGGACAATGACGCGATGACCCTCGTGCCAGCCGATTCCGCCCCCCCGGCCTGCGAGCGCAGCGCGCTGCAAGCCAAGGTCGTGCGCGCCCTGCAGGCCGTGCTGGCGCCGCACGCCGTGCTCTCCACCACCGAGGACGTGACCCCCTACGAATGCGACGGGCTGACCGCCTACCGCCAGCGCCCGCTGGCCGTCGCCCTGCCCGAAACCGAGGCCCAGGTGCAGGCCGTGCTCCAGGCCTGCCACGCGATGGGCGTGCCCGTGGTCGCGCGCGGCGCGGGCACCGGTCTGTCCGGCGGCGCCATGCCCCATGCGGGCGGGGTCACGCTCTCGCTGGCCAGGTTCAACCAGATCGTGCACCTCGACCCCGTCGGGCGCACCGCGCGCGTGCAGTGCGGCGTGCGCAACCTCGCCATCAGCGAGGCCGCCGCGCCCTACAACCTCTACTACGCGCCCGATCCTTCCAGCCAGATCGCCTGCACCATCGGCGGCAACGTGGCCGAGAACTCCGGCGGCGTGCATTGCCTGAAATACGGCCTGACCTTGCACAACGTGCTGCGCGTGCGCGGCTTCACCGCCGAAGGCGAGGCGATCGAGTTCGGCAGCGAGGCGCTCGACTGCCCCGGGCTCGATCTGCTGGCGCTGGTGATCGGCAGCGAAGGCATGCTGGCCGTGACCACCGAGGTCACGGTGCGGCTGATCCCCAAGCCGCGCCTGGCGCGCTGCATCATGGCCAGCTTCGACGACGTGCGAAAGGCCGGCGACGCGGTGGCCGCGGTGATCGCCGCGGGCATCATCCCCGCGGGCCTGGAGATGATGGACAAGCCCATGACCGCGGCGGTGGAAGACTTCGTGCACGCGGGCTACGACCTCGATGCCCAAGCGATCCTGCTGTGCGAATCCGATGGCACGCCCGAGGAGGTGGAGGAAGAGATCGCACGCATGACGGCGGTGCTGCGCGAGTGCGGCGCGACGGCCATCGCCTGCAGCGAGAACGAGGCCGAGCGGCTGCGCTTCTGGAGCGGGCGCAAGAACGCGTTCCCGGCCTCGGGGCGCATCAGCCCCGATTACATGTGCCTGGATTCGACCATTCCGCGCAAGCGGCTGGCCGATATCCTGCTGGCGATCCAGCAGATGGAGAAGAAGTACGGCTTGCGCTGCTGCAACGTGTTCCACGCGGGCGACGGCAACCTGCATCCGCTGGTGCTGTTCGATGCCAACGATGCGGACGAGTTGCACCGCTGCGAGCTGTTCGGCGCCGACATTCTGGAGACCAGCGTGGCGATGGGCGGCACGGTGTCGGGCGAGCACGGGGTGGGGGTGGAGAAGCTCAACAGCATGTGCGTGCAGTTCACGGCCCAGGAGAACGCGCAGATGGCAGGGGTCAAGCGCGCCTTCGATACGACGGGGCTGCTCAATCCGGGCAAGGTGATCCCGACGCTGCAGCGCTGCGCGGAGTATGGCAAGCAGGTGGTGCGCGGCGGGCAGACGCAGCGCTTCGCGGATCTGCCGCGGTTCTAGAGCGAGAACACGATGAACGGCTTGCGCGGCATGGCCTGGCTGCTGGTGTTCCAGACGATCGGCGAGCTGCTGTCGCGCGGCTTGTCGCTGCCCCTGCCCGGGCCGGTGCTCGGGCTGGTGCTGCTGCTCGCAGGCCTGCGCTTCGCGATCGTGCGCGAACCGGTCGGCGAGTGCGCGAATTTCCTGCTCGCGCATTTGTCGCTGCTGTTCGTGCCGGTCGGCGTCGGCGTCATGACGCATCTCGCGCTGCTGAGCCAGTACGGCGGCCGCATGCTGCTCGTGATCGTGCTGTCGACCTGGATCGGGCTGGCGGTGACGACGCTGCTGCTCTACGGCACCCGCAAGAAAGCCTAGCCGCATGCCGCGCTTCGTCGAACTCTGGATCTATCTCTCGGCCACGCCGCTGTTCGGCCTCACGGCCACGCTGGTGGTGTACCTGCTGGCGAACGCGGCCTATGCGCGGCTCGGCAGTCCACCCTGGGCCAATCCCGTGCTGTGGTCGGTGATCGCGCTGGCGAGCGGGCTGCTCGCGACCGGCGTCGACTACCCGACCTATTTCGCGGGCGCGCAGTTCATCCATTTCCTGCTCGGCCCCGCCGTGGTCGCGCTGGCCTGGCCGCTGTGGCAGCGGCGCATCGAACTGCGCCAGCGCTTCGGCCGGCTGATGCTCGCGGCGCTGCTCGGCGGCGCGGCCGCCTGCGGATCGGCCGTCGCGCTGGGTTGGGCCGTCGGCCTGCCGCACGACGTGGTGCTGTCGCTGGCGCCCAAGTCGGTCACGGCGCCGGTGGCCATGGGCATCTCGGAAAAGATCGGTGGCATCCCGGCCCTGTCGGCCGTGTTCGCGGTGCTCACCGGCATGGTCGGCGCACTGTCGGCCAAGTATCTGTTCGATGCGCTGCGCATCGGCACCGATGCTGAGGGCTTCGCGGCGCGCGGTTTCGGCCTCGGCACCGCGGCGCACGGCATCGGCGCGGCGCGTGCGCTGCACGTCGATGCCGATGCGGGTGCCTATGCCGGGCTTGCGCTGGGCCTGCAGGTGGTGCTGGCGGCGCTGCTGATGCCGCTGGTATTCCGGCTCTTCTTCTGACGGCTGGCGCGCGGCGCCGCGGCATCCCGCGGACCGCCGTGGCTCATCGCAGGATCGCGCCCTGCTCGGCCAGCACGCGCTGCAACTCGCCGATGTCCAGCGCCGGCAACGGCTTGCCAAGACGCGACGCCATCGCAGCCGCCGTTCCGGCGGCTTGTCCCATGGCCATGCAGGTGCCGGAGATGCGCGCACTCGCCAGCGCCTTGCGCTCCGCCGAGATGCAGCGTCCTGCAACGATCAGCCCGTCGACATCCGCAGGCACGAGCACCGACAGCGGTATGTCGTAGCCGCTCGCCAGATGCTCGGCCGAATCGAGGCTTGCGCCCTTCGGGTCGTGGCTGTCGATCGGGAAGCCGCCGCGAAGAACGGCATCCTCGAACCGGCGTCCGGTCCGGACGTCGTTGTCGGTCAGGATGTTGCGGCCCTTGATGCGCCGGCTCTCCCGCACCCCGACGCACGACGCGCTGGCCGACAGAAAGCAGTTCTGCGCGCCGGGGATGTAGCGTCGAAAGAACTCGGTGAACTCGAGCACCTGGCGGCGCAGCGCGATCTCGGCCTCCGCCAGGGCTTCCGACCGGGTGGCGTCGGCCGCGAAGCGCGTCACGTTGATCACCGCCTCGCCGCTGCGCACCCAGCCGCTGTAGTGCAGTTCGCTTCGCTTCAGGGACACCGTGCCGTCGTCGAATGCCCGCGCGAGCTCCGGTCCGAATCCCCAGAGATTCACATGGTCCTCGCCGACCAGAGCGGCCGTGGCGACGCCGAGCTTGAAGTCCTGCTCGTTGGCGGCGACGTGCTTGAGCAGGGCCTGGTGGTCGATGCCGCCGAGCTTGAACAACAGGCTGACCGGCTGGGTCGGCGCATCGGCCTCCGACAGGAATGCGCAGCCCGCTCTTTCGGCGACGTCCGCATCGCCGGTGCAGTCGATCACCACGTCGGCACCGTAGGCCGTGCGCCCCGACTTGTTCTCGACGATCAGGCCCGAGACCTTGTCATCGTCCTTCAGGACACCCACGACGGGCGAGAAGAAGAGAAGATCGACACCCGCCTGCGCGACCATCCCGGTCACGATCGACTTGAACATCTCGTGGTTGACCGGCACGCGCGACAGCGTATAGCCGGTGTCGTCGCGCACATGGCCGGGCGATGCGCCGGCACGCACCAGCCGGTCGACCAGTTCCTGCGGAAGCCCGGCGACGATGCGCCGGCCCGCGGCATCGAACCAGCCCGCGCTGTGTTCCAGCAATTGCGATGCGATGTGTCCGCCCAGGAAGCCGCTGCGCTCGACGAGCAGTGTGCGCGCGCCATTGCGCGCCGACGCGATCGCGGCGATCACGCCGGCGGTTCCGCCACCGGCAACGATGACGTCATAGGTTTCGACCAGCGGTGTCTGGCGGGCGGCTTCGGTGATGGTCTTCATGGGCGGATGAGGTGCGAGAAACTGGATGCGAACCGTGGAAGAAGGAAGACTCAGCGCGCGATCAGTCGCATGCCGGTCGAGACGTCGAACACATGGGTGAGTTGCGCATCGACGGCCAGGAAGACCCGGTCACCGGGTCGCGCCGCAAGCCGGCCGTGGATCGACATCACGATCCGCGCCTCGCCGACCTGCACGTGAAGCTCGGTTTCCGACCCGGTCGGCTCGACCACCACGATCTCGCCGGCCACGGCCCCGCTGTGTTCCGGGCCGACGAGGCGCAGGTGCTCGGGCCGCACGCCGTAGGCGACACGCTGGCCGTCCGTGCCCGTGCCCGCGGGCGCGGGCCAGCGCGCGCCGCCGGCCGCTTCCACGCAGGGGTCGGCACCGGTTCTCATCGTGCCTTCGACGATGTTCATGGAGGGAGAGCCGATGAACTGGGCCACGAACAGATTCACCGGCGCGTCGTACAACGCGAGCGGCGTTCCGATCTGTTCGATCCGTCCGTTCTGCATCACCACGATCCGGTCGGCCATCGTCATGGCTTCGATCTGGTCGTGCGTGACATAGACCGTGGTGGTCTTCAGCCGCTGATGAAGCGCCTTGATCTCTGCGCGCATCGCCACCCGCAGCTTGGCATCCAGGTTCGACAGCGGCTCGTCGAACAGGAACACCTTCGGATCCCGCACGATCGCCCGCCCCATCGCGACGCGCTGGCGCTGCCCGCCCGAGAGTTCGCGCGGGCGCCGCGCGAGATAGGGTTCGAGGTTGAGGATGGCAGCGGCCTTCGACACCCGCGCCTCGATCAGCGCCGGATCGAACTTCCTGAGCTTGAGACTGAAGGCCATGTTCTCGCCGACGGTCATGTGCGGATAGAGCGCATAGCTCTGGAAGACCATCGCGATGTCCCGGTCCTTCGACTCGAGCTCGTTCACGGTCCGGCCGTCGATGGCGATGCTGCCGCCATCGATGTCCTCGAGGCCCGCGAGCATGCGCAGCAGCGTCGACTTGCCGCAGCCCGACGGCCCCACGAGCACCACGAACTCGCCGTCGTCGATGGAAAAGCTGATGCCCTGAATGATCCGGGTGTCGCCGAAGGCCTTTTCGACGCCTTCGAACACTACTGATGCCATGGATGGTTTTCCGATTCTGTGGGTGTGGCGAAGCACGGGGCTGCGCCGTGTTCGACGCTAGCCCTTCACCGCGCCGGCCAGGACGCCGCGCAGGAAATATTTCTGCGCGCCGAGAAAGAGGACGACCACCGGAATGGTCGTCAGCGTGCCGAGCGCCATGATCTCCCCCCAGCGGATGTCGAACGAGGTGATGTATTCGGCGATGCCGACGGGGATGGTCTTGTTGATGCCGGAGGTGGCGAGGATGCTGGCGAACAGGTACTCGTTCCACGACAGCGCGAAGACGAAGATGCCGACCGAGAAGATGCCGGGCAGCGTCAGCGGAAGAATGACGAGGATGAAGGTCCGCAAGTAGGAAGCGCCGTCGACCCAGGCCGCTTCGTCGATCTCCTTCGGAATGCCGAGGAAGAAGGAACGCAGCATCCAGACGGCCAGCGGAAAGGTCAGGACCGTGTGGGCCAGCACGATGCCGGCCAGCGTGTCGACCAGGCCGATGGCGTTGAGGATGAAGAAGATGGGCACGAACAGCACGATGGCCGGAAACACGTAGCTCACCAGCGCGCCGATCATGAAGGTCTGCTTGCCGGGAAAGTCGAAGCGCGTGACGCTGTAGGCGGCCAAGCAGCCGCCCGTCAGGCAGATCACCGTGGTCCAGATCGCGACCAGGAAGCTGTTGAGGAACAGGCGCGGCGCTCCCGACGAGAACGCGACCGACCGATACCATTCCAGCGTCAGGCTGCCGCTCCAGAACTTCGGCGGCGAGGTGAACAGCTGCGCCGAGGGCTTGAGCGAGGACAGCAGCATCCAGATCAGCGGAAAGCCCACCGACAGCAACAGCAGGAGCGCGGCGAGATAGACCACGCCGGCCCTGATTCTTCGATGGCGTCTCATGCGTTCACCTTCTCGCGCGTCGAACGCAGATAGAGCAGGGCGAGCAGCATCAGCCCCGCCGCCAGGGTGGTGGCCAGGGCCGCGCCATAGCCGAACCGGAAGAAGCCCATCGTCTCCTGGTAGATCCAGATCGGCCAATGCTCGGTGGAGCCGCCCGGTCCGCCGCGCGTGATCAGCCAGATCAGGTCGAAGTAGGTGACGGTCCAGATGACCCGCAGCACGATCAGCGTGCGCGTGACTTCGGCCAGGTTCGGCAGCGTCACGTAGCGGAACTGCTGCCACCAGTTGGCGCCGTCGACGGACGCGGCCTCGTACTGGTCCTTGGGAATGTTCTGCAGCGCCGCCCAGTAGGAGATCATGACGAAGGAGAAGCCGCGCCAGATGTTGGCGAGCACGACGCTCGTCATCGCGCCCGCCGGCAGGGCCAGCGGCGACTGGTTCGGCGCCAGCAGGGCCGCGGATTGCAGCCCGTAGCTGACGATGCCGTAGGTGCCGTCGAGCATCCAGCGCCAGAACAGCGCGACGGTGATCACCGGCACCACGTAGGGAATCAGCAGCACCGAGCGCACGAAGCGCATGCCGGGCAGGTCCTGGTTGATCACCAGTGCGGCGCCGAGACCCAGCGCGAACTGCCCGACCAGCGAGCCGAGCGACCAGACCAGCGTATTGAGCAGGACCGTCCCGAGCTTCGGCGACTGGAAGATCTCGGCGAAGTTCTGCACGCCGACGAAGCGCTCGGCCCCGGTGACGAAGTCGATCTCCAGGAAGCTCAGACGGATGGCATCCACGATCGGATACGCAACGAAGACGAGCAGGAACAGGATCGCGGGTGCCGCGAACAGGAAGCCGGTTCGCGCACCCCGGCCGCGGAAGCTCCTGGCAAGGGTCGCGCCCGGCATCTTGCGTGCTGCGTCCATGGTTAGCGCGACATCGCCGCGACTTGCTGCTTGAGCTGGTCGTTCATCTGATCGACGGCCTTCTCCACCGTGATCTTGCCGAGCGCCGCATTCTGCAGCGCATCGCCGATGAAGGTCGTCGCCTCGATTTGCCCCGCCAGCGGATTCAGGCCCGCTTCCATGCCGTAGCGGTACCAGTTCTGCATGACGTCATTGAAGATGGTGTCCATCTCGGGCTTGAAGCGCTTGACCATCTCGTTGGACTGGTAGCCCGCGCTGTTGAACGCGCTCTTGGTCGAAGGCACCGCGAAGATGGGACGCGTGTTCGCGCGCTCGACGACGCGATCGACCTTGTACAGGCACTTGAGCAGTTCCTTCGAAGCCGCCACCTTGGCCGGCGTCGAATTGCCGACCACGTAGTAGTAGCCGCCGTTGAGCGCCGCCGCCGGCTTCTTGTCCGCGCTCGGGCCGGGGAAGGGAAAGACGCTCATCTGCTTGAGCATGTCCGGGTTCTGTTCGACGGCCATCTGGACCACGGCGCCCCATTCGTTGGTCATCGCGACCTGGCCCTTGACGTAGGCGGTGCGGTATTCGTTCCACGACCATTCGACGCTGGACGGCGGCGAGGCGGCCTTGTAGAGATCCACGAGGAACTGCAGCGACTTGACGGCGATGTCCTTCTGCTTGTCGAACACATAGGCGCCGGTCTTCGGATCGAACACGGTGCCGCCGGCCGAATAGAAGATCTGGAAATAGGTCTGCGGCCCGACCAGCGCGCTGCTCATCGGCACGGCGAATCCGTAGGTCGCCGGCTTGCCGTCCTTGGCTTCGCGATTGAGCGCCTTGGCTGCCTGCAACAGCTCGGGCCAGGATTTCGGCGGCTTGAGGCCGGCCTGCGCGAACAGATCCTTGCGATACCAGACCTCCTGGTGCAGCGCCCAGTCCGGCACGCCCCAGATCTGGCCGCCCTTGCTGGCGGCATGCAGGTAGGCGGGAATGAAGTCGTCCTGGCCGAGGCCGTTGACGACATCCGTGACCGGCACGATGCCGTTCTTGGCCTGCAGGAAGGCCACCGCGCCCTCCAGCGTGTTCATGACGTTGGGCGGATCGCCCTTGCGCAACGCGGTGACGAGCCGCGTGTACATCGAGGAGAACGGCACGGTCTCGAAGTGCACCTTGACGTTGGGCGTGGCCGCCGTGCAATCGTTGACCTGCTTCTGGATCACATTGGCCTGCGCGGCCGTCGTGAGGTTGGTCCAGAACGAGAGCTCGGTGTCCTCCGCGGCGGCCAGACCCGGCAGGACGAGCGCGGCGCCGATCAGCGCACAGCGCCTGGCCATCGGGCCGCAGCCTCGACGAAGCGGTTGCGCCGCGCCCGGTTCGCGCGAGGTGACGGTGCTGGTATTCATGGGCATTCTCCGAAGTGATGGGCACAAAGAGTCAAAGGCAATGAAAGACGGGCCGCTGGCGTCGCCGCCCTGCCCCGGGATATCGCTCATCTCGACGCGCGGCCCGCACGGGAAGCCAGGGAGCTGCCGGAGGTTTCCCTCGACAGCAGCACGCAGCCGACCGTGATGAGCGATGCGAGGGCCAGAAAGGTCGAGATCGGCCAGGACTTGCCGCCGGCCGCCGCGACCAGCGAGGTCGCGATCATCGGCGTCAGCCCGCCGATGACGTTGGCGAGCTGGTAGCCCAGCGACACGCCCGTGTAGCGGACGTTGGTGTCGAAGGCCTCGGAGAAGAAGGCCGGCTGCACCGAGAACATGGCACCCAGCGCGATCGCGTAGCCGAAGATGATGGCGAAGAAGAACAGCGCCGGCACCTTGGCATCGATCAGCCAGAAGAACGGAAATGCGAAGACCGCGGCAATGACGGCGCCGATCAGGTAGACCGGCCGGCGGCCGATGCGATCGGACAGCGCGCCGAACAGGGGGAAGGTGAAGAGCCCGAGCCCGCTCGCGCCGAGGATGGCGTAGAGCACGTCGTTCGAGCTGAACCCGACCGTCTTCGTCGCATAGGTGAGCAGGAAGCCGATCACGAGCCAGCCCAGCACGATCTCGCCGGTCCGCATGCCCATGGCCAGCAGCACCGCCTTCTTGTGGTGGCGCAGGACGTCCACGATGGGCGTTCGCCGCACCTCGGATGTCTTCAGCTGCGCGAAGATCGGCGTCTCCTCGATCTTCGAGCGGATCACGAGACCGACGCCGAGCATCAGGATGCTGGCCAGGAAAGGAAGCCGCCACCAGCCGTCGAGCAGGGTGTCCTTGGGCAGCAGCGCGAAGACCAGGGTCGCGATGAAGAGGCCCAGCACGTTGCCCAGCTGCACGAAGGAGCCGAAGAATCCGCGGCGCGCGGGCGGCGCGTATTCGACCACCATCGTCGTCGCCCCGCCCCATTCGCCGCCGAGCGCGAAGCCCTGGACGAGACGCAGCACGATGATCAGGATCGGCGCGGCCACGCCGATGGATTCGTAGGTCGGCACCAGGCCGATCGCGAAGGTCGCGAGGCCCATGATCATCAGCGACAGGATCAGCATCTTCTTGCGACCCAGCTTGTCGCCGTAGTTGCCGAACACGATCGCGCCCAGCGGCCGGGTCAGGAACGGAATCGCCAGCGTGGCGTAGGCAGCGAGGATCCCGACCAGCGGCGACAGGGTCGGAAAGAACAGCTTCGGGAAGACCAGTGCCGCGGCGGTCCCGTAGATGAAGAAGTCGAAGAATTCGATCGTCGTGCCGATGAGGCTCGAACCGACGACGGTTCTCAGCTTCTGATTCCGATCGTTCGCGCCGCCCATGGAACGGTCGGCGGCGACGGTTGCGCTCATGTTCATTGGTTGTCTCCATGTCGCGGCGCGGGCGATGGCGCCGCGATCCGCTGGTTCAATACGCCAGGCTTCAGGCCTGAAGGCTTTGGGTCATCCGGTGAATCGCCACCATCCCCGGGTCGTCCATGCCGATGCTCTTGTCCGCGAACATGCGGGCGCGGCCGATCCGGTTGGGTTTCGATCTGTACGTGTCGAGGGCTTCACGGGCGGCGTCGATGGCCACCGTGCGCAGCTCGGCACCATCGGGCGCGGCTTCCAGCGCGCGCGCAATGGCGTCGATGCTGTCGAGCATCGTCTTGTCCCCGAAGGCCGCGCCGCCACGCGCGCCGAGCGACGTCGTCACGGCATCGAGCAGGCGCACGAGCGCGGGACGGTCGAGGCGCTCCACGCCGCTCACGTGCTTGGACGCGGTCATGAAGGCGAGCGCCAGCAGCGTGCCGAAGCTCGAGCCCGAGGCCTTGGCACACGCCGCAGCGCAGGACCTGAAGATGCCGGCGAAGTCCTGCGGCAGCGCGGGCAGCGCCTCGCGCACGTTCGCTGCGCACTTGCCCAGGGTCGTGCCGAGGTCGCCATCGCCGAGCCGTCCGTCGAGCGCGTTGAGCTCGTGAGTCGACTGGTGCAGCGCGGTCGCCCAGCGCGCGAGGCCTTGGTGCAGGTCGATCGGACTCGGCATCACACGCTCCAGAACGGGCACGAGGCCGGCGCCTTCAGCAGCGCCTCGAGTTCCGAGTCCAGCGGCATCAGCGTCAGGGATGCGCCCGCCATTTCCATCGAGGTCGCGTAGCGTCCGACCAGCGGCATGACCGGCGTCACGCCCTGCTGCGCGAGCGCGGTCGCGACATGGCGGTACAGGATGTAGAGCTCTTCGAGCGGCGTCGCACCAAGGCTGTTGACCAGCACGGCCACGCGGTCGCCGCGCGCGAGCTTCAGTTCGGCCTGCAGGCGCTCGAGCATTTCCGCGCTCAGCGAGTCTGCCGACTTGAGCTTGCCGCGCCAGATGCCGGGTTCGCCATGGATGCCCATGCCGAACTCCACTTCGTCTTCGGCAATCTCGAACGAGGCTTTGCCCGACTCCGGGATGACGCAAGGCGTCAATGCCACGCCGATCGAGCGGCAGGCGTCGGCGGCCTTGGCCGCGGTGGCCGCCACCTCGTGCAGGCTGGCGCCGGCAGCCGCCCTGGCGCCGGCGATCTTGAACGCGTAGACCATGCCGGCGACACCCCGGCGCTTGGCGCGCTCCGCGAGCGGCGCGCTGGCGACGTCGTCGCTCACGCGCACGGAGCGCACGTCGAGGCCTTCGAGTTCCAGCAGCTCCTGCGCCATGTCGAAGTTCATCCGGTCGCCGCCGTAGTTGCCGTACAGCTGCAGCACGCCCGCGCCGCCATCGGCCGCGCGTGCCGCCTCCTGGCAGTCGGAGGCGCGAGGACCCGCGAACACGTTGCCGACCGCGCAGGCATCGAGAAGGCCCTCGCCGACATAGCCCAGGAACACCGGCAGGTGGCCCGAGCCACCGCCCGTGACGATGCCGACCTTGCCCTTGTGGGCGCCCGCGGCGCGGGCAAGGACGCGGCCGTCGGGCCCGACGCGCCGCAGGCTCTCCGGGTGCGCGAGCACGAGGCCGTCCAGCATCTCGTCGACGTAGTCGTCCGGTCGATTGAGGATTTTTTTCAAGCCGGTGTCTCCCGCAAGGAATCCGCGCCGTTGGAAGCTCAAGCCAGCAGCGGCTGGAGAGCGACCTTGATCGCGGCCTTCTGGGCCTCGGTCACGCGCATCATCGGAGCGCGCGGCTGGAACATCGGCACGCCCTGCAGATGCTGGATGTACTTGACGCAGGCCGGCAGGTTGTCGTGCGGCAGCGTGTTCCACAGCGCGTTGAGCTTGAAGTGGATGTCTTTCGCGAGCGCGTGGTTGCCGGCCTCGACGGCCCTCTGCATGGCCACGACGACGCCGGGAACGGCGCTGGTCAGCGCGCTGATGGCGCCATGGATGCCGAGACAGAAGCCGGGATAGAGGAGCGCATCGACGCCCGACAGGACCAGGCTTTCCGGCTTGCAGCGCAGCAGCAGGTCGGAGATCGACTTGAGATCGCCGCCGCTTTGCTTCATGCCGATCACGCCCGGCACTTCTTCCATGATGCGCAGCATCAGGTCGACGCTCAGGTAGTTCCAGGGGATGACGTTGTAGATGATGATCGGAATGCCGGTCGCCGCATGGATGGCCCGGAAGTGCTCGACGGTCGCGTCGGCATCGGGCTTGAAGAGGTAGTGGACCGGCGTGACCTGCAGCGCCGCGATGTCGAGGCCCTTCAGGCTCTTGGTGCGCTCGATGGCATCGCGCGTGCTCTGGACGATCAGGCCGGCCACGAACGGCACGCGGCCCGCGGTCGCGTCGAAGGCTTCGCGCATCACCATCTCGTATTCGGCCGCCGTCAGCGTATGGCCCTCGCCGGTGCTGCCGCCGGCGACGACGGCACGCGAACCCTGCTCGATGATGAAGTCGATCTGCTTGCGCAAGCCGCCCTTCACGAGGTCGCCCTGGTCATCGAAGGGCATGGTGATGGGAGGCAGAACGCCGGTGAGCTTGCTTCGCAGGCTGGAGGCGGGATGGGTCATGTCGCAGTTCCTTTGAGTGGGGCGAAGGGATTTCGTCGGGTCGATGTCATTCCGGAATCCGGTACATCATTTCGACAAATATAGGCGATAAGAAAGTCCGACCTGCAAAGGGTTTTCCCGTATTTCGATCGAAGGCGCGCAGACGCGCGCGCCCCCGTGCGAGGTCTCGCGGATGCAGGATGGAAGGCGGCCGCGGCGACAGGCGCGAAAGCGCCTCGGCCCAGTGTCAGCCCGGTATTTCGTAACCCAGTTGGCGGGCGATCGTGTCGGCCGTCTGGACGACGACCGGCGCCAGCTGAACGATGCGATCGGCGGTCATTCGATCGGCGGCCCCGGTCACGCTGATCGAGGCGAACACGTGGCCGGAGGCGTTCCGGATCGGGGCCGCGACACAGTTGGTCCAGAGCTGGTGCTCGGAATCATCGGTGGCATAGCCGCGCGCACGGATGGCCTCGAGTTCCGAGCGCAGGCGCTCGGGCGAGGTGATGGTGTTGGTGGTGAAGGCCTTCAGGCCGTTCGAGATCACGCGCTCGATGACCTCCGGTTTCTGGAACGCCAGCAACGCCTTGCCCACGCCCGTGCAGTAGGCCGGCGACGATTCGCTGGGCTGCACCCCGCGCAGCGGCCGGTCGACCGGCTCCTCGCGCTCGACCACGATGACTTCGAAGCCGTTGAACACGCCGAGGTGGGCCGACTCGCCCGACAGCCGCGACAGCCGGTCCATGTACGGCTTGGCTTCGCGCAGCAGGTCGAGGTTCGCCAAGGCAAGGCTTCCGAGCTCGAACAGCCGGATGCCGAGGCTGTAGCTTCCGTTGCGTCCGTCCTGTTCGACGAAGCCGATCTCGCGCAGCGCCGACAGCATCCGGTGCGCCGTCGGCCGCGGCACGCCGGCCGATTTGGCGATCTGCCCGAGGGTCAGGTGGCGCGAGGTGGTGGAAAAGCAGCCCAGGATGTCCATCATCTTGCCGATGGACTGGATCCTGCTCTTGTCGTCAGGCGCGCGTTCGAGTTCCGGGGACAAAGCCATCGTTGCAAATCACTCCTGGGCGGCATTCTATCGAATCGTTCCGGAATCCGGTCAATACAGCGCAAATTCGCGATCGACTCTCGATCCCCGATGGTACGCGGCCCCGCCCAGTCGCGCCCTGCGCGTGCGGCGTCTCGTTGTCTTCGCTGCCCAACGAAAACGCCCGCCGGATGAGGGCGGGCGTTCTTCATGCCGGGGTGCCTGCGTCAGCGGCGGTAGGGATTGTTGGGCCTGCGGTCATAGCGGTCCGGCACGCCATCGCCGTCGCGGTCCCAGCGGCCGCCGGAGTATTCCCAGCGGCCACCGTGCTGCCGCCACTCCGGCGCACGGTAGACGTAGCCCGGCCGCGCCGGCACCCAGAAGCCGCCCACCCACACATGCCGTCCGCCACGCCACTTGTAGTGGCCAGGCGCCCACACGAAGCCGCGGCGCGGCGGTGGAACGCGCTCGAAGCGCGGCGGCGGCGGCGCCTGGATGACCAGGGGCTGCGCCTGCGCGGCCGTCGGCACGACCACGGCCCCCACCGACAACAGGGATGCGGCTCCGACGGCCAGGGTGACAGCGAGTTTTTTCATAGGATGCTCCTCATGAGTGGTTGAAGACTTCATCCTCTCGCGCCCGTGTGAATCGCATGTAAGCCGCGCGCGAAGTCTTGTGTAAAGCTGTGTCGCCTCATTCCCTCAGCTCCTGCGGATCGACCGCGCCGGCCATGGCGGCGTAGCCGGCATGGCTCGGATGCAGATGATCGCCGCTGTCGTACAGCGGGTTCAATGCCGCGGGGTCGGCCGGGTCGCGCAGCGCGGCATCGAAATCGACCACCGCTTCCACATCCTGGCGGCCGCGGATCCACCGGTTCACCGCCTGCCGGCGCGCCTCGCGCTCTCCGCTCCAGTACGGCGCCGGCATGCCCTTGAAGGGCAGCAGCGTGCCCAGCAGCACCTTCACGCCCTTGTCGCGAGCCTGCCGGATCAACTGCTGCAGTCCTGCAGTGATCTGCTCGACGCCGGGGATCTCCGGCAAGGGCTTGCCGCCTTCGGCCAGGCCAGGCGACTGGCCGAAGAGCAGGTCGTTGATGCCGATCAGGATCAGCACGTGCGTGACGCCGCTCTGCCCCAGCACGTCGCGCCCGAAGCGCGCGATGCCGCCGGGGCCGATCCGGTCCGCGAGCAGGCGGTTGCCGGCGATGCCGGCATTGATCACCGCGAAGGAGGTCCTGCCGCCCGGTTGGCCGCGAAGCCGCGTCGCGAGCTGATCGGGATAGGACCCCGGCTGGCCCTGCGCATCCCGGCCGCCCACGCCTTCGGTGATCGAATCGCCGAAGGCGACGACCACGCGCGGCGCCGTCGCGCTCGCAACGTCGAGCCCCGTGACGACATGGTTCCATGGCGAGGGCGCCGCATCGCGCCATGACGTCCGCATCACCGCACGGCCCGGCAGCATCCAGGTCGCATCGGGCGGCAGATGGTGCGCTGTGGCGAACGACGTCGGCGCACCGACCTCGAAGCTCACCGCCGCCGCCTGGCCGGGCTCGAGGCTCAGGCGGGCCGCGTCGCTCCATGCCTCGGCACCCGGCGCGAGGGTGATGTCGGTGCGGCCGCCGAATTGCAGTTGGCGCAGCGTGGCGGGCGAGACGGCGGCACCGCCGGTGCTGCGCGCCACGCTCGCGGCGGCGATGTGCAGCGGCATCTTGCCGAACACGTTCGAGAAACGGATGCGCACACGGCGACCGCCCAGCGTCGGCAGCAGGCGCTCGCGCAAGGTCTGCGCGCCGGACGCGGCCAGCGCCTCCGGCGGCGCGGCGCGCAGCGCAGGCGGCAGCTGCTGGTAGTCCTGCGGCGCCGCGGCCCAGCTCGCCGCCCATCGCACATCGGCGGCCTGCGCGGCCATCATCGGCAACAGCAGCAACGCACCGGCGCAACAGGCCAGTGCCGCCGCACCCGCGCGGCTGAAGAATCGTGAAACCAGGTTCATGCGCAAAAGCGCATCAGTTTACGAAGGCGCTGCGCGATCCATGTCGGACATCGGCCCGCGCGCGTTACCAAGTGTCGACAAAGGTTGCCGCCGGCCGTTGCGCCGCCATGCGCGCCGACGACGCGAGCCCGCGCACCAGCCAGGCGCGCGTGTCGGCCGGATCGATCACGGCATCGATCTCCAGCGTCTCGGCCATCGGAATCGCTTCGCCGTTCGCATACTGCTGCGCAACCAGCGACTTGAACAGCGCGTCGCGCTCGGCGCCTTCGGCCGCGGCCTCGAGCTCCTTGCGAAAGCCCAGCCGCACCGCGCCTTCGAGCCCCATGGCACCGAACTCTCCGGTCGGCCAGGCGACGGTGAACACCGGCGCATCGAAGCCGCCGGCCGTCATCGCCTGCGCACCCAGCCCGTAGCCCTTGCGCAGCACCACCGCGAAATACGGCACCCGCAAGTGCGAGGCCACCATGAACATCCGGCACACGTGGCGCACCTGCGCCTGGGCCTCGATCTCGGGGCCGACCATGAAGCCCGGCGTGTCGCACAGTGCCACCAGCGGCAGGCCGTGCGCATTGCACAGCTGCATGAAGCGCGCGGCCTTGTCGGCCGCATCGACATCGATCGCGCCGCCGAGATGATGCGGGTTGTTGGCCAGCAGGCCGATGGGCTTTCCCTCGATGCGCGCCAGCGCCGTCACGATGCCGGCGCCGAAGCCCGCGCGCAATTCGAGCAGCGAGCCGCTGTCGGCCAGGTCGTGCATCACAGCGCGCACGTCGTACACGCGCAGCCGGTTCTCGGGCACGGCACGGCGCAGCCGGCGCGGGTCGGCGCACTGCCACTCATGCGTCGCGCCCTGGAAGTAGGACAGGTAGTGCTTCGCCACGTCGACCGCCTGCGCTTCGTCGCTGACCAGGATGTCGATCACGCCGTTGCGCGACTGCACGCCGCTCGGCCCGATCTGTTCGGGCGCGAAGCGGCCGAGGCCGCCGCCTTCGATCATCGCCGGGCCGCTCATGCCGATGTTGCTGGCCTCGGTGGCGATGATCACGTCGGCGCAGCCGAGCAGCGCGGCATTGCCCGCGAAGCAGCGCCCATGCGCGATGCCGACCACCGGCACCTGGCCCGAGAGCGCGGCGAAGCGGCTGAAGGTGTGGTTGTTCAGGCCGGCGACCACCGGCATGTCGGTGTCGCCCGGCCGGCCGCCGCCGCCCTCGGCGAACAGCACCACCGGCAGCTTCAGCGCGTGCGCGATGCCCAGCATGCGATCGGTCTTCTGGTGGTTGCGCATGCCCTGGGTGCCGGCCAGCACCGTGTAGTCGTAGGCCATGACGACGCAGCGCGAGCTTTCAGCGCCGAACTGCCTCGCATTGACGCTGCCGATGCCGGTCACCATGCCATCGGCCGGCGTGTGGGCGATCAGATCTTCGCGCGAGCGGCGGCGCGTCTGCGCGGCGATCGCGAGCGCGCCGTACTCGGTGAAGTTGCCGGGATCGTCGGCCGTGTCGCAGAGATCGGCGATGTTGGCGCGCGCGCTGCGGCCGCCCTGCGCATGGCGCTTTGCCATGGCGGCGATGCGGTTGGCATCGAGCGTCGGCGCATGGCGGTCGATCACTTTGCGCAGGTCGGGCCGGATCTCGTCGAGGTCCGGTTCGGCCTGCGCTTCGACCGCGGCCGCCTGCGTGTCCACCGCTTCGAGCCGCACCAGCGACTGCCCCTCGACCAGGTAGTCGCCGGCCACGGCCAGCAGCGCGACCACGCGGCCGGCCGCGGGCGCAGGCAGCAGATGCTCCATCTTCATGGCCTCGAGCACGCCGAGCTGCGCGCCGGCCGGCACGACATCGCCGAGCTCGACCTCGAACTGCACCAGCCTCGCAGGCATCGGTGCCCTGACCACCAGGCCGCCCTCTTCGCCCTGCGACGGCGCAGCGACACTTTCGACGAAGGCGGCCGGCCGCGCGTTCTTCGCGGCCGCGGCGTCGATGTGCGCGGCCGCAGCCAGCAGATCGGCCAGGTTCTCTTCGACGAAGCGCGTGTGCACCGCCTGCGTCGCGAACTCGGGCCGCGCCGCGATCGCGCGCAGCAGCGCCAGGTTGGTCGCCAGGCCGTCGATGTGGCATTCCGCCAATGCGCGCAGCGAGCGCCGCACTGCATCGCCGAAGCGCGGCGACGGCGAGTGCACGATCAGCTTGGCGAGCAGCGTGTCGTAGTGCGGCGAGGGCGCGAGCCCCGCATGGCCGTGCGTGTCGACGCGCACGCCGGGCCCCGACGGCAGTTCGAAGCGCGCCAGCGTGCCGGCGGACGGCCGCGCATGGCCCTGCGCGTCGAGTGTCTCGGCATTGATGCGCCACTGCACCGCGAAGCCGCGCTGCGCCGCCGTGCGCACGTCATCGATGCCCAGCTCGGCCAGGCTGCGCCCGGCGGCAATGCCGATCTGCAGCTGCACCAGGTCGAGCCCCTTGACGGCTTCGGTCACGGTGTGCTCGACCTGCAGCCGCGGATTGGCCTCGATGAAGACGAAGGGCAAGGTCGGCGAATGCAGGTCGATCAGGAACTCGAAGGTGCCGAGGCTGCGATAGTGCACCGCCCGCGCCATGCGCAGCGCGGCCTGCGTGATCTGGTCGCGCAAGCCTTCGGGCAAGGACGGGCTCGGCGCGATCTCGACCAGCTTCTGGAAACGCCGCTGCAGCGTGCATTCGCGCTCGCCGAGGCTCGCGACCGCTTGCCCATCGCCGAGCACCTGGACCTCGATGTGGCGCGCATCGCGCATCAGCCGCTCGACGTAGACGCCTTCGATGCCGAATGCGGCGCGGGCTTCGGACATGCAGCGCGCATGCGCTTCCGTCAACTCGGACGCATTCGACACCGCGCGCATGCCGCGGCCACCGCCGCCACCGAGCGCCTTGACCATGATGCCGGCGCCCTCGGCCTGCTGGACCGCGAAGAAGGCCTGCGCCTCGGCCAGCGTCACCGCGCCGGTGCTGCCCGGCATCACAGGCACGCCGCATCGTTGGGCCAGCGCGCGTGCTTCCGCCTTGTCGCCGAACAGCGCGAGCTGCGACGGTGTTGGCCCGATGAAGCACAGCCCCGCGGCCTCGCAGGCGCGCGCGAAATCGGCGCGCTCGCTGAGGAAGCCGTAGCCCGGGTGCACCGCGTCGCAGCCACGCTCGCGCGCGACGGCGATCAGCGCCGCGATGTCGAGGTAGGCCGAGGGGCCGGCCGCGGCGAGCGGCGCGACCTCGTCCGCCAGCTGCACGTGCAGCGCAGCCGCATCGTCCTTCGCATGGACGGCGACGCTCGCGATGCCGAGGTCGCGCAAGGCGCGCGTCAGCCGCACGGCGATCTCGCCGCGGTTGGCCACGAGGATCTTCTGGAACACCCGGGGTCCTTCTTCAGGCCCTGCCCATGCGCCGCGGATCGCGAAGCGGGGAGCTTGTCTCCATGGCGTCAGTCTCTCAGGGTTATCGATAGCCGGTGCAGCGACCGGCTCGCTTGCCAGCCCCGCATGGTGCACCAACAATCCTACCGATGGGTAGAACATCGGAGACACCGCACAAACCCCACCTGCCGCGGGGGACGGGCCGCCAGCGCGCCGCCACCGAGGCGACCGACGTGCAGCGCGAACGCATCCTCGCCGCGGCCACCGATCTGTTCGCGCGCCAGGGCTATGCCAACACCACGATGGCGCAGATCGTGCGCGCGCTCGGCGTCACCAAGCCCTTCGTCTACTACTATTTCCGCGACAAGCAGGAAATCTTCGAGACGCTTTCGTGGCGGCCCACGGTCGACTGCCTGACCGCGATGGACTTCGCGCCCGACGACCGGCGCAGCGCGCGCGAGAAGGTGATGGAAGGCATCGAACGGCTGATCCGCGCCACCGTCGCGCACCATCCCTGCGCCTTCTTTCCCTACCGCGAGCCGCAGGTCTATCGCCCCGAATACAAGGCTGCGCAGATGAAGCTCGCGCACCATTTCTACGACCGGCTGTTCCCGTTGCTCGAGGAAGGCCGGCGCGACGGCGACTTCGACTTCGACGACACCCGCATCACCGCGCTCGCCGCCTGCAGCCTGCCGGGCTTCCTCTACACCTGGTACCGCCCGGGCGGGCGCCTGTCGCCGGACGAGGTGGTGGCGCAACTGTCGAAGCTGGCCTGGCGCGTGTTCGGCCTTCGCACGCACCGCTAAGGGAATACCCCGGCCCGCCGCACCCCTCCACCATCGAGATACTGCGAGACCGCATCGGCGGTCCGTGATCGGTTTCACGCGAAAGGCACGAAGACCATGGCAGGCAAGAACGCGCTCTACCCGATTCCGCATCCGGCGAAGAAGCCCTTCGTCGGCAATATCCTGTCGATCGGCTCCGATTCGCCGGTGCTGGACATGTGGAAGATTGCACAGGAGCTCGGCGCCATCTACTGGCTCGACATGCCAGGCATGCCGGTGATCGTGGTGTCCTCGGCGGCGCTGGTGGACGAACTCTGCGACGAGAAGCGCTTCGACAAGAGCACCAAGGGCACGCTGCGCCGGCTGCGCGCACTGTCGCACGGGCTCTTCACCTCGGACACGCACGAGTCGACCTGGTCGAAGCCGCACAACATCCTGCTGGCCAACTTCAGCCAGCGCGCGATGCAGGCCTACCATCCGATGATGCTCGACATCGCCGGGCAGCTCGTGACCAAGTGGGAGCGGCTGAACTTCGACGAGGAGGTCGACGTGGTGCGCGACATGACCGCGCTCACGCTCGACACCATCGGCCTGTGCGGCTTCGGCTATCGCTTCAACTCGTTCTATCGCGAGGGCTTCCATCCCTTCGTCGATGCGATGGTGCGCACGCTGGAAACGGTGCAGAACCGGCGCGGCCTGCCGCTCGAGGAGCTGATGCTCAAGAAAGAGCTGGCGCAGCAGCGCAAGGACGTGCGCTACATGCACAAGATGGTCGAGGACATCGTGCGCGAGCGGCGCGCGAGCGGCGCCGACATCGCGACCAAGCCCGACTTGCTGAGCTACATGATCGCCGGCGTCGACAAGAAGACCGGCGAGCAGCTGGACGACCGGCAGATCCGCGACGAGTGCATCGAGTTCCTGATCGCGGGCCACGAGACCACGAGCGGGCTGCTGTCCTTCGCCATCTACTTCCTGCTGAACAATCCGGACGCGATGGCCAAGGCGCAGGCCGAGGTCGACCACGTGCTCGGCCCCGATCTGTCGGTGAAGCCGACCTATGCGCAGGTCAACCGCCTCGGCTACGTGCTGCAGGTGCTGAAGGAATCGCTGCGCATGTTCCCGACCGCGCCGGCGATCGCGATGGCCGCGAAGGAAGACACGACCATCGGCGGCCAGTACACGATCAAGAAGCGCAACATGATCATCATGCATGCGCTGGCGCTGCATCGCGACAAGACGGTATGGGGCGAGGATGCCGACCGGTTCAACCCCGACCACTTCAGCCGCGAAGCCGAACGCGAGCGGCCGGTCAATGCCTTCAAGCCTTTCGGCAACGGCCAGCGCGCCTGCATCGGACGGCAGTTCGCGCTGCAGGAAGCGGTGCTCACGCTCGGCATGATCCTGCAGCGCTTCACGCTGGTGGACCACACCGGCTACAAGCTGAAGATCAAGGAAGCGCTGACGATCAAGCCCGAGGGCTTCAGGATCAAGGCGCTGTTGCGCGACCCGGCCACGCGTTCGCGCGGCGACGACGCATCGCAGCCAGTGCCGGCCGCGGCCAGCGGGAAGCCGGCCGCATCCCGCAGAACGCAGGCGGCGCGCCACGGCACCTCGCTGCTGGTGCTGCAGGGCTCCAACCTCGGCACCGCCGAAGATCTCGCGCGCCAGCTGGCCGAAGCCGGCGAGCTGCGCGGCTTCTCGACCCAGTTGGCCTCGCTCGACGACTATGCCGAGCGCCTGCCGGCGAACGGCGCCGTGGCCATCGTCTGCGCCTCGTACAACGGCATGGCGCCGGACAACGCGGCCGAGTTCCATCGCTGGCTCGACAAGGCAGACGACGCGCTCAACGGCGTGCGCTTCAGCGTGTTCGGCTGCGGCAACACCGACTGGGCCTCGACCTACCAGGCCGTGCCGCGCCGCATCGACGAACGGCTCGCGATGCTGGGCGCGACGCGCCTGCATGCACGCGGCGAAGGCGATGCGCGCGAGGACATGGACGGCGCCTTCCAGGATTGGAGCGATGCGCTGTGGCCGGCGCTGGTCGCGGCCTTCGACCTGAAGACGGGCGCGGACGCGCCGGCGCAGAGCGAGCCGCTCTACACGCTCGAAGAGCTGCCGCCGCCGCAGAAGAATGCGCTGGTCGATGCGCTCGGTGCGGTGGCGATGCGTGTGATCGAGAACCGCGAGTTGCAGAGCGCAGGTGCCGCTGCAGCGGCCGATGCGCGCTCGACGCGCCATGTCGAATTGCAGTTGCCCGAGGGCGTAAGTTATCGACCCGGCGATCACCTGAGCGTGGTGCCGCGCAACGGGCCGGCGCAGGTCGAGCGCGCGATGGCGCGCTTCGGCTTCGCGCGCAACGCCCACCTGCGGCTGCAGGCCGCGCCGGGCCGCAAGGCGGCGCTGCCGGTCGACCAGGTGATCGCGATCGACCGCCTGCTCGGCGATTACGTCGAGCTGCAGGACGTGGCCACGCGCAAGCAGATCGCGCAGCTCGCGGCGCAGACCGAATGCCCGTTCACGAAGCCGAAGCTGGCGGCGCTCTCCGGCGCGGACGAGGCCTCGGCGGCGCTCTACAAGAGCGAGGTGCTGCACAAGCGCAAGTCGGTGCTCGACCTGCTGGAGGAATTCCCGGCCTGCCAGATCCCGTTCGCGCTGTTCCTCGAGATGCTGTCGCCGCTCACACCGCGCTACTACTCGATTTCGTCGTCACCGAGCGCCGATGCGGCGCGCTGCAGCGTCACGGTGGGCGTGGTGGACGGGCCGGCGCGCTCGGGGCTGGGCCGTTTCGAGGGCGTGTGCTCGAGCTATCTCGCACGCGCCGAGGCCGGCGACATGGTGCATGGCGTGGTGCGCGAGACCACGGCCGAGGGCTTTCGCCTGCCCGACGATCCGGCGCGGCCGGTCATCATGGTCGGGCCGGGCACCGGGCTTGCGCCCTTCCGCGGCTTCCTGCAGGAACGCGCGGCGCAGATCGCCGAGGGCGCGGCGCCGGGCGAGGCGATGCTCTTCTTCGGCTGCCGGCATCCCGGGCAGGACTTCATCTACCGGGACGAACTCGAGCGCTGGGCCGACAGCGGGTTGATGCAGTTGCACACCGCCTTCTCACGTGCGGGCGAGCGCAAGGTCTATGTGCAGGATCTGATCCGCGAACAGGCCGCGCAGGTCTGGCGCTTGCTGGACCAGGGCGCGATCGTCTACGTGTGCGGCGATGGCTCGCGCATGGAGCCCGACGTGCGGCGCACGCTGTCGGACATCGCGCGCGAGCACGGGCAGGATGGCAGCGCATGGATGGAGCGGATGATCGCCCAGCAGCGCTACGTGCTCGACGTCTGGGCGGGGGCCTAGCTTCGGTCCGGACGCGCCGGGTCGGGGAAGATCAGCGGGCCGAGCATCCCGCGGTCGAAGGGCTTCCAGGTGCCTTCGGGTTGGGCGAGGCGGTCTGCCAGCGCGTACAGCACCGCGGGATGCGCGCCCAGGCCGAGATGGCTGGCCACGACCTCGATGTTCTCCGCGTTCGGTCCCGGCTGCTCGACGCTGCAGCGCCACGCGACGACGCCGTCGCTGCGGCTGAAGATCGAGGTGGTCGGCACCGAGGGCGTGGGCTCCACTTGCCGCATGCGGCGCGGGTCTTCCGAGCTCTGGCCGCTCACGCCTTCATAGACGCGCCAGGCGTTGGTTGCGCGTGCGCTGCCGGTGAAGGGGCTGCCCAGGGTGATGACGCTGCGCACGAGTTCGGGCCGGCTCGATGCGAGCAGGCGCGCGTAGACGCCGCCCAGGCTCCAACCCACGAGGCTGACCTTGCGGCCGGTCTCGGCATGCAGCGCTTCGAGCCGCTCGAGCATTCCTTGCTCGATCCCCTTGCGCGGGCCGAAGTTGCGGCCCAGGCCCCAGCCGTGCGCCTCGTAACCGCGGCTTTGCAGGTAGCGTCGCAGGATCTTGGTGGAGAGATCGCTGGCCACCAGCCCGGGCAGCACCAGCACGGCATGGCCATCGCCGCGCGGCGTCAGCTGAAGCAGCGGCCACAGGGCCACGGCAGCGCCGGCCTCCCAGAGCGCGCGGCCTTCGGCCAGGAGGAGCAGCTTCGAGGGCGGCTTGATCGGATCGTGGGCGGCGGCGGTCATGGCAGGCTCCTGGGTCGTTCTTGTGGAATGTAGGGTCGAGGCTTCGAAATGCGAGTCGGACAGGCGACTCATTTATCGGAGGTATTTGCCCCGCAGGTAATCGAGGTAAGCCCTCGACTCGGTGGAGACGTAGGGCGAAACCAGCGTCAGCGTGTAGAAGGCCGCGAGGCCCGGATCGGCCTGCTGCAAGGCGTCGCGCCCGGGCACCAGGCGCTCGAAGGACAGCCAGCAGGTGGTGGTGAAGACCATCTGCAGGGCCAGCATCTGCGCCTCTTCGGCTGTCGCATCGATGACACCGGCGCCGACCAGCGTCTCGCACAGCGCCTGCGCCGCCAGCAGGTTCTGCGCAGTCAGCGCCTGGGCGCGCTGGCCGAGCGCGGGATATTCGCTCGCGAGATAGGCCATGTCGCGGTAGACGAAGCGAAAGGCCTCGATCGCCTCGAAGCGCAGATGCAGCGCGAGCCAGAGGTCGTCGATCGCGCGCACGGTGGCGGCAGAGCCGTTGAGCAGTGCGAGCCTGTCCTCGAAGCGCCGGAACAGGCGATCGACGATGAGTTGCTTGGCCTTGAAGTGGTAGTGCAGGTTGCCGGGGCTGATCTCCAGCTCCGCTGCGATCCGGTGCGTCGACACCGCCGCCAGCCCTTGTGCGTTGAACAACGCCAGGCTGACCTGCAGGATGCGTTCGCGCGTGTTGGAGCTGGCCACGACGAGGGATGCGGACCGCGCCGGCCTCAGCGCTTGCGCCGGCCCGATTCGATGCGCTCGAGGTGCTCCTGCAACTGGCGCATCTGTTCGCGCAGTTCCTGGATTTCCTGGGCGCCCGGCATGCCGAGGCGCTGCAGCGCGGTGGCGACGCGCTGGTCGAAGACATCTTCGAACTTGCGGATGCCGAAGCTGTCGAGGCTCGGGAATCCGCGCGCGGGAGCGGCCTTGCCGCCCGCCGCGTCGGGCCTGCCTTGCGCGATGCCGAGCAGGCTTTCGATCACGTTGGTCTGGCGCTTGACGACGTCGTTGCGCACGTTGTCCAGGGCCTTCAGGCCGGCACGCAGGAGGGCTTGCGCGCCGGGCTTCTTCGCCGGCGGCGCGGCGGGGGTCGCATCTTGCGATCGGGTTTTCCTTGCCGCTGCGGTCTTGCGCACCGCGGCCTTGCGGGCCGGCGGCGCCTTGGCAGAGGCCGGCGCCTTCTTCTTCACGGCTACAGTTTCATCGCGGCGAGTCGCCATGCGTGGCTCCGAAAAGGCGTTGGGAAGAGAGGCCGCCGTCCGCCATCCGGTCAGGCCTTGCGCGTGGTGCGCGCCGCGCGGCGTGCGACCGGCTTGGCCTTGGCCTTGACGGTCCGGGCCGCCTTGGCGACGGGAGCGCCGGCCACGCGATCTTCGATTTTCTTGGCGCCGGCGACGATGCGGTCGGCGATCTGCACCGAGACCTGGGCGATCGGCATGTGGAGGCTGTTGAGCGTGCCGAGCACCGAGTTGCCCAGCGGCGATTCGACGCGCGCGGCCAGCTTGGAGACCGATTCGATGCCGGTGGTGGCGCCGGTGGCGACGCGGTCCATCACGTTGACGACGCGGCTGGTGTCGATGTCGAGGCGGTTGGCCAGGAAGCCGTTGACCTTTTCCTGCGCGCCGATCAGGCGGGCCTTGATGTCTTCGTTCAAGAGCGGCAGCTGGCGGTTGCCGAGGAACTGGCCGTAGCGCGAGGCGGCGCCGTTCAGCAGGCGATGCGCGCCGCTGCGATAGGCGCTGACGAGGGTCTTGCCGGCGTCGCTGTACTGGCCGACGACGTGAATGGCGGCGCTTGCGAAGTTCTGGGTGGACATGGTGGTTTCCTTGATGAAGTTGATGGGTCTCATCTTCTTCGCAAAGCCCTAGGCCTGAAAAACTAGAACGGTTCGATAGTTAGTCCAACTGCCCCAATTCCGACCCTGGCATGCTACGACGGCACGGCGCCCCATCCGTGCGGCGCGGCACTCGGGCTTACCCGCAAGCCGGCGCGCATGCTGTACCGTCGGCGCATCGCCGGCCGACACGACATCCTTCGCAAGGACTTCTGCCATGACCATCACCCTCCAACTCATCGGTGCGCCCACCGACATCGGCGCCAGCGTCCGCGGCGCCGGCATGGGCCCGGACGCGCTGCGGGTGGCGGACATCGCGGGCATGCTCGCGCGCCTGGGCTTCACCGTCGTCGACAGCGGCAATCTCGCCGGACCGGCGACGCCCTGGGCCGCGCCGATGGACGGCCTGCGCCATCTCGACGAGGTGGTCGTCTGGAATCGCGCGGTCTACGCGGCGGTCGACCAGGCGCTCGGCGCAGGCCGCCTGCCCGTCCTGCTGGGCGGCGACCATTGCCTGGCGATCGGCTCGATCAGCGCGATCGCGCGGCAGGTGCGCCAGCGTGGACAGAAGCTGCGCGTGCTGTGGCTGGATGCGCATTCCGACGTCAACACCGAGACCACCAGCCCGAGCGGCAACATCCATGGCATGCCCGCGGCCTGCCTGCTGGGCCACGGTCCGGCGGCGCTGACCGGCTGGAGCGGCGAGCGCGCCGCGATCGCGCACGACGCGATCCGCTTTCTCGGCATCCGCAGCGTCGACGCCGACGAGAAGGCGGCGATCCGCGCGCTCGGGCTCCAGGTGTTCGACATGCGCCACATCGACGAGCACGGCATGCGCACGACGATGACCGAAGCGCTGCAGGATGTCGACGACGACACCCACCTGCACGTGAGCTTCGACCTCGACTGCCTCGATCCGGACTACGCGCCCGGTGTCGGCACCGGCGTGCGCGGCGGCCCGACCTGGCGCGAGATGCAGCTGTGCATGGAGATGATCGCCGACACCGGCCGCCTCGGCTCGCTCGATGTGGTGGAGCTCAATCCGGCGCTGGATGTGCGCAACCGCACGGCGGAGGTGGCGGTGGAGCTGATCGAGAGCCTGTTCGGCAAGTCGACGCTTGCGCGTTGAAAACCGTTGACGGCCTCGCCAAAAGAGGCCCGACCGTGAATTTTCGAACACTTCAAATTAAACACATCGTCTTACATTCCTAAGCATTCGCTGCGGCTTATGGAGAACTGAGATGGGCGTTCGCAAAATTGGACTGCTGGTGGAACAACCGACCGATGGATCGTATTTCTGGGTCATCCACGAGGATGTCCGCCAGGACGGCCGTTTCGAGCCGCTGCACCGCGCAGAGCGCTCGTTCGCGACCTATTCGGCCGCGCTGGCCCAGGGCTACGGCGTGTTGCAGCGCCTGTGCGGGCTGACGGGCCTGCCCGCCTGCGCCGCGCGCTCGGTTGCGCTATCGCTCTAGCAGGCGCGCGGCAACATCGTTGCCCGGACCCGGTGCCCGGCAAAGGCAAGCGGCCCGGGTGGAAAAACAGGCGTGGCATGCAGGGTCTCGCCTTCGCCCGTACAGTGGGTCGTTTCACCGGACGACAACGACACACCGAATGACAGGCAACGCGCAAGTCCCGGCAGCCAGATCCCCGGGGCCGCTTCGCATCCTGGTCGTGGAAGACGACCCCGACACGCTGGCGGCCACCCTCGAGATGATCCGGTTGCTCGGCCACTGGGCCACCGGCGTCAGGAGCGCGGAGATCGCCAAGGACCGCTTCTTCGAAGGCGCCTTCGACGTGCTGATGACCGATGTCGGACTGCCCGCTTTATCAGGTCTGGACCTGGCCGAGATCCTGCGATCGCGGCACACGCTGGAAGTCATCTTCGCGACCGGGCAGCCGAGGCCGGCAAGGCCCATGCCCGGCACGGTCTGGCTGCGAAAGCCCTTCGATGTCGAGCAGCTCGAGGCGGCGCTCGGCCAGACACGGAACCGGGCCGCCGCGGCCTGAGCACGCCCTCAGCCGCGCGTGGCCGATGGCGGCACCGGCCGCAAGACCGGCTCGGACGGCGTCGTGGCCGCCGCCGGCGCGGGCGCCAGCGGCTCGGACGGCGTGATTTCGGCGGCCTCGGGCAGAAAGCGGTCGATCAGCGCGAAGAAGCGGTCGTAGAAGCGCTCGTCCGTCAACGTTTCGCTGGCGACCTTGACCAGTGCGTCGTCGCTGGACGAAAAAGGCAGCGACAGCGAGCCGATCGCACCGACGCCCACGCTGGCCGAGTTGTTGACTTTCTTGATGCCGTAGCGGTCCTGCAGCGCACTGGCGAAGGCGATCGTGTTGCGTGCGCCGCCCTTGCCGTCGCTTTCGCGCGCGCAGACGACGCGGAATTCGACTTCGACATGCACCTCGGTGGCCGGCTGGAAGCTCTTGCGCCCGGTCACCAGATCGGCGTTGCCCGCCGTGATCATGTAGCCCTGGCTCAGCAACGCACGCCGGGCCGCTTCGCAGGTCTGGGCCTCGCTGGCGCCGTAGGTGCGCGTGTGGGTGGTGGTGGAATCGAACTCTTCCGGTTCGTAGGAGACGCGCTTGGTGGGCAGATCGCCGCAGCCGGCAAGAACGAGCGGAAGCAGCAGCAGGAAGGAAGCGCGGGACAACGGCAAACGCATGGCGGCATCGGGTGGGTCAGGATCAGGGATGCTAGCGGCACCCCATCGCGCGGAACGAACCACCCTTTGACGATGCCGCGGGCCTGGCGTTCCCGCTCAGCCGCCGATGCGCAGTGCGATCACGGGTAGAGGCCACGCTCCTGGCGCGCCATCAGGATGCGCTCGCAAGCCACGGCGAAGGTGGCGGTACGCAGCGTGATCTTGTGCTTGTCGGCCGTGTCCCAGATGTTGTTGAGCGCGTTCATCATGATGCGGTCCAGCCGCACGTTGATCTCGTCCTCGTCCCAGAAGAAGGACGAGAAGTCCTGCACCCACTCGAAGTAGCTCACCGTCACGCCGCCGGCATTGCAGATCACGTCGGGCACGACCAGCACGCCGCGCTCGGCCAGAATGTCGTCCGCGACCGGCACCGTCGGGCCGTTGGCGCCTTCGAGCACCAGCTTGGCGGTGGTCTTCTTCGCGCGTTCGGCGGTGATCTGGCCTTCGAGCGCCGCGGGGATCAGGATGTCGCAGGCCACGTCCCAGAAGGCTTCGTTGGCGATCACGTCGCCGCCCTTGAAGCTCACCAGGCCGTCGGCGCGCGAGAGCGGGATCAGTGCCTTCAGGTCGAGGCCGTTCTCGTTGACGATGGTGCCCGTGTGGTCCTGCACCGAGACGATCTTCGCGCCGGCTTCGACGAACAGCTCCGCCGCGACCGAGCCCACGTTGCCGAAGCCCTGGACCGCGATGCGCGCGCCGCGCAGGTCGAGCCCGAGGCGCCGCGCGGCCTCGCGGCCGGTGACGAACACGCCGCGGCCGGTCGCCTTGACGCGGCCGAGCGAGCCACCCAGGTGCAAAGGCTTGCCGGTGACGACGCCGGTGGCGGTGCCGCCGATGTTCATCGAATAGGTGTCCATCATCCACGCCATGATCTGCGCGTTGGTGTTGACGTCGGGCGCCGGGATGTCGGTGTGCGGGCCGATGATGATGCCGATCTCGCTGGTGTAGCGGCGCGTGATCTTCTCGAGCTCCTTCTGCGACAGCTTCTTCGGATCGACACGGATGCCGCCCTTGGCGCCGCCGTAGGGCAAGTTCACCGCCGCGGTCTTCACCGTCATCCAGGCCGACAGCGCCATCACTTCTTCCAGCGTCACGTCCGGGTGGAAGCGCACGCCGCCCTTGCCCGGGCCGCGCGACATGTTGTGCTGCACGCGGAAGCCCTCGAAGTGGGCGATGGTGCCGTTGTCCATTTCGATCGGCACGTCGACGATCAGCGCGCGCTTGGGGCGCTTGAGCGTCTCGGCCCAGCGGGCCAGGTCGCCCAGGTAGGGCACGACGCGGTCGACCTGCGACAGGTAGGTGCCCCAGGGGCTGTTGGCGGTCGGATGAACGTAAGAGAGATCGGCGCCCATGGCAATCCTTGTGGTTGAACGAATGGCCGTGACGATAGACCTCCGATGCCCGGCGCGCCATGCCCTATGCGCGATGCGTTGCCGGTTATGCGCTTGCGGCAAGCGGCGCCGGACGCCCAACGTTCAGCGCGCGCCGAAGATCGCCGTGCCGATGCGGACCATCGTGCTGCCGGCCGCGATCGCCGCCTCGAGGTCGGCCGACATGCCCAGCGACAAGGTGTCCACCGCGAGCCCGGCCTCCCGCATGCCGCCGAAAACCGCGGCGGCGCGCAGGAACAGATCCCGCTGCGCCGCGAAGTCCGGCGCCGGCTCGGGAATCGCCATCAGCCCGCGCAACTGCAACCGCGGCAGTGCCGCCACGGCGCGCGCCAGCGGCAGCGCCTCGCTGGCCGGCACGCCGGACTTGTTGGCGCCCCCGTCCACGTTCACCTGCAGGCAGACCTGCAGCGGCGGCAGATGGGCCGGGCGCTGTTCGCTCAGGCGCTCGGCGATCTTGAGGCGGTCGATGCTGTGGACCCAGTCGAAATGCTCGGCCACGGTGCGTGTCTTGTTGCTTTGCAAGGGTCCGATGCAATGCCATTGAAGCTGGTCGCGAAGCCCCGCCAGGGCTTCGATCTTCGCAACGCCTTCCTGGACATAGTTCTCGCCGAAGGCCTGCTGGCCGGCGGCAAGGGCCTCGCGCACCGCGTCGGCCGCAAAGGTCTTGGACACCGCGAGCAAGTGCACGCTCGCCGGATCACGGCCGACGGCTGTGCATGCTGTCACGATCCGGGCGCGAACTTGTTGGAGCTTGTCGTCAATCATCGTCATAATCATCAAAAGCGTATCAAAACGTCACCGAGGAACTTCGTGGACATCACCCAACTGCTGGCCTTCAGCGTCAAGAACAAGGCGTCGGATCTGCATCTGTCGTCCGGGCTCCCGCCCATGATCCGGGTGCACGGCGACGTGCGGCGCATCAATGTCGACGCGCTCGACCACAAGGCCGTGCACGCCATGGTGTACGACATCATGAGCGACACGCACCGCAAGCACTACGAGGAATTCCTCGAAGTCGATTTCTCCTTCGAGATCGAGGGGCTGGCGCGCTTCCGGGTCAACGCCTTCAACCAGGCGCGCGGCGCGGCCGCGGTGTTCCGGACCATTCCCTCGAAGATTCTCACGCTGGAGCAGCTCAACGCGCCCAAGATCTTCGGCGACCTCGCGCTCAAGCCGCGCGGTCTCGTGCTGGTGACCGGCCCGACCGGCTCGGGCAAGTCGACCACGCTGGCCGCGATGATCAACTTCCTCAACGAAACCGAGTACGGCCACATCCTCACGGTGGAAGACCCGATCGAGTTCGTGCACGAATCGAAGAAGTGCCTGATCAACCAGCGCGAGGTCGGGCCGATGACACTGTCCTTCGCGAACGCGCTGCGCTCGGCGCTGCGCGAAGACCCGGACGCGATCCTGGTCGGCGAAATGCGCGACCTCGAAACCATCCGCCTCGCGATGACCGCGGCCGAAACCGGCCACCTGGTGTTCGGCACGCTGCACACCTCGTCGGCCGCCAAGACCATCGACCGGATCATCGACGTGTTCCCGGGCGAGGAAAAGGAAATGATCCGCGCCATGCTGTCGGAGTCGCTGCAGGCCGTGATCTCGCAGACGCTGTGCAAGACCAAGGACGGCCAGGGCCGGGTGGCGGCGCACGAGATCATGCTGGGCACCTCCGCGATCCGCAACCTGATCCGCGAAGGCAAGGTGGCGCAGATGTATTCGTCGATCCAGACCGGCAGCGGCCAGGGCATGCAGACGCTGGACCAGAACCTCACCGATCTCGTGCGCCGCAACGTGATTTCGGCCGCGGAAGCGCGCGGCAAGGCCAAGATCCCCGAGAATTTCCCTGGATGAAGCACACCCCCAGGCTGCGCGCACTTCGTGTCGCTTCGCCAACCCCCTTGCAGGGGGCAATATCGGCGGACCGGCGAAGCCGGATCCGCGGTATTTCTGGAATCGGGGGGCGGCCGCCGCCGTCTCTCAACAGTTGAAGTAGGAGTTGTCAGATGGAACGCGATCAAGCCAGCCAGTTCATCAACGATCTGCTCAAGCTCATGGTGAGCCGCAACGGCAGCGACCTGTTCATCACGGCCGACTTCCCGCCGGCGATCAAGGTCGACGGCAAGGTCACCAAGGTCTCACAGCAGGCGCTCGGCGCGCAGCACACGCTGGCGCTCACGCGCTCCGTCATGAACGACCGCCAGACGGCCGAGTTCGAGCGCACCAAGGAATGCAACTTCGCGATCTCGCCGACCGGGATCGGGCGCTTCCGCGTCAATGCCTTCGTGCAGCAGGGCAAGGTCGGCATGGTGCTGCGGACCATTCCGGCCAAGCTACCGACCATCGATGGCCTCGGCATGCCGCAGGTGCTCAAGGATGTGTCGATGACCAAGCGCGGCCTGACGATCCTGGTGGGCGCGACCGGCTCGGGCAAGTCGACCACGCTGGCCGCGATGATCGACTGGCGCAACGAGAACTCCTACGGCCACATCGTGACGGTCGAGGATCCGGTCGAGTTCGTGCACCCGCACAAGAACTGCGTGGTGACGCAGCGCGAGGTCGGCATCGACACCGACAGCTGGGAAGCCGCGCTGAAGAACACGCTGCGCCAGGCGCCCGACGTGATCCTGATGGGCGAGATCCGCGACCGCGAGACCATGGAGCATGCGGTCGCCTTCGCCGAGACCGGGCATCTGTGCATGGCCACCCTGCATGCCAACAGCGCCAACCAGGCGCTCGACCGCATCATCAATTTCTTCCCCGAGGAACGCCGGGCCCAGTTGCTGATGGACCTGTCGCTGAACCTGCGCTCGCTGATCTCGCAGCGCCTGATCCCGACCGAGGACGGGCATGGCCGCATCGCCGCGGTCGAAATCCTGCTCAACACGCCGCTGATCTCCGACATGATCTTCAAGGGTGAGGTGGGCGAGATCAAGGAGATCATGAAGAAGAGCCGCAACCTCGGGATGCAGACCTTCGATCAGGCGCTGTTCGACCTGTTCGAGGGCAACGCGATCACCTTCGAGGATGCGATCCGCAACGCGGACTCGGCCAACGACCTGCGACTGCAGATCAAGCTCAACAGCCAGCGCGCGCGCACGCCCGATCTGTCGGCAGGCACGGAACATTTCGCAATCGTGTGAGCGCGCGGCGGCCACGGCTGCTGCGCGCTAAGCTCGGGGCATGAGCAGCCTCAACCCCAAAACCTACGACTCCGTTCCCTCGCAGAAGGTCGCCTTCCTCGGCCTCGGTGTGATGGGCTATCCGATGGCCGGCCATCTCGCGCTCGCGGGGCACGCGGTCACGGTCTACAACCGCAGCGCCGCCAAGGCGGCGGCCTGGCAGGCCGAGATCGCAGCGCAGGCGAAGGCGGCCGTGGGCCACGCGCCGACGCCGCGCGAGGCGGCCTCGAAGGCCGACATCGTATTCTGCTGCGTGGGCAACGACGACGACCTGCGCGCAGTGGTACTGGGCGACGACGGCGCCTTCGCGGGCATGGCGAAGGGCTCGGTCTTCGTCGATCACACGACGGCTTCGGCCGACGTGGCACGGGAACTCTCCAAGGCCGCGCTCGACCGTGGCCTGCAGTTCATCGATGCCCCGGTGTCCGGCGGCCAGGCCGGCGCCCAGAACGGCGCGCTGACGGTGATGTGCGGCGGCGATGCGGCCGCCTTCGAGCGCGTGCGGCCCGTGGTCGCGGCCTTCGCGCGGGCCGTGACGCTGCTCGGTGCCAGCGGCGCGGGACAGTTGGCGAAGATGGTCAATCAGATCGCGATCGCGGGCCTGGTCCAGGGCCTGTCCGAGGCGATCGCCTTCGGCCAGCGCGCCGGCCTCGACATGAACGAGGTGCTGGGCGTGATCGGCAAGGGTGCCGCGCAGAGCTGGCAGATGGACAACCGCGGCAGGACCATGATCGAAGGCAAGTTCGATTACGGCTTCGCGGTCGACTGGATGCGCAAGGACCTGGGCCTGGTGCTCGACGAGGCCAAGCGCAATGGCGCCCGGTTGCCGGTGACGGCGCTGGTCGATCAGTTCTATGCCGACGTGCAGCAGATCGGCGGCGGGCGCTGGGACACTTCGAGCCTCATAAAACGGCTTTAGCTCGCCCCCAGGCTGCGCGCACTTCGTGTCGCTTCGCCAACCCCCTACCGGGGGCAACACCAGCGGCCCGGCGAAGCCGGTTCCGCGGTGTTTCTGGTATTGCCGCCCTATCGGACGGGGGTGGCGACGGCGCCGCCCTGCGGCGGCGAGCCTGCGGGTGGCAGGGGCTCCATCGGCGGCAGCGGCACGTTGGAGCGCGATGACGACGCGGCGCCGGTGCCGCCTTGCGGCACCTGGCCGGCGAGTTCGGCCTCGCTGACGATCTCGACCACGCGCACGACCTTGCGCACGCCGGAGACGCCGCGCGCGATCTCGGTCGCGCGGTCGGTTTCGCGGCGGGTGGCCAGGCCCATGATGTAGACCACGCCGCGCTCGGTCACGATCTTGAAGGAGTTGGCGAAGATGTCCTTGGCATCGAGCAGCGAGGCCTTGACCTTGCCGGTGATGTAGGTGTCGTTCGACCGTTCCGGGAATGTGCTCGACGGCCCCACCGCCAGCTCGTTGACGACCGAGCGGACGTTGTCCATGCGCTGGATCACGTCCTCGACCCGGCGGCGATCGGCCTCGCTGCCGACCGTGCCCGTCAGCAGCACTTGCCGGTTGAAGCTCGTGACGCTGACGTACATCTCGTCGTTGGCGATGTCGCGCACCCGCGCGGCGCCGCGCAGCTCGATGGTCTGGTCGTCCAGCTGCGCGCCGGAGCTGCGGCGATCGGTCGCGACCAGGCCGACCCCGGCCGCCGCCGCACCGCCGACCACCAGCGGCACGCAACCGGAAAGCCCGGCCACCAGGGCGGCACTGGCACTCAGTGCGAACGCGATGCGTTGGAGGGATGTCGTCGTCATATGGAACCTTCCTGTTCTCCGAGTAACTGGGCGTCCACGCCGTCGCACAGGCAATGCAGCGCAAGCAGATGGACTTCATGAATTCGGGCCGCGCGCTCGTGCGGCACGCAGACCTGGACATCGGTTTCGCGCAAAGCCCGGCCCACCGCCCCGCCGGCAGCGCCGCCGGCCGCATTGCCGAGCAGCGCGACCACTGTCATGTCGCGCGCATGCGCCGCTTCCACCGCGGCCAGCACGGCTGCGGATTGGCCGCTCGCGCTCAAGGCCAGCAGCACATCGCCGGCCTGCCCCAGCGCACGCACCTGGCGCGCGAAGCGGTCGGCGTCGAGCGCATCCGCGGTATCGGCCGCGGGGTCGGTCGCATCGCCGGGCAAGGCGATCGCGCCAAGCTCGGGGCGATCGCGCTCGAAGCGGCCCACGAACTGCGCGGCGAACTGCGCCGCCAGGAAGCCCGAGACGCCCGCACCGCAGGCCAGGATCTTGCCGCCGCTGGTCACGCAGGCCAGCAGCGCCTGCATGGCCTGCGAAATCGGCTTTCCAAGCAACGGGCCTGCCTGGTATTTGAGGTCGGCGCTGTCGATGAAGTGCTGCTGGATCCGTTGCTCGAGCATGGGCCGGGATGATAACTGCGCGGGGTGAAACAAGACGTGTGTTGCGTTGAGCCCGATCGGCTGCGGCAGTTCCCTCGTCGATGCATCAACCGGCGTCGAAGGCGCCTTGCAGCCATTCGATGCCCGCCTCGACCAGCACCACATCGAAGCGGCAGGGCGGCAGCGCCGGCAGCCGGCCGAGGTAGTGCCGCGCGGCGAACACGATGCGGCGCTGCTTCACGCCGGTGATGCTGCCCGCGGCGCCGCCATGCGTGGTGCCGGCGCGGTGCCGCACCTCGACGAAGACCAGCGTGCCGTCCTTCGGATCGCGCATGATCAAATCGATCTCGCCGCCGCCGCGGCCGGGGGTTCGATAATTGCGCGCACGCAGCGTCAAGCCCGCCGCCAGCAGATGGGCGAGCGCGGCGTCTTCCGCCGCGTCGCCGCGTTCCTTGGTCGTCACCGAGATGGCCTCCCTGCCGTCCTGTTATGGAGTCAGTCCGTTGAATTCACTCGCTCCCGCTTCGTTCGGCGCCGCCCTGCAGGCGGCACGCGATGCCGCGGGTGCGCAGCATTATCCGCAGGCCACGCTCTACGTGGTCGCCACGCCGATCGGCAACCTGGCGGACATCACGCTGCGTGCGCTGCAGGTGCTGCAGCAGGTCGATGCGATCGCCTGCGAGGACACCCGCCACACCCAGAGCCTGCTGCGTGCCTACGGCATCGACCGCCCGGGCGCGCAGTTGCTCGCCATCCACCAGCACAACGAAACCGAAGCGGCGCAGTCGGTGGTCGCGCGGCTCGCGCGAGGCGAACGCATCGCCTACGTGAGCGATGCCGGCACGCCGGGCGTGAGCGACCCGGGCGCGCGCCTGGTCGCCGCCGTGCGCGAGGCGGGCCACCGCGTGCTGCCGCTGCCGGGCGCCAGCAGCGTCACCACGCTGATCGGCGCGGCCGGACTGGTCGCGGCCGGCGACGACAGCAGCGCCTTCGTGTTCGCCGGCTTCCTGCCGAGCAAGGCCGGCGAGCGCGATGCGGCCGTGCTGCGGCTGGAGCGCGAGCCGCGCAGCGTCGTGCTGCTCGAGGCACCGCATCGCATCGAGGCGCTGGCGCGCGCACTGGCCACGCTGGGCGAACGGCGGGTGACGGTGGGCCGCGAACTCACCAAGCAATTCGAGGAGATCGCGACCGTCACGGCCGCCGCCCTGCCGGACTGGTTCGCGGCCAGCCGCGACCGCACGCGCGGCGAATTCGCGCTGGTGCTGCATCCCAAGGCCGTCGTCGCCGACGACGGTGCCGAGGGCGAACGCGTGCTGCGACTGCTGCTGGCCGAGCTGCCGCTCAAGAGCGCAGTGCGTCTCGCGGCCGAGATCAGCGGCGCGCCGCGCAACGCGCTCTACGACACCGCGCTGCGCCTGCGCGAGCAAGCCGGGAACGGGTAGCCGCTGCTCAGCCGTCGAGCTCGGGATAGGCGCGGAAGATGCCGTCCTCGTTGAACGCGATGCGGCGCGGGCTCTGCAGATAGTCGTGCACGCGCTGGCGGCGGCTCACGTTGAGGTGCAGCTTCGCCACCGCCGGCGTCTTCGCCATCGCATGCGCCGTGGCCTTGGGAAATGCATAGCGCAGCCCCGCCACCAGCTGGAACAGCGACAGGTCCGCATAGGTCAGCGCATCGCCGACCAGATGCAGGTCGCCCGCCGGATTGCGCTGCAGCACGCGCTCGAACCAGCCGAGGAACTTCGGAATGCGTGCTTCGCGAAAGGCACGCGCCCGCTCCAGCGCCGCGTCGCGCTGGTCTTCGTAGTAGGCACCGGTCGACAGCGGATGGTGCGTGTCGTGCGCCTCGGCCACGGCGTCGGCGATGGTCAGCTGCAGCTGATGGGTCCAGAGCGCGTCGGCCTCGCCGGCGCCGACGAGGCCGAGGCGCGGGCCGAGGTACAGCAGGATCGCGGATGTCTGCCCGATCACGATATCCCCGTCGATCAGGAAGGGCGGGGCGAATGGGGGGCGCGGGTTGTGCGGATCGCCGAGGCGCCGCCCGAGCGCGGCCTCGCCGCCGCCCTTGGGGGGCGGCTCGCGCGCCACGTCGACGTATTCGGCACCGGCGGCTTCGAGCGCCAGGCGCACGAACTCGCCGCGGCCCTGGATGGTGGGCCAATAGTGAAGTTGATAGGCCAAGACGGGAACCTCCACGCGGTCAGAGCTGCGCATTCTGCCGCCGCCGGCAGACCGCGGTGCGTGGTCGCGGGCCGGCTGCGCGTGTGATCCGGGTCCGACTATGGACGGGCGCCGGTCGCGCGCGCCAGCATCGCGCGAAACGCGTCGAAGATCCTGGCCATGTGCGGCAGCTTGTAGGGAAAGAGATCCGGCGGATCCATCGCATGCACCACCGCACCGGTGCATACCTCGAACACCAGCAGTTCGCCGTCCGGCGTCTCTGCGCAGTCGATCACCAGATAGTCCAGCCCGAAGCGCTCGGCGACCGTGCGCAAGGCCTCGGCATGGCGCCGGCCGAAGCCGTGCGCGAAGTCGCGCATGAAGGCTTCTTCCTCTGCGCGCTTGGACGCGCTGTCGGTCATGCCGGCGTTGAGATAGTGAATCATCCAGTGCGCGGACACGCCCATGTGCGCCGGATAGGGCACGCCATCCACGAGCACGATGCGGTACTTGCGGAACAACCCGTCTTCGCCGCGGTAGTCGATGAAGCGGGAGATGAAGAACTCTTCGCCGGCCGTCGCCTGCAGATAGGCGGCCATGTCGTGCGCCGCATCGACCCTGGCCAACCCGCGGCCCGCATGCGAGTTGACCGGCCGCACGATCACCGGAAAGACGCCGTCCGACAGCAGCTCGCCGATGGCCAGTCCGTCGATCGACAGCCGCTCCAGCGCGTCGCGTGGGGTCCGGGTGGTCATCGGAATCGAGACGCCCGCGGCCGCATCCAGCAGCTGGTAGGCCTGCGTGCGCGAGGTGTTCACGATCCGGTCGGGCAGGTTGAGGACCGGCTTGCCCCATGACCCGACGCTGCCGGCGAGCCGGCGATGGAGGCCGCGCACCGAATCCGATTCGGCGACGGCAATGAAGACGGCATCGCAGGCCGGCAATTCGGTCGGGATCGGCTCGCCCGGCAACAGGTAGAGCATGCCGAGCGAGACATCCGAGTCCTCGAGCAGGAAGGGCAGCGGCGTGTTCGTCATCAGGTCGCCCGGCGCCATGATCGCGAGCAGGCGGATGGCGGCGTCGCCACGGGCCGGCAGCTCGTACAGCCGCTTGATCTTCAACGCATGCGCCTGCGCCGCGAGACCGACCTCCCGCTTGCCTTGCAGCTGCAGCAGCGTCGACAGGTCCATCAGCGCCTCGGCATCCTGCTCGTCGGCGCTCGCGCGCGCGATCAGCTTGACGGCGATCGGCGCGAGGTCGATGCCGTCGAAGGCCATCTTCATGAGGCGGGCCATGCCCGCCAGCGAAATTCCGTCGTCGACCATGCAGGTGGGCTCTGGGGTTGAAGTTGCCTTGGAGGTACGGCATCGATCCTAGGGCGCGCAGGCCGGTTTCAATGGGCCGAACAACGCGGTGATGGGGGCTCAGTCCGAGCGTTCGGCGAGGCCGGCCCGCCGCGTCGCCGTGCATGCTGGCCGATGGGCTGCCTTGGACTAGACTTGCCCGATGCCACGTCGGTTCGCGCTCGTTCTGCTGTGGGTCTCTGCCTTCTGGCAGGCATTGACCATGGGCGGCTATGTCCTGACGATCGGCGGCGCGACGGACATCGGGCATGCCGTCCTTCACTGGCAAGAGAAGCCGCACCATCACCATGCGGATGGCTCTGTCTCGCAGAACAGCTCCGCCGAGTCGGCCCATCACATGGCGGCCGATGGATCTCTCGGGGACGCAGCGGTTCCGCCCACGCGCTTGATGCTGCCGCGCATCGACCCAGTCCGTCCCGTCGCGGCGGAAGAGCCTGCCCTGCCCTGGCCCTATCTCGACGGCCTTCAGCGGCCTCCTCGCCAGGCCACCTGAAGACGCATTCGCCCGCCGCGCCTCGGCGCGCGCGGACTGTCTTCATGTTGCCGATCGGCTGCGGATCGCACGCTGCACGCGTGCCTGACTTTCCGCGCCGATAGCCACGCCGGCCAGGAGTCCACCTCCTGCAGAACGCCGACCCCATCTGCTCGGCGCCCTCTTCCCCGTCCAAGCCGGGGAATGCCGCGCCTGGACCCGGGCGGCGGCGCCTTCTTCATCCTCACACGAATGAGAAACACACATGATCTCGACTCTTCTGGCGGCGCCCTGGAGCGTCGCCTCGTACCGTCGGAAGTTCCTCGCCAATCGCGAAGACAACCTGTTCATGGGGTCGTTCGACAGCTTCGCCGCGGCCGAAGCCGCCGCCCCTGCCTCGAAGGCCGTCGGCTATGACAACGCCGAGGCTGCAAAGGCCTTGTACAGCCATCAGATCTACTTCTGGGACTACCCCGCGCTGTTCTGGATCAAGCGCTCGATCGAGGACGGCATGCGCAGCTTCTTCGACCTCGGCGGCCATGTGGGCATCAAGTACTACGCCTTCCGGCGCGTCGCGAACTACCCCGCCGAACTCCGCTGGCGGGTGTGCGACGTGCCGGGTGTCGTGCAAGCCGGCGGGGCCTTGGCCATCGAACGGGAAGCGACCGCGCAGCTGAGCTTCTGCACGGACTTCCGCGAGGCCAGCGGCCACGACGTGCTGTACGCATCGGGCACGCTGCAATACCTGCCCACGCGCATCGGCGAGATCCTCGCCGCGCTTCCGGTCAAGCCCCGACGCATCGTGCTGAACACGACGGCCGCGCACCCGGACCGCACGATGCACACGCTCAACAGCGTCGGCTTCGCGGTGTGTCCCTATCGCATCCAGCGCCATGACGAACTCATGGGCGAGCTGGCATCGGCAGGCTACAAGCGTGTCGATGGCTGGCGCAACGAGGGCAAGCCCATCAAGGTGCCATTCGTCGAAGGGGGCGACAAGGCCTACTACGCGGGAGGCTGTTTCGACAGGCGTTGAGCGGCAGGACGGCCGCTATCCGACAAGTCGCAATGAGGGGGGGGAAATCCCTCCCCCTGTTTCTCTTGATTATTAAATCGATCTTCTGATAATGCGCATTATCTATTCGGTAATACGCATCAGCAATCTTCTTCGGCACCATGGCCACGACCCGTCGCCTGACACAGCACCACATCGCCAAGCTCGCCGGCGTGAGTCAGGCCACGGTGTCGCTGGTGCTCAACGGGGCCGATCCTGCGCTGGTGCGTATTCCTGCGGAAACCCGCGATCGGGTGCAGAAGATCATTCGCGACACCGGCTATGTACCCGATCCGATCGCCCGCCGCATGGCCAACGGGTCGAACCGGATCCTGGGCGTCTTCACCTACGAGCCGGCCTTTCCCAGCGCGCACGCCGACTTCTTCCTGCCCTTCCTGTTCGGCATCGAGGAAGAAGCGCAGGCCCGCGGCTACGACCTGCTGCTGCTCACCGGCGCGGGCCAGGAGGCGCAGCGCAAGATATTCGCCGAGGAGAGCCGCCTGCGCATCGCCGACGGCTGCATCGTGCTGGGCAAGAACTTCGATCGCGATGAACTCGCTCAGCTGATCGCGGGCGACTACCCCTTCGTCGCGATCGGACGGCGCGAGGATGCGGGCGGCCCGGTGCCCTTCGTGGGCGGCGACTACGCGACCGCCACCGGCGCGCTGGTGCGGCAGGCGCGCGAGCTGGGGCATCGGCGTCTGGCCTACCTCGGGCCCATCGGTCCGGCCGAGTCGACGGCGGACCGCTGGGAGGGATTCACCGCGGCCCTCGGCACCGACTTGAATCTGGTCCTGCAACTGCAGGACCTGCCGCCCGCGGACGGCGAGCTGCTCGATGCATTGCTGGCCAGCGGCGCCACCGCGGCCTTCTGCGTCGAGCTGGCCGACGCGGTGCGCCTCGAGCGCGCGGCGCAGGCGCGCGGGCTGGGGCTTCCGGCCGATCTCTCGCTGCTGGCATTGGGTTCGCACATCCGCACCGAGGGCAGCGGCACGCGCTTCGCCTCCTTCGCGATTCCGCGCGAGGAGATGGGACGCCAGGCCACCGCCATGCTCGTTCGCCGGGTGGAAGGCCGCAGCGCGCAGACGCCGCAGCAGGTCCTGCTGCCCTGCGAGCCGATCCGCGGCGAAACGCTCGGCCCGGCGCCGCGCTGACGCGCCAACCCAACCTTCCACTGCAACAACGACGACGCATGCGAGAACTGAAGACGGACATCCTGGTGGTCGGCGGCGGCCTGGGCGGCGTTGCCGCGGCGCTGGGCGCACTCGAAGCCGGCCGCACGGTGGTGATGAGCGAGGAATACGACTGGATCGGCGGCCAGCTCACCAGCCAGGCCGTGCCGCCCGACGAGCACAGCTGGGTCGAGCAGTTCGGCGTCACGCGCCGCTATCGCGCGCTGCGCGACGGCATCCGCCGCTACTACCGCGACCACTATCCGCTGACCGCGGCCAGCCGCGCATGGAATGAACTCAATCCGGGCGCCGGCTGGGTCAGCCGCGTCTGCGCCGAGCCGCGCGTGGGCCTGGCCGTGCTCGAAGCCATGCTGGCCCCTCACCGCGGCAGCGGCCGGCTGACGGTGCTGCAGCCCTACCGCCCCGTGGCCGCCGAGACGCAGGGAGATACGGTGCGCGCCGTGTCGCTGCGCCATCGCGACACCGGCGACACCGTCACGGTGGCCGCTGCCTTCGTGATCGATGCGACCGAGCTGGGCGACCTGTTGCCGCTGACCGGCACCGAGTACCTGACCGGCTTCGAGAGCCAGGACGACACGGGCGAGCCGAGCGCACCCGCCATCGCCCAGCCGCGCAACGTGCAGGCGGTATCGATCTGCTTCGCGATCGACCACGTGGACGGCGACCACACGATCGACAAGCCGCGCAACTACGACTTCTGGCGCGGGTACCAGCCGCACTTCTGGGGCGGGCCGCTGCTGGGCTTCAAGGCGCCGCATCCGCGCACGCTGGAGATCGTCGAGCGCTCCTTCACGCCCAATCCGGACGACGATCCGCTGCAGGTGGACGCCGACCAGCGCAAGGGCGGCGGCGACGAGAACCTCTGGACCTTCAGGCGCATCGCAGCGCGGCGCAACTTCGTGCCGGGTGCCTATGCCTCGGACATCTGCCTCGTGAACTGGCCGATGATCGACTACATGGAGGGCACGATCATCGACGTGCCCGAAGCCGAGAAGGCGCGCCACCTCGAGGCCGCTGCCGAGCTGTCGCACGCGGTCTTCTACTGGCTGCAGACCGAGGCGCCGCGCGCCGACGGCGGCACGGGCTTTCCAGGTCTGCGGCTGCGCGGCGACATCACGGGCACGGCGCACGGATTGGCCATGGCGCCGTACATCCGCGAGAGCCGGCGCATCCTCGGCGTGACGCGCATCGTCGAGCAGCACCTGTCGCATGCCGTGCGCGGCGACCAGGGCGCGCTGCGCTACCGCGACAGCGTGGGGGTCGGCATGTACCGCATCGACCTGCACCCTTCGACGGGTGGCGACAACTACATCGACGTGCCGTCGTGCCCCTTCGAGATCCCGCTCGGCGCCCTGCTGCCGCGGCGCATGACGAACCTGCTGGCCGGCGGCAAGAACATTGCCACCACGCACATCACCAACGGCTGCTACCGGCTGCACCCGGTGGAGTGGAACGTCGGCGAAGCGGCCGGCATGCTGGCCGCGCATTGCCTGGACACCGGCACCACGCCGCACCAGGTGCAGGCCGGCGATGCACGGCTGCTCGCCTTCCAGGCGATGTTGCACCGCGCCGGCATCCAGACGCACTGGCCCGACGTGCGCGCCTACTGAAGCATCGACCGCATCGAAGACAAGACCAGGAGACCCTCACCATGTTCCACCGCAAGACCTCCGCCCTGCTCCGCGCGATCGCCGGCGGGATCGTCCTTTCATTGACCCTCGCGGCCGGCGCGTCGGCCGAGCAGATCAAGCTGCGCATGACCATCTGGAGCGCCAACGAAGCGCACCTGAAGGTCTTCAACGGCATCGCCGAAGGCTTCAGGAAGGAGCACCCCGACGTCACGGTCAGCTTCGAGCCATTGCCCTTCGAGACCTACACCACGGCGCTGACCACGCAGATCGCCGGCGGCAATGCGCCCGACATGGCCTGGATCTTCGAGACCGCCGCCTACGACTTCGTCAACTCGGGCGCGCTGGTGCCGCTGTCGAAGACGCTGGCCGCCACGCCCGGCTACAACGCGGGCGAGATCAGCCCGGCCGCGACCGAGCGCTGGTCGCGGGACGGCGTGCTCTACGCCTATCCCTTCTCGACCTCGCCCTTCGCGGTGTTCGTCAACAACGACCTCATCAAGAAGGCCGGCGCCAAGACCCCGGCGGAGCTGATCGCCGCCGGCCAGTGGACCTGGCCGAACGCGATCGCGACGGCCGAGGCCGTGGCCAAGAGCGGCAAGGGCGGTCTGGTGGTGCGCGACTTCAACTACCAGGCCTGGCAGTACCTGTCCTCGGTCTGGAACGGCTGGGGCGCCATGCCGTGGAGCGCCGACGGCAAGCGCTGCGGCTTCGCCGACAAGCCCATGGTCGATGCGCTGGGCTTCATCCACGACGCGATCTACGCGAAGAAGGCGATGCCCGGGCCGGGCCAGAACCTCGACTTCTTCGCCGGCGATGCCGCCATGACCATCACGCAGATCAGCCGCGCCTCGCTGCTGCCCAAGGACAAGCGCTTCGACTGGGATCTCGTGCCGTTGCCCAAGGGCCCCGCGGGCGACTACGCGATCGTCGGCCAGGCCGGCATCGGCGTGCTGAAGGCCGGCAAGAATTCGGCGAGCGCGGCGGCGTTCGTGGCCTACATGACCAACCCCGAGAACTCGGCCAGGCTGGCGCAGTTCTTTCCTTCGGCACGCAAGTCGCTGCTCAACGCCGACGTGCTGGCGAAGACCAATGCGCTGCTGTCGCCCGCGCAGCTCGACAAGGTCGTGGTCTCGGGCATCGCGACCGGCAAGGTGATGCCGGCGCACACGGATTTCGCACGCCTGCAGCAGGTCGTGCGCGCAGGGCTCGATGCCGTGTGGCAACCGCAGGCCGACATCCCAGCGGCGACACGTGCGATCTGCGATCAGCTCGGACCGCTGCTTGCGCCATAGCGCAGCGCCTGAAGCACCGAGACTCGCCGAGCCACTGCCGTGATCCGTACACAGGACGAATCCGCGACCGGGCGGGCGCCCGTCAAGCCCCGGCCCTTCTGGACCATGGCGCGGCGCGATGGCCTGGCGGGCTTGCTGTTCGCGGCGCCGCAGCTGGCGGGCACGCTCGTGTTCGTGCTGGCGCCCCTGGTCCTCGTGTTCTGGTATTCGCTGCACGAGTGGAACGTGCTGGCCAACACCTTCACCTACACCGGCGGCCGCAACTACGCGCAGCTGCTCGGCGACCCTTCGTTGCCGCGCGTGCTGCTGGCCTCGGCGCTCTTCTCGGCCGGCCTCGTGGTCCTGAACATGAGCCTGGCCCTGCTGCTGGCCGTGCTGCTGAACCAGAAGCTCGCCGGCATCGCGGTGTTCCGCACGCTGTTCTTTTCGCCGGTGGTGGTGTCGCTGGTGGCCTGGACCATCGTCTGGGGCTTCCTGCTGCAGAACAACGGTGGCATCAACGGCCTGCTCGCGCTGCTCGGCATCGAGGGGCCGAACTGGCTGCGCACGCCCACCACCGCCATGCTGTCGGTGATCGTGGTGCAGGTGTTCAAGAACGTGGGGCTCAACATGGTGCTGTTCCTGGCCGCGCTGCAGGGCGTGCCGCGCGAGCTGTACGAGGCGGCGCGCATCGACGGCGCGCCGGTCTTCAAGCAGTTCCGCCGCATCACGCTGCCGCTGATCAGCCCGACCATCCTGCTCACATCGATCATCACCATCGTCGGCTCGCTGCAGGTGTTCGCGCAGATCGCGGTGCTGACGCAGGGCGGCCCGGGCGTGTCGACCACGGTATTGGTGTACTACCTGTACCAGCAGACTTTCCAGTTCCACCGCTTCGGCTACGGCTCCACGCTGGCGATCGTGCTGTTCGCGATCGTGGCGCTGCTGACGCTGGCCCAATGGCAGATGCGCAGGCGTTTCGTCTTCCATGAACAGTGAGATCTCCGTGCGGACGAAGGTCGCGCTCTACGGCGCAATGTGCGTGCTGCTCATCCCCTTCGTGTTTCCCACCTGGTGGATGGTGACTTCGTCGCTCAAGCCGATCAGCGACATCTTCGTGTTTCCGCCGCCGCTGTTCCCAACGCACCCGGACTGGAGCAGCTACAGGCAGGTGTTCACGATCCAGCCCTTCGCGCAGCAATACTGGAACTCGGCCTGGATCGCAGCGGTGGTCACGGCCTGCACGCTCGCCGTGTCGTCGATGGCGGGCTATGCCTTCGCGCGCATCCGCTTTCCCGGCGCCGACCTCTTGTTCATCGTCGTGCTGACGGGGCTGCTGATCCCCGCCGAAGTGACCATCGTGCCGCTGTTCCAGATGTTCCTGAAGCTCGGCTGGGTCAACACGCACTGGCCGCTGGTGCTGATACCGGTCTTCGGTGCGCCCAGCGTGTTCGCCACTTTCATCATGCGCCAGTTCTTCATCGCGCTGCCGCAGGAACTGGAAGAGGCCGCGCGCGTCGACGGCCTCGGGCGCTTCGAGATCTTTCGCACCATCGCGCTGCCGCTCGCGCGGCCGGCGCTGGCGTCGGTGGGCATCTTCACTTTCCTGCAGAGCTGGAACATGTACCTGGAGCCGATCGTGTTCCTGTCGACGCCGACCAAGTTCACGCTGCCGCAGGCGCTCACGCAGTACACCGATGCCTACGGCGGCCCGATGTGGAACATCCAGCTCGCCGCCGCCACGCTCACCGCGCTGCCGGTGCTGATCGTCTTCGTGCTGGCGCAGCGGCAGTTCGTCGAAGGCCTGGCCCATACGGGGCTCAAGGGCTGATCGTCCTCATCCATCCTCATTCATGGCCGAAGTCATCCTCTCCCAAGTCCGCAAGCGCTTCGGCGCCGTCGACGTCATTCACGGGCTCGACCTGCATGTTCGCGACGGCGAATTCCTTGCGCTGGTGGGCCCTTCGGGCTGCGGCAAGTCGACCTTGCTGCGCATGATCGCCGGGCTGGAAAGCGTCACGCACGGAAGCATCGGCATCGGCGCGCGCGATGTGACCGAGCTGGACCCCAAGGACCGCGACATCGCGATGGTGTTCCAGAACTACGCGCTCTACCCGCACATGACGGTGGCCGCCAACATGGGCTTCTCGCTCGAGCACCGCGGCAGCCCCAAGGCGGAGATCGCCGAACGCGTGCGCCGGGCCGCCGAGATCCTGGGCCTGTCGCAACTGCTCGAACGCCGTCCGCGCCAGCTCTCCGGTGGCCAGCGCCAGCGGGTCGCCATGGGCCGCGCCATCGTGCGCGATCCGCAGGTGTTCCTGTTCGACGAGCCGCTGTCCAACCTCGATGCGCAACTGCGCATCGTCATGCGCGGCGAGATCAAGAGCCTGCACCAGCGGCTCCGGACCACCACCCTCTACGTCACCCACGATCAGGTCGAAGCCATGACCATGGCCGATCGCATCGTGGTGCTCAACGCGGGACGCGTCGAGCAGGTGGGGTCGCCGCTGGAGCTCTTCGATCGGCCTGCCAATCGCTTCGTGGCGGCCTTCATCGGATCGCCTGCGATGAACTTCATTCCCGGGCGCTGCACGGCCGAAGGGTTCGCGGCCGGCGGCGTGCTGCTGCCGCTTCCTGCGGAATCCGGCGCGGCGCATGCGGGACGCGAGGCCGTCTACGGCATCCGGCCCGAGCACTTCGAGCGCTGCGCGGCCGGCGAGGGGCTGCCCGCACAGGTGATGCTGGTGGAGCCGCTGGGTTCCGAGACGCAGCTGGTGCTGCGCCTGGGCGACGCGCAGGTGATCGCGCTGTTCCACGAGCGCCTGAGCGCAGCGCCTGGCGACGTGTTGCACCTTCGGCCCAAGGGGCACGCGGCTCATCTCTTCGACGCGCGCAGTGGCGTGCGGATGGTGGCGTTTCCGGACCCGGTCGAAGCCGCTGTGGGAATGCCGCGCGTGGCGTGAGATGGATTCGGCGCGACGCAGCCGTGCGCGCCCGCGCTTGCGCGGGCGCTACAGGCTCTGGACAAAGGCAGCCATCTTCTTGCGCTCTTCGGCATCCGGCAACCGGCCGCGCATGGCACCGAGGTTGTCCGCCATGTGCGCCGGATCGGAGGTGCCGGGAATCACCGTCGTGACGCGCGCATCGCCCAGCAGGAACTTCAGGAAGAACTGCGACCAGCTGCCCGCGAAGTCCGCGGCCCAATCGGGTACCGGCCTGCCGCGCACCGCGCGGAAAAGGCGGCCGCGGCCGAAGGGCAACGCCGTCAGCACGCCCGCATGCACGTCCGCGGCCGCCGGCAGGATGCGCACCTCGGCCTCGCGGTCGTCGAGCGAATAATCGATCTGCACGAAGTCGGGCTTCTCGCGCTGGAGCACCGCCTCGATCGCCGCGAAGTCGCGGTGCGAGGTGGACGTGATGCCGATGTAGCGGCAGACGCCCTGCGCCTTCCAGGCCTTGAACTGCGACAGCGACTGGCGCGGGTCGCGCACGTTGTGGAGCTGGAGCAGGTCGATGCGTCGCGTCGCGAGCCGCGTCTGCGAGCGTTCCAGTTCGGCCGCGTCCGGCGCCTCCAGCTTGGTCGCGACGAAGACCTTGTCGCGCCAGCCGCCGGCCGCCATCACCTGGCCGAGCACCTGTTCGGCATCGCCATAGACCGACGAGGTATCGATGAGGCTTCCGCCCGCATCGAGCAAGGTCCGCACGACCTGCGTCGCGGCATCGCGGGTGCGCGGATCGTCGCGGTCGAACACCTGGGCGGTGCCGAGGCCGACCGCGGGCAGCAGTTCGCCGCTGCGCGGGATCGCGCGCCGGAGGAGCGGGACTGACCTGTCCTGCGCGAGCGCCGGAGCTGGCAGCAGAGCCGCGGCGGCCAGCTCGGAAAAACGTCGCCGGGTCATGCGTGTCATGGCAGGTCTCCTTGCGCGCGGCGGCCCCGGAAGAACGGATTCCCCAAGGGCCATGCCTTGTTTTCATTCTATTTTGGGAACCCGGCCATGGCGAACCGGCGGCCGCGCATCACCGTGACCGGCCGGCGCACAAGGCCGGCTGGCCTGCCGGCTCAGGCGTGCGTGCGAGCAGCCAGCCAGCCGCCGTCGACGGCAATGATCTGGCCATTCACGAAGGCCGCCTCGTCGGTGCAAAGAAAGACGATGACTGCCGCGACCTGCTCGGGCGTGCCGATGCGCGCGAGCGGCGTGCCGCCGACCATGGCCTTGCGGTAGGCCTCGTCGCCGTCGATGCGCGCGGCCGTCATGGCGGTGCGGATCACGCCGGGCGCCACCGCGTTGATGCGCACGCCGCGGGGCGACAGGTCGGCCACCAGCTGGCGCGTCAGCTGCGAAATGCCGGCCTTCGTGACCGCGTAGGCGGTCGAGGTCGGATAGCCCGTTTCACCGAAAGCCGAGCCGACGTTGACGATGCTCGCATCCGGATCGAGCAGGGGCAGCATGTCGCGCGTGAGCCGCAGCACCGCGCGCAGATTGGTCCCGAGCACGCGGTCGATGAGCGCGTCGTCGCTGTCCGCGAGCGAGCGGGCCGCGCCGATGCCGGCGTTGTTGACCAGGCAATGCACGGGCCCCAGCGCGCGCGCCTCGGCCGCGACCCGCGAGGGACCGTCGTCCGACGCGAGGTCGACCGCGAGCCGGTGGACCGGAAGGTGGCCGATCTCGTGCACGTCCAGATCGACCGCCAGCACGCGTGCACCCTCGGCCAGGAAGCGCTCGACGGTGGCACGGCCGATGCCACGGTTCGCACCGGTGACGACGGCGGTCCGTCCCTGCAGTCTCATGCGAGGCGGCCCCCGTCCACCGGCAGCGCCACGCCCGTGAGGTACGAAGCGCCGGGGCTGGCGAGGAACAGCGCGGCCTCGGTGATCTCGGCCGCGCGGCCGAAGCGGCCGAAGGGGATGCGTTGCAGGTACAGGCTCTCGCGGGCCTGGCGCGCCTGCGGGTCGCCGCTCGCATCGAAGACGGCATCGAGCATCGGCGTCTCGATCGAGCCCGGGCACACGCAGTTGGCGCGAATGCCCTCGGCCGCGTGCACCACCGCGACGCTGCGCGTCAGCATGACGACCGCGCCCTTGGAGGCGGAATAGGGCCCGAGTGCCGTGCTGCCGGCGAGACCGGCGGTGGAACCGAAGGTCACGATGCAGCCCTTCTTGCGCCGCAGCCGCGGCAGCGCGTGCTGGATGGCGAGGAAGGTGCCGCGCACATTCACGTCGAAGATGCGGTCCCACTCGGCCACGCTGCAGTGTTCGATCGAGCTGCCGTCGCCGATGGTGCCGGCGGCCGTCATCAGCACGTCCAGCTCGGCCGGAACCTCGCGGCGGCCCCAGGCATCGGCCGTCTGTTCGGGCGAGGACGTGTCGCAGACGATGGTGCATGCCGCCGGGCCGATGCACTCGGCCGTCTCGTGCAGGCCGTGCGCACTCAGGTCCATGAGGATCAGCTGCTTCGCACCTTCCTGCGCGAGGCGGATGGCTGCATCACGGCCGAGGCCGGAGCCCGCGCCGGTCACGACCACGGACATGCCTTCGAATCTTTTCTGCTGGGTCATCTCAACTCAGGCTGCCGGCATGGTCCTGCCAGATGCTGTTCTCGAGCTGCAGCGTGGCGCTCGCGGGATAGGCGCCGAGCCAGTAGTCGGCACAGGCCTGGCTGGTGGGATTCCAGATGTCGCCGGCGCGGCGCATGTGGCGCAGAAACTGTTCCAGCGCGTGCAGGCGATGAAGCCAGCCCGAGCTCTTCGGATGAAGGGTCATCTCGAAGAAGCGGCCGCGCTCGTGCTGCGCGGCGAATTCGTGGCGCCGGTTGCGGTCCAGGAAATCCGGGTTCTCCAGGCCCGAGCCCTGGCTCGGATACAGCATGAAGAACTGGTCGTCGAAATGGTAGTAGTAGGGCAGCGCCAGGATGCTCTTGCGGCGCGCGAAATCCACCACCCAGTGATGCGGAATGTCGTCCGCCAGGCTGTTGCCCATGTACGAATAGCCTTCGTCGATCAGCAGATCCATGGTGGACTCGCTGATGGTACCGACGGCGAACGCATCGCCCGGCCTCGGCAGCGCGAACCATCCTGCCGGACGCTGGCCCGTCACCTCGGCCAGCAGCGCGGTGGTGCGGCGCAGCCGCTCGTGCTCGTCGGCGCGGTCGAGGCCGCTCACATCCTCGTGCGCGAGCCCTTGCGCGGCGATCTCGTGGCCGGCGGCGAGGATCTCGCGGATCCGCGCGGGCCAGGCTTGCGCGACCCGCGCGGGAACGGCGAAGGTCGCCTTGAAGTCGTGGCGCGCGAGGCAGCCGAGCAGCGCATCAAGGCCCTCGCCCATCGTGAAGTACGCGTCGTCGGTGCCGAAGTCCGCGGGACGCACGCCGGCCGGGCCTTTCGCGAGGCTGAGGTTGACCACGATCTTCACGCAGCATCGCGCGCCGCCCGGCCAGCGGATCGACGCATCGGCCAGCGTTCGCTCGTCGGTGATGGTGTAGCCCTCTTTCCACGGCATGGTGTCGTTGTCCTTCGACCTAGAATTTCAGGGACTTGGGCGGGAACTCGGCGAGCACGTAGCGCGCCAGTTGCGCGCAGGTCGGGAACCAGACGCCCGGCTTTTCCTTCATGCGCTCGATCAGCTGCCCCAGCAGGCGCGTGCGCAGCGCGCGGCCCGAGACGAAGGGATGCAGGCAGATGTTCAGGTAGCCGTTGCCCAGCGCGTACTGCTGTTCGAAGGCGCTCCACCACATGTCCATGATCCGCTCGGGATCCGTCAGGCGCTGCGCCTGCGGTTCGCTCTTGAGCCAGCCGAAGTTGTAGAACTGCGCATCGTCGATCGCGTAGTGGAAGGGCAGGATCAGGAGGCAGTTCTCCCGCTTTTCATCGGCCGCGTAGTAGGGCAGGCGGCTCGACGTGCCTTCGCTGTTGTAGAGATGGCCGGCGTCCTTGAGATGCGCCTGCCGGTAGTAGCTGCGCGTGCCGACCGGCCGCTCGCCGCAGATCTCGGCCAGCGCCGCCGCGGTCCTTTCGATGTGGTCGCGCTGCAGTTCGTCGCTCTCCGGTGTCAGGTGCTCCCACATGTGGTCGGCCAGTTCATGCCCGCTCGCGGCGGCGGCGCGCAGCGACTGCGGATAGAGCTCGCAGATCCGGCCGGGCGTGAAGAAGGTCGCCTTCACGCCATGTGCATCGAAGAGTTCGATCAGGCGCCAGATGCCCACGCGGCCGCCGAATTCGCCCTTGGCCTTCTGCATCGGCGGCTCGTTCAGTGCGCGGCGAAAGAGCATCGCATCGAAGTCGGCCGTGAAGTTGACGGCGATCCGGATTCCGTCGGGATAGTGGAAATCGTCGAGGGTCTCGTGGCGCGCCTCGAACGCGCGGGCCGCCGCGGCTGCGGCGCGACCGTCGTCGTCGGTGTTCGCCGCGCCGGCATCCTGCGGGGGTCTGGCCGTCATGTCGCTGTCACCGGACGGAGGGTCATGCGGGCTTGAAGTAGATCTCGTCGTAGGGCGACAAGGCGCCCCAGATCGAGGTCGGCGGATTCACCATGCGGCTGCTGACCACCGTGCGGTAACCCTGCGTCGTCAGGAAAGCCTGCGGCAGTTCGTCCGTCACGATCTTCTGGAACTCCGCGTACTCGGCCTTGCGTTTGGCCAGGTCGACTTCCTTGCCGGCCTGCTCGAGCAGCTGGTCGACCTTCGGGTTCTTGTACGACTGCGTGTTGGACCAGACGATCGGCTTGATGTTGGTCGAGAGGTAGGTGCGGTGCACGCCGATCACCGGATCGCCCCAGTTGAAGACGCCGTCGAGCGAGACGTCGAAGTCGTGCTCTCCCATGCGCTTGGCCCAGGTCGGGAAGTCCGGCTCCGGCCGGATCTCGACCGTGATGCCGATCTTCTTGAGCTGGCTGCGCGCGTATTCCGCGCCGTTCCTGGACCACTCGTCGGCGCCCGGGAAGTAGTCCATCACCATCTTGAATCGCTCGCCGTCGGCGCCGGGCTTGTAGCCGGCGGCGTCGAGGATCTGCGCGGCCTTCTTGAGGTCGAGCGGGTAGTGCACCAGGTCCTTGGTCGCAAACGGACTCGAGGGATGGAGCGGGCCTTCGAGCGGTTCGGCATAGCCGCCCTGCAGCGCCTTGGCGATGAAGTTGCGGTCGAGGGCGTGGGCGATCGCCTTGCGCACCGCGATGTCCGAATAGGGCTTGCGCGTCAGGTTGAAGGCGAGCCAGGTGACGCCGCCGAAACCCTCGTAGCCCTTGGACAGCACGGCCACCTTCTTGTTGCCGGCGAGGCGGTTCAGGTTCGCCGGCTTGGAGGAGAAGGGCATCATCTGCGCATCGTCGCGTTCGACGCCGAGCGTGGCGGTGGTCGCATCCGACGACATCGCGAAGATGACCTTGTCCAGGTAGGGCTTGCCCTCGAGGAAGAACTTGTCGAAGCGCTCGAGCACGATGCGCTCGTTCTGCTTCCATTCGACCAGCTTGAAGGGACCCGAACCGACCACGTCCTTGCTGTTGCGCGGGTGGGTCTTCAGATCCTGGCCGTCGCCGTAGATGTGCTTGGGCAGGATCGGGCAAAGCCCGGGCGACATCGCCAGCAGAAGCGCGGGATGGGGCGTGCGCAGCCGGATGATCGCCGTGTGCGCATCCGGCGTGTCCACCTTCTCGACCGGCGCCAGCATGGTGCTGAACGGATGATTGGCCTTGATCGCCATGATCGAGAACGCAACGTCGGCCGAAGTGAGCGGCTGGCCGTCGTGGAACACGGCGTTCTTGCGCAGGTTCAACGTGAGCGAGAGGCCGTCCGGCGCCAGCGACCACTTCTCGGCCAGGTAGGGCTGCGGCTTCCACTGGTCGTCGTAGCGCAGCGGGCTCGCGAACAGCTGCGTGGAGGGCATGCCGGTGGCCCAGCCGGACTGCACGGCGCCATTGAGATGGCGCGGCGAGTCGATGGTCGCGACGACCAGGGTGCCGCCCTTCTTGATCTCCTGCGCGCTGGCAGAGAAGACCGTCGCGGGCGAGGCCAGGGCGAGGCCGGACAGGACGAGCGACGCGCGGCGCGTCAGGGGCTGGTTCAGCATGGACATCCTCTTTCTTCAGAACACTTCGATGACTTCGACGATCAGGCAGTTTCGATGGCGGGCGCCTCGTAGCACAGGGTATGCGCCAGCGCGGCGTCCGCGTCCAGCGGATAGATGGGACGCCGCAGGTGCCGGAAGGGAAACAGTGCGTAGTCGGAACTGCAGACGCCGGGGCCGGCCACCATCAGGATGTGCTTCGCACCCTGCTCGAAACCCGCGCGGAAATGCTGCCGCGACTTGATCAGCACGTAGCGCGCCTTCGCCGGATCGAGGCCCGCGTGCGTGAACACGCCGGCATCGAAGGGCTCCTGCGGCTTCTCGCAGACCATGACCGACACGCCGCGCACGTCGATCACGGCGGTGCGCCCGAGACTCAACTGCACGCCGGTGAACATGGGACCGGTGACGCGGTAGTTGCCGTCCGTGATGCAGCGGACACGGCCGCTGAGCTTCAGCGGCTCGCCCTTCAGGCCCAGCGCCGGCATGTCGGTCTTGCCGCCGACCTCGAGCGCGAGTTCGCTGCCCGTTCCGGCCTCGATGATCCGGGCCACGGCCTGCGGATCCCAGAAGGGCCCGGCGATGACATCGTCCAGCCCCTGGTCGAACACCTCGCGCAGCACGCGCATGTTGTCGGTGGGCCCGCCCGCGCCGCAGTTGTCGCCGTGGTCGACCAGCAGGATCGGCCCGTCCCGCAGCGTCTTGGCGTGGGCGATGGTGCGCTCCAGCGCTTCGCCGGCATAGACGAAGTCCTCGCGCCGCGCCCAGGCCATCTCGGCCAGTTCGTCCAGAAGACGCCGCGCGGCCTCGAGGCGGCCGGCCTCGGCCACGACGACCAGGCCCAGCCCCACGTGCGGGATGTCCGCCAGCGGAAATCCGCCGAAGACCGAGGCGTTCAGCACCTCGCCTTCGGCCTCGGCCCGCATCGCGCGGTCCATGATGTCCTTCATCGGCTGGCGGCTCGGCGTCTGGCACAGCATGTGGGTGAGCATCGGCAAGGTGCGCCACAGGATGCGCGGCTCGGCATTCCCGCGCAGGCTGGCCATCAGGGTGCGGGCTGCGCGCACGCCGGTCTCGTACATGTCCGTGTGGGGGTAGGTGCAGTAGCCGGTGATCACCGTGGCGTGGGCCATCAGCACCGCGCTGAGGTTGGCGTGGAAGTCCAGCGCCACCGCGATCGGCATCGTCGGCGCGATGGCGCGGATGCGCCGCAGCAACTCGCCCTCCGCATCGGGAAAGCCTTCGGCCACCATGGCGCCGTGCAGGTCCAGCATCACCGCGTCGCAGCCTTCCCCGATCGCCTCGAGGACGGTGGCGGCCATCGATTCGAAGGCTTGTGCCGTCACCGTGCCGCTCGGGACCGCGCTCGCCAGCAGCGGCATCACGAACTCGTCGCCCTGCGCGCGCGCGATGTCCATGAACGCGGCCGCCGCACAGGCCGTCCCGCGGCAGGCCGCGACCGCCGCTTCGCCATAGGCCGGGCCGGCGACGCCAGTGCCGCGCGAGAACGCGCCGAGGGGCGTCGGGATCGGCGAGAAGGTATTGGTTTCGTGCCGTATCACGGCAATCACAAAGCGCATGGAAACTGACTTCGGCGTGAAAAGAAGTCCAGTCTAGAACCAGCAGGAAACAACCAGAAGTGAGATTTTCTGCAGGAGAGTTGAGCATTTGGTTAACATCCAAAGGCTCCTACCCTGCTCCGCTGCGCGCCATGCCACTCCGTACCTCGGTCGACTCCCTCGTCTCCCGGCTCAAGCTGCGCCACCTGCGGATCGTCGTCGCGCTGAGCGAGCTCGGCAGTCTCGCGCGAGTGGCGGAACGCTTCCACGTGAGCCCGGCGGCCATCTCGAAGACCCTGGCCGAGATCGAAGAGATCGCGGGTGCCGAGCTGTTCGAACGCGGCCGCCGCGGCATGCACCCGACCGAGTTGGGCGAGGAGGTCATTCGCTGCGCCACCTTCGTCGGCGCCCAGCTGACGCAGATGGCGGAGTTCGTGCAATCGACGCGCGAAGGAACCCGGGGCCGGCTGACCATCGCCTACCGGACGCTGTCGGTGCAGCCGCTGCTTGCGCAGGCCGTGTGCGAATTCCACGAGGCCAATCCGCTCGTCAGCGTCAACGTGGCCGAAGGCGCCGTGGACGACCTGATCGACCAGATCACGGAGGGCGAACTCGACCTGCTGTTCGCCTACAAGGATCCGCGCTTCGAACGCAGCGAGCTGCTGAGCACGCCGGTGGTCAACGGGCAGCGGCTGGTCGTCGTCGCGAGCCCCGGCCATCCCCTGCTGCGCAGCCCGAAGATCAGCGCCGAGGCGCTGACGCAGCAGCAATGGGTGCTGCCCGCATGGGGCTCGCGGCTGCAGTATCACCTGGAGGCCGCCTTCCAGGCGCACGACCTGCAGGCGCCGACACGCGGCATCCGGACCAGCGATGTTCCGATGACGCTCTATGTTCTGCGCAACGCGAACTTCCTGGCCGTGCTGCCGGCGCGGATTGCGGCGCAGCTGGTGTCGGCGGGCATGGCGAAGACGCTGCGCTTCGATCTCGCCAGCCGCGTCGAGCCCGTGATGGTGGTCCGCAACGCGGTGCTGAGGCCGCGCAGGTCCGCTGCGGCATTCATCGACTTCATCATGCGGCGGGCGAAGCACGCGGGGCTTCTCACGACCGATGTGCGGCACGAGCCGGCGGAGATCGGAAGCCACCACGGTTGAGTGGGCGGGTGGCACGCGCGTCCGCCAGGGCCGGTCTCACGCGCGAACATAGATCCAACCTTCGCGCTGCAGCAGGGCGAGCGCCAGAGCGGCCGCGTGCGGCAACACGGTCATCGAGGCTGCCGCCTCGCGGGACAGGCGACGCAATGTGTTTGGACACACCCACGTCCGCGCATCGGCCGCCGGATCCGGCTGGTCCAGCGCGGCCGCCACGGCCTCGGCATTGACCACGATGCGCACGTCCGCCCTGGAATCATCCTTGAGAATGTTCGCCGCGTTGTTGCGAGCTCGCTGCAGGGCGCTGCCCGTCGGTGCGTGCAGCACTATCCGTATCGTGGGCTTTTCGTCGGTTGTCATATCGCATGCATGGACCGACCCATTTCGAATCTGTGATGGCGGAATCGTTGGCCATGTCGACCAACGTGCCCTGGCTCTCACCGGAGCGGACGTTCTCGCGCCGGTCCGGCGCCCGATCACGGGCGCCGCGGGGGATCCGCAATCAAATCAGGTGGAAGGAGGCTGCTGATCCGTGGCACCCGCCTCGTCCTGGTTCTCCAGCTTGTCCTTCAGCAGCTCTGCGCCTTTGTATCCGGCCACGGCCGCAGCAGCTTCCGTCAGGATGGACGCATTCGGATCCAATTTCTTCAGACCTTCGACGGCCACGACGGCGCCAGCGACTTCTTCCAACTTGTCCAGGATGCCCATGATGTCCTCCAGAAGAAAGAGAAGCAAAACGAGATCCTCATCGCGTGTTCGATGAATACGATCTCATCATACGGCGCTATTCGCTGGTGCTGCCGTCGATCGCGTTGACGAAGGCGTCTCGGAAATTGAATGCCGAAGATGCAGCGGCGTACCGCCGAAGGAGAAATAAAAAAGGCCGGACACTTTTGGAAGTGTTCGGCCTGCTAGTTGGTCCCGCCGCCAGGAATCGAACCTGGATCTCAGCCTTCGGAGGGCCGAATTCTATCCGTTGAAATACAGCGAGAGGATTGCACCCGATCGGTTCGGGAGCCCATCATTATCGCCGATCAGGCGCCGCGCTCGCCAGCGGCCGCACAAAGCCCAGTCCGGCGAGGTACACGCGGAAGGTGCGGCGGCCGCAGCCCACGAGGTCGAACGCGCTCGGGTCGAGCAGCCAGTTCTGGATCAGCCCGCTGATCAGGGCATGCAGCCCCTGCGCCGCGACCGCGGCGGGCAGCGGCAGGCGGATGCGGGCGCGGCGCGCGGCCCCCAGCATGGCCTTCTCGAAATCGAGCACGCAGGCGTTGCGCGCGGCCAGGTGGCGCTCCTGCACCGACGCCATGTCGTGCGTGTATTCGACCTTGTGCGTGGCGACCTCGAACACGCGCCGCACCTGCGGGTCGGTGGTCATGATCTTCAGCGCCTCGACCATCATGCGTTCGACCTCGTCCATCGGGTCGGCGTCGATGCCGCCGGCTGCCTTCTGCACGGCCGCCTCGAGCGGCAGCTTGACGCGCTCCATCATCGCGTTGAACAGATCCGCCTTGTCCTTGAAGTGCCAGTAGATCGCACCACGCGTGGCGCCGGCCTGCTGCGCGATCTGCTGCAGCGAGGTCTGCGAAACGCCCTGGGCCTGGAACAGCACTTCGGCCGCATCGAGCAAACGATGCCGCGTCTCCAGCGCTTCTTCCTTGGTGCGACGAACCACTGGGTCTCCTTCTTGAAATCAAATCAACACGCTGCGCAAGGTCGGGACTATACATCCATGAATGTATGTAAACTACGGCCCTTTCCGATGGCCACATTCGCCGTGCTGCTTCAGGCACGCGCCATGCGTCGCGCCGTCTCCCGTCTTTGCCTCAAAGGAATCGCATGCCCGTCCTGCATGTCTCGCGTCATTCGTTGTTCTCGCCGCGCCGTGCGGCCGTCACGGCCGCGGTCGCCGCGGTGCTGGTGCTCGCGGCCTGCGGCAAGAGCGATCCGCCCGCTGCCGCAGGCGGCGGCCAGGCCGCGCCGCCGCCGGAAGTAGGCGTGGTGGTCGCGGCGCCGGGCGACATCGGCCTGGTGACCGAATTGCCCGGCCGGCTCGAAGCTTCGCGCGTGGCCCAGGTGCGCGCACGGGCCGCCGGCATCCTGCAGGAGCGGCTGTTCCGCGAGGGCAGCGACGTGAAGGCGGGCCAGCCGCTGTTCCGCATCGACCCCGCGCCCTTCGCCGCCGCCGCGCAGAGCGCCCAGGCCAGCCTGGCGCGCGCCGAGGCCAATGCGGTGCAGGCCAAGGCTCTGGCGGAGCGCTACAAGCCGCTGGTCGAGGCCAATGCCGTGAGCAAACAGGAATACGCGAACGCGGTGGCGGCGCAGAAGATCGCCGAGGCGGACGTCGCCGTCGGCCGCGCCGCGGTGCAGACCGCGAAGATCAATCTCGGCTATGCGAGCGTGACGGCGCCCATCTCGGGCCGCATCGGCCGCGCGCTGGTGACCGAGGGCGCGCTGGTCGGCCAGGGCGATGCGACGGAGCTGGCGGTGATCCAGCAGATCGATCCGATCTACGTGAACTTCACGCAGTCGGCCAACGACGTGCTCAAGCTGCGCCGCGCCATGGAAGGCGGGCAGTTCAAGCGCGCCAATGGCGCCGATGCGGCCATCATCCGCGTGGTGCTGGAAGACGGCAGCGAATACGCGCTGCCCGGCAAGCTGCTGTTCTCCGACCTGACCGTCGATGCCACCACGGGCCAGGTCATGCTGCGCGCCGAGATTCCCAACCCGAAGGGCGAGCTGCTGCCCGGTCTGTATGTGCGCGTGCGGCTCGAGCAGGCACAGGCCACCAATGCGATCACGCTGCCGCAGCAGGCGGTCACGCGCACCCAGCAGGGCGACACGGTGACGGTGGTCGGCGCCGACGGCAAGCTGAGCAAGCGCGACGTGAAGATCAGCGCCGCGCGCGACAACCAGTGGGTGGTGCTCGATGGCCTCAAGGCCGGGGAGCAGGTCATGGTCGACGGCTTCCAGAAGCTGCAGATGATGCCGCCCGGCACGGCGGTGAAGGCGGTGCCGTGGAAGGCCGCGGCCGCCGCGCCCGCCGGCGCTGCCCCGGGTTCCGCACCGGCCGCGTCGGCCGCTTCCGCGCCGGCGTCGGCCGCGGCGGCGAAGTCCTGAGGAGCGCGCCCGCATGGCCAAGTTCTTTATCGACCGACCGATCTTCGCATGGGTGATCGCGCTGTTCATCATCGTGATGGGCAGCGTGGCGATCACGCAGTTGCCGATCTCGCAATACCCGCCGGTGGCACCGCCGGCCATCGTCATCAACGTGGCCTATCCCGGCGCCTCGGCCCAGACGCTGGAAGACAGCGTGCTGTCGGTGATCGAGCGCGAGATGAACGGCTCGCCCGGTCTCATCTACATGGAATCGGTCGCGCAGGCCGACGGCACCGGCACCATCACGATCAGCTTCGAGACCGGCACCAACCCCGACCTCGCGCAGGTCGACGTGCAGAACCGGCTGTCGCGCGCGACGCCGCGGCTGCCGGCTGCGGTGACGCAGCAGGGCGTGCGCGTGGACAAGTCGCGCAACAACTTCCTGCTGTTCACGATCCTGTCCTCGGACAATCCGGCGATCGATCCGACCGCGCTGGGCGACTACGCTTCGCGCAACGTGCTGCCCGAACTGCAGCGCGTGCCGGGCATCGGCCAGGCGCAGCTGTTCGGCACCGAGCGCGCCATGCGCATCTGGATCGACCCGGCCAGGCTGCAGGGCCTCAACCTCTCGGCGGCCGACGTCAACGCGGCGATCCGTGCGCAGAACGCGCAGGTGTCCTCCGGCACCATCGGCGACCTGCCCAATGTGCCGGGCCAGGCCATCGCGGCCACGGTGGTGGTCAACGGCCAGCTCACGTCGGTCGAGCAGTTCGGCAACATCGTGCTGCGCGCCAACACCGACGGCTCGACCGTGCGATTGAAGGACGTGGCGCGCATCGAGCTCGGCGGCCAGGCCTATTCGACCTCGGCGCGGCTGAACGGCCAGCCGGCCGTCGGCATCGGCGTCCAGCTGGCACCGAGCGGCAATGCGCTGGCCTCGGCGAAAGCGATCCGCGCCAAGATGACCGAACTCGCCAAGTACTTCCCGCAGGGCGTGAAGTGGACCATCCCCTACGACAGCTCGCGCTTCGTCAGCATCTCCATCACCGAGGTGGTCAAGACGCTGCTGGAAGCGGTGGCGCTGGTGTTCCTGGTGATGTTCCTGTTCCTGCAGAACTGGCGCTACACGATCATCCCGACCATCGTGGTGCCGATCGCGCTGCTGGGCACCTTCGCGACGCTGCTCGCGCTGGGCTTCTCGATCAACGTGCTCACCATGTTCGGCATGGTGCTGGTGATCGGCATCGTGGTGGACGATGCGATCGTGGTGGTCGAGAACGTCGAGCGCATCATGAGCGAGGAAGGCCTGTCGCCGCTGGAAGCCACGCGCAAGGCGATGCGGCAGATCTCGGGCGCCATCATCGGCGTGACGGTGGTGCTGATCTCGGTGTTCGTGCCGCTCGCCTTCTTCGCCGGCTCGACCGGCAACATCTACCGCCAGTTCGCGGCGGTGATGGTGGCGTCGATCAGCTTCTCGGCGACCATGGCGCTGTCGCTCACGCCGGCGCTGTGCGCCACGCTGCTCAAGCCGGTCGAGGCCGGCCACCATCACGAGAAGCGCGGCTTCTTCGGCTGGTTCAATCGCGGCTTCTCGCGCACCGCCAAGGGCTACGAGAGCTTCGTCGCGCGGCTGCTGCGGCGCGCGGCGCGCTACCTGGTGGTCTACGCGGCCATCATCGCCGCCGTGGTGCTGGTGTACCGCCAACTGCCGACCTCCTTCCTGCCGCAGGAGGACCAGGGCAACATCCTGGTCAACGTGCAGCTGCCGCCGGGCGCCACGCAGGAGCGCATGCTGTCGGTGATCAAGCAGGTCGAGAGCTACATCCTCAAGCAGCCCGAGGTGGAGAGCATGGTCGGCGTGCTGGGCTTCAGCTTCTCGGGCCAGGGACAGAACGCGGGCCTGGCCTTCGTGACGCTGAAGGACTGGAAGCAGCGCGAGGATCCGGCGCATTCAGCGGACGCGCTCGCGGGCCGCGCCTTCGGTGCGCTGTCGGGCATCCGCGATGCCTTCATCTATCCGCTGAGCCCGCCGCCGATTCCCGAACTGGGCAACGCCAGCGGCTTCACCTTCCGGCTGCAGGACCGCAACGGCGCGGGCCACGAGGCGCTCATCAACGCGCGCAACCAGCTGCTCGGCATGGCCAGCAAGAGCCCGATGCTGACGCAGGTGCGGCCGGACGGCCTGGAGGATGCGCCGCAGCTGCAGATCGACATCGACCGCGACAAGGCGAACGCGCTGGGCGTGAGCTTCGATTCGATCAACACCACGCTGTCGACCGCGCTCGGCTCCACCTACGTGAACGACTTCCCGAACCAGGGCCGCCTGCAGCGCGTGATCGTGCAGGCCGATGCGCCGGCGCGGATGCAGCCGGAGGACATCCTCAAGCTCAACGCCAGCAACAGCCAGGGTGCGCCGGTGCCGCTCGCGACCTTCGCGACCACGCGCTGGGTCAACGGCGCGCAGCAGACGGTGCGCTACAACGGCTATCCGGCGATCCGCATCTCGGGCTCGGCCGCACCGGGCTACAGCTCGGGCGCGGCGATGACCGAGATGGAGAACCTGGCGGCCAAACTGCCGGCCGGCTTCGGCTATGAATGGACCGGCCAGTCGCGCGAGGAAAAGCTCGCGGGTTCGCAGGCCATCATCCTCTATGGCTTCGCGGTGCTGGCGGTGTTCCTGAGCCTGGCCGCGCTCTACGAGAGCTGGTCGATCCCGCTGGCGGTGATCCTGGTCGTGCCCTGCGGCGTGCTGGGGGTGCTGCTGGCCACGCTGTTCCGCTCGTATTCGAACGACGTGTACTTCCAGGTCGGCCTGATCACCATCATCGGCCTGTCGGCGAAGAACGCGATCCTGATCATCGAGTTCGCGAAGGACCTGCAGGCGCAGGGCAAGGGTGTGATCGAGTCGGCGCTGGCCGCCGCCCATCTGCGCTTCCGCCCGATCGTGATGACCTCGCTGGCCTTCGGGCTCGGGGTGATGCCGCTGTTCCTGGCCTCGGGCGCGGGCTCGGCCAGCCAGCGCGCCATCGGCACGGGCGTGCTCGGCGGCATGGTGACGGGCACCGGGCTGGCGGTGTTCTTCGTGCCGATATTTTTCGTCATCGTGCGCACCTTCTTCAAGGGCAGCGCGCGCCAGCACGAAGCCGACAAGCGCCATGCGCAAGCCGCTGGCATCGAGGAAAGTCATGATGAATAGGCTCACCCCCAGTCTTCGCGCACTTCATGTCGCTTCGCCAACCCCCTTGCAGGGGGCGATACCGGCGGACCGGCAGAGCCGGATCCGCGGTATCTCACGCAATGGCCTTGCGCTGGCTGCTGCGCTGTTCGTGGCGGGCTGCTCGTTCATTCCGACCTACGAGCGTCCTGCCGCGCCGGTGCCGGCCACTTTCCCGAACGCGGCGCAGGCGCCTGCCGCGGGACAGGCACCTGCGTCCACGATCGCATGGCAGAACTTCTTCACCGATGCGCGGCTGCAGAAGCTGATCGAGACGGCGTTGGCCAACAACCGCGATCTGCGCGTGGCGGTGCTCAACATCGAACAGGCGCGAGCGCAGTTCCAGATCCAGCGTTCGGCGCTGTTCCCGGCGGTGGGGGTGACGGCGAGCGGCTCGCGCTCCGGGCCCAATCCCTATCAGGCGGTCGACCCCAGCCTCGGCAGCGTGCTGTCGCAGTACAGCGTGAATCTCGGCGTGTCGGCCTGGGAGCTCGATTTCTTCGGCCGCGTACGCAGCCTGAAGGATGCGGCGCTGGCGCAATACCTCGCGACCGACGAAGCGCGCAAGGCCACGCAGATCAGCCTGGTGAGCGCGGTCGCCAGCGGCTGGCTCACGCTGCTGGCCGATGACCAGTTGCTCGAGATCACGCGCCAGACGCTGGCCACGCGCGACGAATCGCTCAAGCTCACGCGCCTGCGCTTCGACAATGGCGTGGCCTCCGAGATCGATTCGCGCCTGGCCGAGTCGCTGGCCGAGACGGCGCGCGCGGCCTATGCCCAGCAGCAGCGCCAGCGCATGCAGGACGAGAACGCGTTGACGCTGCTGCTCGGCGCGCCCGTGCCGCCCGAAGCCACCGCAGGCGACGAACGCGGCCTCGAGGCCGCCGCGCCGATGGCGGACCTGCCGGCCGGCCTGCCCTCCGACCTGCTTGCCGACCGGCCGGACATCCGCGCGGCGGAGCAGCAGCTGATCGCGGCCAACGCCAACATCGGCGCCGCGCGCGCGGCCTTCTTCCCGCGCATCACGCTCACCTCGTCGATCGGCACCGCGAGCACCGAGTTCTCGGGCCTGTTCGACAAGGGCACGAAGGCATGGTCCTTCGCGCCGCAGATCACGCTGCCGATCTTCGATGCCGGGCGCAACCGGGCCGGGCTGGAATCGGCGCGCGCCGGCCGCGAGATCGCCGTGGCCCAGTACGAGAAGACCATCCAGACCGCCTTCCGCGAAGTCGCCGACGCGCTCGCGGGCCGCGCGACCTTCGGCGAACAGGTGCGCGCCCTGCGTGCGCAGAGCGATGCCGAGGCAGTGCGCTTCAAGCTGGCCGACCTGCGCTATCGCAACGGCATCGCCAGCGGACTCGACCTGCTCGATTCGCAGCGCTCGCTCTTCGCGGCGCAGCAGGCCGCGGTCGAGACGCGGCTGCTGCAGTTGCAGAACCAGGTGGTTCTCTACAAGACGCTGGGCGGAGGAGCGGGTTGAAGGCAGCCGGGCAAGGCCGCCTCGGCCGTGTCCGGCGAGCAAGTCCATGGGTCTCTCTATAATCCCCGGTTGATCCGACAAGCCCCCGAAGAGCCCCCCGATACTGAGGACGCAATGAGCGACGCGCACAACCAGGCCACAGAAGATGCCCACACCGGCCCGATCAAGAACCCGAAACAGCTGCTGCTGACGGTATTTTTTGCGTTCGTCGCACCCATCTTCATCATCATGGGCCTCGTCTCGTACGTGGTCTCCGGCAACCATCCCTCGAGCCTCGCGCAAGGCGAGAGCATGGCGCTGTACGGCGTCTCGAAGGAAACGCGCGACCGCGACGTTGCCGCCCGGCTCGAGAAGATCGGCTCGGTCGAGATCCGCGATGCCAACCGCCCGCTGGCCACCGGCGAGGCGGTGTTCAAGGCGCAGTGCTTTGCCTGCCACGGCACGCCCGGCATTCCGGCCGCACCGCACTTCAGCGACGCCGCAGCCTGGGCCCCGCGCATCGGCCAGGGCTATGCCACGCTGCTCGACCATGCGCTGCATGGCAAGGGCATGATGCCCCCGCAGGGCGGCGGCGACTTCGAAGACACCGAGATCGGCCGCGCCGTGGTCTACATGGCCGATGCCGGTGGTGCCAAGTTCCCCGTGCCGGACCGCCCGGCGGCTGCCGGCGCAGCAGGCGCGGCCTCCGCACCGGCGGCCGACGCTTCCGGTGCGACGCCGGCACCCGCAGCGGCCGCAAGCAAGTAAGCGCCCCGGCGATCGATCCCCTCAACGAAAAGAGCCCCAGCGGGGCTCTTTTTCTTTTGGGGACCGAGTCAGGCCGACGCAGGCTTGACGGGCTGCGCCGCCGCCGGACTCATCACATGGCCGAAGCGCGCCGGCAGGTCCGCAGCGCGCACGTTCTGCGGCACCCAGCGTCCCTCTTCGACCGCGCCGGCCGCGACGCCGACGTCCTGCGTATGGACCAGGCCGAGCCCGATCGGCGCCGCCAGATAGAGCTTGCCGTCCTCGTCGAGCAGGCAGGCGCCCGGCTCGACGGCCAGGCCGGTGTGCGCGCGCACCGAGAAATCATCGCCCACGCGCCAGATCCAGGGCGCGGCCTCGAGCTCGACGTACACGCGCTGCGGACCGTTCTGGAAGAACCACTGGCCCTGCTCGTCGTGGTCGTAGTTGCGATGGATGAATTCGATCAGCTTGTCGTGCCGCAGCAGCGATCCCTTGGCCGAGGCAAAAGGCCCCAGCGCCTGCGTGCGGTCGTCGCGCATGTACCAGTTGCCGCGCGCATCGAGCCCGAGCCAGCCGTAGCAATGCGGTACGTTGGGCCACTTGGCCAGCGCCTGTCGAACAATGTCGTCCATCGAGCTATTCTGCTCCCGCCAGCCATGCGCCGACACGCTCCGGCAATCCGCGCACGTGGCCGGGCGGCAGCCCCATCGCGAAGCCGACATGGCCGCCATGCGCGGGCTGCCAGAGCGTGACGTGATCGCCGACCTCGCCCTGCCGCGGCAGGCTCTCGCCCGGCACGAAGGGATCGTTGACGGCATTCACCACCAGCGCGGGAATCCGGATCGCGTGCAGGTGCGGCTTGGCGGAGCCGCGCGTCCAGTAATCGTCGGTGTCGCGAAAGCCGTGCAGCGGCGCGGTGAAGACGTTGTCGAAGGCGTAGAGGTCGTGCGCCGCCAGCAGGCGCTCGCGATCGAACAGGCCCGGATGCTGCGCCAGCTTGGCCAGCGCCTTGGGCTTCATGGTCGCGAGGAACATGCGCGTGTAGACCAGCCGATTGAAGCCGCGCCCGATCGCCGCGCCGCCGGCCGCGAGGTCGAGCGGCGCCGAGATCGAGGCCACCGCGCGCACCGTCTTCGCCGCCGCTTCGCCCGCCTCTTCCGCCCAGCGCAGCAGTGCATTGCCGCCGAGCGAGACGCCCACGGCCAGCATCGGCCCGCCGCCGGTCGTGTCCCTGTGCGCCCGCAAGCGCGCGAGGATCCAGCCGATCTCCTCGAAGTCGCCCGAATGGTAGGCGCGCGGCGCGAGGTTGATCTCGCCGCTGCAACCGCGGAAATGCGGCACCGCATAGTCCCAGCCCCGCGCGGCCGCAAAGGATGCGAAGGCCTCGGCATAGTGGCTGCGCGAGGAGCCTTCGAGCCCGTGGAACAGCACCAGCAACGGCCGCGGCCGCGCGCCCGCGGCATCGAGGAAATCGACATCGATGAAGTCGCCGTCCGGCGTGGTCCAGCGCTCGCGCCGGTAGTCGGGCAAGGGGGCGTCGGCGCGCCGCGCCCACAGCGCGGGCCAGATGGTCTGCAGGTGGCCGCCCGGCAGCCAGCGGGGTGCGACGTAGTCCTGCATCAGTGCAAGGTCTGAGGCACGTCGCTCCCGTCCGCGGGCTCGTGCGCGGTGCCCGGGCTCGCATGGTGCGCGACCATGCGCCAGCCCTGGGCGGTCTGGTGATAGACGTTGGTGGCCAGCACGAAGGCATGGCGCGGTCCTTCGGCGGTGAGCACCTCGATGCGTTCGAGCACGTTGTGCACCGCGCTCGCGATCGACTCGATCTTGCGCACGCGCGCCGGCGTGGCATGGATGGCGCCGTTGGCGAACATGTGCTCGAAAGCGGCACGAATCGCGGCCGGCCCGACCAGCCGCGGGCCGCCGGGATGAACGCAGAACACTTCGTCCTCGTCGGCCCAGCAGGCCATCAGCGCATCGACATCGCCGCGCTGCAGCGCTTCGTAGAAGGCCGCTTCGATGTCGTCGGCGGTGCCGGTTGCAGCGGTACGGGGTTTGGTCTTGGGCATGGCAAAAATCCGGACGGATGCCGGTGATTGTGCAGCGTGCAGCCTCCGGCTTGGCGGCCGCGCGGCGGGCCTGCGATCGCGGCGCCTCGGCGGGTCAGCGCGGCACGCCGAGCCAGGCTTCGGCCACCGCGCGCAGCGCATCGCCCTGCGAGGCCTGCCACACCATTTCCGGCGCGGCGATGTGCACGCCGGGCGGCGCCAGGCGCAGTGCGATGTCCACCAGCTCCGCCACCTTGGACGCGCGCGCCGGCTGCTCGCTGGCCGGCACCATGAAGCGCGCGGCCGACAGCATCCAGGCCGCCAGCCGCTCGGCCGGATTCGCGAAGCGCGCAGCAGCCGGCTTCTGTGCCGAGCGCACCAGGATCACGCGCTCGAAACCCAGCGCCACCACCGCATGCTCGTCGAGCGTGGCCAGCCCGCGCTTCAGCGCCTCGGGCAGGCGGCCCTGTTCGTGCGGCTGCACGATGGCCAGCGTGCGCACGCCACAGCGTCGCAGCCATGCGGCCAGTGCCGGCAGCTGCGCCGGATCGGGCGTCCAGAGCGCGCGTTCGCGGTCATGGTAGAGGCGCGGCGGCTCGAACTGCACGAGTGCCGTATCGGCCGCGATGGGCAGCCATTGCGCGATCGGCAAGGCCGGCGCCGGCACGGCCTCGACATCGCGCAGCGCAGCGCGCATCGGCTCGCGCGCCAGCACGCGGGTGCGCGCGAAGCGATGCCGGCCGACGAGCCGCCGCACCAGTTCCTGGCCCAGCGCGCCGGTGGCGCCGGCGATCAGCAGGGTGCCGGCCGCGGCAGCGTCGGCAACGGCCGGCGCGGGCGGCCGGTTCGCGGCCTGCAGCGCTTGAAGAGGATCGACCGCCATCCATCTATGCTACCTTCGCCCACTTCGCACGGAGGCTCCGACATCATGGTGAAACGCTGGTTCCTGATCATCCTTGCAGCCCTCTCGCTCGCAGGCTGCGGCTACAACGACTTCCAGCGCCTGGACGAGGCCAGCAAGTCGGCCTGGAGCGAAGTGCTCAATCAATACCAGCGGCGCGCCGACCTGGTGCCCAACATCGTGGCCACGGTCAAGGGCGAGGCGAGCTTCGAGCAGGACACGCTGACCAAGGTGATCGAGGCGCGCGCCAAGGCGACCTCGATCCAGGTCACGCCCGAGACGCTCAACAACCCCGAGGCCTTCAACAAGTTCCAGCAGGCGCAAGGCGAACTGTCGAGCGCGCTGTCGCGGCTGATGGCGGTGTCGGAGAACTATCCCAGCCTCAAGGCCAACCAGGCCTTCCGCGACCTGCGCGTGACGCTCGAAGGCACCGAGAACCGCATCACCGTGGCCCGCAACCGCTACATCCAGACGGTGCAGGAATACAACGTGCTCGCGCGCAGCTTCCCGACCAACCTGACGGCCAAGGTCTTCAGCTACGCGCCCAAGCCCAACTTCACGGTGCAGAACGAGGCGCAGATCTCGACGCCGCCAACCGTCGATTTCAGCGCACCGAAAAAATAGCTCCCCCCAGTCTTCGTGCACTTCGTGTCACTTCGCCAACCCCCTCGCCGGGGGCAACACCTGCGGCCCGGCAAAGCCGGTTCCGCGGTGTTCCGCGAATGGCTGTCCGCCCTGCAGAGCGTTGCGGCCCGTATCGCCGCGCTCTTCCTGATCGCGCTCACCTTCAGTGCGGCGGCGCACGCGCAGGACCTGCAGCCGGTGCCCGTGCTGAACGCGCGCGTGATCGACCAGACCGGCACGCTCGATGCGTCGCAGCGCCAGGCGCTCGACGCCAAGCTGCAGGCCTTCGAGCAGAAGAAGGGTTCGCAGATCGTGATGCTGATGGTGGCGACCACGCAGCCCGAGGACATCGCGAGCTATGCCAACCGAGTCGCCAATGCCTGGAAGATCGGCCGCAAGGCGGTCGGCGACGGCGTGCTCGTGCTGGTCGCCAAGAACGACCGCAAGATGCGCATCGAGGTCGCCAAGACGCTCGAAGGCGCGGTGCCCGATCTCGCGGCGGCGCGCATCATCGACGAGGCGATGGCGCCGCGCTTTCGCCAGAACGATTTCGCGGGCGGCCTCGATGCGGCGGCCGACCAGCTGATCGCGCGCATCAGCGGCGAGCCGCTGCCCGAGGTCGATGCGAAGAGCGGCGACTTCGGCGAGCGCGGGGCGGCGAAGGGCTTCGATTGGCAGGACCTCGCCGTCTTCCTCTTTATCGCGGTGATGGTCGGCGGGCCGATCGCGCGCTCGGTGCTCGGCCGGATCCCGGGCTCGCTCGCGATGGGCGGGCTGACTGGCGTGATCGCGATGCTGCTCACGTCGAGCCTCATGATCGCAGTGCTGGCCGGCATCGGCGCGCTGTTCTTCACGCTACTGTCGCTGGCCTTCGGCTCGGGTCTCGGGCGCGGCGGCCGTGGCGGCGGATTCGGGGGTGGCTTTGGCGGCGGCGGCTTCGGCGGTGGATCGTCCGGCGGCGGTGGCGGCTTCAGCTCGGGCGGCGGCGGCGATTTCGGTGGCGGCGGCGCCTCGGGGAACTGGTAGCCATGGCCTCTCTTCTTGCCAGGCTCGGCCGCTTGTGGCGCCATCGCTGGGTCGACGAGGCCGAGGTCCGGCGCGCGCTGCCGCCGGCGCTGCTCGATCGCCTCACGCGCCGCGTTGCCGCGAGCGAGCGCCGGCACAGCGGCGAGATCCGCGTCTGTATCGAGGCCGGGCTGCCGCTGTCCTACCTGTGGCGCGGCGCGCCGGTGCGCGAGCGCGCGATCATGCTGTTCGGCAAGCTGCGCGTCTGGGACACCGAGCACAACAACGGCGTGCTGATCTACCTGCTGCTGGCCGAGCGCGCGATCGAGATCGTGGCCGACCGCGGCATCGATTCGCACGTCAGCACCGAGGAATGGGCCGCGATGGCGAAGCGCATGGGTGCCGCGTTTCGCGAAGCGCGCTTCGAGGACGGACTCACGCAGGCGCTGGAGGAAGTGTCGGCGCTGCTGGTCGCGCACTTCCCGCTGCCCGAAGGCGAAGCCAACCGCAACGAACTGCCGGACGCGCCCGTCGTGCTCTGAAGCGCAGCGCCGGCGCCGCGCTCAGGAGCCTTGCGCGTTCAGCAGGCGGTGGTTCACCGCATGCACCGCATCCAGCTCGGACTGCAGTGCGCGCGAGACCTGCGACAGCGTGCGCAGCCGCCGGTTGCTGTCGCGCAGCCGGTCCGCCATGCCCTTGCACAGCCCCAGCATCAGCCGCGCCGCCACGACCGGGCGCGTGCCGACCAGCTCGAGCAGCGCGGCGCGCGACAGGATGCCGAGCTTGACCTCGGTGAGCGTGGTGCAGCTGGCCGAACGCGGCGCGCCGTCGATCACGCCCATCTCGCCGATCAGGCTGCCCGGGCCGACGACCGAGATCACGACTTCCGCGCCCGGCACGCTGGCGGCGGAGACAACGCGCACCTGTCCTTCGAGCACCAGCGCCATGTAGTCGCTGCCGGCCGCGTCGCCCTCTTCGAACAGCAGCGTGTCCGGCAGCAGGTGCAGGGGCTTCATCGCATTGACCACGATGCGGGCCTCGTGCGCGGCCATGTGGGCCATCGGCGCCGCGGTGATCAGCAGATGGACCGCATGTTCGCGCAGGTCGATGCGCAAGGACGATGAGGTGGACGGATTCATGGCCGCTGCTTCAGGCCGGAAAGGCGTTCGACGGGCTGACCTGCGAACTCGAAGCGACAAGGAGGGAAGGAAGAGGACACGCGGCCAGTTTCTCAGAGGCCCCGAGTCCCAAAACTCGCACTTTCTCGCGGCGCGCGCACAACGGCGGCAGTGGGCGAGAAGTTTTTCTCTTTCTGCCGGCCACGCGCGCGAGGCAACGCGCTACTTCTTGCCGCCCATCTTGTCCAGCAGGTTCATCTTCATGCCATTCGACATGATCATGTCGCCCGGCTTCTGCCCGGGCTTGCAGGGCCCGACCCACTTCGCGTCGATGACGATCGAGCCCTCGGCACGGCCCATCATCGGCGGGCTGTAGCTGGACTTGCTTTCCACGTGGTAAGTGCTGTTGAAGTCGCCCGACATGACGGAATGGGTGGTGGCCACCGTGTTGCTCGGCCCTTCCAGTTTGCAGACGGTGTCGACGATGATCTTGCCGCCTTCGTTGCGCATGTCCTGCTTGGAGCACCGGTCCTTGCTCATGCCCTCGCCCATCTCGCGCATGGCCTTGTCGCTGGCGGCATCCATGCACTGCTGCGTCACCTGGACCGGGAGTTTCGATGCCGTGGCACCCAGGTTCATCGACATCTCCCACAGGCCGGGCTTGCGTGCCGGAAAGTCGAGCGAGAACGCGGCGCCGGCCAGCGAAAGGCCGGCTGCGAATGCGACGGCGATCCGAGCGGACGGGATGAAAGAGGTCATTGCAGGCTCCGGCGCAGGGGTGGAGGAAAAGCCAGCCGCTTTCTACCCTGCACGCCGAATCAACGAAATAGCGCGATCGGCATAGGCCCTGCCCACGCCGCTATCCCAAGGCCCGCAATTCCCTCAGCGCCACCGACAGCATCGCCGCATCGGGCGCTGCCACCGCGCGCAGTTCGCCCAGCAGTTGCGCCGCCCGTTCGAGCGTGCGGCCGTTGCCGGCCTGCCAGGCCTCGACCAGCGCGGCCGGGGATTCGCTCTCGCCGCCACCGGCCAGCACCGCGCCGGTGATCGAGCGCTGAAGGCCCGCCAGGTCATCGAGCATCGCGCCCTTGGCCAGCATCTGCCAGTGCTGGTCGCCGGGCAGCGCCGCGATCCGGTCGCGCAGCCACGGCATGCCGAGCCGGTTGGCGAGGTCGAAGTAGATCGCGGCCACCAGTGCGACCGGCCAGCGGGCGCCGCCCGCGATCTCGGCGATGTCGAGCGTGGCGTAGAGCGTGTCGAAGGTGACCACGCGTTCGGCCAGCTTGCGCGGCACGCCGCTGGCAGCGTAGCGCACCACCGCGGCATCGACGCGGGCGCGCTCGTCGGCGTCGAGCAGTTCGGACAGCCGCGCCGACAGGGTCTCGACGTTCGGCGTGAAGTGCTCGATCGTCGCGGCCATGTCTTCGCCCAGGCGCCGCGAGCGCAGGAACCACATCGTCCCGCGCTCGAGCTGGCGGCTGGTGTCGATCAGCATGCTCGACTGCACCGCATCGTCGACCTGGTTGTCGAGCGCCTCGATCGCCTGCCACAGCGTCACCATGCCGAAGATCTCGCGGCTCATCAGGTAGGCGCGCACGATCTCGAAGGCGCGCGCGCCGGTGGTCTCGCCCAGCCGGTGCACGAAGGTGCTGCCCACGCGGTTGATCATGCTGTTGGTGACGTGGGTGGCGATGATCTCGCGCCGCAGCGGATGGCGCTGCATGTAGGCCTCGAACCTGTGCTGCAGCAGCGGGGGGAAATAGCGCTGCAACGCGGTCGCGACCCATGGGTCGTCGGGCAGCGGCGAGGCCAGCAGCTCGTCGTAGAGCCAGATCTTGCTGTACGCCAGCAGCACCGCGCTCTCGGGGCTGGTCAGGCCCAGGCCCTGGGCGCGGCGCTCGGCCAGCGCTTCGTCGGAGGGCAGGTATTCGATCGCGCGGTTCAATCGCCCGGCCTTCTCGAGGTACTGCATGAAGCGCGTTTGCGCATCGAGCAACTGCGGCGCGATGCGGCCGGTGACCGACAGCACCTGGGTCTGGAAGACGTTGTCGCGCAGCACCAGCGCGGCCACGTCGTCGGTCATCTCCGGCAGCAGCGCATTGCGCTGCTTCTCGGTGAGCTCCCCTTCCGTGATGGGCAGGCCGAGCAGGATCTTGATGTTGACCTCGTGGTCCGAGGTGTCCACGCCGGCCGAGTTGTCGATGGCATCGGTGTTGATGCGCCCGCCGGCGAGCGCGTATTCGATGCGCCCGAGCTGCGTGCAGCCGAGGTTGCCGCCTTCGACGAACACCTTGCAGCGCAGCTCGCGGCCGTTGACCCGCAACGCGTCGTTGGCGCGGTCGCCCACTTGCGCGTGGCTCTCGCTGGTCGCCTTCACATAGGTGCCGATGCCGCCGTTGTAGATCAGCGCGACGGGCGCCTTCAGGATCGCATTCACGAGTTCGGTGGGCGTCAGCGCATCGGCCGCGAGTCCCAGCATCGCCTTGACCTGCGGCGTGAGGACGATCGACTTGGCGCTGCGCGCATGGATGCCGCCGCCCTCGGAGATCAGCGACGCGTCGTAGTCGGCCCACGACGAACGCGGCAGCTTGAACAGGCGCTCGCGCTCGGCGAAGCTGCGCTCGAGGTCCGGCGCCGGGTCGAGGAAGACGTGGCGGTGGTCGAACGCCGCCAGCAGCTGGATGTGCCTCGACAGCAGCATGCCGTTGCCGAACACGTCGCCCGACATGTCGCCGATGCCGGCGACGGTGAAGTCGGTGGTCTGCGTGTCGATGCCCATCTCGCGGAAGTGCCGCTTCACAGACTCCCAGGCGCCGCGCGCGGTGATGCCCATGGCCTTGTGGTCGTAGCCCACCGAGCCGCCGGAGGCGAAGGCGTCGCCGAGCCAGAAGCCGTATTCCTTGCTGATGCCGTTGGCATAGTCGCTGAAGGTGGCCGTGCCCTTGTCGGCCGCGACCACCAGGTAGGGGTCGTCGGTGTCGTGGCGCCGGACCTCGGGCGGCGGCACGATCGCCTCGCCGACCCGGTTGTCGGTGATGTCGAGCAGGCCGCGCAGGTAGTCCTGGTAGCAGGCCACGCCTTCGCGCAGGTAGGCATCGCGGTCGCTGGCCGACGGCGCGCGCTTGAGGACGAAGCCGCCTTTCGACCCGACCGGCACGATCACCGTGTTCTTGACCATCTGCGCCTTCACCAGGCCCAGCACCTCGGTGCGGAAGTCTTCCGGCCGGTCCGACCAGCGCAGCCCGCCGCGCGCGGCGCGGCCGCCGCGCAGGTGCACGCCTTCGAAGCGCGTCGAGTACACGAAGATCTCGAACATCGGCTTGGGCGCCGGCAGGTCGGGCACCTGCGCCGAATCGAACTTGAAGGAGGCGTAGCTGCGCCGCCGGCCGGCCGCATCGCGGCGCCAGAAGTTGGTGCGCGTGGTGGCCAGCATCAGCGCGAGGTACTGGCGCAGCACGCGGTCTTCGGAGAGGTTCGCCACCTGCTCGAGCGCGGTCTCGATCTCGCGCACCTTCTCGCCGCAGCGCGCGTCGATGCCGGCATCGGCGGCCAGCGCCGGATCGAAGCGCAGCTTGAACAGCTCGACCAGCGCGCGCGCCACGGCGGCGTTGCCTGCCAGCGTGCTTTCGATGAAGGACTGCGAGAGCGCGAAGCCGATCTGCCGCATGTACTTCGCATAGGCGCGCAGCACCACGATCTCGTGCACCGGCAGGCGGGCCGCGAGCACCAGGCGGTTGAAGTCGTCGTTCTCGACCTCGCCGCCGAGCACCGCGCCGAAGGCTTCCTCGAACACAGGGCGCAGCGTGTCGACCTCGATGTCGACATCGCCGAGCGCGCTCTGCAGGCCGAAGTCGTGGATCCAGATCGGCGCCGCGCCCTCCGGTGCGACGCGGTGCGGATGCTCGTCCAGCACCTTCATGCCCAGGTGTTCGAGCATCGGCAGGCTGGCCGACAGCGTGAGCGGCTCGCCCTGCCGCAGCAGCTTGAAGCGCAGCGTGCCGGGCGCCGCCTCGAGCGGCCGGTAGAGGTTCATGCCGAGCGGCTGCTTGTCGCTCAGGTGCGCCATCAGCTCGATGTCGTGCACCGCAGCGCGCGCCGCGAACTCGTCGCGGTAGCCGGGCGGGAAGGCAGCGCCGAAGCGGCGCAGCAGCGCATTGCCGCGCGCCTCGCCGGCCGCCTCGATCAGCGCCGAGCGCAGGTCGTCGGCCCAGCGCCGGGCCGCCGCCACCAGGCGCTGCTCGAGCTCACGCACGTCGAAGGGCGGGATGCTGCCGGGCTTGGTGCGCACGGTGATCTGGACCCGCGCCAGCACCGATTCCGACAGGTGCACGTTGAACTCCGAACCGATGCCGTTGAACTCGCGCAGCAGGATGTCCTGCCACTTCTGGCGCAGCTCGGTGGTGTAGTTCTCGCGCGGCGCGTAGATCAGGCACGAGAGAAAGCGCTCGAAGGGATCGCGCCGCACGAACAGGCGAAAGCGCTGGCGTTCGCCCAGGTGCAGGATGCCCATGGCCGTCTGCAGCAGGTCGTCGTCGCCGGTCTGGAACAGTTCGTCGCGTGGGTAGGTTTCGAGGATGTTGATCAGCGCCTTGCCGGAGTGGCTGCCCGCGGGCAGGCCGGCGCGCTCGACGACGCTGGCCACCTTGCGCCGCAGCAGCGGAATCTCGGCCGGGCTGGCGCTGTAGGCGGTCGAGGTGAACAGGCCGAGGAAGCGGTCCTCGCCGCAGACGCTGCCGCCGGCATCGAAGCGCTTGACGGCGACGTAGTCGAGATGGCCGGGCCGGTGCACGGTGGAGCGCGAGGTGGACTTGGTCACCACCAGCAGCTCGGGCCGGCGCGCATGGGCCCGCACCTCGGGCGGCAGCGCGGCGAACGCGGCGTTGGCGCTCGGCGCCGGGCCGTCGCGCAGGATGCCCAGGCTCGAATCGGGGACGATCTTCAGCGCGTCTTCGCCGTCGACCGTGACCAGCTCGTGGCTGCGATGGCCGAGAAAGGTGAAATGGTTGTCGGCCAGCCAGCGCAGGAAGGCCTGGCCCTCGGCGAGTTCCTGCGGCGGGATCGGCGGCGCGTGTTCGTCGAGGTGGGCGACGATGGCCAGCACATGGTCCTGCATCTTCTTCCAGTCGGCCACGGCCAGCCGCACGTCGCCGAGCACGCGCACCAGGTCCTCGGCCAGCGCGTCGAGCCGGGCCGGCTCGGGCACGCGGTCGACCTCGACATGGATGAAGGATTCGCGCCGCGCATCGGGCGACGCGCCTTCGCCCGCCAGGCCCTGCAGGATGCCGTCGCCGCCGCGCTTCACGGCCACCAGCGGATGGATGATCAGGTGCAGCGTGAGCCCGTGGCGGTTGACCTCCATCGTCACCGAATCGACCAGGAAAGGCATGTCGTCGTTGACGATCTCGATGATGGTGTGCGTGGACTGCCAGCCATGCTCGGCGATCGTCGGGTTGAAGGCGCGCAGCTTGGCGCGGCCCGGCTCGCGCTGGCGCGCGAAGCTCCATTGCGAGAGCGCCGCGCCGTACAGGTCGGCCACCTGGCGCTCGGCCAGATCCTCCGGGTCGACCTGGCCGAAGTATTCGCGCGCGAAGGCGACGAGTTCATCCGCCGTCGCGGCCGCCACCTTGGCCCGCACCAGTTGCACCACTTCGTCCAGGCGCTCGTCCCTGCGCCCCGTCTCTCTCGTATGGGTCTGCATGATTGCCTTTCGAGTTGGCATTCGTAATCTACATCGCCGAGCGCCCAAAAGGGGCTTGCGCCAGACCGCCTCGCGGCAGCAGACTGGACGGCTCGAACGGAGTACACGCCATGACCACCGAACTTCAAGCCACTGTGGACGCACTGGTCCAGAAGGGCAAGGGCATTCTTGCCGCCGACGAAAGCGGTCCGACGATCGCGAAGCGCTTCCAGGCGATCGCGCTGGACTCGACCGAGGAAAACCGGCGCGCCTACCGCAGCCTGCTGCTGACGACGCCGCAGGCCGGCCGCTACCTCAGCGGCGTCATCTTCTACGAAGAGACACTGACGCAGAACGCCGACGACGGCGAGCCGCTGCCGCAACTCGCGGCGCGGCAGGGCATCGTGCCGGGCATCAAGGTCGATGCCGGCAAGATCCCGCTGGCCCTGTCGCCGGGCGACGAGATCACGCAGGGCCTGGACGGGCTCGCCGAGCGGCTGCAAGGGTACAAGCAGCACGGCGCGCGCTTTGCCAAGTGGCGCGCGGTCTACAACGTCTCCGCGACGCTGCCGAGTCGGGCCGCGGTCGAAGCCAATGCCGAAGCGCTCGCGCGCTATGCAGCGATCTGCCAGGCCGAGGGCGTGGTGCCGATCGTCGAGCCCGAGGTGCTGATCGACGGCGGCCATACGATGGCGCGCTGCGCCGAGGTCACGCAGGCCGTGCTGCAGGAAGTGTTCCGCGCGCTGCAGCGCCATCGGGTGGCGCTCGAGCACATGCTCTTGAAGCCGAGCATGGTGGTGCCCGGCAAGACCCACGCGCAACAGGCGTCACCGGCCGAGGTGGCCGCCGCGACGCTGCGCGTGCTGCGGCGCACGGTGCCCGCGGCGGTGCCCGGCATCAACTTCCTGTCCGGCGGCCAGTCGCCCGCCGAAGCGACGGCCAATCTGGACGCGCTGAACCGGCTCGGCGCGCAGCCGTGGTCGCTGAGCTTCTCGTACGGGCGCGCGTTGCAGGATCCGGTGCTGCAGGCCTGGCAGGGAAAGGCCGCGCAGGTGCGCCCGGCGCAGGACGCGCTGCTCCAGCGCGCCCGGCTGAACGGCGCAGCCAGCGAAGGCAAGTACGAGGCCGCGATGGAGGCGGCCTCCGCCTAGCCGTTCAGTTCTTGCGGCCGTAGCGCGCGCTGAACTTCGCTTCGCCGAGCATGTTGGCGTGCACGGCGAAGCCGACCAGCGCCGCCGTGCCGTCGGCCGGCACCTCGAGCTTGTCGACCTTCAGCGCGTAGACCGTGAACACATAGCGATGTGGCTTGTCGCCGGCCGGCGGGCAGGCGCCGCCGAAGCCCGCCGCGCCGAAATCGGTGCGGCCCTGCACGCTGCCGGCCGGCAACCCCTTGCCGTCGCCGTTGCCCGCGCCCTCGGGCACACCGCTGGCCGTGGCCGGGATGTCGTAGACCACCCAGTGCCACCAGCCGGAGCCGGTCGGCGCGTCCGGGTCATAGAGGGTCAGCGCGAAACTCTTGGTGCCGGCCGGCGCGCCGCTCCACGACAGCGCGGGCGAGATGTTCTTGCCGCTGCAGCCGAAGCCGTTGAAGACCTGGGCGTCGCTGAGCGTGCTGTTCGGCTTGATGGTGGGGCTGTGCAGCGCGAAGCCGTCAGCATGCGCGCCGAGAGCGCTCGCGAGCAGCACGCCGCTCACGGCCAGGGACCGACGAAATGAACTCATGGCAGTGTCTCCGTTGAACTCAGGGACGGCCATGGTGCCAGTTCGCGCCCGCTCAGGATATCGGCTTGCGCCACACGCTGGCCAGCCACGGCTGCTGCTCGCGCGGCAGGCCGGCGGGGCGGTAGTAGTGGCCGAGCTCGACGAAGCCGGCGGCCGTCATGTGCTGTCGCCATGCCGCCAGATCGTGGAAGGCGCCGTAGCGCTCGCCGCGCCAGCCCTCCTGCCCGTCGCCGCGCGGATTCGAGCTGAACAGCACGCCGCCCGGCTTCAGCGCCGCATGCAGCTCCCGCAGCACGCGCGGCAAGGCCTGCGTGGGCACATGGAACAGCGCCGCGTTCGCGAACACGCCGTCGAAGCGGCCGGCCGGCAGATCCAGCCAAAGGAAGTTCTGCTCCAGCACCTCGCAGCCACTGTCTGCGCGCGCCATCTGCGCGAGCTGCGCGGATCCTTCCAACCCGGTCGCGCGATGACCGAGCCGCCTGAACGTGAGAAGGTCGCGCCCCGGCCCGCAGCCGAAATCCAGGATCTCGAACGGCGGCGGCGCCTCGATGGCCGCGAGCAGCGCCGAGATGTTCTGGCGCACGTCGTGGTCGCGCGTGGCGGCCCGGAAGTCTTCCGCCTGCCGGTCGTAGTGCGCAAGCGTGCGCGCGCTGAGGTGCGCGAGGTCTTCGGGCGTCAGGTCCATGGGTGCGCCGAAGCTCAGCTGCGCTCTCCGGAAATGTAGTGCTCGAGCTGTTCGATGATGAACTTCTGCTCCGAGATGATGCCCTTGACGAGGTCTCCCATTGAAATCAGGCCCGTCAGCCTGCCGCCGTCGATGACCGGCAGGTGGCGCACCCTGTTCTCGGTCATCAGTGCCATGCATTCCTCGGTGGTCTGGTCGGGACGCACGTACATGACCGAGGTGGTCATCACCTCGTGCAGCGACGTGTCCTTCGACGCGCGCGAAAGCAGGACGATCTTGCGTGCATAGTCGCGCTCGGTGAACATCCCGACGATCCGGTCGTTCTCCAGGATCAGGAGCGCGCCGATGTTCTTCTGCGCCATCAGCGCGACCGCGTCGAACACCGAGGCCGTGGGCGCCATGGCATGAACCGCCTGGTCGCCTTTCGCCTTGAGAATCTGCGCGACGGTCTTCATGGTCGTTCCTCCGGGAAGGACGCGGGAACCCGAAGTCCGGGCGATGCCGCGCGCCAGGTCAGCTGGCATCAAAGCATAGGCGATCGCGGCTGATTTCTCCACGCCCCGGCAAGGGATGGCCGCGCTTCGCCGAGGCTGGTGCGCCGGTCATCCGTGTCGCCGGCGGCTCACCAGGCCGTCCATTTGAGCCCGCTCGTCGCCGAGGCCAGCGTGCGCTCGATGAAGCGCACACCGCGCGCGCCTTCTTCGACGCGCGGATAGTCGGCGGCCAGCGGATCGGCCTGCATGCCCGCGAGCCGCGCGCGGATGTCCGCCGCCACGCCGGCATAGACATTGGCGAAGGCCTCGATGAAGCCCTCGGGATGGCCGCTCGGCAGGCGGCTCGCGCGCTGTGCGGCTTCGCACAGCCAGGGCGCGCCGCGCGTGAGGATGCGCTTCGGGCCGTCGTGCGGCAGGTGCGTCAACTGGCTCGGCCGCTCCTGCCGCCATTCGAGCGTGCCGAGCGTGCCCGAGACGCGCAGGCGCAGGTCGTTCTCGAGCCCGGTGCTGATTTGCGAGGCCACCATCACGCCACGCGCGCCGCCGCGAAAGCGCAGCAGCACGCCGGCATCGTCGTCGAGCGCGCGGCCGGGCACCAGCGCGCTCAAGTCGGCGCAGAGGCTTTCGATTTCGAGGCCGGTCACACTGGCGACGAGGTTCTCGGCATGCGAGCCGATGTCGCCCATGGCACCGGCCGCGCCGCTGCGCGCCGGGTCGCTGCGCCACGCGGCCTGCTTGTGGCCCTCGGCCTCGAGGCGTGTCGCGAGCCAGCCCTGGTTGTACTCGACCACCACCTTGCGAATCTCGCCGAGCGCGCCCGCGCGCACCATCTCGCGCGCCTGGCGCACCATCGGATAGCCGGTGTAGTTGTAGGTAACGCCGAACACCGTGCCCTGGCGCGCGACCGCCGCGACCAGCGCGTCGGCCTGTTCGCGCGTGTGCACCAGCGGCTTGTCGCACACCACGTGGAAGCCCGCATCGACGAAGGCCTGCGCCACCGGGAAGTGCAGGTGGTTCGGCGTGACGATGGAGACGAAGTCGATGCGCTCGTCCGGCGCACGCCGAAGCTCGTCGCCGAGCAGACGCTGCCAGTCGCCATGGTTGCGGTCGTCGGCAAGGAACAGGTCGCGGCCCGAGGCGCGGGCCTTCTCGGCGCTCGACGACAACGCGCCGGCGACGAGATCGACCTGCCCGTCGAGCGCGATCGCCTTGCGGTGCACCGCGCCGATGAAGGCATCGCGCCCGCCGCCGACCATGGCGTAGCGCAGCTTGCGGGGGAACATAGAGTCAGTCATGGATACCGATCAGCCGCGAGCCCGAGCCCCTTTCGCGGGACGCCGCGGATCCGGCTTCGCCGGTCCGCCGGCGTCGCCCCCGGCGAGGGGTTGGCGAAGCGACACGAAGTGCGCGAAGCCTGGGGGAGAGTCTTAGAACGGCGAGTTGGGGTGGTAGAACTCCTTGGCGTTGTCCTTGGTGATGAGCACCGAGGGAATGATCGTGGTCGCCGGCAACTTCTCGCCCTTGAGCCGCGCCTCGGCCGTGAGCTTGATCGCGTCGTAGATGAACTTGGGCGAGTAGCTCACGTCGGCGTCGATCATCTTGTTCTTGCCGTCCATGATGGTTTTGACCATGTCCTTGGCGCCGGCACCGCCGAACACGATCTTGATGTCGTTGCGCTTGGCCTGCTCGATCGCCTTGAGCACGCCCACCGTCATGTCGTCGTCGGCGGCCCAGATGGCGTCGATGTCCTTGAAGCGCGTGAGGTAGTCCTGCGTGACCTTGAAGGCGTCGTCGCGATTCCAGTTGGCGTACTTGGCGTCGAGCAGCTTGATGTCGGGATAGTTCTTGAGCACCGAGTTGAAGGCATCCATGCGTTCGTTGTCCAGCGTGGTCGCGATGCCGCGCAGCGCCACCACGTTGCCCTTGCCGTTGAGCTTCTTGGCGATGTACTCGGCCGGGATCTTGCCGAAGGCCGTGTTGTCGCCGGCCACGTAGGCGTCCTGCGCGCTGGTGTCGGTGAGGCCGCGGTCGACCACCGTCACGTAGGCACCCTTGGCCTTGACCTGCGCCACCGGCTTGGTCAGCGCGGCCGACTCGAAGGGGAACACGACCAGCGCGTTGATCTTGGTGACGGTCGACAGATCCTGCAGCTGGTTTGCCTGCTCGGGCGCGTTGGCCGCGGTCTTGATGGTGATCTTCAGGTCCTTGTGCGCCTTCTCGAGATCCTTCTTCGCCTGGTTGGCCCAGTAGTTGATGCCGCCCATGAAGCTGTGCGTGGCGGCCGGGATCGAGACGCCGAGATTGACCTTCTCGTCGGCCAGCGCGGGCAGCGCGGCGAAGGCGGCCGCGGCGACGGCGGTGAGTGCAAGGCGTCGTGTGATGGATGTCATGCTGCTTGTCTCCTGGTGGTTGAGTGAAACGGGAACGGGCCGATGAAATGAATGCGCGTAGCCAGTGGGGCGGGTCATCGCTTTCCCCTTTGAAGGAAGGCGACGATGATGATCACGAAGCCCTGCACCGCGGCGTTGAGGTACACGCTGATGATGCTGGTGAGATTCAGGATGTTGCTGATGACCGAGAGAAGAATCGCGCCGACCACGGTGCCCGTGATGCTGCCCGCGCCGCCCTTGAGCGCGGTACCGCCGACGATCACCGCGGCGATCGCCTCCAGCTCCCACAACAAGCCGGTGGTCGGCGAGGCCGAGCCGAGCCGCGGCACGTAGAGCAGCGTCGCAATGCCGACGCAGACGCCGAGCAGCACGTAGGTGAGGATCTTCACGCCGTCCACATCGACCGCCGCATAGCGCGCCACCTGCTCGTTGGAGCCGATGGCCTGCACGTAGCGGCCGTACGCGGTGCGGTTGAGGATCAGCCCGCCGATCAACGCGACGATGAAGAACACCCACACCGGCACCGGGATGCCGAGCAGGCTCGCGTAGTAGACCGGCGCATAGAGGTCCGACAGGTCGTTGTCGAGCGTGAGCGCGCCGCCGTTGGCGAAGTAGGTGAGGTAGGCGCGGAAGATGCCGAGCGTGCCGAGCGTCACGATGAAGGGCTCGATGCGGCCCTTGGTAATCAGCAGCCCGTGCGCGAGCCCGAACACCGCGCCCAGCACCACGGCCAGCACGGCGCCGAGCACCACCGCCGCCAGCGGCGAGCCGAGCAGCGGCCCCATCTCGTTGATGAACATGATCACGCAGCCGGCGATCAGCGCCGCCATCGAGCCCACCGACAGGTCGATGCCGCCCGAGATGATCACGAAGCACATGCCGACCGCGATGATGCCGATGAAGGCGGTGCGCGTGAGCACGTTCATTGCGTTGTCGAAGGTCGCGAAGTCGCTGTTGAGCAGCGTGCCGGCGATGCACAGCAACACCAGGCCGATGACCGGGCCGAGGCCATACAGGCGGTGCAGCCAGCGGGCCTTGTCCGGCGCGCGGTGCGCGGCGGCGGTGGAGCTTTCGGGCGTGGTCTCAGGCATGGGCGGGGGCGGTTCCGGTGGCGTGGGCGATGAGCTGCTCTTCGGTCAGCTGCGCGGCGTCGAGCGTGGCGACCAGCCGGCCGGCGCGCATCACCGCGACGCGGTGGCACAGCCCGATCAGTTCCACCAGCTCCGACGAGACGACGATCACGGCCAGCCCTTCGCGTGCGAGCCGCTGGACCAGGAAATAGATGTCGCGCTTGGCGCCGACGTCGACGCCGCGCGTGGGCTCGTCGAGCACCACCACCTTCGGCTTCGGCTGCAGCACCTTGGCGAGCGCGAGCTTCTGCTGGTTGCCGCCCGACAGCGACGAGGCGCGCGCGTCGAGGTCGCCGGTGCGGATCCCGTAATCCTTCACCGCCTCGGCCAGCGCGCCGCGCTCGGCCTCGGGGTGCAGCCATGGCGTCGCATAGCGTTCGAGCGCCATCAGCGTGAGGTTCTGGCGCAGGCCGAAGTGCACGTGCAGGCCCTTGCCCTTGCGGTCCTCGCTGAGGTAGGTGAGGCCGTCCCGTGCCGCATCGCGCGGCTTGCGCCAGCCTTTGCCGGTGGAAAGGGACCGGCCCAGGATCTCGACCTGGCCGCTCGCGGGCCGCAGGCCGAGCAGGCCTTCGAAGAGCTCGGTGCGGCCAGCGCCGACCAGGCCGGCGAAGCCGAGGATCTCGCCGGGCCGCACCTCGAAGCTCACGTCCTCGGCCCAGCCCGGCACGCTGAAGCCGCGCACCTGCAGCGCCGGTGCAGCGGACGCCACGACCGGATCGCGCGGCGGATACAGGTCGGCCAGTTCGCGGCCGACCATCAGGTTCGCCATCTGGTGGCGGGTGAGTTCGGTGGTCGGCGCGCGCGCCACGAAGCGTCCGTCGCGCATCACGATCACCTCGTCGGTCACGCGCTCTACCTCGTCGAGCTTGTGCGAGATGTAGACGATGGTCACGCCATCGGCGCGCAGCTGCGCGATCAGCTTGAAGAGGCGCTCGGTCTCGCTGCGGGTGAGCGTGGCGGTGGGCTCGTCCATGATCAGCAGGCGCGCGTGCCGCGAGATCGCCTTGGCGATCTCGACCAGCTGCTTCTCGGCGACGATCAGGCGGCGCACCTTGGTGGCCGGGTCGATGTGCAGGCCGACCTGCGCCAGCGCCGCGGCCGCCTCGCGGTCCATGGTCGCGTCGTCGAGCAGCCAGCCGCGCTTTCTTTCGTGGCCGAGGAAGATGTTCTGGGCCACGCTCAGGTCGTCGGCCAGATTGAATTCCTGGTGGATCAGCACGATGCCCAGCGCCTCGGCATCGCGCGAGCCGGCGAACTGCCGCGCCTGCCCGTTGACGCGCACGCTGCCGCCGCTCGGCGCCTCGTAGCCGGCGAGGATCTTCATCAGCGTCGACTTGCCGGCGCCGTTCTCGCCGAGCAGGCCGTAGACGCGGCCGGGCGCGAGCGCGAAGCTCACGCCATGCAGCACCTGCACCGGGCCGAAGGCCTTGAGCACGCCGTCGAACTCGACGGCGACCGCGGCCTTCGCGGCCGGCGCGGCAGCGACGGCGCTCACGGTCATGGCGCGACCCCGCGCACCTTGAGCGTCTCGTGCATCGCCAGCACGCCGGCGCCGATCAGTCCGGCCTGCGTGCCGAGCGGCGTGTACTGGATCTCCAGGTGCCGCGTCGACAGCGCGAGCGAGCGCTGGTAGACGCTCTGGCGCACCGCCGCGAGGAACAGCGGCCCGATGCGCGTGATGCCGCCGCCGATGAACACATGCGAGGGATTGAAGAAGTTGACGATCGACGCCAGCATCTGGCCGATCAGGCTGCCGGCGCGCTGCACGATGGCATTGGCCGCCGCATCGCCGGCACGGCTGGCTTGCCCGACATCGGTGGCCTCGATGCGGCCCTGGACGCGCAGGCATTCGGCCAGCGCGGCGCTCTCGCCGGCTTGGGCCGCCTGCATGGCCATGCGCGTGATCGCCGGGCCGGCGGCCATCGCCTCGACGCAACCCAGGTTGCCGCAATGGCAGCGCGGGCCTTCCTGGTCGACGCAGATGTGGCCCACGTCACCGGCCGATCCGGCCGCGCCGCGGTACACCTCGCCGTGGCACACGATGCCGCAGCCGATGCCGGTGCCGACCTTGATGACGAGGAAGTTGGACAGTGAGCGCTTGAGCCGCCAGAGCTCGCCCAACGCCATCAGGTTCACGTCGTTGTCGACGAACACCGGCGCCGCATAGTCCTCGCGCAGGTAGTCGCGGATCGAGAAGCTGTCCCAGGCCGGCATCAGCGGCGGATTCACCAACTGGCCGATCTCGAAGTTGACCGGGCCCGGCACGCCGATGCCGATGCCGATCACCTGCTTGGCGTCGAAGCCGCTGCGTGCGAGCAACTCGCGCATCAGCACCCGCACGCGCGCCAGCAGCACGCCCGGGCCTTCGCGCACGTCGGCCGGTTCGCCGTGATGGGCCAGCACGGTGAGGTCGGGCCGCAGCACCGCGACGTCGAGGCTGGTGGCGCCGATGTCGACGCCGAGCAGCACGCCCAGTCCCGCATGAAGCTGGAGGTTTTCGGGCCGACGACCGCCCGACGAACGCTGCAGGCCTGCTTCGGCCAGAAGCCCCTGATCGACGAGTCCGGCGATCAGCGCGTTGGCCTTGCTCTTCGAAAAGCCCAGCCCTTCGGCCATGCCATGGCGTGAACCGCCGGCCGACCAGAAGGTCGTTTCCAGCAGCTGCATCTCATCGGCAGTGAGTCGGCTCCAGGGGGCCAAGCGCTTGTCTCCGTATTCGGAAGGCGAATACTAGGCGCTGTGCTTCAGCCCAACAAGATTGAACTTCGACCTGTTTCCGGCCGATCGGAGCGCCGCGCGGCGCGGCGTCGACTCAGAACGGGACTTCGCCCTTCACGATGGTGCGGTTCATCAGCCGCGGCTGGTGGGGCCCGTAGTTGGGGATGCCCTGGTGGATCGTCAGGCAGTTGTCCCACATCACCAGATCATGGGTCTGCCACTTGTGCCGGTAGATGTAGCGGGGCTGCGTCATGTGGTCAAACAGGCGGTGCAGCAGCGCGCGGCCCTCCTCGGGCGGCAGGCCATCGATCGCCGTGGTGAAGCCTTCGTTGACGTAGAGGCATTGGGCGCCGCTGTCCTTGTGGGTGCGGACGATCGGATGGCTCACCTGTTGCAGCCGCTGGTCGACGTCGACGCTCAGCGGCCGCGTGAAGTGAGAGCCCGGCCGGGGCTTTACCTTCTTGGCGTCGTGGAAGGCGCGCCGTCCTGCCACGAGCGCCTTGGTCGATGCGTTCAGGTCTGCATAGGCCTGGGCGGTGCTGGCGAATTCCGTATCGCCGAGCGGGCCGGTCTCGTCCTGCGGCACCTTCAGCGCATAGAGCAGCGAGACGCGGCTGGGCGTCGGCGAATAGGACAGGTCGGTGTGCCAGTACTGCGCCGCATCGGAGGCACCCAGCGGGCGACCGTTTTCGACGATGTTGCTCAGCACGAAGATCTCGGGATGGCCGGGCTTGGCGAACTGCGTCAGCGCATGGATGTCGAGTTCGCTGCCGAACAGGCGGCTGAAGGCCATCAGCGATTCGTCGTCAAGGTCCTGGCCGGGAAAGTAGAGCATGCCGAAGCGGCCGAGCGCGTCCACGATCGTGTGGAGCTGCTCCGGGTTCACGCCGGCGCGCAGGTCCACGCCTTCCACCCGCGCGCCGACTGCGGCACCGGTGGGCGTAACCCTGATCGCGCTCGTTGCGGCCGTCGCGCCATCCCTGGCCTGCATCGCTTGTACGCTCATGAAATCGCCTTTCGTCTTTCGTGTATCTGATTGAACTTGCACCGTGTCAGTCGAAGCGCAGTCCGCGCTCTTTCACGAGCCGCTGCAGGCCTTCGATCTCCGCGCGCACGCGCGCCTTCAATGCAGCGGGTCCGGCGGCCAGCACGTGATTGCCGGCGTCCTCGAAGATCTTCGCGACCGCGGGCTTGTGCAAGGACTGAACGAAGGCGTCGTCGAGTTTGCGGATCACCCCGGGCGGCGTGCCCTTGGGCGCCCAGACGCCGAACCAGGTGCCCGAGACATAGCCCGGCACGCCCGACTCGATCACCGTCGGGATGTCGGGAAAGAGCGGGCTGCGCTGGCGCGCGCCGACGCCGAGCGCCTTGACGGTCCGTGCCTTCAGGTAAGGCACGACGTTGGGCAGGGTGTCGAAGGTGATGTCGATCTCGCCGGCCAGCAGCGCCGTCATGGCCTGCGCCGCGCCGCGGTAGGGAATGTGGGTGATGTTCGCGCCTGACAGCGCCTTGTAGAGTTCGGCGGCCAGGTGGTTCGAACTGCCGATGCCGTAGCTGCCGAAGTTGACCTTGCCGGCATGCGCGTTGGCGTAGGTGTTGAGCTGCGCGATGCTGTCGTACGGCACCGACTTGTTGGCCACCAGCACGTAGGGGGCTTCCATCAGCAGGCTGATCGGCTCGAAATCCTTGACCGGGTCATAGGGCAGGTCCTTCTGGACCACGTAGTTCGAGCCGTGCGTGCTGGCGGTGCCCATCAGCAGCGTGTAGCCGTCCGGGTTCGCGCGCTTGACCGCGCCGGCCCCGATCGCGCCGCCCGCGCCGCCCTGGTTGTCGATCACGACCGACTGCCCCAGCGCCTGCGACAACTGCGGGCCGAGGATGCGCGCGATCTGGTCGACGCCCCCCCCGGGCGGAAAGGGCACGATGAGCCGGATCGGCTTCTGTGGAAAGTCGCTGCCCGAGGCGGCATAGCCCAGCGGTGCAAGGGGCGCCAGGGCGGCGGCAAGCAGGAAAGTGCGGCGTGCAGTCATCGTCGGATCTCGTCGCTGTCGTGGAAGGGAAGACTTGGGCAGGACCGTCGGTTGCGCGCCGCCTTGAACTGCCGATGTCGAGTGTGGAGCAATTGATGCGCCCCGAGGGCGCCGCGGCATGAATAATGCGAAGCACCGCCATGAAGATCATTCATTCCAGCCTTCGGGCTTCACGCGCCGGCTCGGTGGCGGCCGACGCGCCGCGGCCGTTCGGCATCGAGATCCAATACCTGCTGGCCTTTCTTGCCGTCTACGAGGCGCGCAACGTCACCACGGCGGCGCGCCGCATTCACCGCAGCCAGTCGGCGATCAGCCATTCGCTGTCGAAGATGCGGGCGTTGATGGGCGACGAGTTGTTCGTCGTGCGCGGCGGCGAGATGCAGCCGACAGCGCTTGGCGAGGCGCTCTATCCGACGATCGCGCAAGCGGTTTCGCTGATCGATTCGCTGCGCGGGCGGCAACGCGGCTTCGATGCGCAGCGCGACAGCTTCGATCTGCGCATCGGCATGACCGACTACGAGGAGCAGTTGCTGTCCCCGCGACTGTGGATGGAGATCGAACGCCGTACGCCGGGCGTGCGCCTCGTGGTCCGTTCGATCAATCGCTACGCGGCCGAGCCGATGGTGCTGTCCGGCGCACTCGACCTCGCGATCGTCGGCAACCCGGTTTGCCGGCACCCGGATCTCGAATGCCGGGTGCTGCTCTCGGAGCCCTATGTCGTCGCCTGCTCTCAAGAGGTGGAACTGCCGGCACTGACGCTGGAACGCTATCTGCAGGCCGACCATCTGAGCGTCGAAGTGGGCAGCGAGCAATTCGGTTCGGTGGACGAGGCCTTGCGCGCGATCGGCTGCGCTCGGCGGGTGCGCTGTGTGGTGCCGACCTACTCGCGCGTGCCCGATCTGCTGCGCCATTCCACGCTGTTCGCCACCCACAGCCAGGGCGTGTTCCTGCGCGATGCGGCCGCTCACGAAGGGCTTCAGTTGCATGCGCCGCCCTTCGAGTTGGCGCCGGTGCAGATCGGCATGGTCGCGCTGCGGCATGCCAAAGCTTCTGGGGCGCAGCGCTGGGCCTGCGACCTGGTCCATGCGCTGGTCAGCCGGCCGCACGGCGCGGGCCTCACGCGCCCGCGCCCGCGGACTCAGTCCGGGCGAGCGGCGTAGCCGGCGCGCAGGGCGTCGAAGGCACCCGCCATGACCGCCATATCGACGCCGACGATGAAGAAGCTGCACCCCAAGCGCAGGTAGCGCGCCGCGGCATCGGGGTCGCGCACGAAGATGCCGGCGGCCTTGCCGCCGGAGAGGGCTGCGGCCACGGCCTCGGCGATCTGCGCTTCGACCTCCGGATGGGAAGGCTGGCCGAGATGCCCGAGGCTGGCCGCGAGATCGGAAGGGCCTATCAGCAGGGCATCGATGCCGTCGACCCGCGCGATCTCGCCGGCGCAATGCACGCCGGCGGCCGATTCGATCTGCGCCACGATGCAGAGTTCGGCCGCGCTGCCCCGCAGAAAGTCCGCGTCGCGTCCCCAGCCGGCCGCGCGTGCGAGCGCAGTGCCGACGCCGCGCGTGCCCGCCGGCGGAAAGCGCGTCGAGGCGACGAGCCCATGGGCCTGGCTCACGCTTTCAACCAGCGGGGCCACGAGGGTCTGCACGCCGATGTCCAGACAGAGGCCGCACGCTGCCTTGTCGAGGCTTCCCGGTCGCAGCGCGGCGCTGGCTCCGGAAGCGGCGATCAGCGCAAGCTGCTGGGGCAGCGCCGCCATTTCGCGCGCCGAATGCTCGCCGTCGAGCAACAACCAGTCGAAGCCTGCGCCCGCGATGATCTCGAGCACACTGGGATCGCCGGTACCGAGCACGAGGCCGTATTGCGGGCGGCGGGCGGCGAGGGCCGCTTTGAATTTGTTCTTCGACGGCATGGGGTTCGCGGCGAGCATACGCCCGCAAGAAAAAGGCCGCCCCGAAGGCGGCCTTGATATTTGGATGCGCCGCGGAACCGGCCTAGCCGGTCCGCTCGTGTTGCCCCGGCAGGGGTCAGGCGAAGCGACACGAAGTGCAAGAAGCCTGGGGACAGCTACTTCTTTTGCCGGTACTTGCGAAGCGCGGCAAGCTGCGCGGCCATGACCGCCAGCTCCGACTGCGCCATCGCGATGTCGATGTCCGTCTTGGCGTTCTTCAACGCTTCCTCGGCCGCCGCCTTCGCGACATTGGCCTTCTCGTCGTCGAGATCCTTGCCGCGGATCGCGGTGTCGGACAGCACGGTGACCGCATGCGGCTGCACTTCGAGAATGCCGCCGGCCACGAAGACGAATTCCTCGCCGCCGTCGGCCGTTTCGATGCGCACGGCGCCGGGGCGGATGCGCGTGATCAGCGGCGTGTGGCGCGGATAGATGCCGAGCTCGCCGGCTTCACCGGGCAGCGCGACGAACTTGGCCTCGCCGGAGAAGATCGACTCCTCCGCGCTGACCACGTCCACATGAATGGTGCCTGCCATGGTGATTCCTTTTTAAGCGACCTTCTTGGCCTTCTCGAAAGCCTCGTCGATGCCACCCACCATGTAGAAAGCCTGTTCCGGCAGGTGGTCGGCTTCGCCGTTGACGATCATCTTGAAGCCGCGGATGGTTTCGGCCAGCGGCACGTACTTGCCGGGCGAGCCGGTGAACACTTCGGCCACGTGGAAGGGCTGCGACAGGAAGCGCTGGATCTTGCGCGCGCGGGCCACGGCCAGCTTGTCGTCGGGCGCCAGTTCGTCCATGCCCAGGATCGCGATGATGTCGCGCAGTTCCTTGTAGCGCTGCAGCGTGCCCTGCACGGCGCGGGCCGTGTTGTAGTGCTCTTCGCCGACCACGTTGGGGTCGAGCTGGCGCGAGGTCGAATCCAGCGGGTCCACGGCCGGGTAGATGCCCAGCGAGGCGATGTCGCGCGACAGCACCACGGTGGAATCCAGGTGGGCGAAGGTGGTGGCGGGCGACGGGTCGGTCAAGTCATCGGCCGGCACGTAGACGGCCTGGATCGAGGTGATCGAGCCGACCTTGGTCGAGGTGATGCGTTCCTGCAGGCGGCCCATTTCCTCGGCCAGCGTCGGCTGGTAGCCCACGGCGGAAGGCATGCGGCCCAGCAGTGCGGACACTTCGGTGCCGGCCAGCGTGTAGCGGTAGATGTTGTCGACGAAGAACAGCACGTCGCGGCCTTCGTCGCGGAACGATTCGGCGATGGTCAGGCCGGTCAGCGCCACGCGCAGGCGGTTGCCCGGGGGCTCGTTCATCTGGCCGTAGACCATGGCCACTTTCGACTCGCCGAGGTTCTCGAGATTCACGACGCCGGAGTCGGCCATCTCGTGATAGAAGTCGTTGCCTTCGCGGGTGCGCTCACCGACGCCCGCGAACACCGAGAGGCCCGAGTGCGCCTTGGCGATGTTGTTGATGAGCTCCATCATGTTCACGGTCTTGCCGACGCCGGCGCCGCCGAAGAGGCCCACCTTGCCGCCCTTGGCGAAAGGGCAGACCAGGTCGATCACCTTGATGCCGGTTTCGAGCAGGTCGGTCGACGGCGAGAGTTCGTCGTACTCGGGTGCCTTGCGGTGGATCGAGGCGGTGAGCTCCTGGCCCACTTCGCCGCGCTCGTCGATCGGACGGCCGAGCACGTCCATGATGCGGCCGAGCGTGGCCTTGCCGACCGGCACCGTGATGGGCGCGCCGGTGTTGGTCACGATCAGGCCGCGGCGCAGGCCGTCAGACGAGCCGAGCGCAATGGTGCGCACGACGCCGTCGCCGAGCTGCTGCTGCACTTCCAGGGTCAGGCCACCGCCTTCGAACTTCAGGGCGTCGTAGATCTTGGGCATCTTGTCGCGCGGGAATTCCACGTCGACCACGGCGCCGATACATTGAACGATCTTGCCTTGAACTGCATTTGCTTGAGCCATCTTCTGCTCCGATAAAAATTGAATCTGTTGGACGTCGAGCGAAGGCTCAGACGCCGGCGGCCGCCGCGGCGCCCGAAACGATCTCCGACAGCTCCTTGGTGATACCGGCCTGGCGGGTCTTGTTGTAGATCAGCTTGAGTTCGTCGATCACGTTGCCGGCGTTGTCGGTGGCGGACTTCATCGCGACCATGCGCGCCGACTGCTCGGAGGCCATGTTCTCGGCCACGGCCTGGTAGACCAGCGACTCCACGTAGCGCACCAGGAGTTCGTCGATCACGCTCTGCGCATCGGGCTCGTAGATGTAGTCCCACGCATGCTGGCCCTTCTCGAGCTGCAGCGAATCGGCCGCCAGCGGCAGCAGCTGCTCGACCACCGACTCCTGGCGCATCGTGTTGATGAACTTGGTGTAGCAGAGGTAGACCGCGCCGAGCTTGCCTTCGGCATACGCATCGAGCAGCACCTTGACCGGGCCGATCAGCTTGTCGAGGTGCGGGGTGTCGCCCAGCTGAGTGACATGCGAGACCACGCGGGCGCCGATGCGGTTCAGGAAGCCCAGGCCCTTGTTACCGATCGCCACCGCCTCGATCGAGGCGCCGGCGCTCTGCAACTCGCGCAGCTTGGTCGTCACGGCACGCAGCACGTTGGTGTTCATGCCGCCGCACAGCCCCTTGTCGGTCGAGACCACGATGAAGCCCGCGGCCTTGACGTCGTGGGTCTTCATGAACGCATGCGTGTACTCGGGGTTCGCCTGTCCGAGATTGGCCGCGATGTTGCGGATCTTCTCGCTGTAGGGACGGGCGGCGCGCATGCGTTCCTGCGCCTTGCGCATCTTCGACGCGGCCACCATTTCCATGGCCTTGGTGATCTTCTTGGTGTTCTCCACCGATTTGATCTTGCCGCGGATTTCCTTGCCAGCTGCCATTGGGACTCCTTGGGTCGTCGTCGATCAGGCGAACGACTTCTTGAACGCGGTGACTGCTGCGAGCAGCTCGGCCTCGGCATCCTTGTCGAGCGCCTTGGCTTGTTCGATCTTGTCGAGCAGCGGACCGTGGCTGGACTTCAGGAACTGATGCAGGCCGTGTTCGAACGGCAGCACCTTCTTCACGTCGATGTCGTCCATGAAGCCCTTGTTGACCGCGAACAGCGACGCGCCCATCAGTGAGATCGGCAGCGGGCTGTATTGCGCCTGCTTCAACAGTTCGGTCACGCGGGCACCGCGGTCGAGCTGCTTGCGGGTCGCTTCGTCGAGGTCGGAGGCGAACTGCGCGAAGGCGGCCAGTTCGCGGTACTGCGCGAGGTCGGTACGGATACCGCCGGACAGGCCCTTGATGACCTTGGTCTGCGCCGACGAGCCCACGCGCGACACCGAGATACCGGCGTTGATGGCGGGCCGGATGCCGGCGTTGAACAGGTTGGTTTCCAGGAAGATCTGGCCGTCGGTGATCGAGATCACGTTGGTCGGCACGAAGGCGGACACGTCGCCCGCCTGCGTTTCGATGATCGGCAGCGCGGTCAGCGAACCGGTCTTGCCCTTGACCTCGCCCTTGGTGAAGTCCTCGACGTACTTGTCGTTGACGCGCGCGGCGCGTTCAAGCAGGCGGCTGTGCAGGTAGAACACGTCGCCGGGATAGGCTTCGCGACCCGGCGGGCGGCGCAGCAGCAGCGAGACCTGGCGGTAGGCCACGGCCTGCTTGGACAGATCGTCATAGACGATCAGCGCGTCCTGGCCGCGGTCGCGGAAGTACTCGCCCATCGTGCAGCCCGAATAGGCGCTGACGTACTGCATCGCGGCCGATTCGGAGGCCGAGGCGGCGACGACGATGGTGTAGTCCATCGCACCGGCCTGCTCGAGCGCGCGCACCACGTTCTTGATCGACGAAGCCTTCTGGCCGATCGCGACGTAGACGCAGGTCATGTTCTGACCCTTCTGGTTGATGATCGCGTCGATCGCCACCGCGGTCTTGCCGGTCTGGCGGTCGCCGATGATCAGCTCGCGCTGGCCGCGGCCGATCGGCACCATCGAGTCGATGGACTTGAGGCCGGTCTGCATCGGCTGGTCGACCGACTTGCGGGCGATCACGCCGGGCGCGACCTTCTCGATCACGTCCGTCATCTTGGCGTTGACCGGACCCTTGCCGTCGATCGGCTGGCCCAGCGCATTGACCACGCGGCCGATGAGTTCGGGGCCGACCGGCACTTCCAGGATGCGGCCCGTGCACTTGACGGTGTCGCCTTCCGAGATGTGCTCGTACTCGCCCAGAATCACGGCGCCGACCGAGTCGCGCTCGAGGTTCAGCGCCAGGCCATACGACGGCGTGCCGTCGGCGCTGGGCGGGAACTCGAGCATTTCGCCCTGCATCGCGTCCGACAGGCCGTGCACGCGCACGATGCCGTCGGTCACCGACACCACGGTGCCCTCGTTGCGGATGTTCGCGCTGACGCCGAGACCCTCGATGCGGCTCTTGATCAGTTCGGAAATTTCTGCGGGATTGAGTTGCATGACTCTTTCCTTCTTTCTTGGTAAGGGCTGACGGCCTCAGGCGGCTGCCAGCGCAACTTTCATTTGTTCGAGGCGCGCCTTGACGGAGGTGTCGAGCACCTCGTCGCCGACCACCACGCGAATGCCGCCGATCAGCGAGGGATCCTGCTGCACCGTGAGCTGCAGCTTGCGGCCGAAGCGCTTTTCGAGCGCCGAGGACACAGAGCCGAGCACCGCGGCGTCGATCGGAAAGGCGCTGTACACCACCGCATCGGACGAACCGCTCTGCGCATTCGCCAGCGTGCGGAACTGCTTGGCGATCTCGGGCAGCACGGCGAAGCGGCCGTTTTCCAGCAAGGCCATCAGGAAGTTGTTCGCCGCCGGCGGCAGCGCCGAACCGTGGGCACCGGCGATCACGCCCAGCACCTGCTCGGGCGTGGCCATCGGGTTGTCCGCGAACTGCTGCAGCTCGGGATTGCCGGAGATGGCCGCGACACGGTCGAGCCAGGCAGCCGTGCCCTGGAGGTCCGACGAAGACGCCTTGAACAAGGCTTCGGCGTAGGGACGCGCAATGGTGGCGAGTTCTGCCATGGCGATCAGAGTTCGGTCTGCAGGCGGGCCAGCAAATCGGCGTGGACGGCCGGATTCACTTCCTTGCGCAGGATCTGCTCGGCGCCCTTGACGGCCAGTGCGGCGACCTGCTCGCGCAGCGCCTCGCGCGCCTTCACGGCCTGCTGCTCGGCCTCGACCCGGGCGGCCGCGACGATCTTGTTGCCTTCTTCGGTGGCGCGGGCCTTGGCCTCTTCGACGATGGCCTGGCCACGGCGTTCGGCATCGGCCAGACGCTGCGCGGACTCGTTGCGCGCCTGGCCCAGTTCGACTTCGACGCGCTTGTTGGCGGCGGACAGTTCGGACTTCGCCTTCTCGGCGGCTGCCAGCCCTTCGGCGATCTTATGGGCGCGCTCGTCCAGTGCCTTGGCGATCGGCGGCCACACGAACTTCATCGTGAACCCGATCAGAATCAGGAACACGATCATCTGAACGATCAGGGTACCGGTAATGCTCACTTTTCACCCTCTTTGGGATTGACCTAAGCCGTTCCGCGGGAATGACGACGCGGGTCCGACGGGAAAGCCTTACTTCGGCAGGTTGGCGATTTGCGACAGGAACGGGTTGGCCGTGGCGAACCACAGGGCGACACCGGTACCGATGATGAACGCGGCGTCGATCAGGCCGGCCAGCAGGAACATCTTGGTTTGCAGTTCACCCATCAGCTCGGGTTGGCGTGCAGCGGATTCGAGGTACTTGCTGCCCATGATGCCGATCCCGATACACGCGCCGACCGCGCCCAGACCGATGATCAGGCCGGCGGCCAGTGCGACAAAGCTGATAACTTCCATGATGACTCCTAGAGGACTTTGGTTGATTGAAGAGAAAGGAAAACGCGAGAAAAAGCGGGTCAGTGGTGGTCGTGTGCCTGACCGATGTACACCAGTGCCAGCATCATGAAGACGAAAGCCTGGATGGTGATGATCAGGATGTGGAAGATCGCCCAGGCCGTGCCGGCGATGATGTGGCCGATGGCCAGACCCACGCCGGTCGCCGAGGCGGTCCAGGCGCCGCCCATCAGGGCGATCAGCAGGAAGATCAGCTCGCCGGCATACATGTTGCCGAACAACCGCATGCCGTGCGACACGGTCTTGGCGACGAACTCGACCATCTGCATCGCGAAGTTGCAGATGCCGAGGACGATCGCGACGATCGGGTTCTTGCTGGTGCCGAAAGGCGCGGTGACGAGTTCATGGGCCCAGCCGCCGGCGCCCTTGATCTTGACGTTGTAATAAAAGCAGATCAGCAGGATCGAGACCGACAGGCCCATGCAGACCGAGAGGTCGGCGGTGGGCACGACCCGCAGGTAGGCGTGGTGAGGATCTTCGCCGGTGGCGCCGACGACCTTGCCCCAGAGGGCGGGGAACAGGTCGACCGGGAACAGGTCCATCGCATTGAGCAGCATGATCCAGACGAAGATCGTGAGGCCCAGCGGCGCGACGAACTTGCGGCTGACCGCGTTGTGGACCAGACCCTTGGCCTGGTTGTCGACCATCTCGACCAGGATTTCCACCGCGGCCTGGAAGCGGCCCGGCGCGCCCGACGTCGCCTTGCGCGCGCCGAGCCAGAGCAGCCAGCAGCCGATCACGCCCAGCAGGATCGAGAAGAACAGCGAATCGAAGTTGAAGACCGTGAAGTCGACGACGCCCGAAGGCTTGTGGCTTTGAAAATACGTCAGATGGTGAATGATGTATTCACCAGCGGTCTGACCTTGTTCCGCAGCGTTTTCAGCAGCCATCCGTTTACTCGTCTCTCAGTTTCAGGCGCCTGGGGGCCAGCATCACCGCCACCCAAGCTGCCTTCATTGTCACCACCAAGCCGATCAGCATCGCCGGCCAGCTCAGCGCCGTAATCAGCCTTGGCGCGGCAATCAGCATTGCCACCGTCAAGGCCATCTTGACCATTTCCCACAAAAGGAATCCGAACATCGCAGTGCCCGGATTCAGGGATGAAAACCGTCCAGTCAGCCCCCGTGCGAAGACCGCAGCGGGAACGACCACTGCCAGCGCACCGTATCCGGCGGACCACCCCAGATTTTGCCTTCCCGTCAGACCCCAGGTGACCAATGCCACCAGCAGCCCCCCAACGACCTGAACCGCGATCACGCGCCAAGGCGAGATCGATGGCTTCCTGTCGCGCAGCCGCCGAGCCTCATCGGCTGTCAGCGGCTTGAAGTCATCGTCCGGGTCCTGAACTTCCTCAGGGACTCTCGCATTCAGGGCATCTCGGGCGATTGTTTTCATTTCGAATGAAGCCCGGATGACGACCCAGATTTTGACAAAGCCATTGATTATAAATAAAAAACACTCGCTCTCCGGCATGTTCCTGCGCCCGACTCGGAAAAGAGGCTCGGCCATCGACGCGGCCATGGCGGCGCGCTTGGAAAGCGCCGGCATGCCCCCACCATAATTGCTCATGCATCCGATCCTCGACGCCCTCCCCGAGTCCCTGTGCTACCTCGACGGCGACTACACGCCGTTGCGCGATGCGAAAGTCAGCGTGCTCGACCGCGGCTTCATCTTCGGCGACGGCGTCTACGAGGTCGTGCCTGCCTATGGCGGCCAGCCTTTCGGCTTCGAGGAGCACATGGCGCGCCTCGACCGCTCGCTGGCCGAGTTGCGCATCGCGAACCCGCTCACCCATGCACAGTGGCGCGAGGTGGCGATGCGGCTGATCGAGGCGAGTGCGCCGGCTGCGCGCAGCGGCGCGCAGGCCGTGTACTTCCAGGTCACACGCGGCGTCGCGCCGCGCGACCACGCGATGCCCAAGGGCCTGACGCCGACGGTCTTCGCGATGATCAACCCCCAGAAGCCGATCTCCGACGCCGTGCGCGCCGCGGGCGTCGCCTGCGTCACCGCGCACGACTTCCGCTGGCAGAAGGCGCACATCAAGAGCACCAGTCTGCTCGGCGCCGTGCTGGCACGCCAGATCAGCGTGGAGGCCGGAGCGGCCGAAACCATCATGTTCCGCGGCGACTGGCTCAGCGAGGCGTCGTCCAGCAACGTCTGGGTCGTGAAGGACGGTACGGTCAGCGGTCCGCCCAAGGACGAGCTGGTGCTCGCCGGCATTCGCTACGGGCTGATCGAAAGGCTTTGCGCCGACGCCGGCATCCCGTTTTCGCTGCGGCGCATCGCGCGCGACGAAGTATTCGGCGCCGACGAGTTGCTGCTGTCCTCGGCCAGCAAGGAAGTGCTGCCGGTCGTCGCGCTCGACGGCCAGACCATCGGCAGCGGCCGTCCGGGTGCGATCTACCAGGCACTGTATGCCGGCTACCAGCGGGCCAAGCAGCGCAGCACGCAAGACAAGGGAGTTCCCGCATGAGCATTTCGCCCGACACAGAACCCGGCGCGCCGGTGGACGCGCGCAAGGAATCGCTGATCGAATACCCCTCGCAGTTCCCGATCAAGGTGATGGGCGCCAAGGCCGACGGCTTCGTGCACGCCATCACCGCCATCGCCGAACGCTTCGATCCCAACTTCGATGCCAGCACCATCGAACTGCGCAACAGCAAGGCCGGCAACTACCTGGGCGTGACCGTCACCGTCACCGCCACCAGCCGCGAGCAGCTCGATGCCATCTACATGGCGCTGTCCGCGCATCCGATGGTGAAGGTGGTGCTCTGAGCACGGGCCTGCAGGTCGAGCTGCTCGGCCGCGCCGATTACGCCTCGACCTTCGAGGCCATGCAGCGCATGACCCAGGCCCGCACGCCCGAGGTCGCCGATGCGCTCTGGATCTGCGAGCACGCGCCGGTCTACACGCAGGGCCTGGCCGGCAAGGCCGGCCATGTGCTGAACCCGGGCGACATCCCCGTGGTCCAGACCGACCGCGGCGGCCAGGTCACCTACCACGGCCCCGGCCAGGTGGTCGCCTATCCGCTGATCGACCTGCGCCGCGCCGGCTACTACGTGAAGGAGTACGTCTACCGGATCGAGGAATCCGTGATCCGCACACTGGCGCACTTCGGCGTCACGGGCCATCGCGTCGCGGGCGCGCCGGGCATCTACGTGCGGCTCGACGATCCGTTCTCGCATGCGGCGCTCACCGGCCCGATGATGGCTTTGGACCCGTTCCGCGGTCTCGGCAAGATCGCCGCGCTCGGCATCAAGGTCAGCCGCCATTGCACCTACCACGGCGTCGCGCTCAACGTCGCGATGGACCTGGAACCCTTCTCGCGCATCAACCCCTGCGGCTACGCGGGCCTGAAAACCGTCGACCTTTCTACAATCGGCGTTCAAACAACCTGGGACGAAGCGGCGCGGGTGCTGGGCAACAAGCTCGGTGTCTACCTCGCACCCTGAGCCCCGACAAGGAAGTCATGAGCACCTTCGACGTTGTCCGCGACGCACAGAGCGCCGAGAACTACAACCCCCTGGCCAAGCAGAAAGCCGCGGCCAAGCTGTCACGCATCCCGGTCAAGGTGGTCCAGGGCGAGGTGCTCAAGAAGCCCGACTGGATCCGCGTGCGCGCCGGCAGCCCCACCACCCGCTTCTACGAGATCAAGCAGATCCTGCGCGAGAGCAATCTGCACACCGTCTGCGAAGAGGCCTCCTGCCCCAACATCGGCGAGTGCTTCGGCAACGGCACCGCCACCTTCATGATCATGGGCGACAAGTGCACGCGGCGCTGCCCGTTCTGCGACGTCGGCCACGGCCGGCCCGATCCGCTCGACAAGGACGAGCCGCTCAACCTCGCGAAGACCATCGCGAAGCTGCGCCTCAAATACGTCGTCATCACCAGCGTCGACCGCGACGACCTGCGCGACGGCGGCAGCCAGCACTTCGTCGACTGCATCCGAAACATCCGGGAGCTCTCGCCGCAGACGCAGATCGAGATCCTGGTGCCCGACTTCCGCGGCCGCGACGACCGCGCGCTCGAGATCCTCAAGGCCGCGCCGCCGGACGTGATGAACCACAACCTCGAGACCGCGCCGCGCCTCTACAAGGAAGCGCGCCCCGGCAGCGACTACCAGTTCAGCCTCAACCTGCTCAGGAAATTCAAGGCACTGCACCCCGAGGTGCCGACCAAGAGCGGCATCATGGTCGGCCTCGGCGAGACCGACGACGAGATTCTGCAGGTGATGCGCGACATGCGCGCGCACGGCATCGACATGCTGACCATCGGCCAGTACCTCGCGCCCAGCAGCAGCCATTTGCCGGTGCGCCGCTACGTGCATCCCGATACGTTCAAGATGTTCGAGGACGAGGCCTACAAGATGGGCTTCAGCCACGCGGCCGTCGGCGCGATGGTGCGTTCGAGCTACCACGCCGACCAGCAGGCGCACGCCGCCGGGGTACCTGACACGACGCGCAATTGACCCTGTTCCAGCTGCGATAAATTGCGCGTGACCCCCTGTCCCCTCCACCCCGACTGCTTGCGATGCGCCGCTGCGCGCGTCTCTCGCATGCACGGTGCGGTGCGGGACTTCTCCATTCGAATTTGCCTGGGTCGTTGAGCTACGGCCTCGGCCGGTGCTCGGCGATCCGACCGCACCAGGCACGGCGAGAACGCTCGCCGATTCAACTCGAATGGAGATTTTTGGATGAATTCATTGTTCAAGGACGCGTGCACGTCCAGCGTCGCTGACGGGCCCTCGCTGCACGAGATCCAGCAAACCGCCAAGCGCCTCGACGGCCTGATCGTCGAAACACCCGTGTGGCGCTGGCAGTCCGGCATCGTCGAGCAGGTGCTCAAGCCCTCGACCCGGGTCTGGCTCAAGCTGGAGCTTTTTCAGCACACCGGCAGCTTCAAGCTGCGCGGCGCCATGAACTGCGTGGCCTCGCTCGATGCGCCTGCGCTTCGCCAGGGTGTGGCGGCCGCGAGCGCAGGCAACCATGCGATAGCGGTGGCATATGCCGCCCATTCCGTCGGCACCCACGCCAGACTGGCGATGCCGCGCCATGCCAGCCCGGTGCGCATTGCCGCCTGCAAAGCCCATGCCGCAGAAGTCCACCTGACTGACACGGTGCACGAGGCATTTGCGCTCGCGAGGCGCTGGGTCGACGAGGAAGGCCGCACCATGGTCCATCCTTTCGACGGGCCGCAGATCGCGCAGGGAACCGCCACTGTCGGCCTTGAGCTGATGCGCCAGGTGCCGCAGCTGGATGCGGTCGTGGTGCCCGTCGGCGGCGGTGGCCTGATCGGCGGGATCGCCGCAGCGGTGAAGCAGATCAATCCGGATTGCATCGTGCTGGGCGTCGAGCCTTTCGGAGCGGACGCGATGTACCGCAGCTTCCATGCTGGCCACACGCAGACACTGGAGCGCGTCGCCACCATCGCCGACAGCCTGGGTGCGCCGTACACGCTGCCTTACAGCTTCAGCCTATGTCAGCGGTATGTCGACGCGATCGTGCGTGTGTCGGACGACGAACTCGCGCGCGCAATGCATTGGCTGTTCCGCGACATGAAGCTCGTGGCCGAGCCGGCCGCCGCCGCGGCCACGGCGGCGTTGTTCGGGCCGCTGAAGGCGCAACTCGACGGCATGCGGGTCGGGCTGCTCGTTTGCGGCACGAACATCGATGCACCTCGCTTCGCCGAGCATGTAGAACGTGGCGCGGCTCTGAATTCGGAGCCGCAGATGGCTGAGTAAGCCTTCGAGATACCCGTTCTTGTCATGCGAGAGATATCCTGCGGACCATGCATATTTTCTTGGAAGCGGCATGAGCCCGATCCTGGCGGCGATGGACCGCGACTTCAATCTGATCGCCGACCTGGTCCGGCTCCAGGCGCAGCATCGGCCCGAGCGGCCTGCGCTGGTCGATGCGACACGCGAACTGAGTTGGGGCGCGCTCGACGCGCTGATGGACCGGATCGCCACCAGCCTGCAGCGCGACGGCCTGCAGGCCGGTGATGCGATCGCGATCTGCGCCGCCTCGAGCGTGACCTATGCAGCGTTGTTCCTCGGCGCGCTGCGGGCCGGCGTGGCGGTCGCGCCGCTGGCGCCCGGCTCGACCGCGGCCAGCCTGGCGCGCATGATCGACGACGCCGAGGCGCGCATCCTGTTCGTCGATGCGGCCGCGGCCGAACTCATCGCAGCGGCCGGCGACGGCGCCATCCCCCGCATCGCGCTCGACGGATCAGCAGCCGGCGCCGACTTCGACGCCTGGCTGGCACCCGCCGAAGCGCGGCCCGCAGCGGTCGCACTGCAGTCCACCTCGCCCTTCAACATCATCTATTCCTCCGGCACCACCGGCGAGCCCAAGGGCATCGTGCAGGGCCACGGCATGCGCTGGGCGCACGTGCGGCGCGGCGCAAAGTACGGCTATGGACCGGACACGGTCACGCTGCTGTCCACGCCGCTCTACGCCAACACCACGCTGGTCGTTTTCTTCCCGACGATCGCCTATGGCGGCTGCGTCGTGCTGATGCCCAAGTTCGATGCCGCCGGCTACCTGAAGCTGGCGCAGCACCATCGCGTGACCCACACGATGCTGGTGCCCGTGCAGTACCAGCGGCTGATGGCGCATCCCGATTTCGACACCTTCGACCTGTCGAGCTTCCACGCCAAGTTCAGCACCAGCGCGCCTTTCAACGCCGCGCTCAAGGCCGACGTGCTGAAGCGCTGGCCCGGCGGCCTGATCGAGTTCTACGGCATGACCGAAGGCGGCGGCACCTGCATCCTCGAGGCGCACCTGCACCCGACCAAGCTGCACACCGTGGGCCGGCCGGCCGAGGGCAGCGACATCCGGCTGATCGACGATGCAGGCCGCGAGGTCGCACGCGGCGAAGCAGGCGAGGTGGTGGGCCATTCAGCCGGCATGATGGTGGGCTACCACCGCCAGCCGGAGCGCACGCGCGAGGCCGAGTGGTTCGACCCCGACGGCAAACGCTTCATTCGCACCGGCGACGTCGGCCGCTTCGACGAGGACGGCTTCCTCGTGCTCTTCGATCGCAAGAAGGACATGATCATCAGCGGCGGCTTCAACATCTATCCGAGCGATCTCGAAGCCGTGCTGCGCGGGCACGCGGCGGTGGCCGACGTCGCCGTCGTCGGCGTGCCTTCCGTGCAATGGGGCGAGACGCCGGTGGCCTTCGTCGTGCGGCATGCCGGCGACGACACCAGCGCCGAGGCGCTGCTGCAATGGACCCACGCGCAAGTCGGCAAGACCCAGCGCCTCGCGCGCCTGCAGTACATCGACGAGCTTCCGCGCAGTGCCATCGGCAAGGTGCTCAAGCGCGAACTGCGTGAACGTGACGCGCGCTGAGGCTGCCCCGCAGCCGTCCGAGCACGGCGGCGGCGGCAACGGGCTGCTGTGGGTTCTGGTGCTGGTCGCGATCGGCTTCGCGATCCTGCGTCCGCGTGCACTGCCCGACTATCCGAAGCTGATCGACTGGCAGACCCTCGGCGCACTGGCCGGCCTGCTGGCCATCACGCAGGGCGTCGAGCAGAGCGGCATGCTGCAGGCGGCCGCGCAGCGGCTGCTCGCGCGCGCGACCCATCTGCGCGGACTGGCGCTGATGCTCACCGCCAGCGCGGCCCTGCTGTCGGCGCTGGTCACCAACGACGTGAGCCTGTTCCTGCTGGTGCCGCTCACGCGCGTGCTGGCGGCGCAGGCCCATCTGCCGCTGGGGCGGCTGGTGGTGCTCGAAGCGCTGGCCGTCAATGCCGGCTCGGCGCTGACGCCGATCGGCAATCCGCAGAACCTCTATCTCTGGCACCGCTCCGGCGAAAGCTTCGCGGGCTTCATCACCATGATGGCGCCGACGGTCGCGGTGATGCTGTTCTGGCTCTTCGTCGCCGTCTGGCTGCTGGTGCCGCGCACGCCGATCGCGCTCAAGCCATCGGCCGATGCGACGCCGGTGCAGCCGCGGCTGCTCGCGCTGTCGGGCGCGCTCTTCATCGGCTTCGTGGTCGCGCTCGATCGGCACTGGCTGTTGGCCGGACTCGGCGTGGTGCTCGCCGCCTTCCTGCTCTTTCGGCCGCGCGTGCTGCTCGGCATCGACTGGGCGCTGCTGGCGATCATCGCGCTGATGTTCGTCGACCTGCGGCAGCTGGCGGATCTTCCCGCGGTCTCGGCGCTGCTGCAGGCATGGCCGATCGCCGAAGGCTGGCGCGCCTACCTCGCGGCGATCGTGAGCTCGCAGTTCATCAGCAACGTGCCGGCCGCGATCCTGCTCGACCGCTACGTGCACGACCTGCCGGCGCTGGCCGCCGGCGTGAGCGTGGGCGGCTTCGGCTGCGTGCTGGGCTCGCTGGCCAATCTGATCGCGCTGCGACTCGCGAAGGTGCCGCACGGGCTGCGCGAATTCCATCGCATCAGCATTCCCTTTCTTCTGGTCTGCGCCGCCTCGGCGCTGCTGCTTCGGCTTTGATTGAATTCATGTCGCCCACGCTGAACGCCCTCGTCGCCATCGCCCTCTGGGCCTCGCTCGCCTCCTTCGGCACCGCGCTCTCGCATGTGCCGCCTTTCCTGCTCACGGGGCTGGCGCTGCTGGTCGGCAGCGTGCTGAGCTGGCCATCGGTGCTGCGCGACCGCCAGGCATGGGCCATCCCGGCGCGCACGCTGGCACTCGGCGTCTATGGCCTGTTCGGATTCCACTTCCTGCTTTTCATCGCGCTGCGGCATGCGCCGCCGGTGGAGGCCAACCTCGTCAACTACCTGTGGCCGCTCTTCATGGTGGTGCTGGCGCCGCTGCTGCTGCCGGGCCTGTCGCTGCGTCCGATGCACGTGGTCGCGGCGCTGCTGGGCTTCGCGGGCGCGGCGATCGCGATCCTCGGCGCGCGCGGCGGCGATGCGTCGACAGTTGGCGCGGGCGTGAGTTACTGGGGCTTCGCGCCGGCGCTGGGCTCGGCCTTCATCTGGGCCAGCTACTCGCTGTGGACGAAACGCGTGCCGGCGTTTCCGACCACGGCGATCGGCCTGTTCGGACTGATTTCAGGCGTGCTGTCGCTGGCTTGCCATGTGCTGCTCGAACCCTCGGCCGCGCTATCGCTGCGCGACGGGCTGCTGATCGTTCTGTGCGGCCTCGGTCCGCTGGGCGCGGCCTTCTTCTTCTGGGACATGGCGCTCAAGCGCGGCGATGCGCGCCAGCTCGGCATCCTGAGCTACATCACGCCGCTGGCCTCGACCGCACTGCTGATGCTCGTGACAGGCCGGCCGTTGAGCTGGAGCATCGCGCTCGCCGCCGCGCTGATCATCGCGGCCGCGGTGATGGGCTCGCGCATCCGCGCGTGACCGCGCTCAGTCCTTCGCCACCTGCAGCACCAGCTTGCCGAAGTTCTCCCCCGTGAAGAGCCGCGTCAGCGCTTCGGGGAACGTGTCGATGCCCTCGACCACGTCCTCGCGGCTCTTCATGCGGCCGTCCTTCAGGTAGCCTGACAGTTCGGCGATGGCCACGGGATAGCGGTCGGCATAGTCGAACACCACCATGCCCTGCATGCGCGCGCGGTGGACCAGCAGGCTCAGGTAGTTCTTCGGACCCTGCACCGGCGTCGTGTTGTTGTACTGGCTGATCGCGCCGCAGATCACGATGCGCGCGCCGCGCGCGAGCCGCGCCAGTGCCGCGTCGAGGATCTCGCCGCCGACGTTGTCGAAGTAGATGTCGATGCCCTTGGGACAATGCGTCTTCAGTCCGTCGCGCACGGCCGAGGGGCCGGCCTTGTAGTCGATGCACGCATCGAAGCCGAGCTCCTTCACCACCCAGTCGCACTTGGCCTGACCGCCGGCGATGCCGATCGCGCGGCAGCCCTTGATCTTGGCGAGCTGGCCGACAGTCTGGCCGACCGCGCCGGCCGCGCCCGAGACGACGACCGTCTCGCCGGCCTTCGGCTGGCCCACATCCATCAGGCCGAAGTAGCCGGTCATGCCGGGCATGCCGAGCACGTTGAGCCATTGCGTGATGGAGCCGGCGCGCAGGTCGATCTTCGCCAGGCCCTTGACCTGTTCCTGCGCGACGAGCAGGTATTCCTGCACGCCGAGCGTGCCGTAGACCGTGTCGCCGACCGCGAAGCCCGGGTTGCGCGAGGCCACCACGCGGCCGACGCCGCCCGCGCGCATGACGGCGCCGATCTCGACCGGCGCGATGTAGCTCTTGCCCTCGTTCATCCAGCCGCGCATCGCGGGGTCGAGCGAGAGCGACAGCGTCTTGACGAGCACGCCGCCCTCGGCCGGCTCGCCGACCGGCTCGGTGGTGAACTGCCAGTTGTCGCGCGTGGCCAGGCCTTCGGGCCGCTTGGCGAGGCGGACCTGGTGGTTGCTGAGGTTGCTGCTCATGAAGATCTCCTTGGAGGGGGCTGACGGTGGATGCGCATGCTAGCCCCGGCGCGCGACGACCACGGTAGCGGACGCGACAGGCGCGCGCTTCGGTGCCGGCGAGTCAGTGGAGCGACACGTCGATCTGCAGCCCCGGCTGCGCATTGCGCACCGCGAGCGAGCCGCCGTGCGCCTCGGCGATCAGCCGGCACAGGTACATGCCGAGCCCGACGCCGCCGGTCGCGCGCTGGCGCGCGCTGTCGGTGCGGTAGAAAGGCTCGGTCAGCCGTTCGAGCTGCGCCGCGTCGACGCCGGGGCCGAAGTCGCGCACCTCGAGCGCGATGCCGCCGCCGGCCGCACGCAGCGCGATGCGCGGCGGCCGCGCGGCGCCGCTGCTGTAGCGCAGCGCGTTGTCCAGCAGGTTGCGCACCAGGAGGCGGGTGCGCGTGCGGTCGAGCGCGAGCACGGGCAGGCCAGGCGCGAGCTCGCGTGTCACGTCCGCGCCGCCGGGCAGATCGCCAAGCACCTCCTCCACCAGCGCGGCCAGATCGACCGGCTCGCGATGCAGCGCCGCATGCGGGCTGGCGAGGCGCTCGCTTTCGAGCAGGTCGCTGATCAGGTCGCGCATCTCGCCCAGGTCGCGCAGCAAGGCTTCGCGCTCGGTGCGGCCCTCCGGCGTGGTGGGCAGCAGCTCGGCATTGAGCCGCGCGCGGGTCAGCGGCGAACGCAGTTCGTGGCTCAATGCCAGCAGCAGCGCGCGCTTGGCATCGAGCATGCCCTGAAGGTCGTGCGCCATCGTGTTGATGCGCTGCGCGAGATCGCCCAGTTCGTCGCGCCGGCGCAGCGGAATCGGCGCGTCGAAGGCGCCGCGGCCGAAGCGCTCGGCGCCTTCGCGGATGTCGTCGAGCGGGCGCAGCAGCCGTCGCACATAGGCGAACGCGCAGGCGATCAGCAGCAGCAGCAGCGCCAGCGTGGTCCAGCCGATGCCGCTCGCGCCTTCGTGCCACGGCAGCGTGCCGATGCCGAAGCTGATGCGATGGCCGTCGGCCGTGGTGCGGCTGAGCAGCTCGTTGCCGCGCGGTCCGAAGCCGCGCCGGTCCATGCGCCCGGGATGCGATGCCCAGTTCACCACCGGCCCCTGGATGCGGATCGAGATCGGCAGGCGCGTGGTCAGCGCCTCGGCCCGCGCGACATCGGGCGGCGTGCCGATCTCGGCGACCAGGCGATCGACGTAGTCCTTGATCAGCGGCCGGCCGGCCTCGCGCCATCCGCCCGCCAACGTGCCCTGCATGCCGGCGATGAACACCGCTGTCATTGCCAGCGCCAGCAGCACGAACACGGTGACGAGCCGCAGGCGCAACGAATGGCGCCAGCGATGGCGCCAGCGGCGGCGGCCGCTGCCGGCGCTTGCGTCGAGCCCGCGCCGCATCACGCGCTAGCCCTTTCCGACCGCGAGCGCATAGCCCGCGTTGCGCAGCGTCTTGATGCAGTCGAGCGGCTCCAGCTTCTTGCGCAGCCGGCTCACCACGATGTCGACCGCGCGCGTGTAGAGATCGGCTTCGTGGCCGCGCAGCCGGTTGAGGATGTCGTCGCGGCTGAAGACCTTGCCCGGCTCGCCGGCCAGCAGCGCGAGCAGCTCGAACTCGGTGCCCGTGAGCTCCACGCGCTCGCCCAGGCGCAGCACTTCGCGCTTGTCGAGGTCGATGGCGAGGCCTTCGAACACGCGGCGCTGCGCGGATGCGGGCTGCGCCGGCGCCGTGCGCTGACGCCGCAGGATGGTCTGCACCCGCGCCACCAGCTCGCGCGGCTCGAAGGGCTTGGGCAGGTAGTCGTCGGCGCCCAGCTCGAGGCCCACCACGCGGTCCATCACGTCGCCGCGCGCGGTCAGCATCACGATCGGGATGTCGCTCTCCTTTCGGATCTCGCGGCACAGCGCGAAGCCGTCCATCTCGGGCAGCATGACGTCGAGGATGGCTGCGTCGTAGCTTTCGGCGCGCAGCTTGGCCAGCCCTTCGCTCGGCCGCGATGCGCTGTCGAGCACGCAGTCGAAGCGCGCGAAGTAGCTTGCCAGCGGCGCGGCCAGGTGTGCGTCGTCGTCGATCAGCAGGATGCGAGCCATGAGGCGATTGTGCCCACGAGCAAGGAGGTGGCTAACGATGAGGCCGGCCGGCAAGGCCGGGCCCGTTCGGGGAACACCGTGGAACCGGCTTCGCCGGGCCGCTGGTGTTGCCCCCGGCAGGGGGTGGGCGGCCACACGAAGTGGGCAAGCCTGGGGGCGAGCTTTATCCTCTCCAACGGCGACCACGCTCCATGAATTCCCGCACCTTCTGCTGCTGCGCCGGATTCAGGTTGTCGAAAAAGTCGGCCGCCGCCGCGATCACTTCAGGACTGCCCGCCTGCAGCGCCGCCATCTTGTCGTCGGCCAGCTTCTTCGCGCGCTCCTGGTCGAGCTTGGCGCCGGCGAACAGCGCGCGGAACTCGGCGCGCGGATCGCCGCCGCCGCGCAGTGCCGCGCGTTGCGCCTGGATCTTCTCGGTCAGCACGGCGAGCTTCTGCTTCTGTACCGCGTCGAGGTCGAGCCGGCTGCCGACGCGCTCGACGATGCGGGCGCGGAATTCGGCGGAGTCGCCGCTCCAGCCGTGGCGGGAACCGGCACAGCCGGCCAGGCTGCCGGCGAGCAGGGCCGCGCCGGCGATACCGAAGAGGGAACGCTTGAACCAGTGTTTCATGAGGGTCTTCCTTCAACAACAACGATCGGAATCGATCAGGGAGACCCGATGGTGCGGCGCGCGCGCCGCGAAGTCCTTTCGCGGCGGTTTCGGCGTGTTTCGTTTTATTGCGGCGCAGCGCCGCGGCGTGTTGTCACTTGAAGTCCTCGGCCGACACGCCGAGCTTTCGCAGCTTGTCGTACAGCGTCTGCCGCGCGATGCCGAGTGCGCCTGCGGTGGCGGGCTGGTCGCCGCGATGGCGGCGCAACTCCTCGACGATCACGGTGCGCTCGAAATGCTCGACCTGCTGCGGCAGCCCGTGCGGCAGCGCGGATGGCCCCTGGCCCATGCTGCGCGCCTGCGTCAGGCGTTCGCCGAGGAGGCCGAGCACGAAGCGGTCGGCCACGTTGCGCAGCTCGCGCACGTTGCCGGGCCATGCATAGGCCATCAGATCGGCGAGCTGCGCGTGGGTGAGCATCGGCGCGGCGCGCTCGTAGCGGCTGGCCGCCAGCAGCGTGAAGTGCTCGAACAGCAGCGGAATGTCCTCACGCCGTTCGCGCAGCGGCGGCAGTTCGATGAAGGCGACGCCGATGCGGTAGTACAGGTCGGCCCTGAACTTCTGCTGGTCGCTCAGCGACTTGAGGTCGTCCTTGCTGGCCGCGACGACGCGGCAATCGAAGGGGATGGGCTTGTTCGAGCCGATGCGTTCGATGCAGCGCTCCTGCAGCGCGCGCAGCAGCTTGATCTGCACGGCCATCGGCATGCTCTCGATCTCGTCGAGGAACAGCGTGCCGCCGTGCGCGTATTCGAACTTGCCGATGCGCACGCGGTTGGCGCTCGTGAAGGCGCCCGCTTCGTGGCCGAAGAGTTCGCTCTCGGCGAGCGATTCGGGCAGACCGCCGCAGTTGAGCGGAACGAAGTGCTGCCGGCGCCGCTCGCCATGGTCGTGCAGGCAGCGCGCGACCAGTTCCTTGCCGGTGCCGGTCTCGCCGTAGATCAGCACGTCCGCCGAGGTGCCGGCCAGCGTCATGACGGTGGCGCGCACCTGCTGCATCTGCGCAGAGCGGCCGATCAGCACGCCCTGGATGCCGCTCCAGTTCTCCAGCGCATCGCGCAGCGCGCGCACCTGCAGCGTGAGCTGCCGCCGTTCCACCGCATGGCGCACGATGGCGTTCATGCGCTCGGAGGTGAAGGGCTTCTCGATGAAATCGTAGGCGCCGTCGCGCATCGCATGCACCGCCATCGCGATGTGGCCGTGGCCGGTGATCAGGATCACCGGGATCTCGGCGTCGATGGTGCGGATCTCGGGCAGCCAGTCGGTGCCGCTCGAGCCGGGCAGACGCACGTCGCAGACCACCACGACGGGCGCGCCCAGCACGATCTGCGCGCGTGCGCGCTCGACGCTCGCGAACGATTCGACCGCGAAGCCCGCCAGGGTGAGCGCCTGCGCGGTGCTCTGGCGCACGTCGTCGTCGTCCTCGATCAGCAGCACACGGATGGAAATGGCTTCACTCACTGTCGGGTCACTCCTGTTCTGCGGCGATCGGCAGATCGACGGTGAAGCAGGCGCCGCCGCCTTCGCGGTTGGCCGCCTGCAGCGTGCCGCCGACGCCGCGCACCGATTGTGCCGAGATGACCAGGCCCAGCCCGAGACCGGCGCCAGCCGACTTGCTGGTGACGAAGGGTTCGAACAGGCGCGGCAGGATGTCGGCGCGGATGCCCGGGCCGGTGTCGCTGACCGTCAGGATCGCGCGTGCGCCCTGCGGCCGGGCCTCGATGCGCAGCACGCGCCGCGGTGCGTCCTGCATCGCATCGATCGCGTTGCGCATCAGGTTGACCAGCAGGCTTTCGATGCCCGCGGCGTCGGCCATGACGCTGAGTCCGGCGGGCTGCACGTCGACCTCGACGGCGATCGCATGGGCCTTCGATTCGGCACCGACGAGGGCCTGCGCATCGGCGATGCTGCGCGCCAGCGGCACCGGCGCGAGCGGCGCGTCGCTCCTGTGGGCAAAGGTCTTCAGCTGCGAGGTCAGGCGTGCCAGGCGGTCCACCATGCCGGTGATGCGCTGCAGGTTGCCGCGCACTTCGTCGGGGCGGTCGTGGTCGAGCAGGATGCCGGCGCTGTCCGACAGCGTGCGCAGCGCGGTGAGGGGCTGGTTCAGCTCGTGCACCATGCTCGCCGACATCTGGCCGAGCGCGGACATCTTGCCGGCATGCACCAGCTCGCTCTGGGCCGCGCGCAGTTGCGCGGTGCGCGCGACGACGGTCGATTCGAGGTTGTCGTGCGCCGCCTGCAGCGCGGCCTGGTTCGCCAGCTTCTGGCGCACCGCGCGCCGGCGCTGGCGCAGGGTCACGGCCAGCAGCAGCAGCACCGCCATTGCGAGGCTTGCGGTGATCGCGCCATAGCGCGCCGCCGCGCGCGCGGGCGCGAGGTCGTCCAGCACCACCAGCCGCCAGGGCGCCTGCGGGAGCATGCGCGCCGATGCGAGCGCGGGCTGGCCGTCGAGCAGGGCCACGCTCGCATCGGCGGCCAGGGTCTGCACGGGCGTCCAGCGCAGCGGCATCAGATCCGCTGCACCGTAAGGACGCGACCGCAACACCTCGTCGAGCTGGCCGGCGCCCAGCGGCGCCAACGGCCTGAACTTCAGATCGTCACGCGTGGACAGGATGACGACGCCACGCTCATCGACCAGCAGCACGTCGCCGGGCAGCTTGCGCCAGGCGCGTTCGTCCTCCTCGAGATTGACCTTGACCGTGACCACGCCACCCGTGCCCTCGCGACGCCGCAACGCATACGAGAGGTAGTAGCCCGGCTTGCGGCTGGTGATGCCGACGCCGTAGAAGCGGCCCCGCCCGAGCCTCAGCGCATCGATCACATAGGGTCGAAAGGAAAAATTCTGTCCGACCGTGGTGCCGGGCCGGTCCCAGTCGGACGCTGCCAGCGAAGTGCCGCCGGCATCGAGCAGGTAGAGCATCTCCGCGCCCGCCGTGGCATTGACGCCGCCGAGGTAGCGGTTGACGGCATCGCGCAGCTGCGCGTCGGACGGCGCATCGAGCAGCGCGGGAACGACCGGCGTCATCTGCAGCAAGGCCGGCAGGTAGTCGAAGCGGGCCAGGTCGGCGCCGAGCGCGGTGGCCAACATGTCGAGACGATGCTCCTGCGCCTCGCGCAGGTTCTTCAGGCTCGCCTGCATCGTGAGCCGGTGACCCGCGTAGGCCGCGGCCGCGACGAGTGCCAGTGCGCCGCACCAGCGCAGCAGGCCACGCCAGCGGCGCGAAGCTTCCGTGCGGGATGCGGGGCGGAGATCGGGCGCGAACGGCATGGGACCGTGTATCGCACAAGGCACCGCCGCACGCATCAGTGTCAATCCCCGCTCATGCGTATTTGAGTTCGCCGATCTTGCCCCGGAAGACCCGATAGGAGAACACCGTGTAGCCCGCGATGGCCGGCACCGAAATGCATGCGCCGACACCGATGACCTTGAGCGCCTCCGGGCTGCTGGCGGCCTGCCAGAGGGTCAGTTTGTCGATGACGACGTAGGGATAGATGCTGTACGCGAGGCCGAGGAAGCCGAGCACGAAGACCACGATCATCAGCGCGAAGGGCAGCCAGCACAGCGGGCCGCGCACGGCACGCACGTTGAGCACGCCGGCCACCGCGATCAAGGCCACGCCGGACATCAGCGGGATCGCCATCAGCGCGATGATCTCGGGCAGCGCGAACCAGCGCTCGCGCACCGTCGCGCTGATCCACGGCGTCGCCATCGAGATCAGCAGCAGGCCGCCGATCATCGGTGCCCATGCGATGCGCGCCCATTGCACGGCGCGCGCCTGCAGCTCGCCGTCGGTCTTCATGATCAGCCAGGCCGCGCCCATCAGCACGTAGGCCATCGGCAGCGCCGCGGCGATGGCGGCCGCGAACAGCGTGAAGTTCCAGCCGGTGCCGAAGCCGCTCACATAGCGCCCGAGCATCCAGCCCTGCGCCACCGAGGCCAGCGTCGAGCCGGCGAAGAAGAGGCGGTCCCAGGTCCGCTTGTGCGCGTCGCGCGCCTTGACGCGGAAGTCGAAGGCAACGCCGCGCAAGGTGAGCCCGACCAGCATCAGCGCGACCGGCAGGTAGAGCTCGCCCAGCACCAGCCCATGCGCCTTCGGGAACGCGACCAGCAGGATGCCGACGCCCAGCACCAGCCAGGTCTCGTTGGCATCCCAGAAGGGACCGATGGAGGCGACCATCACGTCCTTCTCGGCATCGGTGGCGCGGTGCATCAGCATGCCGACGCCGAGATCGTAGCCGTCGCTGACCACATAGACCAGCATCGAGACGCCCATCAGCGCCATGAAGATCACCGGCAGCGCGGCATCGAAGCCCATCCAGGTCATGACGAGGCTCCTGCCGGCAGCTGTCCGGTGATGGCGCCGGCCGGCGTCGCGATCTCTTCGGCGGCCTCGATCTCGAGCACCGCATCGGGCTTCTCGGCCATGTACTTCAGCACCGAGACATAGGCGACGATCAGGGACAGGTAAAGCGTCACGTACAGCGCCAGCGTGAGGCCGATCATCGAGGGTGCCACCGCCGAGGCCACGTCGGCGGTGCGCACCAGGCCATAGACGATGAAGGGCTGGCGCCCGATCTCGGTGACGTACCAGCCGGCCACGGTCGCGACCCAGCCCGAGAAGGTCATGCATGCGAAGCCCCAGAGCAGCGCGCGCGGCAAGCGTGCCGGTTGCCACTTCGCGCGCCGGTACAGCCACCAGCCGACCCAGCTGGTCGCCAGCATCAGCAGGCCCATGCCGACCATGATGCGAAAGGCGAAGAACAGCGGCAACGGCGGCGGATGCGCGTCGGGGAACTCGTTCAGGCCCTTGATCTCGCCATCGGCCTGGTGCGTGAGGATCAGGCTCGCGACGCCCGGCACCGCGAGCTCGAAATGGTTGCTGCGCGTCGCCGCATCGGGGATCGCGAACAGCAAGAGCGGCACGCGGCGCTCGGTCTGCCACACGCCTTCCATGGCGGCGATCTTGGCCGGCTGGTGTTCGAGCGTGTTGAGGCCGTGCGCATCGCCGACCACGATCTGCAGCGGCACCAGCATCGCTGCGAGCGTGAGGCCGACGCGCATCACCGGCGCCGCCGACCGCCGGCCCACGCCGCGCAGCAGCTGCCAGGCCGAGAGGCCGGTCAGCAGGAAGGCGCAGGTCAATGCCGAGGCCAGCAGCATGTGCGTGAAGCGGTAGGGAAATGACGGGTTGAAGATCACGTCGACCCAGCTCTTCACGTGATAAATGCCATCGACGATCTCGTAGCCGGCCGGCGTCTGCATCCACGAATTCAGCGCCAGGATCCAGAACGCCGACAGCGTGGTGCCGAAGGCGACGAAGAAGCTCGACATCAGGTGCACGCCTTCGCTCACCTTGCCATGGCCGAACAGCATCACGCCGAGGAAGCCGGCTTCGAGGAAGAAGGCCGTGAGCACTTCGTAGCCGAGCAGCGGGCCGGCGATGTTGCCGACCTTCTCCATGAAGCCCGGCCAGTTGGTGCCGAACTGGAAGCTCATGGTGATGCCGCTGACGACGCCGAGCGCGAAGCTGAGCGCGAACACCTTGGTCCAGAAGCGGTAGGCATCCAGCCAGGCCTGCGCCAGCGCAGGCTCGCCGCGCCGCGTCGCGCGGCGCCAGCGCAGCCGGAAGAACAGCAGCACCCAGCCCAGCGCGATGCTGATGGTCGGGAACAGGATGTGGAAGGTGATGTTGGCCGCGAACTGCATGCGGGCCAGGATCAGGGCGTCCATGGCTATTCTTTCGGCATCGCTGTCAGGGTGCTGCGCTCACTGCATGTGCTGGCCGCCGTTGATCGCGATGTTGGCGCCGGTCACGAAGGCCGCCTCCTCGGAGGCCAGGTAGATGATCAGGCCCGCCACTTCCTCCGGCTTGCCCAGGCGCCCCACCGGAATGTGCGGCAGGATCTTGCTGTCGAGCACTTCCTTCGGAATCGCCGTGACCATCTTGGTGCCGATGTAGCCGGGCGAGATGGTGTTGACGGTCACGTTCTTCTTCGCCACCTCGAGCGCGAGCGCCTTGGTGAAGCCGTGCACGCCGGCCTTGGCGGCCGAGTAGTTGGTCTGGCCGAACGCGCCCTTCGAACCGTTCACCGACGAGACGTTGATCACGCGTCCCCAGCCGCGCTCGACCATGCCGTCGGCGACCTGCTTGGTCATGTTGAACAGGCTGTCGAGGTTGGTGCGCATGACCGCGTCCCAGTTGACCTTGTCCATCTTCTTGAAGGTGGTGTCGCGCGTGATGCCGGCGTTGTTGACCAGCACGTCGACCGGGCCGAGCTGGCGCTCCACGTCGGCCACCGCTGCCGTGCAGGACGGGAAGTCCGCCACGTCGCAGGGCACGGCGAGGATGTCATAGCCACGCTCCTTCATCTGCGCCACCCACTCGGCATGCGTCTTGTTGCCCGGCGAATAAGTCACCGCGAGCCGGTAGCCCGCATCCACCATCTTGGTCGAGATGGTCTCGCCCAGGCCGCCCATGCCGCCCGTCACCAGCACCACGCGTTGCTTGCTCATGTTCTTGCTCCTGTTGTCGTTGAAGAATGGGTTCTCAGGCTCGCTCGACAGCAAGGGCCACGCCCATGCCGCCGCCGATGCACAGCGAGGCCAGGCCCTTGTTCGCGCCGCGGCGGCGCATCTCGTGCAGCAGCGTCACCAGCACGCGGCAGCCGGACGCGCCGATCGGGTGGCCGATGGCGATGGCGCCGCCGTTGACGTTGATGCGGCGGGTGTCCCAGCCCATCTCCTGGTTGACGGCGCAGGCCTGCGCGGCGAAGGCCTCGTTGATCTCCATCAGGTCGAGGTCCTGCGCCTTCCAGCCGGCCTTCTTCAGGCACAGCTGCGATGCGGGCACGGGGCCCATGCCCATCAGCGAGGGATCGAGCCCGGCGCTCGCACAGGCGCGGATCACGGCCAGCGGCTGCAGGCCCAGCGACGCGGCGCGCGCGGCCGACATCACCAGCACCGCGGCCGCGCCGTCGTTCAGGCCCGAGGCATTGCCGGCGGTCACCGAGCCGGTCTTGTCGAAGGCGGGGCGCAGGCCGGCCAGCGCATCGGCGTTCGTCTTGCGGTTTACGAACTCGTCGGCCTTGAAGACGATCGGGTCGCCCTTCTTCTGCGCGATGCTGAAGGGCAGGATCTCGTCGTCGAAGCGGCCCGCGTCCTGCGCGGCCGCGGCCTTCTGCTGCGAGGCCAATGCGAGCGCGTCCTGCATCTCGCGCGTGATGCCGAATTTCTTCGCCACGTTCTCGGCCGTGGTGCCCATGTGGTACTGGTTGTAGACGTCCCACAGGCCGTCGACGATCATGGTGTCGACCAGCTTCCAGTCGCCCATGCGCTGGCCGTTGCGCGAGTTGGGCAGCGCATGCGGCGCGGCGCTCATGTTCTCCTGGCCGCCGGCCACCACGATCTCGGCATCGCCGCACTTCACGGCCTGCGCCGCCAGCATCACGGCCTTGAGGCCCGAGCCGCAGACCTTGTTGATGGTCAGGCCCGGCACGCAGATCGGCAGCCCGGCCTTGATGACCGTCTGCCGCGCCGGGTTCTGGCCCGAGGCCGCCGTGAGCACCTGGCCCATGATCACTTCGGAGACCGCATCGCCGGGCACGCCGGCCTTGGCCAGCAGGCCCTTCACCACATGCGCGCCGAGATCGGGCGCCGCCGTGCCGGCGAGCGCGCCGCCGAATTTACCGACCGCCGTGCGTTGTGCGGCCACGATGACGATTTCATCTGTCATGAGAACTTCCTTCAGGGTTGGGATAGGGATGGAGGGATGAAATGACGACGGCTCGCGCTCAGGCCGCCTTGGTCTTCACGTAGCGCCCGGGTGCGGGCTCGATGACGGGAAACTCTGAACTGCCAGCCGCCGCCGGTGCTGCGATGCGCGTGCCGGCGTGCGTGCCCAGCCACTCGCTCCATGCGGGCCACCAGCTGCCGTCGATGCCCTGTGCGGCTTCGAGCCACGCGCCGGCATCGGCCGCGAGATCGCCGACCCAGTGGTTGCGCTTCTTCTTCGCGGGCGGGTTGATGACGCCCGCGATGTGGCCGCTGGCGCCGAGCACGAAGCGCGTCTGGCCGCCCAGCAGCGCCACGCTCGCGTAGGCGGTCTGCCAGGGCACGATGTGGTCCTCGCGCGACGCATAGACGAAGGCCGGCGCCTCGATGCGCGACAGGTCCACCGGCACGCCGCACTGCACCGTCCCGCCGGGCTCGCGCAGGCGGTTCTCGAGGTAGGTGTTGCGCAGGTACCAGCAGTACATCGGGCCCGGCAGGTTGGTGTCGTCGCCGTTCCAGAACAAAAGGTCGAAGGCGCGCGGCGCCTGGCCCTTGAGGTAGCCGTTGACGACATAGGGCCAGATCAGATCGTTGGCACGCAGCGCCGCGAACACCTGCGCCAGCTCGCGCCCGCGCAGCAGGCCCTCCTTGCCGATGGCCGCTTCGCGCGCGGCCACCAGCGCCTTGTCCACCATCAAGCCGAGCTCGCCCGTGTCGGTGAAGTCGAGCAAAGTCGTGAGCAGCGTCAGGCTGGCCGCCGGCTGCGTGCCGCGCGCAGCCGCGACCGCCAGTGCACTGGCGAGCAGAGTGCCGCCGATGCAAAAGCCCAGCGTGTTGACCTGCTCGCTGCGGCCGACGCCGCGCGCCACCTCGATCGCCTGCAGCACGCCGTGCTCGACGTAGTCGTCCCAGCCGAGCCGGCCCTGTCGCGCATCGACGTTGCGCCAGGAGATCAGGAACACTGTGTGCCCCTCGGCCACCGCATAGGCGACCAGCGAACTCTCGGGCTGCAGGTCGAGGATGTAGAACTTGTTGATGCAGGGCGGCACGATCAGCAGCGGCCGGCGATGGACCTTCGCCGTGCTCGGCGCGTACTGGATGACCTGCATCAGCTCGTTCTCGAACACCACGCTGCCCGGCGTGGTGGCGACGTTGCGGCCGACCTCGAAGGCGCTCTCGTCGGACATTGACACCCGCCCCTTCGCCACGTCCTCGAGGAACAGGCGCGCGCCTTCGCGCAGGCTCTCGCCGCCGCTGTCGAGCGCGGCCTGCAGCGCTTCGGGATTGGTCGCGAGGCAGTTGGCCGGGTTCATCGCATCGATCACCTGGCGCAGTGCGAAGCCCCAGCGGCCCTTGTCGCGCTCGTCGAGCGGCGCGGCATCGAGCGCGCTGCGCATGGCGGTCGCGAACTGCAGATGGCCCTGCGTCAGGCTCTGCTGCCACGCCTGCATCAGGGCAGGCGCATCGAACCAGTTCGCGGCGTCGAATCCGGGAGCGGCAGAGGAGTTCATGGCGGGATGAGAAGAAGAAAGAGAAAGCGCCGCTTCAATGCAGCTTGACGTGCGGCTCGGTACGCCGCGTGATGAGGCGGGCCAGCGTGTCGAGCGAGACCTTGACGATGCCGTGCAGCGCCAGCTCGTGCATCTTGTAGAGCGACATGTACATCAGGCGCGCGAAGGCGCCTTCGATCATCAGGCTGCCGCCGATCAGGCCGCCCATCATGTTGCCCACGGTGCTGTATTCGCCGAGCGACACCAGCGAGCCGAAGTCGCGGTAGCGATACGCCTTGAGCGGCTTGCCCGCCAGCCGGTGCCGGATCTGCGCGGCCACGTGCGAGGCCTGCTGGTGCGCGGCCTGCGCGCGCGGCGGCACGAACCCGCCCGCGCCGCCGTTGGCCTCGGGCCAGGCGCAGGCCGAGCAATCGCCGATCGCGAAGATGTCTTCGTCGCGCGTGGTCTGCAGCGTGGGCCGGACCACCAGCTGGTTGCTGCGGTTGGTCTCGAGGCCGGCGATGTCGCGCAGCAGGTCCGGGGCCTTGACACCCGCGGCCCACACCACCAGCTCGGCGGGCAGGACGCGGCCGTCGGCCAGGCGCATGCCGGCCGGCAGCACCTCGGCTACCTTGGCCGCGGTATGGACCTCGACACCCAGCTCGCGCAGCAGGTCCTCGGTGGCCTTCGACAGGCGCGGCGGCAGCGCGGGCAGCACGCGCTCGGCGGCCTCGATGAGGCTGACCTGGATGTCCTTCTCGGCATCCACGCGGTCGAGCCCGTAGGCGACCACCTGGCGCGCCGTGCGGTGCAGCTCGGCCGCGAGTTCCACGCCGGTGGCGCCGGCGCCGATGATCGCCACATGCAGCTGCTCGGGCCTGAGCGGCGTGGTCTGCGCATGGGCGCGGATGCAGGCGTTGACCATGCGCGCATGGAAGCGCTGCGCATCGATCTTCGATTCGAGCCGCAGCGCATGCTCGCGCACGCCGGGCGTGCCGAAGTCGTTGCTGAGGCTGCCGATGGCGATGACCAGCGTGTCGTAGCCGAAGCTGCGGTCGGGCGTGACCTCGCGGCCTTCGTCGTCGAGGTAGGGTGCGACGCGGACCTCGCGCCGCGCGCGGTCGATCGCCGTCAGCTCGCCGAGCCGGAAGCGGAAACGGTGCCAGTGCGCCTGCGCCAGGTAGTCGACCTCGTGCGCGCTCATGTCCATGCTGCCGGATGCAATCTCGTGCAGCTTGGGCTTCCAGACGTGGGTGCGGTGCTTGTCGATCAGCGTGACCTCGGCGCGGCCGCGCCTGCCCAGCGTGTCGCCCAGGCGGGTGGCGAGTTCGAGCCCGCCCGCGCCGCCGCCGACGATCACGATGCGATGCGCCGATGGGGAGCTGCTCATGGTGCGGGCCTCGAAGCGATGCGCATCAGCGTGCCGGGCTGGCCGGCATGCGGGTCTCGGTCGCGTCGAGCACCAGCTCGGGCTCGTCGGCCTCGGTGCCGCTTTCCCGGTTCAGGTGGCGGTGCAGGCGCTCGATGTCGAGGTCGCCGGTCCAGCGCGCGACGACGAGCGTCGCCACGCCGTTGCCGATCAGGTTGGTCAGCGCGCGCGCTTCCGACATGAAGCGGTCGATGCCGAGAATGAGCGCGAGCCCCGCGACCGGCACATGGCCTACCGCCGACAACGTGGCCGCCAGCACGATGAAGCCGCTGCCCGTAACGCCCGCGGCGCCCTTCGAGGTGAGCAGCAGCACCAGCAGCAGCGTGATCTGCTGGCCAAGGGTCATCGGCGTGTTGGTGGCCTGGGCGATGAACACCGCCGCCATCGTGAGGTAGATCGAGGTGCCGTCGAGGTTGAACGAATAGCCCGTCGGGATCACCAGCCCGACCACCGACTTCTTGGCGCCCAGGTTCTCCATCTTGACCATCATGCGCGGCAGGGCGGCCTCGCTCGACGAGGTGCCCAGCACGATCAGCAATTCTTCCTTGATGTACTTGATGTACTTCCAGATCGAGAAGCCGTTGAAGCGCGCGATGGTGCCCAGCACGACGAAGATGAAGAACAGGCAGGTCGCGTAGAAGGTCGCCATCAGCGCGCCGAGCGAGACCAGCGAGCCGACGCCGTACTTGCCGATGGTGAAGGCCATCGCGCCGAACGCGCCGATGGGTGCGACCTTCATGATGTAGCCGACGATCGTGAACAGCACGTGCGAGCCCTTCTCGATCACGTCGAACACCAGCGTGCCGCGGCCGCCGAAGCGGTGCAGCGCGAAGCCGAACATCACGGCGATCAGCAGCACCTGCAGGATCTCGCCCTTGGCAAAGGCATCGACCACGGTGTTCGGAATGATGTTGAGCAGGAAGTCCGTCGTCGAGGTCATCTTGCCGGGCCCGGTGTAGGCGGCGATGGACTTGGTGTCGAGCGTGCTCGGGTCGATGTTCATGCCGCTGCCGGGCTGCACGAGGTTGATGATCACGAGGCCGACGATCAGCGAGACGCTGCTGACGATCTCGAAATACAGGAGCGCGAGGCCGCCCGTCTTGCCGACCTTCTTCATGTCCTCCATGCCGGCGATGCCGACGACGACGGTGCAGAAGATGATCGGCGCGATGATCATCTTGATCAGCTTGATGAAGCCGTCGCCCAGCGGCTTCATCGCCTCGCCGGTCGACGGATAGAAATGCCCGACCACGACACCGATGACGATGGCCGTGATGACCTGGAAATAGAGCGACCGGTAGAAGGGTCTGGATACGGGTTGATGGTCCACGATGTCTCCTTGGTTCCTGGGTATTCGGATGGCGGCTTCAGATACCGGCGGCATGCGCCTGGCGGTCGGCGTGGTAGCTCGATCGCACCAGCGGCCCGCAGGCCGCGTGCGAGAAGCCCAGCGCCTCGAACTGCGCGGGCGCGACATAGCGCTCGACCGCGAGGTTGCCCGGCCGCGGCTGCAGGTACTGGCCGGCGGTGAGCACGTCGACGCCGTGCGCGGCGCCGCTGGTGATGACGACGTACTTGAGGTCGAACCGCGCCACCGTGTCGGCCAGGTGCTGCGGCTCCAGCGGGTCCGGCGGCGACGGCCGGCCATGGGCCACGTCGCAGAACGGACAGCGGCGCGTGCACAGATCGCCCAGCACCATGAAGGTGGCGGTGCCCTTGCCGAAGCACTCGCCGATGTTCGGGCACGAAGCCTCTTCGCAGACGGTGTGCAGATTCGCTTCGCGCAGCGTGCGCTTGACTTCGCGGAAGCGCTCGCCCTGCGACAGGCGCACGCGGATCCAGTCGGGCTTGGTCAGCGCCGCAGCCGCGTCCACGTGGATCGGGATGCACCGGGTCTTGGCGGCGCCGCGCTGCGGCGCCTTGGCGAGGAACTCGTTCATCGCCGTGTCAGTCGATCGCCGCTGCCGCGGCGCGCTGCGAAGCCGCATCGACCACCGCGAGCGCCGTCATGTTGACGATGCGGCGCACGGTCGAGGACGGCGTGAGGATGTGCACCGGCCGTGCGGCGCCCAGCAGGATGCCGCCCACCGTGATGCCGCCGCCGGCCGCGATGCGCAGCAGGTTGTACGAGATGTTGGCCGCATCGACGTTCGGCATCACGAGCACGTTGGCTTCGGTGACGAGGCCGGAGTCGGGGAACTCGTGGTCGAGGATGGTCTTGGACAGCGCCGCGTCGCCGCGCATCTCGCCCTCGACCGCGAGCTTCGGATCGCTGGCCTTGATGAGCGCCAGCGCCTCGCGCATCTTCACGGCGGAGGCCGCATCCGAGCCGCCGAAGTTGGAGTGCGACAGCAGCGCCACGCTCGGCGTGACGCCGAAGCGGCGCACCTCCTCGGCGGCGAGCAGCGCGATCTCGGCCACCTGCGCGGCGTCCGGGTCGCGGTTGACGTGCGTGTCGCAGATGAAGAGCTGGCGGCCGGGCAGCATCAGCATCTGCATCGCGGCCAGCGTCCGCGTGCCCGGCCTGAGGCCGATCACGTCGCGCACATGGCGCAAGTGTTCGCCGTAGTTGCCGAAGGTGCCGCACAGCATCGCGTCGGCGCGGCCCTGGCGCACCAGCATCGCCGCCAGCAGGGTGCAGCGGCTGCGCATCTCGGCGCGTGCGGCGGCGCGCGAGACGCCATCGCGGCGCCGCAGCTGATGGTAGTCATCGGCCGCGTCGCCGTAGATGGCCGGGTCGAGAAGGTTGATCGCCTCGCAGTCCTTGCCGAGTTCGAGCCGCAGGCCGAACTGTTCGATGCGCTGCGCGATCACGTCGGGGCGGCCGAGCAGCAACGGCCGCGCGAGCTTTTCGTCGACCACCACCTGCGCGGCACGCAGCACGCGCTCGTCTTCGCCCTCCGCATAGACGACGCGCTTCGGCGACTGCTTCGCAGCCGCGAACAGCGGCTGCATGCTGCTGCCGGACTGGTAGACGAACTGCGTCAGGCGCTGCCGGTAGGCCGCCATGTCGGCGATCGGCCGGGTCGCGACGCCGCTGTCCACCGCGGCCTGGGCGACGGCGGGCGCGACCGCTTCGATCAGGCGCGGATCGAAGGGCTTGGGGATCAGGTAGTCGCGGCCGAAGCGCAGGCCCACCGCGCCATAGGCCTGCGCCACCACTTCGGGGATCTCGGCATGCGCGAGCTCGGCGATCGCGCGCACGGCGGCGAGCTTCATCTCCTCGTTGATGGTGGTGGCGCCGACGTCGAGCGCGCCGCGGAAGATGAAGGGAAAGCACAACACGTTGTTGACCTGGTTCGGATAGTCCGAACGGCCGGTGCCGAGGATCGCGTCGGGCCGCACCGCGAGCGCGTCCTCCGGCAGGATCTCCGGCGTCGGGTTGGCCATGGCCAGGATGATCGGATCGCGCGCCATCTCCTTCACCATCCCGGGCTTGAGCACGCCGCCGGCCGACAGGCCGAGGAAGATGTCCGCGCCGCCGATCACGTCGGCCAGCTGGCGTGCCGGGGTCTGCTGCGCATAGCGGGCCTTGTTCGGATCCATCTGCTCCTTGCGGCCCGTGTAGACCACGCCGAGGCTGTCGGAGACGAAGATGTTGCCCATCGGCAGGCCGAGGCTGACGATCAGATCCAGGCAGGCCAGCGCCGCGGCGCCGGCGCCGGAAGCGACCAGCTTGACCTCGGTGATGTCCTTGCCCACGTGCCGCAGCGCATTGAGGATGGCCGCGGCGGCGACGATCGCGGTGCCGTGCTGGTCGTCGTGGAACACCGGGATCTTCATGCGCTCGCGCAGCTTCTTCTCGATGTAGAAGCACTCGGGCGCCTTGATGTCCTCGAGGTTGATGCCGCCGAAGGTGGGTTCCATGCGCGCGATGGTGTCGATCAGCGCGTCGGGGTCGTTCTCGTCGAGTTCGATGTCGAACACGTCGATGCCGGCGAACTTCTTGAACAGGCAGCCCTTGCCTTCCATCACCGGCTTGCCGGCCAGCGGGCCGATGTTGCCCAGGCCCAGCACCGCGGTGCCGTTGGTGATGACGGCCACGAGGTTGGCGCGCGAAGTGAGGTTCATTGCCTCGGCCGGATCGCGCACGATCTCCATGCAGGCATCGGCGACGCCCGGCGAATAGGCGAGCGCGAGATCGCGCTGCGTGGCCATCGGCTTGGTCGGCGTCACCGAGATCTTGCCGGGCGTCGGATAACGGTGGTAGTCGAGCGCGGCTTCGCGGAGCTTGTCGTCGGACATGGTGTCGTCTTTCGTTCGTGGTCTGTCGAGAAGGATGCGGCGTCAGCGCGGCGCAAGCGCACGCGCTTCGGCGAGCCAGTCGTTCAAGGCGCACAGCAGCGCCTGGGGCTGGTCGGCATGCACCCAGTGGCCGGCGTCGGCAATGCGCACCAGCTCCGCACCCGGAAACAGTTCGAGGATGCGGGGCAGCGATTCGGGCCGCACGTAGTCGGACTCCGCGCCGGCCAGGAACAGCGCCGGCCCGTCGTAGCTTGCGTGCGGGAGTGCCTCCGGAAACGCACAGAGCTCGCGCATGCAGACTGCAGTCGCCATCAGGTTGAGCCGCCAGTCGAAGCGGTCCTTGTGGCGGCGCAGGTTCTGCATCAGGAAGTCGATCGGCGCATCGCCGACCAGGCTGTCGGCCAGCGCGCGGCGGATCTCGCTGCGGCTGGTCGCGGCGGCCAGGTCGAGGTGGCGCATGGCCGACACATAGGACGAGAACTGGTCGGCATAGCTCTCGGGCGCGATGTCGATCACCGCGATGCCGCCGATGGCCTCCGGATCCTCCAGGCCGAGTGCCAGCGCCATCGCGGTCTTGCCGCCCATGCTGTGGCCGACGATGAAGGGCCGCTCGAGCCCTTCGCGCGCGATCAGCGCCCGCACGTCGAGTGCCATCTCCTCGTAGGACATGGTTTCGGCCCAGGTCGATGCGCCGTGGTTGCGCGCGTCGGGGAGGTAGACGCGGTAATCGGCAGCCAGCGCATGCGCAATCTGCGCCCAGTTGCGCCCGGCGCCGAACAGGCCGTGCAGGATCACCACCGCAGGACCGTCGCCGACGGCCTCGAACGCGAGTTGGACAGGCATGGCGCAGCCCTACTTCTTCTTCACCGGCGGCAGGTCGGTGCAGTGGCCTTCGAACAGCTCCGCCGTCAGGCCGATCGATTCGCCGAGCGTCGGATGCGGATGGATGGTCTTGCCGATGTCGCCGGGCTCGCAGCCCATCTCGATGGCCAGGCACACCTCGCTGATCAGGTCACCCGCATGCGTGCCGACGATGCCGCCGCCGACGATGCGGTGCGTGGCCTCGTCGAAGATGAGCTTGGTGAAGCCCTCGTCGCGGCCGTTGGCGATGGCGCGGCCCGATGCGGCCCAGGGGAACACGGCGCGGCCGACCTTGAGGCCTTCGGCCTGGCACTGCTCCTCGGTCTTGCCGGCCCAGGCCACCTCGGGGTCGGTGTAGGCGACCGAAGGGATCTGCCGCGCATCGAAGAAGGACGCTTCGCCATGCGCGGCTTCGGCCGCGACGTGCGCCTCGTGCACCGCCTTGTGCGCGAGCATGGGCTGGCCGACGAGATCGCCGATCGCGAAGATGTGCGGCACGTTGGTGCGCATCTGCTTGTCGACGTGAATGAAGCCGCGATCGGTCACGGCCACGCCGGCCTTGTCGGCGCCGATCTTGCCGCCGTTGGGGCTGCGGCCCACGGCGACCAGCACGAGGTCGTAGACCTGCGCGTCCTTGGGCGCTTTCTCGCCTTCGAAGCTGACCTCGATGCCGGCCGGCGTCGCCTTGGCACCGACGGTCTTGGTCTTGAGCATCACGTGGTCGAAGCGCGCGCCGTTGAACTTCTCCCACACCTTGACGAGGTCGCGGTCGGCGCCCTGCATCAGCCCGTCGAGCATCTCGACCACGTCGATGCGCGTGCCAAGCGTCGAGTAGACGGTGGCCATCTCCAGGCCGATGATGCCGCCGCCGATCACCAGCATGCGTTTCGGGATGCTCCTGAGCAGCAGCGCGCCGGTGGAGTCGACGACGCGCTCGTCCTCGGGCATGAAGGGCAGCTTCACGGCCTGCGAACCGGCGGCGATGATGGCCTTGGCGAACTTCACGACCTTCTTTGCGCCGCCCTCGATCGCGACTTCGAGGTGGTGCGGATCGAGGAAGCGGCCGACGCCGGTGACGACCTCGACCTTGCGTCCCTTGGCCATGCCCGCGAGACCGCCGGTGAGCTTCTTGACGACGCCGTCCTTGAAGCTGCGCAGCGCGTCGATGTCGATCTCGGGCGGGGCGTACTTGATGCCGTGGCGGCCGAGCGTCTTGACCTCGTCCATCACGCCGGCGGTGTGCAAGAGCGCCTTCGACGGGATGCACCCGACGTTGAGGCAGACGCCGCCGAGCGAGGCGTAGCGCTCGACCAGCACGGTCTTCATGCCGAGATCGGCGCTGCGGAACGCGGCCGAGTAGCCGCCGGGGCCGGCGCCGAGCACGAGCACTTCGCATTCGATGTCGGCCGACCCTGCGTGGTGCGCCGTCTGCGGCGCCGCTTCACTCCCTCTCCCGCTTGCGGGAGAGGGTTGGGGTGAGAGTGCGGCCGCAGGGAAAGGGGAGGCAGATGCGGCGGCCTCGAGCTCGAGAATCACCGACCCTTCGCTGACCTTGTCCCCGAGCGCGACCTTGAGCGCCTTCACCGTCCCGGCATGGCTGGACGGAATCTCCATCGACGCCTTGTCCGACTCGACCATGATCAGGCCGGTATCGACCGCGATCACCTCGCCGGGCTTGACCAGCAGTTCGATGATCGCGACATCCTTGAAGTCGCCGATGTCCGGGACCTTGACTTCCACCGTGTGGGCCATGGGAGCTTTCCTTCAGTTCAGAACAGCACGCGCCGCAGATCGGCGAGCACGTTGGCGAAATGGACGTTGAAGCGCGCGGCGGCGGCGCCGTCGATCACGCGGTGGTCCCATGACAGGGACAGCGGCAGCGTGAGGCGCGAGGTGTAGCTCTTGCCGTCGGCGGAGTGCTGCTTCCAGTAGCTCTTGCACACGCCCATGATCGCGACCTCGGGCGCGTTGATGATCGGCGTGAAGTAGATGCCGCCGATGCCGCCGAGCGAGCTGATGGTGAAGGTGCCGCCCGACATCTGGTCGGGCTTGAGCTTGCCGTCGCGCGCCGACTTGGCGAGTTCGCCCATCTCCTTGGCGATGTCGGGCACCGTCTTCTTGTCGACGTCGCGGATCACCGGCACCATGAGGCCGTTGGGCGTGTCGGCCGCGAAGCCGATGTGCCAGTAGTTCTTCAGCACCAGCGCATCGCCGTCGAGGCTCGCATTGAACTCGGGGAACTTCTTGAGCGTCGCGACCGCCGCCTTCATCATGAAGGGCAGCATGCTGATCTTGACGCCGGACTTCTCGAGTTCCTTGTTCATCTGCACGCGGAAGGGTTCGAGGTCGGTGATGTCGGCCTCGTCGTGCGTGGTCACGTGCGGAATGACGACCCAGTTGCGGTGCAGGTTGGCGGCGCTGATCTTCTTGATGCGCGACAGCTCCTTGCGCTCGGTCGGGCCGAACTTGGCGAAGTCGACCTTGGGCCAGGGCAAGAGGTCGATGCCACCGACCCCGCCGCCCGCGGGTGCCGGTGTGGCCTTGCCGGCGGTCGGTGCGGCCGCCGCGCCGCCGCCCTTGGCGAAGGACTCGACATCGGCGCGCACGATGCGGCCGTGCTCGCCCGAACCCTTGAGCTTGCCAAGGTCGACGCCGAGTTCGCGTGCGAGCTTGCGCACGGCGGGGCCGGCGTAGGCGAGTGCGAAGGCGGCTTCGTCGATCGCGCTGCCGGTGCTGGCGGCATCGCGCACCGGCGCTGCGGTTGGAGCAGCTGCAGTGGCAGGCGCAGCCGGTGCGGCTGCTGCCGTCGCTGCCGGCGCATCGCCGGTTGCCAATGACAGGATCACGCTGCCCTCGCTGACCTTGTCGCCGAGCTTGACGGTGATGGCCTGCACCACGCCCGACAGCGGCGCGGGCACATCCATCGTGGCCTTGTCGGATTCGAGCGAGACCAGCGGATCCTCGGCCTTCACGGTGTCGCCGACCTTGACGAAGATCTCGATGACCGGCACGTCGCTGAAGTCGCCGATGTCCGGAACCTTGATGTCGATTGCGTTGCTCATGTCGTGCCTCAGACGGTCCAGGGGGCTGCGCGCTCGGCATCCAGCCCGTATTTCTTGATGGCCTCGGCGACGACCGCGTGCTTGATCACGCCGTCGTCGGCCAGCGCCTTGAGCGCGGCCACGGCCACGTGCCAGCGGTCGACCTCGAAGAAGCGGCGCAGCTTGCGGCGGTAGTCGCTGCGCCCGAAGCCGTCGGTGCCGAGCACGGTGTAGCGGCGGCCTGCGGCCTGCACGTATTCACGCACCTGGTCGGCGTAGTTGCGCATGTAGTCGGTGGCGGCGACGACGGGGCCGTCGTGGCCTTCGAGGCATTGCTCGACGTGGCTCTTGCGCGCGGGTTCGGTCGGGTGCAGCCGGCTCCAGCGCTCGGCGGCCATGCCGTCGCGGCGCAGCTCGTTGTAGCTGGTGGCGCTCCAGACGTCGGCGGCGACGCCGAAGTCGGTCTTCAGCAGTTCGGCCGCGGCCATCACCTCGCGCAGGATGGTGCCGCTGCCCATGAGCTGCACGCGGTGGCCCTTCTTCGGCGTCTTGCCGCCGTCGCTGAGCCGGTAGAGGCCCTTGAGGATGCCCGCCTCGCTGCCCTCGGGCATGCCGGGGTGCGGGTAGTTCTCGTTCATGAGGGTGATGTAGTAGTACACGTCCTCCTGCTCGGCATGCATGCGGCGCATGCCGTCGCGCACGATGGCGACCACCTCGTAGGCGAAGGTGGGGTCGTACGAGACGCAGTTGGGGATGGTGCCGGCCAGGATGTGGCTGTGGCCGTCCTCGTGCTGCAGGCCTTCGCCGTTGAGCGTGGTGCGGCCGGCGGTGCCGCCGAGCAGGAAGCCGCGCGCGCGGATGTCGCCGGCCAGCCAGGCGAGGTCGCCCACGCGCTGCAGGCCGAACATCGAGTAGTAGATATAGAACGGGATCATCGGCACGTTGTTCGTGCTGTACGAGGTGGCCGCGACGATCCAGCTGGACATCGCGCCGCCTTCGTTGATGCCTTCCTGCAGCACCTGGCCGTCCTTCGATTCGCGGTAGTACATGAGCTGGTCGGCGTCCTGCGGCTTGTAGAGCTGGCCGAGCGAGGACCAGATGCCGAGCTGGCGGAACATGCCTTCCATGCCGAAGGTGCGCGACTCGTCGGGCACGATGGGCACGATGTGCTTGCCGATCGCCTTGTCGCGCACCAGCGTGCCGAGCATCTGCACGAAGGCCATGGTGGTGGAGATCTCGCGCTCGCCGGTGTCCTTGAGCAGACGCTCGAAGGTGGCCAGCGGCGGGATCTCGAGCGCGCTCGACTTGCGCCGGCGCTGCGGCAGGTAGCCGCCGAGCGCGGCGCGGCGCTCGCGCAGGTACTTCATCTCCGGGCTGTCTTCGGGCAGCTTGACGAAGGGCACGTTGGGCAGGTCGGCGTCGGACACCGGGATCTGGAAGCGGTCGCGGAAATTGCGCAGCGCGTCCTGCGTCATCTTCTTGGCCTGGTGGGCGATCATCTGGCCTTCGCCGGATTCGCCCATGCCATAGCCCTTGACCGTCTTGGGCAGGATCAGCGTGGGCTGGCCCTTGTGTTTGACGGCGGCGGCATACGCGGCGAAGACTTTCTGCGGATCGTGGCCGCCGCGGGTCAGCGCCCAGATGTCGTCGTCGCTCATGTCGGCGACCAGTGCCTTCGTCTCGTCGTACTTGCCGAAGAAATGCTCGCGCACGTAGGCGCCGCTCTTGCTCTTGAAGTCCTGGTACTCGCCATCGACGCATTCCTCCATGCGCTGCAGCAGCTTGCCGCTGTGGTCCTTGGCGAGCAGCGCGTCCCAGCCGCTGCCCCACAGCACCTTGATGACGTTCCAGCCGGCGCCGCGGAACACGCTCTCGAGTTCCTGCACGATCTTGCCGTTGCCGCGCACCGGGCCGTCCAGGCGCTGCAGGTTGCAGTTGATGACGAACACGAGGTTGTCGAGGCTCTCGCGGCCGGCCAGCGAGATGGCGCCGAGGGATTCGGGCTCGTCCATTTCGCCGTCGCCCATGAAGGCCCAGACCTTGCGCGGCGCGGTGTCGGCCAGGCCGCGGCCGTGCAGGTACTTGAGGAAGCGCGCCTGGTAGATCGCCATCAGCGGACCGAGGCCCATCGAGACGGTGGGGAACTGCCAGAAGTCGGGCATGAGCCACGGATGCGGATAGGACGGGATGCCGTGACCATCGGCTTCCTGGCGGTAGTTGAGCAACTGCTGCTCGGTGAGGCGGCCTTCGAGGAAGGCGCGGGCATAGATGCCGGGCGAGCTGTGGCCCTGGATGAAGAGCAGGTCGCCGCCGTGCGTGTCGGTGGCCGCGTGCCAGAAGTGGCCGAAGCCGATGTCGTAGAGCGTGGCGGCCGACTGGAAGCTCGCGATGTGGCCGCCGAGTTCGGACGAGTCCTTGTTGGCGCGCAGGATGATCGCCATCGCGTTCCAGCGGATGATCGAGCGCAGGCGGTGCTCGATCGCGCGGTCGCCGGGGTTCTTCTCTTCGCGCTCCGGCGCGATGGTGTTGCGGTAGGCGGTGTTGAGCGAACGCGGCGTGTAGACGCCGTCGCGCCGGCCTTCGTCGACCAGGCGATTGAGCAGGAAGTTGGCCCTCTCATTGCCACGGTGTTGCTGGACCGCGCTGAGTGCGTCCACCCATTCGCCTGTCTCGGTGGGATCGAGGTCGCCCGTCGTGCTCATCGTTGTCTCCTGTGTCATGGACTCGTGCCGCATCGGGTGATGCGACCGGCCCATGGACAGAGCAACGGGTGTGCCATGCCTCGACCGAGGCAAGCGGCGAGCTAAGTTATTGATTTATCAGGGCTTCATGCACGCATGCGGGACGGCGTTGCCGGCAACCCGTGCGCAGGGTGAGCGCGGCGCCCGGACCACCGGATGCGCGACTGCGTGCAAACCCTGAGAGAGGCGCGACGGCGGCGCCGCGCGCGCGGTCGCGACTAACGCGCCGGCACCGGCACGAGCGCGGCGGCGGGATCCTCGGCCTCGAGCACCTGCTGCGCCCAGGCCTCGAGCTTGCCCGCGTCGGCGCGCAGCACTTCCTGCTTGACCGCGAGGATCTGCGAGGGGTGCATCGAGAAGCTGCGCAGGCCGAGGCCGAGCAGCAAGCGCGTGAATACGATGTCGCCGGCCATTTCGCCGCACACGCTGACGCCCTTGCCCTGGCGCCGGCACTCGGCGATGGTGTCGGCGACCAGGCGTAGCACGGCCGGATGGGCCGGGTCGTAGAGATGCGCCACCGATTCGTCGGCGCGGTCGATGGCCAGCGTGTACTGGATCAGGTCGTTGGTGCCGATCGACAGGAAATCGAAGTGCTTGAGGAAGGTCTTGAGCGTGAGCGCGGCGGCCGGGATCTCGATCATCGCGCCGAGCTTGACCGCGCCATGCACCGCGCCGCGGTTGTCGAGCTCGGCGCGTGCGAAGTCGATCAGCGAGATGGTCTGGCGAATCTCGCTCGCGTGCGCGAGCATCGGGATGAGCAGGTGGATCTCGCCGTGCGCGGCGGCGCGCAGGATGGCGCGCAGCTGCGTGAGGAACATGGCCGGGTCGGCCAGGCTCCAGCGGATCGCGCGCAGGCCGAGCGCCGGATTCAGGTGCGCGTCGTCGCGCACCGACTTGCCGTCGAGCGGCTTGTCGGCGCCGACGTCGATGGTCCGGATGGTGACCGGCATGCCCTGCATGCCCTCGACCGCGCGCTTGTAGGCCTGGTACTGCTCCTCTTCGTCGGGCAGGCGCGTGAGACGCTGCGCCTCGCGGCCCATGAAAAGGAATTCGCTGCGGAACAGGCCGACGCCGACGGCGCCCGCCTTGACGGCGCCGATCGTGTCCTCGGGCATCTCGATGTTGGCCAGCAGGTCGACGCGCTGGCCGTCGAGCGTGACGGCCGGCTTGTGGCGCAGCCGGGCCAGCCGGCCGCGCTCGAGGTCGCCCTGGCGCTGCTTGAAGCCGTACTCGGCCAGGATGATCGGCGAGGGGTCGACGATCATCACGCCGGTGTCGCCGTCGATGATGACCCAGTCGTCCTGCCGCACCAGTTGGCTCGCGCTGCGCGCGCCGACGACGGCCGGGATGTCCATGCTGCGTGCGACGATCGCGGTGTGCGAAGTGCGCCCGCCGACGTCGGTGACGAAGCCGGCGAACACGCTCTTCTTGAACTGCAGCATGTCGGCCGGCGAGAGGTCGTGCGCGATCAGCACCAGCGGTGCATCGATCGCCTCGCTGGCGACCGGATCGTCGCCGCCCTCTTCCGTCTCGGCCGCACGCTTGCGCCGCGGCGGGGTCGGCGCCAGCACCGCGGCCGTGCCCTTCATGCGGTGCAGCAGGCGCTCGACGACCTGCTCCAGGTCGGCCTTGCGTTCGCGCAGGTACTCGTCCTCCATCTCGTCGAACTGGCGCGCGATCACTTCGAGCTGCGTGGTCAGCGCCCATTCGGCGTTGTAGAGGCGCTCGGTGATCCAGTGCTTGACGCCGCCGGTGAGGACTTCGTCCTGCAGCAGCATCTGGTGCACATCGAGCAGCGCGGCGAGTTCGTGCGGCGTGTCGTTCGGCCCCATCAGCGCAACGCTGGCCTGCAGCTTCTGCAGCTCCTCGGACACCGCGTTGCGCGCCGTGCGCACACGGTCGATCTCGGTCTCGATCTGCTCGGGCTTGATGAAATAGTGGGCCACGTCGATGCGGCTCGAGACCACCAGCACGGCGCGGCCGATGGCAATGCCACGGGCAACCGGGAGCCCGTGGACGGCAAAGGTCATTCGCCTTCTCCGAATTTGTCGTTCATCAAGGCAACGATCGCGTCCAGCGCCTCCTGCTCGCGCTCGCCCTGCGTCTCGACCTCCACCACCACGCCGAGGCCGGCGGCCAGCATCATCACGCCCATGATGCTCTTGGCATTGACGCGGCGATCATCGCGCGCGAGCCAGACATCGCAGGGGAAGCTCCCTGCGAGCTTGGTGAGCTTGGCCGACGCGCGCGCATGCAGGCCCAGCTTATTGCTGATGGTCACGGATGTCTTGGTCACTGTGCTTTCTTCTTGCCTGGTTTTGCGGTGCCGTGACCGCCACTTGCATCACACCCGCCGTCCCGCCGGTGAGCGCCCGCTGCACGAGGGTGTCGAGCGGTTCGTTGCGGTAGCTTACCGCCCGCAGCAGCATCGGCAGGTTGACGCCGGCCACCAGCCGCGAACGGATGCCGTCGACCAGCTTCTGCGCCACGTTGCAGGGCGTGGCGCCGAACACGTCGGCCAGCACCAGCACCTGGGAGCGCGGCGTGGGCAGCAGCTGCGCCAGCGTGATGCGCGCGGCACCGAGCGTTTCTTCGGGCGACACGTTGGGCAGCACGTCGAGCGCGACGATCGAGGGTTCGCAATCGGGGAACACATGCAGCGCACATTGCCGCAGCGCCTGTGCGAGCGGTGAATGGGCGATGATGAAGATGCTGTTCATGCGGATCGAAGGGGCCTGTCGATTATGCGGGGACACCCATGGGAGCAAGTGACCAGGAGACAACGCGCGGCCGGCACTCAGGGAACACGCAGGCCTTCGAAGAAAGTCTTGATCGCTTCGGCCGACGAGGGCTTTCCCAGCACGGTCGCCTGGTAGAGCGAGACCTTGCCTGCGCCCTGCTGGGCGAACCAGAGCACATGGGTCGGCGTGGCACTGGCCCCTGCGCCCTGCGCGTCGAGCCGCCCGGGCGCCGGGGAGGATGCCGCGCGCTGCACGACGGCTGCGGCTTCCTGGATCGATGCACCGGCCAGGCGGGTGCGAGTCGCTGCGCGCCAGGCGCTCATCCAGGCCTCGGCCTGCACCGTGCTGGTGGCCGTGGCATGCGCGACGGCGAAAGTGGCGCCGCCGGCCTCGCAGCCGCTCACATCCACAGCAACCGACTCCGCGCCACCGAGCGGCAGCGCGCGCGTCGCATGATCGGCCTTGCAGGGCAGAAGCGCCACCACGCCGTCCTCCCCGATCGGCACTTCACGCCAGTTGAAAGTGGGACTGCATGCGGCAAGAAAGGCCAGCGCGAGTGATGCGAAATGGGGACGGAACAGGGATGGCATGGCAAAGGCCATTATCGAGGGCGTCCTGCCCATGGCATTCCGGCGCCAAGCACGATCCTCGAAGCGGAACTAAAATGGCCGGGGTTCCTCCATCCGTCTCCCCATGAAAAAAATCATCTACGTCGCCGCAACCGCGATTGCCCTGGCCATCGGTGTGGGCGTGTATCTGAACACGGGAGCCACGGCAGCGCCGGCATCGACCTTCGTGCTGCTCGACGGCAGCAAGAAGAGCACGGACGACCTCAAGGGCAAGGTGACGCTGGTCAACTTCTGGGCCACCAGCTGTGTCACCTGCGTGGGCGAGATGCCCAAGGTGATCGCAACCTACGACAAGTACAAGAGTCAGGGCTTCGACACGCTGGCGGTCGCCATGAGCTACGACCCGCCCAGCTACGTGATCAACTATGCCGAGACGCGCAAGCTGCCGTTCAAGGTGGCGATCGACAACACCGGCGCGGTGGCCCAGGCCTGGGGCGACGTGAAGCTCACGCCGACCAGCTATGTCGTGAACAAGCACGGCGAGATCGTGAAGCGCTATGTCGGCGAACCCGACTTCGCCGAACTGCACAAGCTGATCGAGAAGCTCCTCGCCGAAGCCTAGGCTTCGCGGCTGCAGCCGCGGCGCCGCCCGTTCAGCGCTTGCGGAAGCTGTCGTGGCAGGACTTGCAGGTCTCCCCGACAGCAGCGACCGAGGTCTTGATGGCGTCCAGGTTGTTGGACTTGGCGGCTGTCGCCAGCTTGCCGGTTTCGTCCACCAGCGTGTCGCTCAATTCCTTGAACTTGGCCTGTTCCGTCCAGATTTCGGGCTTGGCCTTGCCGCCTTCGGTTCCCTGCGCATAGGCGCCGCTCCATGGCAGCTTGGCGATGGTGGCCACCAGGTCCGCATTCGCCAGTGCCGCCGCAGCGTCATAGGGCACCCGGCCATTGGCCATGGTGGCGATGCGGCCGAAATGCTGGTTCTGCAGGAACATCACGCTCTGGCGATATTTGATGGCGTCTTCGGGCTTGGCAAACTGGGCGGCCGCCGGCACGGACAGCGCGGCACAGGCGGCCGCCAGCATGAACGGGACAAGGCGATTCATCGTGATTCCTTCGTCTGCTGAGCCGTCCGTGGGCCACGGCGCCGCCGGCGAGTTTAGGGGAACACGCGATTCTGCGCTCGGGACCAGGCAAGCCATTACGCGCGCCACCGCTGAAATTTGCTAATCTGCGCATCGTGCCGCCTCGCCAACCTCTTCGATGACAGCCCCCTTCGAGCCCTCCATGCACAGCGCAGGCCGGGATCGCGCCAGCCTGCCCCGCACGCGGGTCTGGGACTTGCCGACGCGGCTCTTCCACTGGATCCTGGCGGTGGCCGTGATCGGCCTGATCGCGACCGGGCTCGGCGACATCATGGAATGGCACTTTCGCCTGGGCTACGCCGTGCTGTCGCTGCTGCTGTTCCGGCTGATCTGGGGTTTCGTGGGCGGCCGGTGGTCGCGCTTTCACGCCTTCGTCTATGCGCCCTCCTCGCTCGTCGCGTATCTGGGCGGCCGCGGCCATCCGGATCACCTCATCGGCCACACGCCGCTGGGCGCGTTGTCGGTGTTCGGCGTGCTCGGCATTCTGGCGGTGCAGGTCTCGACCGGGCTGGTGTCGGACGACGAAATCTCGGCATCGGGGCCGCTCACCCGCTTCGTCTCCGACGCCGTCGTCAGCGCGGCGACGGGCTGGCACAAGGCGCCGGGCAAGTGGATCGTGATCGCGCTGGTGAGCCTGCACGTGCTGGCGGTGCTCTACTACGTGTTCGTCAAGCGCCGGCCGCTGGTGCGGCCGATGATTTCAGGCGACAAGCTGATCACCGAAGGCGCGGCCCCCTCCAGCCGCGACGACGCTGCGTCGCGCCTGGTGGCGCTCGTGGTGTTCGCGCTGTGCGCGGGTTTCGCGGCGTGGATCGCCTCCCTCAGAGCATGAGCAACCCGGTTTCACGTCCGCTGCCGCTCGCCGGCACCCCGGCGGTGATCCTGATCACGCCCGACGAGGCGCATGAGATCGAGGCGACGCGCGCGGTCTTTCGCGACTACGCCGCATCGCTGGGCATCGATCTCGGATTCCAGAACTTCGACGAGGAGTTGGCACGCCTTCCCGGGGACTATGCGGAACCGCGAGGCGCGCTGCTGCTGGCGCTGGTCGACACGGCCCACGCATCGGGTGCGGTCGATGCGCCGCTGCTGCCGCGCGCACAGGGAGGGTTCGCGCACGTCGCAGGCTGCTGCGCGCTGCGACCGCTCGACACGACCGACTATCCGAATGCCGCCGAGATGAAGCGCCTCTATGTGCGTCCCGCCTTCCGCGGTCTCGGCCTGGGACGGCAGTTGGCCGAGGCCATCCTGGACGCAGCGCGCAGCGCGGGCTACGCCTGTGTGTTGCTGGACACACTCGACGACATGGAGTCGGCGCGCGCGCTCTACGAGGACCTGGGCTTCGTGGAAGTGCCACCCTACTATCACAACCCGATCGCAGGGTCGCACTACCTCAAGGTCGACGTCGGCTGATCAAAAGCCCGGGAACGCGTTCGGCTTCAGGTGCTCGGCGCCGTGAAGGCGCAGGGTGGAGCCGGCAGGCGCGCCAAGGGCATTCGGCAGAAAGGTCTTCAGCGAAGTGGCGAAGTCGCCGCGGTAGGTCTTCGAGCCCTGGTGCGTCAGGTTCGAATTGGCATCGATGTAGATCGATTCGCCAAGACCCGACCAGAGGCGGCAGAAGCCGTAATCCTCCGACAGGTAGCGCCGTGTCACCGGGTCCACCATGACGTCGAAGAATCTGTAGTGCCGGCCTTCGTCTGGAACGCCCAGGCTGTCGGGAACATAGCGCATTTCGGGATAGCTCTCGATCAGGCGCTCGAACACGCGGCGTTTGATGACCATGAAGCCCGTCGGCGCCTCGGTCACGCGCATGAAGCCATCGGGCTGCACGATCAGGTCGACCATGTTGGGCGTGCCGCCGGGCATCACATCGGTGTTCGCGGCGTAGCGCGTGTACGTGGCCTCGAACTGCTGTCGCGTGGTGCTGGCCGGCACACCCTCCGCTGGCCATTCCTCGCGCTTGAGCGGATAGACGCCGCACGCGATGTCGTAGTCCGACAGCAGCAGCCGGGTCGCGGCTTCCGCAGAGAAGCCGATGTCGGCATCGATCCAGAAGAGGTGCGTCCACTCGGGATGCGAAAGAAAGGTCGCGACGCAGTTGTTGCGCGCACGGGTGACCAGGCTCTCGCCTTGCTGCAGGCACAATTGCAGCCGCATGCCGGTCTGGTTGGCCAGACCGATGAAGTGCATCAGAGAGACGACATAGTTCTGGAAGAACTTGCCGTCGTGGCTCGGCGTCATGATCGCCGGCCAGAAGTTTTTTAGCTCCCTGGAATCAAGCATTTCGATTCGACGTCGTTCGTCGCTCCGAAAACTCAGGCGCGTGCCTGTGCCAACAGCGTGGCGGCGTCGCTGACTTCGAATTTGCCGGGCGCCTCGACGTTGAGCATGGCGACCTTGCCATCCTTCACGAGCATCGAATAGCGGTTGCTGCGCACGCCCATGCCGCGTGCCGTCAGGTCGAGCGTGAGGCCGGTGGCGTTCGCGAAGGCCGCGCTGCCGTCCGCCAGCATGCGCACCTTGGTACCGGTCTTCTGGTCGCGTGCCCATGCACCCATCACGAAGGCATCGTTGACGCTCACGCACCAGATCTCGTCGACGCCGGCGGCCTTGAGTTCGTCGTAATGCTGTACATAGCCCGGCACGTGCTTGGCCGAGCAGGTCGGCGTGAATGCGCCGGGCAGCGCGAACAGCGCAATGGTTTTGCCTGCAGCAGCCTTGGTCACGTCGACCGGGTTCGGGCCGATGCTGCAGCCTTCGCCTTCGACCTCCGAGTATTCCTGCAGGGTGGCCGAAGGAAGGGCGTCGCCAACTTTGATCATCAAAATGCTCCCAAAAAAAATGAGCCCACATTGTGGGCTCATTTTGCGAGGCCGTGGCGCCGGCGATCAGACCAGAACGGCCTTTTCCACCAAACGGGTCACGATCCAGTTCTTTGATTTCGAGATCGGCCGGCTCTCGGTGATCTCGATGGTGTCGCCGAGCTTGTACTCGCCCTTTTCGTCGTGCGCGTGGTACTTGCTCGTCTTCGCCACGATCTTGCCGTAGAGCTCGTGCTTCACACGGCGCTCGACCAGCACGGTCACAGTCTTCTCGCGCTTGTCGCTGACCACCTTGCCGATCAAGGTGCGCTTGAGGGATTTTTTAGCTTCCGTCATGTTCACTCCTTACTTGGCGGCTTGGGTTTCTTGCTGCTTTTGCGCAAGAATGGTCTTGGCACGCGCGATGTCGCGGCGCGTGACGCGCAGCGTCGACGTGTTCGACAGTTGTTGCGTGGCTTTCTGCATGCGCAGGCCGAAATGGGCCTTCTGCAGATCCTTGATTTCAGTCTGCAAGCCGGCGACGTCCTTGTCGCGCAGCGTTGCAGCCTTCGACACCTTGACCGGCTTGGCCGCGGCGTCCTTCTTCTTGCGTGTTGCCATCAGTGTTCTCCTCGATCAGGCGCCGAGCTGGCGCGCGACGAAGGTGGTGCGCAGCGGCAGCTTGGCGGCAGCCAGGCGGAACGCTTCGCGTGCGAGTTCTTCGGGAACGCCGACGATCTCGTAGATCACCTTGCCGGGCTGGATCTCGGCGACGTAGTACTCGGGGTTGCCCTTGCCGTTACCCATCCGCACTTCGGCAGGCTTGTGCGAGATCGGCTTGTCGGGGAACACGCGAATCCAGATGCGGCCACCGCGCTTGACGTGGCGCGAAATGGCGCGGCGTGCGGCTTCGATCTGGCGCGCCGTCAGGCGGCCGCGGTCGATCGACTTCAGGCCGAAGTCACCGAACGACACCGCGTTGCCGCGGGTCGCGATGCCGGTGTTGCGGCCCTTTTGCTCCTTGCGGAACTTTCTGCGTGCAGGTTGCAGCATTTTTCTTACTCCGTAGTTCTAAGACCGATCACTCGGTCTTGGCACCGTCAGCTGCTGCAGCTGGCGCGGCTTTGCGTACGCGCTTAACGGCGGGTTTCGAGTCTGCACCCGGGGCGCCAGGGGCTACCCCGGTGGCTTCTGCGGGCTTGTCGCTGCCATCGGCCGGCGCGACGTTGCCGCCGATCGGGCCTCGGGCACCGGCGCGCGGGCCGGGGCCACGGCGGTCGGAACCGGGACGGTCGCCACCCGGGCGGCCATCGCGGCGCGGACCGCGCGGGCGACGCTCTTCGTCGGGACGCGGCGTCTCGACGGCGGGCAGGTCGTTGCGGCCCAGCGTATCGCCCTTGTAGACCCAGACCTTGACGCCGATGACGCCGTAGGTGGTCTTGGCTTCCGAGGTGCCGTAGTCGATGTCGGCGCGCAGCGTATGCAGCGGCACGCGGCCTTCGCGGTACCACTCGGTGCGCGCGATTTCGATGCCGTTCAGGCGGCCGGCCGACATGATCTTGATGCCCTGGGCACCCAGACGCATCGCGTTCTGCATCGCACGCTTCATGGCGCGGCGGAACATGATGCGCTTCTCGAGCTGCTGCGTGATGCTGTCGGCGATCAGTTGGGCATCGATTTCGGGCTTGCGCACTTCTTCGATGTTGACCGCGACCGGCACGCCGAGCTGGCGGCCGAGTTCACGCTTGAGGTTCTCGATGTCTTCGCCCTTCTTGCCGATCACGACGCCCGGACGTGCCGAGTAGATCGTGATGCGGGCGTTCTTGGCGGGACGCTCGATCAGCACGCGCGAAACGGAGGCATTCTTGAGCTTCTTCTTCAGGTACTCGCGCACCTTGATGTCTTCGGCCAGCATGCCCGCGAAATCACGGTTGCTCGCATACCAGCGGCTGGACCAGTTACGGCTGACCGCAAGGCGGAAGCCGGTGGGGTGGATCTTCTGTCCCATATTCTTCCAGGCCTCTTAGTTGCCGACCGTCACGTACACATGGCACGTGGGCTTGCTGATGCGATTGCCGCGACCCTTGGCGCGCGCGGTGAAGCGCTTGAGCGTGGCGCCCTGCTCGACGTAGATGGTCTTGACCTTCAGCTCGTCGATGTCGGCGCCGTCGTTGTGCTCGGCGTTGGCGATGGCCGATTCGAGCACCTTCTTGACGATCACAGCGGCCTTCTTCTGCGTGAACTGCAGGATGTTGAGCGCTTGATCGACCTTCTTGCCGCGGATCAGATCGGCGACCAGACGGCCCTTGTCGACCGAAAGGCGGACGCCGCGGAGGACTGCACGTGTTTCAGACATGGTCGTTCCTTACTTCTTCTGGACTTTCTTGTCCGCGGGGTGCCCCTTGAACGTGCGCGTGAGCGCAAATTCGCCGAGCTTGTGGCCGACCATCTGGTCGGTGATGTAGACAGGCACGTGCTGCTTGCCGTTGTGGACGGCGATGGTTAGGCCGATGAATTCGGGCAGCACCATCGAACGGCGCGACCAAGTCTTGATCGGCTTCTTGTCCTTGGTCGTCACGGCCTTGTCGGCCTTGGCCACCAGATGGTGGTCGACGAACGGACCCTTTTTGAGAGAGCGAGTCATTGTGCTGTCCCTTACTTCTTGCGACGCGACACGATGAAGACTTGCGTGCGCTTGTTGTTGCGGGTGCGATAACCCTTGGTGAGATTGCCCCAGGGGTCGACAGGATGGCGGCCTTCGCCGGTCTTGCCTTCGCCGCCACCGTGCGGGTGGTCGACCGGGTTCATCACCACGCCGCGAACGGTCGGGCGAATGCCCATCCAGCGCTTCACGCCGGCCTTGCCGAGTTGACGCAGGCTGTGCTCTTCATTGGCCACTTCGCCGATGGTCGCGCGGCATTCGACGTGAATGCGGCGGACTTCGCCCGAGCGCATGCGGACCTGGGCGTAGACGCCTTCGCGCGCCAGCAGCGTGGCCGACGTGCCAGCCGAACGAGCGATCTGCGCGCCCTTGCCGGGCTGCAGTTCGATGCAGTGGATGGTCGAGCCCACCGGGATGTTGCGGATCGGCAGCGTGTTGCCGGCGCGGATCGGGGCTTCCGAACCGCTCAGCAGCGTTGCGCCGGCTTCCAGACCGCGCGGGGCGATGATGTAGCGGCGTTCACCGTCGGCATAGCATACGAGCGCGATGTGGGCGGTGCGGTTCGGGTCGTATTCGATGCGTTCGACCTTGGCCGGGATGCCGTCCTTGTTGCGCACGAAGTCCACCACGCGGTAGTGATGCTTGTGCCCACCGCCCTTGTGACGGGTCGTGATGTGGCCGTTGTTGTTGCGGCCGGCCTTCTGGAATTGCGGCTCCAGCAGGGCTGCATGCGGCGCACCCTTGTAGAGGTGGTCCCGCGAGATCTTCACCGCGCCGCGTTGGCCCGGCGAAGTGGGTTTCATCTTGATGACGGCCATGATTAAGCGCCTTCCCCAGCGAGGTTGAGCTCTTGACCGGCCTTGAGCGTCACATAGGCCTTGCGAATGTTGTCGCGGCGGCCGATGGACTTGCCAAAGCGCTTGGTCTTGCCCTTGGTGTTGAGCACCGACACGCCCTGGACCTCGACCTTGAACATCAGTTCGACGGCGGCCTTGATCTCGGGCTTGGTGGCGTCCTGCAACACCTTGAAAGTGACTGCGTTCGACTTCTCGCCGACCATCGTGGCCTTCTCGGACACGATCGGGGCGACCAGAACGCTCATCAGGCGACCTTCGTCGAACTGACGTTGTTGCGGCGTCGGATTCATGCGGCTCATGCGAACATCTCCTTGAGCTTGTCGACGGCGCCCTTGGTGACCAGCACCTTCTTGTAGTGCACCAGCGACACCGGATCGGCGTAACGCGGTTCGACCACGAGCACGTTGATCAGGTTGCGCGAAGCCAGATACAGGTTCTCGTCGACTTCCTCGGCGATCACGAGCACGGAGTCGAGATTCATCGCCTTGAACTTGGCGGCCAGTGCCTTGGTCTTGGGCGAATCGACCTTGATCGAATCGACCACGGCCAGACGGCCTTCGCGGGCGAGCTGCGAGAAGATGGAGGCCATGCCGGCGCGGTACATCTTCTTGTTGATCTTCTGCGAGAAGTTTTCGTCGGGCATGTTCGGGAAAATCCGGCCGCCCCCGCGCCACAGCGGCGAGGACGTCATACCGGCACGGGCGCGGCCCGTTCCCTTTTGCTTGAACGGCTTCTTGGTCGAGTGCTTGACCTGTTCGCGGTCCTTCTGGGCACGGGTGCCCTGGCGCGCGTTGGCCTGGAATGCGACGACGATCTGGTGCACCAGGTCCTCGTTGTAGTCACGGCCGAACACGGTCTCGGGGGCGTCGTACTTCGACGCGGCCTGGCCCTGTTCGTTCAGGAGTTCGAGTTGCATTGCTTTCGCTCCTTAAGCCGCAGGGGCCGCTTGCGACTTGGCCTTGACGGCCGGGCGCACGGTGACGAAGCCACCCTTCGAGCCCGGAATCGCGCCCTTGATCAGTAGCAGCTGACGGGCTTCGTCGATGCGGATCACGTCGAGGTTCTGGGTGGTCACGGTGACGTCGCCGAGATGGCCCGTCATGCGCTTGCCCGGGAACACGCGGCCCGGATCCTGCGCCATGCCGATCGAGCCCGGAACGTTGTGCGAACGGCTGTTGCCGTGCGACGCGCGTTGCGAGCTCATGTTGTGGCGCTTGATCGTGCCGGCGAAGCCCTTGCCGATCGAAGTGCCCTGCACGTCGACCTTCTGGCCGACCGCGAACACGCTGCTCACCGCGATCGCGCCGCCAGCCTTGTGCTGGGCGGCCGCATCGGCGGTGACACGGAATTCCTGGATGATTTCGCCAGCTTCGACGCCCGCCTTGGCGAGGTGGCCGGCTTGCGGCTTGGTCACGCGCGATGCCTTGCGCGAACCGAACGTCACTTGCAGCGCGACGTAGCCATCAGTCTCTTGGGTTTTGATCTGGGTCACGCGGTTGTTGGACACATCCACCACCGTGACGGGAACTGCATCCCCGTCATCGGTGAAGAGACGCATCATCCCCACCTTGCGGCCCAGCAACCCGAGGGAGTTGCTCAGACTCATTTTTTTCTCCAAAAATGGAATCCTCTCCCGCCGCTGCCACTTCAATTGGCGACAGCGTTTGGTATGCGAGAGAAGGTTGATAAAGCCCTGCACCAAGAAGCGCCCGCAAAGGACGCAAGTTAGGCAGAGCCGGCGATTATAGCCCGGCTACCAACATAGGCGCAACACAAAACAAAGCCCGCATGCATCGCTGCATGCGGGCTTCATGAGCTCAGCGCCGTGGGCTTACTGCAGCTTGATCTCGACGTCCACGCCGGCCGGCAGGTCGAGCTTCATCAGCGCGTCCACGGTCTTGTCGGTGGGGTCGACGATGTCCATCAGGCGCTGGTGCGTGCGGATCTCGAACTGGTCGCGGCTCGTCTTGTTGACGTGCGGCGAACGCAGGATGTCGAAACGCTTCATGCGGGTCGGCAGCGGCACGGGACCCTTGACGATGGCGCCGGTGCGCTTGGCGGTGTCCACGATCTCGGCCGCCGACTGGTCGATCAGCTTGTAGTCGAACGCCTTCAGGCGGATGCGGATTTTTTGCTTGGTGGCCATGGTGATTCCTTTGTGCGTTCGAATCAGATGTCGAGGATCTTCGCCACCACGCCCGAGCCCACGGTGCGTCCGCCTTCGCGGATCGCGAAGCGCAGGCCTTCTTCCATGGCGATCGGGTTGATCAGCTTGACCGTGATGCTCACGTTGTCCCCGGGCATGACCATTTCCTTGTCCTTGGGCAGCTCGATGGCGCCGGTCACGTCGGTCGTGCGGAAGTAGAACTGCGGGCGGTAGTTGTTGAAGAAGGGCGTGTGGCGGCCGCCTTCGTCCTTGCTCAGCACGTACACCTCGGCGGTGAAGTGGGTGTGCGGCTTGATGGAGCCGGGCTTGCACAGCACCTGGCCGCGCTCGACTTCTTCGCGCTTGGTGCCGCGCAGCAGCACGCCCACGTTGTCGCCCGCCTGGCCCTGGTCCAGGAGCTTGCGGAACATCTCGACGCCGGTGCAGGTGGTCTTGACGGTCGGGCGGATGCCCACGATCTCGATTTCCTCGCCGACCTTGATGACGCCGCGCTCGACGGCGCCAGTCACCACGGTGCCGCGCCCGGAGATGGAGAAGACGTCTTCGACGGGCATCAGGAAGGTGCCGTCGACCGCGCGCTCGGGCGTGGGGATGTAGCTGTCGAGGGCGTCGGCCAGCTTCATGATGGCTTCTTCACCGAGCTTGCCCTTGTCGCCTTCGAGGGCGAGCTTGGCCGAGCCGTGGATGATGGGGGTGTCGTCGCCGGGGAATTCGTACTTGTCGAGCAGCTCGCGCACTTCCATTTCGACGAGCTCGAGCAGTTCGGCGTCGTCGACCATGTCGCACTTGTTCAGGAAGACGATGATGTAGCCGACACCGACCTGGCGCGCCAGCAGGATGTGCTCGCGGGTCTGGGGCATGGGGCCGTCGGCGGCCGAGCACACCAGGATGGCGCCGTCCATCTGGGCGGCACCGGTGATCATGTTCTTGACGTAGTCGGCGTGGCCCGGGCAGTCGACGTGCGCGTAGTGGCGGTTGGCCGTTTCGTATTCGACGTGGGCGGTGTTGATGGTGATGCCGCGCGCCTTTTCTTCGGGCGCCGCGTCGATCTGGTCGTAGGCCTTGGCTTCGCCGCCGAACTTGGCAGACAGCACGGTCGCAATGGCCGCCGTCAGCGTCGTCTTGCCATGGTCAACGTGACCGATCGTGCCCACGTTCACGTGCGGCTTCGTGCGGGTGAATTTTCCTTTTGCCATTTTCTATCCTTGAAAGAGCAGTGCCCGTGTACGGTTTAACGTCTGCACCATGTTGCTGATTCCCTCGCCACGGGCAACGAGAGGCACACGATCGCAGACAACAAAAACAACCCAGTCTCGTCACACCTCCGCCATCCCTTCGCAAGACACCGCGGATCCGGCTTTGCCGGTTCGCTGGTGTCGCCCCCGGAAGGGGGTTGGCGAAGCGACACGCAGTGCGAGCAGCCTGGGGGGCGAACCTATTTCGCGCGGGAAGCGACGATCGCCTCGGCCACATTGCGCGGCGCTTCGGCGTAGTGCTTGAACTCCATCGTGTAGGTGGCACGACCCTGGGACATCGAGCGCAGCGTCGTCGAGTAGCCGAACATTTCCGACAGCGGCACTTCGGCCTTGATGGCCTTGCCACCGCCCATCATGTCTTCCATGCCCTGGACCATGCCGCGGCGCGAGGACAGATCGCCCATCACGTTGCCGGCGTAGTCTTCCGGCGTCTCGACTTCCACGGCCATCATCGGCTCGAGGATCACTGGGTTGGCCTTGCGGCAGCCTTCCTTGAAACCGAAGATCGCGGCCATCTTGAACGCCATTTCGTTCGAGTCCACGTCGTGGTACGAGCCGAAGTGCAGCGTGACCTTGACGTCGACCACCGGGTAGTTGGCGAGCACGCCCTGGCCCAGCGCTTCGATCACGCCCTTCTCGACGGCCGGGATGTATTCGCGAGGAACCACACCGCCCTTGATGGCGTCGACGAACTCGAAGCCCTTGCCGGCTTCCTGCGGCTCGATCTTGAGCACGACGTGGCCGTACTGGCCCTTGCCGCCCGACTGGCGCACGAATTTGCCTTCGGCGTCTTCGACCGTCTTGCGAATGGTCTCGCGGTAAGCCACCTGCGGCTTGCCGACGTTGGCCTCGACACCGAACTCGCGCTTCATGCGGTCCACGATGATTTCGAGGTGCAGCTCGCCCATGCCGGCGATGATGGTCTGACCCGATTCCTCGTCGGTCTTGACGCGGAAGGACGGATCTTCCTGAGCCAGGCGCTGCAGCGCGATGCCCATCTTTTCCTGGTCGGCCTTGGTCTTGGGCTCCACGGCCTGCGAGATCACCGACTCCGGGAAGACCATGCGCTCGAGCGTCACGATCGAGGTCGGATCGCACAGGGTCTCACCCGTGGTCACTTCCTTCAAGCCCACGCAGGCAGCGATGTCGCCGGCGCGGATTTCGCTGACTTCTTCGCGGTTGTTCGCATGCATCTGGACGATCCGGCCGATGCGCTCCTTCTTGCCGCGCACCGGGTTGTAGACGCTGTCGCCCTTGCTCAGCACGCCGGAATAGACGCGCACGAAGGTCAGTTGGCCGACGAACGGGTCGGTCATGAGCTTGAACGCCAGTGCCGAGAATTTCTCGTTGTCGTCTGCCTTGCGGGTGACGGGGGCCTCGTCCTCGTCGGTGCCGGTGACGGGCGGAATGTCGGTCGGCGCGGGCATGTATTCGATGACCGCGTCAAGCATCGCCTGCACGCCCTTGTTCTTGAAGGCTGAGCCGCACAGCATCGGCTGGATCTCGCCGGCGATGGTGCGCTGACGGATGCCCGCCTTGATTTCGGCCTCGGTCAGCGCCTCGCCTTCGAGGTACTTGTTCATGAGCTCTTCGCTCGATTCGGCAGCGGCCTCGACCAGCTTTTCGTGGTACTCGGCGCAGACCTTGGCCAGATCGGCCGGAATCTCGCCATACTTGAAGGTCACACCCTTGTCTTCGTCCCAGATGATCGATTTCATCTTGACGAGGTCGACCACACCCTGGAAGCGCTCTTCGGCGCCGATCGGAATCTGGATCACGACAGGATTGGCCTTCAGGCGGTCGACCATCATCTGGCGCACGCGCAGGAAGTCGGCACCGGTACGGTCCATCTTGTTGACGAACGCGAGACGCGGAACCTTGTACTTGTTGGCCTGGCGCCAGACCGTTTCGGATTGGGGCTGGACGCCGCCGACGGCGTCATACACCATCACGGCGCCATCGAGCACGCGCATCGAGCGCTCGACTTCGATCGTGAAGTCCACGTGGCCCGGGGTGTCGATGATGTTGATGCGATGTTCGTCGAACGTGCCGGCCATGCCCTTCCAGAAGCAGGTGGTGGCCGCGGACGTGATCGTGATGCCGCGCTCCTGCTCCTGCTCCATCCAGTCCATCGTCGCGGCGCCATCGTGCACTTCGCCGATCTTGTGGTTCACACCGGTGTAGAAAAGGATGCGCTCGGTCGTGGTGGTCTTGCCGGCGTCGATGTGCGCGGAGATACCGATGTTGCGGTATCGCTCGATGGGGGTCTTGCGTGCCATGAAAATACTCCGTTAACGGATGAAAGCCCGCCCACCGCGCTCGGTGGGTCGGGCTTCCAGCCTGTCTTGATTTGGGGGGACGGCTCTTAGAAGCGGAAGTGGCTGAAGGCCTTGTTCGCTTCGGCCATGCGATGCACCTCATCGCGCTTCTTCATGGCGCCGCCACGACCTTCCGTGGCTTCCATGAGTTCGTTGGCCAGACGCAGGGCCATCGACTTCTCGCCGCGCTTGCGCGCTGCTTCCTTGATCCAGCGCATCGACAGCGCCAGGCGGCGCACGGGACGCACTTCGACGGGCACCTGGTAATTCGCGCCACCGACGCGGCGCGACTTCACTTCGACCATCGGCTTCACATTGTTGATGGCCATGGTGAAGGCTTCGACCGGGTCCTTGCCGGGGTTCTTCTTCTCGATCTGGTCGAGCGCGCCATAGATGATGCGCTCGGCGATCGCCTTCTTGCCGCCTTCCATGATCACGTTCATGAATTTCGACAGCTCGACATTGCCGTACTTCGGGTCCGGCAGGATTTCACGTTTGGGAACTTCGCGACGACGTGGCATTTTTCTAACCTCTTTGCTTCAGTTGGCACCGCTTTTTGCGGCACCGCGAGAGCCAACAAGAACTCTCACTTACTCGACCCAACAGCGGGTCACTTCGTCCGATGCGCCCGCCAAGGCACGCCGAACACCGTGGATGAAACCTGAAAGCCTTAAGCCTTCTTGGGGCGCTTTGCGCCGTACTTGGAACGCGACTGCTTGCGGTCTTTCACGCCTTGCAAGTCGAGCGAACCGCGCACGATGTGATAGCGCACACCGGGCAAGTCCTTGACACGACCGCCGCGAACCAGCACCACGCTGTGTTCCTGCAGGTTGTGGCCTTCACCGCCGATGTAGGAGATGACTTCGAAGCCGTTGGTCAGGCGCACCTTGGCGACCTTGCGCAGCGCCGAGTTCGGCTTCTTGGGGGTCGTGGTGTAGACCCGGGTGCAGACGCCACGACGTTGCGGCGAGTTCTGCATGGCAGGGCTCTTCGACTTGATCTTTTCGACCTCGCGACCCTGACGCACCAGTTGATTGATGGTTGGCATGAATGAATAAGTCCCAAAACTCCGGCCATGTAACCCTCATCGTGACATGAGGTACCGGAAGATGACGAAAACGTGAAACCCTTCGGATTTTTCCGAAAAGCCAAAGATTATAGCTCGCCCCCAGACTACGCGCACTTCGTGTCGCTACGCCTTCCCCCTACCGGGGGCAACACCGGCGGACCGGCGGAGCCGGATCCGCGGTGTTTCACGAATGGCGCCGTCCCAACCGTTGGGGTGTTTGGGGTCGTTCGGGCGGCCGCGCGTAGCGCGCTGCATTCGGGAGCAGCCGCGGATCCGGCTTCGCCGGTCCGCTGGCAGCGCCCCCGGTAGGGGGAAGACGTAGCGACACGAAGTGCGCGTAGCCTGGGGGCGAGCCTACTTTATCCAGAGTCGTACGGCATCCCAGGCGCGACCCAGCACGCCTGCCTGCTCCACGGGCTCGAGCGCGACCAGCGGCACTTCCGCGATCTGCTGGTCGGCCAGGCTGACCTTGAGCGAACCGACCGGCTGATAGCGCGCGAATGGCGCGACCAGCGGATCAGGACGTGCGACCTGGGTCTTGATCTTCCCTGCAGACCCTGCGGGAACGTCCACCACGATGGCTTCCTGACGGCCCAGCTTGATGGTGTTCGCCTTGCCCTTCCAGACCGGAGGCGTCGCGACGGCTTGATTGGCGTCGAACAGGCGGACCGCGTCATAGGCGGTATAGCCCCAGTTCAGCAGCTTCTGCGACTCGTTGGCTCGCATGTTTTCGCTCGACGCTCCCAGGAGAATCGCGAGCAGACGCCGGCCACCGCTACCGAGATTCGGGAATTCACGCTTGGCGGTCACGACCATGCCATAGCCGGCCGCTTCGGTATGGCCGGTCTTGAGGCCATCGACGGTCGGGTCGCGAAACAGCAGCACATTGCGGTTGGTGTCATTGGTCGACGGCGTGCCGGGATAGCGGTACTTCTTGATGGCGGAATAGTGCGTGTATTCCGGAAAATCCCGGATCAGATGGCTCGCCAGAATGCTGAGGTCACGCGCTGTGGTGGTGTGTCCCGGCGCCGTGGTGCCTTCAGGGTTCTTGTAGGTCGTGTTCTTCATGCCGAGCGCCTTGGCCTGCTCGTTCATGAGCTCGACGAAGTGCTCGACCGTGCCGCCGACCGCCTCGGCCAGAACGATCGTCGCATCGTTGGCCGACTGCACGACCAGCCCCTTGACGAGATCCTCGACCGGCACCTGCATCTTGGGGTCGATGAACATCCGCGAACCGGGCATCTTCCAGGCGCGGGTGCTGACCGGCAAAGTCTGTTCCAGCGTGATTTTCCTGGCCTTGAGCGCGTCGAAGACCAGGTAGGTGGTCATCAGCTTGGTGAGCGAGGCGGGCTCGACGGGACTGTCGATGTCCTTCTGCGTCAGGATCTGGTTGGCCGTCACGTCGAGCAGCAGATAGCTCCGCGCGGCGACTTCGGGCGGCACCGGCGTCTGGGCCCCCACGAGCATGCAAAAAGATGCAGAGGCGGCACATATCAGCGCGCGCAACACGCCGGAAAAACGATGCATGGGGGATGGGAGGAGACGAAAGGCTAGCCCGCGCGAAGGTGGCGGACGACGAGATTCTTGAGCAGCGGCAATTGTCCGTGAAAGAAATGGCCGCCTCCGGGGATGACTGTGACGGGAAGTGACTGCGGGCGCGCCCAATCCATCACGGCAGCGAGCGGCACCGTATCGTCCTGTTCGCCGTGCACGATGAGCGCGCGTTCATGCGATGCCGCCGGCAAGGTCGCAACCGGGAAACGCGAAGCCGCCGTTCCGACGAGCACCAGATGGCGGACATCGCGCGCCACCCACAGCCTCTCGACAGCGCAGCTCGCAACGAAGGCGCCGAACGAGAAGCCGGCGATGGCCAGGGGGCCTTCGGGCGCTATTTGCTCGACGACGGCCAGTATGTCCTCGCACTCGCCGCGTCCTTCGTCATGAACGCCTTCGCTGGCACCGACCCCACGGAAGTTGAAGCGCACCGCATTCCATCCGCAGGCAACGAACGCCCGCGCCAGCGTCTGCACCACCTTGTTGTCCATGGTGCCGCCGAAGAGCGGATGTGGATGGGTGATCAGCGCCACACCGAGTGCCGGCGCGCCTTCGGCCGCCGAATCGCGAAGTGCTTCGATGGCGCCCGCTGCGCCATGCAGCCGAAGCTTTTCGGTATGGGAGTTCATGGACGCCTGCTCAGCGCCCGACATCCGGCGGCAGCAACAAACGCTCGACCACCTTCCCGTGCTTCAGATGCGATTCGACGATCTCGTCGATGTCGTCCTCGTCGACGAAGGTGTACCAGACCGCCTCGGGATAGACCACGGCCACGGGGCCGCCCGCGCAGCGGTCGAGGCACCCCGACTTGTTGACGCGAACCTTGCCGGGCCCGGCCAGCCCGGCCTCCTTCACCCGCGACTTGCAGCGATCGAAACCTTGCTGTGCATCATGCTTCGAGCAGGAGTCCTCTCCATTCTTGCGTTCGTTCAGGCAGAAGAAGATGTGGCGGCCGTAGTAGCCGCGCGGGGAGGAAATGCTGGAACTGGACATCGGATCCTTCTGTGGAGCAACAGTCTAGTGGGACCTCGCGCGGCGCGACAGCGCAACGAGCACATAGCCGAGCGTTGCGAATGGCCAAACCCAGCCGAGCCATTGCGCCAGACCATGGAAGCGGATGAAGCGGCCTTGCTCCCAGGTCGCCAGCGTCTGCGCGAAATAGGCGCTTTCCGGCGCTTGATTCAACAGGCTCAGGTGCACCACGAGTGCGACGAGCAGCAACGCCGCGCAGAGCCGGCGAGGCACCGCCAGCAGCAGCACTCCGACGAACAACGCGGCCGCGATCCCGGCCTGCACCGGCAGGCTCAGCCATGCCCAGGCGTGCGAGGGTCCATAGCTCAATGCCGCGGACAGGGCCGTGACCGCCACGCCGGTCAGCAACGTCAGCGGAAGCAAGATGGCGCGCCGCGCGATCGAACGGGTCACCAGGAAGGCCAGCAGGCACGGCACCAGCGCGCCCAGCATGACGCACAGCAGTTCCACGCCCGGCACCAGCGGCTCCAACTCGAACTGGCGCAGCGGCATCCAGTCGATGAAGGGGGTGTCCAGAAGCCATTCGGCGATCGCCGTTTCCAGGCGCTCGAACACCTGTCCCAGCCCGAAAGTGACGGCAGCCGGGAAGAGCAGCGCGATCGGCCACAACGCGAGCAACACCAGCCCACCGCGCGCATCCTCGATGAACCAGTTGGCACGGGTCCGGTGCCAGTGCGCCACGGCCCCCACACGCTCGAGCGCCGCCGCCAGCACTGCGCCGACCAGCGTGCCGAGGCTGTTCAGCCCGAGGTCGACATTGGAGGGAATGCGCGCCGGAAGATAGCTCTGCAATGTCTCCATGCAGAACGAAATCGCCACGCCTGCGACGGTGGCGCGCAATACGGCGCGCACGCCGCCTGCGGCCGGCCGGGTGCGCAGCACGACGATCGCAGCCAGGAAACCGAGCGGCATGTAGCCGACGACATTGATGCCGAAGTCGAAACCGGTCCAGTACTTGGGCCACGGCGCCGCAAGGTAGGCCCAGGGCGCGATGCCCTGATCGCGCCAGTCGGCGAAGGGATAGAGGCTCGCATAGACGATCAGCGCGGCGTATGCGAGCGCAAGAGGCAATGCCGCGGACTTGTGCTGCGTTGCCACGGCGCTCAGAAAGGCTTGACCACGACCAGGATCACGATGCCCAGCAGCAGAAGCACCGGCAACTCGTTGAACCACCGGTACCAGCGGTGACTGCGCCGATCGGTTCCCGCGATGAAACGGCGCAGCAGCACGCCGCAGCCGTGGTGATAGCCGATCACCACCAGAACCAGCGCCAGCTTGGCATGCATCCAGCCATTGCCCGGTCCGCGCCCGATCCCGTAGCCGAGCCAGAGCCACAGCCCGAAGCCGAGGGCCGGTACGGCCAGGAAGGTGGTGAACCGGAACAGCTTGCGCGCCATGAGGAGGAGCCGCGCGCGTTCAGCGACCGATTCGGGCGCCACCATCGCCAGGTTGACGAAAATCCGCGGCAGATAGAAAAGTCCCGCGAACCAACTCGCGATGAATACGATATGCAGCGACTTGATCCAAAGCATGGGGGCAGTTTAGTGGCGCAACCCGCCGGGAGCCCGCGCAGTATTTTGGCCTGACAGGTCAAAAAAAAGCCCGGCGTCAAAACGCCGGGCTGGGAAGCCCTTTTGCTGTCACACATCAAGGCACCCGCTCAGGGAGGAAAAGCGGGGAGCGGCAAGCCGCCCAGGGCAGAATTTAACAAAGGCAAAACAACCTATCAAGCAAGTTGCGGAATTTTTTGCCTTTTTGTCGTACAAAAAATAATACGAACCGCTTCAGATTAACAAGTGCTCCCCAACGCAATGGGCCATGCGAAATCCCGCATCAGACAGTTCGGGCACAATTTTAGGCATGACCCTTCATTCGCCCTTTCCATCGGGCCGGCCGCGTCGGCTGCGCCGTGATGCGTTCACGCGCGATCTCGTACGCGAGCACACACTCTCTGTCAACGACCTGATCTATCCCGTTTTTGTCCAGGAGGGCACGAGGCAGTGCCACGCAGTGCCGTCGATGCCGGGCGTCGACCGGCTGAGCCTCGATCTCCTGCTGCCCGTCGCCGAGCAATGCGTGGCGCTCGGTATCCCGGTGATGGCACTGTTCCCCGTTATCGACGCCGGCCTGAAAACGCCGGCAGGCGACGAAGCATTCAATCCCGACGGCCTGATCCCGCGCGTGGTTGCAGCGCTCAAATCGCGCTTCCCCGAACTGGGCGTGATGACCGACGTCGCGCTCGACCCCTACACCAGCCATGGCCAGGACGGCCTGCTCGACGACAGCGGCTACATCCTCAACGATCCGACGGTCGAGATCCTCGTCAAGCAAGCCCTCGCCCAATCGCAGGCCGGCGTGGACATCGTGGCGCCCAGCGACATGATGGACGGCCGCATCGGCGCGATTCGCAACGCACTCGAATCGCGCGGCGACATCCATACCCGGATCATGGCCTACAGCGCCAAGTACGCGAGCGCCTTCTACGGCCCGTTCCGCGATGCCGTCGGCTCTGCCGCCAACCTGGGCAAGAGCAACAAGAAGGTCTACCAGATGGACCCGGGCAACAGCGACGAGGCCCTGCGCGAAGTGGCGATCGACATTGCCGAAGGCGCCGACATGGTGATGGTCAAGCCCGGCATGCCCTATCTCGACATCGTGCGCCGCGTGAAGGATGAATTCCACGTGCCGACCTTCGCCTACCAGGTCAGCGGCGAATACGCGATGCTCAAGGCCGCGGCGCAGAACGGCTGGCTCGATCACGATGCGGTGATGCTTGAGAGCCTGCTCGCCTTCAAGCGCGCAGGCGCCGATGGCGTCCTCACCTACTTTGCGCTCGACGTCGCGCGGCTGCTGAAAAAACCATAGCGCCACGGGTGCGGTCCGCAGTTCAGCCACCTCATGCGCATCTTCAAGATCGAAGCCTCGCGGGTCACCGAGCACGACGCGCTGGCGCCGATGGCCGCGCCGGATGCATGCGGTCAAGGCTATCTGTGGCTGTCACTCACGCGGGACGAATTCCGTACGTCGCTGGCCGAGGTGCAGGCCGTTCTGCAGTCGCTGTGCAACACGCATCTGGTCGACCTTCACGTGAGCGATCTCCTGAACGACCAGCTGCCTTCACGCTACGACTACACCTCGCAATACGACCTCCTCGTTTTTCGGCGGCTTGCCGCGTCGAACGGCAACGCCCTCGTGCCGAAGGCCGACGAGCTGGCGCTGCCGCGCACGGGGCCACCCGTCCTGCGTCGCATCGACACACGACCGGTCGGCTTTGCGGTGTTCGAGCGCGTGCTCCTGTCCGTGCATCCGGAAGACGGCACAGTGCGCGATACCTTCGCGGCCAAGCTGCTGGCCGCCGCCACGCCGGACGCGCTCAGCCACGCAGTGCTCCCTGCGATCGATGTCCGCGCCGTTTCCTCTCGTCTACCGACCGGACCCGCGGATCTGATGCTGCGCGTGATCAACCAGATCGTCGATGCGTACCTCGAATTGCGGCGCGAACTGACCCGGCAGCTCGACCACTGGCAGGCCGAGCTGATCGACCCGCGCAGCCGCTTCACCAACTGGAGCGCCTTGATGGGTGCCCAACAGTCCCTGCACCATCTGGACGAGATCTGCGAAGACCAGCGTGCCTGCATCCAGGACTGGATCGACGCCCTCGAAACGCTGCCGGCGCCGACCGGCGCCGTCGAACTGCGCGAACGCGAGCTCGTCATGGTCCGCAGCCGCGACGTGCTCGAACACATCGAGCGCGTGGTGCATCACGTGCGGCGACTCGAACAGAATGCCGAAGCCGCGGTCCAGATGCACTTCAGCGTGCAGAGCCACCGCACCAACGACATCATGCGGGTGCTCACGGTGCTGACCGCGGTCTTCCTGCCGCTCAATTTGATCGCCGGCATCTTCGGCATGAACTTCGAGTTCATCCCGCTCGTGCACAAGACCGATGGGTTCTGGATCGCGATGGCCTCGATGGGCGTGATCGCGGTGCTGCTGGTCGTGGTGTTCTGGCGCAAGCGTTACCTGGCACGGGCGCGCTGAGAATCGCCCGGCCAACGAAAAAGCCGGCCGGCGCTCGCACACCGGCCGGCTTCGCGTGACCGCGTCCGTATCACTTGGCCGTGGTCGCGCCCTCTTGGGCCTGGACACGCACTTCGGCGGGACGGGCCATGGTCGAGATCACGCGGCTGTTGACGCGCGAGCCGCCGACCACGTTCTGATCCGGCGCATTCGCCGTCGCGATGGCCTGCGCATGCACGGCAGCCGGATCGGCCACCGACTTGAACGGTTCGGCGCCGCGCGAACCGCGCACCACGTTCTGGTTGGGTGCTGAAGCGGTGCGGACCGCTTCTTCGTTGACCTCGGTCCGGCTCTTGGCCGACACGGAGGTTTGCACGCCCTGGTAGGTTTCAGCTTGCGCGCCGGCGGCAGCGAGGACGGACAGAGCGGCAGCAGCGAGGATGTAGGAGGTCTTCATTTCAGTTCCTTTGGATTCTTGGCAGTGGTTTTCAAACCAGGCTTGCTATCGATATGGCTGGCCTGTGGAACGCAGTTTCCTGGCGATTGACCTCGGGAAAACACCGAGAAAGGAGACACCGTGTTTCCGGTACCGAAACAATCCTGAACGCGTGATGAAGCACCACAAAAAAGCCGGCCCCGCTCTCGCGGGGCCGGCTCGTCACGCGACCGTTGTGTCGGCTTACAGGCCGGCTTGTTGCGTCACCGGACGAACGATCTTGTATTGCGCGGGAATCACGCTGTTCACGAAAGCCTTGCGATCCAGGTTCTGGTTCGCCTCGTGCGCGGTGGCGACCGCTTCGGCACGCACCGTGGCGCGGGCGACCGAACTGTTCAGGCTCGCCGCAGGACCGGCAGCATAACCTTCGGCATACGGGTTGGCACTGTGGGCGGCTTGCGTGGCTTGCGCACTCACGTTGGCGCGGTTGTTGGCCGACACCGGCGCGTGCACGCCTTCATAGGTTTCGGCTTGAGCGCCGGCGGCGGCGAGAATGGAAAGAGCGGCTGCGGCGATGATCTTCGAGGTGTTCATTTTCAATGTCCTTCAATTGGCTTTGGATGATGTCGAACCGGTCTTGGTTGGGTCACCGTCCCGTTGGGGTCGCGGCCACCTCGCTCGGAGTCCTGTTCACCCAGATCAGCCTGGCGGCCGGTCTGTGCCTTGAAGTTTGCCTTGAATGAGTAGGTGAAAACCCTTGGATTTCGAACCGCGGTGTTCATCAAATCGAAACAATGGAAGCCTGAATGGACGGCCTGGACCTGCTGAGAACCTTTCGTGAAGTCGCCGAGCGCGGCAGCTTTTCCCGCGCAGCCACCGTGCTCAACATGTCGAAGGCGAATGTGAGCAAGTACGTGGCCCAGCTCGAAGCGCGCTTCGGCGTGCGTCTGCTCAATCGATCGACCCGCTCGGTCAGCCTCACCGACGCGGGCCAGCTGCTGCTCGAGCGCAGCAAACCGCTGATGGAAATGATCGAGCTCACCCAGAGCGAGCTGCAAGAGCACGCAGGCCATCCGCGCGGCCGGTTGCGCGTGACCGCACCGCACGGCCTGGGACAGAGTTCATTGCCCAGCATCCTCGGTGAATTCATCGCCAGCTACCCCGACGTGCACGTGAGCCTGCAGCTGAGCAACCGCGTGATCGACCTGGTCGAGGAAGGCGTCGACATCGCCGTGCGGCTCGGCCGCATCCGCGACGAGAACCTGATCGTCCGGCGCCTGCGCCTGATGGACCTCGTGCTCTGCGCAACCCCGGCCTACTGGGCTCGGCGCGGGCTGCCGAAGAAACCCGACGACATGCGCGCGCACGACGTGCTCACCTATTCGCTCGCCGGACCCACGCCGCACCTGCCCTTCGAAGTCGATGGCCAGCCCTACAGCGTGCCGGTGCACAGCCGCATGGATGCCAACGACGCCGCGCCGCTGATCGGCGTGGCGCTCGCCGGGCTCGGCGCCGTGTGCGTGCCGGCGATGATGGCGCAGTCCCACATCGAGCGCGGCGCGCTGGTGCCGGTGCTCAAGGAATACATGCCGCGCGACCTCTGGCTGTACGCGGCCTATTCGCAGCGCCGCCACAACAGCGCCGCGCTGCGCGCGCTGCTGGATTTTCTGGAAGCCCGGATTCGCACGGCACCTGCCGCCGCGCCGGCCCCGAAGCGCTCGCGGCAAGCCGCCCTCGCCTGAGGGCGTGCGGCGCGGACGCGGGATCGATCGATCAGGCCAGATGCTTGCCGAAGAACGCCAGCGTGCGTTCGCGGGCCAGCTTCGCGGCCGCGGCATCGTACGAGCCGCGCTGATCGCAATTGAAGCCATGGTTGGCTTCGTAGATGTGGACCTCGACCTCCGGATGCGCCTTCTTGAAGGCCTCGACCGTATCGAGCGGAATCCAGTGGTCCTGGCTGCCGAAATGCGCCAGCACCGGCACCTTGGGGCTGCGTGCGATTTCTTCCGGCGTGGTCATCCCGCCGCCGTAATAGGGTGCGGCCGCTGAAAGCCCCGTGACGCCTGCCGCAGCGCGCCAGGTCAGCAGGCCGCCCCAGCAATAGCCCACGATGCCGACCTTGCCTGCCTTCGCCGCGAAGTCGACCGCGGCTTGCACGTCCTGCAGCACGCCGGGCGCGGGCAAGGCTTCGACGGCCGTCTTGAGCCCGAAGCCGGTCTTCATGTCGTCCTCGCTGTAGCCGAGCTCCACGCCGGCCTTCACGCGATGGAAGGTCGAAGGCGAGACCGCGAAATAGCCGTCGGCCGCGTAGCCGTCGGCCACCGAGCGGATGTGCGAATTGACGCCGAAGATCTCAGGCACCACGACGACCGCGCCCTTCGGCTTGCCCGCGGGCTCGGCCACATAGGCAGGAAAGGTGAAGCCGTCCTTGGCGGTGAGATCGATGAATTGACCCATGGTCATGCTCCTTGGCGGGGTGGTTGGGATTTCAATGCGCGCTCGACGAAGTCCAGGCGGTCCTGCCCCCAGAAGATCTCTCCGTCGATCACGTAGCTCGGTGCACCGAACACCTTGGCGTCGATGGCTTGTTGCGTGTAGTCCTCGTACAGCTCCTGCACGGTCTGGCTCAGCGACTGCGCCATGCGCCGCCCGGAAAGGCTGCATTCGTCCAGCAGCGCTTCGAGCACCTTCGGGTCGGCAATGTTGCGCTGGCGGACCCAGACCGATTCGAACAGCGCGGCGCAGATCTTCATCGCCGCATCGGTGCCGTCGTTGAGGTCGACGGCGATGATGAGCTTGGCCGCGTCATCGCCCACCACCGGAAAGAACTTCGGCGTCGGATTGAGCGGCATGCCGAGGTATTTCGAGATCCGCGCCAGATCGACCAGCCGATAGGCCTGCCGCTGCGGCGCGCGCTTGCCCAGCGGCAGTCCGCCCGAGACCGGAAACACGGCGCCGAAATCGATCGGCCGCACCCGCACGGCGACGCCGGCTGCCTTCGCGATCTCGGCGAAGCGCGCATGGCCCAGGTAGGTCCAGGGGCTTTGGGGCGTGAAGTAGTAGTCGATGCTGCGGCTCAAGGGCGTCTCCTCGATGATGTAATCCATCCGCACGCGTTTTAACTGAGGCACAGCTTCTGTGCAGGAGGCGGGATTTGAACCAGGTTCTCTTGATCACCGGCGGCGGCCGCGGCATCGGCGCCGCCACGGCGCTGCTCGCGGCGCAGCGCGGCTATGCAGTGGCCGTCAACTACGCGAACAACTCGCTGGCCGCCGACGAGGTGGTGCGCACGATCCGCGCCGGCGGCGGCAGCGCGATCAGCGTCCAGGCCGACGTCGGCGACGAGGCGCAGGTGATGGCCATGTTCGACAAGGTCGACGCCAAGTTCGGCCGCCTCGACGCGCTGGTCAACAACGCCGGCGTGGTCGACCTGCAGGCACGGGTCGACGCCATGAGCGTGGCGAGGCTCGAGCGCATGTTCCGCATCAACGTGATCGGCAGCTTCGTCTGTGCGCGCGAGGCCGTGCGGCGAATGAGCACGAAGCAGGGCGGCCGCGGCGGTGCGATCGTCAACCTGTCGAGCGCCGCCGCGCATCTCGGCTCGCCGGGCCAGTACGTCGACTACGCGGCCAGCAAGGGCGCGATCGACACGTTCACCATCGGCCTGGGCAAGGAGGTCGCCGACGAAGGCATCCGCGTCAACGCCGTGCGGCCCGGCCTGATCGACACCGACATCCATGCCTCCGGCGGCCTGCCCGATCGCGCGGCCCAGCTCGCACCGGGCGTGCCGATGAAGCGCACCGGCAGCGCCGAGGAAGTCGCCCGCGCCATCCTGTGGCTGCTCTCGGCCGAGGCCAGCTACACCACCACCTCGATCCTCGACGTCGCGGGCGGGCGCTGATGGCAACGCCCGCGATGGACCTGATCAAGCCGCTGATCACGCTGCTGGCCATCGTGAATCCGCTGGCGATCGTTCCCTTCTTCATCCACTACACGCAGGGCTACACCGACCGCCAGCGCCAGCGCACCGCCTGGATCGCGGCCTTCAGCGCCTTCGTGGTCATTGCGATCAGTGCGCTGATCGGGCTTCAGCTGCTGTCCTTCTTCGGCATCTCGATCGCGAGCTTCCAGGTCGGCGGCGGCATGCTGCTCCTGATCAGCTCGCTGAACATGCTCAATGCGCAGCCCGCCGAAGCCAAGACCAACCAGGACGAGATCCGCGCCGCGGAGGTGAAGGCTTCGCTCGGTGCGTCGATCGCGGTGGTGCCCCTGACCATTCCGCTGCTGACCGGGCCGGCCACCATGTCCACCGTGGTCATCTACGCCGAGAAGACGCAGCACCTCTGGGAGCTCGCGGTGCTGGTCGGCTACGGCGTGGTGATCGGCCTGGCGACCGGCGTCGCGTTCTCGCTCGCCGAGCCGATCGCCCGCGTGCTCGGCAAGACCGGCATCAACGTGATGACGCGGCTGATGGGCCTGATCCTCGCGGCGCTGGCGGTCGAGGTGATGGCCGACGGGCTCGGCAAGCTGTTCCCGATCCTGAGCCGCGCGGCCGGCAGCTGAGGTCGGCGCTTCAGCACGCAGGGGAGGCGGTATCCATCTCCACGATTCGGGGTGTGATGGCGCCGCCTTCGATGATCAGTTCGCCGATCGAGATCGGCAGCCTGAAACGCCGCGGGCCGGCACTCCCGGGGTTGATGTACAGCACGCCTTCGCGCTCCTCGATCACAGGCCGGTGCGAATGCCCCGACACCACGACCCGGATGCCTTCGGCGGCGGGGTCGATGTCCAGCCGCGCAAGGTCGTGGATCGCGTAGAGCCACACGCCGCCGAGCTCGATGCGCTCCGTCTCGCGAATCGCATCGGCCCAGGCCGCGCCATCGTTGTTGCCGCGCACCGCGGTCAGGGGCGCGATGGCGGCCAGCGCGTCGAGCACGTGCTGCGCGCCGATGTCGCCGCCATGCACGATGTGGTCGCAGCCGCGCAGAAACTCCATGGCTTGCGGACGCAGCAGGCCGTGCGTGTCGGAGATCAGGCCGATGCGCTGCATCCGGGACGTGAATCAGCGAGCCTGGTCTACCCACGCGACCAGATCGGCGACCACGGCATCGCTCGCGGCAGCGAGCGCCTTCACGCCGCCGGCCGCGTCTGCACTCGGCGCGGGCCGCCGGGCCGTGAAGCTGCGCTGGGCCACCACCCGATCGCCGCCGGGGCCGCTGCGGATCAGGGTGGCGCGCAGGCGCACCAGGCCGACGCTGCTGGCGGCCGACTCGAAGTACTGGCTGAACTCGTCGAGCGACACCTGCAGCATGTCGGGCGCCTTGCCCTGCGTGCGCGCGATGGTGGCGCTCTCGTCCGGACCGAGCACCGTGCGCCGGGCTGACAGCACGTCGCCCAGGCGCTGGCGCAGCAACTGCGCGGGCGCCACGCTCCAGCGCGCCTGGCCATAGGGCCGCAGCTCGTTCGCGTCCGCATAGCCCAGGCGGTAGAGCACCTGCGTGCCTTCGAGCCGCGCACTGGCCTCGATCTCGGCCAGCGCGATCGGCGACAGCGTCGTCGCATCGGCCGGCGCCGGCGCGGTGTTGGCAGTCCCGGGGCCGAAGTCGTACAGCGTGGTGCGCGAAGGCTTGTCGGGCAAGGCGCCGCAGCCGCCCGCCAGCAGCACGGCGGCGGCGAATCCCCCAAGGCCGAAGCGGCGCGCCCGGCGAGCGCAGGCGGCGAGCGAGTGCAATGTGTTCATCGTGTTCACCATCAGGGCCGCGCCGGCGCAGCGGTCGGCGCGGAAAAGCCGGGCTCGCCCGGGCCGGGCGCCACGCCGCCGTTGCCGAACAGCAGCGATTGCGGGTTGTCGTTGATGTTGTCCGCGGTGCGGCCGAGCCGGCGCACGGCGTGCGAGGTGTCGTCGGCGACGCGGTTCAGGCGCGGCAGCGTCGCGCCGTTGAAGGCTTCGACCGCCTGCGACAGCGCCTTGGTGCCGTCACCCAGCCGCTCGACCGGACCGTCCTTGGCATTGAGCCGGCCGACCGTGGTGTTGAAGTTGTTGGCCACGCGCGAGACGTCGCTGGCCGCCTTCTTGACTGTGCCCATGGTGTCCTTCGTGCGGTCCACCATCGCGGGCAGCGCGGCGAGCGTCGGGTTGAGGCCGGTCTTGACCGTGTTGTCGAGCGAGCGCGTGAGCTGGTTGGCGCCGGCCGCGGCCTCGGAGATGTTCTCCAGCGCGCTGGCGAAGCGCTTCTGGTTGTCGTCACTCAGCAGCGTGTTGGCGCGGTGGGTCACTTCCTCGACCTGGTTGAGGATGGCTTCGCCGCGGTCCTGCAATTGCGCCAACAACGAGGGCTTGAGCGGGATGCGCGGCGGGTTGCCGTTGTCGGGCTTCAGCGCCACCTGCGACTCGCCCTTGTCGTCGAGCGCGATGAAGGCCAGCCCCGTCACGCCCTGGTAGCTCAGCGAGGCGAAGGTCGAGGTGGTGAGCGGCACGCGCTCGTCGACGCTGATGCGCACGCGCACGTTGCCCTTGACCTTCGGGTCGAAGTCGATCGACACCACCTTGCCGACCGCGATGCCGCGGTAGCGCACCATGGCCTGCGGCTGCAGGCCGCTCACCGCGTCGCGCGTCGAGAGTTCGTAGATGTTGCGGACCGTGCTGTCGTGCGTCAGCCAGACCACCAGCGCCACCAGCGCGGCGATCAGGCCCAGCACGAAAACGCCGGCAGCGAGGGCATGGGCCTTGTTTTCCATGGCGGCTACCTTTCAGTGGATGGGGACCGGCTTCCGCCGTTGCGCCCCGCGGCGATCGCCGGCGTGGCGTGCTCGTGGAGGGCTTCCATGGCGCGCTGGCCACGGCCGCCGAGGAAGTACTCGTGGATGAACGGATGCGGATAGGCGATCACGTCGCGCGCGGTCCCGGTGACGATCACCTTCTGGTCGGCCAGCACCGCGATGCGCGTGCTCAGGTCGAACAGCGTGTCGAGATCGTGCGTGACCATCACCACCGTGAGCCCCAGCTCGCGGTGCAGGCCGCGCAGCAGATCGCAGAAGCCGTCGGCGCTTTCAGGGTCGAGCCCGGCGGAGGGCTCGTCGAGCAGCAGCAGCGGCGGGTCCATGATCAGCGCCCGCGCCAGCGCCACGCGCTTGATCATGCCGCCCGACAGATCGGCCGGGCTCTTGGTGGCCTGCTGCGGGCTGAGCCCGACCATCTGCAGCTTGACCAGCGCCGCGTCGCGGATCAGCGCATCGGGCAGGAGCTTGAGCTCGCGCAGCGGAAACGCGATGTTGTCGAGCACGGTGAAGGCCGAGAACAGCGCGCCGTGCTGGAACAGCATGCCGACGTTGGCCGCGCCCATCGCGCTGAGCTGTCCGGGCGGATGGCCGAGCACCGTGACCTCGCCCTTCGTGGGGTGCTCCAGCCCGAGGATCTGGCGCAGCAGCACGGTCTTGCCGGTGCCCGATCCGCCGACCAGCGACAGCACTTCGCCGCGCACGATCGTGAGGTCGAGATCGCGATGCACGACCTGGTCGCCGTCGGGCGACTCGAACACCGTCCACAGCTTGCGGATCTCGACCACGTTCGTCGCGACGCTCGAGTGGCCGGAGATGTCGTTGCCATTCATCCGCGAAATCCTATGCCCTTGAACAGCACCGCGAACAATGCATCGACCAGGATCACCACCGTGATCGAGGTCACCACCGACGAGGTGGTGCCACGCCCGAGGCTCTCGGTGTTGGGCTTGACCTTCATGCCGAAATAGCAGCCGATCAGCGCGATCAGGATGCCGAACACGGCCGACTTGGACATCGCGAGCCAGAGATTCGACATCGGCACCGCGCGCGGCAGCGCCGACATGAAATAGGCCGGCGAGATGTCGAGCGAGAGATCGGCCGCCAGCATGCCGCCGAACAGCGCCGCCATCGAGGTCCACATGCTGATCAGCGGCATCGCGATGGCCAGCGCCAGCACGCGCGGCATCACCAGCCGGAAGCCGTGCGGAATGCCCATCACGCGCATGGCGTCGAGCTCCTCGGTCACGCGCATCACGCCGATCTGCGCCGTGATGGCCGAACCCGAACGCCCCGCGATCAGCACCGCGGCCAGCACCGGCCCGAGCTCGCGGATCAGCGACAGGCCGAGGATGTTGACGATGAAGGTCTCGGCGCCGTACTGGCGCAACTGCTGCGACGTGAGGTAGGCCAGCACCACGCCGATCAGGAGGCCCACCAGCGCGGTGATGGGCAGCGCGGTGGCGCCGAAATGGTAGAGATGGCCCGAGAAATCGCGCCACGGACCGCGGTGCGGTGCGCGGATCAGCTTGCCGATGTCCAGCGTGAGCTGGCCGATGAGGCGCAGGAAATCGCGCGCCACGAACATCATGCGCGGGCCGTTGTGCGCGAAGGCCTTGAAGCGGTCGGCCAGCGTGGGACGGGCCTCGCCCGGCAGGCTGCAGGTGTACTGGGCGACCTGGTCCAGCACAGCCTTGTGCTGCGAGTCCATCTCGAGTTGCGCCGGCCAGGCCTGGCGCCAGTGGTTCCACAGCAGCTGCGCGCCGATGTGGTCGAGCTGCTCGATGGGGCGCAGGTCCCAGGCCCGATCGTCCTTCGGCGGCACGCCGTCGAGGTTCAGCGCGAGCGCATTCCAGGTGCTCGGATAGGACATTGCCAGCGCGGTCCAGCGGCCGCTCGCGACGGCCCAGTCGCGCCCCTCCTCGTCATGCTGCTGGACGCGCGGCAACGCAGGGTCGGCGTCTTGCGCGTCGGCGGGCGGCGACGAGGCGATGGGCATGGAACGGTGCGAAGGGCCTGGCGGTGATGAACACAACATCGTAACCGCGTGCGTCGACGCCACCGCTGCCGATCGCCGGCACTTCGCGCAGGCCGTCGCGCAATCCGCGGGTTTGCCACAATCGGCCTCGGGCAGCAGAACCATTGCGACAACGAGACAAGGCGCCATGAGCGACACCACCTTCGACTACATCATCATCGGCGCCGGCACCGCGGGCGCGCTGATGGCCAATCGCCTGAGCGCGGACCCGCAGAACCGCGTGCTGCTGGTCGAAGCCGGCCCCAAGGACGACTACCACTGGATCCACATCCCGGTCGGCTACCTCTACTGCATCGGCAACCCGCGCACCGACTGGCTCTACAACACCGAGCCCGACGCCGGCCTCAACGGCCGCGCGCTGCGCTATCCGCGCGGCAAGACGCTGGGCGGCTCGTCGAGCATCAACGGCATGATCTACATGCGCGGCCAGTCGCGCGACTACGACCAGTGGGCGCGCCTCACCGGCGACGACGAATGGCGCTGGGACCGCGTGCTGCCTGCGTTCAAGAAGCACGAGGACCACTATCTCGGCGCCGACGAACTGCACGGCGCGGGCGGCGAATGGCATGTCGACAAGCAGCGCCTGCGCTGGGACATCCTCGATGCCTTCGCCGAGGCCGCGGTGCAGGCGGGCGTCCCGCACAGCACCGACTTCAACCGCGGCAGCAACGAGGGCGTGGGCTACTTCCAGGTCAACCAGAAGAAGGGCTGGCGCTGGAACACCGCCAAGGCCTTCCTGCGGCCCACCTGCTACGGCCGTCCCAACTTCGAGCTCTGGACCAGCGCGCAGGTGTCGCGCCTGTTGTTCGACATCGGCGGCGACGGCGGCCGCTACTGCACCGGCGTCGAGGTCTGGGATGGCCACGAGAAAGTCCATGCCCATGCGCGCCGCGAGGTGATCCTGTGCGCGGGCAGCATCGGCTCGCCGCAGATCCTGCAGCTCTCGGGCATCGGCCCGGCCGATCTGTTGCGGCAGCACGGCATCGAGGTGCTGGTCGACGCGCCGGGCGTCGGCGCCAATCTGCAGGACCACCTGCAGATCCGCGCGGTCTACAAGATCGACGGCGCGCCGACGCTCAACGTGCTGGCCTCCTCGCTGTACGGCAAGGCGAAGATCGGCCTCGAATACCTGCTCAGGCGCACCGGCCCGATGAGCATGGCGCCTTCGCAGCTCGGCGCCTTCACGCGCAGCTCGCCCGAGCACGAATGGCCCAATCTCGAGTACCACGTGCAGCCGCTCTCGCTCGATGCCTTCGGCGAGCCGCTGCACAGCTTCCCGGCCTTCACCGCCAGCGTGTGCAACCTGAACCCGACCAGCCGCGGCACGGTGCGCATCAAGAGCCCGAAGTTCGAGGATGCGCCCGCGATCGCGCCCAACTACCTCAGCACCGACGAGGACCGCCGGGTGGCCGCCGATTCGCTGCGCGTGACGCGCCGCATCGCGGCGCAGCCGGCGCTCGCGAAGTACCGGCCCGAGGAGTGGAAGCCGGGCGTGCAGTACCAGAGCGACGACGAACTGGCGCGGCTGGCCGGCGACATCGCGACCACCATCTTTCATCCGGTCGGCACCACGAAGATGGGCGCCGACGACGATCCGATGGCCGTGCTCGACGCCCGGCTGCGCGTGCGCGGCATCGCGCGGTTGCGCGTGGTCGATGCCGGCGCCATGCCCACCATCACCAGCGGCAACACCAACAGCCCGACGCTGATGATGGCGGAGAAGGTCGCGGGCTGGATCCGCGAAGCCCCGCGTTAACCCTGGGTTCGTTGCCAGCCGTGGCCGAGTGACGGGTAATCCCCGATGCACTGCCGCGGTGCACCGCCTAAAGTCGCGCCACTCGCAAACGGGCCAGCCCGCTGCGCGGGGGACCGAGGAGACATCTTTCGGAGAATCAGAACAATATCCAGACAAGGCATCCGCACGAGATGCCGTTTTTTTGAACAAGGCGCCGCCGGTCGGCGCCTTTTCTTTTTTGCGCCGCCCGCTTTCAGGGGGACGGCGGCGCGGGCGGCGCAGGCCATGCGACCTCGCTCGCCACCAGCGGCTTGCCGATCGGCGCGGTCGCCTTGCCGGCCCGGACGGCCGCCATGTCGGCATCGTTCGGATACTGGTTCATCAGCCAGTAGTCGAACACGCGGCGCGCGATCGGGGCGGCGGCACCCGCGCCCCAGCCGGCGTTCTCGACGATCAGCGCCACCGCGATCTTCGGATCGCTGGCCGGCGCGAAGGCCATGAAGAGCGCGTGGTCGCGCTGGTGCTCCTCGAGGGCGTGCGCGTTGTACTTGGTATTGGCCGCCTGTGTCACGGCCTGCGCCGTTCCGGTCTTGCCCGCCGCCTGGTAGCCGGCACCGGCGAACACGGCGCGTGCGGTGCCGCCGGTGACCACGGCTACCAGCCCATCGCGCACCACGCCGACGTTGGCCGGCGTGAAGCCCAGGTTCTCTGCAGGGGGCTGCGCGACCGGCTTCACCTCGCCGCTGACCGTGTCGCGCGTGGCGAGCACGAGGTGCGGACGGTGCTTGATGCCACCCTCGGCCAGGATCGAGGTGGCCTGCGCGAGCTGCAGCATCGTGAAGGCGTTGTAGCCCTGACCGATGCCCAGCGAGATGGTCTCGCCCGCATACCACTTCTGCTGCTCGGGCCGCTTGTAGGCATTGCGCTTCCACTCGGTGCTCGGCAGCACGCCGCGCAGCTCGCCGCCGAGGTCGATGCCGGTGATCTGGCCGAAGCCCAGCGGCTTCATGAAGTCGTGGATCATGTCCACGCCCATCTCGTTGGCCAGCGAGTAGAAGTAGATGTTGCTCGACAGCTGGATCGCGCGCCGCATGTCGACACCGCCCAGGTTGCCCTCGGGGCTGCCGAAGCGATGGCCACCGAAGTTGAAGTAGCCGGGATCGTTGACGACCACGCTCGGCCCGCGCTTGCCGGTCTGCAGCGCGGCCATCGCCATGAAGGGCTTGTAGGTGGAACCCGGCGGATAGGTGCCGCGCAGCGCGCGGTTGAGCAGCGGCTTGTCGATCGATTCGCTGAGCTCCTTCCAGCTCTCGGAATCGATGCCTTCGACGAACAGGTTGGGGTCGAAGTTCGGCTTGCTCACGAAAGCCAGCACCTCGCCGGTCTTCGGATCGATCGCGACCAGCGCGCCGCGGCGGTCGCCGTACATGTCCTCCACCAGCTTCTGCAGCTTGATGTCGAGCGAGAGCATGACCGTGTTGCCAGGCGTCGCCGGATGGCTCGCGAGCCGGCGCACCGCGCGCCCGCCGGCCGAGGTTTCCATCTGCTCGACGCCGGTCTGGCCGTGCAGGGTCTTCTCGTAGCTCTGCTCGACGCCGAGCTTGCCGATGTACTCGGTGCCCTTGTAGTTGGCCAGGTCCTCGTCATCCCAATCTTCCATGGCGGCTTTTTCCGCCTGGTTGATGCGGCCGATGTAGCCCAGCACGTGGCTGGCGGTCTCGCCGTTGGGATAGTTGCGGAACAGCCGGGCCTTGATCTCGACGCCCGGGAAGCGATAGCGCTGCGCCGCGAAGCGCGCGACCTCTTCGTCGCTCAGGCGGGTGCGGATCGGCACCGAGTCGAAGCTGCGCGAATCCTCGCGCAGCCGCTTGAAGCGGCGCCGGTCGCGCGGTGAAACTTCGATCACCTGTGCGAGGCCGTCGATGGTCGCCTCCAGGTCGTCGACCTTGGAAGGCGTGATCTCGAGCGTGTAGGCCGAATAGTTGGACGCCAGCACGATGCCGTTGCGATCGAGGATCAGGCCGCGGTTCGGCACGATCGGCACGATCGCCGTGCGGTTGCTCTCGGCCTGCTCGGCAAGATCCTCGTGGCGCGTCACCTGCAGGTAGACCAGCCGCGCGCACAGCAGACCGAAGGCCGTCAGCACCACGACACCGATCACGATCACGCGACGCTTGAAGCGCAGAAGGTCGGCAGCGACATTGCGAATCTCTGTCATGGGGGAAGAAGCTTAGGCCGCTTGAACACTCGACGCAAATCGCGCCGTCAGCACTCAGAGTGGTCGATTGGCATCCGGTTCCGGCGTGCGGCGCTGCGGCGCCAGCAGCAGCGCGCTCACCACCGGCCACAGTGCCGCCTCGATGGCGGGCGAGATCAGGATCGTCCAACCCGGAAAGATCCCGCCGCCGATCATCCGGATCGCGAGTTCGATCAGGTGCGACAGGGCGAACAGCGGCAGCACCTGGAGCGCCTGCGAGAGCACCGGAAACCACAGCAGGCGCCGATGGATCATGATCGCGAAGAAGCCGAGGGTCGTATAGGACAGCGCATGCTGGCCGAGCATGGCGGCCTGATGCACGTCCATCAGCAGGCCGAACACGAAGGCCGCGCCGATGCCGATGCGCGTCGGCTGGTGCACGCTCCAGAACACGATCACCAGCGCCAGCAGATCGGGCGTCCAGGCGGCGCGGCCGACCGGCACCATGTCGAGCAGCAGCGCGACGACGAGGCTGCCCCACATGAACACGGGGCTCAAGGGCAGCAGGAGCTGCTGCTGGCCGGGACGCATGATCATCGCGTGCGCCTTTCCTTCTTGTCGGCCCTGGCGGCCGGTTTGTCGGCCTTGGCATCCGCGCGCTCGGCCCGCTCGGCCTTCTTCCTGGCGGCCGGGGTCAGGTCGGCTGCGGCCGCCGGAGGGCGCGGCGCCACGCTGGCGGGGGCCAGCACCAGCACGTAGCGCGCCGCCGTCACGTGGGCCAGCGGCACGCAATGGATGCGCGCGAAGGCGGAATCGGCACGCCGTTCGATGCGGTCGATCTTCGCGACCGGCAGCCCCGCCGGGTAGACGCCGTCGACGCCACTGGTGGCGAGGATGTCGCCTTCCTGCAGGTCGGCATTGGCCGCCATGAAGCGCAGCTCCAGCCCGCCGCCATGCGCACTGGCATCGCCGAAGGCCACGCTGCGCGCGCCGGTGCGCGTGTTCTGCACCGGCATCGACAGATCGCGGTCGATCACCAGCGTGATCTCGCTGGTGAAGGGCAGGACCTGGGTGACCTGGCCGATCACGCCGTATTCGTCGATCACCGGCGAGCCGGCGGCGATGCCGTTGGTCATCCCCTGGTCGATCACCACCTTGCGCGTATAAGGATCGGCGGTGTCGTAGAGCACCTCGGCGGCCCGGCCGGGCGTCTGCGTGGTCTGGCGCAGTTCGAGCAGCGAGCGCAGCCGCGCGTTTTCCTGCGCCAGCGTGTCGGCCTGGCTCGCGCGCTCGGACTGCAGCGCCAGCGCCTTGCGCGCCTGCGCCTCGTTGTTCTGCGCGGCCTGCAAGTCTTCGAGGTAGCGCCCGCCGCCCACCATCAGCTGCACCGGCTTGAGCGCCAGCCACTGGATCGGATAGAGCACCGCCCCGATCCCCGCACGCAGCGGCTGCACGATGTTGAAGCGCGCATCGGCCACCATCAGGAACAGCGCCAGCGCGCTGAAGAAGATCAGCTTGCTGAGCGCCGACGGCCCCTGGTTGAACAGGGGCGGGGCAGTGCGATCAAGAGTGCCGAGCGGCATGATGCTTTATGCCACGAGAGTCGCCGAGAAGGCAGCGCTATTTATTGGTATGTTCGGGAGGTGCCGCGGAACCGGCTCCGCCGGTCCGCAGGCGCCGCCCCCGGCAGGGGGAAGGCGCAGCGACACGAAGTGCGCGAAGCCTGGGGGCGAGCTACTCACTCGTGAAAATGCTGCCGAGACGGTCCATGCGTTCGAGCGCGATGCCGCAGCCGCGCACCACGCAGGTCAGCGGGTCTTCGGCCACCAGCACCGGCAGGCCGGTTTCCTCGGCCAGGAGGCGGTCGAGGTCGCGCAGCAGCGCGCCGCCGCCGGTCAGCATCATCCCGCGCTCGGCGATGTCGGCGCCCAGCTCGGGCGGCGTCTGCTCGAGCGCGTTCTTGACCGCCGAGACGATGTTGTTGAGCGGATCGGTCAGCGCTTCCAGCACCTCGTTGCTGCTGATGGTGAAGCTGCGCGGCACGCCTTCGCTGAGGTTGCGGCCCTTGACTTCCATTTCCTTCACCTCGGAGCCCGGAAAGGCCGAGCCGATGGTCTTCTTGATCACTTCGGCCGTCGGCTCGCCGATCAGCATGCCGTAGTTGCGGCGGATGTAGTTGATGATGGCCTCGTCGAAGCGGTCGCCGCCGACACGCACGCTGCCCTTGTAGACCATGCCGCCGAGCGAGATCACGCCGACCTCGGTGGTGCCGCCGCCGATGTCGACCACCATCGAGCCGCTGGCCTCCGACACCGGCAGGCCGGCGCCGATCGCCGCGGCCATGGGTTCCTCGATCAGGTAGACCGAGGTGGCGCCGGCAGCCTCGGCCGCGTCCTTGATGGCGCGGCGCTCGACCTGGGTCGAGCCGCAGGGCACGCAGATGATGATGCGCGGGCTCGGCGTGAGCAGCGAGCGCGGATGGACCATCTTGATGAACTGCTTGATCATCTGCTCGGTGATCACGAAATCGGCGATCACGCCGTCCTTCATGGGACGGATCGCCTCGATGTTGCCGGGCACCTTGCCGAGCATGGCCTTGGCTTCGCGGCCCACGGCCTGGATCACCTTCTTGCCGTGCGGGCCGCCTTCGTGGCGGATGGCGACGACCGAAGGCTCGTCCAGGACGATGCCCTTGTTGCGCGCGAAGATCAGGGTGTTCGCGGTGCCGAGGTCGATCGCGAGGTCGGTAGAGAAGTACCGACGGAAAGCTCCAAACATGGTGGAATCCTCTGGAGCACGGCATGCGCGTCGGCATGTCGTCGCCCTCTTGCTGGGTCGTTTGACGGGGTGGTTTGAAACGTTTTTGCGGCAAAGGCCGCCGCGTTCGCGGGGGTTGCGGCAAAGGCGGGATAATACCCGAATCCCCCTGTCGCTCCAGTGTTCGGTGCACCTCTTTATGGGGTCTGTCGTACTGTTGTACGCCGTTCGTTCTCTCGTTTTTTTCGATGTCCCTCACTTCTTCCGATATTGCGCGCATCGCCTCGCTCGCCCGGTTGCAGCTTGCACCCGAGGAGAGCGAACGCATGCGCGGCCAGATCAATGGCTTCTTCGACCTGGTCGAGCAGATGCGGGCGGTCGACACCGCCGGCATCGAACCGCTGGCCCATCCGGTCGCCGCGGTCCAGGACGTGACGCTGCGCCTGGCCGACGACGTGGTGAGCGAGCCGGACAACCGTGAAGCCAATCAGCGCAGCGCGCCGGCGGTCGAGAACGGGCTGTTCCTGGTGCCGAAGGTGATCGAATGAGCGCAGCGTTGCATCAATTGGGCGTGGCGGGGCTGGCCACGGCGCTGCGCGAACGCAAAGTCTCGGCGGTCGAGGCCGCACAGCACCACCTGGCCCGCATCCGCCGCCATCAGGACCTGGGTGCCTTCGTCGCCATCGACGAAGACCTCACGCTGGCCCGGGCCCGCGCGGCCGACGCACAGCTCGCCGCCGGCAACGCGCCGGCCCTGGCCGGCGTGCCGATCGCCCACAAGGACATCTTCGTCACCACTGATTTCCCGACCACCGCAGGGTCGCGCATCCTGGCCGGCTACCGCTCGCCCTTCGACGCCACCGTGGTACGCCGGCTGGCCGAGGCCGGCGCCGTGACGCTGGGCAAGCTCAGCTGCGACGAATTCGCGATGGGCTCGGCCAACGAGAACGTCGCCGTGCCCGCCGTCGGCTTCGAGCGCGCGGTGCCGGTGCGCAATCCCTGGGACCCGCGGCGCATTCCGGGCGGCTCCTCGGGCGGCAGCGCCGCCGTGGTCGCCGCGCGCCTCGCGCCAGCCGCGACCGGCACCGACACCGGCGGCTCGATCCGCCAACCGGCCTCCTTCTGCGGCGTGACCGGCATCAAGCCGACCTACGGGCGCGCCTCGCGCTACGGCATGGTCGCGTTCGCCTCCAGTCTCGACCAGGCCGGGCCGATGGCACGCTCCGCCGAGGACTGCGCCCTGCTGCTGTCCGCGATGTGCGGCCCGGACCCGGACCGCGACTCGACCTCGCTGGACCGGCCGGCCGAAGACTTCTCACGCGCATTGGACGGTTCGATCGAAGGCCTTCGCATCGGCGTGCCGACCGAGTTCCTCGGCGAGGGCGTGGCCCCGGGCGTGCGCGCCGCCATCGAGGCCGCGCTGGCCGAGTACGAAAAGCTGGGCGCCCGGCGCGTCGAGATCACACTGCCGCGCACCGAGCTCTCGATCCCCGTCTACTACATCATTGCGGCGGCCGAGGCCTCGAGCAACCTGAGCCGCTTCGACGGCGTCAAGTTCGGCCACCGGGCGCGGGATTACCGCGACCTCGCCGACATGTACGGCAAGACCCGCGAGGAAGGCTTTGGCGACGAGGTCAAGCGCCGCATCATGATCGGCACCTATGTGCTTTCGCACGGCTACTACGACGCCTACTACCTGCAGGCGCAGAAGGTGCGCCGCATGATCGCCGACGATTTCCAGCAGGCCTTCGCGCAATGCGACCTGATCGCCGGCCCGGCCGTGCCGAGCGTCGCCTGGAAGCTCGGCGAACACGGCGACGATCCGGTGGCCGACTACCTGGCCGACATCTTCACGCTGCCCGCCTCGCTCGCCGGCCTGCCCGGCATGAGCGTGCCGGCCGGCTTCGACGGCGGCATGCCGGTGGGCCTGCAGCTCATCGGCAACTACTGCGGCGAGTCGAGGCTGCTGAATGCGGCGCACCGCTTCCAGCAGGCCACCGACTGGCACCTGCGCACGCCCGGAGGCTTCGAGCAATGAGCACGACCACCACCTCCTTCGAACAGATGCAGGAAGGGCGCCCGACCGGCCCGCTGGTGCAGGGCTATGAAGTCATCATCGGCTTCGAGACGCACGCCCAGCTGTCCACCGCATCGAAGATCTTCAGCCGCGCCTCCACCGCGTTCGGCGCCGCGCCCAACACGCAGGCCTGCGCCGTGGACCTCGCGCTGCCCGGCACGCTGCCGGTGATGAACAGGGGCGCCGTCGAGCGCGCCATCCGCCTGGGCCTCGCGCTCGGCTCGACGATCGCGCCGCGCAGCGTCTTCGCGCGCAAGAACTACTTCTACCCCGACCTGCCCAAGGGCTACCAGATCAGCCAGTTCGAGATCCCGGTCGTGCAGGGCGGCACGGTGAGCTTCTTCCTCGGCGACGAGCCCAAGACCGTGCGCCTGGTGCGTGCGCACCTCGAGGAAGACGCGGGCAAGTCGCTGCACGAGGACTTCGTCGGCCAATCGGGCATCGACCTGAACCGCGCCGGCACGCCGCTGCTCGAGATCGTGACCGAGCCCGACATGCGCTCCACCGCCGAGGCCGTGGCCTATGCGCGCGAGCTGCACAAGATCGTGACCTGGATCGGCATCTGCGACGGCAACATGCAGGAAGGGAGCTTTCGCTGCGACGCCAACGTGTCGGTGCGCAGGCCCGGCGCGCCGCTGGGCACGCGGCGCGAGATCAAGAACCTCAACAGCTTCAAGTTCATGCAGCAGGCGATCGACTACGAGATCCGCTGGCAGATCGAGGAGATCGAGGAAGGCCGCGCCATCCAGCAGGCCACCGTGCTGTTCGACCCCGACAGCGGCGAGACGCGTGCGATGCGCACCAAGGAAGACGCGGCCGATTACCGCTACTTCCCCGATCCCGACCTGCCGCCGCTGGCGATCGCCGCCGAATGGATCGAGCGCGTGCGCGCCGCGATGCCCGAGCTGCCACGCGCGATGGCCGAGCGCTATGTGCGCGACCACGGACTGTCGGCCTACGACGCCGCGCAGCTCACGCAGAGCCCGGCCTTCGCGCACTACTTCCAGAGCGCTGTGGCGGCCGGCGCCCATGCCAAGCTCGCCAGCAACTGGATCACCGGCGAGATCGCGCGCCGGCTCAACCAGCAGGACATGGCGATCGATGCCGCGCCGGTGACGGCCGCGCAGCTGGCCGCGCTGATCGGGCGCATCGGCGACGGCACGGTCTCGAACAATGCCGCACGCCAGGTCTTCGATGCGCTCTGGACCGGCGAAGGCCGGGACGTCGACGCACTCATCGAAGCCAAGGGCCTGAAGCAGATGAGTGACACCGCCGCACTCGAGAAGATCGTCGACGGCGTTCTGGCCACGAACCAGAAGAACATCGACGAATACCGCGCCGGCAAGGACAAGGCCTTCAACGCACTGGTCGGCCAAGTGATGAAGGCCAGCCAGGGCAAGGCCAATCCCGCGCAGGTCAATGCGCTGCTGAAAGCACGGCTGGGCTGAACGAAGCGGCCCGTCGGCAGCCGCGCGGCGGGCCCGGCTCAGCGCGCGGCCGAGCCCGTCGCGGTCGCCCACAAGGGCCGAAGGCGCGCGCGCTCCTCGTCGAAGCGGTTATTGACCCGCTTCTTCTCCTCCATCTGGTCGCTGATGAAGTGGTTCTGCACCGCGGCGCTCTTTGCGTTGTCGTCGGCCTTGCGGCGCAGCGAATCGGGTGCCTTGGTCGGGTCCTTCTTGTAGAACTCGAGCTCGTCGTCGATCGACTTGCGCTCGTCGGACAGCTCGCCCAGGCGCTTCTGCGCCGCCTGGATCACCGCGTCGATCTGGACCAGCGCCTCGGCGCGCTCGCGGTCATGCGCCGCCGGGTTGGGGTAGCGCATCAGCAAGGCGCGCTCGCGGCGTCGCTCCTCGACCTGCCGCGAGGCCGCGAGCGCCGCCTGGCGCGCAGCCTCGTCGCGCTCGGCCTGCTCGCGCGCCGTGTAGGTGGGTTCGATCTTGCGGCGCACGGTGCCGCTGGGGCCGAGTTCGCGCTGCTCGCGGTCGTTGCAGTCCGCGATCGGTCGGTCGGCCGTGATGGTGCGGCCCCGCGCATCGGTGCAGGTGTAGATGCCGGCAGCCGGTGGGGCGCCGGGAGCCGGCGCCTTTTGTGCGTGGGCCGTGCCGGCTGCGGCCAACAGCAAGGCCCATGATGCGATGAATGCTCGGGTGCGCGCCAACGTCCGCCTCCAGACAGGGGTTGAATCAAGCGACGCCGTAGCGCGCCCTGTAAGCCAATACTCCCTGCCGGTGGGCGCCCAGTTCGCTGTCTGCGCGGCCCGAGAGGTACTGTAGCAAGTCATCGAGCGTGGCGATCGCGATCACCTCGAGTCCCAGCCGATTTCGTACATATTGCACGGCGCTGTGGGCCACATCGATGCCATCTTCCGTCGCCTTCTCCTGTCGGTCGAGGGCGATCGCGACCGCATGCGGCGTGGCGCCGGCACTGCGGATGGCGGCGATCGACTCGCGCACGGCGGTGCCGGCCGACATCACGTCGTCGACGATCAGCACGCGGCCCCGCAGCGGCGCGCCGACCAGCGTGCCGCCCTCGCCGTGGTCCTTGGCTTCCTTGCGGTTGTAGGCGAAGGGCACGTTGCGGCCGCGCCGGGCGAGCTCGGCGACCAAGGTCGCGCCCAGCGGAATGCCCTTGTAGGCCGGGCCGAAGATCATATCGAATTCGAGGCCGCTGGCGATCAGCCGGTCTGCATAGAATCCAGCCAGCCGCGCAAGCTTGGCGCCGTCGTCGAACAGGCCCGCGTTGAAGAAATAGGGGCTCATGCGGCCGGCCTTGGTCTTGAACTCGCCGAAGCGCAGCACCCCCGACTCCAGCGCGAACTGCACGAATTCCTGCGCCAACGCGCCGCCTGCGTCCTGCCCTTCAACTCCGGAAACCGCCTCAGTCATCGGAAATATCCTCGTGTTCAAACTGACCAGCCTCAACCTCAATGGCCTGCGCTCGGCCGCCACCAAGGGCGTCGCCGACTGGGTGGCCGAACTCGCGCCGGATTGTATTTGCATGCAGGAGATCCGCGTCCAGGCGAGCGACATCGAAGGCCGCTTCGAGGAGATGGCGGAGCTGAAAGGCCACTTCCATTTCGCCGAGAAGAAAGGCTATGCCGGCACCGCGATCTACACGAAGCACGCGCCCAGCAAGGTCGTGGTGGGTTGGGGCGATCCGGAATTCGATGCCGAGGGCCGCTACCTCGAGCTGCGCTTCGACACGCCCCAACGCAAGCGCTCCATCATCAGCTGCTACTTTCCGAGCGGCTCCTCGGGCGAGGAGCGGCAGGCTGCGAAATTCCGCTTCCTCAAGGGCTTCTTTCCGCACCTGGTCGCACTCAAGCGCGAGCGCGACTTCATCCTCTGCGGCGACATCAACATCGCGCACCGGGAGATCGACCTCAAGAACTGGCGCAGCAACCAGAAGAACAGCGGCTTCCTGCCCGAGGAACGCGCCTGGATGACGAACCTGCTCGACACCGGCGCCGAGGGTGCCGGCCTGGTCGACGTGTACCGCATGCTCAAGCCCGACACCAGCGACGAGGCCTACACCTGGTGGAGCAACCGCGGCCAGGCCTATGCGAAGAACGTGGGGTGGCGGCTGGACTATCACCTCGCGACGCCGGCGCTGGCGAAGCTCGCGCGCGACGAGCAGATCTTCAAGACGCTCAAGTTCAGCGATCACGCGCCGATCACGGTGGATTACGACTTCACGCTCTGAGGCCTGCCCGCGTACGCAGCGAGCGCGCGGGCGACCCGCCGCGCCTCGATCGCGATCTCGCGCAACGCGCCGGTCGGCGGATTCCTGAACCCGACGAAGAACAAACCCGGGATCGCGCTCTCGGCGCCGAAGCGATCGGGCCGGCCGTGCCCATCGGCGATCGCATCGAAGCCCTCGACGATGCGCTGCAATCCTGGCGTATAGCCGGTGGCCAGCACGATGGCCTCGAACGGATGCACGGCACCGTCCGCGAAACGCCCGCCATCGGCAAGCACCTCGTCGACCGCGGGCAACACGCGGATCCTGCCGGCCTTGATCATCGCGATCGTCCCGATGTCGAGGAGGGGTATGCGCCCCGATGCCTCGATCATCCGGTTGAGCCCGGTGCGCGGCCGGACGATGCCCCATCGCGACAGATCGCCGACGGCCATGCGCATCACCGCGGCGACGATCGCGTCGCGCAGGCCCAGCGGCAGCACCGACAGCAGCACGCCGATCTGCTGCGTCGACACGCCGAGCAGATCGCGCGGCACGACGTGCACCGGCCCGCGCACCACCATCGCCACCTCGACGCCCTGCTCCGCGAGGTCGAGCGCGATCTCCGCGCCCGAGTTGCCGCAGCCGACGACCAGCGTGCGCTTGCCGATGAAGGGCGATGGATTTCGATAGGCCGCTGCGTGCATCACGCTGCCCTCGAAGCGCTCGAGGCCGCGCAGCGCAGGCCGGTTCGCGATCGCATTGGAACCGGTCGCGATGACGACGAAGCGAGGCGACAACGCGCCATCGCTGGTGTCGATCGCAAAGCGTTCCCCCCGGCGCCGGATGCGGCGCACCTCGATACCGAAGCGCGGCGCGATCGCGTGCTGCGACGCATAGCGCGCCAGATAGCCGACCACCTGCTTGCGCGAGGGATAGCGCGGCGCATCGGCCGGCCATGGCGCGAACGGCAGGCCCGAACTCCCCTTGGCCGTATGCAGATGAAGGCGGTCGTAGTGGCGGCGCCAGGCAAAGCCTACGTCGGCCTCGCGCTCCAGCACGCGATGGACGAGCCCTTGCGCGCGCAGGCACGCGGAAACCGCCAGCCCGGCCGGCCCGGCACCCACCACCACGATGTCCTCGTCGCTCATCCGGGTTGCCTCCACGATGCCGATCTTAGTGAGGGATCGGCACCTTGCCGCGCCGCGCTATCCTGCGGATTTTCCAAGGCAGCCACGCATGAATGACCCTGTCCTTGTCCGATCCGTCGCCGAAGACGACTACCCGGCCTGGAAGACGCTCTGGGACGGCTACAACACTTTCTATGGCCGGCATGGCGACACCGCCTTGCCGGCCGCGGTGACGGCCATGACCTGGTCGCGCTTCTTCGATGCCTACGAGCCGGTGCATGCGCTCGTCGCGGAACGCGGTGGCGCGCTGGTGGGCCTGGCGCATTTTCTTTTTCATCGCAGCACGACGCAGATCGGCCCGAGCTGCTATCTGCAGGACTTGTTCACCACGGCGGCCGCACGCGGCCAGGGCGTCGGCCGCGCGCTCATCGAGGCGGTCTATCGGCGCGCGCAGACCGCGGGCGCCCCGCGCGTCTACTGGCAGACGCAGGAGACCAACACGGCGGCGATGAAGCTCTACGACAAGGTGGCCGACCGATCAGGCTTCGTCGTCTACCGGAAGATGCTCTGAGCACGGCGCCGAAGTCCCGAAGCAAAAGGCACGCATGACCACCATCCTTTCGCACTCTTCAGGTTGCGCCTGAGTCACGAGGGCGCCGTGGCCCATGCGCCCGCAACGCTCTTCCTGAAGGCCGCAGCTCGGCGATCGGCTCTCGCCCGAGCGCCGCGACTTCCATGCGCGATGGCTCGACGCCATGCCGCGCCCGATGGCGTGCTACCACACGCATCGGCACATGACCATCGTCCAGGGCGATGCGCATGTCTGGAACTGCTTCCTGCCGAAGGCCGGCAGCGCCGACGATACGCGTCTGTTCGATTGGGGCGCCTGGCGCATCGACGTCGGATCGGACGACCTCGCCTGCATGATGGCGGTCCACTGGTATCCCGATCTGCGGCGCCGGTTCGAGCAGCGCCTGATGGACTGCTGCCACGACGAGCTGCTGGCGCGCGGCGTGCGCGGCTACGACCGCCGCGCGCTGCACGAAGACTACCGCCTGTCGGTGCTGTGGCAGACCACGACACCGATCCACCAGCAGGCGATCGACATTCCTTCGGTGATCTGGTGGAACAACTTCGAGCGCGTCCATCTCGCGGCCGAGGATCTGGGCTGCCGCGAACTGCTCGCCGGTTGGCGGACAGCCGGCGCGCAACGCCAGAAGCTCATCGCGAGAGCGCCGGCAGCGCCTTGACCAGCGTTGCGGCAAAGGCCTGCATGGCCTCGGTCTCGTGCGTGCCGCGCCGGGTGATGCGATAGAAGTCCATGCCCACCTTCGGCTTCATCAGCACGTCGGTGCGCACCCGATGGCGCCGGCAGGCGGCGAGCGCGAAGGTCGGCATCACCGCGGTGCCGAAGCCGGCTTCGACCATCGAGATCAGCGTGCCGAAGAAGTTGAAGGCCGGCCGCTGGGCGTCCGCGCGGCCGATGGTCGCCAGGTGCTGGTCGATGACCTTCTGGATCGGATTGCTCTGCGGCAGCCCCAGCAGTGGCGCCGCGCGCAGCGAGGCCCAGGGCACGCTGCCGGTGGACGCCGGCGCCTGCTGCGTCTCGGCGGGTGCCACGCGCATCAGATGGAAGCGGCCGACCGGCGTGCGCTCCAGCCCCGGTGCGGCCTTGAAGAAGAAGCCCAGGCCCATGTCGGCCTCGCCGGCCGTCACCATCGCCTCCACGTCGCGCAGGTCGGCATCGAAGAGCTTGACGCTGACCGTCGGATGGCTCTCGCGGAAGCGATGGAAGACCTGCGGCAGCAGATGGGACGAGACCAGCGGCGTGGCCGCGACACGCAAGGTCTGGCGCGCTTCGTCGCCCTCGATGCCGAGGTGCGCCGTGACATCGTCGAGGTCGGTCACGACGCGCTCCACCACCGGCAGCAGCCGCCGGCCCGCCGCGGTGAGCACGACCATGCGCGTGGTGCGGTCGAACAGCCGGCAGCCGAGCTGGCGCTCCATCTCGCGCACCAGCGTGCTCAGGCCGGCCTGCGTCATGTGGGCCTGCTCGGCGGCACGCGTGAAGTTGCCGATGTGCGCGACATGCAGGAAGGCGCGCATCTGGCGGATCGACAGATTCATACGGCTTCATGATAAATCCATACGACATCTAAATTTCCCAAATGACCACGGCACCGGTCTAATCCCATCCACCGGAAACGCCGGGGCCTGCCGAACGGCGAGACAAAGACATGAGCGAAAACACCGAAGTCATCGTGCTGGGCGCCGGCATCGGCGGACTGACCCTGGCGCTGAGCCTGCACCAGGCGGGCATCGCCTGCCGCGTCTACGAGGCAGTCGCCGAACTCAGGCCGCTGGGCGTGGGCATCAACCTGCTGCCGCATGCGACGCGCGAGCTGAGCGAACTGGGCCTGTTGCCCGCGCTCGATGCGATCGGCGTGCGCACGCAGGAATCGGTGTTCTTCAATTCCCACGGCCAGCTGGTGTTCCGCGAAGCCGCCGGCATCGCGGCCGGCTACGACTGGCCGCAGTACTCGATCCACCGCGGTGACCTGCATGCCGTGCTGCTCGCCGCAACGCTGGAGCGCCTGGGGCCCGGCAGCGTGGTCTGCGGCCACCGCTGCACCGGCGTCGAACAGGATGCGAGCGGCGTCACGGCCCGCTTCGCCGCACCCGGCGGCGCCGCGCTCGCGAGCGTGCGCGGCGCGGTCGCGGTGGGCTGCGACGGCATCCATTCGGCGCTGCGCCGCCAGCTCTATCCGAACGAAGGGCCACCGCGCTATTCGGGGATCAACATGTGGCGCGGCACCGCGAAGCACAAGGCCTTCCTGTCGGGCGCGAGCATGGTGCGCGCCGGCTGGCTGGACCTCGGCAAGATGGTGATCTACCCGATCCGCGACAACGTCGATGCCGAGGGCAATCAGCTGGTCAACTGGGTCGCCGAGATCCATGCGCCGCAACCCGCGCAGCAGGACTGGAGCCGGCCCGGCAAGCTCGAAGACTTCCTGCCGGCCTTCGTGGACTGGCACTTCGACTGGCTCGACGTGCCGGCGCTGATCCGCTCTTCCGATGCCATCCTCGAGTACCCGATGGTCGACCAGGAGCCGCTGCCGAAGTGGACGCATGGCCGCCTCACGCTCCTGGGCGACGCGGCGCATCCGATGGTGCCGCGCGGCTCCAACGGCGCCGGGCAGGCGATCATCGATGCGCGCTATCTCGCCGGTGCCCTGCGCCGGTTCGGCGTCGGCGCGCAGGCGCTCGAAGATTACGACGGCGTGCGCGTGAAGGCGACCACCCACGTGGTGCTGACCAACCGCAGCAATCCGCCCGACACCATCCTGCGCGAGGTGTTCGAGCGCACCGGCGGCAAGCGCTTCGACCGGCTGGACGAGATCGTGACGCAAGCGCAGTTGCAGGCGATCTCCGACAACTACAAGCGCGCCACGGGCTTCGATCCGGCCGCGCTCAAGGCCCGCGCGTCCTTCCTCTGAGTGCGAGCCATTCGACTTTCCATCCAAGAACAATGCGGAGACCTTCATGCGCCTTTTGACGAAGACCCTTGCCACGCTGCTCGTCGCGGTCAGCGCGGTAGCGGCCCATGCCTGGCCCGACCAGCCGATCACGCTGGTGGTGCCCTACACGCCGGGCACCGGCATCGACCTGGTCGCGCGCCAGCTGTCGGCGCGGCTGCCGGCGCTGCTCGGGCAGCCGGTGGTGGTGGAGAACGTGGCCGGCGCCAGCGGCAACATCGGCAGCGAGCGCGTGGCGCGTGCCAAGCCCGACGGCTACACGCTGATGGTGCAGGTCAACACGCTGGTGATGAACAAGAGCCTCTACAAGTCGCTCGCCTACGATCCGGTCAGTGACTTCACGCCCGTGACGCTGACCTCCTGGGGCACGCTGCTGCTGGTCACCAATCCGACGGTGCAGAAGGCGACGACCGTCGCGCAGATGGTGGCCGCGGCGAAGGCGCAGCCCGGCAAGCTCACCTATGCGACGCCGGGCGTCGGCACGCCGCACCACCTCTCGATGGCGCTGCTCCTGCAGAGCACCGGCGCCGAGATGCTGCACGTGCCGTACAAGGGCACCGCCGGCGCGGTGACCGACATGCTCGGCGGCCGCATCGACTACATGTTCCTGCCGGTGCACGTCGCGCTGCAGCATATCCAGGCCGGCAAGCTGCGCGCGATCGCGACCGGCAGCAGCCGGCGCCTGCCGCAGCTGCCCGAGGTGCCGACGCTGGCCGAGGCCGGCGTGAACACCGGCAACCTCGACATGTGGTACGGCGTGCTGGCGCCCAAGGGCACGCCGGCCGACATCGTCGACCGGCTCAACAAGGCGATCGCGACCGTGCTGAAGCAGCCCGAGGTCGCGACCTCCTTCGAGGCCCAGGGCATGGTGCCGGCCTCATCGACGCCGGCCGAATTCGGCGCGCTGGTCGCCAAGGACGCGCAGCGCTGGGCCGACGTGGTCAAGCGCGGCAACATCACGGCGGAGTGAGGGCGATGCCGCACCGTACCGGGCGCCCGCTCGCGCGTGCCGCCGCCGCGCTGTGCCTGGCCCTGTCGCTGGGGCTGCCGTCGATGTCTGTAGCGCAGACGCCGTCGGTCGAGAACCACTTCGTTCGCATCGCGCCGCGCGTAGCGGGTGTGCTGTACACGCCGGTCGCCGCATCGCCGCACCGGCATGTGGCGGTCGTCGTGATGCATGACAACAACGACTTCCTCGACCATCCCTCGACCGTGCAACTCGCATCGCGCGGCTTCACGGTGCTCGCGGCCAACCCGCGCTATGCGCCCGACCTCGACGACCGCGACATGGACTGGGACGCGGCACTGCTCGATCTCGCCTCGGCGGTGCGCTATGCGCGCGGCCTCGCGGGTATCGACCGCGTGGTGCTGCTCGGCCACAGTTCGGGCGCGCCGCTGGCGGCGGCCTACCAGAACATCGCCGAGAACGGCGTCAAGGCCTGCCAGGGTCCGGAGAAAATTGTCCCCTGTCCCGATGCGATGGCGGCGCTGCGCCCGGCCGATGCGCTGGTGCTGCTGGACCCGATCTTCGGGCTGGGCGCGAATGTGCTGACCTCGGTCGATCCCTCGCTGGCCGACGGCAGCACGCCGGCCGACCCGTCGCTCGACATCTATGCGCCGGCCAATGGCTTCACGGCCACGGGCGCGACCTACTCCGACGCCTTTCGCAAGCGCTTCCTGAAGGCGCAGGCCGCACGCAATGCCGTGCTCGTCGAGCGCGCGCTGCAGCAGCGCCAGGCGATCGCCGAGGGCCGCGGCGCCTTCGCCGACGACGCGCCCTTCGTGGTGCCCGGCGCCACGCGCACGCCCCGGCTGTGGCGGCCGGACCTCCATCTGCTGTCGCACACCCAGGGCAGCTACACGCTGCTGCGCGGCGATGGCACGCACAGCACCGAGGTGATCCACACGCTGCGCGTGCCGTCCGGCCTCACGCCCACGGTGGTCGCGCGCAACGATCGCGAAGCCGACCGGCCGGCCAGCGCGGCCTCGAATGCCGGCGCCGGCGCCGGCGCGGCGAGCGCACAGGCGCGCCCGCTGCTGCTCGGCGGCTCGCTCGACACCACCGTGAAGCGTTTCCTGAGCACCTTCGCCACGCGCGCCACGGCCGACTACGACATTACCGAGGATTCGGTGAGCGGCATCGACTGGAACTCTTCGTACACCAGCACGCCGGGCAATGTCGAGGGCGTCAAGGTGCCGCTGCTGGTGATGGGCATGACCGGCCACTACTGGCTGGTCTCGGCCGAGACCGCCTACCGGCATGCGGCCAGCAAGGACAAGTCGATCGCCTTCGTCGAAGGGGCGACGCACGGCTTCGCGCCCTGCCAGCCCTGCGCGAAAGCGCCGGGCCAGTTCGGCGACACCGCGGGCCGGACCTTCGCCTATGTGGCCGACTGGATCGGCGCGCATTTCTGATTCGAGGAGCACCGGCATGCATTCGCAGAGCGATTCCCACACGTCGACGGCGACGCGCTTCAGGTTCACGCTGGCGCTCCTCGCCTGCGCCACGGCCTGGTGCGGCAGCGCACGGGCCGCACCGATGGCCTGCGCCGAGCTCGAACAGCTCAAGCTGCCGCAAACCACCGTGCAGAGCGCGCTCGAAGTGCCCGCCGGCCCGCTGCCCTCGGGCACGCCGGTGCCGACCTTCCCGCCGAACACGCCGGCCACCCGACTGCCGGCGTTCTGCAAGGTCAAGGCCGTGGTCGCGCCGTCGATCGGCTTCGAGCTCTGGATGCCGCTCACCGGCTGGAACGGCCGCTTCGAAGGCGTGGGCAACCACGGCTTCGCAGGCACGCTTGACTATGGCGACATGGCCTGGCAGCTGGCGCGCGGCTACGCGGTCGCCAGCACCGACACCGGCCATGCGGGCAACGACCCGCTGCCCTGGATGCAGAACCCGCAGCAGCTGGCCGACTACGGCTATCGCGCCGTGCACGAGATGACGGTCAATGCCAAGACCCTCGTCAACGCCTTCTATGACCGTGCCGCGCACCATGCCTACTGGAACGGCTGCTCGACCGGCGGCAAGCAGGCGCTGACCGAAGCGCAGCGCTACCCGGCCGACTACGACGGCATCAGCGTCGGCGATGCGAACTTCGACCAGATCGGCAACCGCGCGCAGTACGTGTGGAACGGCCAGGCCACCTTCGCCAATCCGGCGACCAGGCTGTCGTCGGCGCAGCTGTCGCTCGTCAACAAGGCGGTGCTGAAGGCCTGCGACGCACTCGACGGCGTCACCGACAACTCCATCGAGGACCCTCGCCGCTGCGGCTTCGATCCTGCGGTGCTGCAGTGCCAGTCCGGCCAGGACGCGGCCGCCTGCCTGAGCGGCGAACAGGTCGGCGCATTGAAGAAGCTCTATGCCGGGCCGCGCAACCCACGCACCGGCGAAGAGATCTACCCCGGCCTCACGCCCGGCAGCGAGCTCGGCTGGGGCGGCGTGGTCAACGGCCCGAACATCTATGCGACGGCGGACCAGTTCTTCAAGTACATGGTCTTCAAGCGGCCCGACTGGGACTGGCGCAGCTATGACTTCGATGCCGACTGGGTCACATCGCGCACCGGCTTCGACCGCATCCTCAATGCCACCGACCCCGACCTGCGTGCCTTCGCGCAGCGCGGCGGCAAGCTGTTCCAGTACCACGGCTGGAAGGACACGGTGCATCCGGCGATGCGCAGCGTCGAGTACTACGAGTCGGTGCTGTCCGCGCTCGACGCGCGCGGCGACCGCGAGCAGGCGATCGCGCGCACGCAGAAGTTCTATCGCCTCTTCATGGTGCCGGGCTCCAATGGCTGCGCGAGCACGGGCGACCTGCCCGATGTGTTCGACCCGATGGATACGCTCACGCGCTGGGTGGAGAAAGGCACGGCGCCCGAACGCGTGCTGGTCACGCACAAGACCCGCGGCGCCGTCGATCGCACGCGTCCGCTGTGCGCCTATCCCAAGGTTGCGGTCTACGACGGCAGCGGCAGCAGCGACGAGGCGAAGAATTTCCGCTGCCAGGCGCCCGCCAGCTAGCGCGGCGCGCGGCCCGCGTGCCGCGCCATGTGCACCTGGTGCAGCGTGATCTTGCGCACCTCGGCCTGGCTGGTTTCGATGTGCGCGCGCAGCAGCATCGCGGCCTGGTCGCCGCGGTTGGCGCGGATCGCCTTCAGGATCTTCGCGTGCTCGTCGTAGGTCGCATCGATGCGCGGCTGCTGGGTGAAGTCGAGCCGGCGGATGATGCGGATGCGGTCGGTGACGTCGCGGTGCACGCGCGCCATCTCGCTGTTGCCCGCGGCCGCGACCAGTGCGCAATGAAAGGCCTCGTCCCATTGCGCGACCTGCACCGTGTCGGCGCTGCGCTGCGCGGCCGGCACCAGCCAGATGCCGGCCAGCTGATCGAGCAGGCTGCGATCGACGCGGTGATCGCTTTCGCACAGGCGGTGCACGGCCGTGGTCTCGAGCACCATGCGCAGATCGTAGAGCTGCTCGAACTTGTCGAAGTCGAAAGGCAGCACGCGCCAGCCGCTGCGGAACAGCACCTCGACGAAGCCTTCCTGCTGCAGCCTGAACAGCGCCTGGCGCACCGGCGTGCGCGAGACGCCGAGGCGCTCGCTGATCTCGTTCTCGGTGAAGCGGTCGCCGGGCACGAGCTGGAATTCGGCGACATCGCGCTTGAGCTGCGCGTAGACCTCGTCGGCGCGGGTGCGGAACGCGATCGGTTCTTCCACGGGCGCCGCCGCGGCGGGCCGGGACTTGGGGCGGGGTCGGACGTGGGGCACGCGAAGGATGTTAGTCGTTGCCGAGCGCGGCCCGCAGCGCGGCGCTCGGCGCGGTCCAGCCGACGATCGCGCCCTGGGCGCGGATCATCTCGAGGGCGGCCGTCTTGAAGGCGGGGAAGTAACTCTCGGTGCAGTCCTCCAGCAGCAGGCCTTCGTAGCCGCGGTCGTTGGCCTCGCGCATGCTGGTCTGCACGCAGACCTCGGTGGTGACGCCGCCGAACAGCAGGTGCGTGATGCCGCGCTGCTGCAGCGTCTCGTGCAGCGCGGTGGCGTAGAAGGCGCCCTTGCCGGGCTTGTCGATCACGAGCTCGCCCTCGATCGGCGCCAGCGCGTCGATGATCTGGCTGCCCGGCTCGCCGGCGACCAGGATGCGGCCCATTGGCCCGGCGTCGCCGATGCGCAGGCGCGGGTTGCCGCGGTTGCGCTTGGCCGGCGGGCAGTCGGCAAGATCGGGCCGGTGCGCCTCGCGCGTGTGGACCACGAGGCCGCCGGCGCGGCGCCAGGCCTGCAGCGTCCGGCGCGTCGCGGGCACGATGGCTTCGAGCAGCGAGACGTCGTTGCCCAGCGTTTCGCCGAAGCCGCCGGGCTCGATGAAGTCGCGCTGCATGTCGATCAGCACGAGCGCGGTGTGCGCAATCTCGAACTCGTAGGCGAAGGGCTGGGCGTCGATGCGCATGGGGGCTTTCGGTGGAACGATCAGTGGGGCAAGACACCATCGCTCGCAGGCGCGTGGTGATCGCCGCCGCCCATGTGCGCCCCGAGCACGTGCCGCTCGGCCGTCGCGGCAGCGGTCTCGAAGACGATCCGCCCTTCGCTCATCACGACGATGCGGTCGGCCATCTCGAGCAACTCGTCGAGGTCCTCGCTGATCAGCAGCACCGCGCCGCCCTTCGCGCGCACCTGCATGATCCGGCCGTGGATCTCGGCCACCGCGGCGAAGTCCAGGCCGAACACGGGGTTCGCCGCGATCAGCACGTTGATGTCGCCGGCCAGTTCGCGCGCCAGCACCGCGCGCTGCACGTTGCCGCCCGACAGGCTGCGGATCGGCGCGCCCTCGCCCTGGGTCTTGACGCCGTACTCGGCGATCCACGCACGCGCCCGGCGGCGCCACTGCGCGAAGTCGAGCAGGCCGGCGCCCATCGCGCGCCAGGCCAGCGGCGGCTGGTCGAAGTCGCGCAGCGCCATGTTCTCGGCCACGCTCAGATCGCCGACGCAGGCATTGCGCAGCGGCTCCTCGGGCAGGCTGCGCACCTTGAGGCGGCGGTTCTCCTCGCGCCGCGCGCGGTAGGGCTCGCCCATCACGCTGACCCGCCCGGCCAGCCGCGCGCGCTGGCCGACCAGCGCCTCGACCAGTTCGCGCTGGCCGTTGCCCGAGACGCCGGCCACGCCGAGGATCTCGCCCGCGCGCACCGCAAGGCTCAGGTCGTGCACGGCGAGCGTGCCGCGATCGCCCTGCGCCTGCAGGCCCTCGACCTGCAGGGTGATCGGCGCATCCGCCGCGGTGTCCTTCGCCGCATGCAGCGCGCGCCCGACCCGCGCCGCAGCGTCACCCTCCGGCGGCGGCGCATCGCCCTCGCCCATCATGGCCGCGGCCAGCCGCGCCGGCTCCGTGTCGGCCACGGCACAGTGATGCACGGCCCGGCCGCGCCGCAGCACGGTGACGCTGTCGGCATAGGCCATCACCTCGCGGAACTTGTGCGTGATGATCAGCACGGTGCACTGGCCGCTGCGTGCGAACGCGCGCACGTGGCCCAGCACCTCGTCGGCCTCCTGCGGCGTCAGCACCGAGGTCGGCTCGTCGAGGATCAGGAGGCGCGGCTTCAGGTACAGCTGCTTGAGCAGTTCGAGCTTCTGCTTCTCGCCGGCTGCGAGCTCCGATGGCCGCACATCGAGGTCGAGGCGAAAGGGCGTGGTCGCGAGGAAGTCCGCGAGCTCGATGCGCTTCGTCTTCCAGTCGATCAGCGCCGGCGTCTTGCCGCCGGCCAGCAGCAGGTTCTCGGCCACCGTCATGCCGGGCGCCAGCGTGAAGTGCTGGTAGACCATGCCGATGCCGAGCGCGCGCGCGACCACCGGGTTGGCGATGTCCTGCTCGCGGCCGTCGATCAGGATGCTGCCTTCCTCGGCGCGCTGGAAGCCGGCCACGCACTTGACCAGCGTGCTCTTGCCGGCGCCGTTCTCGCCCAGCAGCGCATGCACCGTGCCGGGCGCGACATTCATCGTCACGCGGTCCATCGCGGTGAAGCTGCCGAAGCGCTTGGTCAGTTCATAGGTGCCGAGTGCGAGCGCGCCGGTGCCGGCGGGCAATGCGCCGATCGGCGTGTGCGAGGCTTCGGACATGCGGCCCCCGTGCCTCACATCGCCGACAGCGCTTCGAGCAAGGCGCCCGAGGGCGCATGCGCGCCGAACACGCCGCCCTGCATGGTGATCATCTTCAGCGCGGCGAGGTGGTTGCCGTGGTCGGTCGCCGCCGTGCAGTCCGACAGCAAGAGGCATTCGAAGCCGCGGTCGTTGGCATCGCGCATCGTGGTGTGCACGCAGACGTCGGTGGTGATGCCGGCCAGGATCAGGTTCTGGATGCCGCGCGTGCGCAGGACCAGCTCGAGGTCGGTCGCATAGAAGGAGCCCTTGCCGGGCTTGTCGATCACGACCTCGCCGGCCAGCGGCGCCAGCGCGGGGATGATCTCCCAGCCCGGTTCGCCGCGCACCAGGATGCGGCCGCAGGGACCGTCGTCGCCGATGCCCACGCCGCCGGCGCCGATCTGGCGCGAGCGCCAGCGCTTGTTGGCCGGCAGATCGGCGAGATCGGGCCGATGGCCTTCGCGCGTGTGGATGACGTGGAAGCCGAGCGGCCGCAGGCGCGCCAGCGTGCGCGCGATCGGCGCGATCGGCGCCTGCACCAGCGACAGGTCGTAACCCATCACGTCGACGTAGCCGCCCTTGCCGCAGAAATCGGTCTGCATGTCGATCACGATCAGCGCCGTGTTGTCGGGCCGCAGCGCGCCGTTGTAGGGCCAGGCATAGGGTTCGGCGGCGACGAAGCATTCGGGTGACGATGGCATGGGCGTGTTCATGTGTCGTTGAGCGTTCGGGGAATCTGCGGCACCAGCGGATGCGCCTCGGGGCCCTGGTAGGCACGCAGCGGCGGCGCGAAGCCGAAGCCGCTGCCGTCGGTCACCCGGACCTGGTCGTGCCACGGCAGGCGGTAGCTGCCCGAGGCCATGTCCTGCATGTAGGTGTAGGGGAAGTCCTGGGCGCCGCCGCGCACCGCGACGTAGCCGCGGTGGTAGAGCTGGTAGATGTTGTTCTCCACGCCCCAGCCGGTGCGGGCCTCGCGCACGAGGTCGGGGCGCAGCTCGGCAGTGATGATTTCGTCGGCGCGGCCGCCGCCCTCGGCCAGCACGGTGCCGTCGAAGTTGCAGAACATGCCCTCGCCCATCGAATCGAATGTGCCGTCGCTGCCGCACATGCAGACGCTCGCGGTATAGGCGAGGTTGCAGAAGGCATTGGCCTGGTTGGTGATGCGCCAGGCGTGGCGGATCGGCGCCGTGTAGCCGGCCGTGCGCAGGATGATCTCGGCGCCCTTGTACGCGGCCTCGCGCGCCATCTCGGGCAGCATGCCGTCGTGGCAGATGAGGAGCGCGAGCTTGCTGCCGTTGGGGCCGTCGCACACCGGCACGCCGAGGTTGCCGGGCTCCCAGGGCTCGACCGGCACCCATGGATGCATCTTGCGGTAGTACAAGCGGATGGCGCCCTTGTCGTCGATGATCAGGCCGCTGTTGTAGGGGTTGCCGCCGGGGTTGGCCTCCATGATCGAGAAGCAGCCCCAGATCAAGTGGTCGATGCAGGCCTGCCGGAAGGCCGCGACCTCGGGCCCGTCGAGCGTGCACATGATCTCGGGCGCGGTGTCCATCGACAGGCCGTGCAGCGAATACTCCGGGAACACGACCAGGTCCATCGTGCCCTGATTGCGGCGCGCCTTGCCGACCAGTTCGCAGATGCGCCGCGTCTGCGCCGCCAGCTCCGCAGGCGTCCTGACCACCGGAAGTTGCAGCTGCACCAGGCCGACGACGACGCCGTGCTCGGATTTGTTCAGACCGCCCAGACCGCTCATTGCCGAGTTCCTTCTTCTTCAACGTGTGGACGAAAGCTCGCCGGGGCTGCCGACGGCCACGCTGCCCGGCTTGCAGGTCAGCACCAGGATCACCAGCGTGAGCACGTAGGGCACCGTGTTGAACAGGTGGTAGCCCCAGCCGACGCCGATCGATTGCAGCGCCGGCCCGATCGCGCCGGCGCCGCCGAACAGCAGTGCGGCGCCGATGCAGCGCAGCGGGCTCCAGCGCGCGAAGATCACCAGCGCCACGGCGATCAGGCCCTGGCCGCTGGAAATGCCTTCGTTCCAGCTGCCCGGATAGAAGAGCGTGAGCGAAGCGCCACCGAGCCCGGCGATCGCGCCGCCGGCCGTGGTCGCGGCGATGCGCAGGCCGGCGACCGAGTAGCCGAGCGCGCGCGTCGCATTGGCCGAATCGCCGGCCATGCGCACCAGCAGCCCGGCGCGCGTGTGCGCGAAGCCCCACCACAGCAGCACCGCCAGCAGGACGCCGACCGGCACCAGCGCATTGAGCTGCAGCGCCGAGCGGATCACCGGGTTGTCGCTCCAGTTGCCGAGCGGAATCGCCGGCAGCTGCGGCGCCTGCGGCTGGATCAGCGGCTTGCCGAGATAAAACGCGAGGCCGGTGCCGAACAGCATCAGCGCGATGCCGGTGGCGACGTCGTTGACGCGATCCAGCGAACACAGGAGGCCATGCAGCAAGGCGAGCAGCGCGCCGGCTGCGGCGCCGGCGAGCACGCCGAGCCAGGGCGACCCTGTCAGCCAGGCGCCGCCGAAGGAAGCCATCGCCGACAGCACCAGCACGCCTTCGAGCCCGAGGTTGATGCGGCCCGACTTCTCGGTCAGGCATTCGCCGAGGCTCACGAACAGGAAGGGCGCGCCGACGCGCAGCGCGCCGCCGACGATGCCGGCCACGAGCGCGATCCACTGGTCCGTGGTCATGGGGTTGCTTCCTCGGCCAGCGGCGCCGGCTGCGTCGGGCGCGGCGCGCGATTGCGCACCAGCGCCTTCCAGTCGATCATGCGCAGCCCTTCGCTGGCCAGGATCAGCACGAAGGCCATGCCCTGCAGCACCAGCACCGAGGCATCGGGCAGCCCGAGCCGGCGCTGCAGCAGGCTGCCCGCCGCGCCGAAGCCGCCGAACAGGATCGCGACCGGAATCACCGCGACGGGGTTGTGGCGCGCGATGAAGGACACCAGGATGCCGGAATAGCCGTAGCCCGCGATCAGCGCGGCATTGGCATTGGTGTGCACCGCCGCGACCTCGACCGCGCCCGCGACGCCGGCACAGGCGCCGCCGAGCCCGCAGGCCGCAAGCACCAGCCGGTTCGCCCGCAGGCCCACGAGTTGCGCGGTGCGCGGGTTGCCGCCCACCACGCGCACCGAGAAGCCCGAGGCGGTGAAGCGCAGCCACAGCCCCGAGGCCAGGCAGGCGACGATGCCGATCACCAGGCCCCAGTGCACGTCGGAGCCGCCGATGCCACCGATGCCCAGGCCGTCCGCGAGCGAATGCGTCGCGGGCTTGTTGAGGCTGGCCGGATCGCGCAGCGGGCCTTCGACGAGGTGCTTGAAGAGGCCGATCGCGATGTAGGCGAGCAGCAGGCTGCTGATGGTCTCGTTGATGCCGCGGTACTGGCGCAGCCAGCCCGCGAAGGCGATCCAGAGTCCGCCCGCGACCGCGCCGGCCACGCACAGCAGCACGGTGCCGGCGATGTTGGCCGGCAGCGGCATTGCATACGGCAATGCGGCGCACGCCAGTCCGCCCAGCACCAGCGCGCCTTCGCCGCCGATGATGACCAGGCCGGCGCGCGCGGGGATCGCAACGCACAGCGCGGTGAGCATCAGCGGCGCCGCGCGCTGCAGCGTGTTCTGCCACGAGAACCAGTCGCCGAACGCGCCCTTGAAGAGGATGACCCAGGTCTGGCCCGGACTCACCCCGGCGAACCAGACGAACACGCCGAACAGCAGCAGCGCCGCCGCGATGGCGAACGCCGGCAGCGCGGCTTCTTTCAATGCGTGGGTCATCGTCGGCTCGCGATGGAAGAAACCGGATCAGCCGGCCGAGCCCACGACGCCTTCGACGAGGTAGTTCATCTTCTCGAGCTCGAGGTCGGTCTGCTTGAGTGTCTTGCCGGCGGGGATCACGACCGCACCCTTGTTGTCCTTCAGGCCACCCTGGAAGATGTCGAAGTTGCCGGCGAGCATCTTCGCCTTGATCTCGTCGGCCTGCTTCTTCGCGGCGTCGGTGACCGTCGGGCCGTAGGCCGACATCTTCACGTAGCCTTCCTTCAGCCCGCCGCGCAGGAAGTTGGGATGGGGCTTGCCGGCCTGCGCCGCATCGACGACGGCCTTGTAGGCGGTGAGCCAGTTCCACTCGGCCCCGGTGAGATAGGCCTCGGGCGCGAGCTTCGCCTGGCTCGCGTGGTAGCCGCACACCATCTTGCCGCGCTTGGCCGCGGTCTCGACGATCACCTTGGGGCCGTCGACGTGCATGGTGAAGACGTCGCAGCCCTGGTCGGCCAGGCTGTTGGTGGCCTCGGCCTCCTTCACGGCCATCGACCAGTCGCCGGTGAAGATCACGCTGCAGGTGATGCCGGGCTTGACCGAGCGCGCGCCCATGGCGAAGGCGTTGATGTTGCGCAGGACCTGCGGGATCGGCTTGGCGGCGACGAAGGCGATCTTGTTGCTCTTCGTCATGTGGCCGGCGATCACGCCGTTGAGGTACTGGCACTCGTCGATGTAGCCGAAGAAGCTGCCGACGTTCTTCGGGTTCTTGTCGGTCCAGAGGCCGCCGCAATGCGCGAAGCGCACGTCGGGATGCTTGGGCGCCACGGCAAGGATGTGGGGATCGAAGTAGCCGAAGGACGTGGGGAACAGCAGCTTGGTACCGTCCTGCGCGATCATGCCGGTCATGGTCTTTTGCACGGCGGCGGTCTCGGGCACGTTCTCTTCCTCGACCACCTTGATGCCGGGCATCTTCTTGAGCTCGGCGGCGGCTTGGGCATGGGACTGGTTGTAGCCGTAGTCATCGCGCGCGCCGACGTAGATGACGCCGACGGTCAGCGGTGTCTGGGCATTGGCGTGCGTACGCCATCCGCCGAGCGTGCCGGCGGCGGCCAGCGCGGCCAGGGACTTGAGGGAATCGCGACGGTTGAACTGGCTCATGGGCGTGCTCCAGGTAATGAGGATGAAGTCGAAGGGAACGGGGGTGAAGTCAACTTGGATACAAGATGGTGTGCATAAACCGTACCAGCGCCGTGCCGGGGTTTTAGGGCCTGAAATCAGCCCAGCAGGCTCACGTGCGCGGCCACCACGCGCCAACCTTGGGCGGTGCGCATCCAGGTCTGGCTCTGACGCCCCGTCCTTGTGCTTCCTTCGCGCCGGAACTCGAGGTTGACGGTCGCGAAGTCGGTGCCGTAGGTGGTGATGACGGTGCGCAGCAGCGCGCGCTTCATGCCTTGCGGCGGTTGCGCCGCGCGGAAGGCGCGGATCTCGGCGTGGCCGTACTGATTGCCGCTGTCGCCGTAGCGCAGCGTGTGCGGGCTGTCCCAGAACAATTCGTCGAGCACCTCGGTCCTGTTGTGGACCAGTGCATCCTCGTAGCGATCGCTGGCGGCCGTGACCTCGGCGACGATGTCGGGAAAATTGATGGCGAGCGTCATGCGATGGCTCCGCTGGAGGCGATGAATGCGCGCCAGCCGCCGTGAGGGGTGATGTCGGCCGCGCCGGCCAGCGCGGCCGCTTCGCAGAGAAAGCCCTGCACGCTGCTGCCGTCCGCGAGCAGGATGCTGCCGATGCCCAGCGGCGACGGGACCAGCGCGACGAAGCCGCCGTAATGCGCGAGCGGCATCTCCCAGACCTCGACGGCGATCGCAGCGCCTTCGCCCGGTGCGACGCGAACGAGGCCGGGCTTGGGCGGCACGGTGCCGGGCAATGCATAGAGGCGGTAGACGGGCGCGGTCTCGGTGGCCGCGCGCAGGCACGCGCCGCGCTCGGTCAGTTGCGCATTCAGCGGCATGCCGCTGAGATGGGCGCCGACGACGGCGACCCGGGCCGTGGCTGCCGGCGCGATCACGGGCAAGGCCTCGGGCGCAGGCATCGGCTCGCCGGTCGCGCCGAGCGCGAGACCCGTCGCATGATGAAAGCGCTGGCCGAGCTCGGCGAGCTGGAAGTCGCTGCCGGAGCGGCCGATCAGCGTGATGCCGAAAGGCAAGCCGTCGGCGCGCAGGCTGCTCGGCACCGAGATCGCCGCATAGTCGAGCAGGTTGACGAAGTTGGTGTATTCGCCGAGCGCGCGGTTGAGCGCGACCGGATCGGCCTGCATCGCCGCGATGGTGCAGTGCGTGGGCGCGGTCGGCACCAGCAGCACGTCGATGTCGCGCCACATCGCACCGGCGCGCTGGCCCAGCGCATGCAGCCGGGTGCGCGCATCGACGTAGTCGGCGGCGCTGTAGTTGCGGCCCTGCGCAAGGATGCTGCGCACCGGCTCGAGCACCTCGGCTTCGTGCCCGTCGAAGAAGTCGCGCACGGCGGCGTAGCGCTCGGCGACGAGTGCGCTGTCGTAGAGCAGCGCCGCCGCTGCGGCCAGCGGTGCGTAGTCGACCGCGACCGGCGCCCCGCCGAGCGCGCGCATCTGTTCGATCGCGCGCTCGAAGGCCGCGGCGGAAAACGCCTCGCCGAAGAAGCGCGGTGCCGACGGCACGCCGAAGCGAAAGCGCGCCGGCAGTGCCTGCGTCGCAAGCGTCAGCTGGCGCGCGTAGGGATCTTCCGCATCGAAGCCCATCGCGGTCTGCAGCACACGCGCGGCAAGCCCGACGGTGCGCGCGAAGATCGACACGCAGTCCACGCTCTGCGCCGCCGGCACCACGCCGCGCGCACTGACCAGTCCGCGCGAAGGCTTGATGCCGACGATGTTGTTGAGCCCCGCCGGCACCCGGCCCGAGCCCGCGGTGTCGGTCCCCAGCGCGAAGTCGGCCTGTCCGGTGGCGACCACGTAGGCCGAGCCGGAGCTCGACCCGCCCGACACGCAGCGCGCATCGAAGCTGTTGGGCACTGCGCCATAGGGCGAGCGCGTGCCGTTCAGCCCGCAGGCGAACTGGTCGAGATTGGTCTTGCCGAGCAGGCTCGCACCGGCATCGAGCAGCCGCCGCACCACCGCGGCATGCACGTCCGGCGTGCGTGCGAAGGCCGGGCAGGCCGCCGTGGTCGGCACGCCGGCCACGTCGATGTTGTCCTTGGCTGCGAAGCGCAGCCCGGCCAGCGGGCCCGAGCTCGCGCCGTGCAGCGGCGGGTCGAGCCGCGTGATCCATGCCTCGGCGGCGAGTCCGCCGGCCGGGCCATTCGCCGCGCCGGGGCGCGGGCCTCCTTCATGCACCATCTTCAAGCATCCTGTCTTGTGTACAAGATGACTTGCAAACGGCGTGCCAGGCGACGCGGCCCGGCGGTATGCGCTGTCGGGATCAGCCGGCGGCTGCGGGCAGCTGCCGCAGCGTGCGAACCTGCGAGGCGAAGATCACCGCGGCCTGCAGCACGAAGCCCGCGCTGGCCAGGAACAGGCAGGCGGGCTCACCCCACCATGCACCGACCAGTCCGCCGAGTGCCGCACCGAGCGGCCGCGAACCGGCATTGACCGTGAGGAACATCGCCGACACGCGCCCCAGCATGGCGCCCGGCGTGACCGTCTGGCGCAGCGTGGTCGAGGTGATGGTCCAGATGATCGGACCGGCGCCGAACAGGAAGAAGGCCAGCGCCGCCAGCGCCGCGAACGGAAAGGCCAGCGTGAGCAGCATGGCCGCCGCCGCCAGCACCGACACGGCGGGCCCGAGCTGGATCGCGCGGCCGAAAGGCATGGCCGTGACGACGCGCGGCGCCAGCAGCGCGCCTACCACCATGCCGGCGCCGTAGCTCGCGAGCGTGACGCCCACGGTGCCGACGCTGAGGCCGAGCATGCGCATCGCATACGGCACGTAGGCCACCTGCAGCACGAACCACGAGATGTTCCACGCGACTGCCGTGAGCAGGATCGGCCGCAGCATCGCATCGCGCCACACCAGGGCCGCACCCTCGCGCAGCGCAGCCAGCGGCCGGTGCGCGGGCGCCGGCTTGCGCGGCGGCTCGACGAGCCGCAGCAGCAGCGCCAGCGCAGCCGCCGACAGCATCGAAGCCAGGATGAAGGCCGCCGAGGCGCCAGCCCAGGCAACGAGAGCGCCCGCAAGCGCCGGCCCGGCGGCAAAGGCCGCGCTGCGCACCAGTTCGAGCCGGCCATTGGCCTGCGCGAACGCCTCGCGCGGCACCAGCGCCGGCACGATGGCCGGCGCCGCGACACTGAAGGCCACGGTGCCGACGGCGCCGACGAAACCGAGCACGGCGAGCAGGCCGACCGACAGCCGGTTGCACAGCACCGCGGCGAGCAGGGCCAGCAGCGCGAGCATGCGCACGGCTTCGGCCCAGCGCATGAGCCGGGCGCGCGAAGTCCGGTCGGCCACGAGGCCCAGCGGAATCGACATCAACAGGAAAGGCAGCGTCTGCGCGGTGGCAAGAAAGCCGATCTCGCCGGGCCCTGCGCCCAGCAGCAGCACGGCCACGATCGGCGCGGCCGCGAGGCTCAGTTGTTCGGCGGATTGCGCCGCGAAATTGGCGCCGGCGAGGAAAGCGAAGGAACGGGGAAGGCGTGACGCCATGGCATGTCTGTTCGTTTGTGAGACCCGATGGTGCGCTCGAAGGCCGCGCGCGCCGGCCGTTTCCGGACATGCCACCGAAGCCTGCACGAAGGGCGCCGGTGCATGCGGGAATAATGGGCGGCCCTCAACGACCGTCGTCCATGTCCGCACCACCGGCTGCCGAAGCCTCCCCTGCCCCACCCTGGCGCGACGCGCTCAAGGTCTATCTCGAACCCGCAACCCTGCGCATGCTGGCGCTGGGCTTCTCCGCCGGCCTGCCGCTGCTGCTGGTGCTGGGCACGCTGAGCTTTCGCCTGCGCGAAGCCGGCGTCGACCGCGCCACCATCGGGTACCTGAGCTGGGTCGGCCTGGCCTACGGCTTCAAGTGGGCCTGGGCGCCGCTGGTGGACCGGCTGCCGATCCCGCCTCTGACCACCTTGCTCGGACGCCGCCGCGGCTGGCTGCTGCTGGCGCAGATGGTCGTGATCGCCGGGCTCGTCGGCATGGCGTCCAACGATCCGCGCGACGGCCTGCCGCCGCTGGTCTGGTGCGCGCTGCTGGTCGCCTTCGGCTCGGCCACGCAGGACATTGCGCTGGACGCCTTCCGCATCGAATCCGCCGCCACGCGCAAGCAGGCAGCGCTGGCGGCGGCCTACCAGACCGGCTACCGGCTGGCGATGATCTGGGCCGGCGCCGGTGTGCTCTGGATCGCGGCCTGGGCCGAGATCACCGGCGCGACGGGCTACCAGAACGGCGCCTGGAAGACCGCCTACCTCGTGATGGCGGCGTCGATGGCGGTGGGCGTGATCACCGTGCTGCTGTCGCCCGAGCCGGTGCGCGTCGCGCTGCCGGCGCCGAAGAACGCGACCGCATGGCTGCGCGAGGTGCTGGTCGAGCCCTTCGCCGACTTCATCCGCCGCTACCGCTGGCAAGCCGCGCTGATCCTGTCGCTGATCGCGATCTACCGCATCAGCGACGTGGTGATGGGCATCATGGCCAACCCCTTCTACGTCGACATGGGCTTCACCAAGGACGAGGTCGCCACCGTGAGCAAGATCTACGGCGTGGTGATGACGCTGGCGGGTGCCTTCGTCGGCGGCGTGCTGTCGGTGCGCCTGGGCGTGATGCGCGTGCTGATGCTGGGCGCGGTGCTGAGCGCGGCGAGCAACCTGCTGTTCGCCGGCCTCGCCTCGCGCGGGCACGACGTCACGGCGCTGGTGCTGGTGGTGTCGGCCGACAACCTGGCCGGCGGCATCGCTTCGGCGGCCTTCATCGCCTACCTGTCGAGCCTGACCAACATCAGCTATTCGGCGACGCAGTACGCGCTCTTCAGCTCGCTGATGCTGCTGCTGCCGAAGTTCATTGCCGGGTATTCGGGGGTTTTCGTGGATGCCTATGGGTACAAGGCCTTCTTCGTCGGCACCGCAGCGCTGGGGTTGCCGGTGCTGGTGCTGGTGGCGCTGGCGGCAAGGGCGAGAAACAGATCGACCACGCCGTCGGGCCAAGGATCCCAAATGGCGCCATAATGGCGCCATTTGGGAGATTTGGATGGTCAGCCTGTCCCTGAAAGACGTTCCCGAGGCCCTCGCCGAGCAGCTTCGCCAGCGCGCGGCGCGCAATCACCGCTCGCTGCAGGGCGAGCTGATGGCCATCATCGAACAGGCGGTTCGCGGCGCAGATAGCACCGTGGCTGGCGCCGTCCCGTCGCCGGCCACTGCAACGACGCGCGGCCATGGCCAGCAAATCATCCGCCGCGGTTCAAAGACGACCGAGCAGATCGCCGCCGAGCACCGCGTGCGCTTTCCGCAGCCGATCACCGCCGGCCCGCTCGCGGTCGATATCCTGCGCGCTGAACGGGACGCTCGTTGAGCGCCGCGCCGGGCCGCCCCAAGCAAGCTCGCACCGCAGTGCGAAGCACGGAGGTTGCCTTATGAGCCCGGCGCCGCGCCCCGTCTTCGTCGCGGAGCCGCCGGCCGCGTACCTGCCGCGCCCGCCGATGGTGGTGGACTGCAGCGCGCTCAGTGCCGTCCTGTTCGACGAGCCAGCGCGCGACGAGGCGCTGGCGCGTCTGGCGGGCCGGAGCCTCATGGCGCCCGGCCTGCTCGACCACGAGATCGTCAGCGTCGCCCTGAAGAAGCGCCGGCAGGGCTGGCCGGAGCACTCGCTCGCCCAGGCACTGGCCGACTACGAGGCCCATGACATCGAACTCCATCCGATCGACCTCGCCGGGCAGTACGCGCTGGCCGCGCGCTACGAGCTCTCGGCTCATGACGCGGCCTACCTTTGGCTGGCCGCGGAACTCAGGGCGCCGCTGGCCACCTTCGACCAGCGGCTTGCGGCCGCCGCGCAGGCACACCTCAGCACGCTGCCTTGAATGCGGGCCCGCGACGCAATGTCCCTGCGCCGCGACCGCAGGGTTTCGACCGACGCCGCGACAGGGCCATCAGCTGGTAGGCTGTGACGTTTTTCACAATTCACCCCCTTCCTCTTCCCCTGCCGCCTTTTCATCGTGCCGCCCTCTCGCATCCAACCCCTCCAGATCAGTGCCTACACCGCGACTTGCGCGGTCGGTGTCGGCAAGGCCCCCTTGGTCGCCGCGCTCGAAGCGTCGCGCAGCGGACTGCGCGCCAATGATTTCGGACCGCAGCCGCTGCCGACCTGGATCGGCCGTGTCGACGGCCTCGAAGACCTTCGCCTGCCCGCGACGCTGGCGAAATGGGACTGCCGCAACAACCGCCTCGCGTGGCTGGGCCTGCAGGCCGATGGCTTCCTCGACGCCGTGGCGGCGGCGCGCAAGCGCTACGGCCCGGCGCGCATCGCGCTGGTGCTCGGCACCTCGACCTCCAGCATCGGTGAGACCGAGCTGTCCTATACCCAGCTGGTGGACGGCCGCTTTCCGCCCGACCAGCAGCGCCCGGCGGTCCACACGCCGCACTCGCTCGCGCTGTTCGTGCAGGAAGCGCTGGGCCTCGAAGGGCCGGCCGAGACGATCTCGACCGCCTGTTCGTCGAGCGCCAAGGCCTTCGCCTCGGCCGAGCGCCTGATCCGCCTCGGGCTGGTCGACGCGGCCGTGGTCGGCGGCGTGGACACGCTGTGCGGCAGCGTGCTGTTCGGCTTCAACTCGCTCGAGCTGGTGTCGCCCGAACGCTGCCGGCCTTTCGATGCCGACCGCAACGGCATCAGCCTCGGCGAGGCCGCGGGCTTCGCGCTGATCGAACGCGGCGCGGGCCGGCTCGAACTGCTGGGCTATGGCGAAGCGAGCGATGCCCACCATATGTCGACGCCGCATCCCGAAGGCCTGGGCGCCGAGCGCGCGCTCGACGACGCGCTGGCGCGCGCCGGGCTGGCCACCGATGCGATCGACTACATCAACATGCACGGCACGGCCAGCGCGAAGAACGACGAGGTCGAAGGCGCACTCGTCGCGCGCCGCTTTCCGGCCGGCACGCATGCCAGCTCGACCAAGGGCTTCACCGGCCACACGCTGGGCGCGGCCGGCATCGTCGAGGCCGTGATCAGCCTGCTCGCGATCGAGACCGGGCTGAAGCCCGGCACCGTCAACACCACCACGGTCGACGCCGACTGCGGGCCGCAGATCCGGCTCAAACCCGCGCGCTGCGAGGTGCGCTACGCCCTCAGCAATTCCTTCGGCTTCGGCGGCAACAACTGCTCGCTGGTGTTCGGCAAGGGAGCCGGGGCATGAGCAGCACGCCCACGCTCTACATCGAAGGCCCCGCGTTCTGGGCGCCGACGCTGCCCGGCTGGGAAAGCGCACGCGCGGTGTTCCGCGGCGAGGCCGCGCCGGCCGATCCGCCGGCCAAGCGGCCTTCGCCGCAGCTATTGGCACCGGCCGAGCGGCGGCGCGCGCCCGACACGGTGGCGCTCGCGCTCGAAGTTGCGGCGGCGGCCGTCGAATCCTCCGGACGCAAGGCGGCCGACCTGCCCTGCGTGTTCGCCTCCGCGCACGGCGACCTCGGCATCAACGACTACATGTGCAGCACGCTGGCCAGCGACCCGAAGCTGCTGTCGCCGATCAAGTTCCACAACTCGGTGCACAACGCCGCGGTCGGCTACTGGACCATCGGCACCGGCTGCATGGCGGCCAGCAACTCGCTCTCGGCCTACGAAAGCAGCTTCGCGGCCGGCCTGCTCGAAGCCGCGGCCCAGTGCGCCGCCGACCGGCAGGCGGTGCTGCTGGCCGGCTACGACATGCCGGCGGTGGGGCCGTTGTCCTCCGTGACGACCAGCCGCGAGCTGCTGGCCGTGGCACTCGTGGTGGCACCGGAGCGCACCGAACGCACGGTCGCGGCCTTCGAGTGGTCGCTGGTTTCCGGCGCACCGCTGCCCGCGGCCGCGCAGTCCGATGCGGCACGCGCGCTCAACGCCAATGCGATGGCCGACGCGCTGCCGCTGTTCGAGGCGCTGGCGCGCGGCGGCGCCGAATCCGTGAGCATGCCGATGTCGGCCGTGCTGTCCCTGCAACTGCGGCTCATGCCGCAACCCTGAGCCCCTATCGATGAACACCCTCCTCCGCCGGCACGATGTCGTGATCATGGGCGGAGGCCTCGCGGGCCTGACGCTCGCATTGCAGCTCAAGCGCCGCTTCGACGACATCGACGTGGTGGTGCTGGAGCGGCGCACGCACCCGGTGCCTCATGCGACGCACAAGGTCGGCGAATCGTCGGTCGAGATCGGCGCTCACTATTTCGATACCGTGCTCGGCCTCAAGCCGCACATGCATGGCGCGCAGCTGCGCAAGTTCGGCTTTCGTTTCTTCTTCAGCGAGGGCCGGCGCGACATCGACCAGGTGACCGAGATCGGCGCCAGCCGCTATCTGTCGGTGCCGAGCTACCAGATCGACCGCGGCATCTTCGAGAACTACCTGGCCGAAGAGGCCGCACGCCATGGCGTGAACTTCATCGACAGCGCACTGGTGGGCCAGATCGAGCTGGCAACCGACGCGCGCGCGCTGCACCGGCTGCGCTGGTCGCAGGACGGCGTGACGCACGTGATCGAGTCGCGCTGGCTGATCGACGCCTGCGGCCGCGCCGGCATGCTCAAGCGCAAGCTCGGACTCGCGCAGCCCAACGCGCACGACTGCAACGCGGTGTGGTTCCGCATCGGCGACCGCATCACCATCGACGACTGGTCCGACGATCCCGCATGGCGCGCGCGCTGCAATCCGCAGGCGCGCTGGCTGTCGACCAACCACCTCGTCGGCGCGGGCTACTGGGTCTGGCTGATCCCGCTGGCCTCGGGCTCGCATTCGGTCGGCATCGTGGCCGATCCGCGGCTGCATCCGCTGGACACCATCGACACCTTCGACAAGGCGATGCAATGGTTCCAGACCTACCAGCCGCGCCTTTACGACGAACTCGACGGCAAGCGCCACCTGCTGCAGGACTTCGCGTTCTTCCGCAATTTCTCGTATGGCTGCAAGCAGGTGTTCTCGGGCCAGCGCTGGGCGCTGACCGGCGAGGCCGGGCTGTTTCTCGACCCGTTCTATTCGCCCGGCAGCGATTTCATCGCGATGAGCAACACCTACATCACCGACCTGGTCGCGCACGACCGGGCCGGCCATGCGCTGGAAGCCCGCGCGCAGCTCTATGACCAGATCTACCACTCGTTCTACGAGAGCACCCTCGCGCTCTACACCGACCAGTACCCGCTGTTCGGCGACCCCGTGGTGCTGCCGGTGAAAGTGCTCTGGGACTACACCTATTACTGGGGCGTGCTCTCGCAGATCTTCTTCCATCGGCGGCTGACCGACCTGGCGCTGCTGGGCAGCGTGCGCGACGAGCTGCAGCACTGCCAGCACCTGAACTTCGCGGTGCAGGATTTCCTGCGCGCATGGTCCGGCGTGAGCGACAAGCGCAACGCGGCCGTGATGCACGACCAGGCCGCGCTGCCCTGGTTCGCCGAACTCAACCGCAGCCTCAACGACGACCTCGACGACGACGCCTTCAAGGCCCGCGTGCGGGCCTCCACCGCACAGCTCGGCGCGCTGGCGCGCGAGATCCTCGAGCGCGCCACCGGCGACCATCCCGACCTCGAAGGCACGGCCTTGCGCGCGCTGCTGGCCGAAGAGCCGGCCGCCCCCCGCGCCGCCGGCGCGGCGGCCGAAGACATGCTCTTCGCGGCCGTCTGACACGCCGCACGACGGCGAGGTTTACCCAACTTTACGCAGCCTTCAACCCCGCTTGGTGCGACAGGACCACGCTAAGACCATGAGCACGCCCCAACTTCTGATGATCGAAGACGACGCCCGCCTGGCCCAGATGGTCGGCGAGTACCTGACCCAGTCGGGTTTTGGCTTCGCCCACGCGCTGGACGGCGCGACCGGCCTCGAGCAGCTGCATCAGCGCTCGCCCGACCTCGTGATCCTCGACCTGATGTTGCCCGACACCGACGGCCTGGAGATCTGCCGGCGCATCCGCGCGCTGCCCAACGGCCTGTCGAAGGTCTCGGTGCTCATGCTGACGGCCAAGGGCGATCCGATGGACCGCATCGTCGGTCTCGAGATCGGCGCCGACGATTACCTGCCCAAGCCCTTCGAGCCGCGCGAGCTGCTGGCGCGCATCCGCGCGGTGCTGCGCCGGCGCGGCGAGACCGCGACCCAGGCCACCGCCGCCACGGTGATGCGCTTCGGCACGCTCGAGATCGACCGCAATGCGCGCACCGTCACCGTCGGCGGCGAACCGGCGGACCTCACGTCCTACCAGTTCGACCTGCTGGTCGCGATGGCCGAACGCGCCGGCCGCGTGCTCACGCGCGACCAGATCATGGAAGCCGTGCGCGGCCGCGAGCTCGAAGCCTTCGACCGCTCGATCGATGTCCACATGGGCCGCATCCGTGCAGCCATCGAGGTCGATGCCAAGACGCCCAAGCGCATCCTGACCGTGCGCGGCGTCGGCTACGTCTTCGCCAAGCAGCAAGACTGATGCTGCTGAACCTCTACCGGCGCCACCTCTATGTCCGCATCTGGCTGGCGGTGGTGGCCGGTGTGTTCATCCTCACGCTGATGGCCAACTGGATCGTGCGCGAAGCGGCGCAAAGCGAACGAGAGCGGCTCGCCCCGGTGCCGCGCGACGTCGTGGTGCTCGACGACAAGGACCGGCCCATCGGCAGCGGCAAGGCGCTGCGGGTGCCGGGGCAGGGCCTCGAATTCGACGTCACGCTGGGCGATGGCCGCTCCATCACGCTGCAGGTGGCGCCGCGCGACCGGCCGCCCGGCGGCTCGCCGGGCATGGCGCCGTGGCGCACGCCCTTCGGTCTCGGCTGGATGGTGGCGCTGGTCGGCGTCGCCGTGGCGTTGGGTGTCTATCCGATCGTGCGCCGGATCACCAAACGCCTCGAAGCGCTGCAGCGCGGCGTGCAGCGCTGGGGCGAAGGCGACCTGTCGGTGCGCGTCGCGGAAGAAGGCCAGGACGAGGTGGCCGACCTGTCCAGCCGCTTCAACGCCGCGGCCGCGCGCATCGAGCAACTGGTGCGCTCGCACAAGTCGCTGCTGGCCAATGCCTCGCACGAACTGCGCTCGCCGCTCACGCGCATCCGCATGGGGCTGGAGTTGATGGGCGAGCGGCCCAGCGCCGGCGCGCGCGACGAGATCTCGCGCAACATCGGCGAGCTCGACCAGCTGATCGACGAGATCCTGCTGGCCAGCCGGCTCGACGCCAAGGAGGCCGACATGGGCACCGTCGAGACGGTCGACCTCACCGGCCTCGCCGCCGAGGAATGCGCGCGCGCCGATGCCGAACTCGAAGTCGCCGAGAACACCGACAGCGATGCGCTCACCGTGCGCGGCGTGCCACGCCTGCTGCGCCGCGCGATCCGCAACCTGCTGGAGAACGCCCGCCGCTATGGTGCCGGCCAGACCAGCGTCGAGCTCGGCAGCCGCGCCGGCCTGGCGGAGATCCGCGTCAACGACCGCGGGCCCGGCGTGCCGGCGGCGCTGCGCGAGCGCATCTTCGAACCGTTCTACCGGCTGCCGGGCGCGAGCGAGCGCAATGGCGGTGTCGGGCTGGGGCTGGCGCTGGTGAAGTCGATTGCCGAGCGGCATGGGGGCAGTGTGCGATGCCAGGATCGGCCCGGTGGCGGCGCAAGCTTCGTGATCACCTTGCCGCGCTAGACCACGGCCCTTCGGCGAACAAGGTCACATCCGAATCGAAATCGAAGCTCAATTGAACAGATTGCCGTTCGAGGCGGAAGTGCCGCCAGGCACCCGGGACGAAGGCAGGATCGGAGACCATGGCGGCTGAAGGCAGCACCTGTTGATACACGGCCAGGGTCCGCGCATGCGCGCATCGCTGATAACAGTACGACAGCGAGATCAGCAGATGCTCCGCAAGTGCGGTCATCCGATTGCCGAGACGGTCGAGCAAGTACAGGTATGCACCGGCCAGCGATTGGTGGGGGCCGAGATCCGCTTGTGCATCGAGCCTGCGTCGCTCCTCCAGATCCAACAAGGTCACCAAAGGGTCCGAACCTTCGTCAGCGGCGAGCAGACGCGCCAGCGGGTGGACCTCGCCCTCCGCGCCGCCCGGCGAGTGATCCAGGCGAATCCCATGGCGCACCTTCACCTCGGTGTAGCGCACCAGATGCTGGAACAGGTGAGAGATGAGCAACTGCTGGTGCTCTCGCTGCCGCAAGTCGATCGCGACGCCCTTGCGCGCGAAGTCTGCGACCATCAGCCAGGCTTCGGCCTGCACGTCTTCCAGCGATGCTTCACCCTGGGTCGCGCGACTGATGCGCCGCAGATCGGGGCTGCGCGCATCGAGGAACTGGGTGAACGGGTCTTCGCTCAATGTCTTCTCCCTGTCGGCGAGCTCGCGTGCGAGCGCCATCAACCGCCATGCGGCGGCTGAATATAGAGGGACGGCAGAAACTGCGATAGCAAATATCGGCGCAAGATCAACAAAGATCCTGCCGCTCACGCGGCCGGCACAAAGCCCGATGCGGTGCCACCTAAAATCGCCGCCATGCAGAGATCGAACATCGCCCGCCCCGCGGCCGCGTTCTGGGGGTTCACGGTGTTCATGCCGGTCGGCGTGGTCTATCTCGCGGCCTTCGCGATGCTCGCGGCGCTGATCGCGGCCGGCGGCTGGCGCGAACGGGCGCTGCGGCTGCGCGGCAATTTCCTCTGGTGGCCCGTGATGGCCTACATGGTGTGGACGCTGGTCGTGCTGGCGCTCGAACCGCACTATCCGGAGACGGCCTCGAACCTGACGCACGGGCTGCGCATCGCGGCCACCGTGTTCATGGCGCTGGCGCTCACGCGCGATGAAGCGATCTGGGCGCTGCGCGGCTTCATCGCGATCGCGCTCGTGAACATCGTGATGATCGGACTCTTCTACTCGGTCGGCTTTCCGCTCTGGGAAGCGTGGCGCGGCGTGCTGGTGCTGGTGGGCAACAAGTCGATCAGCAACGCGCTGCTCTTCACGATCCTGGCGGCGACGGCGGCGGTCTTCGGTCTGAAGGCGCTGACCGAACATCGCCCCTGGCGGGTCGTGCCTTGCGTTGCGCTGATCGGGGCGGTGCTTGCGATCATCACGCTCAACCTGCCCTCGCGCACCTCGTTGCTGGCGCTGCTGGTGGCGCTGCCGGCCGCTTGCGTGCACCAGTGGCGGCGCCAGCTGAAGGTGCTCGCGGTGGTGATGGTGCTGGGCGCTGTGGTCGTGGCCGCAGGCCTCTGGAAAACACCGACGGTGCAGCAGAAGTTCGAGCTCGGCGTGCACGAGCTCGAACAGGCACAGGCCGGTGCCGTGTCCGAAGGCAGCTGGGTGGTGCGCTTCTACATGTACCGCGACACCGCGCGCATGATCATCGACCGGCCTTTCGCAGGCTGGGGCATCGGCGGCTGGACCCAGCAATGGCACCTGCGCGGGCCGAAGCTGCTGGCGGACTACAACATGCCGCACAACGACTTCCTGTGGATGGGCTCGCAGGCCGGCGTTCCCGGTGCGCTGAGCCTGCTGGCGATCCTGCTCGCGGGCCTCTGGCAGGCCTGGCGCCGCGACGACCTGCCGGGCCGCTATGCCTTCGTCGCGCTGCTGGTCGTGCTGATCGCGACCAGCCTCAATTCGGCGCTGCGCGATGCGCAGATCGGCCTGAGCATCCTGTGGGTCGCGATGGTCTACCTGCGGCTCGCGCAGGAGCCCGGCGATGCGTGGCGCGGGCTGCTGCCGCGCCGCAGCGGGCCGCCGCCCGCCGCCCTCAGTGGTGGTGGTGTCCCGCCGCCTCGCCCGCCTTGAGGCGGTAGACGTTGCCGCAGTACGGGCACTTGGCCTCGCCGGTGCGTGCGACGTCGAGGTACACCTTGGGGTGTGCGCTCCACAGCTGCATGTCGGCCTTGGGGTTCGGGCAGAACACGCCGCCCTGGTCGTTGAGATCCTTGGCCAGCAGTTCGATCACGGAGTTGGTGGGCATGGCGATCAGACCTTCGTCAGCCAGTGCGCATATTTCGGATTGCGCCCGTTCACGATGTCGAAGAACGCGTTCTGGATCTTCTCGGTGACCGGGCCGCGCGAGCCGATGCCGATCTCGACGCGGTCGAGTTCGCGGATCGGCGTGATCTCGGCCGCCGTGCCGCTGAAGAAGGCTTCGTCGGCGATGTAGATCTCGTCGCGCGTGATGCGCTTTTGCACCAGCTCGATGCCGAGATCCTTGCAGATGTGCAGAACGGTGTTGCGCGTGATGCCGTTGAGCGCGCCGGCCGAGAGGTCGGGCGTGTAGACCACGCCGCCCTTGACCACGAACACGTTCTCGCCCGCGCCCTCGGACACGAAGCCGCTGGCGTCGAGCAGCAGGGCCTCGTCGTAGCCGTCGTCCAGCGCTTCCATGTTGGCGAGGATCGAGTTGCTGTAGTTGCTGACCGCCTTGGCCTGCGTCATCGTGATGTTGACGTGATGGCGCGTGTAGCTCGAGGTCTTGACGCGGATGCCGCGCTTCATGCCTTCTTCGCCGAGGTAGGCGCCCCAGGCCCAGGCCGCGACCATCGCGTGGATGCGGTTGCCCTTGGGGCTGACGCCGAGCTTCTCGGAACCGATCCACACCAGCGGGCGCAGGTAGCAGCTGTCGAGCTGGTTCTCGCGCACCACCTGCTTTTGCGCCTCGTTGAGCTGCTCGGGCGAGAACGGGATCTTCATGCGCAGGATCTTGGCGCTGTTGAACAGGCGTTCGGTATGGTCGGCCAGGCGGAAGATCGCGGTGCCGTTGACGGTCTTGTAGGCGCGCACGCCCTCGAAGGCGCCGCAGCCATAGTGCAGCGTATGGCTCAGCACGTGGATCTTGGCATCGCGCCACTCGACGAGATCGCCGTCCATCCAGATCTTTCCGTCACGATCGTCCAATGCGGGGGGCAGCGCGCTCATGTTGTGTGTCCTTTGGGGCCGGGGAAGGGATGTCGCAAAAGCTTTCGATTTTAGCGGCGCCGCCCGAAGCCGTCGCACCGACAATGCACGGCTTTGCCAACCAGCCAGAAAAGGGTTCGTCTCAGTGTCCGTCTTCAAGAACGTCATCGTCTATCGCATCGAAGCTTCATGGTCGCAGCCGCTGGACCAGGTCGAGCAGGCCCTCGGCACGCAGCGCTTCGTCCCCTGCAGCCCGTCGCAGGAGAAGTCCGCCGGCTGGACCGAGCCGCGCGGCGAGGACCACGGCCCGCTGGTCGAATCGGTCGGCGGCCAGTGGCTGCTCGAATTCATGGTCGAGAGCAAGACGCTGCCGGCCTCGGTGGTGCGCCGCAAGGTCGACGAGCGCGCCGCGCAGATCGAGGCCACGACCGGCCGCAAGCCCGGCAAGCGGGAAAAGAAGGAGCTGAAGGAAGACGTCACGCACGAGCTGCTGCCGCTGGCCTTCACGCGCCATGCGCGCATCGCGGCCTGGATCGATCCGGCGGCGCGCCGGCTGGTCGTGAACGCCAGCAACCCGGCACGCGCCGACGAGGTCGTGACCAGCCTCGTGAAGGCGCTCGACGGCTTCGCCGTCACGCTGGTCAACACGCAGGTCGAACCGGCCGCCGCCATGTCGGGCTGGCTGTCGACGCAGGAGCCGCCGGCCGGCTTCACCATCGACCGCGAATGCGAGCTCAAGGCCAGCGACGAATCGAAGGCCGTGGTGCGCTACGCCAAGCACCCGCTGGACATCGACGAGGTGCGCCAGCACATCGCCGACGGCAAGCGCCCCACGCGCCTCGCGATGACCTGGGACGACCGCGTGTCCTTCGAGCTCACCGAAGGCCTGCAGCTGCGCAAGATCGTGTTCCTCGAAGGCACGCTCGACGATGCGCCGGCCTCGGGCAAGGAAGACAACTTCGATGCCGACGCGGCGATCGCGACTGGGGAGCTGGGGCAGCTGGTGCCGGCGTTGCTGGAGGCGCTGGGGGGCGAGATGTCGCTTGGCACCGCGTCCAAGGCGAGTACGCACGCAGTCGAAGCCTCCGTTGACGAGACGGCGCCTTTCTAAACTCGCCCCATCAAGGTCTTCATTTCCACCTGACGTTCAGCGCATAGAAAAACACGACGCCACGGCAAGCACGAGCAACACGAACCCAAACGGTCGCCATTCGATCTTCTCAATTTGATCGGAAGGGTTCGGAGGCGAGCGTTCGGTTTGAATCGCGCTCAGAGCGATCCGCCACGAGAAGAACGCGGCATAGATCAGGAATGTGCTCAACGTGCCCAGCCCGATGGCCACGAAGAATGAGGCGAAGCCGGCTTCTTGCGGCTGCGAAGAAGCAGCCACAAGCGCCATGGACATGCTGAGCATGAGCAACATCACGATCCATGGCGCAAGACGCAAGGCACGCTTCCATTTGGAATCCACCCTGAGGTAGCACGAACCGAAATTGGTTGCGATCAAGAAATGCTTGATCAATCTCAGTTGCCTGTTGCACCCACGACGGCCGCCCCAATGCCGAACATTGCCGCGGTCGCGGCGAACAGCGCCGCGGCAGCCGCCAACTCGGGCGCTGCGACTGCGGCCAGAGCTGCGGCACCGAAAGCTGTAATGCCCGATCCGGCCCATAGCACATTGGAGGCTGGTGAAGTGGCGGCGGGGCCAGCGAACCCCACCGGATCGGCGGTCGCCGTCACCGTCACTTCCGACAGCGAACCAGCTGACACTGCGTCGCCTACGCTTGCGTCGCAGCCCCCGACGCCACAGCTGCCGTCGCCATCGTCTCCCCCACTGACAAACTGTATTTCGTAGGGGCTCAACTCACGAAAACTCGAGCAACTCGACTGACAATTACTTCTTGGCTTTTAAACATGAAGTACCTCCCTGATTGATCACTACAGCGACAGATTCATCGCTGCCAGAAGAGTCTATTCGATCGTCTGTGGCTCAATCAAGGCACCGATCGGGAGGTTCGGCAGCGGCAAGAAATGGATCTGCCGTGCCTCCCGCTGAGCAGGCAGCTACACCGGCGGCCGCAGCGCATCCGCCGCACCGGGCCTGACCGCATCGGCGCTCGGCGCGTCGGCCGGCAACGGCATCCCGTCGCTCGCCACCTCCGGCCGCACCAGCTTCCATTCTGTGAGCTTGCCGTTGACGAAGGTCGCGTCGACCCAGGAGCCGCCGGTGTCGGTCCAGCGGAACAGCTCGGGCTGCGTGTCCTTGGGCGAGCGCAGTTCGCCGATCGCGCGCGTGAGCGCCATCACGTGCATCAGGCTGACCTTCGGCTTGAGCTTGGCGTTGAGCATCACCGCGCTCGCCACGTAGCCGATGGGCGCATCGCCCGCGCGCCGCAGCACCTGCATCGCGCGGTTGAAGGTCAGCAGCATGAACATGAGGAGCGCGCCGCCGACCAGCGCGACGCCGGCCCAGCCATAGGTGCGGTAGGCCACGCCGAGCAGCACGAGGCCGATCAGGGGGGTCAGGATTTTTCCGTATTTCATGGTTGTATTGTCAAGGCCGCCTGCAGGACGCCGATGGTAAACGCCGTCACTGCAGCTGCCGCACGATGTCCATCGCTTCCTCGATGCGCTCGACGGCATGGATGGTCAACCCCTCGATGTCCTTCGCGCCGCGGCGAGGCGCATTGGCCTTGGGCACCACGGCGACGCTGAAGCCGAGCTTGGCCGCCTCGCGCAAGCGCTCCTGGCCGCGTGGCGCGGGCCGCACTTCACCCGCGAGGCCGACTTCGCCGAAGGCGATGAAGCCCTTGGGCAGCGGCTTGCCGCGCAGGCTCGAGGTGATCGCAAGCATCACCGCGAGGTCGGCCGCCGGCTCGCTGATGCGCACGCCGCCGACCGCGTTGACGAACACGTCCTGGTCCATGCAGGCCACGCCCGCATGCCGGTGCAGCACCGCGAGCAACATGGCCAGCCGGTCGCGGTCGAGCCCGACCGACAGGCGCCGCGGGCTCGGCCCGCCGTTGTCGACCAGCGCCTGGATCTCGACCAGCATCGGCCGCGTGCCCTCGAGCGTGACCAGCACCACGCTGCCGGGCACCGGCTCGGCATGCTGGCTCAGGAAGATCGCGCTCGGGTTGGCGACGCCCTTCAGGCCGCGCTCGGTCATCGCGAAGACGCCGATCTCGTTGACCGCGCCGAAGCGGTTCTTGATGGCGCGCACGAGGCGGAAGCTCGAATGCGTATCGCCCTCGAAGTAGAGCACCGTGTCGACCATGTGCTCCAGCACGCGCGGGCCGGCGAGCGCCCCCTCCTTCGTCACATGGCCGACCAGCACGACCGCCGTGCCGCTGGCCTTGGCGAAGCGCGTGAGGTGCGCCGCGCATTCGCGCACCTGGGCCACCGAGCCGGGCGCCGAGGTGAGCTGATCGGAGTAGACGGTCTGGATCGAATCGATCACCGCAATCGCCGGCCGCGTGGCGTCGAGCGTGGCCAGGATCTTCTCCAGCTGGATCTCGGCCAGCACCTGCACCTGCGAATGATCGAGCCCGAGCCGGCGCGAGCGCAGCGCCACCTGGGCGCCGCTTTCCTCGCCGGTGACGTAGATCGCATTGCGCCCGGCGCGCTGCAGCGCATCGACGGCCTGCAGCAGCAGCGTCGACTTGCCGATGCCCGGATCGCCGCCGATCAAGGTGACGCCGCCATCGACGATGCCGCCGCCCAGCACGCGGTCGAGTTCATCGAGCCCGGTCGGCGTGCGTGCGATGTCGGTGGCCTCGATCTCGGACAGCGTGGCCAGCTCGGCCGATCCGGCCAGCGCGGCGAACTGCGTGCCGAAGCGGTTGTTGGCGCCGCCCGCAGGCTGCGCGACCTGCTCGATCAGCGTGTTCCAGGCGCCGCAGCTCGGGCATTTGCCGAGCCACTTGGGGCTGGTGCCGCCGCATTCGGTGCAGACGTAAAGCGTTTTGTCCTTGGCCATGGGCTGAGTGTAGAGAGCGCGCTGCTCAGCGCCCGCGCCCTCGCCCGCCGTGGTCGCCGTGCCGCGGAATCCAGTACGCCAGGGTCCACGCCGCGCCGAAGGCGATCAGCCCGGTCATCGCGATACCCGTCGCCAGGGACAAGGCCGCCGCCAGGAACGACAGCAGCGCCGGCCCGCAGGAGCCGCCGATGTCGGACATCAGGCGCCACACGCCGAGGAAGTGCGCGCGTCCGTGGCGCGGCGAGTGGTCGGCGCCGAGGGTCATGATCATCCCCGAGCCGATGCCGTTGCCGAAGCCGATGGCCAGCGATGCCAGCAACAGCGTGAATGCACCGGCGGTCAGCGGCATCAGCAGCATCGCCAGCCCCATGATCACCATCGACGGCACCGCGACCCAGCGCCGGCCCTTGCGGTCCATCACCTGGCCGGCCGGATAGAACACCAGCATGTCGATGCCGCCGGCCAGCCCGTAGATCAGCGAAGCCGTCGAGGGCGCCAGCGCGAGGTGGTCGGCCCACAACGGGATCACAGCCTGGCGGGAGGCCCGCACAGCGCTGACCAGCATCACGCCCAGGCCCAGCGTCAGAAGCACGCGCCGGTGATCCCGCAGCGTCGAGACGATGGTCGTCGGCGCGGGCGGCTCATGCCCGGCGGGGAGCGGCGGCGCCTCCAGGTCGGGAATGCGCGCACCCAGCGCCGCCGCACCCATGACCGCGACGATGCCGACCGCATAGGCCGCCGACAGGCCGAACGCCTGCACCGCGCCCGCCGCCAGAAAGGGGCCGATGAACATGCCGATGCGCATCACGCCGCCCAGGGTCGACAGCGCCCGCGCACGGTATTCGATGGGCACCGCGTCGCTCATGTAGCTCTGGCGCGCCAGGTTGTAGACGGCCTGCGACATGCCGACCATGAAGCATCCCGCAGCGAACAGGCCGAGGTGCGAGGTCCACACACAGAGGGCCATGCCGAGACCGCTCCACACGCCCGCCGCGACGATGGCCCAGCGTTCGCCCCAGCGCGTCGTGATCACCGAGGCCGGCACGTTGTTGAGCAGCGAGCCGATGCTGATCATCGCCACCATCAGCGCCGCCATCGAGACGGAGGCGCCCAGGCCGCGCGCCGTCAGCGGCACGATGGGCAGGATGGCGCCCTCGCCCAGCCCGAACAGCAGCGACGGGCCGAAGGCCGCCACCGCGATGCGTCGCAGGGAGAACGAGGAAGAGGGCGAAGAGGAGGAGGTCGAAGCGGCGGGCGGAGATGACATGCGCAAGGAGCTGGGTTGGACTGCCCCGGGCCGCCCGGCGGACAAAGGCGCAGCCATTGTCTCGCCGATGGCGGATGTCTGCACGAGCGCGCGGCCGGTGACCGATACCCGAGAACGCAGAGGGTTATCCCGTAGCCCTCTTTGGGGCGAAACATTTAATATATTAAGTAAATTCCGGAACACCATGAGCACCACCTTCGCGCACCGCAACCTGCCCCGCCTGCTGCTGCAGGCGCGCGAAGCCGTCATGGCGCACACGCGTCCCAGCCTGCGCGAGCATTCGCTGTCCGATCAGCAGTGGCGGGTGCTGCGCGTGCTCGGCGAGCACGGCGCAGTCGAGACCGGCCGCGTGGCGCGCGAGGCCTTCATCCTCGGCCCCAGCCTCACCGGCGTGCTCTCGCGCATGGAGCGCGACGGACTGATCCAGCGCAGCCGCCATCCCGACGACCAGCGCAGCACCATGATCGAGGCCACGGCCCAGGGGCGCAAGCTGGTCAAGCGCCTGTCCACCACCATCGAAGCGCACTACGACTGGATGGAGCAGAAGCTCGGCAAGGCCAAGCTGATGCAGGTCTATGCGCTGCTCGACGAATTGATTGCATTGGAACAACCATGAGCTTCCTGCCTGCCGGCACGGTCTACGGTGTGCTGCTGAACTTCCGCGCGGAAGTGGAGGCGATGGCACCGCAGATGGACCAACCCCCTTACAAGGCGCCGCCGAAGGCGCCGGTGCTCTACGTCAAGACGGCCAACACCTGGAGTCCGCACGAAGCGGCCATCACGGTGCCCCAGCATGTGCCCGAGGTCGAGGTCGGCGCCACCATCGCGATGGTGATCGGCGCCGACGGCGATGTCGAAGGCTTCGTGCTGATGAACGACCTCTCGATCCCGCATGCGAGCTTCTACCGCCCGCCGGTCAAGTTCAAGTGCCTCGACGGTTTCCTCGGCGTCGGCCCCGCGCTGCGCGATGCGCAGGAGGTGGCGGATCCGGCGCAGTTCAGGCTCGAGGTGCGCATCAACGGCGAGTTGCGCCAGTCGGTGGATTTCTCGCAGACCGTGCGCAGCGCCTCGCAATTGCTGGCGGACGTCGGTGCCTTCATGACGCTCGCGCACGGCGAGGTGCTGATGCTCGGCTGCGATGCCGGCCGGCCGCTCGCGCGCGCCGGTGATCGCATCGAGATCAGTGCGCCGGGCTTCGAGAGCCTGGTCAACACCTTGGTGGGAGAAGCATCTTGAAGCACGCACGCATCCTGTTCGAAGGCGCGGTGCACGACGCCACCGAGCGCGATGGCCAGTTGCTGCTGGCCGACGGCCGCACGGCGGCTTTCGATGCGGTGACCTGGCTGCCGCCGCTGGCGCCTGCGCCGCGGCCGCGCACCATCCTCGCGCTCGGCCTCAACTACGCCGACCATGCCAAGGAACTCGCGTTCAAGGCGCCCGAGGAGCCGCTGGTCTTCATCAAGGGCGAGAGCGCGCTGATCGGCCACCGCCAGCTCACCAACCGCCCGTCGGGCGTGCAGTTCATGCACTACGAATGCGAACTCGCGATCGTGGTCGGCAAGACCGCGAAGAAGGTGCGGCGCGACGATGCCTACGACTTCATCGGCGGCTACACGGTGGCCAACGACTACGCGATCCGCGACTACCTCGAGAACTGGTACCGCCCCAACCTGCGCGTGAAGAACCGCGACACCTGCACGCCGATCGGCCCCTGGCGGGTCGACGCGAAGGACGTGCCCGATCCCATGGCGCTGGCGCTGCAGACCACCGTCAACGGCAAGCTCACGCAGTCGGGCAACACGAAGGACATGATCTTCGACGCGCCCTTCCTGATCGAGTACTTCAGCAGCTTCATGACGCTCTCGCCCGGCGACCTGATCCTCACCGGCACGCCCGACGGCGTGGTCGACTGCCGGCCGGGCGACGTCATCGTGACCGAGATCGAGCGCATCGGTGCGCTCGTCAACACCATCCAAGGACAAGCATGAACGCAGCGCCGGGCCGCCCCAAGCAAGTTCGCACCGTAGCCCGAAAGGCGGAGGTTATCTAATGAGAATCGAGCATCTGATCAACGGCAAGCCGGTCGCGGGCCGCGACTACTTCGAGACGGTGAATCCCGCCACGCAGGAGGTGCTGGCCGAGGTCGCATCGGGCGGCGAGGCCGAAGTCAACGCCGCCGTCGCCGCCGCCAAGGACGCCTTCCCCAAGTGGGCCGGCATGCCGGCGCCCGAGCGCGCGAAGCTGGTCCGCAAGCTCGGCGACCTGATCGCCAGGCACGTGCCCGAGATCGCAGAGACCGAGACCAACGACTGCGGCCAGGTGATCGCGCAGACCGGCAAGCAGCTGGTGCCGCGTGCGGCCGACAACTTCTACTACTTCGCCGAGATGTGCACGCGCGTCGACGGCCACACCTACCCCACGCCCACGCACCTGAACTACACGCTGTTCCACCCGGTCGGCGTGTGCGCGCTGATCAGCCCGTGGAACGTGCCCTTCATGACCGCCACCTGGAAGGTCGCGCCCTGCCTGGCCTTCGGCAACACTGCGGTGCTGAAGATGAGCGAGCTGTCGCCGCTCTCGGCCGCGCGCCTGGGCGAACTCGCGCTCGAGGCCGGCATTCCGGCCGGCGTGCTGAACCTGGTGCACGGCTACGGCCAGGAAGCCGGCGAGCCGCTGGTCGCGCATCCCGACGTGCGCGCCATCTCCTTCACCGGATCGACGGCCACCGGCAACCGCATCGTCAAGAGCGCGGGGCTGAAGAAGTTCAGCATGGAGCTCGGCGGCAAGAGCCCGTTCGTGATCTTCGACGACGCCAATCTCGAGCGCGCGCTCGACGCCGCCGTGTTCATGATCTTCAGCAACAACGGCGAGCGCTGCACGGCCGGCTCGCGCATCCTGGTGCAGCAATCGATCTATGCCGACTTCGTCGCCAAATTCGTCGAGCGCGCCAGGCGCATCACCGTCGGCGATCCGCTCGACGAGAAGACCATCGTCGGCCCGATGATTTCGCAAGCCCACCTGGCCAAGGTGCGCAGCTACATCGAGCTCGGTCCGAAGGAAGGCGCGACGCTGTTGTGCGGCGGCCTCGGCGCGCCCATGCTGCCCGATCGCGTGAAGAAGGGCAACTACGTGCTGCCGACCGTGTTCGCCGATGTCGACAACCGCATGAAGATCGCGCAGGACGAGATCTTCGGCCCGGTCGCCTGCCTGATTCCGTTCAAGGACGAGGCCGATGCGATCCGCATCGCCAACGACATCGACTACGGCCTGTCGAGCTACGTGTGGACCGAGAACGTCGGCCGCGCGCACCGCGTCGCCGCGGCCGTCGAGGCCGGCATGTGCTTCGTCAACAGCCAGAACGTGCGCGACCTGCGCCAGCCCTTCGGCGGCACCAAGGCCTCGGGCACCGGACGCGAAGGTGGCACCTGGAGCTACGAGGTGTTCTGCGAACCGAAGAACGTGGCGGTGTCGCTCGGCTCGCACCACATCCCGCATTGGGGCGTGGCATGAGCGCCTCGCGCCGCAGTTTGATTCAAGGCGCCGCCGCGCTCGCAGCGCTGCCGCTGTTCGCACGCGCGCAGCCGGCGTGGCCAGCAAGGCCGATCCGCATCGTCGTGCCCTTCCCGCCCGGCGGCACCACCGACTATGTCGCGCGGCTGGTCGGCACCGAGGTCGGCAAGGCGCTGGGCCAGGCGGTCGTGGTCGAGAACAAGCCGGGCGCCGGCACCGTGATCGGCGTCGACGCGGTCGCCAGGTCGGCACCCGATGGCTACTCCTTCGTCTGCGTGGCCAACAGCTTCGCGGCCAACCGGACGCTGCAGAAGAAGCTGCCCTACGACACGCTGAAGGACCTGCGCCCGGTCGCACTGATGGGCATGTCGGAGCATGTGCTCGCAACCCATCCGGCGAGCGGCCTGAAGACACTGGCCGACCTGCGCACGCAGGCGCGCGCCAAGCCCGGCACGCTGAGCTACGCCTCCTTCGGCAACGGCACCTCGGCCCACCTCGCGGGCGAAATGCTGCGGCTGCAGATGGGCATCGACCTCGTGCATGTGCCGTACAAGGGGCAGGGCCCGGCGCTGGCCGATCTGCTCGGCGGCCAGGTCACGATGATGTTCGGCAACTGGCCCGAGTTCCGCAGTCAGATCCAGGCCGGCAAGCTGGTCGCACTCGGCATGGCCACCGCGAAGCGGTCGGTGTATGCGCCCGACATACCCACACTGGCCGAACAGGGCGTGCCGGTCGAGTCCAATTCGTGGAACGGCCTGTTGGCGCCCGCGGCCACGCCGGACGCGGTGGTGCAGCGCATGAATGCCGAGGTGAACCGCGCGCTGGCCGGGCCTGTGGTGACCGAAGCCTTCCGCAAGGGCGGCATCGCATCGCTGTCGGGCACGCCGCAGAGCTTCGCGACTTTCATCCAGAGCGAGATCGCCAAGTACGGCGATGTGATCCGCAAGGCGCACATCGAGGTCGAAGTCTGAACCGGGGAGGGTCGCGATGAGCCTCTATGCCATGCAGAAATTCCTGTTCGCGCTCAACCGCGAGCCCGAGGTGCAGCGCCGCTATGCCGAGGGCGGCGACGCGCGCGCCGCGCTCCTGGCCGGCTACGACTTCAGCGACGAGGAGCGCGAGGCCATCGACGGCGGCGACATCGGCAAGCTCTACGTGCTGGGCTGCAACGGCCAGCTGCTGATGCACTTCGCGCCGCTGCTCGGCATCGCGTGGGCCGACTACATCGCGGCGATGCGCGAGGGCGTGCGCAAGTACGGGCCGGTGCGTGCGGGCATTTACGCGATGACGACCGATCACGACGAGAAGGTGGCTGGGGTATGAGCGCCCGATGGCTTCGACGCTTTGGCTCCCTCCCCCGGAGGGGGAGGGAGTTTTCAGGACGCAGCTCATGAGTCTCGTATTCGCAGGCGTGTGCAGCCACGCCCCCGGCATCACCGGCCGCGCGCATCTCGCCGACCCGGCGGTGAAGGACGAATTCCACGCGCAGTTCCATCGCCTCGGCGCGGCGCTGCATGCGGCCAAGCCCGACGCGGTGATCGTGATCGCGGCCGAGCACTTCGCCAACTTCTTCATGAACAACATGCCGGCCTATGCGATCGGCATGGCCGACAGCTACGAAGGTCCGATCGAGGATCCGAAGTGGCTCGGCATCGAGAAGACGAAGGTCCCCGGCGATGCCGCGCTCTCGCAGCGCCTGATCCGCGAGGTCATGCAGACCGTCGACGTGGCCTATGCCGAGGAGTGGAAGTTCGACCACGGCATCATCGTGCCGCTGCACTTCCTGACGCCGAAGTTCGACACCAGGATCATCCCGGTCAACATCAACTGCCAGGGCCCGCCGCTCACGCCGCTGCACCGCGCCTGGGCTTTCGGCGAAGCGCTGCGCCGGGCCTGCGACAAGGCGCCCGAGCGCATCGCGATCATCGGCACCGGCGGCATCTCGCACTGGCCGGCAACGCCCGATTCGGGCAAGGTCAACGAGGCCTGGGACCGCGACTTCATGGACCGCTGGTGCGCCAACGACCGCGAAGCGCTGCTGTCGATGGACCGCTACAACGACGAAGCCACCTACCGCGAAGCCGGCCAGGGCGGCTTCGAGATCCGCACCTTCATCGCCGTGGCCGCGGCCGCGCGCGGCAAGGGCGAAGTCTTCCACATGAAAGCCATCCCGATCTTCGCGGTGACCTGCACGGCCGCTACGATGACGATCGCATGAACAACGAAGGAGAGCGGCCATGCCTCATCTGGTGATCCTCTACACGCCGAACATCGAACGCGAGACCGACATGCCGGCGCTGTGCCGCAGTCTGGCCGACACCATGCTCGCGCAGCGCGACGACGAAGGCCGGCAGGTCTATCCGACCGGCGGCACGCGCGTGCTGGCCTATCCGGCCGCGCACTACGCGGTGGCCGACGGCAAGGCCGACTACGCCTTCGTCTACCTCAATCTGCGGATGGCGGCGGGCCGTACCGACGCTGTAAAGAAACGCGCCGGCGACGCGCTGCTGGCCAGCGTCAAGCAGCACTTCGAACCGCTGCTTGCGAAGCGCCACATCGGCATCACGCTGCAGGTCGACGAAAGCCCCGGCCTGATCTACGACGGCAAGTACGGCAACCTGCATCCACTCTTCAACAAATAGCATGCTCGACAAGACCCTCATCCAGCAGCTCGCCGCCGAACTGCACGAGAGCGAGAAGTCGCGCGTGCAGGTCGAGCATTTCTCCAAGCGCTTTCCCGCGATGACGATCGAGGACGGCTACGCGATCTCGCGCGAATGGGTCAAGGCCAAGATCGCCGAGGGCCGCGTGATCAAGGGCCACAAGATCGGCCTGACCTCGCGCGCGATGCAGCAGGCCAGCCAGATCACCGAGCCCGACTACGGCACGCTCTTGGACGACATGTTCTTCGAGCAGGGCGACATCCCCTTCCAGCGCTTCATCGCGCCCCGGGTGGAGGTCGAGCTCGCCTTCGTGCTCGGCAAGCGGCTGCAGGGGCCGAACGTGACGATCTTCGACGTGCTGGCCGCCACCGAATACGTCGTGCCGGCGATCGAGATCATCGACGCGCGCATCGAGCAGTTCGACCGCCACACCAAGGCCATGCGCCGCGTGTTCGACACCATCGCCGACAACGCGGCCAATGCCGGCATCGTGACCGGCGGCCGGCCGGTGAAGCCGGACGCGGTCGACCTGCGCTGGGTCGGCGCGCTGCTGTACAAGAACGGCATCATCGAGGAATCCGGCGTCGCGGCCGCAGTGCTGAACCATCCCGCGACCGGCGTGGCCTGGCTGGCCAACAAGCTCGCGCCCTGGGACGAATGCCTGGAGGCCGGCGAGGTGGTGCTCGGCGGTTCGTTCACGCGACCGACCACGGCATTGGCCGGCGACACTTTTCACGCGGATTACGGTCCGCTCGGTTCGATCTCCTTCCGTTTCGTCTGAGGCCTTCCATGCAAACCCCCCTCAACACCTTCAAGCAAGCCCTGCAGGCAGGCCAGCCGCAGATCGGCCTCTGGGTCGGGCTGGCCGACGGCTACGCGGCCGAGATGCTCGCGGGCGCCGGCTACGACTGGCTGCTGATCGACGGCGAGCATGCGCCCAACGACGTGCGTTCGGTGCTTGCGCAGCTGCAAGGCATTTCGAGCGCATGGTCGGGCCTCGCGCACCGCTCGCAGCCGGTGGTGCGCGTGCCCGTCGGCGAGACCGCGCTGATCAAGCAGTACCTCGACATCGGCGCCCAGACGCTGCTGGTGCCGATGGTCGACACGCCCGAGCAGGCCGCGCGCCTGGTGCAGGCGATGCGCTATCCGCCCGAGGGCGTGCGCGGCATCGGCAGCTCGCTGGCGCGCGCCTCGCGCTGGCAGAGCTATCCGAAGTACCTGAACGAGGCCAACGCGCAGACCTGCCTGCTGGTGCAGGCCGAGACGGTCGAGGCGCTGAAGAATCTCGACGCCATCGCGGCGACGCCGGGCATCGACGGCGTCTTCATCGGCCCCGCCGATCTTTCGGCCTCGATGGGCCTCATCGGACAGCCGGGCCATCCGGAGGTGCAGGCCGCGATCACCGACGCCATCGCGCGCATCCGCAAGGCCGGCAAGGTGCCGGGCATCCTGTCGACCACCGAGGAACAGGCGCGCAAATGGCTCGCGGCCGGCGCGCTCTTCGTCGCGGTGGGCGTCGACACGGCACTGCTGGTGGCCGCGGCCAAGCAGCTGCTGGCGCGCTACAAGAAGGACGCGCCGGGACCGGACGCACCCGGCTACTGAGCCCGCCATGACCGACATCGGCGACAAGGCCCGCGGCTTCCGCTCGGCGATCATCCGCGACGGCATCATCCGCGCCACCACGCGCAGCTTCCTGCAGGCGCTGGGCCAGGACGACGAGGACATCGCGCGGCCGCACATCGGCGTGTTCCACACCGGCGGCGAGATGAGCCCGTGCAACCTGAACCTGCGCGAGCAGGCGCAGCACGCCAAGACCGGCATCTACGCGGGCGGCGGCACGCCGCACGAATGCCCGGTGATGTCGGTCAGCGACGGCCTGTCGATGGCGCATTCGGGCATGCGCTTCTCGCTGGTCTCGCGCGAGCTGATCGCCGACAGCGTCGAGACCTCGACGCGCGGGCATCAGTGGGACGGCATCTTCGCGATCGGCGCCTGCGACAAGAACCTGCCGGGCCTGATGATGGGCATGGTGCGCTGCAACGTGCCGAGCGTGTTCGTGCATGGCGGCTCCGCGCTGCCGGGCCAGATGCCGGGGCCGGACGGCCGCGACCTCAACGTGGTCGACACCTACGAGACCATCGGCAAGGTGCTCGCCGGCACCGCCACGGCCGACGAGCTCGATGCGATGAGCCGCGCCTGCCTGCCGACCGCGGGCGCCTGCGCGGGCCAGTTCACCGCCAACACGATGGGCATGGTCTCGGAGGCGCTGGGCCTGGCGCCGATCGGCTCCAGCATGGTGCCGGCGGTGTTCAGCGAACGCGCGCCGCTGATGCGCCGCGCCGCGAAGACGCTGATGAAGGCGGTGCTGGGCGACGGCCCGCTGCCGCGCGACATCGTGACGCGCCAGTCGCTCGAGAACGCCTGCGCGCTGGTCTCGGCCACCGGCGGCTCGACCAACGCCGCGCTGCACCTGCCGGCGATCGCGCACGAGGCCGGCATCCGCTTCCATCTGGACGACGTGGCCGAGGTGTTCGCGCGCACGCCGCTGATCGCCGACCTGCGCCCGGGCGGCCAGTACCTGGCGCGCGACGTCTACTACATCGGCGGCGCCGGCGTGATCCTGCGCACGCTGCTGGCGCAGGGCTTCCTGCACGGCGGCGCCCTCACCTTCACCGGCCGCACGCTGGCCGAGGAAGTGGCCGACGCGGGCGAGCCCGACGGCCGCGTGGTGCGCAAGGCCGGCGATGCGATCAGTCGCGACGGCGGGCTCGCGGTGCTCAAGGGCAACCTCTGCCCCGACGGCGCGCTGCTCAAGACCGCGGGCCTGAAGACGCTGGTGCATCGCGGCCCGGCACGCGTCTTCGACTCCGAGGAAGAAGCACAGGCCGCGGTGCAGAACCGGCGCTACGAGGCTGGCGACGTGATCGTGATCCGCAACGAAGGCCCGCGCGGCAGCCCCGGCATGCGCGAGATGCTCGGCATCACCGCGCTGCTCTACGGCCAGGGCATGGGCGACCGCGTGGCGCTGCTCACCGATGGCCGCTTCTCGGGCGCGACACGCGGCCTGTGCATCGGCTACGCCGGCCCCGAAGCGGCCGACGGCGGACCGATCGCGGCACTGGCCGATGGCGACATGATTGCGATCGACGCGCGGGCCGAGGCCCACAGCATCACGGTCGAACTCGCCGCCGACGAGATCGGTGCGCGGCTCGCGCGGCGCAAGCCGCCTGCGAACCTGCACCGCGGCGGCGTGCTCGAGAAATACGCGCTCACGGTGCGGCCCGGCCACCAGGGCGCGGTGACGCACTCCGGCGCGGTCACCTGGCTGCGCGACGAATCCTGACCACGCGTCCGCGACGCAAGCACGAATGAAAGGGAACTGCCGATGACCACCGTTCTTTCTGCGCCGCCCACGGCGCGCGTCCCCTCCACGATGCATCCCGACGAGCGCGCGGCGCGGCTGCAGCTCGCGGCGTGCTACCGCGTGTTCGCGATGCTGGGCTGGACCGAGATGATCTACAACCACATCACCGTGCGGCTGCCCGACAGCGTGAGCGGCGGTGAGAAGCAGTTTCTGATCAATCCCTTCGGTCTGCACTACAGCGAGGTGACCGCGAGCAACCTGGTCAAGATCGACCTGCAGGGCCGGGTGCTCGACGGCTCGACCTGGCCCGTCAATCCGGCCGGCTTCACCGTGCACGCCGCGATCCACGACGGCCTGTCCGATGCGCATTGCGTGATGCACACGCACACCACGGCCGGCGTCGCGGTGGCCTGCCTGCAGGGCGGGTTGCAGCAGACCAACTTCTACACCGCGCAGCTGCACGACATGGTCGCGTACCACGACTTCGAGGGCATCACCATCCATGCCGACGAAGGCCCGCGCCTGATCCAGAGCATCGGCGACCGGCGCGCGGTGATCCTGCGCAACCATGGCCTGCTGGCCTGGGGCCACACGCTGCCGCAGACCTTCGCGATCCTCTGGACGCTGCAGCGCGCCTGCGAGATCCAGATGGCGACCTTCTCGATGGGCGCCGCGATCCCGGTGTCCGAGGAGATCGCGCGCAAGTGCACGCGCGATTCCTTCCAGCTCAGTGCGAACCACGGCGCGGGGCAGGACCTGTTCGACGCGCTGGTCCGGCAGATCGACCGCATCGACGACGCGTACCAAGCATGAAAGTCTGCATCTACGGCGCCGGCGCGATCGGCGGATGGCTGGGCGCGAAGCTGGCGCAGGCCGGCTGCGAGATCGACGTGGTGGCGCGCGGTGCGACGCTGGCGGCGTTGCAGCGCGACGGCCTCGCGCTGGTGAGCGGCGGTGCGCGCACGGCGGTGCCGGTGCGGACCAGTGCCGATCCGAAGGCGCTGGGCGTGCAGCAGGTGGTGATCGTCGCGGTCAAGGCGCCGGCGCTGCCGGTGGTGGCCGAGCAGATCGCACCGCTGCTCGGCCCCGCGACGATCGTTCTCACCGCGATGAACGGCGTGCCCTGGTGGTTCCTGCAGGGCGGCTTCGGCGGCCCGCTGGCGGGCGCGCAGCTGGAGGCGATCGATCCGGGCGGCCGCATCGATGCGGCGATCCCGGCGCGGCACGTGATCGGCGGCGTGGTGCATGCGAGCTGCTCGCTCGATGCGCCGGGCGTGGTGCGGCATCACTTCGGCAACGGGCTGATCGTCGGCGAGCCTTCGGGCGAAGCGACGCCGCGCGCGCAGGCGCTGTGCGAGTTGCTCGTGCGCGCGGGCCTCGACGCCCGCCTGTCGCCGCAGATCCAGAAGGACATCTGGTACAAGCTCTGGGGCAACATGACGGTCAACCCGATCAGCGCGCTGACCGGCGCCACCACCGACCTGATCCTCAACGACGACCTGGTGCGCGGCTTCATCTCGGCGATCATGCTGGAGGCCAGGGACATCGGCGCGCGCATCGGCGTCCCGATCGCCGAGACGCCGGAAGACCGCCACGCGGTCACGCGCAAGCTCGGTGCGTTCAAGACCTCGATGCTGCAGGACGTGGAGGCCGGCCGCGCGGTCGAGCTCGATGCGCTGGTGTCCTCGGTGCGGGAACTCGGCCAGCGCGCGGGCGTGCCGACGCCCTTCACCGATGCGCTGCTGGGCCTGGCACGGCTGCAGGCACGCCAGCGCGGTCTCTATTGAGCCGCGCTTCGGGGCTCGTCCACCCGTTTCGGGACACGCGGCGCCACGGCGCACATCAGCTCGTAGCCGACGGTGCCGCCGGCTTGCGCCACTTCATCGATCGGCAGCACGGCGCCGTTCGATGCGCGCCCCCACAGCGTGACCTCGCTGCCGAAGCCGGCATCGGGCACGGGCGTGAGATCGACCGTGATCATGTCCATGCTGACGCGCCCCACCATGCGCGTGCGCACGCCGTCGACCAGCACCGGCGTGCCGGTGTCGCAATGGCGCGGATAGCCGTCGGCATAGCCGACCGCGGCGATGCCGATGCGCAGCGCGCCCTCGGCCGTGAAGCGCGAGCCGTAGCCCACGGTGTCGCCAGCCTTCAGCTGCTGCACCGAGATCAGCTTCGTCGCCAGCGTCATCGCTGGTTGCAGCTGCCAGTGCGCCGGGTCGTGTTCCGGGAAGTCGGGCGCGCTGCCGTACAGCACGATGCCGGGACGCACCCAGTCAGCGCGCGTGTCGGCCGCATGGCGCAACGTGGCTGCGCTGTTGGCGATCGAGCGCTCGCCGGGCAGGTCCTGGGTGACGCGCTCGAACAGCGCGAGCTGGTGCGCGACACCGCGCTCGCCGTCGGCATCGCTGAAATGGGTCATCAGCGAGATCTCGTCGACCTGCGGCAGCGCATTCAGGCGCGTCCAGGCGGCACGGAAGCGCTCGGGCGCAAAGCCGAGCCGGTTCATGCCCGAGTTCATCTTGAGGAAGACGCGCTGCGGCGCCTGCGTCTTGTGCGCGGCCAGCATGTCGATCTGGGCCTCGCAGTGCACCGTGTGCCAGAGGTCCAGGCGCGAACACAGCTCGAGGTCGCGCGGCTCGAACACGCCTTCGAGCAGCAGCACCGGCCCGCGCCAGCCGAGCGCGCGCACGCGTTCGGCCTCGGCCAGGTCGAGCAGCGCGAAGCCGTCGGCGGCACGGAAGGCGTCGAACACACGCTCGATGCCGTGCCCGTAGGCATCGGCCTTGACGACGGCCCAGGTGCGAGCGTCGAGCGCGGCGCGCCGGACCCGGTCGAGGTTGTGGCGCAGTGCAGCGGGATGGATGGTGGCGAGGATGGGACGAGGCACGGAGAAACCCGCAGGAAAGCTGAAAACGCTCACGCAAAAACACCCGGAACACCGGGTACGCCCTGCCATTTTGGCACCACACCCCCATGCTATAACCGCGCAGCCGCCCCCGAAACGGTTACTTTCCCACTAATGCCAGCAGTCCCCCTTCCTGGCCAGCCAGCCCATCGATGAAGCGCGGTTTCTACACGATCATGTCGGCGCAGTTCTTTTCGTCGCTGGCCGACAACGCGCTCTTCGTCGCTGCCGTGGAACTGTTGCGGGCCCATGGTGCGCCCGAGTGGCAGCGCGCGGCGCTGGTGCCGATCTTCACCGTCTTCTATGTGTTGCTGGCACCGCTGGTCGGCGCCTTCGCCGATGCGCTGCCCAAGGGCCAGGTGATGTTCGTCGCCAATGCGATCAAGGTGGTCGGCTGCGTGATGATGCTGTTCGGCTCGCATCCGCTGGTCGCCTACGCGATCGTCGGGCTCGGTGCCGCGGCCTACTCCCCGGCCAAGTACGGCATCCTCACCGAGCTGCTGCCGGCGTCGCAGCTGGTCAAGGCCAACGGCTGGATCGAAGGCCTGACGATCGCCTCGATCATCCTGGGCATCGTGCTGGGCGGGCAGCTGGTCGGCCATGCGTTGTCGAGCCATCTGCTCGCGTTCGACTTTCCGCTGATCGACACCGGCGTGGACACGCCGCCCGAAGCCGCGATCGCGACGCTGATCTTCATCTACGTGCTGGCGGCGTGGTTCAACACCCGCATTCCCCATACCGGGGTCGAGATGCGGCCCTTGCGGGCGAACGTGCGGCACGGCCTCGCGCGCAACTTGTTCGCGTTGCTGCCCGACTTCTGGCATTGCAATGCGCGGCTGTGGCGCGACAAGCTGGGACAGATCACGCTCGCCACCACGACGCTGTTCTGGGGCGCCAGCTCGAACCTCAAGTACATCGTGCTGGCCTGGGCATCGCTCGCGCTCGGTTACAACACGGCGCAGGCCTCTTCGCTCACCGGCGTGGTCGCCATCGGCACCGCCGTCGGCGCGATCGTGGCCTCGATGCGCATGCGCCTGGACGTGGCGACGCGCGTGATCCCGCTGGGCATCGGCATGGGCCTGCTGGTGATCGGCATGAACTTCATCAGCAACCTGTGGGTCGCGATCCCGTTCCTGATCCTGCTGGGCGGCCTGGGCGGCTTTCTGGTGGTGCCGATGAATGCGCTGCTGCAGCACCGCGGCCACAACCTGATGGGTGCCGGCCGGTCGATCGCGGTGCAGAACTTCAACGAGAACGCGAGCATCCTGTGCCTCGGCGTGTTCTACAGCGTGTGCACCGGGCTCGGCTTCTCCGCGTACTGGGCGATCACCGCCTTCGGGCTCATCGTGGCGACCTTCATGTGGATGATCAAGCGGCTGCACCAGAGAAACCTGCGCAAGTATCCGGAAGAGGTCGAACACTTGCTGGCCATCGCACGCAGCGACAAACACCATTGAGCACCCCCCAGGCTTGCCCGCACTCGCACTGATCTTCAACGCCTTCGTGTGGGGCGTTTCGTGGTTTCCCTTTCGGCAGCTCGAGGCGCACGGCCTGCATCCGGTGTGGGCCACCAGCCTGATCTATGCCGCGATCTTCGTCGCAATATCGCTGGTGCGGCGGCAGGCGTTGCGGGGCTTCGTCGCGCATCGCGGACTGGTGCTGCTGGCCGTGGCGGCGGGCCTGACCAATGTCGGCTTCAACTGGGCGGTGACGCAGGGCGACGTGGTGCGCGTGGTGCTGCTGTTCTACCTGATGCCGCTGTGGAGCGTGCTGCTGGCCTGGGTCTTCCTCGGCGAGCGTCCGAGCGCCGCGGCGCTGGCGCGCATGGTGCTGGCGCTGGCCGGCGTGGCGGTGGTGCTCAAGTCGCCGGGGATCGACTGGCCGGTGCCCGCGAGCCTGGCGGACTGGCTCGGCGTCGCGGCCGGCTTCTGCTTCGCGGTGACCAACATCCTGCTGCGCCGGCTGCGCGCGGCGCCGGGCGAATCGCGCGCACTGGCGATGTTCGGCGGCTGCGCGGGGGTGGCGACGCTGACGGCGCTCGCAGGCTCGGCTTTCGGCGCCATCGCGCCGCCGGCGCTGGCGACGCCGGGCTGGCTGGGCTGGGCGCTGCTGCTGGGCACGGGCTTCGTGGTCGCCAACGTCTGCCTGCAGTACGGCGCGAGGCGCCTGGTGGCCAGCACGACCTCGGTGATCATGCTGTCCGAAGTGCTGTTTGCGAGCACGTCCTCGGTCGCGCTCGGCGCCGCGGTGCTCGGCATGCGCATCTGGGTCGGCGGCGCGCTGATCGTGGCGGCGGCCGCCTGGTCGGCGTTTGCAGGAACGCCGGACGGCGACGATGATCGGCGCATTCCCATCCTGAAGGACATGCCATGACCAGCGTCTACGACTTCGAGGCGAAGCAGATCGACGGCACACCTGTGCCGCTCGCCGCCTACCGCGGCAAGGTGCTGCTGATCGTCAACACGGCCAGCAAGTGCGGCTTCACGCCGCAGTTCGAGGGCCTGGAAGCGCTGTACGAGAAATACGCGGACCGGGGTTTCGCGGTGCTCGGCTTCCCGTCCAACCAGTTCGCCAACCAGGACCCGGGCAGCAACGAGGAGATCGGCGCGTTCTGTACCAAGAACTATGGCGTGAGCTTTCCGATGATGGAGAAGATCGAGGTCAACGGCCCCGGCGCCTCGCCGCTCTACAAGTGGATCACGCACGAGGCGCCCGGGCTGCTCGGCAGCACGGCGATCAAATGGAACTTCACCAAGTTCCTGGTCGGCAAGGACGGGCAGGTGCGCAAGCGCTACGCGCCGCTCGACAAGCCGGAGTCGCTCGGGCCCGACATCGAGGCGGCGCTGGCGGCCTGAGCGCGGCCGACGCTCAGAAGCGGAAGTCCGCGGTCTTCGGCCCGCTGCCGACGGTCACGGCCTCGCTCTTGGTCGTGCCCTCGCTGGTGGCCTGGACGGTGTAGCGGCCGGCGGGCAGGTCGATCAGGCACACCGGGCCCGAAGCGCGCATGGACAGCGCCGTGCCGCCCTTGGCGTCCTGCACCGTCACGTCGACGTTCGCGAGGTACTCGCCACCGGCGCGCGCGAACAGCAGTGCGAGCGGATGGTCCTTCATCGCGGCGCGCATGGCGGTGGATTCGTCGGAGCCGATGCCGCCGCACACGTACTGCACGGCGCCCTGCGACCTCATCGCGGGCATGCCTGCGGGCTGGGCTTGCGCCGACCACGGCACGGCGATGCAGGCGCCGGCGACGGCGCCGCGAAAAAGAAGGGTCTGGAAAGAGGCTCGCATGGAGGGGCTCCCGAAGTGAACAGTCCTGCAGGATCGGGCCGCGCGGGCCGGCCGCGAGTCGGACCGCAGCCCCTTTGCGTGTGCGATCAGGCCACCGCCATGGCCTCGTCCAGCAACTCCACCCAATGCCGCACGGGCGTCTGGCCTGCGCTTTGCAGGTGCGTGATGCAGCCGATGTTGGCCGACACGATGGTGGTGGGCTGCAGCTGCGCCAGGTGCCCCAGCTTGCGGTCGCGCAAGGCATAGGCCAGCGCCGGCTGCAGCACCGAGTACGTGCCCGCCGAGCCGCAGCACAGGTGCGACTCGTTCCTGGCCAGCTGCACGTCGAAGCCCAGCGCGCGCAGGCTCGCCTCCACCCCGCCGCGCAGCTGCTGGCCGTGCTGCAGCGTGCACGGCGGGTGGTAGGCGATCACGCCCGGGGGCGCCTTCACCCGGTCCTTCAGCGCCGCGGCCAGCTCGGGCAGCAGCTCGCTCAGGTCCTTGGTGAGCGCACTGACACGCTGTGCCTTGGCCGCATAGGCCGCATCGTCCTTGAGCAGGTGGCCGTACTCGCGCACGGTCACGCCGCAGCCCGAGGCGTTCATCACGATCGCCTCCACCGCGTGGCCGCCGTCCCCCTCGATGTGCGGCCACCAGGCGTCGATGTTGGCGCGCATCTGCACGCGGGCGCCTTCGTGGTCGTCGAGGTGGAACTTCACCGCGCCGCAGCAGGCGGCCTTGGGCGCGATCACGCTCTGGATGCCGGCCGCGTCGAGCACGCGCGCGGTGGCCTTGTTGATGTTGGGGGCCATCGAGGGCTGCACGCAGCCGGCCAAGAGCAGCATCCTGCGCGCATGGATGCGCGCGGGCCAGTGGCCCGAGGGCTGCGGCGCGGGCACCTTGGCCTTCAGGGCGTCGGGCAGCAGGCCGCGCACGGACTGGCCCAGCTTCATCGCGGGGCCGAAGAGCGGCGAAGGCAGGCCTTCCTTGAGCAGCCAGCGGGTGGCCGATTCGAGGGCCGGGCGCGGGACCTTGTCGTCGACGATCTTGCGCCCGATGTCGACCAGGTGGCCGTATTGCACGCCACTCGGGCAGGTGCTCTCGCAGTTGCGGCAGGTCAGGCACCGGTCCAGGTGCAGCTGGGTGCTGCGCGTGGGCGCATGGCCTTCGAGCACCTGCTTGATCAGGTAGATGCGCCCGCGCGGGCCGTCGAGCTCGTCGCCCAGCAGCTGGTAGGTGGGACAGGTGGCGGTGCAGAAGCCGCAGTGCACGCATTTGCGCAGGATGGCTTCGGCTGCCAGGCCTTCGGGCGTGTTCTTGTATTCGGGCGCGAGTTCGGTTTGCATGAAGGAGGACGGGTGGATCAGTCGGCGCCGAGCAGCCGCGCGTGGTCGAAGACGGCGTGCGGGTCGAACTCGCGCAGGAGCGCGCGGTGGATGCGCGCGAGGGGGGCGCTGAGCGCGTCGAAGCGCGGCACGGAGCGCGCGGCCTGGCTGGCGCCGTCGGCGATGCGAAACAGGGTGGCATGGCCGCCGGCGGTGCGCGCGGCGGCGCGCAGGCGCGCGCCCTGGTTGGCCGAGGCGAGGTACCAGCGCTGGGCGCCGTGCCATTCGAGGAGGGGCGCGGTCTCGAAGTCGATGGCGGGCGCGGTCTGGGGCACCGAGAGGCGCCAGAGGCTGTGCGCGCCGGGGATGCCGAACCAGGGCAGGCGCTGGTCGCGTGCGGCCTGCCAGTCGGGCTGGGCCTGTGCATCGGGCTGACGCTCGCCGCCCAGGTGCCTGCAGGCGGCATCGACCGCGGCCACGGCGCCGCGCAGGCGCAGCCAGAGGGCGCCGGTGGCGTCCTGTTCGCTCCAGCGGCTGGCGTTCAGGGGCAGCGGCTGGGCGCCCCAGCCGTTGAGCAGGCGCAGGGCATCGGACTGGGTGCATTCGAAGCGCAGGGTGGCCTCGGCGGGGGCGATGGGCAGGACTTTGAGGCTGACTTCGGCGATGAGGCCGAGCGTGCCCAGGGAGCCGGCGAGCAGGCGCGAGATGTCGTAGCCGGCGACGTTCTTCATGACCTGGCCGCCGAAGGCGAGCACTTCGCCGCGGCCGTTGACGAGGGTGGCGCCCAGCACGTAGTCGCGCACGGCGCCCACGCTGGCGCGCGCGGGGCCGCAGAGGCCGGCGGCGATCATGCCGCCGACGGTGCCGGTGCCCGAGGGGCCGAAGCGCGGGGGCTCGAAGGGCAGGCACTGGCCGCAGGCAGCGAGGGCGGCTTCGAGTTCGGCCAGGGGCGTGCCGGCGCGCGCGGTGACGACGAGTTCGCTGGGTTCGTAGCTGGTGATGCCGGTGAGGGCACCGGTGGCAAGGAGCTCGCCTTGCGGGGATTCGCCGTAGAAGTCCTTGGTGCCGGCGCCGCGGATGCGAAGCCGATGTCCATCGGCGGCGGCGGCGCGGATGCGGTCGGTGAGCTGGGCAAGGGCAGGATCCATGGCCGCCATCGTAGCGCCCACGACGGTCCTCAATCCTCGAAGAAGTGGACCGGCAGCCCCGGCGTTTCGACGCGCATCGACACCACGTAGCCCGACGCGGGACGCTGCGCCAGTTCCGATGCGGGCCGGCCCTGCCGTGCGGAGGTGACGAACAGCGTGCGCAGGTCGCCGCCGCCGAGGCAGGGCATGGTCGGACACTGTACCGGCGTCGCCAGCGCCGTCAGCTGTTCGCCCGAGGCCGCGAAGCGCAGCAGCTGACCGCCTTCGAACATCGAGGCCCAGTAGCAGCCCGCGGCGTCGACCGTGGCGCCGTCCGGCCGGCCCTCGTAGCGCACCGGCGATTCCGGCGTCCAGCCCGCGGGCTTGCCCTCGAACTGGCGGAACACGCGGGGACGCGACAGCACGTTGGACGCGGCCGCCCATTCCCACGCGCGCACACGGTGCGCCGTGGTGTCGGACCAGTAGAGGGTCGAGGCATCGGGCGAGAACGCGAGCCCGTTCGCGGTGGTGGCTTCGTTGGCCATCTGCGTGAGCACCGGCGCGCGGCCGCCGCGCGCGTCGAGGCAGTAGAGCGCGGCGTTCGGCCGGTCCTTGGCCTCGTTGAGCGTGCCGGCCCAGAAGCGGCCCAGCGGATCGCACTTGCCGTCGTTGAAGCGCATGGTGCGCGTGTCGTAGTCGGCGCGTGCGAGCAATCGCAGCGGACTGCCCCATTGCGGCGCGCGGTAGATGCCGTCGCGCAGCGCGATCACCAGGCCGCCGCTGCGCGCCGGCGCCATGCAGCCCGGCTCGGTGGGCAGGCTCCATCGTTCGACGGTGGCAGCACCGATCCCGCCGCGCGTTCGCAACACGGCGCGCCCGGGAATGTCGAGCCAGTAGAGCGCACCTTCGTGCGGATGCCAGAACGGCGATTCACCGAGCTGGCACAGGCTGTCGTCGAGCGTCGTCCACATGGCGATGAATCTACCCGCAAAACCGGAACCAGGTCCCACGCGCCACCGACGCGCACACAAAAAGAAGCCCGCCGGCACCGAAGCGCTGGCGGGCTGAACATCCAAAGGAGAACCCGTTGATTCCGTTGCAAGAAGCGGGCCGCGCGCGGCGGCCCGTTCGCTTCAGCGGTTGTAGGCGGTTTCGCCGTGCGAGGAGATATCGAGGCCTTCGCGCTCTTCTTCCTCGGTCACGCGCAGGCCGATGGTGAGGTCGGCGATCTTGAAGGCGATGAAGGCCACCACGCCCGACCACACGATGGTCAGCACCACGGCCTTCAGTTGGATCCAGACCTGGGCACCGATGCCGTTGGAGGTCACGGCTGCCGTGACCCAGTCGCCCACCAGGCCAGGACCGCCGAGCGCCTGGGTGTTGAAGACGCCGGTCAGGAGCGCACCGACGATGCCACCGACGCCGTGCACGCCGAAGACGTCGAGCGAGTCGTCCGCCTTGAGCAGGTGCTTGAGACCGTTGACGCCCCAGAGGCAGGCGAAGCCGGCGACGAAGCCGACCACGATCGCGCCCATCAGGCCGACATTGCCGGCGGCCGGCGTGATCGCCACCAGGCCGGCGACGGCACCCGACGCAGCGCCGAGCATCGAGGCCTTGCCGCGCATCAGCGCTTCGCCGATGCACCATGCCAGCACCGCCGCAGCCGTGGCCGAGAAGGTGTTCATGAAGGCCAGCACCGCGCTGGTGCCGGCTTCGAGCGCGGAGCCCGCGTTGAAGCCGAACCAGCCGACCCACAGCAGCGAGGCGCCGACCATGGTGAGCGTGAGCGAGTGCGGCGTGAAGGCTTCCTTGCCGTAGCCGATGCGCTTGCCGACCAGCACCGCGCCCACGAGGCCGGCGACGGCGGCGTTGATGTGCACCACGGTGCCGCCCGCGAAGTCGAGCGCGCCCCATTGCCAGATCAGGCCGGCCTTGGCGTTCATCGCATCGACCACGTCCTTGTTGGCGTAGGCGTCGGGGCCCATCCAGAACCAGACCATGTGTGCGATCGGTGCATAGCTGAAGGTGAACCAGATCGCCATGAACAACAGCACGGCCGAGAACTTGATGCGCTCGGCGAAGGCACCGACGATCAGGCAGCAGGTGATGCCGGCGAAGGTGGCCTGGAAGGCGGCGAACAGCAGTTCGGGGATGTAGACGCCCTTGCTGAAGGTCGCACCCGGCGCGAACACGCCGGTGGCCGCATCGAAGATGCCCTTCATGAAGAGCCGATCGAAGCCGCCGACGAAGGAATTCCCCTCGGTGAACGCGAGGCTGTAGCCATAGATGAGCCACAGCACCACGATCATCGAGAAGGTGACCATCACCTGCATCAGCACCGACAGCATGTTCTTGCTGCGCACCAGGCCGCCGTAGAACAGCGCGAGGCCGGGCACGGTCATCATGATCACGAGCAGCGTCGACACCATCATCCAGGCGGTGTCGCCCTTGTTGAAGCTGGGTGCCGCGGCGGCCGAGGCATCGGCGGCCGGCGCGGATGCGGCGGCGGCTGTGGCCGGTGCAGCGGCGGCGGCCGGAGCGGGCGCAGCAGCCGCAGGTGCCGCGGCCGACGCGTCGGCTGCAGGCGCCGGCGTTTGAGCGAAGCCGGCCGTGCCGGCCAGGAGCACGCTCAGGCCGAGCGCGAGTGAGACAAGCAGTTTTTTCATTTGGTTTTTTCTTTCGTGCCTTGCGGTCAGAGCGCCTCGCGCCCTGTTTCGCCGGTGCGGATCCGGACGACCTGCTCCAGGTCGTAGACGAAGACCTTGCCATCGCCGATCTTCCCGGTGCGCGCGGCGCTTTCGACGGCCTCGATCACGCGCTCCACGAGCTCGTCGGCCACGGCGGCCTCGATCTTGACCTTGGGCAGGAAGTCGACGACGTACTCCGCGCCGCGGTACAGCTCGGTGTGGCCCTTCTGGCGGCCGAAGCCCTTGACCTCGGTGACGGTGATGCCCTGCACGCCGATGGCCGAGAGCGCTTCGCGCACTTCGTCGAGCTTGAACGGTTTGATGATGGCTGTGACCAGCTTCATGGTGGATCTCCTAACGATGGAACGGGACGGCGCGGCCGCGCGGGCCGCGCTTCTTCATGACTAGAGCGTCTTGGTCAGCGTGACGATGAAGCGCGCCTTGTTGGGCGAGTAGGTGGTGGCGCCGATGGGCCCGAAGCCGAAGTCCACGCCCGGGCTGGCGGTCAGCAGGTAGGCGTTCTTCTGATTGGCGCCCTGCACCGAGCCGGCCAGCGACAGGCCGTTGCCGAAGTCATAGGAGGCGCCCACGTTGTAGTCGACGTAGCTCTTGTAGCCCAGGCTTCGGATGTCCGCGCTCATGTGCGTGTAGCCCAGGGCGGCCTTGAGCGTGAGCTTGGGCATGATCTCCTTCGAATAGGCCAGGTTCAGGTAGCCCGTGTTGCGCCCGCTCAGGCCCGAGCCGTCCTTGTTGCCCGCGTAGTTGAAGTAGTCCTTGGAGACGGTGTGCGAGTACTTCAGCGTGAAGGAGCCGATCACCTCGTCGGTGTAGCCGGCCGAGCCGTAGAGCTCGGTGGTGTTGCCGCGCGTGTTGCCGGGGTACAGGTACGTGAGCACGCCGAAGTCGAGGTCGAAGACGCCTGCCTTCATCTTGTAGCCGCCGTACAGGTCGGTCTCGATGCTGTTGCCGTTGAGCCAGTTGACGCTGGAGTTCCAGTTGCCGACATAGAAGCCGCTCTCGCCGAAGGTGTAGTCGAAGCCGCCCTGCACGGCGGGCTTGACCGAGCGGGTCTTGGCGTAGCCGTTGCTGCCGATCACGTCCTGGTCCTGGCCACGGAACTTGTAGTCGCTGGTGAGCGAAACGTTGCCGGTGAGCTGCGCGCTCGCGAGCATCGGCAGGGCGGCGAAGGCGACCGCGGCCAGTAGCCGGACGGTTTTACGGTGCATCATCGAGAGACTCCTCGGAGTGTTTTGAAATGGAATGGAGTCCAGGTCAAAGCAGGGAGCGTGCCAAACTGTCAAAAGGCTGTAACAACGCCGCCGGGCCGGGCATGCAGCAGATCGAACAAGAGATGGAAAGCACCATCTTGGGGAAAGGGAGAGGAATGAGTCTGTCTTTGGTGCAGAGCCGTGCCTTGCTGGGCCTGGAAGCCGCGAGCGTCACGGTCGAGGTGCATCTGGCCAACGGCCTGCCGAGCTTCACGCTGGTAGGCCTGGCCGATGTCGAAGTGAAGGAAGCGCGCGAACGCGTGCGCTCGGCGATCCAGAACGCCGGGCTCGAATTCCCCAACAACAAGCGCATCACGGTGAACCTCGCGCCGGCCGACCTGCCGAAGGATTCGGGCCGCTTCGATCTGCCGATCGCGCTCGGGATCCTCGCGGCGAGCGGCCAGATCGAGGCGTCGCGGCTCGCGGGTAACGAGTTCGCAGGCGAGCTCTCGCTATCGGGTCAGCTCAGGCCCGTGCGCGGCGCGCTCGCGATGGCGCTGGCGCTGCACATGGGCGGGATCGCCACGCGGCTGGTGCTGCCCGCCGACAGCGCCCGGGAGGCCGCGCTGGTGCCAGGCGCCGAGGTGTATGGCGCCGCGCACCTGCTCGACGTCGTACGGCAGTTTCTGGCGGCCGATGCAGCCCAGCCGCTGCCCGAAGCCGGCGCAGACGGATGGGCGCGGGTTGTGCCGCAGGCCGCGCGACCGGCGGCGCGCCCCGCCGATCTCGCCGATGTGAAAGGGCATGCAGGCGCCAAGCGCGCCCTCGAAATCGCGGCCGCCGGCAACCACAGCCTGCTGATGGTCGGACCGCCGGGCTCCGGCAAGTCCATGCTGGCCCAGCGCTTCGCCGGTGTGCTGCCGGCGATGAGCGTCGACGAAGCGCTCGAAAGCGCTGCCATCGCCAGCCTGGGCGGCCGCTTCGCGGTCGAGCGCTGGATGTGCCGGCCGACGGTGAGCCCGCATCACACCGCCAGCGCCGTGGCCCTCGTCGGCGGTGGCTCGCCGCCGCGGCCGGGCGAGATCTCGCTGGCGCACCACGGCGTGCTCTTTCTCGACGAGTTTCCCGAGTTCACGCGCTCCGCGCTCGAGGCGCTGCGCGAGCCGCTGGAAACCGGCAGCATCACGATCGCGCGCGCCGCGCGCCGGGCCGAATTTCCCGCGCGCTTCCAGTTGATCGCGGCCATGAACCCGTGTCCGTGCGGCTACCTCGGCTCGACGCTCAAGGCCTGCCGCTGCACGCCGGACCAGGTGCTGCGCTACCAGGGCAAGCTCAGCGGTCCCCTGCTCGACCGCATCGATCTGCACATCGAAGTGCCCGCGGTCTCGGCGCAGCAGTTGCTCGACGCGCCGGCCGGCGAAGCGACCGAAGGCATCCGTGCGCGCGTGGCGGCGGCGCGCGCGTTCGCGCTGGCGCGACAGGGCAAGCCCAACCAGGCGCTGCAAGGCACCGAGATCGACCGCCATGCCGCGCTCGAGCCGGCAGCGTTGAAGTTCATGCACGCGGCCGCGGCAAGGCTCGGCTGGTCGGCGCGCAGCACGCACCGCGCGCTGAAGGTCGCGCGCACGATCGCCGACCTGGCCGGCGCCGGCGAGATGCAGGCCGCGCATGTGGCGGAGGCGGTTCAGTATCGGCGGGCGTTGGGCGCGGCGGGATGAGGCATGCCTGCGTGCAAGGAGCCGTCGATGGGTATGTCCTAAACACCCAAAAGGGCCCAAGCCTACTACCGAAAAACAAGCAAGTCATCTAAACTCAATCTAATTAGATTCTATCTAGGGTATTTGTGGCACGAGGAAGCGCTGTAGAGACGTCCAAACTTCAAATCACTGTTGATGCGGTGACCGATCGTCTGATCGGGGAGATTGCAGGCATCGGAATCCACGGCACCTCTAAGGCAGAGGTTGCTTGCACGATCCTGCGGATGTGGCTTTGGGAAAATCAAGAAAAGCTACGGCAGAACGGCGTTTTCGTTTCGAAGGTCACAAGAAAGAAGTCGATCCGTGCCCCACATCGTTAGACGACCATGGCTGTGCCACGACACCTGAACAACGCTCCAATCAGGGAGGGCCTGATCGATGTGCATTTCGAACCCGCAGTCTCGTTAGACTCGTTGGACAGATTCGCGGCGTCCTTGGCAGACACCTTTCCTCGGAAAAGCCAGCTTTGGCAAATCGCCATGGGCGTTGACCTTAAAACTGGGCGAGAGGCGCCAACCTCGTCCTCCCAACGATCGGCCACAGGTGTGCGTCTCGAATCCGAACCGCAAGGTTATGTCATGCTTGCGCGGACGACTGGCTTTACATTCAGCCGCCTCGCTCCATATCGAGACTGGGATGAGCTACGCGGAGTGGCCAAACCGTTGTGGGACAAGTTTGTGGAAATGGTACAGCCGCGCACAGTTACGCGCTCGGCAGTGAGATACATCAATCTGCTGCCACTTCCCTACCCGTTTGCAGATTTCTCGGAGTATCTAAATGCCGCTCCGATGGTTCCTCTCAACTTACCACAGTCCCTTTCTGCTTTTGTACAAAGAGTCGTGATGGTTGAACAGGCAACCAACAGATGCGCAATCGTCACACAAGCGCTAGAAGAATCTCAGGCCAGCATTCAACCAGGAACTGTCGGGATCTTTTTGGACATAGATACTTTTAAGGTCATGCGTGCTGATGCCGACGACGCCCAAGTATGGGGAACCTTGGACAGCCTGCGTGAATTTAAGAACACGATCTTCTTTGAGCACATCACGGAGAAGGCGGCAGCCTTATTTGAATGAGCACCCTAACTTCAGATTACCTTCCCCTGACCGCGGGCCTCTATGGCTTCGGCTTTGGCCCTGAGTCCCAAGCCTTGGAAAGGCTGACCGCGCGTGCACTTGCACCGCTTACAGATCAGAGCCATACCTCATCTGCAATTCACGATCTATATACATTGCGCGAAGAAGCGTGGCAACAGGGCCAAGAGGCTATGCTCGACCCCTCAACGTTTGAGGTGGGCGAGCGATTCCTCTTAGCGTGGCCGAAGACTCTCCCGTCGCCAGAACTGGCAGTGGACCGCGACGGCGAATTGACGCTCGATTGGTCCAGTAGCCATCGCCGAGTTTTCTCCGTCAGTCTACGAGGAGACGGTCGTATCTCGTTTGCGGGTCGTTTGGGCGAAAGGAGAACTCTGCATGGGACTGAGGCTTTTGATGATGCGGTTCCTGAGCGCATTGTGGAGGCAGTCAAGGGACTCTACTCAAGATAGTCCGCGAGACCAGGGTACGGCCCATGAGGCCTCGGCAAATGAGGTGATGACGCTGCCGAGTACGCTGAGTGCTCATGAGATCGTTGCACGATTCATCTTCGAGCCTCGCTATGTCGACAAACGATCGGGCCGCGTCAAATGGCAGGGCTTCAGTCCGGAGCAGTACAACGGCACTTTCGAAACATCCGTTTGCCGAAATACCGGCCTAGAGGAAACCAGAATTTGGGAGCTATCTCAAACTTGTCGCCACCCAAAGCAAGCATGCGCACGGGCGGATGTTGCGGTCCACAACGTTCATAAAGCCGAGTTGATGGCGCACGCAGCACCGATTACAGACTTCGATGAACACGCAGTCATTTTGGGATGGGATACCGGCGACGACAAGAGCCAGCGCATGATGGCGGCAACCATCCTCGCGAATGAAGCTATCACTCTCTCACAAACATCGCCACCCGACTGAAACCCCTATGCTCGGGTTCCTCAATCATGCGAGATCGCACTCTTGCTGCTAGCGTTGCTGGGTACGCATCGTCGGTAGGTCGACGCACCCGAAGCGCGCTCAGAAGTTAGGCGACCCGACAGTTGCCTCAGCGCTTGAACCGCCCGCCGCTGATGATCGACAGATCGACGTAGCTGATGCCCGAGTGATCCTGCGGCGTGTAGCTCACATCGAGGCCGCCGCCCACGTCGAACTGGAAGTTGTTGAGCGCCGCGAGCACCCTGGCGCGGGTCGGCTTGGGCCCGGCGCGGCGAAGCACCTCGACCAGCACCTTGGTGGCGACGAAACCTTCGAGCAGCGCCGGCGACAGCTCGTTCTGGCCCTTGGCCTTCGCCAGCGCCATCGCCTCCTTGATCATCGGATGGCCGAAGGAGCGCTCGTAGGGCAGCACCTGGGTCACGATCACGCCCGCGCTGGCGGTTCCGAGTTCCTTGATGAAGCCCGAGGCGGCGTTGTTCGAGAGCGTGATGATCTGCGCGGCCGAACCCGCCGCCCGCAGCGCCTTGACGCCGTCGGTCACCGCGGTGCCCGAGCCGATCCACACGACCGCCTGGGCTTTCGAGTCGACCAGCTGCGGCACCATGGTCGCGTAGTTGGGCTTGTTGCGGTCGGCCATCACCACCACGACCGGCTTCATCTTCGCCTGCGTAAAACCTTTCACCGCGCCTTCCATCGCGTCCTTGCCGAAGGAGTCGTCGGCCTGGACGACCGCGATGCGCTGGATGCCGACGGTGGACAGGTACTGGATCGCCTTCTCGGCCTCGCGCTGGTAGGTCGAGCGCACGTTGAACACGCTCTTCTGCAAGGGCTTGTGCAGCGCCATCGCGCCGGTGGAAGGGCCGATCAACGCCACGCCGTACTTGTCCAGCAGCGGAATCACCGCCAGCGTGTTGGGCGTGCCGCGATTGAGCAGCAAGGCGACGACCTTCTTGTCCTCGATCAGGATGCGCGTGTTCTCGACCGAGCGCTTGACATCGAGGCCGTCGTCGAGACGGATCACCTCGATCTGCTCGCCATTGACGCCGCCATGGGCGTTGACGTCGTCGATGACAAGCTGAGAGCCGGCGATCGTCTCCTTCACGCTGGCGGCGACCGGGCCCGACATGTCGGCCGACTGCCCGACCAGGATCTGGGCACTCGCGCCGGCGCCGGCGAGGGCCAGCGCAGCGGCGCAACAGAGAACACGCACGGTCTTCATGACGCTCCTTCAAGCGATGGCCGGCATGGAAAAGGTGGCCAGAATTGTGTTCAATTGTTACGGATGACCTGTCGCAGCCAGCCCGGATAAACCCTTTCAGGAATTCGTCTTACTCTGCCGCTTCGGCCGTTGTGCGTGATGACACGCTCGTCGTCCTCGCCCCGGGCGATCAGCTTGGCGCATGAACCGTTGTCAGCGCCGCCCGCGCGTCAGATGCTGCTCGAGAAGATGGGCACCGACCACGACGATGGTGTTGAAGAACAGATAGATCCCGGCGACGACCAGCCAGGTTTCGATGGGCGCGAGCGTGTTGGTCATGATCACGTGGCCGCGCACGGTCAGCTCGGTGACACCGATCACGGACAGCAGCGATGAGGCCTTGAACAGGCGCGCGAACTGACCCGACAGCGGCGAGACGACGACGGCGATCGTCTGCGGCAACTGGATGCGCCAGAAGATGCGCGAGCCCGGCATGCCCATCGCGCGCGCGGCATCGACATGGCCGGCGGGGATGCTCTCGAACGCGCCGCGCATGATTTCCATGATGTAGGCGCCGTAGTAGAGCCCGAGTGCGATGATCCCCGAGGTGTAGGGAGGGATCGGCACGCCCAGCGCCGAAGGTCCGTAGAACAGGACCAGGATCTGCACCAGCAGCGGTGTGCCGCGGAACAGGTCCACATAGACGAGCACGGCGCGTCTGGCGGCCCTGGATCGCATCTGCGAAAGCGCCATGCCCAGCGTACCGACCAGCATGGCCAGCACCATCGCCGCCACGCCGATGGCGAGGCTGTACATGGCCGCGGCCATGAGCTGGTCGAAGGCCTTGAAGACCGGCGCGAAATTCAGCTCAAGCATGTGCCACCCTGACCCGATAGCGCGTGATGCGCTTTTCCAGACGGCGGCTCAGCGTCGACAGCGAGAACGTCAGTGCCAGGTAGAACAGCGCCAGCGTCAGGAACATGATGCCGAAGCCGCGGTAGCTCTGCGCCACGATCTGCGAAACGACCTGGGTCGCTTCCGGCACCACGACGATGGAGGCGATCGAACTCCACTTCACGATGTCGATCACCTCGCCAATCAGGCCGGGCAAGGCGATCGGGATGGCCTGCGGGTACACCACGCGGATCTGCGTGATCGCATGGCCCATGCCCAGCGCCCTTGCGCTTTCGCTTTGCGCACGCACGACCGCCGTCAATGCGGAACGCAGGATCTCGCACACATAGGCGCCCGAATTCAGCCCCAGCGCCAGCGCCGCCGCGACCAGTGGCGACAAGGTGATGCCCAGCGACGGCAGGCCGTAATAAAGCAGGTACATCTGCACCAGCAGCGGCGTGCCGCGCACCAGCTCGATCCACGTTCGCGTGACCCCGGACACCATGCGCCAACGCGAGGAACGCGTGGTGGACAGGATCACGCCGACGACGCCGGCCATTACCGCCGACACCACCGAGAGCTCGATCGTGGTCCAGGCGCCGGCGAGAAGGACATCGGTGTTGTCCAGCACCTGGCGCGGATCGAAGAACGCTTGCAGATCGATGTTCACGAGGGTCTCCGTCGCTCGGTCTTACTCGACGCTCTTCCAGGCCGCATAGTCCGGCAGCTGCATTTCATGGTCGAACCACTTCATCTGGATCGCCTTGGTGGTCCCCTTCTCGCGCAAGACCTTGAGCGCGCGATTCACTTCGTCGCCGATGCAGCCGGGTGCGCCGAAGTCCTCCTTGCGGAACACCCAGGACGCATACAAGGGCTTGTCCGCCAGGCCGGCATTGACGAACTTGCCGGGATGCTTCTTCATGTAGGCCGCGACCGGCGCGCCATTGATCAGCACCGCATCGATGCGCTTGTTGCCCAGGTCCAGGAATTCATCCACGTTGTGCTGGTAGGCCTTGATGCTGATGTCCTTGCCGTCGGCTTTGGCCTTTTCCCTGAGCGCCATGGCAGTGGACTCGCCGGCCGAACCGATCTCGACGCCGACCGTCTTGCCGACCAGATCGGCCGGCCCCTTGATGCCGGCGTCGGGGCGCGTGAAGATCACGATCGAGTTGTCGCCCTCGGGATAGGAGAACGCGAAAGTCTTTCGCCGCGCGTCTGTCACGGCGATGGCCAGTGGCACGAAGTCGCTCTTGCCGGCCTGCAGCGCCGGCAGCACACCGGCCCAGGCCACGGTGGTGTAGCGCGTGGCGGGAATGTTCAGCACCTTGTTGACCTCGGTCAGCATGTCGTGGTCCATGCCCTGCAGCGTGCCCTTGTCGTCGGCATACCAATACGGCTCGAACTGCGGCACCTGCGTGACGATGTTCCATCCGCCCGCGGCGCGGACCTTGTCCACGGTCATGCACTGGCTGGCGCCCTGGGCCCAGGCCGCGGGTACCGCGAGGGCGAGCAATGCGATGCGCGCGCTGCGCTTGAGCATGGTGCCTGCGACCGATGCACCGGCCTGAATCACTGTCGAATTCGTCATGACCACTCCTTCGTAATAAAGACTTTCTGGCAGGCGCAGCCCAGTGCCCCGGCCAACGGGTTCCGATCGCGTCGCAGCGCCATCCTCATCGCTCGCCGTCACCGAGCCGGTGAAGCACGCGCGAGAGAAACTGCTGGGTGCGGGGATCGCTCGGATGGCGGAAGACGACATCGGGCGCGCCGGCTTCGACGATCTGGCCCTTGTCCATGAAGACCACCCGATCGCACACCTGCCGCGCGAAATCCATCTCGTGGGTAACGACGATCATGGTCATGCCGCCGCGTGCGAGCGCCTGCATGAGCTGAAGGACTTCGCCGACGAGTTCGGGATCGAGCGCGGAGGTGACCTCGTCGAACAGCATGATCTTCGGGCTCATCGCGAGCGCCCGGGCGATCGCCACACGTTGCTGCTGTCCGCCGGACAGACGAAGCGGATATTCCTTTTCCTTCTCGGACAGGCCGACCCGGGCGAGCAGTTCGCGCGCCGTCTCCACCGCCTGGGCACGGCTGCGGTGGCGTACGCGCATCGGTGCTTCGACCAGGTTGTCCAGCACGGTCATGTGCGGCCACAGGTTGAAATGCTGGAACACCATGCCGGTTTCCGCGCGAAGCGCGTTCAGACGCGCTGCCTTCATCGCGACGCGCCGGCCGTTGCGCTCCTCCTGGCCCAGCAGATGGCCGTCGAGATAGATCGATCCGCCGTCCGGCTCTTCCAGGTAGTTGATGCAGCGAAGCATCGTGCTCTTGCCGGACCCGCTCGGGCCGATGACGGAGATGGCTTCGCCCTTGCGCACCGTGAGATCGATGCCCCGGAGCACCTCCTGGGTGCCGAAGGACTTGCGCAGTCCTTCGATGCGCACCATCACCGCCGCCGGCTCGCCCGGCGCGGCGCCGGCACCGGCGAGGCGTTCGCCGGTTTGCGGATGTATTTCCACCATATTGTCGGCAAAGATCAAGCAATATCTCCTTAGACCTGGAAAAGGCTCCGCAGCCTTTTTCTCTAACAACCAAGCATCATGGAATATCGTCTTCTATGTCGGCAACTTGGTCAACGACTGTTTCGATCGAATTTCATAGGGAAATCACCAACATCTCCACGCAACCCTTAATGCAGAAATTTCGATAATATTGTCGACGATCAGAGATTATTTATGAGCAAGGACGCTTCATGTACCTGATGGTGGGCATCGATGTCGGAGGCACCTTCACCGACATCGTGTGTTTCGATCGGCGCAGCCGCCGCTTTCGTGTGGCCAAGGTGCCGTCATTTCCCGGCGAACAGTGGAAAGGCATCGTGTCCGCACTGGACAGCCTGCAAGTGCATGGCGCCGACGTGATGCGCGTCGCGCACGGAACCACCATCTCGACCAACGCGCTGCTGGAGCTCAAGGGCGCGCGCACGGCGCTGGTGACCACGGCCGGTTTTCGTGACGTGCTCGAGGTCGGCCGCACGCGCCGCCTGCTGGGCGGACTGTTCGACATGTTCTTCCGGCGCACGCCGCCGCTCGTGCCGCGCGACCGGCGCTTCGAGATCGACGAGCGCATCACCGGCAGCGGCGAGGTCCTGCGTCCGGTGAATCCGGCACAGGTATCGTCACTCGCCGAGCGCATCCTTGAGAAGGACGTGCAGGCGGTCGCCGTCTGCCTGATCAACGCGCATCGCAATCCGGCCAACGAGCGGGCCTTGTGCGAGATGCTGTCGCGCCATCTGCCGGGCGTGCCGGTGGTGATGTCCACCGAGATCGTTCGGGAACGCGGCGAGTACGAGCGCACCTCCACCTGCGTGCTGAACGCCTACCTGATGCCGACGATGCAGCGCTATCTCGGCGCACTCGAGGACGCGCTGGTGGCGCGCGGCGTGCACGTGCCTCTGAGCATCATGAGCTCCAACGGCGGCGCCATGAGCTTCGACCAGGCCGCCAGGTTCGTGGTCGGCACCTTCCTGTCCGGCCCCGTGGGCGGCGTCATCGCCTCGATGGCGCTGGGCCGTCAGATGGGCGTGGAGGACTTCATCACTTTCGACATGGGCGGGACCAGCACCGACGTGGCGCTGGTGCATCGCGGGCAACCGCGGCTGTCGTTCGACAACCAGGTCTATGCCTATCCGCTGCGCGCGCCGCAGCTCGACATCCACACCATCGGCGCCGGCGGCGGCAGCATCGTGCGCGCGCGCGAGGACGGCACGCTGGACGTCGGCCCCGAAAGCGCGGGCGCCTTTCCCGGCCCGGCCTGCTACGCGCGGGGCGGCACGCTGCCCACCATTTCGGATGCCAACCTGGTGCTCGGCCGTCTGCCGGCCGATCATGCGATCGCCAGCGAGCTGCGCCTGTCGATGCCGGCGGCACAGAGTGCGTTCGAAGGATTGCGCGACAAGCTCGGGGGCGCAGCCGTCCTGCCCGACACGGTGAAGCTGGCCTCGGTCGCCGTGGAGATCGCGATCTCGAAAATGGCCGCCGCCGTGCGCGAGATCTCGGTGCATCGCGGCTTCGATCCGCGCGAATTCGCATTGATCCCCTACGGCGGTGCCGGGCCGCTGCATGCCTTTCTCGTGGCGACGGAGCTCGGCATGCGCCGCGTGATCGTGCCACCTTTTCCCGGCCATATCTCGGCGCTCGGCCAGATGTGCGCCGACTACCGTCGCGACTTCAGCGTCCCATGGATCGGCACCCTCGAAGCCACGGCCGTGGCGCAGATGCGCGAGCTGTCCGTCGAACTGCTGGCGCAGGGCCACGCCTATCTGGAAGCGGAAAGCGTGGCCGCGGCGCAGCGCTCGTTCAGCCACTCGGTGGACATCCGCTACGCCGGCCAGTCGTTCACGCTGTCCATTCCGTGGCACGAAGCCGAGGATCAGGCATCGGACCTGGCGGCACGCTTCCACCAGCGCCACCGCGAAACCTTCGGCTATGCCAGCGACGAAAGCGCGCTGGAAGTGACCACCCTGCGGCTGGCCGCGACCGGCGACATCGAGAAGCCCTCGCTCGTGTTCGAAGAGACCTATGCACATTTCGCGCAGGGCGCGCGCATGCCCGGCTCGATCTCGCGCGAGGTCTTCGACGGCACCGAATGGCGCAGCGCCAGCGTCATCGATCGCGCGGCCTGCCGCACCGGCGACCAGTTCGACGGACCCGCCGTCATCGAGGACTTCGGCGCCACCACCTATCTGCCGCCCGGATGGCGCGCCACCGTGCACGAATCCAAGGCGCTGGTCTGCGAATGGCAGGACAGCGCCGAATAGGCACGTTTCCACCTGGGATGCTTCCACATGACTTCTGACCCTTCCAAAGCTCTTGCGCGCAATTTCATCGACGGCCGCTGGTCGGATGCGGGCACGCCCTTCGACGTCGTCGCACCCTACAACGGCCAGGTCGTCAGCCGCGCGCTCGAAGCGTCGAGCGCCATGGTCGACGAGGCCGTCGAGGCCGCCGCGCGCGCCAAGGCAGCCATGGCGGCGATGCCGGGCTACGAGCGCGCCGCGGTGCTGCGCCGCGTGCAGGCCGCGATCCTCGAACGGCTGGAGGAGATCGCGGTGGCCATCACGCGCGAAACCGGCAAGGTGCTGCGCGACACCCGCGAGGAAGTCCGCCGCGCCAGCGAAACGATCGGCCTGTGCGCCGAGGAGGCCATCCGCATCCGGGGCGATCACCTGCCACTGGATGGCAGCGCGGCGGGCGCCGGCAAGCTTGCGATGATGCTGCGCTTTCCGGTCGGCGTGGTGGGCGCGATCGTGCCCTTCAACGCGCCGTTCAACCTCAGCTGCCACAAGCTGGGGCCGGCCTTCGCCGCCGGCAATGCGGTCGTGATGAAGTCGGCCCCCGAGGCACCGACCTGCGCCAGGCTGGCCATCGAGCTGTTCGCCGAGGCCGGCGCACCCGCGGGCGCGATGAATCTGCTGCACGGGCGCACGGCGGTGGGCGAGGCGCTGGTGCGCAACCCCAAGGTGAACTTCATCACCTTCACCGGCAGTTCGCGCGGCGGCGCGGCCGTGCGGCAGGCCGCCGGCATGCGCCGCGTGCTGCTCGAACTCGGCGGCCTCGGGCCCAACATCGTGCATGCCGACGCCGACCTCGAGCGCGCCGCGAAGATGACGGCGCTGCACGGCACCCGGCTGGCAGGACAGAGCTGCATCTCGGTGCAGAACCTGTTCGTCCATCGCAGCGTGCTGGGCCGCTTCCTCGACCTGCACGTGCCGGTGGTGCGCGAGATGGTGCTGGGCGATCCGCTGGATGCGAAGACGGATGTCGGCCCCGTCATCAACGAAGCCGCCGCCGAGCGGATCGAGGCATGGCTGCGCGAAGCCGAGGCCGCCGGCGCGAAGATCCTGTGCGGCGGCAAGCGCCGCGGCGCCTTCGTCGAACCCACGGTGATCACGGACGTGACGGACAGCATGAAGGTGGTCTGCCAGGAGATCTTCGGCCCGGTCATCGTGGTGCGTGCGTATGACGATTTCGACGAGCCGATCCGCTGGATCAACAGCACCGAGTTCGGCCTGAACTGCGGCGTCTTCACGGCCTCCATCGCCACCGCCTTCGAGGCGATCCGGAGAATCGAATGCGGCGGCGTCATCATCAATGGCACCTCCACCTTCCGTCCGGACCAGGTTCCCTATGGCGGCATCAAGAACAGCGGGTTGGGCCGCGAAGGCCCGCACCACGCGATCCTGGAAATGACGGAGCAGAAGCTGGTCGTCTTTTCGAACTGAGGATGCCGCCGAAGAAAAGCATACACACCATGTCAGACAAAGAAAGCATCGAAAGCCTCGAAGAGCATTCCCTCACCGACCTCATCCAGCGCGAGATCGAAGGCATGCTGGTGAGAGGCGAGCTCGTGGCCGGCTCGCGCATCAACGAGAAGCGGCTGGCCGAGAACCTCAAGGTCAGCCGCGCGCCGGTGCGCGAGGTCACGCGCGCGCTCGAGCAGATCGGGCTGGTCGAGATCATCCGCAACCGGGGCGTCTTCGTTCGCAACGTCAACCTCAAGGACGTGGTGGCGATCTTCGACATCCGCATGGCCCTGGCGCGGCTGGCTGCGACCGAGGCCGCGCGCCGCATGACGGCAGTCTCCGCGAAGGCGCTCGGCGGCCTGCTCGAGCGCATGGACGCCGCGAGCAGCGCGGAAGAATACCTGCCGCTCAACCTGGAATTCCATCGCCAGATCTTCCTGCTCAGCGACAACCCGCGCCTGGCCCAGCTCGAGATTTCGCTCAGCAAGGAATTGCGCCTCTATCGCCTGCGCGGCCTGCGTTCCGGCAACAGCATGAACACCTCCAAGGAAGAGCATCGCGAAATCCTCGCCGCGCTGATCGACCACAACCCCGAACTCGCCGGGCGCCTGTTCGAGCAGCACATCCTCGCCGGCCGCGACCGCTTTCTTTCCACCGTCGACCGGCAGGAGCCGCCACCGCCGAAGCGCCGCGGGCGGCCCCGCAAGAACCCCGCCTGATCTTCGCGAAACCGCATCGCACCCATGACCCAAGGAGATTCCATGAAGAGCGCAACATCGCTGAACGACTACCTCGTCGTCAACCAGAACATCGAGCCGGTGCTGACCAGGGGCGTCGGCGCGGAAATCTTCGACGAGGAAGGCCGCTCGTACATCGACCTCGAAGGTGGCCCGGGCGTGGCCTCGGTGGGCCACTGCCACCCGAAGGTGGTCGAGGCCATCAAGAAGCAGGCCGATCTGCTGCTGCAGGTGCCCGGGCGCTACCACAGCCGCATGACCCTCACGCTGGCCGAGCGGCTGGCCGGGCTCACGGACAACCGCCTGAAGCGCACCTTCTTCGCCAACAGCGGCGCCGAATCCAACGAGGGGGCGATCAAGGCCAGCCTCAAGCATGCCGTCAACACGCGCAAGCAGGGCTACGGCATCATCGCCTTCGACCACGGCTTTCACGGCCGGCTGTCGCTCAGCTCCGCGCTCACCGGCCTGTCCAAGCAGAAGCGCGGCATGGCCACCTTCGGCATCTTCCCCGGGGTCGTGCACGTGCATGCGCCCTACTGCTATCGCTGCCCGTTCGGACTCCAGAACGACAGCTGCGCAATGAAATGCGCGGACGCCATCGAGGACGCCATCAAGACCCGCATGCCGGGCGATGCGGCGGTGATGATCGCCGAGCCGATCCTGGGCGTGGGCGGCGTCATCACGCCGCCCGAAGGCTATTGGAAAAAGGTGCAGGAGATCCTGGCGAGGTACAAGGTCACGCTGATCCACGACGAGGTGTTCGTCGGCTTCGGCCGCACCGGCAAGTGGTTCGCGCACGAGTGGTATGGCGCCAAGCCCGACATCGTGACCTTCGCCAAGACGATCGGCGGCGGCGTGCCGCTGGGCGGCTTCATCGCGACCGAGGAACTCGGCACCGCCTTCGACCCGCCGGACCACTTCACCACCTATGGCGCGAAGAACCAGCTCGGCATGGCGGCCGCGCACGCGGTGCTCGATGTGCTGCAGTCCGAGAACCTGATCGAGCGTGCGCAGAAGGCGGGCGAGCGCTTCATGAAGAACCTGCAGGACATCCAGCGCCGCAGACCGATGCTCGGCGACGTGCGCGGCAAGGGACTGATGATCGGCCTGGAGATCGTGGAGCGCGGCGGCAAGGAGCCTGCCGCCGCCGCGGCGAAGAAGATCGAGCACGCCATGGTCGCGCGCGGCGGGCTGATCTCCACCACCGGCGTCAATGGCAACGTGCTGCGGATCACGCCGCCGCTGGTCATCTCCGATGCGCAGATCGACCGCGCCTGCGAGGCGCTCGATGCCAGCATCGCGGAAGCCGGCGAATCATGAGCTCGACAGCGACGGCCGCCGCGACGGCGATCGCAGAAACGCCATGTCCGCCAGGGACGTCCATCGAGCGCATCGAGACCTTCGTCATCAATCCGGACTGGCGCAAGAACCTCGTGTTCGTGCGCGTGGAGACCGCCGACGGCGTGGTCGGATGGGGCGAGGCCTACACGCAATACGACCGCGATCGGGCGATCGTCGAGCAGATCGCCGAACTGAGCCGCTGCCTGAAGGGCCGCAGCGTCTTCGGCATCAAGAACTTCTGCCAGATCGCCTTCGACGACTTTGCGCAGCGCCGCGGCTCGCTCGAGTTGTTCGCCGCGCTGAGCGCGCTGGAACAGGCGATGTGGGACGCCGCGGGCCACACACTCGGGCAACCGGTCTACAACCTGCTGGGCGGTCCCGTTCGCGAGCGTTTCCGCGTCTACGCCAACGGATGGGGTTACGGACTCGAGACGCCACGCGAGCACGCCCAGGCTGCCGCCAGGATGGTGGCGCAGGGCTTCGACGCCATCAAGATGGATCCGCTGCCCAAGCCCTGGCGCACCTTCGCCACCCGGGAGCAGATGGACGTCGCCGTCAAGATCCTGGCCGAGGTGCGCAGCGCGGTCGGCGACGGCGTGGAGATCCTGATCGACAACCATCGGCGGCTCGCGCCGATGCATGCGATCGCGCTCGCGCAGCGCTACGAGGAATACGGCATCTACTGGTTCGAGGAACCCTGCCAGGCGCACAACCTCCAGGCCATGGCCCAGATCCGCCGGCGCCTGCGCACGCCGATCGTGACCGGCGAGGAGCTTTACACCAAGTCGGCCTTCCGACCCGTGTTCGAGGCCGAGGCGGCGGACATCATCAACCCGGACGTGTCCAACGTCGGCGGCATCCTCGAGCTCAAGGAAATCGCCGCGATGGCCGAGCCTTTCATGGTGGCCGTCTCGCCGCACAACTACAACTCGACCTCGGTGGCGCTGGCCGCGACAGTCCAGGCCGCGGCCACGATGCCGAACTTCCTCATCACCGAGTATTTCGTTCCGCTGGAATCGATCTCGCACCAGGTCGCCCCGGATGCGCTGGTGCCGGTCCAGGGCCATATCGAATTGCCCCGCAAGCCGGGACTGGGCATCACGGTGGACGAATCGTTCATCCGCGCGCAGACCTACCGCCCGCCCGCAGCGCGCAGCTTCCGCGCGTTCCATTCCGTGTTGTAGACAAGGAGATCCGACGATGTCCAGGTTCGGCGAGCTCGAACTCATCCGCGAGTCCATGGTGTCCGTGGTCAACGAGATGCGTGCCAACGTGATTCACGCATCCTTTTCGTCGATCATCTACGAGGGCCACGACTTCTCGTGCGCGCTGCTGACGGCGGACGGCAAGCTGCTGGCGCAATCGCTCGACGACAATCCCATCCACATCTTCGCGGTGCCGCATTCGGCCGGCGAGATCATTCGCAGCTACGGCAGCGACATGCATCCCGGCGACGCCTTCCTGCACAACGACCCGTACACCGGCGGCACCCATCTCAACGACATCCTGCTGATCCAGCCCATCTTCGTGGACACGACGCTGGTCGCGTTCTCCGCGGTGCGCAGCCACTGGGGCGACGTGGGCGGCATGACGGCGGGCAGCATCACCGGCCGCTCGACCGAGATCTACCAGGAAGGCGTGCGCATACCGCCCACGCGGATCGCCACCGGCCACCGGATCCACCGCGAGATCATGGAGCTGCTGTTCGCCAACATGCGCGCACCGGCGGAGCGGCGCGGCGACTTCGAGACCATGATGGGCGCGGCCACCAAGGCGGGCGAGCACGTGCGCCGGCTGTGCACGCGCTTCGGCACCGCGACGATGCTGAACGCGATCGCCACCCTGATCGCCAATGCCGAGCTGGTGATGCGCGAACGCATCCGCGCCTGCCCCAACGGCGTCTATTGCGCCGAAGGCTATGTGGAGAGCAACGGCCACACGGCCGAACCGCTGGTCGCGCGGCTTCGCATGACGGTGCACGACGACACCATCGACGTCGACTTCTTCGACGCCTCGCCCCAGACCGCGGGACCGACGAACGTGGGGCCGGCGATGGCGATCAACTCGGCCGGGACGATCCTGAAGGCCTTCCTCGACCCGGACACGCCCATCAACCACGGCTCCTTCCAGCCGATCCGCGTGCACGCGCCCGAGGGCAGCTTCATCAACGCCCGCGCACCGGTGGCCTGTGCCGGCTCGGTCGAGGTCAAGACATTGCTGGACTCGCTCATCGCGGGCGCGCTGGGGCAGGCGGTGCCGGCCAAGATGGTGGGCGACCTCAAGGGCAGCGGCAATCACACCTCCATCGCCGGCGGCGGCGGCCGCCAGGGCGCGCGTCCCTTCTACCTGTTCTACGAATACCCGGCCGGCGGCACCGCAGCGACCGGGCGCGGCGACGGCAGCCACGTGACGCGCACCTACACCGAGGGCGACTTCAATTCGATCGGCTCGGCGGAAGTCATCGAAAGCGAGATGCCGCTGCAGGTCGAGCAGATCGCGATCCGCGCCGACAGCCACGGCCACGGCCGCTTCCGAGGCGGCTGCGGCATGCGGCGCGAAGTCCGCGTGCTGGACGCGAAGGCCGTGCTTTCGGTTCTGTCCGACCGCAACACGATTCCGCCCTACGGCGTGGCGGGCGCCAGCGCCGGCCAGGGCAACCGCTACACGGTGCTGCGCGAGGGCAAGGCGATCGAGACCTCGCCCATTCCCGGCAAGATCGCGGCCTTCGAATTGCACCAGGACGACATCCTGCGCATCGAAACCGCCGGCGGCGGCGGCTGGGGCGACCCGGCGCTGCGCGAACCGGCCCGCGTGGCGGCCGACGTCGCCGTGGGGGTGACCAGCGCCGAGATGGCACGCGCGCGCTACGGCGTGGCGCTGACCGATATCGGCGAGGTGGACGAACGCGCCACCGACAGGCTTCGCCGCGCGATGATGGATGCGCGCGTCCGGCTCCAGGTGCAGTCCACCGAGAGCGACCAGTACGACGGCGCGCGTCGCATCTTCAGCCTTTCGACTGCGTCGGCCCAACGACTGGGCGCGACGGACGGCGTGCTGTGCGAGATCGCCAACCCCGACGGTCCGAGCCTGCGCGGCTGGGTGCGGATCGATGCGCAGCGCTCGAACGACGCGTTGCCGCTCGGCCCCTTCGCCTGCGCGATCCTGCGCTGCCAGCAAGGCAGCCGCTTCGAACTGCGGCGCATCGATTGACGCCCATGGCAACGATCGCCAGCAAACTGGTGAATCAGCTGCACGGCTTGCCCGCGTCGGACATTCCGCCGCGCGTGCATGCGCGCGCGGCCCTGTGCATGGAAGACACGCTCGGCGTCGCGCTGGCGGCGCTGGCCAGCGGCGCCGGCACCGCGGGTGTCGCGCTGGCACGGCAGGCCGGCCCGGGCCGGGTGAGCGTCTGGGGCGCGGGCTTCGGCGCGCCGCTGTCCGACGCGGTCCTCGCCAACGGCATGCTGGCGCACGCGCTCGATTTCGACGACCTGCATGCGGCGGCGGTGATGCATTCCAGCGCCGCGGTCGTTCCGGCCGCGCTCGGGCTCGCACAGCATCTCGGTGCGAGTCCGCGCGAGATGCTGGCCGCCGCCATCGTGGGCTACGAAGTCGCCGCGCGCCTCGGACGGCTGGCACCCGGCCGCTTCCAGTTGCATGGCTTCCAGTCCACGTCGGTGCTCGGCACCTTCGCGACGACCAGCGTCGCCGCGCGCCTGCTCGGGCTCGATGCGGCGCAGGCGCTTCATGCCTTCGGCATCGCGGGCAGCATGGCGGCGGGCTCGATGGAGTTCCTCGCGGACGGCAGTTCGGTCAAGCAGATGCATCCCGGCTGGGCTGCATCGGCCGGCATCAAGGCGGCGCAGCTGGCGAAGGCCGGATTCACCGGGCCGGCGACGGTGTTCGAGGGCCGCTTCGGCATCTTCCGTTCCTATGCGCGCGCCGAGGTCGATGCCTCGCGAATCGACGCGCGCATCGGCGATCCCTGGGAAGTCGAGCTCATGGGCCCCAAGCCCTATCCCGCCTGTCTGTGCGTCCATCCGCAGGTGCAGGCGATGCTTCAGCTGCGCGAGGCCGGCTCGATCGCAGCCGAGCGATGGGACGACATCGAGGAGATCGCCTGCGAGGTGCCGGACCTGTACGTGCCGCTCGTGTACGAACCGCGCGAGCGCAAGCTGAACGTGCAGACCGCGTACGAGGCGCGCTTCTCGGCGCCGTACTGCATGGCGCGGGCCTTGCTCGACGGTCATCTGGACAACGGCAGCTTCGATGCGGCCCAGCGCGCGGATCCCATTGCGCGGGCGATCGCGAGCCGCGTGACCTGGAAGGTCGCGGCGCTGCCCGAATACCCCGCCTCGTTTCCCGCACGCGTTCGCGTGACCCTGCGCGGCGGGCGGGTGCACGAGGCCTACGTCCGGCACAACCTCGGCAGCCCGGCCAACCCGATGGACGAAGCGCAGCTCGGCGCCAAGTTTCTCGCCTGCGCCGAACCGGCGGTGGGCCATTCCGCGGCGCGGCGGCTGCATCTGGCATTGCGCGCATTGCCGGATGCGCAGGACATGGATCGGTTCAACGCGGCACTTGCAGCCGCCCTACTCTCGGAGACCCACGATGGACATGAAAACCAGCGTCCTGCATCCGCAGGATAACGTCGCGACCCTGTTGGCCGACGTCGAATCGGGCGAGGTCGTGCGCACGCGCGACGCCCAGGTGACGGCCGTCGAGGCGGTGCCCTTCGGCCACAAGATCGCGCTGTGCCGCATCCCGCAGGACGGCGAGATCATCAAGTACGGCGAATCGATCGGCCGAGCGATGTGCGAGATCCGCGAAGGCGCGCTGGTCCATGTCCACAACCTCGAGAGCCAGCGCGGACGCGGCGACCTCCAGGGCGCGGAGGGCCGGCCATGACGCACACCTTCTGGGGTTACCGGCGCCCGGACGGCCGGGTCGGCATCCGCAACCACGTCGCCATTCTCGCGGTGATGGACAACGCCAACGGCGTGGTCCGTCATCTGGCGCAGCTCGTGCGCGGCACGCTGCCGCTGCCGGTGTGGTACGGCCGGGGGCAGTTCGGCGCTGACGACGAACTGTTCCGCGGCACGCAGGTCGGACTCGCATCCAATCCCAACATCGCCGCCGTGCTGGTGGTGAGCCTGGAGCAGGTGTCCGCGCGCAAGGTCGCGGAGGCGATCGCCGCCAGCGGCAAGCCGGTCGAGTCCATCTCGATCCAGGACGTGGGCGGCACCGTGGAGGCCATCGCCAAGGGCATGCGCATCCTCGCGTCGATGGTGCAGAACGCCACGGCCCAGCGCCCCGAACGATGTCCGCTCTCGGCGCTGACGCTCGGCGTGGAATGCGGCGGCACCGACACCACCTCGGGCCTGGCCTCGAATCCCGCGCTCGGCTGGGTGGCCGACCAGGTGGTCGATGCGGGCGGCGTGGTCTATCTGTCGGAAACCTCGGAATGGATGGGCGCCGAAACCGTGCTGGCGCGCCGCGCGCGCGACGAGAGCGTGGCGAAATCCATCTTCGCCGCGGTGAAGCGGATCGAGGACGACGCGCATGCGCGCGGCGTGGACATCCGCGGCGCCAACCCGGTGCCGGACAACATCCGCGGCGGCATCAGCAGCATCGAGGAGAAGTCCCTGGGCGCCATCATCAAGGGCGGCACCGGCACCATCCAGGACGTGCTGCCCTACGGCCAGCGCGCATCCGGCAAGGGCCTGTACCTGATGGACACGCCCGCGCCCGCGGCCGAGTCGATGACCGGCCTGGCCGCGGGCGGCGCCCAGCTGATCGTCTTCACCACCGGCCAGATGAACATCATGGGCTGCCCCATCGCGCCGACGATCAAGATCACGGGCAACCCGCGGACCGCGCAGCGGCTGGCCGACAACGTCGATGTCGATGTCTCGTCCCTCCTCGCGGGCGAAGCGCTCGAGACGGTGGGCGCGCAGCTGCTCGAATGCCTTCTGCAGACCGCCAGCGGACGCCTCACGCGGGCCGAGATCTTCGGCGACGAGGAGATCGCGATCAGCCGGATTCAACCCACGGTCTAGGGCCTGTTCACACAGGCCCTCGCGGCGATCAGAGCAATCCGCGCCCCGCGAGGTTGCGCATCAGCGCGCCGATGCCGAAGGACCAGCGCGCCGCCTGGTCCGAATGGACGACGCGGTTCTCCAGCGAGCCGAGTTCGGGCGCCGAGATGGTCACGCGGTCGCCCACCACGTGCGTGAAGCCCTGGCCCGGTCCGTGCCGGTCCTGCGTCGGCGCGAACATGGTGCCGAGGAACAGCATCAGGCCATCCGGGTACGCATGGTGCGGGCCGATGGCCTGCGCCACGAGGTCGAGCGGATCGCGGCTGATCTTCGCCAGCGAGCTCGCGCCTTCGAGCACGAAGCCCTCCGGCCCCGCGACGCGCAGTCCCACGGTGATGCGGCGCACGTCGCCGATGCCGAAGCGATCGTCGAAGAGGCGGATGAAGGGGCCGATCGCGCAGGACGCGTTGTTGTCCTTGGCCTTGCCGAGCAGCAGCGCGCTGCGGCCTTCGAAGTCGCGCAGGTTGACGTCGTTGCCGAGCGCAGCGCCGAGCGTGCGGCCGCGGCTGTCGACCGCGAGCACGACCTCGGGCTCGGGGTTGTTCCAGACCGACCCCGGATGAATGCCGACATCGGCACCGGTGCCGACCGCGGACAGCACCGGCGCCTTGGTGAAGATCTCGGCATCGGGGCCGATGCCGACCTCGAGGTACTGCGACCACGCGCCCTGCGCGATCAACAGCTGCTTGACCTTCTGCGCCTGCGGCGAGCCCGGCACGATGCCCGCGAGGTTGTCGCCCAGCACGCTGCCGAGTGCGGCACGGATCGACTCGGCCTTCGACGCATCGCCGCGCGACTGCTCCTCGATCACGCGTTCGAGCAGGCTGGCGACGAAGGTCACGCCGCTGGCCTTGATGGCCTGCAGGTCGCAGGGCGCGAGCAGCCAGGGCTGCGCGGCATCACGCTTCACCTCGTCGCTGTTGGCCAGCGCCGCGTCGAGTGCGGCGACATGCGGCGCGGACTTGTCGCGCAGCGCCTGGCGCACGACAGCCGCCGGATCGTCGCGTTCGAGCAGATCGCTGCAGGTGGGCGCGATGCGCGACAGGTCGTGCAGCCCTCCTTCGTGCACCGCGACCAGCACGGGGCCGACATTGGGCTGCCAGAGGCGTCCGATCAGCGTGGCGCGTTCGGCATCGCGAGGCAGGGTCGGAGTGGGCGAAAGGGTCGAAGGCATGCGGCGTCTCCATCAGGGCGAGCCGGCGGATCGGCCCGTGTGGTGCCGATCGTAAGGGACGCTCAGCGCGCAGCCGCGCGACCTCGCGCGCGAGGTCGTTCCACGGCGGCGCCTGCGGCGCGAAGCGCGCGCGCATGTAGCCGGCCAGCTCGACGATCTGCGCATCGTCGAGCGCATCGCCGAACGCCGGCATGAAGCCGATGTCGCGCGCGGCCGGTTCGCGCACGCCGTCGAGGATGGTGCGCAACAGGTTGTCGGGCCGTGCGCTCGTGAGATTGCTGTTGAGCGCGAGCGGCGTGTTGACGCCCAGCAGCGTCGGCCCGTCGCCGTCGTGATGGCAGGCCGCGCAGGCGCTGTCGAACATGCGCTGCGCGTTGCCGAGCAGTTGCCCCCGGCCGGCCGCGGCGTCGGCGACGGCGCGTTGCGCGCGCGCTGCGTGGTCGCCGGCGACGCTCGATGGGTTGAAGCTCGCGAGATAGCTCGCCATGGCGCGGATGTCGGCATCCGGCACCGCCGCGAGTTCACGCACCACCTCGGCCATCGGGCCGCCCGCGATGCCGTGATGCGGCGCATGGCCGCGGCGCAGGTAGCGGTAGAGCGCATCCGCATTCCATGGCACGGCGGACGACGAGAGCGAAGTCAATGCCGGCGCCTCCCAGCCATCGACGAGCGCGCCCGACAGGAAGGCCGCGCCGCCCTGCTCCGCGCCCATCGCATTGCGCGGCGTGTGGCAGGCGCCGCAATGGCCGAGGCCGTTGACGAGGTAGGCGCCGCGGTTCCATTCGGCGCTTTGCGTGGCCACGGGTTGGTAGGGCGAGGGATCGTGGAAGAGCGCGTTCCAGCCGGCCATCAACGGCCGCAGGCCGAAGGGGAATTTCAGTTCGGCCTTCGGCGTCTCGGCGCGCACCGCCGGCAGGGACATGAAGTAGGCGTAGAGCGCCTGCAGATCGTCGTCGCTGGTCTTGGCGAACGCGGTGTACGGGAAGGCCGGATAGAGATGATGGCCGTCGCGCGAGACGCCTTCGCGCATCGCGCGCTGGAAGGCGCTGAAGGACCAGCGGCCGAGGCCCGTATCGGCATCGGGCGTGAGGTTGGTGGTGTGGAGGGTGCCGAAGGGCGTTTCCATCGCGCGCCCGCCCGCGTTGGGCACGCCGCCCGGCGCGGTGTGGCACACGGCGCAGTCGCCGAGCGCGGCGAGCACGCGGCCGCGTTCGATCGTCGCCTGGCTGTAGACCGGTGCGCTGAGCGACACCGGTGCGATCACGGAGCGCCAGCCGAGCAGGCCGGCGATGACGCCGAGCCCACCCAACACGATCCCCACCGCCCAAGCCGTCTTGCTCCTTCCCCCTCTGGGGGAAGGCTGGGATGGGGGTACGCGGCCGTAGCCATCGCCGTCATCGTTCACACGCTGCGTGCCCCCACCCGAGCCCTCCCCCGGAGGGGGAGGGAGTGAGGACGGGTTCAAGGCCGCGCGAACAACCTCCGGCGTGAACGGCGGCTCGCGAAAGCGCTGGCCCGTGGCATCGAAGATCGCATTCGCGATCGCCGCCGTCCCCGGCACCGACGACGACTCCCCCGCGCCCAGCGGCGGCTCGCCGGGCCGCTGCATGTGCATCACCTCGATCACCGGCACTTCGCGGAAATCGAGGATCGGGTAGCTGCCCCACTCGCGGCTCGCGACCACGCCCGAAGCCGGCACGCCAGGCAGCTGCTGCACGCCCGGCGCGCCGCCCTGCGGCGCGAAGCGCACGCGCTCCTTGAGCGCGCGGCTCGTGCTCTGGATCACGTTGCCGTGGATCTGGTGATCGATGCCGGCCGGATTGACCACCAGCCCCGCGTCGTGCCCGACCACCACGCGCCGCACATGCACCTCGCCGGTCCTGCGGTTGACCTCGACATCGGCCACCCAGGCCGACCACGCGGCGCCGAAGCCGGGCCACTTGCTGTGCACGTAACGCGCATAGGCGAAGCCCTGGCCGAACAGCACATCGCCGCCCGGCCCGAGGCCGCCGTCGGCGTTCTCCTGCGGCCCGGTGCGCATGCGCCAGCCGGCCTTCTGCGCGGTCTCGCGCACCAGCTCGGCCGCACGCGGATCGCGCAGATGGCGCAGCCGGAAGGCGACCGGGTCGACGCCGGCCGCGGTCGCGAGCTCATCGACATAGGACTCGTGCGCGAACGAACTCGGCAGCGCCGACACGCCGCGCAGCCACGAGGCGCGCACGATCGGCGCCATGTCGTTGACCTTCACGCGCAGGTTGCCGTACGCATAGGGAGGGCGCGCGGTGCGGTCGCCCATCTCGAAGGCCTGCGCCACCGGTTCGATGGTGCGCGTGAGCAGCAGCGCGAGCGTCGGCGCGCCGTTCGACGGGTACGAGGTCTCGAAGTCGTAGGCCGCGACGCCGCCCTCGGCATCGAGCCCGCCGCGGATCTGCATCAGCTGCGCGGCGCCCTTGGGCTCCCACAGATGTTCCTGCTCGCGCGTGAGCTGCACGCGCACCGGCGCGCCGGCCGCGCGCGCGAGCAGCGCAGCATCGGCCGCGACATCGTCGGCGCCGTTGCGGCCGTAGCAGCCGGCGGCCTCCATGCGCACCACGTCGACCGCGGTGTCGTCGAGGCCCATCAGCTGCGCGAGATCGGCGCGCAGCACGTGGGGATTCTGCGAACCGGCCCACACGCGCAATGCAAATCCGTCGTCGCCGCCGGGCGCCCAATGCGCCAGCGCGCACGAGGGCCCGATCGACGCATGCATCTGGTAGGGCCACACATAGGTGCGCGGCATCGGCTGCGCGGCCGCGGCGAGCGCGCCATCGACATCGCCTTCGTCGACCAGCAACCGCTGGGTCGCGGGATTGGCACGGATCGCACCCGCGAGATCGTCGAGCGAGGGCAGGCCCGGCCATGGCTTCCACTTCACGCGCAGTTCGCGCATCGCCTGCTCGGCATGTTCCTCGCGCTCGGCGACGATGCCGACGAAGTCGCGGATCACGACCACCGCGCGAATGCCGGGGATGTGCGCGATCGACGATTCATCGACCGACTCGAGCGTGTTGCCGATGAAATCGCCGTGGTCCGCGCCCGCATAGGGCGGACGCAGCACGCGGCCGTGCAGCATGCCGGGCACGCGCATGTCGTGCACGAAGGCGAGCTCGCCCGCGAGCTTGGCCGGGATGTCGACGCGCGGCACCGAGCGGCCGACGACGCGGTAGTCGCCCGGGTTCTTCAGCGGCGCATCGGCATCGAGATGCAACACCGTGCGCGCGCCCGCGACCAGCTCGCCGAAGCCGACACCGAAGGCGGCATCGTCACCGGCCTGCACGCGGCCGTCGCGCACTTTCATCAGCGAAGGCTGCACGCCGAAACGCTCCGATGCCTGCGCCACCAGCCACGCACGCGCCTGCGCCGCGGCAAGGCGCAGCGGCTGCGAATGGATCTGGATCGATGCGCTGGCGATGGTCGCGCCCTGGTTCGGCACGCGCGCCGTGTCGCCGAGCATCATGCAGACCTGCTCGAAAGGCACATCCAGTTCCTCGGCGACGATCTGCGCGAGCGAGGTCCGGATGCCGGTGCCGAGATCGACGTGGCCATTGAGCGCGCTGACGCTGCCGTCGTCCCAGACCGCGAGCAGCACCTCGTCGCCTTCGGCCGGGTTGCCCCACACCGTGGGCGGCTGGCCGGGCGCGGGCGGCGGTGGCGGCGGCGTCTTGCGCACGACGACCAGCACGCCGTCGGCATTCATGAACTCGCTGCGCGTGCGCGGCAGGTCGGCGCGCCGTGTCACGTGGTGGCGTCCTCGTTCGCGATCAGCCACGCGGCGCGCTGCACCGCGGCGACGATCTCCACGTGCGTGCCGCAACGGCACAGGTTGCCGGAGAGTTCGCTGCGGATGCGGGCCTCGCTCGGATGCGGGTCCCGCGCCAGCAGCGCGGCGGCCTGCATCACCATGCCGTTGAGGCAGTAGCCGCATTGCGCGGCCTGCGCATCCTCGAAGCCTTGCTGCACGGGATGCCACTTCTCGCGCGAGCCGAGACCTTCGAGCGTGGTGATCTCACGACCCGCCACGCCGTGCGCCGGAATCACGCACGCGCGCGCCGCGACGCCGTCGACCCACACCGTGCACGCGCCGCACTGGCCCAGGCCGCAGCCGTACTTGGGTCCGTTGAGTCTCAGGTCGTTGCGCAGCACATGCAGCAGCGACGCTTCGTGCGGCACCGCGAGTTCGACGTGGCGTCCATTGACCTTCAGTGCGAACTCGGGCATTCGGCGTGCCGGCTCAGGCGCTTTCGATGTCGGCGGACTGGATTCGCTTCACCCCTTTTGCCGCCATCTGTTTCCACGCAGCGGCCAGCGAACCATTGAGATCGATCGCGCGCGTCGCGTCTTCGATCACATAGACCTCGAAGCCGGCCTTGCGCGCATCCATCGCGGTCCAGGCCACGCAGAAGTCGGTCGCCAGGCCGGTCACGAACACCTTCTTGATGCCGCGCTGCTTCAGGTAGCCGCCAAGCCCGGTCGCCGTCTTGTGATCGGCTTCCTCGAAGGCCGAGTAGCTGTCCATGTCCTTGTGGAAGCCCTTGCGGATGATGAGCTGCGCGGTGGGCAGCTTGAGGTCCTTGTCGAGCGCCGCGTCGTCGGTGCCCTGCACGCAGTGGTCGGGCCACAGCACCTGCGTGCCGTAGCTCAGCCTGGTGGTCTCGAAAGGCTTCTTGCCCGGATAGCTGCTCGCGAACGAGGCATGTCCCGGCGTGTGCCAGTCCTGCGTGACGACGATGTTGCCGAAGGCGCCGGCCAGCTTGTTGATGACCGGCACCACCTCGGCACCGCCCTTGACCGGCAGCGTGCCGCCGTCGATGAAGCAGTTCTGCACGTCGACCACGATCAGCGCGGACTTGCCGTCGGGCTTGATCTTCGTGGCCGCCAAGATCGGCATCGCGAGGCCGAGGCCGCTGACGAGGCCGAATGCGGCGGTCGCCTTCAGGAGGGTTCTGCGTGGGATGTCGTGCATGGGGTCGCTCCTCGGGTTGAAAACTCTTGCTGCCTAGACACTCAGATATGCGCGTCGCACTTCATCGTTGGCCGCGAGATCGGCCATCGACGCGTGATAGCGGATCTGCCCTTTCTCGAGCACGTACGCGCGGTCGGACACCAGTTCGGCGAAGTGCATGTTCTGCTCCGACAGCAGGATGCTCACGCCTTGCGCCTTGAGCTCGAGAATCATGTGAGCCATCTGCTCGACGATCACCGGCGCGACGCCTTCCGAAGGCTCATCGAGCAGCACCAGGTAGGGATTGCCCATCAGCGTGCGCGCCACCGTCAGCATCTGCTGCTCGCCGCCGCTCATGCGGCCGCCGGGGCGGTTCGGCATCTCGCCGAGATTGGGGAACAGCTTGAACAGGCGCTCGGGCGTCCACAGCGGCGCGTCGCTGCCATCGCTCCAGCGGCGCGCGGCCTGGCGGCCGACCTCGAGGTTCTCCATCACGCTGAGGTCGGTGAACACGCGCCGGTCTTCCGGCACGAAGCCCAGGCCCAGCCGCGCTGCATGGTGCGGCTCGCTCTTCGAGATGTCGTGGCCGAGAAAGCGCACCGCGCCGCGGCGCTTGGCGAGCATGCCGATCAGCGCCTTGAGCGTGGTCGACTTGCCGGCGCCGTTGCGGCCCATCAGCGCGACGACCTCGCCGCGCCGCACTTCGAGGTCGACGTCGTAGAGGATCTGCGCGGCGCCGTACCAGGCGCACAGGGCCTTGGCTTCGAGCAGGATGTCTTTCGTCATACGGGCTCTTTCAAGGAGCGACGCAGAACCGGCTTTGCCGGGCTGCTGGCGCTGCCCCCTGCAAGGGGGGTGGCGGAGCGCAACGAAGTGCGCGCAGCCTGGGGGTGTGCGAAAGTCTTGCCGGAGCCGAAGTACACCTCCTGCACCTTCGGATGGTCGCGGATCTCGAGCGGCTTGCCCTGCGCGATCAGGCGCCCGCGCGCGAGCACGATCATGCGGTCGGCATACGCGAACACCACGTCCATGCTGTGTTCGGTGAAGAGCACGGCCATGCCGCGGTCGATCACCAGTTGCTTGGTCAGCGCCATCAGCGAATTGCGTTCCTGGGGCGCCATGCCGGCGGTCGGCTCGTCCATCAGCAGCAGCTTCGGACTGTTGGCCATCGCGATGGCGAGCTCGACGCGCTTGACGTCGCCGTACGCGAGCACGCTGCAAGGCCGGTCGGCCTGCGCCTTCATGCCGACCTGGTCGAGCAATGCCAGCGCTTCGCCGCGTTTGTGGTCCGAGGCGCGGCGCCAGGTCGAGAACAGCTTGTGGTCATGCGAGAGCAAGGCCATCTGCACGTTCTCGACCACCGTGAGCGAGGCGAAGGTCTCGGCGATCTGGAAGGTGCGGCCCACGCCGAGGCGCCAGATCTCGCGTGGCCTGCGGCCGACCAGCTCTTCGCCGTCGAGCCGGATCGAGCCGCGGTCGGCCCGGAGCTGGCCGTTCACCATGTTGAAGGTGGTGGACTTGCCGGCGCCGTTGGGGCCGATCAGCGCCAGCAGCTCGCCGGCTGCGAGGTCGAAGCTGATGCCGTCGACGGCCTTGACGCCGCCGAAGGATTTGCCGAGGTCGGTGACTTGGAGGAGGCTCATGAGGTCTTACTCCCTCCCTTCTTGCTCCCTCTGGGAGAGGGTTGGGGTGAGGGCGCTGGGCCTTTGAACAGGTTGTGTGTGTTGTGAAGGCCGGAGCCCTCACCCCAGCCCTCTCCCAGAGGGAGAGGGAGCAAGACGCCGCTCACGCCTTCACCTCGTCAAGAGCGGCGGCCTCGCGCCCATGCCGCCGCCGCTCGAACAATTGCTTCGCAAACCCCGCAATCCCCTGCGGAAACAACAGCACGAGCAACAGAATGATCCCACCGAGCATCGCCCGCCAATAGTCCGTATTTCGCGCCACCGCGTCATGCAGCCAGGTGAAGGTGACCGCCCCGACCACCGGCCCGGCGAGTGTCTGGATGCCGCCCAGCAACACCATCACCAGCCCATCGACCGACTTGCCGATGGCGAGCGATTCCGGCGAGATGCTGCCCTTCGAGAACGCATAGAGCGAACCCGCGAGCCCGGCCGCGGCGCCTGCGATCACGAAGGCCGCCCACTGCATGCGCTTGACGTCGATGCCGATCGCATCGGCGCGCAGCGCCGAGTCGCGGCCCGCGCGCAGCGCATAGCCGAAGGGCGAGAACAGCACGCGACGCAGCCACAACACGCCGAGCGCCACCAGCGCCAGCGTCAGCCAGTAGTAGGCGTTCTTGTCCGACAGCCAGGCCGAAGGCCAGACGCCGGTGAGCCCGTTGCTGCCGCCCGTGAAGTCGTCCCACTGGTAGGTGATGGCCCAGGTGATCTGCGCGAAGGCCAGCGTCAGCATCGCGAGGTACACGCCCGACAGGCGCACCGCGAACCAGCCATAGACGAAGGCGCCGACCGCAGCCACCAGCGGCGCGACGATCAGCGCGAGCTCCATCGGCAGGCCGAGCTGGCGCACCAGCAGCGCCGCACCGTACGCGCCGAGGCCGAAATACGCCGCGTGGCCGAACGAATGCATGCCGGCCGGCCCCATGATGAAGTGCAGGCTGGTCGCGAACAGCGCGGCAATCAGCAGATCGATCATCAGCACCGTGGTGTAGGGCGAGTCGGCCGCGATGAAGGGCACGGCCGCGAGCACCAGGCCCAGCACCGCGGCCGCGATCAGGTAGACCTTGCCCGGCCGGCGCAGCGGCTCTTCCTGCATGCCCACGTAGCGGCTCGGCGCCTGCGGCTTGCCCATCAGGCCCCACGGCCGCCACACCAGCACCACCGCCATCACGAGGAAATCGACCACCAGCGTGAGCTTGGAGAAGGAGATGCTGATGCCGAGGATGTCGACCACGCCGAGCCAGATGCAGACCGCCTTGATCTCGGCGATCAGGAGCGCCGCCGCGTAGGCGCCGGGGATCGAGCCCATGCCGCCGACCACCACCACCACGAAGGCCGCGCCGATGGTGTTGAGGTCCATCTCGAGCGTCGCCGGTTCGCGCGGCAGTTGCAGCGCGCCGCCGAGGCCCGCGAGCAGTGCGCCGAGCGCGAACACCGCGGTGAACAGCCAGGCCTGGTTGACGCCGAGCGCGCTGACCATCTCGCGGTCCTGCGTGGCGGCGCGCACCAGCGTGCCGAAGCGCGTGCGCGTGAGCAGCAGCCAGACCGCGCCGAGCACCAGCGGGCCGACGACGATCAGGAACAGGTCGTAGGAAGGAAACTGGCGCCCGAGGATCATGACCGAGCCCGCGAGGCCCGGTGCGCGCGGCCCGAGCAGCTCGTCCGGCCCCCACAGCCACAGCACCGCGTCCTTGATCACCAGCACCAGCGCGAAGGTCGCGAGCAGCTGGAACAGTTCGGGCGACTTGTAGATGCGCCGCAACAGCGCCATCTCGATCAGCGCGCCGATCACGCCGACCGCGAGCGCGGCCAGCACGAGCGCGGGCCAGAAGCCATAGCCCGTGCCCAGCCGATCGACCAGCGTGTAGGCGATGTAGATGCCCACCATGAAGAACGAGCCATGCGCGAAGTTGACGATGCGCGTGACGCCGAAGATCAGCGACAGCCCCGCCGCGACCAGGAACAGCGAGGACGCGCCGGCCAGGCCATTGAGCAACTGGACGATGAAACCGGAGAAGCTCATTCGATGTTCCTAGACGCTCAAGCCAGATTCAAGGGGCCGCCGCGCACGGCCGCCCGAAGCGGCTGGCCCGCCCCCCGGCAGGGGGTTGGCGAAGCGACACGAAGTGCGCGCAGCCTGGGGGCGAGCAACATATCAATCTGCGCGGGCTTTCTTGATGTCGGCGGCGGACGGCTGGAACTTGGCGCCGTCGAAGTACTGGTAGTCGACCATCACACCCTTGCCGTTCTCGTTCCTCGTCCTGCCGACGAAGGCGCCCATGGTCGACTGGTGGTCCTCGGCGCGGTAGCTGATCTTGCCGAAGGGTGTGTCCACCTGCAGGCCGCTGAAGGCCGCGACGAGCTTCTCGGAATCGGTGCTCTTCGCCTTGGCGATGCCGGCCGCGGCCGACTTGATCATGGTGTAGCCGACCACCGAGCCGAGGCGCGGATAGTCCTGGTACTTGTTGTGATAGGCGAGGAAGAAGGCCTTGTGCTCGGGCGTCTGGATGCCGTACCAGGGGTAGCCGGTGACGATCCAGCCGTTGGGCGTCTCGTCCTTCAGCGGATCGAGGTACTCGGGCTCGCCGGTCAGCACGCTCACCACCTCGCGGTCCTTGAACAGGCCGCGCGTATTGCCTTCGCGCACGAACTTCGACAGGTCAGCGCCGAAGAGCACGTTGAAGATCGCATCGGGCTTGGCATCGGCCAGCGCCTGCACCACGCTGCCGGCATCCACCTTGCCCAGCGGCGGCGCCTGCTCGGCGACGAACTCCACGTCGGGCTGTGCGGCCTTGAGCAATTGCTTGAACGCGGCCACGGCCGACTGGCCGTATTCGTAGTTCGGGTAGACGATGGCCCAGCGCTTCTTCTTGAGCTTGACCGCTTCCGGCACCAGCATCGCGGCCTGCATGTAGGTGCCTGGGCGCAGGCGGAAGGTGTAGCGGTTGCCGCCCTGCCAGGTCATCTTGTCGGTGAGCGGCTCGCCGGCCAGGAAGAAGAACTTCTTCTGCTTGGCGAAGTCGGCCACGGCGAGGCCGGTGTTGGACAGGAAGGTGCCGGTGAGCACGTCGATCTTGTCGCGCGAGACCAGTTCCTCGGCCACGCGCACCGCGTCGCCCGGGTTGGCGTTGTCGTCGCGCGTGATGAGTTCGATCTTCTTGCCGTTGACGCCGCCCTTGGCATTGATCTCCTCGACGGCCAGCTCCATGCCCTTCTTGTAGGGCTCGAGGAACGCAGGCTGCGCCTTGTAGCTGTTGATCTCGCCGATCTTGATCACGCCCTGCGCCTGCGCGGCGGGCACGAGCGCGAGGGTGAGTGCGGCGAGCGAAACCGCGCTGAACGCAAAACGCATGGGGGTCATGGAAACTCCTCGGTGTGAAAGTCGATGAACAAAACTTGGCAAGACGGATGGGGTGTCACCTGAGGCCGTCTTCGCCCTTGATTTCCGAGGTCTTCAGTCCGCCGATGCGCGGCAGGGGCCGGCCGCTGTCGGTGACCGCGACCGCGACCACGATCTCGCCGGCGCGCGGCGCATCCGACACGCGCGCCTCGACGGCGTCGAAATGGCTGCGCACGAAGGCCGCGTCCTTGTGGCCGAGCGGCACGTCGATCGCGGTGCCGAGTGTGCCGCGCTTCTTGCTCGACGGTATCAGCGCCGCGCCCTTCTCGACCGCCAGCCGCAGCGGCGCGCCGAGCTTGGGATGCAGGATCGCGGCCGCATGTTCGAGCTCGCCGCCTTCGCCCACGATCGCCGCCTTGCCGTAGCTCTGCGCCTGGCCGGGCTCGATGCCGAGCGCCTGCACCGCCTTCTGGCCGAGCAGCGCGCCGAGCTCTTCGCCGATCGCGATCAGCTCGTCGAGCGACTCGCTGTAGCGGCCGGCGTAGGGGTTCTCGATCACCGCGATGGCGACCGCGCGGCGGGTGGGCGGATCGATGGTCTGGCCCATCTCCTTGCGGGTCTCATCGACCTGCACGACGAGCTTGCGGATATTGGCACTCATGGTTTCTTCCTTGTCTCGGATTGAAGGGTGAATCCGGCCGCTCAGCGCAGGCCGTCCCATTTGCTGATGTCTTCGGCCCGCAGGCCTCCGACGCGATCATGCACGCGGTAGCCGGTGCTCATCGCGAGGATGTAGACGATCTCGTCGGACGCAGGCGCGCCCGGCACGCGCACCTCGAAGGCGTCGAACTGGCCGCGCACGTAGCTGGCGTTGATGTTGGTGAGCGGCACGTCGAGCGTGGTGCCCGGCGCGCCCACCTTCTTGGTCGAGGGCACGATCGACAGGCCGTTGCCGGGCTGCCCCGTCTTGTCTTCCGCCTTGCCCTGGCGATAGGCATCGCGGTCGCCCTTCCAGCCGAGCAGTTCGCGCATCGCATAGCCGCCGGGCACGTGCCACAGCGCGCCGTGTTCGAGCTCGCCGGCGGCGCCGACGATCGCGCCCTTGCCGTAGGTGGCGATGCGCTCGACCGGCACGTCCATGGCGGCGCGCAGCCGATGCGCCATGTCGACACCGACCGGATCGAGCAGCTTCATCATCGGCAGGATGTCGGGCTCGTAGCGGCCCGCGAAGGGATTGGTCAGCACTGCGGCGATGGCGCCGCGCACCAGCGGCGTGGCCGCACGCGGTCCGAACTCGTGGTGGATGTGCTCGACCTGGGTGAAGACACGGCGGATATCGATCATGAAAGCGTCCTGCTTTTTTGTTTAAGCAAATACTGAACCCGCTGCGGCGGACGGCGTGCCGTCCGTGAGCTGCGGCGGCGGGCCCATGGTCTGCGAGCTTAAGGGCTGGAGCACATGCCATTGCCCCTGGCAAACGAGTACGGCCGCATGCACAAGGCCGAGACGCTGCAGCGCTTCGGCACGCGCCGCGCCCGCGTCCAGGGCGCGGCGCACCTGCGCGGGCGCCAGCGCGTCGACGCCGGTCGTCACCGGGATGTCGCAGAGATCGCTGTCGTCCTTGCAGGCGCTGGCGGGCCGGCGGTGGATGCCCGGGTCGTCGACATCGACGGCATTGGCGATCACGGTCGCCGCGGCATCGGCTTCGGCCGCGCTGGCCGCGAGCACCGTCACGCTGTCGGCGATGCCGAGCGAGAAGCTGCGCCCGCGCCAGCCGCTGGTCGCGACGCCGCGCGCCGGTATCGCGGCGTCGATGGCGAACTGGCCGTCGGTGAGAAGCGGCCCGCGATCGCTCGGATCGAAGCGCGCGAGATCGGCGAACAGGCCGACGCGCGCCGACTGGCCCGGCGCCAGGTGCAACGCGATGTCGCCGCCGTTGTTGATCCACGCACGCTCGATGCCGGGCCGCTCGTAGAACGCGACCAGCTCCTGCGCCACGGCGCCCGCGACCGCCGCCATCGGCGTGATGAAGCCGGCGCGCAAAGGTGCGCAGGCGTTCCACATGCGCCGCGCGATGCGGCCCTGCAGCGCGCAGCCCGCGCCGACGGGCTGCCGCAGCAGGGGCAGCTCGGCGACCAGTTCGTCGAGCACGCCGCGAAAGCGCAGCCACGCCGCCTCGTGCGCCGCGGCGACCGCCTCGGCATCGCCCCGCGCCTCGGCCACGATGTCGATCGGACCGTGGTTGAAATGCCAGCGGCCGCCGTCGAGTGCGCTACGTTGGGCGCTCATGATCTGGCGCCTGTTCCGGTGAGGTCTTTGGATGCGCTGCAAAGTCCGATGACACAGCGGGCGCGGCGGCGGGCGGTGTGCCCTGGGCCGGCCGACGTCACCGGCCCTTCGGGCTTCCCTGCGCTGCTCGCGGTACGCGGGGTCTCGCTCAAACTCGCCTTCGGCTCAAACAGTCGCGAGCCCTGATCCGCGTACCGCTGCGCTGCTCGGCGGTGCCTCAACGGCCGGCCCAGGACACACCGCCCGCCGCCGTGGACACGCCGTGGTCTTGCCCCCTCTCCCTCTGGGAGAGGGCTGGGGTGAGGGCACCGGGCCTCAACGAAGTGCGCATCCTTCGCACCACCCCAAGCCCGGTCAGCGCTGCGGGCTGCTCGGCCCCTCTGCGCCGCCGAGGAGCGCAGCCTTTCGCGGATCAGGGCTCGCGACTGTCTGAGCGAAGCGAGTTTGAGCGAGACCCCGCGAAAGGCGAGCACCGCAGGGCAGCCCCGAAGGGGCCGGCGCAGTGGGGCCGAGCAGCCCGCAGCGCTGACCGGGCACCCACCCAAGGAAAAAGAAACAACAGGCACCAGAATCCCCTAACCGAGCATCGGCGGCTGACCCAGCGGCCACGGATTGGCCGCATCCATGCGCAGCCACTGGCGCGCCAGCGGCGCACCGTCGGCCTGCCAGGCCCCGCGCGCCAGCGCCTGTTCGAGCGAGAACACGTGCGCCATGTGACCGCCGAGCGCCGCGTAGTCGTCGCGCCGCATGCTGAACTCGATCGGCGCGACGATGGCCGGCGTCGGCACCGTGCCGAAGCTGTTGTCGGGCATCCGCAGCACGTCGACCATCACCGTGATGCCGCCGCCGGGCCACACATAGGCCGGCGCGCCGCCGCAGGTGACGTTGACCAGCGCGCGCTTGATCGCCCGCGTGAGAAGCACCGGGTTCTCGGTGACGCCCGCGCGCAGGCTGCCGCCGGCGCCGCCGAGGAACAGCACCGAGCACAGAGAGGGCTCGCAGTTCTCGCCGATGCGCTCGACGATGCGCCGCACCTCGGCCGGCATCGGCTGCTCGACCGGCCGCAGCTGTTCGTCGAGCACGTACCACTGCGCATGCTCGCCGGTGGTCGAGGTCATCAGGAGGCGCAGGCCGGGCCGCGCGACGCCCTCTTCCCAGCCCTCGATGATCGACAGCGGATCGTCGATGTCGGTGCCGCCCCAGCCGTTGCCCGGGTTCGCGACCTGGAAGTAGCGCCCCGGCGTCGACTTGCGCCCGCGCATCTGGATGCCCGAGGCCGCCATGTCGAGGCAGCGGCCGGCCTGGTGCTCGGTCAGCACGCCGGTGATGTGGTCGTCGACCACCACCACCTCGTCCGCCTGGCCGAACAGCTGGCGCGCGAAGATGCCGATCGCCGCGGAGCCGCAGCCGACGCGCATGCGCTGCTCCTCGACGCCGTTCACGATCGGCGCGCGGCCGGCCTGGATCACCATGCTCGCGCCGCCGTCGATCACGCACTCGGCGGCCTTCTTGTTGCCCAGGAGCTGCATCAGCTCGACCGTCATGCGGCCTTCCTTCTTGCTGCCGCCGGTGAGATGGTGCACGCCGCCGAGCGACAGCATCTGCGAGCCGTATTCGGCGGTGGTGACGTGGCCCACGACCTCGCCGCGGTAGCGCACGTTGGCCTGCTCGGCGCCGAGGAAGCGGTCGGTGTCGATCTTTACCTTGAAGCTGCAGTAGCTGAAGATGCCTTCGGTGACCACCGTCACCATGTCGACGCCCTGCGCCCTGGAGGCCACGATGAAGGGCGCGGGCTTGTAGTCGGGATAGGTGGTGGAGGAACCCACGCCGGTCACGAAAACCTCGTCGGCATGAAGGAGATCGCCGTTCCAGTCGGGCTCGGCGCCCCCGGCCGCGGGCTCGGCGGCCGGCCGCGCGAAGGGCACCAGCGCGGGCGATTCGCTGGCCAGCTCGCGGCGCAGCAGCAGCACCGGATCGACCCGCACCAGCACGCCGTCGCGGTTGGCATAGCGGTCGCAGGCGCCGGTGCGGCCCTCGGAGATCTGGCACAGGACGGGGCAGGCGTTGCACTCGACCTTGCTCGCGTTCATGCGCTCGTTGCGCAGGGGCGCCCTGCCCGTGGCCTCGGGCAGGACCGGCATGTCCATGCCGGGCAATCCGTCTGTCTTGGTGTGTTCGGTCATCGCGGGCTTCTCGCAGAATCGGGTTCATCGGGTTTGCACCCGCCGTGCCGGAACCCGCTTGTGCCGGGTCCGATGTTTGTGTAGCATTCACTACACTTTCATGTGGCATTCACTACATCAAAGCTCAATGTAGCAAACGAACCCGGTACTGGCAATGGTGTTTTCGGTAGTCGCCGACAATTGGCGGATCCTTTCGTTCACAAACCACCCCTGATTCCTATGAGTGCTTTCAGCGAAGAACGTGTGTTGAGCGTCCACCACTGGACCGACCGGCTGTTCACCTTCACCACCACGCGCGACCCGGCGCTGCGCTTCTCCAACGGCCATTTCACGATGATCGGCCTCAAGGTCAACAACAAGCCCCTGTTGCGCGCCTACAGCATCGTGAGCCCCAACTACGAAGAGCACCTGGAGTTCCTCAGCATCAAGGTCGAGGAAGGCCCGCTCACTTCGCGGCTGCAGCACATCCAGGTCGGCGACACGGTCATCGTGGGCCGCAAGCCCACCGGCACGCTGCTGATCGACTACACGCTGCCGGGCAAGCGCCTGTACCTGTTCGGCACCGGCACCGGCCTGGCACCCTTCATGAGCATCATCCGCGACCCCGACACCTACGAGAAGTTCGAGCAGGTCGTCCTGGTGCACGGCGTGCGCCAGATCGACGAGCTGGCCTACCACGACCTGGTGACGGACCACCTGCCCCGGCATGAATTCCTGGGCGAGATGATCGAGAAGCAGTTGCTCTACTACCCGACCGTGACGCGCGAGGAGTTCCGCAACATGGGCCGCATCACCGAGCTGATCGAGACCAACAAGCTCACCGACGACCTCGGCCTGCCGCCGCTCAACGCCGCCGAAGACCGCGTGATGCTGTGCGGCAGCCCGGGCCTCCTGGTCGACCTCAAGCACATCCTGGAGGCGCGCGGCTTCAAGGAAGGGAACACGTCAACGCCCGGCGATTTCGTGATCGAACGCGCCTTCGCCGAGAAATGACAGCCCCCGGCTTGCCACTTCGTGTGCTTCGCCACCCCCCGAGGGGGAGGCGCGGCTCGCCTTGGGGCGGCCCGGCGGCGGCCGCCTTCTTCGTGATCTTTCGAGACAGCTCTGATGGAACGTAAAGCGACCGCCAAGCCCACGCGCCGCACGGGCGTGCGCGAGGCGGCCGCGCAGGCCACGCGCGACAGCATCCTGCGCGCGGCCACCAAGGTGTTCGCCAGGTACGGCTACGACGGCGGCAGCGTCGAGAAGATCTCGAAGGCGGCCAAGTCGTACGACCGCATGATCTACTACTACTTCGGCAGCAAGGAAGGCCTGTTCATCGCGGTGCTCGAGGGCATCTACCGGCGCATGGACGATGCCGAGGCCGCGATCGACATCGATGCGACACGCCCGGTCGAGTCGCTCACGGCGCTGATCCGCTTCGTGCTCGGCTACTACCGTCGCAACCCGGAGTTCGTGACGCTGCTCAACACCGAGAACCTGCACAAGGGGCGCCACATCGCGAAGTCGCTGCGGGCGCGCGAGTATTCGTCGCGGGCCATCGCGATCATCGACGAGATCATGGCCAGCGGCGTCGCACAAGGCCTGTTCCGCGACGATGTGGCCGGGCGCGACCTGTACCTGCTGATCGCGTCGACGGGCTACTTCTACACCTCGAACCGCCACACGCTGACCGCCTTCCTCGGCGAGCCGCTGGAGACGCCGCAGGCGGTCGCGCACTGGGAGGATTTCGTGATCGAAACCGTGCTGCGCACGGTCGGCGCGGGCGCCTCCGAAGAACAACCCACCCCATCCCACGAAGAGGTTCAGAAATGGCAGAAATCGCAAGCACCGCAAAGTCGGGCAAGGTCGTCATCCGGAACATAGGCCTGCTGCTGTCGGGCGACATCGACCGGCCGATCCTCGACGCCGACACGATCGTCGTGAACGACGGGCTGATCGTCGCGGTCGGCCGCGAAAAGAACTGCGACCTCGAAGGTGCGCAGACCGTGATCGACGTGAAGAAGACCTGCGTCGCGCCGGGCCTGATCGACAGCCACGTGCATCCGGTGTTCGGCGACTGGACGCCGCGCCAGAGCCAGCTCGGCTGGATCGAATCGACGATGAACGGCGGCGTCACCACCATGATCTCGGCCGGCGAGGTGCACCTGCCGGGCCGGCCCAAGGACATCGTCGGCCTGAAGGCGCTGGCCATCACCGCGCAGCGCGCCTTCGACAACTTCCGCCCCGGCGGCGTCAAGGTGCTGGCCGGCGCGCCGGTGCTCGAGAAGGGCATGGTCGAGAGCGATTTCAAGGAGCTCGCCGAGGCCGGCGTCGGCCTGCTCGGCGAGGTCGGCCTGGGCTCGGTCAAGGCCGGCTACGAGGCCAAGGAGATGGTGGCCTGGGCGCGCAAGTACGGCATCCAGAGCACCATCCACACCGGCGGGCCCTCGATCCCCGGCTCGGGCCTGATCGACAAGGATGTGGTGCTCGAGGCCGATGCCGACGTCATCGGCCACATCAACGGCGGCCATACCTCGCTGCCCGAGGCGCATGTGTGCGAGCTGTGCGAGAAGTCGTCGCGCGCGATCGAGATCGTGCACAACGGCAACGAGCGCGTCGCCATCGCGGCGGCCAGGGCGGCGCTCGACCTCAAGTGCCCGCACCGCGTGATCCTGGGCACCGACGGGCCGGCCGGCTCGGGCGTGCAGCCGCTGGGCATCCTGCGCATGGTGGCGATGCTGTCGTCGATCGCGAACATCCCGGCCGAGCTGGTGTTCTGCTTCGCGACCGGCAACACGGCGCGCATCCGCAAGCTCAACTGCGGGCTGATCGAGGTGGGCCGCGATGCCGACTTCGTGTTCATGGACCGCGCGCAGCATTCGCCTGCCGCGGGCCTGCTCGAAAGCGTGCGGTTGGGCGACATCCCGGGCGTCGGCATGGTGATGATCGACGGCATCGTGCGCTGCGGGCGCAGCCGCAACACGCCGCCGGCGACCGAAATCCCCGTGGTGGTTTCAGGCGCGCACTGAAGCGCGCCTTCAGGGATTGCGCCGCGCGCCGAACACGAGGTTGCGGGCCGACAGGAAATTGACTGCGAGCCCCGCGCAGCTGCCGAGCGCAACGCCCAGTGCGGGCGCCCATGGGCCGGCGATCCAGTGCAGCGTCAGCACGTACGCCGTGTAGTTCACCAGCGCGCCGCCCAGCATGGTCAGCAGGTAGCCGAGGTACTCGCGTCCGATCGATACGCCCGAGGGCCGATGGGCGAAGGTGAAGCGCCGGTTGAGCGCCCAGGTCGCGCTGGCCGCCGCGAGGAAGGAGATGACGCGCGCGCCATACCAGCCGAACAGCGGCGCGAGCAGATACAGCACGCCGAGATCGACGCCCAGCCCGATCACGCCGACCGCGGCGAAGGACAGGAACTCGCGGCCGACCTTCATGGCTCGGCCGTGTGCCGTACGCCGTGAATGGCGAGGTAGCGCAGGCGCTTGGCTTCCTGGCGGCCGATCGTCACCGTGTGCAGCACCACGCCGCAGACGAAGGCCAGCATCGCGGCCAGCATGGTGCCGGTCAGCAGCACGGCTGTGGGCAGCCGCGGCACCAGGCCGGTGTGCAGGTAGGTGATCGCCAGCGGTACGGCGCCGGCGATGGAGCCCAGCGCCAGCACGTAGGCGATGCTGGAGAAGAACATCAGCGGCCGCTCGCTGATGAAGAGGCGGCAGATGGTCTTCAGGATCTTCCAGCCGTCGGCGTAGGTCGAGAGCTTGCTGTGCGAGCCCTCGGGCCGCGAGCGGTAGCGCACCGGCAGCTCGGCGAAGGGCATGCGCAGCTCCAGCGCATGGACGGTGAGTTCGGTCTCGATCTCGAAGCCTTCCGACACGGCGGGAAAGGACTTGGCATAGCGGCGCGAGAACACGCGATAGCCCGAGAGCATGTCGGTGAGCCGGCCGCCGAACAGGCGCGCGACCGCGCCGGTCAGCATGCGGTTGCCCAGGCGGTGGCCGGCACGGTAGGTCTGCGCATCGGCGCCATCGTCGACGCGATAGCCGACCACCATGTCGAGATTGCCTTCGACCAGCGTGTCGATCATGCGGCGCACGCCGCCGAGGTCGTAGGTGGCGTCGCCGTCGACCATCACGTAGACGTCGGCCTCGACGTCGGCGAACATGCGCCGCGCCACATTGCCCTTGCCGCGCAGTTCGACGCGGGTCACCGAGGCGCCGCTGGCCCGCGCCACGGCGGCCGTGCCGTCGGTCGAGTTGTTGTCGAACACGTGGATCTGCGCCTCGGGCAGCGCGGCGCGGAACTCGGCCACCACCTGCGCGATGGCCAGCGCCTCGTTGAAGCACGGGATCACGGCGGCGATGCGCAGGGGCGGGCGGGAGGTCGGGTTGTCGTTCATGGCGCAGTCGGCAGGATACGGTACGCGCGGGCGCCATCCTCTTGGTAGAGCAGCGCGAAATGGTGATCGAAGCCTGGCTTGCCCGTGAGCGCCGGCGCGACCGGCCCGGACACGACGACGGTGTCGAAGCCCTGCGCTGCGAGCTTGCGGGCCATCTGGTCGGCCGGCAGCAGGATGAAGTCCGCGTAGCGCCACGGGCCGAGCGCATCGCCCCAGATCGGATTGGGCCCGTAGTAGATCGCCTCGCTGAGCGCGACCTGGTAGACGCGGCCGGGCGAGGGATGGGCGCGCAGGTAGCTCATCACGCCATAGCCCGGCACGTTGGCGCGCAGGAAGGCCTCGCGCGCCTGCGGCGTGGGCGAGATCATCCGCGCCCTGGCGAGCGCCTGGTGCGCCGAGAACACGACGAGCACGGCCATGAGCAGGCCGAGCGCGGCCCGGCCGCCTCGCGCGAACGCGGCTTCGTGCTGCGGCCATGCGCGGTGCAAGTGCGTCGCGATCCCCGAAAGCAGGCGCTGCCATCCGAGCGCCGCGCAGATCGCGATCAGCGGATAGGCCGCGCTCAGGTAGCGCGGGTAGCGCGAGGTCAGCAGCCACACGACCACCGCGTAGGCGCCGAACCAGAAGGCGGCGCGCACCGCGACCGAGCGCTTCCACGCCGCGCCGAAAGGCACCCACAGAAAGGCCCACAGCAGCGGGTTCGGCGGGTTGGCATGCGCATGCACGTCGGCCACCTGCTGGACGTAGTCGGCGGGAATCCAGTTGGTGAAGCCGAACAGCCGCGCACCGATCGGGTTGAAGGGATCGCCGGTCATGAGCGCGTTGCGCGCGTACCAGTAGACGCAGGGGATCAGGAAGCACAGCAGCGCGACGCCCCACACGCGCGGGCGGCGTTCATGCCGGGCCACGAACAGCGCCACCAGCGGCAGGAAGGTCAGCGCCTGGTACTTCGAACCCGCGGCCACGCCGAGGCAGAAAGCCGCCAATGCCAGCCAGCGCGCGCCCTGCTGCGGCGGCGATTCGCGCCACCACCAGAGCGCCACACAGGCGGCGAGCACGAAGAGTGCGGTGCCTGCGTCGATCAGCGCGCCCGCGTAGTCGCCGAGCCCGAGCCAGATGGCAGCCCCGACGCAGGCAATCATGCGGTTCGTGTGCTGCATGCCCAGGCGATAGACGATCCCCACCGACAACCAGCCCGCCAGCGCACTGAGGAAATGCGGCAGCACATCGTCGCCGACGGTCAGCGCCGCAGCGAAGAGCAGGTTGTAGTCGTACGGAAACCAGGGATAGCGCAGCCACGCGTGGATGCCCAGCGAGCCGCTCTCGGCCACCTGGCGCGCATAGGGCAGGTGGTACATCAGCTCGTCGAAGACGGCGGGCGGCGCCAGCGGTGCCACCAACGTCGGCAGCGCGACCAGCGCCAGCGCGGCGAGCGCGATCCTGTCGAGCGCCGAGAACGGCGCGTCCGCCGGCCCGGCGCGCAGCTCGCGCAGCCATGCGGGGCATTGCAGCGCCGCGGCCACGAGGCCCGCGGCGACCAGCGCGACCACGCCCGCACGGCCGAACACGCCCGCGATCGCGAGCGCCTGGAAGGCGCAGACGAACAGGCCGACCCCGAGCGTCGTGGCCATGGCCGCGGCGAGCCAGACGTCCGGGCGCGGCGGCGCGCCGAAGCGCGACAGCAGCGCTCGTCCGCAGCCCCAGCAGCTGACGACGAAGACCGCCAGCGCCGCGTAGTGCGCGGCCGCAAACATCAGCTTCTGAATAGGAACTCCCGGCCGCCGGCCATGAGGATGCCGGCCTGCTGCGTCAAAGATTCGGCGCCAGCAAGCGCTCCAGCTCGGCTTCGCTCTGCTGGCGCCGCGCCGCCATGTCCTCCAGCTGGTCGTGCCCGATTTTGCCGACGTTGAAGTAGGTCGAATCGGGGTGGCTCAGGTAGAAGCCGCTCACGCTGGCAGCGGGCATCATGGCGAGGCTGTCGGTCAGGGTCATGCCGATGTCCGTGCAGTTCAGAACATCGAACATCGGCCGCTTCACGCTGTGGTCGGGACAGGCCGGGTAGCCCGGAGCGGGCCGGATGCCGCGGTACTTCTCGCGGATCATGTCCTCGTTGCTCAGGCTCTCGTCGGGCTGGTAGCCCCAGAGGTCGGTGCGCACGCGATGGTGCAGCGCCTCGGCGAAGGCCTCGGCCAGGCGATCGGCCAGGGCCTTCAACATGATGGCCGAGTAGTCGTCGAGGTCGTCGACGAAGTACTTCTCCTTTTTCTCGACGCCCAGGCCCGCGGTGACCGCGAACATGCCGACGTAGTCCTTCAACCCGCTCGCGCGCGGCGCGACGAAATCGGCGAGGCAACGGCTCGGGCGCATCACGCCTTCGATCACCTGCTTCTCGGTCTGCTGGCGCATGCCGTACCAGGTGAGCGCGGCTTCGCTGCGCGACTCGTCGGTGTAGAGCACGATGTCGTCGTCGCGCTCGGTGTTGGCGGGCCAGAAGCCGATCACGCCGCTGGCGCTGAGCCAGCGGCCTTCGATCAGGCGCTGCAGCATGCGCTTGGCATCGGCATACACGCGCACGGCCTCGGTGCCGACCACCTCGTCCTTGAGGATCGCGGGGAACGGGCCGGCGAGGTCCCAGGTCTGGAAGAACGGGCCCCAGTCGATGTACTTCGCGAGCTCGGTGAGGTCGAAGTTCTTGAACATGCGCCGGCCGATGAACTTTGGCACCGGCGGCTGGTAGGCCGACCAGTCGATGGGCGTCTTGTTGGCGCGCGCCTTGGCGATCGGCCACAGCGGCACCTGCTTCTTGTTGGCATGCTGCAGCCGCACCTTGTCGTAGTCGGCATTGATCTCGTCGATGTAGTTCGTGGCTTGCTCGGAGAGCAGCGACTGCGCGACGCTCACGCTGCGCGAGGCATCGGGCACGTAGACCACCGGGCCCTCGTAGTGCGGCGCGATCTTGACGGCGGTGTGCACGCGGCTGGTGGTGGCGCCGCCGATCAGGAGCGGGATCTTCTTGATGCGGAAATGATCGTCCTTCTGCATCTCGCCGGCGACGTACTGCATCTCCTCGAGGCTGGGCGTGATCAGGCCCGACAGGCCGACGATGTCCGCGCCCTCGACCTTGGCACGCGCGAGGATCTCGTGGCACGGGACCATGACGCCCATGTTCACCACTTCGAAGTTGTTGCACTGCAGGACCACGGTCACGATGTTCTTGCCGATGTCGTGCACGTCACCCTTGACGGTGGCGATGACGATCTTGCCCTTGGTGCGCACGTCGCGGCCCGCGGCCTCGTCCTGGCGCTTCTCTTCCTCGATGTAGGGCAGCAGGTGCGCCACCGCCTGCTTCATCACGCGCGCCGACTTCACCACCTGCGGCAGGAACATCTTGCCGGCGCCGAACAGGTCGCCGACGACGTTCATGCCGTCCATCAGCGGGCCTTCGATCACGTGCAGCGGCCGGCCGCCCTTGGCGAGGATGCCGCGGTAGGCCTCCTCGGTGTCGTCGACGATGAAGTCGGTGATGCCGTGCACCAGCGCATGCGACAGGCGCTGCTCGACCGACACCGGCTGCTCGGGCGTGCCGCGCCATTCGAGCTTCTTGCTCTCGTCCTTGGCGCCGCTCTTGGCGGTCTCGGCCACCTCGACCAGGCGCTCGCCGGCATCGGGGCGGCGGTTGAGCACCACGTCCTCGACGCGCTCGCGCAGCGTGGGCTCGAGGTCGTCGTAGACGCCGACCATGCCGGCGTTGACGATGCCCATGTCCATGCCGGCCTGGATCGCGTGAAACAGGAACACCGTGTGGATCGCCTCGCGCACCGGATCGTTGCCGCGGAAGCTGAAGCTCACGTTGCTCACGCCGCCCGACACCTTGGCGCCCGGCAGGTTCTCCTTGATCCAGCGCGTGGCGTTGATGAAGTCGACCGCGTAGTTGTTGTGCTCCTCGATGCCGGTGGCGATCGCGAAGATGTTGGGGTCGAAGACGATGTCCTCGGGCGGGAAGCCGATCTCGTCGACCAGGATGCGGTAGGCGCGCTCGCAGATCTGGATCTTGCGTTCGTAGGTGTCGGCCTGGCCTTGTTCGTCGAAGGCCATCACGACCGCCGCGGCGCCGTAGCGGCGCACCAGGCGGGCCTGGCGCTTGAATTCGTCCACGCCTTCCTTCATCGAGATCGAGTTGACGATGCCCTTGCCCTGGATGCAGCGCAGGCCGGCCTCGATCACCTCCCACTTGGAGCTGTCGACCATGATCGGCACGCGCGCCACGTCGGGCTCGCTCGCGATCAGGTTCAGGAAGCGCACCATCGCAGCCTTGCTGTCGAGCATGGCCTCGTCCATGTTGATGTCGATCACCTGCGCGCCGTTCTCGACCTGCTGGCGCGCCACCGCCAGCGCTTCCTCGAACTGGCCGTTGAGGATCATGCGCGCGAAGGCCTTCGAGCCGGTGACGTTGGTGCGCTCGCCGATGTTGACGAACAGCGTGCCTTCGCCGATCTGCACCGGCTCCAGGCCGGACAGTTTCATGGGAGGGACATCGGGAAAGGACGACATGGACGGCTCACCTGGAAAAGACATGGGTCAGGTGAGCGTCGTTGCATGGCGCGCCGTGGATACGGCCCGGGGCCCGAGCCTGACGCTCGGCAAGGCCGAGCGTTGCAACGCTCCTCGGGCAGGAGCCGCGATTTTAAAGCGATCGTCGAGCGAGGGGTATTGCCCCCTCTCCCTCTGGGAGAGGGTTGGGGTGAGGGCGCCGGACGGTGGACCCGGTCACACCAATGCAAAGGCCCATGCCCTCACCCTGCCCTCTCCCAGAGGGAGAGGAAAAGACCCTATTTCGCGGTCGGCATCACGAACTCGGCCCCCTTGCCGATGCTCTCCGGCCAGCGCTGCATGATCGACTTCTGCTTGGTATAGAAGCGCACGCCCTCCTCGCCATACGCATGCATGTCGCCGAACAGCGAGCGCTTCCAGCCGCCGAAGCCGTGCCAGGCCATCGGCACCGGGATCGGCACGTTGATGCCCACCATGCCGACCTGGATGCGGCGCGCGAACTCGCGCGCCACGTTGCCGTCGCGCGTGAAGCACGAAACGCCGTTGCCGAACTCGTGGGCATTGATCAGGTCCACCGCTTCCTTCAGGTCGTGCACCCGCATGCAGGACAGCACCGGCCCGAAGATCTCTTCCTTGTAGATGCGCATGTCGGGCGTGACCTGGTCGAACAGCGTGCCGCCCATCCAGAAGCCGGCCTCGCAGCCCTGGCCGGCGCTCTTGCCGTCGAAGCCGCGGCCGTCGACCAGCAGGCGTGCGCCTTCCTTCTCGCCCAGCGCGATGTAGCCGCTGATGCGCTCATGGGCCGCGCGCGTGACGATCGGGCCCATCTCGGCGTCGAGGTTCGTGCCATTGAGGATCTTCAATTGCTTCGCGCGCTCGACCAGGCGCGGCATGATCTGGTCGGCCGCATCGCCCACCAGCACCGCGACGCTGATCGCCATGCAGCGCTCGCCGGCCGAGCCGTAGCCCGCGCCGATCAGCGCATCGACGGTCTGGTCGATGTCGGCATCGGGCATCACCACCATGTGGTTCTTGGCGCCGCCGAGCGCCTGCACGCGCTTGCCGTGGCGCGCGCCGGTCTCGTAGATGTAGTTGGCGATCGGCGTCGAGCCGACGAAACTGATGGCGCGCACGTCGGGATGTTCCAGCAGCGCATCGACCGCCTCCTTGTCGCCCTGCACGACGTTGAAGACGCCGTCGGGCAGGCCTGCTTCCTTGAGCAGTTCGGCCATGCGCAGCGAGGCGCTCGGGTCCGTCGGGCTGGGCTTGAGGATGAAGGTGTTGCCGGCTGCGATCGCAACCGGGAACATCCACATCGGCACCATCACCGGGAAGTTGAAGGGCGTGATGCCCGCCACCACGCCGAGCGGCTGGCGCAGCGTCCAGTTGTCCATGCCGGTGGAGACCTGGTCGGTGAAGTCGCCCTTGAGCAGTTGCGGAATGCCGCAGGCGAACTCGACGATGTCGATGCCGCGCGAGACCTCGCCTTGCGCATCGGTGAACACCTTGCCGTGCTCGGCGGTGATCAGGTGGGCAAGTTCGTCGCGGTGCCGGTTGAGCAGCTCGAGGAACTTGAACATCACGCGCGCGCGCCGGATCGGCGGCGTGTCGGCCCAGGCCGGGAAGGCGGCTTGTGCGGCCACGACGGCTTCGTCGACATCGGCGCGGCTGGCGAGCGCGACGCGGCCGGTCACCGCGCCGGTGGCGGGGTTGAACACGTCCTGGGTGCGCTGCGAGGCGCCGCCGGTGCGGCGGCCCGCGACGTAGTGCGCGATCGGGGTGGGAACGGCAATCTGGGTGGTCATGTCTCTGTCCGGTGAGTGTGCGGGAGGCCCAGTCTATGAACCCGCGCTGCTGCTGCCTAGGCGCTGGCGCTGAATTGATTGTTCACGTTGGTAAACAATGGCGGCATGGATGACAAAAAAATCGAGTTGCTCTGGACCCATCTGCATTGGCTGGTCGTGCTCGCACAGCAAGGCAGCTACACGGCCGCCGCGGCCAGGCTGGGCGTGAGCAAGGCCGCGATGAGCCAGCGCATCGCCGAGCTCGAACGCTCGGCTGGCGTGCCGCTGGTGCGCCGCACCACGCGCAGCATGCGCCTGACCGAGGCCGGCCAGCGGCTGGTGGACGAAACGCGAGCGCCCTTCGAGCGCATCGCCCACAGCTTCGCGGGCGTGCGCGACCTCGCGGGCCGGCCGCGTGGGTTGCTGCGCGTGACCGCACCGGTCGCGCTGGCGCGCCAGCAGCTGGTGCCGCGCGTGGCGGGCTTCCTGCGCGCCAATCCCGAGGTCCGGCTGGAGCTGGAGCTGTCCGACCGGCTCAGCTCGCTCGCGATGGAGGGCTTCGATCTCGCGATCCGTCACGCGGCTTCGGTGCCCGACACGCACGTCGCGTGGCTGCTGTGCCCGACACACTCGCTGCTGGTGGCCAGCCGCGCCTATCTGCGCCGCCGGCCGGCGCCGAAGACGCCCGAGGATCTGAAGACGCACGACTGCCTGCACTATCCGCGCGCGCAGGAGACGCCGACCTGGACTTTCGAATCGCGGGCCGCGCGGCGCGGGGGCGAACGGATCACGGTGCCGGTGGCCGGCCCTTTCGCAGCCAACAACAGCGAGGCGCTGCGGGATGCGGCGCTGGCCGGGCTCGGCATCGCACTGGTGCCCGATTTCAGCGCCCAGTCGGGGCTGCAGGCCGGCAAGCTGGTCGAAGTACTGCCGCAGTGGAAGCCGGTTGGCGCCTTTGCCGAGCAGTTGCATGCGATTCGCCCCTACGCGAGTCACGTGCCGCAGGCCGTCACGGCCTTCGTGGCCTATCTGCGCAGCGCCTTCGCCTCAGGCTTCACGGACGCCTGAGCGGGCGGTCGCCGGCGCGTCCGGATCAGGCCGGCTGCGCCGCACCGCTGGCCGATGCCGGCAGGCCGAACAGCAGGTCGAAGGCCCAGTTAAAGACAAAGGTGTAGACCAGGAAGAACACGACCAGCCCCAGGTCCATCATCAGGGCTTGCCAGAGCGTCACGTCCAGCCACCATGCGAACACCGGCACCAGGAAGGCGACCAGCCCGCCCTCGAAGCCGATCGCATGGGCGATGCGGCGCTTCAGGCTGCGGCCACGCACCGTGCGGCGCGATTCCCAGCGCTCGAACAAGGCGTTGAAGACGAGGTTCCAGACCACCGCGATGGCCGAGGCGATGACGGCCAGCGGGCCGGAATGGCCCAGGCCCTCGCCCGACATCAGCGACAGCCCGGCACTCGCGGCGACGATGGCGAGTCCTTCGTAGAGCGTGATGTAGATGACGCGGCGCTTGAGCCCTTGCATGAATTCGTTCCGTGGGGGTGATGGGGATGTCGCGACTTTATGTCCGATCTTCTGATATAAAAAGTCATCTTCCTTCAGTTTTATTGACAGATCGCGGCATGAGCTTTTCGAGCGACAGCGTGCAGGTCTTCCTCGCGGTGCTGGACCACCGGTCGTTCTCGGCCGCTGCCCGGGCGCTGGGCCGGGTGCCTTCGGCGGTCAGCATGGCCGTCGCCAATCTCGAGGCCGAACTCGACCTGAAGCTCTTCGACCGCAGTGGTCGCGAGCCGCAGCCCACGCCCGCGGCGCGCTCGCTGGAGCCGCAGGCGCGGCTGCTGGCCGCCCAGCTCAAGCAGCTGCAGGTGCAGGCGCTCGCGCTGCACCAGGGGCTGGAGAACCGCCTCACGCTGGCCATCGCGCCCGAGTTGCTGGCCGCGCCCTGGAGCGGACCCTTGGCCGCGCTGGCACAGGAATACCCGCTGCTCGAGGTCGAGGTGCTGGCCGCACCGCAGGCCGACGCGCTGGCCTTGCTGCACAGCGGCCGCGCGCAGCTCGCGCTGGTGTTCGAGCGGCCGAGCCTCGACGGCCGCGAAGGCTTCCAGGAGGTGGCCAGCGACACCATGGTCGCCGTGATGGCGCCCGGCCATCCGGTGCTGGCCGCGGCGGGCGGGCGCTTGCGCGAGGAGCATCTGACCACCACGCGGCAGATCGTCGTCGCCGGCCGCGACCTCGCCACCAGCGATCCGCGCTTCGTGTTCGCGCGCCATGTCTGGCGCACCGACAACGCGCTGGCGGCGCTGAGCCTGATCACGGCCGGCCTCGGCTGGGGCTGGCTGCCGCGCAACTTCGCACGGCCGCATGTCGCTGCCGGCTCGCTGGTGGAGATCCCGTTCGAGAACCTGTCGAACGGACTCGACCTGTGGGTCGACGTGGTGTGGTCGCGCGAACGGCCCCTGGGCCTGGGCGCGCAGCGCTTCGTGGCGCTGATCGCGCGCGAGAAGACCGGTGCGCCGTCCTAGAGGCCGAGCTCGCTGAGCCCCGGATGGTCGTCGGGCCGGCGCCCGAGCGGCCAGAAGAACTTGCGCGCACTCTCGTCGATCGGCAGGTCGTTGATGCTGGCGTGGCGGTGCGTCATCAGCCCCGCTTCGCTGAAGGCCCAGTTCTCGTTGCCGTAGCTGCGGAACCAGTGGCCCGAATCGTCATGCCATTCGTAGGCGAAGCGCACCGCGATGCGCGCACCGCCGAAGGCCCACACCTCCTTGATCAGCCGATAGTCGAGCTCGCGCGCCCACTTGCGTTCGAGGAAGATCTGCGCCGCCGCGCGCCCGACCGGGAACTCCGCGCGGTTGCGCCAGCGCGTGTCCTCGCTGTAGCCCAGCACCACGCGGGCCGGGTCGCGGCTGTTCCAGGCGTCCTCGGCCAGGCGCACCTTCTGGGTGGCGGTTTCGAGGGTGAACGGCGGAAGCGGCGGTCTGGTTTCCATGAGCAGGTTCCTTGGAGATGGATGCAGAGCATGTAGACAGAGCTGTCTACCTGAGACCAATCTAACCCATGTAGACAGCCCTGTCTACAATGACCTCATGTCTTGCGCTCCCGCCATGCCGAACTCGAAGGAACGCCCACCGGCCGAACGCATTCTGCTGACGGCGCACGCGCTGTTCTATCGCGAAGGCATCCGCGCGACCGGCATCGATCGCGTGATCGCCGAATCCGGCGTGACCAAGGTGACCTTCTACCGGTGCTTCCCCAGCAAGAACGACCTCATCCGCGCCTTCCTGGACCATCGCCACCAGCGCTGGATGGCGTGGTTCACCGATGCGTTGCAGCGGCACGGCACCAGACGCAGGCGCCGCATCGACGCACTGGTTCCCGCGCTGGCCGAATGGTTCGGCGATGCCGGCTATCGGGGCTGCGCCTTCATCAACAGCGTCGGCGAACTGGGTGGCGCGTTGCCTGAGGTGACCGGGATCGCACGCGCCCACAAGCGGGCGATGGCGGCAGAGATCGCAGCGCTGCTGCCGCCGTCGCGGCATCGCGCCAGGGACGCGCAGGCCATTGCACTGGCGGTGGACGGCGCGATCGTGGCGGCGCAGTTCGAAGCGCCGGCCAAGGCGTTGAAGACGCTCGAGCGGATCCTCGAATCCTTGCAGCGGGAAGCAGGCTGCTGAGCGCCCGCCGCTATGGACCGTTTGCGTCGTGGCCGGCTGCCCGGCGACCTGAGCGGCGCCATAGGCCGCCGGCCGCTCGACCGCACCGGCCACGCGCACCGAGGCCGAAGGATCGAGCTGCGTGACGGCCGGTGCACCGCCGAACCCGGCACCGAAGCTGCCACCACCGCCGCCCCCACCTCCGCACCCGGGCAACAAGCCATGCCGCCGCGGCAGCAGCGGCCATGGCCGACAGAGCCCAGCGAGACGACTCTTTCATCCCCTCATCCTCCGATGCGTATCGATGTATTCATTCTGACATAACGAAACCAAGGCACAGGTACGCCGAGACCGGCAGCCGAGCATCGTTTACCCTTCGCTCCACGCATCAACATTCGCCTGGCATGAAATCCAAAGTGCAGTTCCGCCTTCGCATCTACCGAGACGAGAGCATTGCCATCGGTCCGGGAAAGATCGCGCTGCTCGAGGCCATCGCCGAAACGGGCTCGATCTCCGGCGCGGGCCGGCAGCTCGGCATGTCCTATCGGCGCGCGTGGATGCTGATCGACGAGATGAACCGCGCGCTCGCCAGTCCCGCGGTGAACACCGCCACCGGCGGGTCGCACGGCGGCGGCACCGCGCTCACGCCGGTGGGCGAGCAGCTGATCAAGCACTACCGCGCGATCGAGAGCGCGGCGCGCGTCGCCGCGGCCGCGGACATCAGCGCGCTCACGCGGCTGCTTGCTTCATGAGCGCACACGACACGGTGACCTGCCGACCGATCGGCATCGTGCACAGCCGCTTCACCGAGGTCAGCGGCATGCCGATCCAGACGCCGGTGCTCGACATCAAGCCACACGTGCCGCGCTTCGACGTGCGCAGCACCGAGCGCGTCGGCTGGTTCGGGCCGCGCGTGGCCCGGCTGCCGGACGTGCGCGCCGACGACCGCATGGAATGAGGGCCACTCAGCCCCCGGAAGTGGCGAGCCCCGCGGCCTTGCGCTGCAGCACGTCGCCGATGTCCTGGGCATCGGTCAGCGCCACCAGGAACGACTGCGCTTCGCCCCCCGCGCTCACGACCGAGATGACGAAGCGGCTGGAATCCAGCTCCTGCTCGATGCGCCATTCCTGAACCTCGGTGACGCGGCGAAGCTCCGGCTTGCCGGTGATCGAGCGAACGACGGTGTCGTATTCGGGGCGGCGCATGGTGTCGGCCTTCTGGCTTGGGGGATGCGGCGATCTTGCCGCATCGCTGTATTCGCGAGTATATGAAGATTGCGCGCCGATGTGGCACCAAGCGCCCTTCTGCGGCTGATCTCGCAAGGCCATGTGTGACAATAACGTCGTATTGCAATGAACATGACGATGACGCTTCTCGCTTCCATGGACTGGTTTCCGCTGGGCCTGTCGCTGAAGGTTGCGGCCTTCGCCACGCTGCTGGCGCTCATTGTGGGCCTGGCGCTCGGCTGGGTCTTCGCCCGCAAGCGCTTCCCGGGGCGCACGGTGCTCGAAGCGGTCTTCATGCTGCCGCTGGTGCTGCCGCCCACCGTCATCGGCTACGGCATCCTCGTGGTCGCCGGGCGTCGCGGACCGATCGGGGCCTGGCTGCGGGAGCATCTGGACTACACCATCATCTTCAATTGGCACGGTGCCGTGGTGGCGTCGGCGGTGGTCGCGCTGCCGCTGGTGCTCAAGTCGGCGAGCGCCGCCTTCGAAGGCGTCGACCGCTCGCTCGAAGCCGCGGCCAGCACCTTGCGGCAGTCGCCCTGGTCGGTGTTCCTGCGCGTGACGCTGCCGCTGGCCTGGCCCGGCATCCTGGCCGGCACGCTGCTGGCCTTCGCCCGGGCGATGGGCGAGTTCGGCGCCTCGCTGATGGTGGCGGGCTCGATCCCGAAACAGACCCAGACCCTTTCGATGGCGATCTACGACGCCGTGCAGGCCGGCCAGGACGACATGGCGCTGGTGCTGGTCGTCGTGACCTCTCTGCTTTCGATCACCGTGCTGGTTCTGTCGAACCGGTTCTTCTCACTGCGCTGATACCAAGGAGCCGCATCATGCGAGCCACGTCCCACCTGCTGTCCCTCGTCCTCGCACTGGCCTTGCCACTGGCCGCCGCGGCGCAGCAGATCACCGTCTCGGCCGCGGCCAGTCTGACGGATGCGTTCAAGGAACTGGGGACCCAGTTCGAAGCCACCAAGCCGGGCGCCACGGTCCGTTTCAACTTCGCGGCATCGGGCGTGCTGCTGCAGCAGATCCAGCAGGGTGCGCCGGTCGATGTGTTCGCCAGCGCCGACGAAGCCACGATGGACCGCGCCGTCGAGCAGAAACTGATCGACACCGCGACACGCAAGGACTTCGTGACCAACAGCCTCGTCGTCATCGAACCGACCCAGGGCGGCCCGGACGTGAAGACGCTGCAGGATCTCACGGGTGCGGCGGTCAGGAAGATCGCCATCGGCAAAACGGCCACCGTGCCGGTCGGCCGCTACACCAGGCAGGTGCTCGACAATGCCAATCTCTGGCGCCCGCTCGAGCCGAAGTTCGTGCAGGCCGACAGCGTGCGCCAGGTGCTCGACTACGTGAGCCGCGGCGAGGTCGAAGCGGGCTTCGTCTACCGCACCGATGCCGCGATCATGGGCGACAAGGTGAAGGTGGTGCTCACGCCCTCGGCGCATGTGCCCGTGACCTACCCGATCGCGGTCGTGGGTGAAAGCAAGGAGAAGGCATTGGCCAGGGATTTCATCGCGTTCATGTCCACCGACGCCGCGCAGAAGGTGCTGACGCGCTTCGGTTTCGGGAAGCCGTGATCGATGTCGATCTCAGGCTGACGGTTTCAGACCGCAGCCGGCGCTTCGACCTCGCGGTGCGCTTCGCGACGGATGTGCCGTTCGCCGCGCTTTACGGGCCCTCGGGTGCCGGCAAATCCTTGACGCTGCAGGCCATCGCCGGCCTGCTTCATCCGAGCAGCGGCCATGTGCGACTCGACGGACGCACGCTCTACGATTCCGCCAAGGGCATCGACGTGGCCGCGCCGGCGCGCCGCATCGGCTACCTGTTCCAGCATTACGCGCTGTTCCCGCATCTGTCGGTGCGCGAGAACATCGCCTTCGGACTGACCTCCTGGCATCGGTGGCGCCTGTCCGCGGAACAGGCCGAGCGCGTGCAGGCGCTGCTCGACAGTTTCGAACTGGGCGCGCTGGCCGAGAGCCGGCCGGGGACGCTGTCGGGCGGCCAGCAGCAGCGCGTCGCGCTGGCGCGCGCGCTCGCCTGCCAGCCCCAGGTGCTGCTGCTCGACGAGCCCTTTGCCGCGCTCAACCCGATGCTGCGCAGCACGCTGCGCGCCGAACTGGCGCAAGTCCGCCGCCAATGGGGCATCCCGGTGCTGATGATCACGCACGACATCGACGACGTGCTCGAACTGGCGGACATGGCCTTCGTCTACGGCAAGGGCCAGATCGTGCAGGAGATCGACCTGCGCAACGGCGCGAGCCGCGAACTCGCCGCGCAGCAGTTCGGCACCGGTGCCTCCCCGAAGGACGAGACCCCGCTGCGCAGCAAACTGCGCCGCATGCTCGCCGGCGCCACTCACCGGTAGATCGCGCGTCCCGGGCCACCTGCCTCGGGCCCGAACGCACTGCGCGTCAGGACGGCGTATTGGGTGACGGCGGCAGAACGCGGGGTTGCGGCCGGATACCGCCCATCGGCGGCGCGGGTTCGAAGCCGGGCCGGGGTTCTCCACCGGGCCGTCCCATGCCAGGGCCTGGATGCGGACCGCCTTGCGGTGGAACGAACCCCTGACCGGGTGGACGCATACCGCCGTTGCCAGGATTGAAGCCCGGGCCGGGCGGACGCCCGCCCGGATGAAAGCCGGGATCGACCGGAGGCCGGATCCCCGGCGGAGGCCGGAATCCGGGTTCAGGGCGGAACCCAGGACCAGGACCGGGGCGCGGGCCGAAACCGGGGCCTTGCCACGGATTGGGCCGCCAGCCTGCGTGCGGCGGCGGTGGCGGACGCCAGCCGGTCACCGGTGGCGGCGGCCCGCCGCGCCACCAGCGCCGGTCGCCGTACCAGGGGCGGTCGCGGTAGTGATCGGCCCAATAGTTGCCGATCGCAAAGCCGATCAGCGGAATGCCGATCGCGGCGCCATAGGTGGCCAGCGGCACGCGCTGATCCTCGTAGGCGAAATCGAGCCGCGACGCATTGGCCCAGCCGCGCATCGAGTCGGGCAGCACCACGTCGCACCAGGCGTAGCCATCGGTACAGCCGAGCACCTCGAGCGGCTGCCCCGGCCCGAGGCGCGCCACCAGCGGATAGTCGCCCGATGGACCGGCGCGAAGATTGAGCGGGCCGCGCGTAAAGGCCTGCTGCGCAGCCGCGACGACCGGCAGCACCATGGCGAGGGCTCCGATGCCGATCCAGCGCTGGGCAATTCTGTGGTTCATGGGGTGTTCCTTTGGGATCAGGGTAGGCCGCCGCTCGACCCGTTGTCAATCGGCCATGGCGCTGTCCCCCCAACGCTGCAACTGGCCGGCACGTGCACCGCGCCAACCTTTGGAGAGCTTCTTTATCTCGGCTTCACAAGCGGCCGCGAGCAGCGCTCAGGCTGCTTCGCGGTAGAAGGCCGCGCGATGCGGCGTGCGTGCCGCCAGCGGCGCGACGGCCTGCCCGATGGCCGCGATGTGTTCCGGCGTGGTGCCGCAGCAGCCACCCACGATATTCACGAGACCATCGGTCGCGAACTCGTGCAGCAGGCGCGAGGTGACGTCGGGCGTTTCGTCGAAGCCGGTCTCGCTCATCGGATTGGGCAGGCCGGCATTGGGATAGCAGCTGATGAAGGTGTCGTCGGCGACGCGCGCCAGCTCCTGCAGATAGGGGCGCATCAGCGCGGCGCCCAGCGCGCAGTTGAGGCCGACCGCCAGCGGCCGCGCGTGGCGCACGCTGTGCCAGAACGCGGTGACGGTCTGGCCGCTCAGGATCCGGCCCGAGGCATCGGTCACGGTGCCGCTGATGATCAGCGGCAGGCGCTCGCCGCTGGCTTCGAAATACTCGTCGACCGCGAACAGCGCGGCCTTCGAATTGAGCGTATCGAAGATGGTCTCGACCAGCAGCAGGTCGGCGCCGCCCTCGACCAGCGCCTCGACCTGCTCGTAATAGGACGCACGCAGTTCCTCGAAGCTCACGTTGCGCGCGCCCGGGTCGTTCACGTCGGGACTGATGCTCGCCGTCTTGGGCGTCGGACCGAGGGCGCCGGCGACAAAGCGCGGCTTGTCCGGCGTGCTGAACTTGTCGCAGGCGGCACGCGCGAGCCGGGCCGAGGCGAGGTTCATCTCGCGCGCCAGATCGGCCATCTTGTAGTCCTCCTGCGCGATGCGCGTCGCGCCGAAGGTGTTGGTCTCGATCAGGTCGGCGCCGGCCGCGAGGTAGCCTTCGTGGATGTCGCTGATGACGTCCGGCAGCGTCAGCGAGAGCAGTTCGTTGTTGCCCTTGACGTCGCGCTCGAAATCCTTGAAGCGCTCGCCGCGGTACTGCGCTTCGTTGAGTTTGAAGCGCTGGATCATCGTGCCCATGGCGCCGTCGAGGATCGCGATGCGTTGCGCAAGGATGTCCGGAAGTTTGCTTGCGCGGGTATAGGCAACGGGCTTGTTCATGGACGTCATTCTATGAAGTGGCCACAGGCTCTGCGCGCCCATGGTCTTGTTCACCGAAGGAACCAACCCGGGTCCTGAGTTACGTAGTCCGGGGTCTTCGCGCTGACCTCCTTCCTTTTCCTCAATCAACTCCCTTGAGAGACCCTTCGCATGGAATCCATTCGCCAGTCGCCCTCCACCACGCCGCCTGCCTCGCCGCCGGATTCGCCGCGCCAGCATCGGGTCACGCCGCCACCGCTGACCGATCGCCCGATATCGAAAGTCGGCACGCAAACGCATTCAACCCTCGACGCAGCTTCCGACGCGCCCGAAGGAAGGCGCTTGAACAGCGTCATCGGGCAGCAGCGCGGAACCCGCGAGTGGAAGGTCTCAACGCATCGGACAGGTGCACCGGTGCCGGTCTTTTTTCAGAGCAGGGCCTTGACCTTGCAAGGCACGTCACGGAGATCTTTGTCCGGCGACTTCGCGGAAACGTCGCACTCACCCAAGCGGGAAGGCAACTTGCCCGAGGCCGATCCTTCCACATCGTCTGCGCCTGTTGTCGCAGAGACACCGACAGGGCTTATTCCTCAAGCGCCCAAACGAAGATTGGAGTACACGTCGAGAGCGAGAGATCTGAAGATTCATTCTTCTCCGGACTCCAAAGCGACCCCTCTGAGCCATTCGATTGCGAAAGCGAGAAAAAATCCGAAGAAGACGGTGCTTTCAACTCGCAGAACCGTGCAGGCGCCAACGAGAGAGCAAGAAATTGCGAAGACCAACAAACGTCTTCGAGAAGAAATCTGCATTCAATACTATCAAGCCTTTCCAGGATGCTTTACCGACCCGGCCATCAAGCAGTTGTACGAACGCATCGCAAAATGGGGACGACCTATCGAGGGCCGCGGAGATGCCCGGTTGGTCAGGCGTGCCGTCATCACCCGGGAGTTTCAGAGTTTTTGCATTCCGGATCTGATTCAGCATTTCTTGCATTTCACTCCACCTGCGGCCCTGAGTGAACCGGATCGCATGACGGAACTGCTGGGGCCGTCGCTGGACTACTGCGTCAAGGAATGGCATCTGGTCATGAAGAGGCAGAAGCTGATAGGCCGATCCGCTGCCGCGCATCTCGCCAGAGCGTACAAGCGCCTGGAGACAAGCATCATCTCGGTGATTGCAAAGTGCTATCCCGACGCGTTCCTTCAGCACCATCGCCTGTTCGACGAGATATGGACTCGGCTTTCGGCCGAACTCCGCAGGATGCTGTCCTCTCCACAGACCAGGCTGACGCTCAGAACCATCGAAATCGGGATGCAGATAAATCCTCTATTGGATGCCTTGCTCCCCTATGGGGCCGCCCTGGCGATGCCGCTGATCGAAACATACCAAAAGCGCAGCTCGGAACTCAAGCAGGTCAAAGGGGCCAGCGATGCGATCGCGCTATTGAACAGCAGGGCCGACTTGAGGAACCTCCTGATGTCGGATGCCATTCGCTTTCTGGGGAATTTCAGTTTCTCTTTCCCGATCGCCGACACGATCCGCCACCTGTTTGCCCAGATCAACGACAGCGTGCCCCTGGAATCGTCGCAAGCATCCGATGCCGCCAGGCTTCGCCGGCGCGAAGCAAAGCTTGCTCTCGTTCAATTCCTGTTCTTGCGCCTGGTTGTCTCGCACTTGGCAGCGCCCTCGACGGATCCCTTCAAAACCCCCATCGAACGAGAGATCCATGCGCTGATGCTGAGCCGACTCCAACGCTTGATCAGCTACACCATGAAGCCGGACACGCAGCCGCGTCCCGAAAGAATGGGAATCACAGTGGAAATGCTGCCGCTCGTTGTCGAATTTTTCGGACAACTTGCGGACAAGCTCGAGCCGCAGTAGTCCGAACCACGCTTGCGGCACCCCGAGACCAAGGGTCATTCGCGTCCGGCTTTCGCCGCATCTCCGCGAGAAATGGAACTGGGCGAAAACGCACGTTACCCAGTGCTTGCGCAAGCGCGTCCATCGTTCGTGCACCACAACCCTCAGCCATCGAATCAGGAACTCTTCTTTTCATGAATCAGGAACATTTCAAAGAAATTTGCGAAGCCACGGCATTTGCCTTGGGCCATGAGCCATTGCTGGACGACGGGCGCTACAGCTTTTCGATCGACAACGTTGAAGTCGTGCTCGCGTTCGATGCCACGCACGATCCGGATTCGATCGCCTGCTACATCGATCTCGGCGTCGTGAGCCCCGACGACAAGGCGCGCGTGTGCGAGCAACTCCTGGAACTCAATCTGAAGGAGCACAGCGCCTACGGTGGCGGCTATGCGTTCGACATCGGCATGTCCCGTGCCATCTTCTGTACTCATCTTCTGGATGCGGACGTTCTCGATGGCGAATACATCGCCGATGCCTTGCGCACGCACGTCGAAAACACGGAGGCGGCCCGGCGAATGGTCGCAGATCCTCTGGACTGCGAAGCCTCGCCTCTCGAAGAAGGTGGTGACTTGTTCATGGCCGCCATGGCCTGAGAGCGGCAGACAGTCATCGGCGTTCCCGCCCGGACATTTCGGCCCACCTACCAGATGACGGAGCATGCAATGCGCTCAATCTCTTCTCCTCCCACTCCTCCTTCTTCTCCTGGCTCGCCGGCCCCGAGCCCACGAGATGTCTCACCCGAGAAGAAGGAATCCAGGGATCTCCATCAGCCAGCGCCAACGGGCACAAACCCGGTTTCGCCGCGACCCAAGCTCGGAGACGTTCTTGGTTCCGCATCGCACCGGGGCGGCGCGCCGGTGCCGGTCATGCCGGGGATCGAATCGGATTTGACGCTCGCCGACCGCGAGCTCTTTGCGAAATGCGTCGGCGCCCCGGGCGAGCCGGAGCTTCCCGGCGAAAGCGCGACGACAACCACGACGATCACGACCACAACGACGACGACAGCGCAGACGGCAGGCACTGGCGCGGCTCTTCCCTCCGCTCCCGCATCTCGTCCGCCCGGATCCACAGGACAGCATCCTGACGGCGACACGGCGTCCACCGAGCGAAAGCCTCTGTTGCGCACGCCGGGACGTTCCGGAGAGGAAAAGCCGCCGGTGCACAGAAATGCCGAATACGACTTGCCCCCTCCGCCGCACCGGACGAAGCTGAAGTCAATGTCGCGTGCTCTTTCGCTCCAGCAGAAGGAGCCGAGGCCCAAACTGGAGCGCGTGCCGCGCCAGAGGGATTTTTCGACGGCGACTCGCAGTCCCCATTCTCCCCGGCTTCAATCGCCCCGCGCTCAAGCGCAGTCGCCGCGCTCCCCCGAGTTGGCAGCCTTGTCGAAATCACGTTGGGATGCGATGACGACGACGAAGAAGCGTTCGGAGCAGCAAACCATTCAGCGCTACAAGAATGCGTTTCCGGACTACTTCACCAACGCCGAAGACACGCAAGCGCTGAGCCTTCGCCTTCAGCTTCTCTCCGCAGGCATGCACGCGGAGATCGGCACAGGCTCCGGGGCTCGAAAGATGGTGTGCCAGCAGTTCTGCATTTTCAAATTGGTGCGCAGCACCGCACACTACCTTCCAACGCCCACTCAGGACCAATTGAACCTGTTGGTGAAGTCGCTGGCTGCACCGCTGGAGCATTGCATGAAGGGCTTGAAGGCAGCGGCGTTTGAATCCGAAAAGACCCAGGCGCGCAACCATCTGAGCCAGGTCGCGACTGTTGTCATCGCACAGCAATTCCAGAGCGAGTTCATCGAGCAACACCGTTTGACGAAGGACGAATGGACGGAAGTGACTGTTCAACTCACCAGCACACTGAAATCCGCAGCCTTCCAAGGACTGGGCATCTTTCGCCATAACAGCCCTGCGCTGAAGCCGCTTGCCGCCCTGCTGGGCCCTTTCGGAGCCGCGTCCGCACAGCCACTGCTGCAGCTGATTGCGCATCGCACGGTGGAGTACTCCCAGATAATCGCCCACGTGCGGACCTCTCATGCCCAGCAAGGGATATCTCCATTGAATCAATCGGGTATGCCCAATGAGATCAACCACAAGTGGAACAACTTCATGGGCTCTCTGTTGTCGCCATTGCTGAACTACTTCAGCACACTCGAGCTTCCGAGACCTTTCGTGTCGATACTCAAAAAACTGTTTCGGGAAGTCGACGCAAGCGAGTTCTCGCCGAACAGCGACAAGCCCATCGAAGTGCTCAAGGAAGAAGCAAAGCTGCTGGTCTTCAAGGCGGTCTATTTGCGGACACTGCCGCAACACGTGTCGCTCCTTTCATTGCATCCGGCGTTGCCGCTCGACGAACGCAAGATCTATTCTCTGACCGCCCAGATCCTCACCACCATGGTCAATGGGCCTTCAGGCATGAAACAGAAATTTGTCGAAGAGGTACAAGCTCGCGTCGAGGAGGCGAGCAAGGAGGTTCAGGTGCGCCTCCTGCAATGGGTGGCCGAGATCGAGACCTTCCAGGACGACGACAGCCTGACGCTGATCTCGGACCCATGAAACCACGGGCCCGCCATTGCACATGGAAGCGAGGCACCGAGCGCGCCTGCCGGTTCGGCGCCGGCGCTCTTGCGCTCAACCGCGCTCGACGAACGCGAGCACCGCCTCCAGCATGCGCCGCACCACCGGCTGCACGCGAGCGGCGGTTGCAGGCAGGTAGTCGAAGGGCAGGCGTTCCTGCATGTAGCTGGCCTGCGTCATCTCCAACTGCACCGCGTGCACGCCGGCGGATGGATCGCCGTATTCGCGCGTGATGTGGCCGCCCTTGAAGCGGCCGTTCAGCACCGACGTGTGGCCCTCGGCCGATGAGGCGATGCCGAGCAGCGCGGCCGCGAGCGCCGGATCGCAGCTGGCGCCATTGGCGGTGCCCAGGTTGAGGTCCGGCAGCCGACCCTCGAAGAAGCGCGGCAGCGCCGAGCGGATCGAATGCGCATCCCATAGCGCAATGGTGCCGTGGACGGCCTTCATGCGATCGAGCTCGGCACGCAGTTGCCGATGGTACGGCCGCCAGATGGCATCGCGGCGCGCCGCGATCTCGGCTTCGTCCGGCACGTCGCCGGCTGCATAGAGCGGCGTCTTGTCGAAGGTGTCGACGGGACACAGCCCGGTCGTGTCCTGCCCCGGATAGAGGTTCTGGTCGTCCGGCGGGCGATTGAGATCGATCACGTAGCGCGAGTGCGTCGCCACCAGCACCGAAGCGCCGAGCGCATCGGCGAAGTCGTAGAGCCGCTCGAGGTGCCAGTCGGTGTCGGGCACCCGGCGCGCTTCGGCCGTGAGGCGCGCGGCCAGCGCGCGCGGCAGGTGCGTGCCGACATGCGGCATCGAGATCAGCAAGGGGCGCGTGCCCTGGCGAAAGCGGAACGCGGGTTCGGTGGTGTCGAAGGTCATGGCGTGTCGAGCAGTTGGGTGCGCGCGGCGACGAAGGCCGCCGTCGCGCTGTCGTGAAGAAGATGGCGGCCCGCGACGACGCGCGGCCGGCCTGCGACCCACACGGCATCGATCGCATTGCTGCGATGGCTCGCAAAGACGTGCGACGAGAGCATGTCGGCCGCCGGCAGTCCGGCGAGTGCGGGATGCGCGGCGTCGAGCACCACGAAGTCGGCCTGCTGCCCGGCCTGGAGGCCGGCGACCGCGCGCCCCGAAGCCTGCGCGCCGCCGCGCACGGCGGCCAGCGTCATCGCTGTCGCGATCTGCGCCTGCGCGCCGTCGGCCGCCACGTTGCGCTGGCGCGTAGCGAGGCGCTGGCTGTATTCGAGCATCAGCAATTCTTCCGCCGCGTTGACGCAGACGTGGCTGTCGGAGCCGATGCCCCAGACGCCCTGCGCTGCGCGCCAGGCCGGCAGATCGAAGATGCCATCGCCGAGGTTGGCCTCGGTGGTCGGGCACAGGCCGGCGACCGCACCGCTCGCCGCGGCGCGCCGGTATTCGTCGGCATCCATGTGTGTGGCATGCACGAGGCACCAGCGCGCATCGACCTCGGCGTGGTCGAGCAGCCATGCGACCGGCCGCTGGCCGCTCCATGCGAGGCAGGCCTCGACCTCCGCGGTCTGCTCCGCGATGTGGATGTGGACCGGCGCCGCGGCATCGATCGCGCGCAGGCCTGCCAACGCCTCGCGCAAGCCGTCGGCCGGCACCGCGCGCAGCGAGTGCGGCGCGAGGCCGAGTCGCGCACCCTGCGCCGCGCACAGCGGCCGCAGGCGTTCGAGCAGGCGCAGCATCGACTCGGTGCTGCGCACGAAGCGGCGCTGACCCTCGTTCGGCGCCAGACCGCCGAAGCCGCTGGCCTGGTAGAGCACAGGCAGCAGCGTGAAGCCGATGCCCGTGCGCCGGGCCGCGCGCAGCAGTGCCAGCGCGAGCTCGGCATCGTCGGCATAGGGCAGGCCGTCGCTGTCGTGATGCAAGTAGTGGAACTCGCACACCGCGGTGTAGCCGGCTTCGAGCATCTCGGCGTAGAGCCCGGTCGCGATCGCCTCGACCTGCGCCGGCGAGACGCGCGCTGCGAAGCGGTACATCAACGTGCGCCAACTCCAGAAGCTGTCCTCGGTCGCGCCGCGGAATTCGGTGAGCCCGGCGAACGCGCGCTGGAAGGCATGCGAATGCAGGTTCGGCATGCCGGGGATCACGGGCCCCGCGGCGCGGGGTGCGCCGTCGGGGCGGCGGCCGGCGGTCACCGCCGACAGTTCACCGCTGGCATTCCACTCGATCAGCACGTCGCGCGCCCAGCCCGCGCGCAACAGCGCATCGGCGGCGAACAGACGACCGGGCGCCGACGCCGCAGAAGAAGAGATTGCTTCAGCCAACGGATTTCTCCAAGGCGTGCGCCATCGATGCGATGCGCCCCTGGCGGACGATGGTGCGCGGTGCCTGCTGGCCGAGCCAGTACGCGAGCTCGGCGCTGTCCGCGAGCTGCCACAGCACGAAGTTGGCCGGCCGGCCCGCGGCCAGCGTGCCGTGCGTGTCCGCGAGCCCCAGCGCGCGCGCCGCGTGGCGCGTCACGCCGGCCAGCGCCTCCGGCACGGTGAGCCGGAACAGCGTGCAGGCCATGTTGACCATCAGCAGCAGACTCAGCGTTGGCGAGGTGCCGGGGTTGTGGTCGGTGGACACGGCCATCGGCACGCCCGCGGTGCGCAATGCTTCGATCGGCGGCAGTTGCGTGTCGCGCAGCGTGTAGTAGGCGCCGGGCAGCAGCACCGCGACCGTGCCGGCCTCGTGCATCGCGGCGATGCCCTCGGCCGACAGATGTTCGAGGTGGTCGCACGAGAGCGCGCCGTAGCGCGCGGCCAGCGCCGCGCCACCCATGTCGGACAGCTGCTCGGCGTGCAGCTTGACCGGCAGGCCGAGCCGCGTCGCAGCCTGGAACACGCGCTCGGTCTCGGCCAGCGAGAAGGCGATGCGTTCGCAGAACGCGTCGACCGCATCGACCAGCCCCTCGTCCGCAAGCGCGGGCAGCATGCGGTCGCAGACCTCGGCGATGTAGTCGCCGCTGCGGCCCGCGTATTCGGGCGGCAGCGCGTGCGCGCCGAGGAAGGTGGTGCGCACGGTGACGCCGTGGTCTTCGCCGAGCCGGCGCGCGACGCGCAACTGCTTGCGCTCGTGTTCGAACGCCAGGCCATAGCCCGACTTGATCTCGATCGCGCACACCCCGTCGGCCAGCAATTGCACGAGCCGCGGCGCGGCCTGCGCGTAGAGCGTGTCTTCATCGGCGGCGCGCGTGGCATTCACCGACGAGACGATGCCGCCGCCCGCCGCGGCCACTTCTTCGTAGCTCGCGCCTGCAAGCCGCATCGCGAACTCGTTGGCGCGCTGGCCGCCGTAGACCAGGTGCGTGTGGCAATCGACCAGGCCGGCCGTGACAAGCGCGCCGCGCCCATCGTGGCTTGGCAATGCGGCGAACGCGGGCGGCAGCGCGGCGCGTGCGCCGATCCATGCGATCGCGCCTTGGTCGACGACGATCGCAGCATCCTCGCCATCGGCTGCCGGCACGTCCGACGCGGCATCGGGCGCAAGCCGCAAGCCGGTCCACAGGCCGTCGGCGGAAGGCAGTTCGTGAAAGCATTTCATGGGCTTCCTTCTTCATTCTCTGCAGACGAGACCGGGACGATGCGCACCACGGCCAGTCGCGCGTGCGCACCGACGGGCACGGCCCGCCATGCCATCGGCGCGCCGCTCCAGCAGAGGCCCTCTCCTTCGCGGCATGCAGGCGCATCCGTGTTCAGCGTCCATCTTCCGCGCAATGCCAGCAACACGCCATGCGGTGCGGCAGCGATCGATGCGGCGCGATCGACGACCTGTACCTCGGCGCGCCATTGGCCGCGCCGCGTCATCACGTTGAAGTCGCTCGATGCGCCACCGAGCAGCGCGCAGTCGATCGCCGTGTCGCCGGGGAAGGCGAAGGGCCGGTGCAGCGCGTCGAGTCGATGGTCGATGCGTCCATCGCTCGAACGCAGCCGCACGCCATCACCCTCGAGCAGCATGATGCTGCGGTCGATGCCGGCAAAGACCGAGAACGGCCCCGCGGCCGCGATGGTCGCGATGCTCACGCGCCAGCCGAAGTCGCCGAGCGTCGCGCCCGGCGGCCCGCATGCGATCTCCTGCGTCGTGCCGCCGCCGTTCTTCCACGGCATCGCCGGCAAGGCATCGCGCGAAAAGTGCCGCAGCGTCTTCATCGCTCTCACTGCTTTCACTCGGGCTGGATGTTCTTCTTCCTGATCACGTCGGACCAGCGCGCGGTCTCCGACCGGATCCGTGCCGCCAGCTGCTCGGGCGTGCCGCCACCGGGCTCCATGCCCAGCCCTGCGAACTTCTCCTTCACGTCCGGCCTGGCGAGCATGCTCGCCGCCTCGGCGTTGAGGCGATCGACGACGGCCTTGGGCGCGCCCGCGGGCGCCATCAGCGCGTACCACGAGACGGCCTCGAAGCCGGGCATGCCCTGCTCGGCGATGGTCGGCACGTCGGGCAGCGCGGCGGAGCGCTGCAGGCTGGCGACGCCGATCGCGCGCAGCTTGCCGGTCTTGAGGTGCGGCAGTGCGACCGAGATCGGCGCGAACATCATCGACACCTGCCCGCCGAGCAAGTCGTTGACTGCCGGACCGATGCCCTTGTAGGGCACATGCAGCATGCGCACGTTGCCGCTCAGGCCCATCAGCTCGCCGGCCAGGTGCGCCTGGCTGCCGGCACCGGGCGATGCGAAGCTCAGCGTGTCCGGCTTCGCCGCCGCCAATGCAAGCAGTTCCTTGAGCGACTTCGCGGGCACCGACGCATTCACCACCAGCACGTTCTCGACGGTACCGAGCATCGCGACCGGCTGCAGATCGGCCGCCTTGTACGGCAGGCTCGGGAACAGCGTCGGATTCACCGCGACGTTGCCGACCGGCACGATGCCCAGCGTGTAGCCATCGGGCACCGCCTTGGCCACCGCATCGACGCCGATGTTGCCGGCCGCGCCGGCCTTGTTGTCGACCACGAAGGATTGGCCCAGTTTGTCGGTGAAGTCCTGGCCGACCAGGCGCCCGAGCACATCCGCCGGACCGCCGGCCGCGAAGGGAACGATCAGGTGGACCGGCTTGCTCGGATAGGTCTGCGCAGCAGCGGCGAAAGGCAGAAGCGACAGGCACAGCAATGCAGAGAGAAAGCGTTTCATCAGAGTTCCTCGAAAGAAGGGAGAGGACGATCGGCGATGCCGGCCAGGACCGCGTAGTCCGCCGCATCGGGCAAGGCAAAGCCTTCGAGCAGCAGGCATCGCCGGGTCGCCTGCAGTTCATCGGCGGTCGCGACGGCGCGCAGCGCATCGCGCAGGCGCTTGAGTTCTTCGGCGCCGAGCGCGGCGGTCGCGACGAAAGGCGGGATCGGCATCGCGCCGGTGCTGGCGACGACACGCACCTGCGCGGCCAGCGCGGGCTCGTTGTGCCGCAGCAGGTCGTGGTAGTAGCTGTCGAGCGGACCGACGTCGATGCGTCCCTCAGCGAGCGCCTCGATCACGCCGCGCGCATTGACGAGGCCGCCGACCGCGGCGCGAAAAAGCCGCGCACCGTGCCGCTGCCGGAAGAGCGCGAGATGCGCCGCCAGCGCGACGCCGCCCGACATCGAATCGGCCAGCGTGTAGCCGACCACGCCACCGAAGCTGTCTTCCAGACGCTGGTGGGGCGACGCGGCACGCACCACGATGTCGGTGAAGTAGATGGGCCGACCACCGTAGCGCGGCGGCGAGGGCACGGGCGCCGCGATCAGCGTCGGCCGCACGGCGCGCTGCGAGAACGGCAGCCCGCACATCGTGGCCAGGCCGAGGTCTTCACGCGCCCACAGCACCGAGAGCGGCGCGGGCGCGTCGTAGTCGACGACCGGCCAGTCGAGCCCGGCGCGCGCGAGCACCCATTGCAACAGCCGACGCCACTCGGCGCGCACCGCCGGCGTGGCCGAGTACATGCGCGCATTCGCGATCGGCGTGATCGATCCGGACGAAGAGAAGGCCATCGATCGACCGCCCGTCGTCATCAGCGAAAGCGCAGCTGCTGACCCAGCCCCATGCCGCGCGCCTTCTGCAGCATCGCGGCGCCGAGCGCGATGTCCGACAGCGACAGGCCGCGGTGCCAGAACAGGTTGGTCTCGTCCTCGCTTTCGCGGCCCGGCTTGAGGCCGGCGACGATCTGGCCGAGCTCGGCATGCAGCGTCTCTTCCGAGAGCCGGCCGCTGTCGACGTGCGCGCGCAGTGCACCCAGCGGACCGGCCTTGGCTTGCCCCCAGTCGTCCATCACCATCTTGTCCACGATGTCGGTCAGCGACAGCTCGACCGCGCTCATGGTGCCGTAGGGAATCACGCAGGCGCCCTTCTTGATCCATTCGGTCTTGAGGATCGGCGTGGGCTTTTCCAGGCGCGAGGCCTCGACCACGATGTCGGCGCCGCGCACGCAGGACTCCCAGTCCTCGGTGACGGTGATCTTCATGCCCAGGTCTTTTTCGAGCCGCGCGGCGAACGCATCGCGGCTTTCCTTGCGACGCGAGTGCACGCGGATCTCGTCGAAGTGGAAGATCGAATGCAGCAGGCGCACGTTCCAGTACGAGGTGCCGCGCGCACCGATGTGGCCCAGCACCTTCGAGCCCTTGCGCGCGAGATGCTTGGCACCGATCGCGGTGATCGCGCCGGTGCGCATGTCGGTGATGTCGGAGGCATCGATGATGGCCACCGGTGCGCCGGTCTTCGGGTCGAACAAATTCAGGATCGCGAGCTCCGAGGGCAGGCCGCGTTCGTAGTTGCGATAGAAGTCGCCCACCACCTTGACGCCGGCGACGCCGAGCGGCCGCACGTAGCCGCGCAGCACGTTGAAGTGGCCGGGATAGTCCTTCTCCGGCACCAGGTGCATGCGGGGCTCGATGGTGGTCTGGCCACGGCCCTGTGCGAGCAGGCCGTCCTCGACGGCGGCGATGATCTCAGCGTCGGTCATGGCGAGCGCCTGGACGTCGAGGTGGTTGAGGTAGTGAAGATGAATTTCGGACATCGTCGTCAGGCCTTGTGGATCATGGGAAGGTGGAGTGCGTGCTGCTTCGCCGCGGCGACGGCGCTGTCGTAGCCCGCATCGGCATGGCGCATCACGCCGCTGGCGGGGTCGTTCCAGAGCACGCGCGCGATGCGCCTGGCGGCGGCGTCGGTGCCGTCGCACACGATCACCACGCCCGCATGCTGCGAGTAGCCCATGCCCACGCCGCCGCCGTGGTGCAGGCTCACCCAGGTGGCGCCGCCGGCGGTGTTGAGCAGCGCGTTGAGCAGCGGCCAGTCGGAGACGGCATCGCTGCCGTCCTTCATCGATTCGGTCTCGCGGTTCGGGCTTGCGACCGAGCCGGTGTCGAGGTGGTCGCGCCCGATCACGATCGGACCCTTGAGCTCGCCCGACTTCACCATCTCGTTGAAGGCCAGGCCCGCCTTGTCGCGCTCGCCGAGGCCGAGCCAGCAGATGCGTGCCGGCAAGCCCTGGAAGGCGATCCGCTCGCGCGCCATGTCGAGCCAGCGGTGGGTGTGCGTGTTGTCGGGGAACAGTTCCTTGATCTTGGCGTCGGTCTTGTAGATGTCCTCGGGATCGCCCGAAAGCGCGACCCAGCGGAACGGACCCTTGCCCTCGCAGAACAGCGGCCGGATGTAGGCCGGCACGAAGCCGGGGAAATCGAACGCGTTCTTCACGCCTTCGTCGAATGCGACCTGGCGGATGTTGTTGCCATAGTCGACCGTCGGAATGCCCATGGCCTGGAAGTCGAGCATGGCCTGCACATGGATCGCGCACGACTTCGCGGCGGCCGTGCGCAGCGTTGGATGCTGCGTCGCGTCGGCCTTCGCGGCTTCCCATTGCGCGAGCGTCCACCCGATCGGCAGGTAGCCGCTGGCGAGGTCGTGGGCCGAGGTCTGGTCGGTCACCAGATCGGGCATGAGGCCGCCGGCCTTCGCGCGCTTGACGAGTTCGGGCAGGATCTCGGCCGCATTGCCGAGCAGGCCGATCGACACCGCTTCCTTGGCCTTCGTGTGCTGCGCGATCAGCGCGATCGCATCGTCGATGTCCCTGGCCTGCTTGTCGAGGTAGCGCGTGCGCAGGCGGAAGTCGATGCTGGCCTGCTGGCATTCGACGGTGAGCGATACCGCGCCCGCGAGCGTGGCGGCCAGCGGCTGCGCGCCGCCCATGCCGCCGAGGCCGGCGGTGAGGATCCACTTGCCCGAGAGGTCGTTGCCGTAGTGCTGGCGACCCGCTTCGACGAAGGTCTCGAAGGTGCCCTGCACGATGCCCTGGCTGCCGATGTAGATCCAGCTGCCGGCGGTCATCTGGCCGTACATCATCAGGCCCTTGCGGTCGAGCTCGCCGAAGTGCTCCCAGGTGGCCCACTTGGGCACGAGATTGGAGTTGGCGATGAGCACGCGCGGCGCGTCCGCATGGGTCTTGAAGACGCCCACGGGCTTGCCCGATTGCACCAGCAGCGTCTCGTCGTCGTTCAGTTCCTTCAGCGTGGCGAGGATCTGGTCGAAGCAGGCCCAGTCGCGCGCGGCACGGCCGATGCCGCCGTAGACCACGAGGTCCTGCGGGCGCTCGGCGACTTCGGGGTCGAGGTTGTTCTGCAGCATGCGGAACGGCGCCTCGGTGAGCCAGCTCTTGCAGCTGAGCGTGCTGCCGCGCGGCGCGCGGATCGTGCGGCTCGCGTCATGGCGCGGGTCGGTCCCGGCGGCGAGAAATTTGTCGGGGGCGTTCATGGCGAGGGTCCTTTCGATGAAGCGTTGTCCATGACAATCCTGTCTATACAAGTAGTGGCGGCGACAAGGCCGGATGTCGATCCGCGCCTCAGCCGAAGGAAGGGTTGCCGTCGGCGCGGAACCGGCTGCCGAGCCGGTAGCGCGACGCGGGATGCAGGCAGCGCACCATCGTCACCGGCACGGTGCGCGTCCAGGTGCGGCGCGTGAGGAGCAGGCACGGGTCGGCCATCGCCATGGCGAGGCGCTCGGCCTGGTCGGCGGTCGGCAGCACGGCATCGACCACATGCTCGATCTGGTCGAAGGGCACGTTGCGCACCAGGTATTCGCTGGGCGAGACGAGCGAGAAGTCCTGGTCGAGAAAGGCCGGCACCACGCGCGGATTGACGTGGCGGTCCTCGAGCTGCATCGGGATCTCATTTTCAAGATGCAGGCACACGGTGTGGAACACCGACTCGCCGGGCCGCAGGTCGAGCCACACCGCCACGTCGGGCGAGGCCGCGATGCGCTCGGCCGCCAGAAACTCGCAGCGGTAGTCGTGGCCGCGGGCGCGGATCTCGCTGGCGATGTTGGCGATCTGCAGCAGCGTCGACTGCGGCTTGTCCTCGGCCACGAAGCTGCCCACGCCGGCGACGCGCACGATGCGGCCCTGCTCCACCAGCTCGCGCAGTGCGCGGTTGACCGTCATGCGCGCGATGCCGAACCTGGCGACCAGCTCACTCTCCGAAGGCAGCCGGTGGCCGGCCGGCCAGGAGCCGTCCTGGATCTTGTGCGTGATGAAGGCCTTGACCTGCTCGTACAGCGCCATCGCGGGCTGGGTGGCACCCGCCGTGCCGTGCGGGACCGCAGCCGCGGGCTTGCGTGCGGGCTTGCGCGCATCGATGGCTTTGCGGTGGCTGGCGGCGGTCATGCGGTGTCTTTGTCTGGCGGTGCGGGCAATGCGTGGCGGTGGTGGACTCCTCGGCCGGTGACATGCGCCACGGCTGCCGAGCGGCGAGTTTCGTTCGCGATGATACACTTGTATATACAGGTTAACCCTCGGCCAGGAATTCGCCGGTTCTGCGCATGAAGGCGACCTCCCGCCATGCCGACGAACCGCCCGGCTCCGAATCCAGCCCCTCGATCATGGCGAATCGAGGGACACGAGTTCCTGCTGGTACATGATGGCACCGCGCAGCAACTCCTCCAGCTGCCCGAGCTGCAGCTTCGAAATTCCCAATGGGGCCAACTCGCGATCGGAAGAATTCTTCAGCCGCGAAACATAGGCTCGGGCAAAACACAGGTACGGCCCGATGTCCGTCGCCGGGTCGGAAGGCAGCCCTTGCGCGTTCATGATTTCATTCGCCTGCTGCTGGATCAGCTTGTACAGCGCGAGTGGAGAACTGTTGGAGGCCGCCAGCGGTTGAAGCAACTTCACCATGCGCGCGCCCGAAATCCCGGAGACCGACGGATGCGGCGGATCCCCGGCCTGAGCGATCAGTTCTTCCGCAGCCACGAACATGCGCACGTTGTCCCACAGCGCGGACGATGGCGCTCCTGCCGTCAGGATCCCCTCGGCGAAGGCCAGGAAGTCCCCCTTGGCCTGCGCCTTGCCGGGAAGGATTTCAGCCATCTGGATGCCCACTTGATGATAGAAGCCCACCGTGTCGGCCTTGTCCTTGTTCGGGCTGTCCTTCTTTCCACTGGGGCCGTAGGTTCGCAGCCAAGCCTCGGAGAACTTGTCGAGATATTGCTGATTGGCCGCGATCGCGCGGTTGCGACGCGGCGACTGCAAGGAGGCGCCGCGCGTGCTGCGGACGGTCCTTTGCAATTCCTTTCTCCGGGTGCTCTCGATGCGTGGCGGCATCAAGGGGCCCTGCGCTGAAGGCAGCCGGGGCGATTCCTGCTCGTCGGAAGAATTTTCCGGACGGATTGAAACCAATCGTCGCGGCGGCGCGCCGTCGTTCGACAGCATCGACGGTCTGTTCAATGGTGCGGTGTCACGCGTGACGCCACGCGGTGGCTGCAATGAAGGACTGCGCGCAGTCCTTGCCAACATCTTTTGCCGAGGACTCCTTGTTTGGGACGGCTTTGTCGGCGCCTCGATGAGGAACGGCGAGGTGCGTCCGCGCGACAGCAGCGGCGGCATTGCATCGGACGAAGAGGTGTCGGAGTCGATTCCGCGCGTTGACGGGGACACCGAGATGTTGCGAGCAACTTTCTGCGCGTTCGAACGAGCACCGGCGTTTTCATCTTCGCCATCGCTCAGTATCAGATGGATACTGAACTCTTGCAGCAAGTTGCAGAAAAGCGCGTGATCGCTCTCAATTCCAATGTGCTCCGCGTCCTCGAGATCGTTCGTCCTGTCCAGGAAATCCCCAATGGATCGACGAAGCTCTTCCTTCCAATTGATCGAGCCTTGAAACGTCAAGGACATGTACTGCTCGATCCTTGCGTACCGGCTCGCCGAACTTCCGGTGATCTGGTCAAGCGCAGCACTGACCTCTTTCCCCATGCCCTTTCGAAGATCTTCCCAGACTGCCTGCTCGGTACCTGATTCCTGCGACGACGATTCAACGCTTGCATTCTCCCCATTCAATTTTTCTACCAGCGCGTCGGCTTCTGCTTTCTCTCTGTGCAGAACGGCAGGAAGGTCGTCCCCCTCTCTCCAGCACAACTTCAGTGCGCTCTTGAAGGCATTCAAGAAAATCGATGGATGTATCACACTGGCGCGGCCTGCAGGCGCAACGAACTTGATGCCAAAGGCCGGGGCAAGGCGTGCTTGAATGAAGTCAATCTGCGCGTCCTTCTTCTTGGTTCGGGCGACGCGGCAGATCGCCTCTTGTTCCAGCTCGCTGATCCCCAAGCAGAGCAACAGGTTGATCAATTCATCCTGAACCGGAGAACGGCCTTGCGGATACACCAGACAGTCGCGCACGCGCGTGGCCATGACATGGAGGCCGATATATTCGTTCTGCTGAACGTCAATCACAGTGGCGTGTTCGCCCTTGAAACGCAACTCGGCTGGAAGGTATTCGCCCTCCTCGAACGACACCTCGAACGGGACTGGATTCTTCATGCCCATCCAGCTCTCGAGGACATGAGGAGGGATTTGGCATATGAACGCCTGCGCTGCGCGCTGACGCCACTTTCGATTGTGTTCAGCCCAGACGCGCTTTTGATTTCGGTACAGGCCGACGCCCATGAATGTCATGCCCAGGAGACCGAGGCCGAAGTAGATGCCACCTACCGTGACGAGACTTCCGCCCGCAAGCAGGGCCAACATCGCCGCTGTGCCGCCGGCCACTGCCAGCGGCGAATGGGCGATCCCTTTCCCGATGCGCGCAATCGCAATTCCGCCTTCTCGCTTGGCTTGCCTGATCAATCTATCCTGGTGTGCGTGCAAGCTCTTGGCAGCGCCGCCCAACATCGAAGACATTCTCATGATGGCGGCCAGGTTGTCTTGGCGCACCCTGGCGACGGCATTCTTGTCGCGTTGCTGAACAAGTTCCTTATGGCCTTGGAAAGCATCGAAGGCCCCGACCGCTACCCCCAGCGGAATCGAGAACACGTCCCCAACGGGCAACGAATTGATCGACGTGGCCAACGTTGCAATCACGGTCGCTGTCGACCCAACGGAAATCGGCGCCCCGGCGTAAGCCTTGACCGCGGTGTATCGAGACACGGCCTCGGCAGTCCAATTTCCGATACGGACAGCTCGCATTCCGAGCCCGTCGAGTTCGAGCGGCACGAGCCTTTGACAGGCGTCAACGAACTTCAGAAAGGATTCGGCTTCCTCGTCCGTCGCCCTGTCCAGATGCCAGTAGAAACGCAGTGCATTCCTGTAGTGACGCAGAAGGTCGTTGATGGCTGCGTCACGCGTGTTCTTGAGCTTGACGAGACCCGAAGATGCGAGGGCACCCTCCATCGGGTTGGTCAAGTTGCCGACAAACTGCATCCCCAAGCCCGCGAGGCTGTCGCCGCCGACGCCGGGCACGGACGGTATCGTTCGCTCCGTCGCCCCCAACTGCCCGCCTGCGTAGTCGTTGGCGACGGTCTTTTCCGGCACCAGCAGATCGTCCACCGGCTCGGCGCGACCATACCTGGCCCCTGCGGTGCGAGGGAAAAACTTGTGCATAGGCGCGGTGACTGCCACCTGTGCCCTCTGGAGACGATGAGCCATCCTGGTCTCGGACTTCGCCAAACTCTGGGAGCGAGTCACCTCGCTTCTGGTCAGATATTTCTCCTGGGACAGTTTGCCGCTTTCGGTGGTGTAGGCTTGGTCCTGTTCCTCGAAGTGCCCGGTTTGTTCCTTGTCTCCCTCTCGGCGAGCCGCATACAGATAGGAGTGGCCGAAAGGTACATAGTGATGTTCCTTGCTGGCCTCCAGTCTCGGCTGCCCAATGCCTGTAGGGCCGTCACTGCCGCTCCTCGCCGGCCTTTGACTCGGTTGCCTGGCCTTCATCAGATCTTGCCTGAGCTGCTGGAACGTCGCCTCGTCGAACAAGGTCTGGGGCCGCGATAACTCGCTTTGTTTCTCGATGAGTTCACGTGCTTTCGACGGAGAAGGCAGGTCTGATGGGCACGGCAGCTCAATGAGATCGGGCAACTCAATGGAATCTTCCGAACGCTGCGTCAACAATGGGTCCCTCGGCGGCTGGGATTCACTGCCATCGACACCCATTCTTGACAGAAGCGGTGAGCGTTCCGTTACCTTGAAAGGATTTTGACCGTCGACCGGACGGCGCACGCTGGATCTGACCAGCCGCGGCCGTGGACTCGATTGCGCGCGGCGTATCGTCGGCGGCTGTCCGGACTTGTTCGTTGACAAGTCCCGCGTGGGCTTCTGATTTGAATCCGTGGAAGGCGAGCCGGCGAGATCAAGAGGCAATTCGGCACGCAAGCCCAGGGAACGAGGACTGTCCATGACGTTTCACCTCAAGCCAGATGATCGAAATGAGGTGAGAGGTCCGCGTCCTGCTCGTGGTTGTGAAGGACCTGGGCAACCATGCTTTTCCATTCCGAATACATCGGAACCATCTGCTCTTCCAGCAAAGAGGCAAGGTCCGCTTCTTCATCGATCAGGGCCTGCAATGGCACATGGCAAGCGATGATGGGGTGGTGGGTCTCGGCATCCATGCTGAAAGTCGGCAGATACAAGCTCGTGTTGCCCAGGTTGGCTTCGAGCAGCACGGTGGTCAGCTGGCTTTGCTCATGCGGTTCGATCTCGCCGAGATCCATCAAGAGTCGGACCTCGTTCCTGCCGTCGAGGTATTCGATGCCGACGACCGTGTCGTCCACCGCAAGGATGCCGCGGTGCAAGACGTCCTCGACGTCATCGAGGCCGAGGTCCTCGCAAAAATCTTCCACGAACGCTCTGTAGTTTTCCCTGCTCATTCATGTCTCCTGGATCGTGCGGTGGCGGACAAGGTCCCATGCTTGGTAACGTCCTTTTTCTTGCTGTTCCATCAAAAATGTGATTTCTGTCGTTTTTTTCCCCTTCTGCTGAGCGGCGACAATCGGGCCGCGCACGCCGGAGGGAGCAACCGGCAGCGCCAGACCCAACCCCTTCGACCTGTGTCCCTCTTGCTGTCACACCCATCCAACCCCGATCCCTCGGCGATCCTTCACGAGGTCTTCGGCTACGCACAGTTCCGCGGGCCGCAGCAGGCCATCGTCGACCACGTGGTGCACGGCGGCGATGCGCTGGTGCTGATGCCCACGGGCGGCGGCAAGTCGCTGTGCTATCAGATCCCGGCGATCGCGCGCCAGCGCGCGGGCCATGGCGTGACGGTGGTCGTGTCGCCGCTGATCGCGCTGATGCACGACCAGGTCGGTGCGCTGCACGAGGCCGGCGTGGATGCAGCCTTTCTCAATTCGACGCTCGACTGGGAAGAGACGCAGGACGTCGAGCGCCGCATGCTGCGCGGCGAGATCACGCTGCTCTACGCAGCGCCGGAGCGGGTCACGACGCCGCGCTTCCTGTCGCAGCTCGATGCGCTGAAGGAACGCGGCAAGCTCTCGCTGTTCGCCATCGACGAAGCGCATTGCGTGAGCCAGTGGGGCCATGACTTCCGGCCCGAATACCGCGCGCTGACGGTGCTGCACGAGCGCTATGCCGGCGTGCCGCGCATCGCGCTCACCGCAACGGCCGATGCGCTGACGCGCGCCGACATCGTCGAACGATTGCAGCTCGAAGAGGCACGCCAGTTCGTCTCGAGCTTCGACCGGCCCAACATCCGCTACACCATCGTCGAGAAGAAGGAGGCCACGACCCAGCTCCTGCGCTTCATCCAGCGCGAGCACGAGGGCGATGCGGGCGTGGTCTATTGCCAGTCGAGAAAGCGCGTCGAAGACGTGGCGCAGACGCTGTGCGACGCGGGCATCAACGCCCTGCCCTACCACGCCGGGCTCGATGCCGCGGTGCGCCAGAAGAATCAGAACCGCTTCCTGCGCGAGGAAGGCATCGTGATGGTCGCGACCATCGCCTTCGGCATGGGCATCGACAAGCCCGACGTGCGCTTCGTCGGCCATCTCGACATGCCGAAGAATATCGAAGGCTACTACCAGGAAACCGGCCGCGCGGGCCGCGACGGTGCGCCCGCCGATGCGTGGATGGCCTACGGTTTGCAGGACGTGGTGAACCAGCGCCGCATGATCGACGAAAGCCCCGCCGGCGAGGAGTTCAAGCAGGCGATGCGCGGCAAGCTCGATGCGCTGTTGTCGCTGGCCGAGGCCAGCGACTGCCGGCGCGTTCGGCTGCTCGGTTACTTCGGCGAGCCGAGTACGCCCTGCGGGAATTGCGACAACTGCCTTACGCCGCCGCAAGTGTGGGATGGCACCGATGCGGCGCGCAAATTGTTGTCCACCATCTACCGCGTGCAGCAGCACAGCGGCATCGGCTTCGGCGCCGGTCACATCATGGACATCCTGCGCGGCAAGGCGACCGAGAAGGTCTCGCAGTTCGGCCATGCCTCGCTCAGTACCTTCGGCATCGGCAGCGAGTTCAGCGAAGCGCAGCTGCGCGGCGTGTTGCGACAACTGATTGCGACCGGCGCCTTGGCGGTCGATGCGCAGGCCTTCAACACGCTGCGTCTGACCGATGGCTCGCGCGCGGTGCTGAAAGGTGAAACGACAGTGATGCTGCGCGAATCGGTGTCGTCACCAGCCGATCGCAAGCCGCGGCGCGAGAAGGCCGCGCGCGGAGCACCTTCGCCGGCCGCCGCAGCGCTCGATGCGACGGGGCAGGCTCGCTTCGCCGCACTCAAGGCCTGGCGTGCGGAGGTCGCGCGCGAGCACAACCTGCCGGCCTACGTGATCTTCCACGACGCCACGCTCGCCGCCATCGCCGAACGCGCGCCGGCCACGCTGGAAGACCTGCAGGGCATCAGCGGGATTGGCAGCAAGAAGCTCGATGCTTATGGGGCCGAAGTCTTGCGGGTCTGCGCGGCATTTTGACGTTCCCAAAGGCGTCGGGACGTGCCGAAATTCGCTCGACAGCCATCGCAGCGCATATCAAGTCGCATGGAAAGTCCCATGGAGCCCCACCGGCAATGCACAGGACAGTTCTGCCTGCGCCACCGGCAGCACGGCGGGCCGCGTCGCGCTGCGACTGATGCACACGATGTCGCGGTATCGCCGGCCGGCCCGAAGCGGATCGACGACCGGAAAATCGCCCTCGACGGACACCACGGTGCTGACGCTGCAGCCACCCCCCGGCTTCAGTGCCACAAGCGTCAGCACGGCCCCCCGCACGTGCTCGTACTCGCCTCCCATCAGCGACCATCCGTTCAACATCCAGCGCGGATCGCTGCCGCACATGCAATCGAGACGGATGACGCCCTCGGCGTCTTCCCAGGCATTTCCAAGGTGGAAAACAATCGCCGGCGGGAACTCGTACCAGCGCGATGTCCATGACCGCTTGTCGATGACCAGCACCCGCGTCGCACGCCCGGGCATCCAGACAACCGATGCGCCGAAGGGACGGCCTGCCGCGAGCCGATCCATCCGCAGCGCCAGCGGAGAGAGGGCGAACACCAGGTGATTCTTCGTGATGGCAAAGTCATGGCCCGGCGAGAGGTCGGCGATCTCGAATTGCCGAAACGAATCAACCACCCCGGCGGCCGTGATGCCGTAGATGCGCAGAACACCGGCGACGGGATCGCATCCGAAGTTCCAGAGCAGTCCGTCCGGCTCCAATTTCGGCTGGGCCGAGAAAGGGCGAATCGGACGCGTCGACCTCCACGGCTTCGCGCCCAGGGTCTGCAGCGAATCCGGTCCAGCAGATAGGCCGAACCCGGCTCCCACAGCGCAAGCAACTCATCGTTGTGAACGCGGGCGTTGATGTTCGCGACGTTCATGCTGTCGATGTCGGTCGTCAGTTCGCTCTGGCCGGCAATGGCCGAGCCGAAGGCCCTGAACTCGAACCGGCCCGATGCGGATTCCTGCACGAACTTCTTCGTGGCGACATACCGGCCTCGATGAGACACCACGCCGTCACGGAAGCAGAAAGCCTGGACCATTCCGTCGCCGTCCCACTTGTGGGCATAGCGACCCGATCCGCGCTCGTGGCGCACAGGACCATTTCGGTACAAGGTTCCTCGAAGATCTCTCGGGATGGACCCGTTCACCTTCAACGTGCCGATTCCAGCGCGTCCTCGTTCATCGACGCGTAGGCCAGCGTCCATGCCTTGCCGCGTGCGGCTTCGAATTTGTTCTTCAACTCGCCGTTGAGCCAATTCACCACGCCAGGCTCCTGGCGATCCATGCGTCGTTCATTCTTCTTCCCTGATGGAGCGCGTATGCGCTTCTCCATATTTCTGCCTTGAAAGCAGAACGCCGGCGCGGAATCTACCAAGCTTCTTCTTGTTCGTCACCTCCGACGCGAAGACCCAGCGCCGCGAAGTGCGCGCTGCCCGGAGAACAACTACATCACGAAGCCCATGCCACGCGACTCGCGCACCTCGGGCTTGATGCGATGTTCGGCATCGAGCTGGTCGAGAAACTCGAGGGCCGAGAATTCTGCAGCCAGGATGTCGGTCTGGCGCTTGACCGCCGCGAAGTCGCCCGGACACAGTTGCGCCAACCTCGCCAGCCGCGTACGAATCTCGCCGGTCATCAGCGCCTCATCACCTGCCAGCGCCTCGGTGACGAACATGCGCTCGCGCTGTACGGGCGTCAGCGGCATGAACTTGATCTTGAAGGTGAAGCGGCGCAGCGCGGCCTGATCGATCCGGTCGAGCAGGTTGGTGGTGCAGACGAAGATGCCGTCGAAGCGCTCCATGCCCTGCAGCATCTCGTTGACCTCGGTCACTTCGTAGGTGCGCTGCGCGCCGCGCCGATCCTGCAGGAAGCTGTCGGCCTCGTCGAGCAGCAGCACGGCCTTTTCGGCCTCGGCCTCCTTGAACATGGCGGCCATGTTCTGCTCGGTCTCGCCGACGTACTTGCTCATCAGGTCGCTCGCCTGCTTGATGATCAGGGGCCGCGCGATGGCCTTGGCGATATGTTCGGCCAACGCCGTCTTGCCGGTACCGGGCGCGCCGTAGAAGCACAGCGTCCCATGGCCGCGCACCTTGAGCGCCTCGACAATGCGCGGGATCTCGAAGCGCGTCTCGACGTTGAGCATGTCGAGGTCGTAGGTGGTCACGCTGCGGCGCGCACCCAGGCCATCGACGGTGCCGAGCGCGAGGTCGGCATTCTTGAGTTGGCGCTCGATCAGGCTTTCGACCGATGCACCCTCGGTCATGGCAAGCTCCGCGAAGCGCACCGCGGTGCGGATCTGCGCCGGCGTGAGGCCCTTGCGTCCGGCCAGCTTGGCAGTGAACGCATCGGACACAGAGACACCTTCGAGCGTCTTGCGAACCAGCTGCTCGCGCGCGCCGGGCGGCGGCGACTTGAGTTCGAGGTGGTAGGCGAAGCGGCGGCGGAAGGCCGGGTCGATCTGCTCGATGCGGTTGGTGACCCAGAGCGTGGGCACGGCATTCGACTCGAGGATCTGGTTGACCCAGGCCTTGCCGCTCACGCTGCCGCTGGCCGGCGAGGGAACCTGTTCGGCGCGCGCCATGAGCTGCGCGGCCTCGGTGCTGATCGGCGGGAACACGTCCTCGACCTCGTCGAACAGCAACGCCGCCTGGGCGCTGCCCTTGAGGAACACCTGTGCGATCTGCAGCGAGCGGTAGCGGTCGCGGCCGGAGAGTGAATTGCCATCCCGGTCGGCGTATTCGACCTCGAAGAGCTCGAGGCCCGCGGCCTGCGCGACGACCTTGGCGAGTTCGGTCTTGCCGGTGCCGGGCGGTCCGTAGAGCAGCACGTTGACGCCGGGCTCCTTGCGCGCGACGGCGGCGCGCAGCAGGGTGACGAGCATCTGCGCGTCGTCCTGCACGAAGGAGAAATCGTGGGTCGTCAGTGCGCTCTTGGCGGAGGGCCGCGTGAAGACAGCCATGAGTTCGTTGTGGTCGCGGTACTCGCGCATCAGCACCGGTGGCAGTTTCTCGCTGACCTTCATCAGGTCGGCAAGGTCGGTGATGTTGTGTTCGGAGATCAGGTTCTCGACCAGGCCGATGCGTTCGAGCCGCGAACCTGCGCGCAATGCCTCGCCCACCTCGGTCGCATTGACGCCAGCGACCTCGGCGATCGCGGCATAGGCCTCGGGCGCATTGTTGACCTTGAATTCGACCAGCAGCGAGCGCAGGTCGCGCTGATAGCGCGCCAGCGTGCCGTAGAGCAGCAGCGCGCGCTCGGCCTTGTTGAGCTGCAGCAGGCCGGCGAGTGCATCGATGTTCTTTTCGACCAGCGTCGATTGCTTGCGCAGCGCATGGGTGAGCCAGTCGCGCGTGACCGAGAGGACGGCGAGCAGATCCTTGGGCTGGTCCTTGGCATATTCGTCGAGATAGAAGAAGAGCGTGCCTTCCTCGTAGGGGCCGCGCCAGACGCCATGGCGGTCGAGCATCGTGCGGCCGTCGAAGTCCTCGATGCCCTTCCAGATCTCGTTGCCAGCGCAGCGGCGGCCGAGAAATTCGCGCAGGCGCTGCAGCACGGGCGCCGGCCAGACCAGATGCCGCCCGGTGAGCGACAACAGGCCGTTGAGGTCGCGCCGCACGTTGAAGCGCGGCCCTTGCTTGGCCGCAAGGGTGAGCACGAAGTGCGAACACATGAGTTCGAGCACCGGCGCTTCCTTGAGTCCGGGCGACGGCAATGCGTGGCCGCGCGAGGCGGCGGCCACCACATCGACACCGGAACGCTTGACCATCGGGCGACCTCCAGCTAGGAGAGTGAAATTCTGAGAGCGACCATAGCGCAGACTTTTGCCTTGGGGAAGTCTTGGGTACGGTAAAAACCCTGATGTTGCGAATCCGTCCACAATCCCGCCCATGATCGGAATCGAAGCCATCGAACGCGCGGCCGGGCGGCTGCAAGGGCAAGTGCTCGACACGCCGTGCGTGGAATCGCGCACCCTGTCGGAGATCGTCGGGGCGCAGGTGTTCCTGAAATTCGAGAATTTGCAGTTCACCGCCTCGTTCAAGGAACGCGGCGCATGCAACAAGCTCGTCGACCTGTCTCAAGCCGGCACGCGCGGCGTGGTGGCCATGTCGGCCGGCAACCATGCGCAGGGCGTGGCCTACCATGCGCAGCGGCTGGGGTTGCGCGCGCTGATCGTGATGCCGCGCTTCACCCCCGGCGTGAAGATCGAGCGCACCCGCGGCTTCGGCGCGGAGGTCGTGCTGCACGGCGATTCGCTGGAAGCGGCGCGTGCGCATGCATTCGCGCTGGCCGAAAGCGAAGGCCTGGCCTTCGTCCATCCCTATGACGACGAGGCCGTCATCGCCGGCCAGGGCACGGTCGCGCTGGAGATGCTCGATGCGGTGCCCGCGCTGGACATGCTGGTGGTGTCGGTCGGCGGCGGCGGGTTGATCGCCGGCATGGCGGTGGCGGCGCGGGCACGCAAGCCGGGCATCGAGATCGTGGGCGTACAGACCGCGCGCTTTCCGGCGATGGTCAACGCGGTCCAGGGCACGCACCACCCGCAGGGACAGAGCACGATCGCCGAGGGTATCGCCGTCGGCACGCCGGGCGTGCTGACGCGCGAGATCATTACGAGCCTGGTCGACGATCTGCTCCTGGTCGACGAGGGCGACATCGAACAGGCGGTGCTGATGCTGCTCGAGATCGAGAAGACGTTGGTCGAAGGCGCGGGCGCGGCCGGACTCGCTGCGCTGCTGCGGCATCCCGAACGATTCAAGGGCAAACGCGTCGGGCTGGTGCTCTCGGGCGGCAACATCGATCCGCTGCTGCTCGCCGCGATCATCGAGCGCGGCATGGTACGCGCCGGTCGGTTGGCCCGCGTGCGTGTCAGCGTGCGCGACGTGCCCGGCTCGCTGGCCCAGATCACGGCGACCGTGGCAGAAGCGGGCGCCAACATCGACGAAGTCCATCACCAGCGTGCCTTCACCATGCTCGCGGCCCAGAACGTGGAAGTGGAGCTGGTGCTGCAGACGCGTGGGCGCGCCCATCTGGCGGCCGTGCTCGACGCGTTGCGCGCGGCGGGTTTCGAGGCGGCAGAGCAGCATTAGCGACTGGAAACCCCCTACGCCGCGCCGTGCAGCGCTGTCGGTAAAATAGTTTCAGTCTTGCGAACCCAAGGAATCCCGATGTCCAACCCTACCCCCGTCGAACCCGGCCATGCGGCCGCCGTTGAAAACGACACCGTCGAGTCGATCGTCCACCTCATGCCCCTGGTGCTGCCGGTGGCTGGCGCCGTCCTGATGCTCCTGCTGGCGTCCATCGCCGTCTTCATGGCCTGACAAGCGGTCGAGGCCATGGGCTACGAGGCGATGGCTCGCCTTCTCCCAAGGTCTTCGCCGGGTCGGACTGGCGTCCTGCAGTCAGCGCGGCTGCAGGCGCTTTGGTCATCACCTCCCGAGAGAAGCGTTTTTTCCAACGGACCTCGCCTGCTTCAGGCGCCGAGTCCCGTTCGAAAAGACGATTTTCAACTTAGGAGACATGATGAACGCACCCGTCAAGGGGCTCGCCGTCCAGGCGCCCGACTATGTCAAGAATGCGAAGCTGATCGCCTGGGTGGCCGACATGGCCGCGCTGTGCAAGCCCGAATCGATCCACTGGTGTGATGGCAGCAGCGAGGAATACGAGCGGCTTTGCCAGCAGATGGTCGAAGCCGGGACACTGAAGAAGCTCAACCCGGCCAAGCGGCCCAACTCCTACCTGGCAAGCTCCGATCCGGGCGACGTCGCTCGCGTCGAGGATCGCACCTTCATCTGCGCCCCCCGAAAGGAGGACGCCGGTCCCACCAACAACTGGATGGCCCCGGCCGACATGCGCGCCACGCTGCAACCGCTGTTCGACGGCTGCATGAAGGGCCGCACGATGTATGTCGTTCCCTTCAGCATGGGGCCGCTCGGTTCGCCGATCGCGCACATTGGCATCGAGCTTTCCGACAGCCCGTACGTGGCGGTCAACATGAAGATCATGACGCGCATGGGCAAAGCTGTGTACGACGTGCTGGGCGCGGACGGCGACTTCGTGCCTTGCGTCCACACCGTGGGCGCGCCGCTCGAACCCGGTCAGAAGGACGTGTCCTGGCCCTGCAACAAGACCAAGTACATCGTCCACTATCCCGAAACGCGCGAGATCTGGAGCTATGGCTCGGGCTACGGCGGCAACGCGCTGCTGGGCAAGAAGTGCTTCGCGCTGCGCATCGCCTCGAACATGGGACGCGACGAGGGCTGGCTCGCGGAGCACATGCTCATCCTCGGCGTGACCAATCCGGCAGGCAGGAAATACCATGTGGCCGCCGCCTTCCCCAGCGCCTGTGGCAAGACCAACTTCGCGATGCTGATTCCGCCTGCCGGCTTCGAAGGCTGGAAGGTCACCACCATCGGCGACGACATCGCCTGGATCAAGCCCGGTGCCGACGGCAAGCTGCATGCGATCAACCCCGAGGCCGGCTACTTCGGCGTCGCGCCGGGAACCAACACGCTGACCAATCCGAACTGCATGGCCAGCCTCGATCGCGACGTGATCTTCACGAATGTGGCGCTGACCGATGACGGCGACGTCTGGTGGGAAGGCATGAGCGAGCCGCCCGCCCACGCGATCGACTGGCAAGGCAAGGACTGGACGCCCGCCATCGCCAGGGAAACGGGCGCCAAGGCCGCGCATCCCAATGCCCGTTTCACCGTGGCCGCGACCAACAATCCAGCGCTCGACGACGCCTGGGACGATCCGAAGGGCGTTGCGATCGACGCTTTCATCTTCGGCGGCCGCCGCTCGACCACGGTACCGCTCGTGACCGAGGCCCGTGACTGGGTCGAGGGCGTGTACATGGCTGCGACCATGGGCTCCGAAACGACGGCCGCCGCCGCGGGCCAGCAAGGCGTGGTGCGGCGCGATCCCTTCGCCATGCTTCCGTTTGCCGGCTACAACATGAGCGACTATTTCCAGCATTGGCTGGATCTGGGCAAGAAGCTGGAAGCTTCCGATGCGCGCCTGCCGAAGATCTACACGACCAACTGGTTCCGCAAGGGCGAGGACGGCAAGTTCGTCTGGCCCGGTTATGGCGAGAACATGCGCGTGCTGAAGTGGATGATCGACCGTATCGAGCAGAAGGCCGAAGGCGTCGAGCATGTGTTCGGCGTCAGCCCCCGCTACGAGGATCTCGACTGGACGGGGCTCGACTTCAGCGCCCGGCAGTTCGATACCGTCACCAGCATCGACAAGGCCGCGTGGCATGCGGAGCTGAAGCTCCACGCCGAGCTGTTCCAGCAATTGGCGCACCACTTGCCGAAGGAATTGCCGGCCATCAAGGCGGCGATCGAGCTGCGTCTCGCGGCTTGAGCCTTTCCGCAACCAAAGAAAAAGCCGCCCTCGGGCGGCTTTTTCTTTGGTTGGTTGTCGATCAGCTCAGGCAGCCGAACGCATCTCTTGCGCTTCGTTGTGCATCGAAATCGCCTGCAGTTCACGCAGCACGCGCGGGTCGAACTGGGCGTAAGCCATGAACTCCGCGTCCGCACGGGCCGCCTCGCGGCGACGCGAAGCCTCACCGACGGCAGCGACCGTACGGACGGCAAAGCTGCGCGCCGTGCCGGCAAAGAACGCGATCCCAGCGAACGCCACGAACCAGAGAATCGCCCAGGCGGCGACCATTCCGCCATCGTCCCAGGTCGAGAGGAGCTTGTCGGCAACGACCACCACCGACGAAACCATGGCGGCGAGCAGCAAGGCGGCCAAGCCGCCGAACTTGCTCAGGCCGCGCCGCGTCGCGCGGATGCGGTCGCCCAAAGCCTCGGCGCGGGCGACGCCCGGATGTGTTGAAGGTTGTTCAACGTGGACAAAACTGGTCATGATTCATTCCTCCATACAAAAAGGCCGAAGCCGATGGAGTGATACTAGGGGTTACCCTGATGTTTTGCCAATTTATCTTGATGATGTCTATCATTCGCCACAGTGATGGATATCAACTTTCGCACGCTCGACCTGAATCTGCTGCGCGTCTTCGACGAAGTCATGGCGGAGCGCAATCTGACGCGCGCCGCGCGCAATCTCGCGATCACCCAGCCCGCGGTGAGCAACGCGCTGCGGCGTCTGCGCGACGTGCTGGGCGACGACCTGGTACGCCGGGCAGGTGCCGGCGTGGAGCCCACCGCGAGGGCGTTGGCGCTCTGGCCCACCGTGCGTGACGCGCTGCGCCAGCTTCAGCACACGCTGGCGCCAGGCGAATTCGACGCGGGCATCGCAGACACCACCTTCCTGCTCGCCATGGCGGACGCCACTGCGGCGGAGCTTGTTCCCGGCCTGGTCAGGATCGTGGAAGAAGAGGCGCCCGCCATCTCGCTGCGCGTGCTGCCGCTGACGACGCGCGATCCCCGCCGCATGCTCGAGAACGAAGAGGTCGACATGGCGGTCGGCTATTTTCCGGCGGTGATTGCCAACCTCGCGGCGCGCGGGCAATCGGGTGTCGGCGTGGCCTTCGAGACGCAGCGGCTGTACGTCGGCGAATACGTGTGCGTGATGCGGCGCGACCACCCGCTGGCCGGTGTGCCCTTGACGCTGGACGCGTTTTGCGCAGCGCGCCATCTGCTCGTGACCTTCTCGGGCCGGCCCTACGGCCTCATCGATCAGACGCTCGGCGCCATGGGACGAGAGCGGCGCATCGTTGTCACGGTCAACCAGTTCTTCACCGCCGGCCGCGTGGTCGCGAGCTCGGACTTGCTGACGGTGTTGCCACGCCACTTCGCCAAGGTCGCGGGCGTCGGCGCGGCGCTGGTCCTGCACGATCTGCCCTTCGATCAGCCGCTGGTGCATGTGGATGCGGTCTGGCATCGTGGCGCGCAGCATGGGCATGCGCACGAATGGCTGCGACAGGCCCTGCTGCGTTCCGCGCACGCGGCCTTTGCCAGCCCGCGGGGCAAGCAGGCGACACGGCAGCCGGCGGTTCCTCCACGGGCACCCTCATGAAGCTTCAGCTGCTGTCGGATCTGCACCTCGAGGTCCATCCCCATCTGCAGATCGCGCCGAACCCCGATGCCGACCTGCTGGTGCTGGCCGGCGATATCGGCTCCTACCAGGAAGGTTCGCGCCTCGCCGCACCGGACTTCGGGCTGGCACGCTTCTCACCCGGTCATGGCTGGCCGACGCCGGCCGTCTACGTTCCGGGAAATCACGAATACGACAACGCCGATTTCGACGCGGTCCATGCCCAGCTTCGCGACACCTGCGAGACGCTGGGCATCCTCTGGCTCGAGCGGGAAAGCCGTGTCATCGACGGCGTGCGCTTCATCGGCACCACGCTGTGGGCCGACTTCGATGCGTTGGTCGATGCTGCAGACGGCATGGCCGAGGTGCTCAAGAAGCGCGGCAAGGCCATGCGCGCAGCCAACTTCTACCTCCACAAGGCGGCGACGACGCGTCACGGGCGACCCTTTCTCTCCGAGGCTCTGAGAGAGCACTCACTCACGTGCCAGGCATGGCTGAGCGGCGCGCTCGCTCGACCGTTCGACGGCACCACGGTAGCGATCACCCATTTTGCGCCGACGTTGGCCAGCGCCGACCCTCGCTATGGGCTCACGCCCGGCACCGCCGGCTTCTGCAATTCGCTTGACGAACTCCTGCCGAAGGCGGAGCTGTGGCTACACGGACACCTGCATTGCCCATTCGACTACGTCAAGGACGGCTGCCGCGTCGTCGCCAATCCGCTGGGCTACGTCGGCAAGGGGGAGCAGGAAGGCTTCAAGCCCGATCTGTTGATCGACGTGCCACAACATCCCGGGCCTCGATCACGACACTGAACTATCCGCCGTGCGCAGCCGCCAGGCACTCGGCGAACAGCTGCGTCGCTCGCGAGGGTTGCGGCGATCGACGCAGCAAGCTGACGAACCGGCAGGCATAGCGAAAGCGCTGGGGCGCCACCGCCTGCATGCGGCCATGCCGCTCGAAGCTTTCCGCGTAGTGATCGGGCAGAAAACCCAGGTAGCGGCCCGAGAGGATCAGCGTCGCGATCGCCTCCTGGTCGAAACCGGTGGCCACACGCGCCAGCCGCGCCCGATGGCTGAGCTCCATGTTGGGTGAGTGATAGCCCAGGCCGGCGAACGAATGGGCCCGGAGCTTCGCCCAGGTGAGCCCCTGGTGCCGGGCGCCGAAGAGCGGGTGATCGGCGCCGCAATAGAGCAGCATGGTCTCGCCGAACAGTTCGGCGTAGGCCAGGCTCCTCGAATTGCGGTGTGCCGGAATGATGCCGACGTGAAAGCTGCCGTCGATGATGCCGCGCTCGATGGCGTTGATCGACGCCACATGCATGCTGAGACGCACCCCGGGCGCCTCGGCGGCAAAGCGCGCAATCGCCTCGCCGATATGCGCCTGCGGATTGCTGGCCGTCTTGTCGAACACCGCCACCTCGAGCTGTCCGCCCATGCGGTGATGGATGTCGTCGATGCTGCTGCGAAACGCGTCGACCGAGGCCAGCAGCCGCAGCGTCTCCTCGTACACGCGCTGGCCCTCCGCCGTGGGCGCGAAACCGGCGCGCCCGCGGCGGCACAGCACCATGCCCAGCCGCGTCTCCAGGTCCTTGATGTGGCGGCTCACGGTGGAGGTGCCGATGTTGAGTTCGAGCTCGGCCGCCGCCATGCCGCCGCATTCGATCACGCTCTTGAAGACCTTGAGCAGGCGCAGGTCCATGTCGCTCAACTGGCCGAGCACGGCGCGATTCTTGGGGCTGGTTTTTACTTTCATGAATCGTCAAGTGAACATTGATATTGCGCCATTTGCAAGACCATTGTCGAGCCCAACAATGCACCATCCCACCACCGAGGCCCGTGCGAACACGCGGGAATGCCATGACCCTCCTGACCGCAAAGTCCCAGACTTCCCCCGTGCGCACCGACGCCGCCTGGCTCGATGCCCACTGGATGCCCTTCACCGGCAACCGCAACTTCAAGGCCGATCCGCGCATGATCGTGGAGGCCAAGGGCGTCTACTTCACCGACGGCGACGGGCGCAAGGTGTTCGACGGCCTGTCCGGCCTGTGGTGTTCGGGCCTGGGCCACGGACGCCCTGAAATCACCGAAGCGGTCAGCCGCCAGATCGCGAAACTCGACTACGCGCCGGCCTTCCAGCACGGCCACCCGCAATCGTTCGAGCTCGCCAACAAGCTGAAGGAACTCACGCCCGCAGGGCTCGACTACGTGTTCTTCACCGGCTCCGGCTCGGAGGCAGCCGACACCTCGCTGAAGATGGCGCGCGCCTATTGGCGCGCCAAGGGCCAGGCCAGCAAGACCCGGCTCATCGGCCGCGAGAAGGGCTACCACGGCGTCAATTTCGGCGGCATCTCGGTCGGCGGCATCGGCGGCAACCGCAAGACCTTCGGCCAGGCCGTGGAGGCCGATCACCTGCCGCACACCCAGCTCGCCGCGAACACCTTCTGCCGCGGCATGCCGCCGCACGGCGCCGACCTCGCCGACCGCCTGCTCGACCTGATCGCGCTGCACGATGCCTCCAACATCGCGGCGGTGATCGTCGAGCCCATGTCCGGATCGGCCGGCGTGGTCGTCCCGCCGCAGGGCTACCTGCAGCGCCTGCGCGACATCTGCACCACGCACGGCATCCTCCTGATCTTCGACGAGGTCATCACCGGCTTCGGCCGCTGCGGCGCCATGACCGGCGCCGATGCCTTCGGCGTGGTGCCGGACATCATGAACGTCGCCAAGCAGGTCACCAACGGCACGCAGCCGCTCGGCGCCGTGATCGCGAAGAAGGAGATCTACGACACCTTCATGGCCGCCGGCGGCCCGGACTACATGGTCGAGTTTCCGCATGGCTACACCTACTCTGCGCATCCGGTGGCCTGCGCGGCGGGCGTGGCTGCGCTCGAGGTGCTGCAGAAGGAAGACATGGTCGGCCGCGCGAAGGCGCTGGCGCCGCATTTCGAGAACGCCGTGCACAGCCTCAAGGGCGCGAAGCATGTGGCCGACATCCGCAACTACGGACTCGCGGCCGGCATCACGCTCGCACCCGTCCCCGGCGAACCCGCGCGCCGGCCGTACGAAGTGGCGATGGCCTGCTGGAAGAAGGGCTTCTATGTGCGCTACGGCGGCGACACGATCCAGCTCGCGCCGGCCTTCGTGACCGAGAAGGCCGAAATCGATCGCCTCGTCAACGCGCTGGGCGACGCGCTCGCAGAGACGGCCTGACGAAGCCGGGGCGGTTCCGGCTGATCGGCCGAACCGCTCGATGAGGCAGGCGCGATGGGCCCCCTCCGTGCGCACCCTATGATCGGCGCGCATCGGCAGCAGAGGGATACGCGTGCTCAACGGCTTGTGGCTTGGCTTTTTTCTGGCGGCGACGGCGGCCGCGCTCGGGCGCTGGCTGATCGGCGGCGACGCGGGCGTGTTCGCGGCGTTGGTCGAAAGCCTGTTCGCGATGGCCAGGCTCTCGGTCGAGGTGATGGTGCTGCTGTTCGGCACGCTCACGCTGTGGCTCGGCCTGTTGCGCATCGCCCAGGCAGCCGGCCTGGTCGATGGGCTCGGGCGGCTGCTCGGTCCGCTGTTCAGGCGGCTGATGCCGGAGGTGCCGGCCGGCCATCCGGCGCTCGGCCTCATCACGCTCAACTTCGCCGCCAACGCGCTGGGCCTGGACAACGCCGCGACGCCGATCGGCCTGAAGGCGATGCGCGAATTGCAGACGCTCAATCCGAGCGCCACCACGGCCAGCAATGCACAGATCCTGTTCCTGGTGCTCAACGCGTCCTCGCTGACGCTGCTGCCGGTCACGATCTTCATGTACCGCGCGCAGCAGGGCGCCGCCGATCCGACGCTGGTGTTCCTGCCGATCCTGCTCGCGACCAGCGCCTCCACGCTGGTCGGCCTGTTGTCGGTCGCCTTTGTTCAGCGCCTGAAGCTGCGGGATCCGGTGGTGCTGGCCTATCTGGTTCCAGGCGCGCTGCTGCTCGCCGGCTTCATGGCGCTCTTGGCCACGCTGTCGGCTGCGGCGCTCGCCTCGCTCTCGTCGCTGCTGGGCAACCTCGTGCTCTTCGGCCTGATCGTCGGCTTCCTGCTGGCCGGCGCGCTGCGGCGCGTCAAGGTCTACGAGTGCTTCATCGAGGGCGCGAAGGAAGGCTTCGACGTCGCGAAGAACCTGCTGCCCTATCTGGTCGCGATGCTGTGCGCGGTCGGGGTGCTGCGTGCCTCGGGCGCGCTCGACATGGTGCTCGGCGGCATCCGCTGGGCCGTCGGGCTGACCGGCTGGGACGCGCGCTTCGTCGACGCACTGCCGACGGCACTGGTCAAGCCCTTCTCCGGCAGCGCGGCGCGGGCGATGCTGATCGAGACCATGAAGACCCAGGGCGTCGACAGCTTTCCCGCGCTGGTCGCGGCGACCATCCAGGGCAGCACGGAGACCACCTTCTACGTGCTGGCCGTGTACTTCGGCGCCGTCGGCATCCAGCGCGCGCGGCACGCAGTGGGTTGCGCGTTGCTCGCGGAGTTCGCCGGCGTGGTCGCCGCGATCGGCGTCGGCTACTGGTTCTTCGGCTAGAGCGCCGGCGACAGCATGGCCGGGGCCGATCGGCCAGAATAGGCCTTCACTCTTCCGCATCCTCGTGACCGCTACTGTCCGGGCGCAGCCGCCCACCTTCTCCTCGGACGAATTCCGCGATGCCCTCGGCATGTTCGCCACGGGCGTGACCGTCGTCACGGCGCGCTCGGCCGGCGGCGCGTTGGTCGGCCTCACGGCCAATTCCTTCAATTCGGTCTCGCTCGATCCGCCGCTGGTGCTGTGGAGCCTGGCGCGCAGCGCGGCCTCGATGGCGGCATTGAGCACCGGTTCGCACTACGCGATCAACATCCTCGCGGCCAGCCAGAAGGACCTGGCAGAGCGCTTCGCGACGAAGGACATCGACCGCTGGGCCGAGGTCGTCTTCAGCGAAGGCCTCGGCGGCGCGCCGGTGCTGGTCGGCGCGGCAGCCAGCTTCGAGTGCTTCAACCGCAGCCGCTACGACGAGGGCGACCACGTGATCTTCGTCGGCGAGGTCGAGCGCTGCACCCACACACCGGGCGCCTCGCCGCTGCTGTTCCACGGCGGCCGCTTCTACACCGAGCATCCGCTCTGATGGCCGGGCGCGACCGGCGTCCAGGCCATTTCGCACCAGCGGGCTACGATCGGTGGATGCCACTTCGTCCAGCCAGCCGGTTTCCGCTGACGCCGCGCGCCTGCCGCAACACGATGGCGGCGCTGCTCGCGACGGCCTGCACGGCGTCGGTGGCGATCGCACAGACCACCGAGACCGCCGCAAGTCCCGAAAAGAAGAACTGGTTCGACGACCCGTTCCTGCAGATCTCCTCCGGCGCACGCGGCTGTCCCGTTCCCGAAGGCCCGCTCTACACCGAGGCGGAACGGCGCGAGCAGATCCATTCGCGGCTCGAGCGCGGCACCACCTGCTGGCTCGCCGGCCAATGCGCCGACAGCAATGCGTACCGCTACGACAAGCCGCTCGCACCGAAGGTGCAGGCCGCGCTGGCGACGGTCCCCGGCGCGCGGCGCAGCAGTGTCTGGGCCATCATCCAGCGGCGCTGGGTCTACCTGCAGGGCTGCGTGCCTTCAGAGGCTGTCGCGCATCGGCTGGAACGCGCCGCGCGCGCGGTGCCGGACGTGGAACTCGTCGTGCCCGATCTGATGGTCGGCACCCGCGGCAAGCCGCCCTACGCCGTCGCGGCATCATGGCAAGCGTCGAAGGACAAACGCCCGCCGCACCACAAGACAAACAACGAATGATCGAACGCAAGGACCACCTCGATACTCGCGCCATCGCCCTTCTGATCGCCTGCTGCGCATTCTGGGGACTGCAGCAGATCCTGATCAAGACCACCACCGCCGAGGTTCCGCCGCTGTGGCAGGCATCGATCCGCATGGCCGGCGCGGTCGTGCTGTTGTGGCTCTGGTGCGCATGGCGCCGCGTGCCGCTTTTCGAGCGCGACGGCACCTTGCCCGGCGGGCTGCTCGCAGGGCTTCTGTTCGCGGCCGAGTTCGTCTGCATCTACATCGGGCTGCAGCACACTTCGGCTTCGCGGCTCACCGTGTTCCTCTACACCGCGCCCTTCGTGGTGTCGCTGCTGCTGCCGCGTTTCGTGCCGGCCGAGCGGCTGCGCGGCGTGCAGTGGATCGGGCTTGCGATCGCTTTCGCGGGCGTGGTGCTCGCCTTCAGCGAGAGCTTCGGCCACAGCAGTTCGCGCCAGCTGCTCGGCGATGTGATCGCGTTGGGTGGCGGCCTCGCGTGGGGGTTGACGACGCTGGCGATCCGCGCCACCAGGCTCGCGACGGCCAGCGCCGAGAAAACGCTGTTCTATCAAATCACCGTCACGGCGCTGGTCTCGCCGCTGCTGTCGCTGCTCCTGGGCGAGCAGTGGGGCTGGTCGTACTCGGGCTATGCCTGGTTCTCGATCGCGCTGCAAACCACCATCGGTGCCTTCGCGAGCTATCTGGCCTGGATGTGGATGCTGCGGCACTACCCGGCCACGCACATCTCGTCGTACACGTTCCTCGCACCGGTTTTCGCGCTGGTGTTCGGCGTGGTGCTGCTGTCCGAACCGCTCACGCTGCGCCTGGTGCTGGCGCTCGCAGGCGTGGCGTTCGGCATCGTGCTGGTGAACCGGCGCGCGAGTCCGAAGGCATGAAGACGCTCGAACGCTTCGTGTCGCGCACCGATCTTTTCAATTCTTGACATCTCGCCATGACAGATGAAACCGAAGCCCCCGGCCCGATCCAGCAAGCCACCCTTTGGAGCGACGAACTCTGGACCGCGCGCGTCATCAAGAACGAGGACGACGACGGCTGGGCCGTCTCGATGACGCGGCAGGGCGACCCGGAACCCGCATTGGTCGGGCCATGGACCATGGGCCGCGACAAGAAGAATCCCAAGCCGCTCGATGCGCCGGCCTTCCACACGCTGGTCAAGACGGCGTCCGAAGTACTGCGCCGCCACGAGCAGCAATTGCACGCGCGGCTCAACAGGAGCGTGAGCGTCGGCGCGGGATCGGAACGCATCCGCGTCTCGCTGCGGATCGTGCCCGACGAAGACAATCCGCATGCGGTGCTCAGCGCCCTCGATGAACTCGGCGCCGAACTCGGCGAGGCGCGTGTGCGGCCCGATTTCAGGCTGAGCGCCGACAGCGCTGCCGCGTGGATCGAGAGCGGCTTCCAGAAGCCGCGCTGAACGCGATCCGACGACAGGCAGCGCGCCCGGACGCGTTCTGGTCTACGCTCGGCCATGCCTCTTTTTCCTGCCGCTCTTCTTTTCCTGCACCTGCTCGCCGCCGCCTTCTGGGTCGGCGGCATGGCCGCGATGCATTTCTCGGTCCGGCCCGCCGCCGTCGCGACGCTGGAGCCGCCGCAGAGGCTGGCCTTCATGGCAAGTGCGCTGTCGCGCTTCTTCTTCGGCGTCTCGATCGCGATTGCAAGCTCGCTCGCCAGCGGGCTGCTGCTGGTCTGGACGATGGGCGGCTTCGCGCGCGTGCACTGGAACGTGCACGCGATGCTGGGCGTCGGCCTGGTGATGATGGCGCTGTTCCTGCACGTGCGCTTCGCGCCCTACCCGCGCCTGCTGCGCGCCGTCGCGGCGCGCGAATGGCCGGTGGCGGCCGCGAACCTGAACACCATCCGCAAGCTGGTTGTCGTCAACCTCGCGCTCGGCGTGCTGGTCTTCGTCCTCGCGATCGTCGGCCAGGCGTTCTAAGCGCGCTCAGGCCTGGCGAAAGGTCTCGAGGATCCGCAGCACACTCTCGGTCGCCCCGTCCAGCGACGCGCGCGGCCGATGCGCGATGCCGAGGCGGCGCACGAGCCGTGGGCTCAGTGGCAGCACCTGCAGGCGCTCATCCAGGCGTTCGTCGTCCGTCTTGTTCAGCGGCAGCACGGCCGCACCGTAGCCGGCCGCCACGAGGCTGCGCATCGCGGCGTCGTAGTTGAGTTCGATGCGCGCGCGCGGCACCTCGCCGGCGGCGGCGAACCATTCCGTCGTGAGCCGGTACATGTGCGTGCTCGCGTCGTTGAAGATCAGCGGCTGTGCGGCCAGCCATGACGGCGTCACACGCTTCGGCGCCTGCCACTTGCGCGGCACGAAGGCCATCATCGGCTGGCTGCGCCAGCGCGTGACCACGATGTCGCGCAGCGGCGGCTGCGGCACCGCGACCAGGCCGATGTCGAGCGTGCCGGTCGCCAGGCGCGACATCGCCTCGGTCGAGCCGAGGATGCTCACCTCGACATCGATGCCGGGGTTGCTGGCTTCCAGCGCTTCGAGCACCTGCGGCAGCAGGTCCACCACCACGCCGGTCGAGGTGCCGAGCCGCACGCGGCCCAGGCGGCCTTCGGCCTGACGCCGCACGGCATCGACCGCATCGTCGGCATCGCGCAGCAGCCGACGCGCGCGCTCCACCAGCGCGGCGCCGGCAGCGGTCGGCGTGATGCGGCGGCTGCCGCGCACCACCAGCCTGGCACCGAGCCGCGATTCGAGTTCGCTGATGTGCAGGCTGACGGTAGGTTGCGCGAGGTGCAACGCCTGGGCTGCGGCGGAGAAGGTACCGAGGTCGACGATGGACACCAGCGTACGCAGCTGATCGAGGTTGAGTTGTCGCATCAGGAAAGCTGATCGGTCGCTACAGAAATCTCAACTTCCACGATAGCACGCCGGACCGGAAGATGGGCGCCTTGTCGGGAGCCGAGTCATGTCACAGAGGAAACCCACCGTCGCCGTTCTTCTTTTCCAGGCGATCGCCCGCACGCTGCGCTGCAGGCGTGACCAGCGGCTGCTGGCCGCGATGAGCGAGCGCGAACTGCAGGATCTGGGTGTCGGGCGCAGCCAGATACCCGGGCTGCTGCGGGGCCTGCCGCGCCAGGGCGGCTGCACGATCCGGTGAAGCGCCGCGCGCCTCAGCGATGCCGCGGCGCCGCGTCGTGCGCGACCGATCCGTGGGCCGTGTGCTGCGGATGCCGGGCGAGCAGTGCGCAAGTGACGCCGTTGGTCCAGCCGAAGCCGTCCTGCAGCGGGTATTCACCGCCACCGCCGCCGGCCGAGCTTTCGTGCTCGACCACGCGCAGCGCGTATTTCTCGACCAGCTTGCCTTCGCGCTCGTACACCGCCGCGACGGTCGCCAGCCAGCGCTTCGCGAGGGTCGCGGACAGCGCCTCCTGCCCATAGTCGGCGAAGCCGCAGATCGCCATCCACTGCAGCGGCGCCCAGCCGTTGGGCTGATCCCATTGCTGGTCGCTGGGGCACTCGGTGGTGGCGAGGCCGCCGTGGGCGAGCAGCCGCTTCGACACCGTCTCGGCCAGTGCCTGTGCCTGGGCCGGCTCGGCGAGACCGACGAACAGCGGCACGACGCAGGCCGCCGTGAGACAGGTTCGCCGCACGCCCTGCTGCCAGTCGTAGTCGAAGAAGGCGGCCTGCTTCGGATCCCAGAAGTGCTCGACGATCGCGGCCTTGCGACGCCTCGCGCGCTCGGTGAATTCGTCCGCGGTGCTGATGTAGCCGCTGTCTCCGGCGAGCTCGGCGATCTTGCTTTCGAGCTTGTAGAGAAAGGCGTTGAGGTCCACCGGCAGGATCGACGTGGTGCAGATGCTCGCCAGCGATGCCGCGCTGCCGGCACGCACCGGCGCGGCCGCGTGCGGCGTGCCGCGCGGCGCCGGCTCGCGCAGCCAGCGGGTGCTGAAGTCCCAGCCCGACTCGCAGGCCGCGCGCAGGTCGCGGTACACCTCGGCCGCATCGCGGTCGGCCGCGCGGGCGGTGGACACGTCTTCCAGCCAGGACTCCTCGCGCGGCGTGTCGCGGTCGTCCCAGTGACGGTTGAGCAGCGTGCCGTCCGCCAAGCGCACCACGCGGCCGCGCGCAGCGCCCGGCGGCAGGCCCTCGCTGCCGTTCATCCAGTAGGCATGCTCCTGGCGCAGTTGCGGCAGGAAGTGGCGCTGCCCCACGACGCCGTGCTGCTCGGCGAGCTCGACCATCAACGCGAACAGCGGCGGCTGCGAGCGGCTCAGGTAGTAGCTGCGGTTGCCGTTGGGCACATGGCCGTAGGTGTCGATGAGGTAGGCGAAGTTCTCCACCATCTCGCGCAGCAATTGCAGATGGCCGCCCGGAACGAGGCCCAGCATGGTGAAGTACGAATCCCAGTAGTAGAGCTCGCCGAAGCGTCCGCCCGGCACCACGTAGGGATGCGGCAGCTGGAGCAGCGAGGCACGCGGCGGATGCGCCTTCGGATGGCGGGTCAGGACGTTCCAGAGGTCTTCGATGTGCGCGGCGATCGGCTGACCCGGCACCGACGTGTATTCGCTGGGCGCAGACCGGATGACCCGGAAGTGCGCATGCACGAAGGCCGCCAGATCGAAGCCCGGCGCATGGCGTGCCGCGCGGTAGGCATCGAGGATCGCGGCCGGCTCGTCGTGCGGGGCGCAGTCCACGAAGGTTTTGCTGTCGGGGAACACGCGCGCTTCCTGCACGGCGACGAAGAATTCCTGGTAGCGGTCACCGGGGGTGAGCGTGTCGGGCGCGGGTGCCTTGGCCGCTTCCGATGATCGCCGCGTGTCGCTGGGGGCACCCATGCCGTCGACCAGCGCCTTCTTGTGCAGGAGTTTCATGAGCCCGATGATGACCGGAAGCCGAAACCCGATAGACCGCTTCCGTGCTCAGGCGTTCCCGGCCATGGCGGATTCCGTCAGACCACCCCGGCCGCGCGCAGCGCCCGCCGCTCCGTCACGTCGAGGCCCAGCTCGGCCAGCACCTCGTCGGTGTGCTGGCCCAGGGCCGGCGGTGCATGGCGCAGCACGGGCGGCGTCGCCTGCAGGCGCAGCGGACTCGCGACGCCGAAGATCTGCCCGATGCCGTCGCCCGCGTCGCGCGGCAGCGAGATGGCCAGGCCGCGTGCCTTCACCTGTTCGTCGTCGAAGGCCTGCGCGATGTCGTTGATCGGGCCGCAGGGCACGGCCTTGTCCTCGAGCAGCGCGATCCATTCGGCCGTGGTGCGCGTGCGCGTCACGGCCTCCATCTGCGGAATCAGCACCTCGCGGTGCCGCACACGCAGCGTGTTGGTGGCGAAGCGCGGATCGGCAGCCCAGTCGGCATGACCGGCGGCGTCGCAGAAACGCGCGAACTGGCCGTTGTTGCCGATGGCCAGCAGCATCGCGCCGTCCTGGGTGTGGAAGTCCTGGTAGGGCGCGAGGCTGGGATGGCTGTTGCCCTGGCGCTTCGGCGCGACGCCGGTGTTGAGGAAGGCGCTGGCCTGGTTGGCGAGGATCGCCATGCCGACGTCGAGCAGCGCCATGTCGATGTGCTGGCCCTCGCCGGTGCGATGCCGCACTTCGAGCGCGGCCAGGATCGCAGTGCTGGCGTAGACGCCGGTGAACAGGTCGGTCAGCGCCACGCCGACGCGCAGCGGCCCGCCGCCCGCCTCTTCGTCGGGACGGCCGGTGATGCTCATCATGCCGCTGGTGGCCTGGATCATCAGGTCGTAGCCGGCGCGCGTGGCATGCGGGCCGTCGTGGCCGAAGCCGGTCACGCTGCAGTAGACGAGACGCGGATTGATGGCGCGCAGGCTCTCGTAGTCGAGCCCGTACTGCCTGAGTCCGCCGGTCTTGAAGTTCTCGACCAGGATGTCGCTCTGCGCGGCCATCTGCTTGAGCAGCGCCTGGCCTTCGGGTGCGGCCATGTCGATGGTGACCGAGCGCTTGTTGCGGTTGCAGGCCGTGAAGTAGGTGGCCTGGTTGGTGTCCCTGCCCTCGGCGTCCTTCAGGAAGGGCGGGCCCCAGGTGCGCGTGTCGTCGCCGACGCCGGGACGCTCGATCTTGACCACGTCGGCCCCCAGGTCCGCGAGGATCTGCGTGCACCACGGGCCCGCGAGCACGCGGGAGAGATCGAGAACCTTGAGGCCCGCGAGGGCGCCTTCCTTGGGCGCTGTCATCTCAGTTCGCGAAGGCCGCGATGCCGGTCTGGGCACGGCCGAGGATCAGCGCGTGGATGTCGTGCGTGCCTTCGTAGGTGTTGACCACCTCGAGGTTGACCAGATGCCGCGCCACGCCGAATTCGTCGCTGATGCCGTTGCCGCCCATCATGTCGCGCGCCAGGCGTGCGATGTCGAGCGCCTTGCCGCAGGAGTTGCGCTTGAGCAGCGAGGTGACCTCGACCGACGCCGTGCCCTCGTCCTTCATGCGGCCCAGACGCAGGCAGCCCTGCAGGCCGAGCGTGATCTCGGTCTGCATGTCGGCCAGCTTCTTCTGGATCAATTGATTGGCCGCGAGCGGACGGCCGAACTGCTTGCGGTCGAGCGTGTACTGGCGCGCACGGTGCCAGCAGTCTTCGGCGGCGCCGAGCGCGCCCCACGAGATGCCGTAGCGCGCGGAGTTGAGGCAGGTGAACGGGCCTTTGAGACCTTGCACTTCGGGGAATGCGTTCTCCTCGGGGCAGAACACGTTGTCCATCACGATCTCGCCGGTGATGCTGGCGCGCAGGCCGACCTTGCCGTGGATCGCCGGCGCCGACAGGCCCTTGGCGCCCTTCTCGAGCACGAAGCCGCGGATCGGGCCGACCTGGCCGCTCTCGCTCACTTCCTTGGCCCAGACCACGAACACGTCGGCGATCGGGCTGTTGCTGATCCACATCTTGGCGCCCGTCAGCGAATAGCCGCCGGCCACCTTCTTGGCGCGCGTGACCATGCTGCCGGGGTCGGAACCGTGGTCGGGCTCGGTCAGGCCGAAGCAGCCGATCCACTCGCCGGTGGCGAGCTTGGGCAGGTACTTCTGCTTCTGCGCCTCGGTGCCGAATTCGTTGATCGGCACCATCACCAGCGAACTCTGCACGCTGGCCATCGAGCGGTAGCCGGAGTCGACGCGCTCGACCTCGCGGGCAATGAGGCCGTAGCACACATAGTTGAGGCCGGGGCCGCCGTACTGCTCGGGGATGGTCGGACCGAGCAGGCCGAGCGCGCCCATCTCGCGGAAGATGGCCGGATCGGTCTCGCCGTTGCGGAAGCCGTCGAGCACGCGCGGTGCGAGGCGTTCCTGGCAGTAGGCATTGGCGGCATCGCGCACCATGCGTTCGTCGTCGGTGAGTTGCTGGTCGAGCAACAGCGGGTCTTCCCAGTGAAAGGCGGCGTGGGCCATGCGAGGTCTCCGTAAGGGCTTGAGGTTGGCACCGATCGTAAGCGCCGGGCGGTGCGAGCGCAAACGAGGATTCGACACGCAGTTATGCGCTTTGCGCACTTGGTCGGATAATCGCAGCGCAAGGCTTCATTGGTGAGCGTGTCGTCTCACCATGTCACTCCCGCATACCATGCGCCGAAAAATCCCGTCGACCCAGGCCCTGATCTGCTTCGAGGCAGCTGCGCGCCACGAGAGCTACACCCGCGCCGCGCAGGAACTCGCGCTGACGCAGAGCGCCGTGTCGCGCCAGATCACCGCGCTCGAAGACTTCCTCGGCCTGGCGCTGTTCCGCCGCACCCGCCACGGCGTGGCGCTGACGCCGGCCGGCGCCGACTATGCGCGCCAGATCGCGCGCCAGCTCGACACCATGGAACGCGACACGCTCGACACCATGGCACGCCAGGGGTCGGGCGGTTCGCTCCAGCTCGCGGCGGTGCCGACCTTTGCGACGCGCTGGCTGATTCCGCGCCTGCCCGACTTCGCGGCGAAGCATCCGGACATCACGGTGCACATCGAGACGCGCACCCGCCCCTTTCTCTTCACCGACACGACCTTCGATGCCGCGCTCTACACCGGCACGCCGGCACAGACGGCCAACTGGGCCGGCACGCAGTCGACCGTGCTGCTGCCCGAGGACGTGGTGCCGGTCTGCAGCCCGGCGCTGATCGCTCCGCGCAAGACGCTCTCGCCGGCCGCGGTCGCGAAGCAGCCGCTGCTGCAACAGAGCACGCGGCCCGACGGCTGGCGCCAATGGTTCGACGCGCAGCAGGTCGATGCGCCGCGCGCGCACAGCGGCCCGCGCTACGAGCTGTTCTCGATGCTGGCGATCGCCGCCGCGCACGGCCTCGGCGTGGCGCTGATGCCGCGCATGCTGATCGAGGCCGAGCTCGCGCGCGGCGAGTTGGTGGTGGCTTGCGACCGGCCCTTGCGCGGGGAGCGCAGCTACTTCCTGGTGACGCCCGCATCGCAGGACGAACGGTCCGCGCTGGTGCTGTTCCGCCAGTGGCTGCTGGCGCAGTCGGCAGGCGGCCGTATGGCTTAAGCGCTATAGGACGCCACCGCGCCGCGGCGTAGATTGCGCCGAGACCGCCGATCAGGAGCGCCCCATGTTCTACGATCATCAAGCCTTCGTCGCCGCCTACGAGCAATCCTTCTCCAAGCTCACCGCATCGCAGTACCAGGGCCTGGACCAGCTGTTGAGCTTCGTGCAGCTCGACCCCGACATCGACGACGACCGCAGGGTGGCCTACATGCTGGCCACGGTCAAGCACGAGTGCGCCAACACCTTCCAGCCGATCACCGAGTTCGGCGCCGATTCGTACTTCGCGAAATACGAGTCAGGCACCGCGATCGGCCGCCGTCTCGGCAACACTCAACCAGGCGACGGCCTGCGCTTCAAGGGCCGCGGCTACGTGCAGATCACGGGCCGCGCCAACTACCTCAAGCTCGGGCAGGCCGTGAACCTGGGCACGGCCTTCATCGACCAGCCGACGCGGGTGCTGGAGCCGGTCAACGCGTACCGCATCATGTCGGTCGGCATGCGCAAAGGCCTTTTCACCGGCAAGAAGCTGTCGGACTACATCGGCGACCCGGGCGTCGACTATGTCGCGGCGCGCCGCATCATCAACGGCCAGGACAAGGCCGTGGAGATCGCGGCCTACGCCACGACGCTGCAGGACGCGCTGACCCAGGCGCGCATCGACTAGGGCCGTCAGCGGCCATAGAGGCCGACGACGCTCTGCCCGCCCAGCGCATGGCCCTTGAGCGCGGCAAACAAGGCATCGCGCGTCAAACCGGCCGGCAACGCACCGGGCGCGAGATCGGAAGCGACCACGGTCAAGGTGTAGTGGTGCGGCAGATCGCCGGCCGGCGGGCACATGCCGCGATAGGCCGCGGCGCCCGCGACGTTCGGTCCGATGGTGAAGCCGGCAGCCGCCTCGGCCTCGCCCGCCTTGAGTTCGCCGCGTCCGGCCGGGATGTTGTAGGCCACCCAGTGCGACACGCCGAGGCCATTCGCGCCGTCCGGGTCCGAGAGCAGCACGGCGACCGATTGCACCTTGGCGGGCAGGCGGCTCCAGGCCACCGGCAGCGAGACGTTCCTGCCGCCGCAGTCACCGAGGCCGGCGTGCTCCGCCGGAATGCGGCCGTTGTCCGCAAAGGCGCTGGAGGTTGCGCGCATGCCCGTTGCGGTAGTGCCGGGCGGCATGACGGTGCAGGCTGCCACGAGGCCCGCGAGGGCGACCACAGAGATCGGCAGAAGGGCGGACCGGACAACAGGGTTCAGGCGAAGACGAGGCATGGGGGCTCCTGGTGGACCGCGGCGGCGATCCGGTGACTTCAACGGAATGAGGCGAGATTCGCGCCCGGATCCTAGGGCGAATCCGCATCGGCTGCTGTAGTCGGTTCGCCCGAAGCACGCCCACCGAGGCGCCGGCGCAGCCTATGCCGCTGCGAAAGCCAGGGTGCCCGTTTCCAGCAGCGATTTGAGATTGGAAAGTATGCGCGGCCAGCCGCCGGAAACGGCCTCGATGAATTTCGAGCCTTCCCGTTCGATGCTGTGCGTGATGGTCAGCTTGACCGCGCCGTCCGCCCGCTCCAGCGCCATCGTGCAGCGCGACCAGCCCTCGGCCTTCATCTCCGGCTTGAATTCGTTGCGCCACTTGATGACGAGGCGCCGCGGCGCGTCGGCCTCGACGATCTCGCCCGTGTCGGCGATGCGGCCATCGGGAAACACGAGTTGCCAGGACGAACCCGGCTTCCATTCGGAGCGGGCCTCGACGCCGAACCAGTACTGTTTCGTGAACTCCGGGCTGGTGAGCGCGGCCCACAGTTCCTCGGGCGTCGTACGGATGTAGGTGACGTAGACGAAGGTCGAATCATTCATGGCGTTTGCCTTCCAGGTTTCGTTTCAGGGCATGCAAGGCCTCGAGGCGAGGCTTGTCGAACTTGCGGACCCAGCGCATGTAGATCTCGTGCAGCGGCACCGTGTTGAGGAAGTGCAGCTTCTCGCGGCCGCGCCAGGTGATCGCGACCAGGCCTGCCGCCTCGAGCAGGCCCAGGTGCTGCGTCACCGCCTGGCGCGTCATGTCCAGGTGCTCGCACAGTTCGCTCAACGTTTGTCCGTCGCTCGCATGCAGCGAGTCCAGGAGCTTGCGTCGGCTGGGATCTGCCAGCGCCTTGAAGAGCAGGTCGGTGTCGTCCATGCGGTGATTGTCGGCACGGGTTCAGTATATGCAAGCAAATACTTGCATGTCAATGCGCGGCGAACCCCGGCCATGTCCTCGGGATCGATCGGCGTCTCGGCGCCTAGCGGCCGACGACCGACCAGCCCGCTTGCTGGTTCGTCTTGTCGTTTTCGTATTCCCAGCGCGTGCCGCAGGCATCGCACCGGTAGCTCGTGACGTTGATGGTGTGGCCGCCGTGCTCGCCATCGCTGCGCTCCACCTTGCGGCTGGACAGCTGCACGAGCTCGGCATGCCCGGGCGCGCGGCGCCAGTTGCGCTGGATGCCTGCGCAACTGGCGCACAGCACCATCTTCTTCAATTCGTCTTGTCGGTTGGACTCGGTCGCCATGGGGTTGCGGATGGCAATGCTCAGCGTGCAGTCGCCACGGTCTGGCTGATCCGGCAGTTGCCGAACTCGCAGCGCACCGGCACGACCTGGCCATTGGCGCAGGCGACGCTGTAGCGCTCGAAGCCCGGGCCCTTGGCCACCAGGGCCGCGAGCGGCGCGATGCCGCAGCGTTGCGACTTGACCAGCTTCTCGGCGTTGTAGGTGTCGACGCCGGTGGCCCGCGGCGGCGCGAGGGACCTCTGCGACGGCGGGATCCATGTGACCTTCACGGAGGGATCGGTGTTCACATAGCCCTTGCGCGCCATGCAGTTCGCGATGGAGGTTTCCTGCTTGGCTCGCCATGTGGCGCGTTGCGGCGAGTACATCCAGTAGCCGAAGCCTCCCATGGCGCCGCCGGTCCATCCGGTCGCGATCACGGTGTAGATGCCCAGGCCGGTCGAGACGACCGTCCCGATCACCGCGGTATCCAGCACGGCCAGCGCCTCGTTGTGCTCGTCCGCCCGGAAGGGAATGCTGCGCGCGCTGGCCTGGCATTTGGCGACGTCGTCGTCGTACGCCGTGGGCGCCACGGCGGGTGTTTCGACCATGGGCACATAGTCCGCTCCGACGCCGGAACCCGGCCCTGTCGCCGGTCTCGTCGCGCATCCGCCGACGAGCATGACGATGCATGCAATGCCCACCGATTGCCTCATGGCTTCTCCTGTTTGAATCTCGACCCGGCCGACATTCAACCACACATGTTGTTACCTATGGGCGAAGTCATCGCACGCGTGCATGCACCGGCGGCTGGGCCGTGGCATTTTTCCCCATGCCTCCTCGTCAGTGCCCGATCAGCCGCCTGGACGCAAAGTCGCGCACATGCCACGCATGTCTCGCAGAGCGCACCGTCTCAGGAACTTCAGGAACGACCGGCCGCTGGCGCGGGCGGTCGCCACGCGCTGGATGGCGCTGACGCTGATCACGCTGGCGGTTCTCATGCTCCTGGCCGGTCTCGGCATGTTCTTCCGTTGATGCGGCGGGCGACGCCGGCGCTCGATGACAAAGGCCGCTGAATCGTGCTCGGTGCGCTGGGTTCCCTTCATTACTTCTGGCATCTGCTGACGCGTCTCGGAGAGGCGCAGATCCTGCTGCCGGCTGCGCTGCTGACGACGCTGGGGCTGCTGCGACAGGCCGATGCGCGCGCGCTCGCGATCTGGTGGATCGCGTCGCTGGCCGTTGCCATTCTGGTGACGGCCGCCAGCAAGGTGGCGTTCATCGGCTGGGGCATCGGCTGGCCCGAACTGAATTTCACCGGCATCTCGGGACATGCCATGCTGGCCGCCGCCGTCTATCCGTTGCTGCTGGGCACGCTGGCACCTTCCGCATCGCGGGCGGGCCGCCCTCTCGCCGTGGCGGCCGGCTTCGGGCTGGCGCTGCTGATCGGCGTCTCGCGGGTGGTGGTCGGCGCGCATTCGGTGTCGGAGGTGCTGGCCGGACTGATGGTGGGCGGCATCGCCAGCGCCATGGCGCTGAACTGGGAGGATCTGCCGTCCACCGGGCCGGTCAGCCCGCTCGTCCCCGCCGTGGTGGCGCTGTGGCTGATGCTGATGCCCGTTCACGCACCCGTCTCGAGGACCCACGCGATGGTGACGAAGTTCTCGCTCCTGCTCTCCGGACACAGCTTGCCCTACACACGCAGCGGCATGCTGCGCGATCTGCGGCGGCGACAGGCCGCACCGTGCAGGACACCGGCCTGCACGCCGCCGATCGCGATGCAGGGCGGGGTCTGAGCGCGCACGGGAGGCAGGAGCCCGCGCAGGCCCGAGGCCCGGCGGACTACGCGCGGCGCGCAGCGAACGCGATGTACCAGTCGAGGCTGGCCGGATTCGCCATCGCCTCGCGGTTCACGACCTTCTCGATCGGCTGGCCGAGCAGCAGCTTCTTGATCGGCAGCTCCTGCTTCTTGCCCGAGAGCGTGCGCGGAATCTCGGCCACCTGGAAAATGTCGTTGGGCACGAAGCGCGGCGACAGCGAGGTCTTGATCGCGTCGTTGATCTTGCCGCGCATCGCGTCGTCCAGCGCGACGCCCTGGCGCAGCACGACGAACAGCGGCATGTAGCTGTCGCGGCCCAGGTACTCGAGATCGACCACCATCGAGTCGAGCACCTCGGGCAGGCCTTCGACGGCGCTGTAGATCTCGCTGGTGCCCATGCGCAGGCCCTGGCGGTTGATGGTGGCGTCGCTGCGGCCGTAGATGATGCAGCCGCCGTCCTCGCCGACCTTGAGCCAGTCGCCGTGGCGCCAGACGCCGGGGTAGGTGTCGAAGTAGCTGGAGAGATAGCGCGCGTTGCCCTCGTCGCCCCAGAAGTAGAGCGGCATCGACGGGATGGGCCGGGTGCAGACCAGTTCGCCGACCTCGCCGATCACCGGCCGGCCTTGCTCGTTCCAGGCCTCGACCGAGGCGCCGAGCTGGCGGCATTGCATCTGGCCCGGCACCTCGGGCAGTTCGCGGTTGCCGCCGACGAAGGCGCCGCAAAAATCCGTGCCGCCCGAAATGTTGCACCACCAGACTTCGCTCGCTGGCCGGGCCGCACGCAATTGCGCCGTGCCCCAGCGCTGCACGTCTTCGGGCAGGGGTGAGCCGGTGCTGCCGAGCGCACGCACGCGCGACAGGTCTCCGCAGGCCTCCAGGTCGAGACCGCTTTTCATGCAGTTCGCGAAGTAGGCCGCGCCGGCGCCGAAGAAGGTCACGCGGTGCCGCGCGACGAAGCGCCACAGCACGCCCCAGTCGGGCCTGTCCTTGCTGCCGGCCGGGTTGCCGTCGTAGAGGCAAATGGTCGCGCCGATGGCCAGGCCCGCGAGCTGGGAGTTCCACATCACCCAGCCGGTCGAGCTGTACCAGTGGTAGCGCTCGCCATGGTTGTTGGCCGTGTAGCTGGCACCGATGTCGTTGTGCAGCCCACAGGCATACATGTTGAGGATGACGCCGCCCTGCCCGTGCACGATCGGCTTGGGCAGGCCGGTGGTGCCGCTCGAATAGAGCACCCACATCGGATGGTCGAAAGGCAGCCATTCGGGTTCGAATGCGGCGGTCTCGGCATCTTTCTGCGCCACGGCCGCGACCCAGTCGATATCGGCGGCGACCGGCTCGGCGGCATGCGGCGTCTTCAGCAACACCAGCTTCCGGACGCTGGGCAGCGCCGCACGCAATTGCGCCAGCACGCCGCTGCGGTCGAGCGGCTTGCCGCCGTAGTGCACGCCGTCGGCCGCGATCAGCACCTTCGGCTCGATCTGTCGGAAGCGGTCCACCACCGCGGCGGTGCCCATGTCGGGCGCACACACGCTCCACACGGCGCCGATGCTCGAACAGGCGAGGAAGGCGATCATCGTTTCCGGCACGTTGGGCAGGTAGGCGGCCACGCGGTCGCCGCGCGCCACGCCCAGCCGGCGCAGCGTCAGCGCGAAGGCCGCGACCTGCCGCCGCAATTCGGGCCACGCGAGTTCGCGCACCTGGCCGAGCTCGTTCTCGCTGACGATGGCCGGCATGCCCGCCGCATGCGCCGCATTCGCGTGGCGCAGCACCTCGCGCGCATAGTTGACCTGGGCGCCCGGAAACCAGCGCGTGCCGGGCATGTGCGCGTCGGCCAGCACTGCATCGGCCGGCGTCGGCGACCGCATGCCGTTGTAGTCCCAGATGCTCTGCCAGAAAGCGGGCTGGTCGGTGACCGACCAGCGCCACAGCGCATCGTAGGAATCGAAGGCCAGGCCGCGCGTATCGCGCAGCCAGTCCTGGTAAAGGCGGATCAGGGGGATGAAGGCGGGAGCGGGCGTAGGTGTCACGCGCCCAGCGTAACGCCCCGCATTGCACTTTTTCAATCCGGGAAAATATTGTCCGGATGCGCGGATCGTGGTGTACTTTCCGGCTAGCTGCCGCGGCCGCTGGCATGCGGCGGATGTCCATCTTTCATCCTTAAGGAGCCACCATGTCCCTGCGCATCAACGATCTCGCACCCGACTTCACCGCCAACACGACCCAGGGACCGATCCGCTTCCACGAATGGATCGGCGACAAGTGGGCCATCCTGTTCTCGCATCCCAAGGACTTCACGCCGGTGTGCACCACCGAGCTGGGCTACATGGCGAAGATCGAGCCCGAATTCACCAAGCGCAACACCAAGCTGATCGGCCTGAGTGTCGACCCGGTCGATGCGCACGATCGCTGGGCCAAGGACATCGAGGAAACGCAGGGCTACCTGCCGAAGTACCCGATGATCGGCGACACCGACCTCGCGGTCGCCAAGCTCTACAACATGCTTCCGGCCGAGGAGCCGGGCAGCTCCGAGGGCCGCACCGCGGCCACCAACGCGACGGTGCGATCGGTCTTCGTCATCGGTCCCGACAAGCGCATCAAGCTGATGCTGACCTACCCGATGACCACCGGGCGCAACTTCGACGAGATCCTGCGCGTGGTCGATTCGATGCAGCTGACCGCGGCGCACAAGGTCGCGACGCCGGCCAACTGGAAGAACGGCGAGGACGTGATCATCGCCGGCTCGGTGTCGGACGAGGACGCCAAGAAGCTGTTCCCCGCGGGCTGGAAGTCGCCCAAGCCCTATCTGCGCGTGACCAAGCAGCCGGGCTGAGCCCCACCGGCGGCAGCCCACGGGAGCCACGCATGATCTTCGTGCAGATCGCAACCGGCGGCTGCCAGTCCTACCTCGTCGGCTGCGGCGAGACCCGCGCGGCCGCACTCATCGATCCGGAGCTCAGCCAGATCGACCACTACCTCGCGCTCGCTGCCCAGGAGGGCGTGCGCATCCGCTACCTGATCGACACGCACACGCATGCCGATCATTTCTCGGCGACCAAGGCACTGGCGCAGCAGATGAAGGTGCCGGTCGTCATGCACCGCGCGAGCCCGGCGCCCTTCGTCGACATGCGCCTGGGCGACGGCGAGATGGTGGTGCTGGGCAAGCTGCGGCTGCAGGTCATCCACACGCCGGGCCACACGGCCGATTCGATGTGCCTGCAGGTCGAAGACCGCCTCTTCACCGGCGACACCCTGCTGATCGGCGGCACCGGCCGCACCGACCTGCCGAGCGGCGACCCGGAGGCGCTCTACGACAGCCTGTTCAACCGCGTGCTGACGCTCGACCCCTCGCTCAAGGTCAATCCGGCGCACGACTACAAGGGACGCACGCACTCGACCATCGCGGACGAGATCGCGACGAACCCGCGGCTGCAGAAGCGCGAGCGCGAGGCCTTCGTCGAGATGATGCGCAGCCTCAGCCTGACCATGCCGACACACGTCACCGAGGCGCTGCGCACGAACATGAGCGGCGGCAAGACCGTGGCGCGATTGCTCGCCGAGGCGACGGCCGCCGTGCCTTTCATGTCGCTGGTCGAACTCAAGGCGCGCGTCGAGGCGCGGGAGGACAACCTGATCGTGCTCGACGTGCGCGAGCGCGATGCCTACGAGGCCGGCCACGTGCCCGGCGCGCGATTGCTGCCGCGCGGCCAGCTCGAACTGCGCGTCAACCAGGACCTGCCCGATCCCACGCGGCGCATCCTCACCTGCTGCGAGCTCGGCTACATCTCGACCCTGGCCGCATCGACCTTGCGCGACATGGGCTTCCTGCATGCGGTCGCGCTCGATGGCGGCATGAAGGCATGGCGCGAGGCGGGCTATCCGTTGAACACCGGCCGCGAGGCCTGAGCCGGCGAACTTCTTCGACGTGGGTGTTACTCATGTCGGCATCGGCGCGGCCGCACCTGGGCCCGCATTCGAGACAAGGCTTCGCTTCGCAGCTGCATCGGCACCTCATGATGACTTCTCTTCACAACTCCGCGGCCGCCCCTGCCGGGCCGGGCGTGGCGCGGCCGCCGCGCGCAGGGGCCGGATGGCCATCCGGCGCCACGACGCAGGCCTTGCTGGGCATGCTGTGCCCGGCGTTCGGCAGCGCGGTCGCGCATGCGGTGCTGCAGGCGCTCGGGCACGATCTTGGCAATCCGCGCGCACTCACGCGGCAGGAGATCGAGACCGTCGTTTCGGCGGCCGAGATCAGCCGCACCGCGATGTCCGGCCTGAGTTTTCTTTCGCGCATTCTGCTGTTGGCCGAGGGCGATAGCGCGGCGTTTCATGCCTGCGTCGCCGCCGCGGGCGTCGACCCGGAGACGCTGTCCGTCGACACCCGCGCGCGCATCGATGGCGCCTTCGCGCTCGAGATGGCGGCCGCCGGTTCCGACCGGCGCGGCGTGGACCTTCGGGCTGCACAGCCGCTGATGCAGCGAGCCATCGGCTCGGTGCTGTCGCGCACCTGGTGAGGAAACCCGCTGACGCATCTCTCGTCAGAAGAACGGCACGTCGACACCGGCCGCCGCGAGCCGTGCCCGCAACGCGGCACGCGCGCGGGACAGCCGGCTGCGAACCGTACCCACAGGCACCGACAGCATGGCCGCTGCGTCCTCATAGGCCGTTTCCTCGATCGCGACCAGTGTCAGCACTTCGCGCATTTCCCGCGGCAGCTCCGCCATCGATTCGGACAGTTGGCGCAGGGTCTGCTGCATCGACACGTTGTCTCCCGGGTCTCCATCGGGCGAGAACATGGTCTTGAGGCCTTCATCGGTTTCGAAGCGATACATCCGATGGGGCGCGCGGCTGAGGTAGTTGCGCACCAGGTTCATCGCGATGCCATAGAGCCAGGTCGACAGCTCGGACTCGCCGCGGAAGCGTTCGATGGTGCGGACCGCTTCGGCGAATGCCTGCTGCGCAATGTCCTCGGCGTCGTCGGGCTGGCCGATGTGCCGCATCACGAAGCGCTGCAAGCGCACGCGGTGCCGGTCCACCAATTGGCGGAACAGCTGGTCGGTGTCGGGCGCATCGGCGTCCTGCGCGGGCTCGAAGCCATCGCGCATTGCCACGTCCAGGGTGGGCGGTTTCATCGTCACCCTGAGGTACGCAGTACTTTGCGGGCAACTGGATCATTCCCGTGCAGCCGATCTGCGCCCTCGCGGTCGCGGCATGCTCACATCTTCTGGACGATGCTCTTCAACAGGTCCGAGAGTTCCTTCAGGAGGGCGGAGTAGATGGAACCGATGATCGTGAATTCTTCTTCGTCGAACTGCAACTGGGTCAGCTGCGCCACGCTCAAGGCCGTGCCGCCGCTCGCTGCCGCGAGGTCGGCCTTCACGGCAGCTTCTGCCGATGCGATGCCAGGGCCGACCGCATCGTTGATATCAGCCAGGGTAATGCCGCTTATTGCTGCCATGGTCGCTACCTCCAAGAATGGTGAAACAGGAAATCGGAAGGTCGGCGTGATGACTACGGACGCCATCGACCGACCGACGGTCCTTTGCGGATGGACAGTGTTCGCAAGGTACCGAGCGCAGCCTCGACCGCGCCCAGCGCGGCCTGGATCCGGTGGTATACCTCCGGTTCGTTGAGCTGCCTGCGTCTTGCCAGCAGCGTCGTCTGCAGATCCTGGAGCTGCGCGATCAGGCTCCGGCGCAGCTCGCCGTGCGGATCGGTGCTGAGACGCTCCTGGAGTTCGAGCATGAAGATGCGTTCGCCCATCGCCTACCTCGCGATCTGCCAGCGTTGCGCGCCATCGAAGACCACATCGGTGTCGCGGACCATGCTCAGCACATGGCCGTCGATCTCGCCGCCGCGATTCACGCGCACGCCCTGCCGGGTCACGATGTAGGGCGCGTCGCCGCCGACGATGGTGCGCACCTCGAGCATGGCCTTGGGCACGGCCGGGGTGAGCGTGGCATGCAGCGGCAGCACATCCCCATAGGCCTGGGTGAAAGCCCGGATCAAGGTCTCCCAGCGCGCCCGCTGCGTTTCGTCGACCGAGCCGGTCAAAGTCACCGTTGGCCATTCGCTGGTGAAGACCAGTTGCTGCCGCAGGCCCGCGGCATCGATGCGCCCCTTGAGATCGGCCAGCAGCTTCTCGGGCAGCATCACGTCGCTGATGTCGACGCTGCTCACGCCAGGCACGATCATCAGTGACAATTTCGCCGACTGCGCCGAGACTGCATGCCGAACGGCACCGCTCAGGCGCAACAGGCCCTTGCCGCCGTTCTCGATCGCCAGCACGCCGTCGGAGGCGTCCTCTTTGGCGTTCAGCACCTCGTTGGCCGCCTTGGTGATTTCTTCTTCCGAGAAGATCTTCAACGCCGGCACAGGCGTCAGATCCGCCAATCCGTCCATCAGCGTTTTCTTCTCGGTGCCGGTCGCCACGTAGCCGCTCACCAGCCACTGATCGTTCGCCTGCCGCGTGAGCGTCAATGCGTGTGCCGGATCCAGCGTGCGAAGCAGGCCGGTCAGCGCCTCGGGCGGCCCGCTGCCGGGCGCCGCCACGCTCGCAATCTCGGGCTGCGGCGCGGCGGCGCTCTCGCCGTCCAGGGCCCAGGCGAATGCGAGGCCGAGGAGTGCCAATGCGGCGATGCCCATCGCGATCAGACTGACCCCGCGCGCCCGCCGCAGCGCCGCTGGCGAAGACCGAAGTCCGCCAGCCGCAGGTGCGGTGGTGGCGCTCGATGCCGCCGTCGCGGCCTCGACCGGTGCGGAGGCCGCGTCCCTCATTGGCGCGACGGCCTGCGCATCGGGCCACGCAGCGTCGACACGATCGATGGCGATCGACACGCCGCCCAATTCGACCGGCATGCCGAGGGCAAGCACCAGTTCGTCGGCGATGGCGTTGCCCATCGCATCGCACACCGTGCCGTCCTGCGGCGCGATCCGCGCCTCTTCGTCCTGCACGACCAGCAATGCGTGCCGCTGCGCCATCCGCAGGCCGCTCAGCACGATGGCGCACTCGTCGGAACACCCGATGAGATAGTCGCCGGATGCGAGCTGCAGGCGGCTGCCGGCCTGGGGGCCGTACAGCACGCGCAGCTCGATGGGCGTCGTGCTGTCGGAAGTCATGGTCGGCTCTGGCACTGCCGTGTCCTCAGGCTTCGATCCGCGCCAAGGGCTGGATGTTGATGTCGGTCGTCAGCTCCTGGTAGGAGATGACGGGCAGCTCGTAGAGCTCCTGCTCGATCATCTTGCGCATGTAGCGCCGGATGTCCATCGAGGTCAGCAGCACCGGCCGCTGGCGGCCCGCCGACAGATCGCCGACGGTCTTCCTGATGTTCTCCACCAGCGTCTTCGACAGCTGGGCGTCGAGCGCCAGATAGGAACCGGCGGAGGTCTGCCGCACGGCGCCGCGCACGCTGTCCTCGACCGCCGGCGCCAGCAGGTAGGCGGGCAGGATGTTCTGTCCGCTCGAATGCTTGTGGCTGATGTGGCGCTTCAATGCCATGCGCACGTACTCGGTGAGCAGCACCGAATCCTTCTCCTTCTGGCCCCACTCGATGAGCGCCTCGCCCACCGCGCGCAGATTGCGGATCGATACTTCCTCGGACGCCAGCCGCTGCAGGATCTCGGCGATCTTGTGGATCGGCAGCACGCGCTGCAGCTCCTTGGCCAGCTCCGGAAAACGCCCTTCGAGGTTGGTGATCAACGCGCGCGTTTCCTGGATGCCGATGAAGTCGGCTGCGTACTTCTTGAGCACGAAGGCGATGTGGTAGCTCAGCACCTGCGTCGGCTCCATGAACGAGATGCCGGCGCGGCCGAGCGGGTCCTTCAGTTCGGCCGGCGTCCAGAGGGTCGGCATGTTGGGCAGGAACTTGCGATCGGTCTCGAAGGGGATCGACAGCGCGGTGAGGTTCTCCTCGGTTTCGCGCACCAGCAGGTAGCCGGCGCGCAGGCGTCCCTGCGAAACGGGAATCTCCGCCAGCAGGATCGAATAGGTCTCCGGCGGCAGGCGCGGGTTGTAGCGCAGCTGGATGCCGGGAAACACGATGCCGAGGTCGAAGTACAACGCGCGGCGGATCTTCATGAGCTCCTCGTTCAGCAGCTCGGCCGAGAACACGCTCTCGAGCGCATCGTTGACGTCCACCATCAGCGGCACGGTGAGCGTGAAGCCCTCGGTGTCGTCAGCCTTGGCGGCCGCCGCGGCGGCGCTGGCTGCCTTCGACTGCGCCGCGGCTTCCATCGCCGAGACCGTCGTCACGCGCCCCGTCTTGGCATCGACCTGCTGGCGCTCGCCGCGGATCAGCGTGTAGCCCACGGTGCCGACGAGGAATGCCAGCACCAGGAACGGAATGGCGGGCATCCCCGGAATGAGCGCGAAGCCGACCATGACGGCCATGCCGATCATCAGCGCCTTGGGCTGCGACAGCAGCTGCGTGCCGATGTCCTTGCCGACGTTGGAGGGGCCGCCATCGGCACTGGTGACGCGGGTCACGATCATGCCGGCGCAGATCGAGATGAAGAGCGCGGGAATCTGCGCGATGAGGCCGTCCCCGATCGTGAGGATCGAATAGACCTCGACGGCTTTGCCGATGTTCATGTTGCGCTGCATCGTGCCGATCAGGATGCCGCCCAGCAGGTTCACCGCCACGATGATCAGCCCCGCGATGGCGTCGCCCTTGACGAACTTCATCGCGCCGTCCATCGAGCCGTAGAGCTGGCTCTCCTTCTCGACCAGTCCGCGCCGGCGGCGCGCCTCGTCCATGTCGATCACGCCGGCGCGCATGTCGCCGTCGATCGACATCTGCTTGCCCGGCATCGCATCGAGCGAGAAGCGCGCGCCGACCTCGGCCACGCGCTCGGCGCCCTTGGTGATGACCACGAACTGAACGATGGTCAGGATCAGGATTCTGAGCCTTCTGGGCCTTTATTCGGAGAAGGCCGCGAACGTCGACATCCAGGAGGTGATGGAGGGCATCGGCGGCGAGGCGCGGCGCACGATCCACCTGGCGGAAAGTTTCATGGACATGGTGGAAGCGGAGTCGGGCGTCTATCGGTATGCATTGACTTTCGCGGGTGCGGCGGTGCTCGATGCGGTGGATGCCACATGGGCCTCGGCCAGCGCGCGCGGCGTGACCATCACGCCGCGGCTTGGCGCCGCGGACTGCACGATCTCGGCGGACGCTTCGCTGCTGACGCGCGCCTTCGTCAACCTGCTGAACAACGCGATCCGCTACAGCGAAAGCGGCAGCAGCATTCATGTGTGCCTGGAAGCGAACGACGAGCCGGGCAAGGTCGGTGGCGAGGTACTGATCTCGATCCGCGACGAAGGCGCGGGAATGAACGCGGGCCAGGTCGCCGGCCTGATGGACAGCGGCCTGCGCCGCAAATGGAATTCGACGCCGTCGGCGCGCGACGCGGGGCACGGCTGGGGGATCGGCATGACGATCGTGCATGCCGTCGTGGCGCATCACGGCGGCTGGATCGACGTCATGAGCGCGCCGGCCGCGGGGACGACTTTCGTGATCGGCCTTCCGATGGCGACGGACGATGTGCAGCCCGATGACGACGGCTGATCGATCTGCCCTTGTCGGGCTGCCTCAGGGGCACATGACATCGGCAACGTGATGGGCACCGACACCGTCGCGGCGAGATGGCACGAAGCGCGGCGGGTCGGCGACTTCGACGGGGCGCGCGTGTACCGCGTCGAGCAGGTAGCCGCGCCGATACACGTTGCGCAGGACGTAGCCGTTGGCGGGCTCGAGTTGCAGACGGTTGCGCAGGACCGACAGATGGGTGTCCACGGTTCGGGACTGGCCGTCGCCGGCCGTCGGCCAGACGGCGGCGCGCAGGTGATCGCGCGAGAAGAGCTGGCCCGGGCGATTGAAGAAGAAGGTGGCCAGCGCGAACATCTTGGGATTGAGCTTGATGGGAACGCCGTGGAGTTCGACGGTCGACTCCAGCGGCAGGAAGCGGTAGGGGCCGAACACCGCCTGGTTCTCCGGACAGGTCCGGTAGGTGCGCCGCAGAACGGCGTGCACGCGGGCCCTGAGTTCCTTCGAGGTGTAGGGTCTGACGATGAACTCGCTCAGCGGCGATTCGAAGGCCGGGCCCATGAGCGCCACGTTCGATGGGCTCACCGCAACCAGCACCGGCGCATCGCGATCGGCGGCGCGGACGGCATCGACGCATGCGGACGGCGACGCCTGTTCGGCGCCCATGACGAACACCACCATGCCGATCCGACGGCATTCGGCGGCCGATCGCAGCGCCTGCGGCGTCGAGAACACCGTGGGCTGATGACCGAGCGCTTCCACACTGGCGCGTGCGCGATCCACGAGAGCGCGATGGCGGCCGACGATTGCGATTTCCATATGCTCACTCTTTGAGGTACGCTGGCGCAGGCCGGCGAAAGCGAGGCGACTGATGCGTCGGCGTGCCCCTTGCCGAATGCCCGCGGCACCCTGGAGAAGGCCGCATGCACACGCGACAATGTGCGATAAATGCGCAGGAACAATCTGAACAATTGTTTCAAAGGGGCGTAGCGCGTGGTACTTTTTCGCTGCCCGAGCGAGTGCTCGGCGACAGGGTGTGCGACCGGCCGCCGATACCGAGAGCGCGCGTCCGTCAGGTCATCGCGAAGCGGCGCGGCCGCTCGACGCTCGGCAGCAGCGCCGCGACGATGCCGAGCAGCGGCAAGTAGGCGATGACGCGGTAGACGAAGTCGATGCTGGTGTGATCGGCCAGGAGGCCCAGCAGTGCAGCGCCCAGGCCGCCCATGCCGAACGCGAAACCGAAGAACAGGCCCGAGACCATCCCGACCTTGCCCGGCATCAGTTCCTGCGCATAGACGAGGATCGCGGAGAACGCCGAGGACAGGATCAGCCCGATGATGATCGTCAGCGTCGTGGTCCAGAACAGATCGGCGTGCGGCAGCAGCAGCGCGAAGGGCGCGACGCCGAGGATCGATGCCCAGATCACGGGCTTGCGGCCGATGCGGTCGCCGACCGGTCCGCCCACCAGCGTACCGAGCGCGGAGGCGAACAGAAACACGAACAGATAGACCTGCGCGCTCTGGACCGACACGCCGAACTTGTCCATCAGGTAGAAGGTGTAGAAGCTGCTGATGCCGGCGATGTAGAAATACTTCGAGAAGATCAGCAGCAGCAGCACGCCGATGGCACCGATCACCTTGCCGCGCGGCAGCGGCGGTGCGGCCGCACGTTGTGCCGGGCGCGCCTTGGCGGCCGCCTGCTGGACCGCATACCACTTGCTGACCTGCGTCAACAGCAGGATGCCGACCAGCGCGGCCAGCCCGAACCATGCCACGCTGTGCTGACCGAACGGCACGATGATCGCCGCCGCGACCAGCGGCCCGAGCGCGCTGCCGGTATTGCCGCCCACCTGGAACAGCGACTGCGCCAGCCCATGCCGACCGCCGGAAGCCATGCGCGCAACCCGCGACGATTCCGGATGGAAGATCGACGAGCCGGTGCCGACGAACGCCGCAGCGAGCAGCACGATCGCGAAGCTCGGTGCGAAGGCCAGCAGGATCAGCCCGATCAGCGTGAAGCTCATGCCGACCGGCAGCGAATAGGGCGTCGAACGGCGATCGGTGTAGAGGCCGACCATCGGCTGGAACAGCGAGGCGGTCAACTGGTAGGTGAGCGTGATCAGTCCGATCTGGCCGAAGCTCAGGTGGAAGTCGCCCTTCAGGATGGGATAGATCGCCAGGATCAGCGACTGCATCATGTCGTTGATCATGTGCGAGGCGCTGATCGCGCCGAGCACGCCGAACGAGGCGCCCGGACGGTCCGTCATGGGGGTCAGGCGAGCGGTGGAAGAGGCAGCAGTCGATGACATGGGCTGGGCGCGGTCGCTGCCGCGCGCGTTCGTTGAGACAGGACGAAGGCTGGATGTTAGAGATAGGATGTTTGCCTGTCTCGCGCCCTTCGGGCCTCGATCTTCGCGAAAAGGACATCTACCTCCTCCGGCATCGCCATGACCCCGACCCCGCACTTTCTTGCCGAGTTCCGGCGCAGCGGCATGCCGGTGACCAGCCGGGCGATCGACTACCCGGCCGGCCACGTGATCGACAGCCATGCGCATGCCGAAAACCAGCTGATCTACGCGGTGCACGGCGTGATGATGGTGGCCGCCGAGGGCGGCCAATGGATCGTGCCGCCAACGCGAGGCATCTGGATGCCGGCCGAACTGACGCATCGGATCCGCTGCATCGGCGTGGTTCACATGCGCAGCATCTACGTGCGCCCGGACGCCGCGCCGCAGCTGCCGCGGCGCTCGCAGGCGGTGGGCATCTCGCCCCTGCTGCGCGAGCTGATCCTGGCCGCGACCGAGGTCGAACAACCGTATGCCGACAATTCGCGCGCGGGACGCCTGATGCGGCTGTTGCTGGACGAACTGCAAGCGCTGCCCGTGCTGCCGCTGCACCTGCCGCAACCGGCGGATCCGCGGCTTCGGCGCATCTGCGCGCGGCTGCTCGAACGGCCGGGCGACGTGTCCACGCTGAGCCATTGGGCGCGGCTTCTCGCGGTCGACGTCAAGACCATCCAGCGCCTCTTCACGCGCGAGACCGGCATGACCTTCGGTCAATGGCGCCAGCAGGCGCGCCTGCTGCGCGCGCTGGAACGGCTGGCGACCGGCGAGAAAGTCGTCGATATCGCGCTGGCGCTCGGCTACGACAGCCCCAGCGCCTTCGCGACGATGTTCAAGCGGCAATTCGGGCAGACGCCGAGCGCGTTCTTCCGCTGAACACTCGCCCGCCCTAGGTTTTACCCGTATTCCGCGCGCATGGTGAACGTTGCCGATCGATGATCGATCGGCGGTGGGTCCCGCGGCGTTGTGGGGAAGGCTGCGTCGTTCGTACAGTGGCGCCGCGGGTCCGGGGACAAGCGTGACTTGCACATCCGCTATCCGATTCATCCACCACGGAGACAACCATGGCCAACACCGAGAAACACGAGCGCGCCAATCCCCAGTCGAAAAAGGCCGCCGCCAGCGGCTGGATCGGCTCGGCGCTCGAGTACTACGACTTCTTCATCTACGCGACGGCAGCGTCGCTGATCTTTCCCCAGATCTTCTTTCCTTCGGGGAACCCGCGGATCGCCATCATCGCGTCGCTCGCGACCTATGGCGTCGGCTACGTCGCGCGGCCCATCGGCGCCTTCGTGCTCGGGCACATGGGCGACACCCATGGCCGCAAGCAGGTCCTGATCGTCTGCATGTTCCTCATGGGCTTCTCGACGATGGCGGTCGGGCTCCTGCCGACGTACCAGCAGGTCGGGCTGTGGGCGCCGGCGCTGCTGGTCGCGCTGCGGCTGATCCAGGGCTTCGCGGTGGCCGGCGAGATTTCCGGTGCCAGCTCGATGATCCTGGAGCACGCGCCCTTCGGCCGGCGCGGCTTCTTCGCCAGCTTCACGCTGCAGGGCGTGCAGGCCGGGCAGATCCTGGCCGCGGCGGTCTTCCTGCCGCTGGCGCACTTCATGCCCGAGGACACCTTCAACAGCTGGGGCTGGCGCATTCCCTTCCTGCTCAGCTTCGTGGTCATCGTGGCGGGCTACATCATCCGCCGCGAGGTCGAGGAGACGCCCGCCTTTGCCGAAGAAGGCCAGCACGGCGAACTGCCCAAGGCGCCGATCATCCAGGCCTTCCAGCTCAGCTGGCGGGACATGATCCGCGTCGTCTGCATGTCGCTGATGAACGTGATCCCCGTGGTGGCCACGGTGTTCGGTGCGGCCTACGCGGTGCAGCCGGCCTACGGCATCGGCTTCCAGAAGGACATCTACCTGTGGATTCCGGTGCTGGGCAACATCCTGGCGGTGCTGGTCATTCCCTATGTGGGCAACCTCTCGGACCGTATCGGCCGCAAGCCGCCGATCGTCGTCGGCGCGCTCGGTGCGGGGCTGCTGTCGTTCCTGTATCTCTACGCGATCAGCATCCACAACGTACCGCTGGCGATTGTCGCATCGCTGCTCATGTGGGGCATCGTCTACCAGGGCTACAACGCCGTCTTCCCGAGCTTCTACCCCGAACTGTTCCGCACGCGCACCCGGGTCTCGGCCATGGCGATCTCGCAGAACATCGGCACGACCATCACCGCGCTGCTGCCGGCACTCTTCGCCACCGTGGCGCCTCCGGGCTCGACCAACGTGCCGCTCACCATCGGCGCGATCACGCTGGGCGTGACGGTCATCTCGGCGATCGCCGCCTTCACTGCGCGGGAGACCTACCGGGTTCATCTGAACGACCTCGGACAATCGGGCGCAGCGCCCGTCGACAAGCTGGAATACGACCGACTGCGGGCGCAAGCCATGGCCGACGCGAGGCTGGCCAAGGCCGGCGTCTGAGCAGCGGGGCGATCGGAGGATCGCCTCTCGCCCCGACGGCGCGTGCTTTTTCGGTGCGCGACGCCATGGTCCCAGGCAATCGGCACCAGGATCGCGCTCCACGGGCACCATTTTTGCTTGCGATTGGTACGCGTCCGTGCAAGGCGGACGAAGCGCACCAACTCAAGACAAAAACTCCCCATGGACGCACTCAATCAGGGCGCAAACGCGCTGTTCATTCTTCTCGGCGCCATCATGGTGTTGGCCATGCACGCGGGCTTCGCCTTCCTCGAACTGGGCACCGTGCGCAAGAAGAACCAGGTCAATGCGCTGGTCAAGATCCTGGTCGACTTCTCGGTTTCGACCATCGTGTATTTCCTCGTCGGCTACGGCATCGCCTACGGCACGCACTTCTTCGTCGGCGCCGATCGGCTCGCGCTCCAGAGCGGCTACGGGCTGGTGAAATTCTTCTTCCTTCTCACCTTCGCGGCCGCCATCCCGGCCATCATTTCGGGCGGCATTGCCGAGCGCGCCAAGTTCTGGCCGCAGCTCATCGCCACCGCGGTGATCGTCGGCTTCGTCTACCCGCTGTACGAAGGCATCGCATGGAACGGGGCCTTCGGCATCCAGGGCTGGATCGCGTCGCTCACCGGCAGTCCGTTCCACGACTTCGCAGGCTCGGTGGTCGTGCATGCGGTCGGCGGCTGGCTGGCGCTGCCGGCCGTGCTGCTCCTGGGCGCGCGCCGCAACCGCTACCGCGGCGACGGCTCGCTGAGCGCGCATCCACCATCGAACATTCCCTTTCTCGCACTCGGTGCATGGGTGTTGTGTGTCGGCTGGTTCGGCTTCAACGTGATGAGCGCACAGACCATCGACAAGATCTCCGGTCTGGTCGCGGTGAACTCGCTGATGGCGATGGTGGGCGGCACGCTGGTGGCGCTGGCGCTCGGCAGGAACGATCCGGGCTTCGTCTACAACGGGCCGCTGGCCGGGCTGGTGGCCGTGTGCGCCGGTTCCGACCTGATGCATCCGCTCGGCGCGCTGGTGGTGGGCGGCGTGGCGGGCGCGATCTTCGTTCTCATGTTCACGCTGGTGCAGAACAAGTGGAAGGTCGACGACGTGCTCGGCGTCTGGCCGCTGCATGGCCTGTGCGGCACCTGGGGCGGCATCGCGGCGGGCATCTTCGGCAGCAAGGCGCTGGGCGGGATCGGCGGCGTGAGCCTGCTGGCGCAATGTATCGGCGTCGCGCTCGGCGTGGCCTGGGCCCTGGTGGCCGGCGCCGCGGTCTATGGCACGCTCAAGGCGACGATGGGCCTGCGCCTGACGCAGGAAGAGGAGTACGACGGCGCGGACCTGTCGATCCATCACATCACGGCGACGCCGGAGCGCGAGGCGAACTGGTGATTCGCCAGGCCGCGGCGCGTCTTACCAGCGCACCCTGAGCCCGAGCGAAGCGCCGATCGAACTGCTCACGCGCGCCTGCCCGCCCGAGGCCCACAGCCTGCCGAGCTCGCCGTAGAGGCTGGTGCTGTCGTTGAGCGCGAGCGTGAAGCCCCCAGCCAACTCGGCGGCGGTGCTGCCCGTGCGGCTGGCGATGAACGTCGTCGCTGCCGGCGTGACGAAGCTTGCGACATCGCTGCCGCCCGAGGCCCGGTACAGGTTCAGCCGCGCATAGGGCTGCAGCCTGCCCGCCGCGGTGGCGATGTCGCCCTTCACGCGCACGCCGCCGCGCACGAGCCAACCGCTGCCAGCCTCCTGGCGCACCAGCGCCGAGGCGATGTTGGCGTCGTCCAGCGCAAGGTGCTGATGCACGAGTTGCAGCTGCGACTCGATCTGCCAGCCCTCACCCAGCACGAAGGCCTGGCCCACTTCGAACGAGGCGCTCAGGCTGGTGGCCTTGCCGTGGAGAGGCAGCCTGTCCAGGGCCTGCATGTCGTAGTGATGGCGCCCGGCCTGCAGCACGGCATCGGCGTAGAAGCCGCTGTCATTCGTCCAGGTGACGTAGCCACCGAGGTACTGGCTGTGCAGGCTGTTGCTGCCGACGGCGAGGCTGGGCTGGCCGAGCGCGAAGCCGTGGACGCTCATGCTGCCGTCGAGCTGACCGACGTACAGGCCTGCGTGCCAAGGGGTGTCGGCCAGCAGGTCGGTACCAGCCTGTACGCCCGTCAGGCGTCCGCCGCTGTGAGGACTAACGGTGCCGTCCTGGCGGATGTCCCGGCGGGTATCGAGGACGCGTGCCCAGGCGCGGCGGTTGCCGGTGGACGAAGGGGTGTCGGGGGCGCTTCCCTGCAGGCCGGCCGTGGCTGCGGCTTGCACGTCGTCGTCGCCGATGCGCTGATGCAGATTGCCGAGCATCGCGAGGTCGCCCTGGCGCAGTTGCTCGGGCAGCGCAGCGAAGAGCGGGACTTCGGCGCGGTAGCTCGGCACTTGCAGGGGTGGAGGTGGAGGTGGAGGTGGCGGCGCCTGTGGCGCCGGTGGTGCCGGTGGTGCCGGTGGTGCGGGTGGTGCCGGTGCCGGTGCCGGTGCCGGTGCCGGTGCCGGCGGCGGCAGTGTGCTGGTGGAGCGCAGGTACCAGTTCTCTCCCGCGCCCGCGGCGTCGCCGGGCTGCAGGGTGTAGGCGTAGGCGCCCGCATCCACATGGCCGCCCTGCAGCGCGAAGGCGTCCTTGGTGCCTTGTGCGGTGGTGGTGGCGCCGTTGAGGGCGCCGATGAGTTCGATGCCATTGCCACTGGTGAGCGCGCCCAGGCCCATGGTGTTGACGACTTGCACGGTGGTGTGGCCGCTGGCGCTGGCGCCGGGGCCGTTGAGCACGAGGCGGTCGCTGGCACTGGCGCTGTCGCCCAGGGTGGTGGCCAGGCGCAGGATGCCGCTGTTGCCGACGTAGGCACCGGTGACGGTGAGCGTGGTGCCGGGCGCTGTGCCGGCCAGGGAGACGGTGCCGGCATTGGTCAGACTTGCGAGGGTCTGGTCGAAGCCGGCCAGGTCGAGCGTGGCGCCGGCGGCGATGGTGTGTGCGGAGGCGGCGCTGAGGGAATTGACGGCACCTGCGCGCAAGGTGCCTTCAGAGACGATGGTGGCACCCGTGTAGGTGTTGGTGCCGCCGAGGACCAAGGTGCCGCTGCCGATCTTGCCGAGGTCGCCCGTGCCGGTGATGCCGCCGGCGAGCGTGGCGGTGAAGGCGCCGGTGTCGATGGTGGGGTCGCCCGCGCCGGTGAAGGCGATGGGGTTGGTGAGCGTGAGATTGTCGGCAGCGAAAGCGAGCGTCGTGCCGGGGTCCATGGCCAGGGAGCCGGTGCCCAGGGCGGTGCTGTTGCCCAACGCAAGTTGGCCTGTGTGCAGGGCGGTGCCGCCTGTGTAGCTGTTGCCGCTGGGGCTCGCGAGTGTCAGAGTGCCGCCACCGGTCTTGACGAGAATGCCGTTGCCGCTGATCGCGCCTTGCTGCGTCAGGGTCATGCCCGGGTCCGTGTCGAACGTGCCCGATCCGTTGAGGATCGTGGCCCGGTTCATCGTGAGGTTGCTCGTGGTCTGCAGCGTGCCGCCGTTGAAGCTGAGGCCGCCTGTGGGATCGCCCAGGTTCACGTTGCTGGATACGGAGACCACGCCGCCATTGAAGCTCGTGCCGCCCCTGTAGGTGTTGGGGCCCCCGAGGGTCAGCGTGCCGGCACCGGTTTTGGTGAGGGTGCCGTTGCCCGAGATCGGATTGGAGAAGGTGGCATCGCTGGGTTGATCGATGACGAGAACGGCGTTGTCGGTGATCGGACCGGTAGCAAAGCTCGCGGCGCTGCCGGCGAGCGTGCCGTCGATGATGATGGTGCCGCCCGTATAGCCATTGGCACCCAACAGCGTGAACATGCCCGTGCCGACCTTGATCAACGACCCACCGGCGCCCGAGATCGCGCCCGTGTAAGTCGTGCTCGTGTTGTCGCCGACCGTCAGCGTGGCCGTGCCAAGATTCACGCTGCCGGCACCAGCGAGCGAGCCGAGTGTCTGGCTGAAGTTGTGGAGGTCGAGCGCGGCACCCGCTGCCACGGTGAACCGGCTGCCCGACGCGAACGTGTTCGCCGCGCCGGCCTGCAGCGTGCCCGCGTTGACGTTCGTCGGGCCGGTGTAGCTGCTCGCGCCGGACAAAGTGAGCGTGCCGATGCCGGTCTTGGCGAGGGCACCCGGCCCTGAGATGACGCCGGTGGACGCGAGGTCGGCGTCGGTCTGGAAGGTACCCCCGCCATTCCCAAGGGTGACGGCACGCGCGGTCGTAAAGCTCGCGGTGGTCTGGAGCGTGCCGCCATCGAGGGTCAGGCCACCCGAGGTTGCGCCGAGATTGGCGTCGGAAGAAACAACCAGCGTGCCGGCACGGATGGCGGTCCCGCCGCTGTAGGTGTTGACGCCATCGAGCGTGAGTGCTCCGGGGCCTTGCTGAACAACCGAACCCGTGCCGGTGATCACATTCGCCAGATCGACCGCGATGGCCTGATTGAAGGTCAGGCTCCCACTGACGCCGATGTTCCCGATCAATGCCCAGCCGGACTGCAGAGTCAGCACGTTGCTGCCGCCGGTGAATGCGATGGCATTGGCGCGCGTGACGCCATCGGCCGCCAGGCCGCCCTCGATCGTTCCGCCGTTGACCACCGTCAGGCCAGCCCCGGAAACGCCCGCTCCTCCATGGCCGCCCGCGCCGGCCCTGCCGCCATCGCCAGGGCCGTCTCCGGTTCCGCCCACACCGCCTTTTCCGCCCTGGCCTCCCGTGATGCTGCTGTTGCTGGCGTTCGTCAAGGTCGCGCCCGACGCCGTGATGCCGACGCCCGTGCCGCCATCACCGCCGCTCCCGCCATTGCCGCCTATACCTTCGCCGTTTCCATCGCCCATGCCCACGCCCCCGCGGCCACCATCGCCCCCGGTGCCCCCGCTGATGGTGGATCGATTGACGAACTGCGCCGCCGCCGTCCCCAGCAGGCCGATGCCGCCACCACCGCCGCCGCCGCCGCCGGCTCCGCCGTTGAAGCCGCTCGCACCACCATTGCCGCCGGCTTGACCATTGCCACCCATCGACGATGCAGAGACTTCGAGCGGTCCTGCGCTCGTCTGACCATTGGCCCCACCATTGCCGCCACCGCCACCGCCACCGCCGTCTCCTTCGGTCCCGTCACTGCTGGCTCCGTTCTGGCCTGCCGCTCCGCCGGCACGGCCACCGGCACCCGAGCCGCCCGTTCCCCCGACAGTTGCCCCGGAACCGCCTCCGCCCCCGCCCCCGCCTCCGGCGCCGAAGCTTTGTCCGACGCCATCGCCTCCGTCCTGTCCGTCAGTGCCGCCTGCGCCACTTCGAAAGCCTCCGCCATTGCCGCCGGCGGCGTGGGCGATGGGCAGACCAAGGCACGACAGCGCGGCCATCAAGACGCACGTCCACGCCGTGCTCGAAGCGCTGCACGTTCGCTTGCCTCGCCCGGGCGTGTTTTCGGGGGCGGCAACCCAGGCACCGAGCGCGGCGTTCCAGAGACTGCGGTGGATCTTGTTCATGGCGGAACTCCCTGTTTGCTCTTCGCGTGTTGGCGACGCATTGAATGTAAAAATCAATGCCGATCCATCGTGACGATTGCGACAAAAAGCGAGATTCCAGGACCTGCTGGCGCAGTCAGCGACAGCAAATCTCCACTGCACGGCAGTAGCATCGCGCGGTATGACGCCGCGCCTGTGGGAAGACCGTAATGCCAAGGCGCACACGTGCGCCTTCCATCGCGGCGTCTGGCACGCGTTGCGCGCGCTTTCCCGGCTGAGCGAAACATGCACGCGTTCGAGCGCATCACACTGATCTCGGTCACCGGCCTGCCCGACGCTCGCGGCGCGGCGCGCGCACTGCAGCACAGCCTCGCGCAAATGCCCGGCAGCCGCGCCGTGCTGTGCTGCCCGCAGGCGCCCGACGGCCTGGCCGCCGGCATTCGCCACGTCGCCGTGGCGCCCATGAACTACCACGAGTACAGCTGGTTCATGATGTTCGCGCTCTGGCGCGTGGTGCCGACCGAGTTCGCGCTGGTCGTGCAGGACGATGGCTGGGTGATCAACGCGGCCAACTGGAACGACGAGTTTCTCGACTGCGACTACGTCGGGGCACCGATCCACCTGGCTCGCGTCGTCACGCCCGAAGCGTCCTACTGGTCCACGCGCTTCGAGTGGAGCAAGGACTACGGCCGCCCCGGTTGCGTCGTGACGCCAGTTCAGAACGGCGGCTTCAGCCTGCGAAGCCGCCGCTTCATGCGTGCACTCATCGATCATCCCCACATTCGCGTCGAGATCCCGCCGCCCGATACGGTCGAGGGCAATCCGCTCACGATGCACTGGAAGCATCGGCCGCTGCTGGAAGACGTGCAGCTGAGCGGCGTGCTGCGCCCTGCACTCGAAGATGCGGGACTGCGTTTTGCCTCCGTCGATGTCGCGCGCCGCTTCTCCATCGAGCATGCCGGCCCGGCCATCCACCACGGCTGGAATGCGCTGCAACTGTTCGGCCACCATGCCAAGGTGCGCCGACTCGCGAGGCTGTCGCCGCTCACCTTGCGCAGCGAGGTTCCGCTGTCGCAACTGGACCAGTGGTATGGCGAGCGCGAGATCCTCCAGGTGTTCGAGCGGCTCGGCTACACGATCGAATTCGCGCCGGAGCCCTCCTAGCCGATCACGCCGTTCACTTGACCTGCTGCTTGCCCAGCTTGCGCGCCAGTGTGCGCCGATGCATCCCGAGCCGGCGCGCGGTCTCGGAAATATTGAAGCCGGTCTCGGCCAGCATCTCGTGGATGCGCTCCCACTCCAGCGTCTTGATCGAGGTGGAGCGGCTGGTCAGCTCGACCTCGGTGGTTCCCGCCGCACGTCCGAAGGCCGCCTCGATGTCGTCGGTGTTGGAAGGCTTGGCCAGATAGTGGCAGGCGCCGAGCTTGATGGCCTCGACCGCGGTCGCGATGCTGGCGAAGCCGGTCAGCACCACGATCAGCATCTCGGGATCGTGCGCATGCAAGGTCTTGACGCAGGCCAGCCCCGATGCCTCGCCGTTGAGCTTGAGGTCGACCACCGCATAGCCCGGCGAATGCGTGCGCAGGAGCTCCTCGACCTGGTCCAGGTTGGAAGCGCTCATCACCGCATAGCCGCGCCGCTCGAACGAGCGCCCGAGCGTGCGCGCGAAGGCGGCGTCGTCCTCGACGATGAACAGCAGGCGATCAGCTCCCATCTTCTTCATCCTCCTCTTCGAGCGTGATCGCCGCCAGCGGCAGCGTGAGCTGCACCACGGCGCCGCCTTCGGGCCGGTTGCGCGCGGCGACCACGCCGCCCAGCGTGCGTGCCACATTGACGACCAGGAACAGCCCCAGCCCGCCGCCCGGCCGCCCCTTGCTCGACTGGTAGGGCTTGCCGAACTGCGCCAGCATTCCGGGCGCGAAGCCGGCGCCGTCGTCAGCCACCATCAGGGTCAGCGCATCGGCTTCGCGCGCCGCTTCGAGGCGCACCGATCGCCGCGAGGCCTCGCCCGCGTTGTCGAGCAGATTGCCGATCATCTGCTTGAGCGCCGAGTCGGACACCATCGGCAAGTCCGCGCCGAAGCGGTTCTCGTAGACGAAGTCGATGCCGGGATGCCGCACGCGCCAATCCTCGGCCAGCTCGCCGAGAAAAGTGCCGATGGTCGTCTTCGCCGAGGATTCGCCGCGCGCCTCGCCGGCCGACAGCAGGATGCCGCTCACGATGGACTTGCAGCGCAACACCTGGGTCTGCATCTCGCCCACTTCCTGCAGCAGTTCGGGGTTCGACGAGAAGGCCGGCATGCGGCGCCAGTCGCCGAGGATCACGGCCAGCGTGGCCAGCGGCGTGCCGAGCTCGTGCGCCGCGCCCGAGGCCAGCAGGCCCATGCGAACGATGTGCTCTTCCTCGGCCGCGCGCTGGCGCAACGCCGCCAGCCGCGCATCGCGCGCGCGCAGGTTGCGGCCGATGCGCGTGATGAAGATCACCAGCAGCCCCGCGTTGAGCGCGAAGCAGATCAGCATGCCCTGGATGTACGGACTGGCCAGGCCTCGGTAGTGATCGAGCGGCAAGGTCAGCGGCCGCGACAGCAGCGCCAGCCCCGCGAAGCAGGCGCTGGTGACGGCGACCATGGTCCAGGTCGACCAGGCCTCCAACAGCACCGCGCCCAGGATGACCTGCAGCAGATAGAGAAAGGTGAACGGATTCGTCGCGCCGCCGCTCAGATAGAGCTGCGCGGTCAGCATGCCCACGTCCACCAGCAGCGCGAAGAACAGCTCGCCGTTGGTGACCTCGCGATGCGCGCGCCAGCGCAACAGGCTCGCGGCATTGAAGGCGACGAGACAGGCCAGCACCGCCGTCATCGCGCCCAGCGGCAGGCGGATGCCGAAGCCGAAGTGCACGATCGCGATCGTGACGACCTGGCCGACGACCGCGATCCAGCGCAGCTGGATCAGCTGCTGCATGTTCTGCAGGCCGGTGGCGTCGTCGAGGCTCGCGGGCTGGTTCATGGCCGTCCCGCATTCTCGTCGGCATGGCGATGTTGGCGGCCGGTCTCCTCGCGTGCGACGCGCCATGCGGCCAGCGCGGTCATCAGCGCGAGGGCATACCAGGTGATCGCATAGACCAGATGGTTGTTGGGAAAACTGATCACCGTCAGCCCGCCGGCCGGCCAGGTGCGCGGCGCCCCGGCTGCACGTGGCGCCGCGTCGGCGTCGATGAAGAAGGGCGCGACATGGTCGAGCCCGCGCGCGCCGGCAATGGCCTGCACATCGCGCGAATACCAGCGGTTCGCGGCCGGATCGTTGTGGCGCAGAAAGCCGCCGCCAGGCTCCGTCATGCGCAGCAATCCGGTCACGCGCGTCGATGCATCGGCCTCGGCCGCCGCATGTGCCGCCGGCTCGCGCGCTTCGGGCGGAACAAAGCCGCGGTTGACCAGCACCACGCCGCCCTCCTGCATGCGCAGCGGCGTCAGCACCCAGAAGCCGGCGCCGAGCTCGGTGCTCGCCTGCACCAGCGTCTCGCGGTCGTGAAGAAAGATGCCGCTCACGCGCACATGACGGTATTCGTCATGGGCCGCATTCAGCTGCGGCCATTGCGCTGTCCCGGGCGCCGCAACGGCCGGTGCGTGCACGCGCACTTCGACGCGCGCGATCAGGTCCAGCTTCCAGGCCCTGCGCTCCACCTGCCAGGTGCCGAGCGCGACGAAGCCCGCGAAGACCCCCACGGCGCACGTCGCCAGCCCGATCCGGGCGGCCGTGGAACGTGCGGCATGGCGTTGCGACGGCGGCGTCAAGGCATGGACTTCATGTCCTGCGTCGACATCGGCATCATGTTGTGATTGAGGTGGTACATCACCCATAGGGAGCCGCTCAGCGTGATGACGACGAGCACGATCGTGAAGATCAGCGCCAGCAGCGACCACCCGCCTTCCGATCGGGTGTTCATGTGCAGGAAGTAGATCATGTGGACCACGATCTGCACCGCCGCGAAGGCCAGAATCACGATCGCCGTCGTGCTCGACTTGTCGAACACCTTGCCCATCACGAGCCAGAACGGAATCGCGGTCAGGATCACCGACAGCACGAAGCCCGTCATGTAGCCCTTGAGCGTGCTGTGGCTCGCGCCGGCACCATCGTGGTCTGCGTTCATTGCAATTGCTCCATTCCAGGAACACCGCGGAACCGGCTTTGCCGGGCCGCTGGTGTTGCCCCCTGCAAGGGGGTGGGCGGCCACACGAAGTGGGCAAGCCTGGGGGTCATTTCAATGTTCCCATCAGATAGACGAAGGTGAAAACGCCGATCCACACCACGTCCAGGAAGTGCCAGAACATCGACAGGCACATCAGCCGCCGCTTGTTCTCGGCGCTCAGCCCGCGCCGCGCGGTCTGCACCATCAGCGTGATCAGCCAGATGGTGCCGAAGGTCACGTGCAGCCCGTGCGTGCCGACCAGTGTGAAGAACGAGGACAGGAAAGCGCTGCGCTGCGGGCCGGCGCCGTCCTGGATCAGGTGCGTGAACTCGTAGAGCTCGATGCCAAGGAAGGCCGCGCCGAACAGCCCGGTGATTGCCAGCCAGGCCAGCATCGGCTTGAGGCGGTCGCGCTGCATCTCCAGCACCGCGAAGCCATAAGTGATCGACGACAGCAGCAGCATCGAGGTGTTGAGCGCGACCAGCGGCAGCTCGAACAGGTCGGCGCCCGAAGGGCCGGCCGCGTAGTTGCGGCCCAGCACCGCATAGACCGCGAACAGGCAGGCGAAGACCAGGCAGTCGCTCATCAGGTAGAGCCAGAACCCGAGCAGGGTGCCGTTCTCGACGTGATGTTCCTCGATCAGGTAGAAGTGCGGCGCATCCGGCGCCGATGCACCACTCGCGGCGGGAGCCATCACGGCGCTCATGCCCGGCCTCCCGCGGGTTGCAGCGCGGCCAGCTGGCGCGTGCGATGGCCTTCGACGCGCACGACCTCGTCGGCCGGAATGTGGAAGTCGCGCTGGTAGTTGAAGGTGTGGCCGATCGCCACCGCCAGCACGCAGAAGAAGGCGACGCCGGCGATCAGCCACATGTGCCAGATCAGCGCAAAGGCGCACACCGCGCTGAGCATCGCCAGGATGAAGCCCGCACTCGTGTTCTTCGGCATGTGGATCGGGATGAAGCCCGCGAGCGGCCGCACGTAGCCGCGCTTCTTCATGTCCCACCAGGCGTCGCTGTCGTGGATGCGCGGCGTGAAGGCAAAGTTGTACGCGGGCGGCGGCGACGAGGTCGACCACTCGAGCGTGCGCGCGTCCCACGGGTCGCCGGTGGTGTCGCGCAGCGACTCGCGCCGCCGGAAGCTCACCACCAGCTGGATGATGAAGGACAGGATGCCGAGCGCGATCAGGAAGGCGCCGAAGGCCGCAATCTGGAACCAGATCTGCAGCGACGGATCCTCGAAATGGCTCAGGCGCCGCGTGACGCCCATCAGGCCGAGCACGTACAGCGGCATGAAGGCAAGATAGAAGCCGACCAGCCAGAACCAGAACGAGCACTTGCCCCAGAACGGATCGAGCGTGTAGCCGAAGGCCTTCGGGAACCAGTAGGTGATGCCGGCGAAGAGGCCGAAGATCACGCCGCCGATGATCACGTTGTGGAAGTGCGCGATCAGGAACAGGCTGTTGTGCAGCACGAAGTCCGCCGGCGGCACCGCGAGCAGCACGCCGGTCATGCCGCCGATCACGAAGGTGACCATGAAGCCGACCGTCCACAGCATCGGCACCTCGTAGCGGATGCGGCCGCGGTACATGGTGAACAGCCAGTTGAAGATCTTCGCCCCGGTCGGGATCGAGATGATCATCGTCGTGATGCCGAAGAAGGAATTGACGCTCGCACCCGACCCCATGGTGAAGAAGTGGTGCAGCCACACCAGGTACGACAGGATGGTGATGACGATCGTCGCGTACACCATCGACGCATAGCCGAACAGGCGCTTGCCGGCGAAGGTGGACACCACTTCGGAGAACACGCCGAACACCGGCAGCACCAGGATGTAGACCTCGGGGTGGCCCCAGATCCAGATCAGGTTGACGTACATCATGGCGCTGCCGCCGAAGTCGTTCGAAAAGAAGTTGGTGCCGGCGTAGCGGTCCAGCGCCAGCAGCGCGAGCACCGCGGTCAGCACCGGGAAGGCGGCGACGATCAGGATGTTGGTGCACAGCGCGGTCCAGGTGAAGATCGGCATCTTCATCAGGCCCATGCCGGGCGCGCGCATCTTCACGATGGTCGCGATCAGGTTGATGCCCGACAGCAGCGTGCCGATGCCCGCCACCTGCAAGGACCATATATAGTAGTCGACGCCGACGTCCGGGCTGTAGGCGATGCCCGAGAGCGGCGGATAGGCCAGCCAGCCAGTGCGCGCGAACTCGCCGACGAACAGCGACATCATCACCAGCACCGCGCCGCTGACGGTCATCCAGAAGCTGAAGTTGTTGAGGAAGGGAAAGGCCACGTCGCGCGCGCCGATCTGCAGCGGCACGACGAAATTCATCAGCCCCGTGACCAGCGGCATGGCGACGAAGAAGATCATGATCACGCCGTGCGCGGTGAAGATCTGGTCGTAGTGGTGCGGCGGCAGGTAGCCCGTCGAATCGCCGAAGGCCACGGCCTGCTGCAGCCGCATCATGATCGCGTCGGAGAAGCCGCGCAGCAGCATCACCAGGCCGAGAACGATGTACATCACGCCGATCTTCTTGTGGTCGATGCTGGTGAACCACTCGCGCCACAGGTAGCCCCATACGCGGTAGTAGGTCAGCGCGCCGAGGATCGCGATGCCGCCGATGGCGACGGCGATGAAGGTCGCGAGCAGGATCGGCTCGTGGTACGGAATGGCCTCCCAGGTGAGGCGGCCGAAGATCAGCTTTGTGAGGTCGGGATGGTCGAACATCGTGCGTCCGGAATGTGGGGAGCCGTCGCCGGCTCAGTTCGGCCGGCCCGCGGCCAGATACGGCGCGTCGGGCGGATCGTTGACGCTGCACATGGCGGCGACGTAGCTGCGCACGGGTTTCCCGTCGACGCCCAGGCGCGTGCGCATCGCGGGGTCGAGCGACGCGAGGTTGTAGCTGCCCGGCATGCCGAGGCCGCCGTCCTGGTCGATCGCCGCCATGTCCTTCAGGCACATCTTGTTGCTCTCGACGCAGCGGTTGAGGATGGCGTCGTACAGGCCGGGCGCGACGCTGGCGTAGCGGCGCACCGGATCGCGCTCGCTCGGGCGCTCGAGCTGCAGGTAGCCGTTGCGGTTGAGCGTGCCGCCGCCGGCCTTGGCCGACTGCACCCAGCGGTCGAAATCGCCCGCGCTCATGCCGTGGAACTTGAAGTGCATGCCGGAGAAACCCGCGCCGCTGTAGTTGGCCGAGAAGCCCTCGAACTCGCCCGGCTTGTTGATGACCGCGTGCAGCTTGGTTTCCATGCCCGGCATGGCGTAGATCTGGCCGGCGAGCGCCGGGATGAAGAAAGAGTTCATCACCGACGAGGCCGTGATCTTGAACGTGATCGGCCGGTCCACCGGCGCCGCCAGCTCGTTCACCACGGCGATGCCCTGCTCGGGATAGAGGAAGAGCCACTTCCAGTCGAGCGCCACCACCTCGACCACCAGCGGCTTGCTGTCGGCCGGTATCTCGCGCCCGTTGTCCAGCCGCTGCAGCGGACGGTAGGGATCGAGCGTGTGCGTGCTGATCCAGGTCAGCGCGCCGAGCGCGATGATGATCAGCAGCGGTGCGGCCCAGATGACGAGTTCGAGCTGCGTCGAGTGGTCCCAATCGGGCGTGTAGGTGGCTTCGCGGTTGGATTGCCGGTAGCGCCAGGCGAACAGCAGGATCAGCACGATCACCGGCACCACGATCAGCAGCATCAGTCCGGTCGAGATGTAGATCAGGTCGCGCTGCCGGACCGCCATGTCGCCCGACGGATTCAGCAACACCGCGTTACACCCGGCCAGCAGGGCGACGGCCGGGAGCAGGAGCAGTCCGCGAAGGTTCTTGAGCGAAGGCATTGCCGGAAGAAAGAAGAGGTGGGCGTGATCTGGAACATGCAGAATCTACGACCAATGGCACGCAGAAGCTATTGGACGTTTTGTCCTATGGCTAAATTTCGCCAGCGGTGAGAACCTCGGGTGTTCGCATGACACACCACCGGAACCACGAGCACGCATGATGTCCAGCATCAGTCCGCATCCCGCCGAGCCTTCGACGCGTTCGATGGAATCCAACGCGCGGCTCACGACCCCCGACCATTCCGGCGTCGCGCCGGGCGAGATCGCCATCGGCGTGATCATCGGCCGCGCCTCCGAATACTTCGACTACTTCGTCTACGGCATCGCGTCGGTGCTGGTGTTCCCGTCCGTGTTCTTTCCGTTCGAGGAACGGCTCGAAGGCACGCTCTACGCCTTCGTGATCTTCTCCTTCGCCTTCATCGCGCGGCCGCTCGGCTCGGTCGCGTTCATGGCGATCCAGAGCCGCTGGGGGCGCGGCGCCAAACTCACGGTCGCGCTCTTCCTGCTCGGCATCTCGACGGCCGGCATGGCCTTCCTGCCGGGCTATGCCAGCATCGGCTTCGCATCGATCGTGCTGCTGTCGATCCTGCGCTTCTGCCAGGGCATCGCGCTCGGCGGCTCGTGGGACGGCCTGCCCTCGCTGCTGGCGCTCAACGCCCCGGCCAAGCAGCGCGGCTGGTACGCGATGATTCCGCAGCTCGGCGCGCCGATCGGCTTCATCATCGCCAGCGCGCTGTTCCTGTTCCTGCACGCGAACCTGTCGTCGGACGATTTCCTCGACTGGGGCTGGCGTTATCCCTTCTACGTCGCCTTCGCGATCAACGTGGTGGCCCTGTTCGCGCGCCTGCGGCTGGTGGCGACGGACGAATATTCGGAGCTGCTGCGCGAGCGCGGACTCGAACCCTGCGACGTGCGCGAGCTCTTGCGCGCACAGGGCTCGAACCTGTTCATCGGTGCCTTCGCGGCCTTGGCGAGCTATGCGCTGTTTCATCTGGTCACCGTGTTCCCGCTGTCGTGGATCACGCTGTATTCGACGCAGCCGGTCAACGAGGTGCTGGTGGTCCAGATCATCGGCGCAGCGATCGCGATCCCGGCCGTCATCGCGTCCGGCGTGATCGCCGACCGCATCGGGCGGCGCAGCACGCTCGGCATCCTGGCCACGCTGATCGGCGTGTTCAGCGGCTTCGCGCCCTTGCTGATGGATGGCGGCAGAGTGGGACAGGACGCGTTCATCCTGCTGGGTTTCGTGCTGCTGGGGCTTTCCTACGGTCAGGCCGCCGGCGCCGTGACCTCCAACTTCAGCGCCCGCTACCGCTACACCGGCGCGGCGCTCACCTCCGACCTGGCCTGGCTCATCGGCGCGGCCTTCGCGCCGCTGGTGGCGCTCGGGCTCTCGGCGCACTTCGGGCTCGCCTATGTCAGCGTGTACCTGCTGTCGGGTGCGGCCTGCACGCTGGCGGCGCTGCGCCTCAATCGCGCGATGGAAGTGCGCGACTGAGTTCCCCGCGCGGCGCGGCGCCAACGCGCCAGCCCCCCATTTCGCCGACGGCCACCTCCCACAGCCACGCGCGACTGTCGCGCACAAGGCGCACTGCGTCCCGTCCCCTACGGTTCACCGGGAACTGGCCGAAAGCCGGTTCTTCCATCAGTGACCATTCAATGAAAGGGACCGTCACCCATGAAGATGCAGCAACACAAACCCCTCGTTCTCGGCGCCTTGCTCGCAGGCCTGCTCGCCGCAGGCGGGATCGCGAATGCGCAGAACCTCGGCGTGGGCGTGGGCGTGAACGCCGACGTCAATGCCTCGGGCAAGACCAGCGCGGCACCGCAGCAGGGCACCGCAGGCGCCGGCGCACAGACCCACACCGGCGCCAGCGCGGGAACGAGCGGCACGGGCAATGCGGCAGGCGGGCTGGGCAACACGCTCGGCGGCGTGGTCGGCGGTGCCACCGGTGCGGTCGGCGGTGCCACCGGTGCGGTCGGCGGTGCCACCGGTGCGGTCGGCGGTGCGACGAGTGCAGTGGGCGGTGTGACCCACACCGTCGGCGGCACGCTGAACGGCGTGACCGGCGCCGCGGGCTCGCTCGGCGGCGCGGGCGTGAATGGCCAGGCCCAGGGGTCGGGCTCGGTCGGCGTCAAGAAGTAGTCGAGGTCGGCCTCGGCAAGCCCGCAGCGCTCGCGCGTTGCGGGCTTTTTCACGCGCTCACGCCACCGCCCTGGAGCGCGCGAGGCGCTGGTGCTCATAACCCAGCGTGCGCGACAGTCCTTGCGCGGCGCTCTGCAACGCGGCGGCCACGGGCCCGCTCCACCGATGATCGAAGCCGGCCTTGTAGCCCAGCACCGTCATCGTCAGCACCAGGCGCCCGCGGTCGTCGAGCACCGGCGCGGCAAAGGCGCTCATGCCTTCCATGAAGTCGCCGACCGCGCGCGCCATGCCGCGCTCGCGCACCTGCTCGATGCTTTCGGGCGTGTCGGCCGACGGCTCGCGATTCACGGGTGATGCGAGGTAGGCCTTCATCTGCTCGCGCGCCATGAAGGCCGCGAACACGCGCCCCGTGGCCGAGCGGTAGAGCGGAAACACCGAACCCAGCCCGACGTTCACCATCACCGGCCGCGCCGGCTGCTCCCAGCGCACCACCGTCGGCCCGAAGCTGCCCCACACCGACACCGCCACCGTGTGGCCAAGCGCGGCGCACAGGCGCTCGGCCTCGCGCGTGGCGAGCGAGATCGGCTCGATGGTGGCCAGGCACGAGAGGCTGAACTCCAGCGCCACCGAGCCCATGCCGTAGAGCCCCGTCTCCGGGTCCTGCGTGATGAAGCCCGTGCGCAGGAAGCTCACCAGGTAGCGGTGTGCCTTGCTCGGCGAGATGCCGGCCTGCTCGGCGATGTCGGTGATCTTCATCGGGCGGCGGTTGTGGGCCACGATCAGCATCAGATCGAGGCCGTTCTCCACCGATTGCACACCGGCCTGCGCGCGCTTGTCCATGTTCGGGTTCCGGGTTGATTGCTTGCTTCGACCGCGGGATTGTCCGCGGATTGACACGTGCCCGGTACAGCATTTACGCTAAACGAAAACATTTTCCGCATTTCGTAAAGGCACCCGGATGCTGACAGGAGACATGCTGCGCCGCTCGGCGCGCCGATTCCCGGACAAGGCGGCCATCGTCTTTCGCGGCGCGCAGCACACCGAGCGCGTGCCGTACCGCGAGCTCGATGCAGCGGCCGACCGCATCGCGCACGCGCTGCTCGGACTCGGCCTGCCCAAGGGCGCGATCGTGTCGATGCTGTGCCGCAACCTCGCGGCCTACGGCGCCGTGTTCTTCGGCGTCGCGCGCACGGGGCTGGTGCTCAACAACGTCTCGATCCTCTACGCGCCCGACGAGCTGAGCTATGTGCTGAACAAGTCCGAGACGCAGGTGCTGCTGTACGACGTGCAGTTCGCCGACAAGGTAGCGGCGGTGCGCGCGGCCTGCCCCGGCATCCGGCATGTCATCGCGATCGGCGGTGAGCCCGACAGCGGCGCGCTGCCCGGCGCCCTCGCCTTCGACCGCTTCATCGCCGACCAGCCCGCGACGCCGCCCGAGGTGCCGATCGACGAACGCGATGCCTTCTGCATGACCTACACCGGCGGCACCACCGGCCATCCGAAGGGCGTGCTGATGAACCACCGCGCGCGCGCCATCACCGCGCACACCGTGGTGGTCGAAGAGCATCTGGAAGCCGCCGACGTGGTGGCCATCGTGACGCCGCTGTTCCACGTGGCCGCGCTCAACATCATGTTCCAGCCGGCCATGCTGGTCGGTGCCACCACCGTGTTCGTCACGCCCTGGTCGCCCGCGGCCTTCGTCGACGCGGTCGAGGCCGAGCGCATCACCGCCACCTTCATGGTGCCGACGCAGGCCAATGCGCTGGCGATGCTGCCCGGGCTCGAAGCGCGCGATCTGCAGAGCTGGACCAAGCTCTCCTTCGCCGGCGCGCCGATGCCCGACTGGGTGCAGGTCGAGCTGATGCGCCGTCTGCCGCAACTGCGCCTGACGCAGATCTACGGCCAGTCCGAGATGGGCGTGATCGCGGCGCTGCCGTGGCAGCGCGTGCAGGACAAGCTCGGCAGCGTCGGCTGCCAGCCCTACAACGTCGACGTCGCCGTGCTGCGCGCCGACGGCAGCCCGGCCGCGGCCGGCGAGATGGGCGAGGTCGCCTCGCGCGGCGACAACCTGATGATCGGCTACTACGGCGAGCCGGTGCAGACGGCCGAGTTCTTCCGCCTCGGCCACGGCTGGGGGCTGTCGGGCGACATCGGCGTGGTCGATGCCGACGGCTTCATCACGCTGATCGACCGCGCCAAGGACATGCTGATCTCGGGCGGCGAGAACGTCTACCCGAAAGAGATCGAGCAGGTGCTCTACGAACTGCCCGAAGTCGCCGAATGCGCAGTGTTCGGCATCCCCGACGACAAGTGGGGCGAGGTGCCGGCCGCCTACCTGCTGCTCAAGCCCGGCTGCACGCTGAGCGAGGCGCGCGTGGTCGCGCAATGCGAACAGAAGCTGGCGCGGCTCAAGCGGCCGCGGCTGGTGCGCTTCGTCGACGGCTTTCCGAAGACGCCCATCGGCAAGATCCAGAAGAACCTGCTCAAGGAACCGTATTGGCAGGACCGCAAGAAAATCTGAGATTCACGAACCATCCAAGGACCGACACATGGCCAACGAAGCCCCCTACGCGCACTACCACGCGCTGACCCTGAAGCGCCACCCCGGCGGCATCCTCGAGATCGTCATGGGCGCCTCGCAGAGCGCCAACAAGAAGCTCTCGACGGCCGACCACACCCTGCACCGCGAGCTGGCCGGCATCTGGAGCGACATCGACAAGGATCCCGAGACGCGCGTCGCCATCATCCGCGGCGAGGGCAAGGGCTTCTCGGCCGGCGGCGACCTCGGCCTGGTCGAGGACATGGCGAACGACTTCAACGTGCGCGCGCGCGTCTGGCGCGAGGCGCGCGACCTGGTCTACAACGTCATCAACTGCAGCAAGCCCATCGTCTCGGCGATGCACGGACCGGCCGTCGGCGCGGGCCTGGTCGCGGGACTTTTGGCCGACATCTCGATCGCCAGCACCACCGCGCGCATCATCGACGGCCACACGCGCCTGGGCGTCGCGGCCGGCGACCATGCGGCAATCGTCTGGCCGCTGCTGTGCGGCATGGCCAAGGCCAAGTACTACCTGATGCTGTGCGAAGCCGTCTCGGGCGAAGAGGCCGAGCGCATCGGCCTGGTGTCGCTCGCCGTGCCCGAAGACCAGCTCGTGGCCAAGGCCTTCGAAGTGGCGGAGAAACTCGCGCAGGGTTCGCAGACCGCGATCCGCTGGACCAAGTACGCGCTCAACAACTGGCTGCGCCTCGCGGGCCCGACCTTCGACAGCTCGCTCGCGCTCGAGTTCATGGGCTTCTCGGGGCCGGACGTGAAGGAAGGCATCGCCTCGCTGCGCGAGCGGCGCGCGCCGTCCTTCGAGCCCTCCTGCCCGTTCTAGCCAGGGCGCACGCATGGACCTCGGCATCGCAGGACGAACGGCACTGGTGCTCGGCGGCACGCGCGGGCTCGGCTTTGCCTGTGCGCGCGCGCTCGCCGAGGCGGGCGTGCGCGTGATCCTCAACGGCCGCGATGCGCAGCAGGGCGAGACGGCCGCGCATTCGCTGCCCGATGCATGCTTCATCGCCGGCGACATCGGCGACGAGGCGCAGCGCGCCGCATTGATCGACGCGGTGTCGCGCATCGGCGAGCCGTCCATCCTCGTCACCAACGCCGGCGGGCCGCCGGCCGCGCCCTTCGAGGAAACCGCGCTGGCCGCCTGGCGCAGCAGCCACGAGACCAACGTGCTCGGCCCGCTCGAAGTGGTGCGCGCCTTCCTGCCCGCGATGCGCGCGCAGCGCTTCGGCCGCATCCTCAACATCACCTCCTTCGTGGTGAAGGAGCTCTATCCGAACATGGCGCTGTCCAACAGCCTGCGCGTCGGGCTCACCGGTGCGATGGGCTCGCTCGCGCGCGAGGTCGCGCCGCACGGCATCACGGTCAACGGCCTGCTGCCGGGCCTGATGGACACCGGCGCCTTGCAGCGCGTGATCGCCGACCGCATGCGGCGGCTCGCGCTCGACGAAGAGGCGGTGCGCGAAGAGATGGCCAGGAGCATTCCGATGCAGCGCCTCGGCACGGCCGAGGACTTCGGTGCGCTGTGCGCCTTTCTCGCCTCGGTGCATGCGAGCTACATCACGGGCCAGAACATCTGCGTCGACGGCGGGCTGACCCGCAACGTGATCTGACACCACCCGAAGAAGGAGACATCATGCAAAGACTTCCATGGCGCACGGGCGCGATCGGCCTCGCAGTGCTCGCGCTCGCCGCGGCCGCGCAGGCGCAGGGCGACGCGATTTCCGATGGCGTGGTCCGCATCGGCGTCAGCACCGACATGAGCGGCGTGCTGTCGGAGCTCTCGGGCCGCGGCTCGGTGATGGCGGTGAAGATGGCCGTCGAGGACTTCGGCGGCCAGGTGCTCGGCCGGCCGATCGAGGTGCTCGAACTCGACCACCAGAACAAGGCCGACATCGCGGCCAACAAGGCGCGCGAATGGTTCGACGTGCAGAAGGTCGACATGATCACCGACCTCACCAACTCGGCGGTCGCGCTCGCCGTGTCGGACATGGCGAAGCAGAAGAACCGCATCGCGATCATCAACGGCGCGGGTTCGACGCGCCTGACCAACGACAGCTGCAGCCCCAACAGCGTCCACTACGCGTGGGACACCTACGCGATGGCCAACGGCACGGCCAAGGCGATCGTCAAGAACGGCGGCAACACCTGGTATTTCCTCACCGCCGACTATGCCTTCGGCCAGCAGATCGAGCGCGACGTGACCGAGGTCGTGGTGGCGTCGGGCGGCAAGGTCGTCGGCACCTCGCGCCATCCGTTCAACGCGAGCGATTTCTCGTCCTTCATGCTGGCGGCCAAGTCCTCGGGCGCAAAGATCATCGGGCTGGCCAATGGCGGCAGCGACACCATCAATGCGATCAAGTCGGCGCAGGAATTCGGCATCGATCCGGCCAAGCAGAACCTCGCCGGGCTCGCGGTGTTCATCACCGACATCCACGGCGTCGGCCTCAAGGCCGCCCAGGGCGTGATGCTGACCGAGGCCTTCTACTGGGACAGCAACGACGAGACGCGCAAATGGTCGCGCCGCTACTTCGACCGCATGAAGAAGATGCCGACCGCGATCCAGGCCGCCAACTACTCGTCGACGATGCACTACCTGCGCGCCATCAAGGACGCCGGCACCGATGCGCCGCAGGCCGTGATGGCGAAGATGAAGGCCACGCCGATCAACGACTTCTTCGCCAAGAACGGCCGCATCCGCGAGGACGGCCGCATGGTGCACGACATGTACCTGGAGCAGGTGAAGACGCCCGCCGAATCGAAGTACCCGTGGGACTACTACAAGCGGCTCGCGACCATTCCCGCGAACGAGGCCTTCCAGCCGCTGGAGAAGTCGGGGTGCTCGCTGGTGAAGAAAAGCTGACGAGGCGCAACCGGTTCATCATGGCAACTTCATCACAAGGACCGTCCCCATGGAAACCCCAGACCCCACCCCCGCAAGCACCGCCGAGCCGCGCAACTCCTACCTCGAAGAGAAAGCCTTCAAGTCACGCACCCTGCTGATCTTCGGCGCCATCACCGACGTGTCGGCCGCCGACGTGACGCGACGGCTCATCGCGCTCGATGCCGACAGCAGCGCGCCGATCGACATCCTGGTGAGCTCGCCCGGCGGCCATCTCGAATCGGGCGATGCGATCCACGACATCGTGCGCTTCATCGCTGCGCCGGTGAACATGATCGGCACCGGCTGGGTCGGCAGCGCCGCCACGCACCTCTACCTCGCCGCGCCGCGCGAGCGCCGCTTCTGCCTGCCCAACACGCGCTTCCTGATCCACCAGCCCAGCGGCGGCGCAGGCGGCCAGGCCACCGACATCGCGATCCATGCGCGCGAGATCATCAAGGCGCGCGAACGCATCGCGCAGACGATCGCGCGCGAGACCGGCAAGTCCATGGATGTCGTGCTCGCCGACATCGAGCGCGACCGCTGGATGTCGGCCGAGGAAGCGATCGAGTACGGGCTGGTGTCGCGCATCATCCAAAGAAAGAGCGAGCTGCACGGCTAGCTAGAACCCGATCATCTCGCCCCAGCTTTCGAACGGATCGCGTCGCGCGCGCAGCCGGTTGATCGGCGCGGTTTCGTCGCGCCAGCCGAGCGCGATGCCGGCGAAGAGCATGAGCTCGGGCGGCAGCTTCAGAAACGCCGAGACGGGCTTCGACCGGTTGGCCCAGTATTCCTGCGGACAGGTGTCGAGCCCGCGCTCGACGGCCAGCAGCATCACCGTCTGCATGTAGATGCCGAGGTCGGCCCATTGCGGCGGCCCGAGCCCGCGGTCGATGCACACGAAGATGCCGACCGGCGCGCCGAAGAACTCGGCGTTGCGGCCCATCTGCTGAAGGCGCTCGGCCTTGTGCTCGCGCGCGATGCCGATGGTCGCGTAGAGGTCCTCGGCATTCTGGAAGCGGCGCGTGCGGAAAGGCTCCCACAGGTTCGGCGGATAGATCGCGTACTCGGGCTCCGCCTGCGGCGGCTCGGCGGCGATCAGCGCCTTGAGCTGGGCCAGCGGCTCGCCGGTCAGCGCGAACACGCGCCACGGCTGCAGGTTGCCGCCCGACGGCGCGCGCGATGCGCGCTCCAGGATGTCGCGCACGAGATCGGCCGACGGCGCCTCGGGCTTGAAACGGCGGATGGAGACGCGCTGCTCGACCGCATGGGACACATTCATCTTTTCGATTCCTTGACGCTGCGTCATCCGTGCGCGCAGCGCGACGATGGTAGCCCGACCGCATCCTTTTGGCCGCGCCGAACGTCCTCGGAGTAACGTTGCGCGTCCCCACCCACCTGGAGAAGACACCATGAAGACCGAACTGTTCTACCTGCTGCTGAGCGCCATCCTGACCGGCGCGCTCTGGATCCCCGTCGTGATCGGCTACGTGACCTCGCGCGGACCCTTGACGCCCGAGACCTACAAGGTCGCGCCGACCGTGCCGCTGCCGGCCTGGGTCAACCGCGCCAACCGCGCGCACCAGAACGCGCTCGAGAACCTCGCGCCCTTCGCGGCAGTGGTGCTGGTCGCGCAGGCGGCGGGCATTTCGACCCCCGCGACCGCGACCTGCGCCATCGTCTACTTCTATGCGCGCCTCGCGCATGCGGTGGTGCACATCAGCGGCTTCGGGCTCTTCATGGCGCGGACGATGCTGTTCACCATCGGCTGGGTCGCGTTCATCGTCTTCGCGGTGACGGTGCTGCGGCGCGCCTTCTGAGGCTCATCAGGCCGCGCGCGGCAGCGTCATCGTGAAGCGCGTGGCGCCTTCGGTCGACACCGCGTGCACTTCGCCGCCGTGGGCGCGCGCGATCTCGCGCACGATGAAGAGGCCGAGCCCGAGGTTGGCGCGGTTCGCGAAGTTCTCCGCCGGCTCCTCGTTGCCGCGGCGCAGCGGCTCGAAGAGATCGTTCAAGGTCTCGCCCGGAATCGGCGAGCCGCTGTTCTCGACCGACAGGCTCACCTTGTCGCCGGCCCCCGCGAGCTGGACGCGCACCACGGTGCCGGGCGTGCAATAGCGCGCTGCATTGGTCACCAGATTGCCGAGCACTTCGCGCACGCGCGAGGCGTCGAAGCTGCCCCTGGTATCGCCTTCGACCTCGAACGCGATCGGGCAGTCCGGCAACGCCGCGCGAAGCACGTCGAGCTCGTCGGCGCACGCGGCTTCGAGGTCCACCGGCGCGCGGCGGATCGCCATGCCCAGGCCGAGCGATGCGCGGCTGAAATCGAGCAGGTCGTCCAGCAAGCCCTTCATGCGCCTGCCGCTCTGGATCAGGCGCAGCGTGTGCGTGCTGAGCGGCGCCGCGGTCGTCATCCGCGAGAGCAATTCGGAGGTCAGCAGGATCGCATTGAGCGGGCCACGCAGATCGTGGCCCAGCACGCCCAGGAACACATGGCGCCAGCGGTCGACCTCCGCTGTGTAGAAGGTCACCGACTCGGCCACTGCCTGGTCGATGGCCTCGTTGAAGCGCACGATGTCGTCGTGCGCCGCATCGCCCAGCGGCTCGCTCGCATTCATCCACAGGCGCAGCACGGTGGCGCGCAGCACCCGGTATTCGCCCACCATCTGCTGGATGTCGAAGCCGCTCTTGGCGCGCAGCAGCGCATGCGTCTGCGCCGCCGTCTCGGGCGCGCCGTGCAGCGCGGACTTCCTGCCCAGCGACTTCAGCATCTGCTCCTCGGCCGTCTGCGGAAGCCGCAGGTCCGCCGCGACCGCATGCAGGATCATCGGAATGTGATCGCGCAGGCCTTCGGGATCGAGATGCGCCGCCGCCGGCAGCAGGGTCTGCGCGAAGTCTTCCGACGCCGCGACGATCGCGTCGACGTTGTGGTCAATGAAATCTGCGAGCCGCATGAAATCCAATCTCCTGGTTTGAAGGCCATGGTAGCCCTGCCGCACGCCAGGCGGGTGCATGAAAAGACCTACAAGCGACAGGGCGCGACACTGACCCGGATCGACGAGCGCCCGATCTAGCTTGCAGCTTCGGGCGTCGTGCTTGCGCTCATCCCACTTCACAACCCGCGATTCGAAACAAGGAATCCACCATGGCAGCCAACGCACAAGTGACGGGCAAGGTCGAATACCGCGCGGGCGACGGGCCGATGCTGCGCATTCCCGAAGGACCGATCGAAGTCGAGATGGCCGCCGACAGCGCGGTGCTCAGCTGGGGCGACGAGGGGCGCATCCAATCGACAGCCATTCCGCTGCTGGAGTACCGGCGCTTCGTGGACGAGGGGATGATCATCGAGACGCGCGGCTGAGAAAGCTGCGCCGGACGGCTGCGACGTCCTGGTAACGTTGCGCCCCTCCCCCATCCCGTGACAAGCGCATGCGCCCGACCCAGAAACAACTGTTGAAGATCCTTTGCCTCGTGTGCGTGGCGCCGACGATGATGAGCCATGCGTTGGCGAAGGACACGACTCCCGATCCCGCTGCTGCAAACGTCCGGGAGGCGGTCGCACAAGTCATGCACGCGTACAACGTGCCCGGCATGGCCATCGCAGTGACACGCCATGGCCGGCAGACCTTCTACAACTTCGGCGTCGCCTCCAAGGCGACGCGCGATGCGGTCACCCCCGACACGATCTTCGAGATCGGCTCGATCAGCAAGACCTTCACCGCAACGCTGGCGACCTATGCCCAAGCCCTCGGACGGCTGTCGTTGAACGACAGCCCGGCCCGCTACATCCCCGAACTGCGTCACACCAACCTGGACAAGGTGACCCTGATCCATCTCGGCACGCACACCGCCGGGGGCTTCCCGCTGCAGGTGCCCGACGAGATCAGCAGCCAGGAACAGCTGATGAGCTACTTCGAAGCATGGCAGCCGAAGTACGCCGCGGGATCGGCCCGCACTTACGCGAACCCCAGCATCGGGCTGTTGGGCATGGTCGCGGCCAAGGCCATGGACTTGCCCTTCAAGACGGCCATGGAAGCCCGGCTCTTTCCTCGGCTCGGATTGCATGACAGCTACATCGACGTCCCGGCCACCAGGATGGCCAGCTATGCACAGGGTTACGACAAGGCCGACGTCCCGGTTCGCGTGAACCCGGGACCCCTCGCGGCCGAGGCCTATGGCGTGAAGACGACGGCCAGGGATCTCATCCACTTCATCGAGATCAACATCGATCCGTCCCACGTCGACGACGACATGCGGCGTGCCGTGCGAGCCACGCGCATCGGCTATTTCAAGTTGAACGCGATGACCCAGGACCTCATCTGGGAGCAATACGACGAACCCGCCCGGCTGCCCGATCTGCTCGATGGCAACTCGAACGAGGTCGCGTTGCAGACCCATCCCGTGGCGACCCTCGCCCCACCCCGCCCCGCCGCACAGGCGGTCTGGGTGAACAAGACCGGGTCGACCAATGGATTCGGCGCTTACCTCGCTTTCCGGCCGGCGCAGCAAACAGGCATCGTCATCCTTGCCAACAAGAACTTTCCTAACGAGGCGCGGGTGCGCCTGGCTTATCGGATCCTGGGGCGCTGAATGATCGGCGAAACAAAGGCAGACGCCTTGTAGTCGTCGATCGCGGATCTTCGCGCCCGGTGCCAGGCGCTCGCCCTTCGCGCGGTGGCGGCGCAGCGTCTGGGGATTCGCGTCGCCCGATGCTTCGACAAGACGCCGAGTGCTGAGCTGCCCGTGCTTGCGTACGGACGCGAGGTTCTCGGCATCGAGAAGATGGTAGACGACGACGAGGGGACGTCGCTTCGAGTTCATCGCGCCGGCACCGGCGCCAGCAGGTTCGCGTCGCGCGCGAGCAGCCATTGGCCTTGCTGCTTGCGCAGGATCGTCAGCGTGTGCCCGGCACGCGTCGCGGCGGGCGAGCCATCCTGCGGCGTGACGACGACCTTCAACCGAGTCCACATGAACGCCCAATCGCCCATCACCTGGATCTCCTGGATCTCGCTCGTGCCGTCGATGCGCGGCGCGCCCTGCGCCGACTGCGCCTTGGCGGCGGCTGCGAAGTCGGGCTTGCGCATCACGGGCTGGCCGGGGATCAGGAAGATGGCGTCGTCGGTCATGAGGGACAGGACCTTGGCGGTGTCGCCGGATTTTGTGGCGGAGAGCCAGGTGGAGACCAAGTCGCGGATTTGGGATTCGTCGGGGTGCATGTTGGGCTTCACTTGGTTGATGGCGTGGCCGTGTGGATGGCGCGGCCCGCGTTGAACGCATGGGCTAAGTATTCGCCTTTCCAGGCGCAGCTTGTCAAGCGCGATCCGCGACTGCCTGTCGGCATTGCGCGGCGACCTTGTATGCCCGCCATTGCTTGCATTGCACCAGGTGCTTCTCGCCGCCCTTGCACAAGACGAGGTCGATCCCGCCGTCGGCACCGCCGCCGCCCGTCTCGACCACGCTGAAGCCCTTGAGCCTGAAGCCCTCGCCGACGAGCAGCTCGAATTCGCGCCAGCTCATGCCATCGAGCACATCCGCGGTCTTGCCCGCGTTCACGTTGTCCGCCAGCGCCTTGCGTTGATGGCGTCGCCATGCCGAAGCCGCCGCGCCCACGAGGCAGAAGAAGGGCAATGCAAACTGGCCTGCGTACACGAACATGTGCAGGAGGCCGGTGTTCATCGTGAGCTGGGCGGCGATGACCGCAGCCAGTCGCGCGTCCCACGCATGCAGCACCACGTAGCTGATGATCGCCAGCAACACGCCGGCCCACCACGGCAGCATCGAGATCAGTTCGATGAAGTCTTCGGCGGTGTTTGTTCTTTTTCGTCTTGCGATGGGCTGAGTCTCCTCGTCGGCGACTCTAGCCATGCACTTCTCTGCCGCAGTGGTTGACTCAAGGACTCAGCACGGGCATTCGTGATGTTTGGCACGGTCACGTCCCGCCATCAGGGTCCGCCGGGTCGCATCGACCAACGGTGCAACCGCCGAGGGAGGAAAGGGTGAAACGCTGCTGACGTTGACTTCGCAAAGCACGTAGGTTTCCGACTCGCCACCGCGTCGCTCGCCGAGCAGGAAGTCCGCATCCCAAAGCATCGGCAGCGCTTCATGCGGGAGGTCGAGGCGGTCGCACATCAGCCCCACCCATTCGTCCTCCAGGCGCCTGCGCAGCACCTGAAACCGTGGATCGTCCGCATCGCTGTAGCGCCGCGTCGTCGGTGAAGGCGCCTCGCCGGCGCCCGAGCCGGGGTGGAGTGCCACCACCGTCTGGTGGCCGAAGCCCGCGACCCGGCCTTGCACAAGGTAGGCGCGCGTCATGCCTTCGACCATGCGCGGCTGCCAGGCCTGGTCGATCATGTGACCGTCGTTGTCGAAGTACGGTGCGAGCCGCTGCACGACGTCGTTCATGTTCAACAGCGCCTCGATCGCGCCGCGCTGCGCATGCTGCAGCGCATAGAGGGCTTCTCCGCGCCGCTCGATGCGCCACACGCCGATCCCGCTGTGTCCGCGGCACTGTTTGAGCACGCGAGGGCCGAGCAGCAAGCGACCGGGCAGCTGGGTCGACAACTGAGCAAGGCTGTCGACACGATGCACGTCGCTGCCAAAAGGCAGATCGCGCACCGAGAACAGCACATCCTTGGTACCGAGCTTCAGGATCGTGTCCGGGTGGGTGCTGACGAAGACCCCTTGCGCAGCCACTTCGCGAAGCAACGCGTCCAGGCACCGGCGGTCACGGCCACCCTCGATCGGGTTGTGCCATACCAGGACGCCTTGCACGTGCATGAGCTGCCGCAGCACCTCGTCGCGGAAATCGTCGTGGTAGACGGCGGGTTCGACGGCGACGCCTGCGCTCTCGAACGCATTGAAGAGCGCAAGAAATCGACTGCTCGCCGGGTCGGCCCGATCGCGGGCCGCACGGTCTCCGGGATAGAGGATGGCCAGTCGCGGCCGGATGTCGTCGTGCATGCGCAGCCCCCATCTTGCTGTTGAGATCTCTACATGAATGTATGATACGCGACATGGCAACCTCGAATGCCTCATGGCTATTGCTCGTCGTCTCTCTCCCCACGTCGAGCGCCACCGGACGCATGCGGATCTGGCGCGCGCTGAAGGCGCTGGGCTGCATGGCGCTGCGCGACGGCGCGTACCTTTTGCCCGCCCAGGGCGAGCATGCAGCCAGGCTGAAGGAGCTCGCCGATGCGTGCGCCCGCGAGGGCGGCAGCGCCTGGCTGCTGAACGCATCGCCGCACTCGGCCGACGAGGCGGACGCCTACCGGCAGCTCTTCGACCGCAGCGCGGACTACGCCGAATTGCGCAAGTCCTGGAAAGAGGCCAACGCCGGGATCGCTTCCATGGCGATGCCCGAACTGGCCCGGCTCCAACGCAAGCTTCAGCGCGAGTTCGACGCGCTGCGCGCGATCGACTTCTTCCCCGGCGAAGCCAGGCTGGAAGCCGAGGCGGCCTGGACGGACTTCGACAAGTGCGTCGAAGCGGTACTGTCGCCCGATGAGCCGCACGAGACCGAGGGCCGCATTGCCCGGCTCGATCCGGCCCGGTACCAGGGGCGCCTTTGGGCCACGCGGCGCAAGCTGTGGGTAGACAGGGTGGCCAGCGCCTGGCTGATCCGGCGCTTCATCGACCACGACGCACGGTTCCGGTGGCTCGCGAAGCCGGCGGACTGCCCGAAGAGCGCACTGGGCTTCGACTTCGACGGGGCGACCTTCACGCACATCGGCGATCGAGTGACCTTCGAGAACCTGATGGCCAGCTTCGGCCTGGAGGACGATCCGGCGCTGGTCCGGTTGGGCGCGATGGTTCACTCGCTCGATGTGGGCGGCGAGCCGGTGGCCGAGGCGAGCGGCTTCGAAGCCATGCTCGCCGGCGCGCGCGAACGTCTGTCCGACGACGACGCGCTGTTGACCGAGATCAGCGGACTGCTGGACTCGCTCTATATGCACTTCATGCGCGGCAAACCTGCAGGCGACGTCCCATGACCGATGCGACGACCAACGTGGCGCCCACGAATTCTCCGGGCTATTCGCGGTGGCAACTGGTGCGCTACATGCTGGGTCTCGGTACATGGGGCTTCGGCGGACCGGTGGCGCTCGTGGGCAGCATGTACCGGGACCTGGTCGAGCGCCGGGGCTGGATCTCCGACTCCGACTACAAGGAAGGCATCACGCTCGCGCAGCTGATGCCGGGACCGCTCGCGGCCCAACTGGCGATCTACCTGGGCTATGTGCATTACCGGCTGGCGGGTGCCACGCTGGCAGGGATCGCCTTCGTCTTGCCCTCATTCCTGATGGTGGTCGCCATCGGCGCCGCCTATGTGGCCTACGGTGGCCTGCCCTGGATGCAGGCCGTCTTCTACGGCGTCGGTGCTTGCGTGATCGGCATCATCGCGATGAGCGCGTGGAAGTTGACGACCCGAAGCATCGGCCGCGACAAGCTGCTCTGGGCGATCTTCCTGCTCAGTGCCGTGCTCACGGTGCTGACCCAGTCCGAGAGTGTCTGGCTCTTCCTCGGCGCCGGCGTGCTGGTGTGGCTGGTGCGCGCGCCGCCGAAGCGCTGGTTCGGTGGGCATCTCGGCAGCATCGCAGCTGTAGCGCCGACGGCTGCGATGCTCGCCGCGGGGACCACGGACTGGCATCTGCTCGGGCAGATCGGCGCGTTCTTCGCGTACGCCGGCAGCTTCGTCTTCGGAAGCGGGCTTGCGATCGTCCCGTTCCTGTACGGCGGCGTCGTCACCGAACACCATTGGCTCAACGAGCGCCAGTTCGTCGATGCCGTGGCGGTCGCGATGATCACGCCGGGTCCGGTCGTCATCACAACAGGCTTCATCGGCTACCTGATTGCCGGGTTCTGGGGTGCGCTCGTCGCGGCGCTGGCCACCTTCGTGCCGTGCTATCTGCTGACCGTCGCGCCCGCGCCGTACTTCAAGAAGCATGGCAAGCACCCCGGCATCGTCGCGTTCGTCGATGGTGTCACGGCCGCGGCAATAGGTGCGCTGAGCGGCGCAGTGCTCGTCATCGCGCAGCGATCGATCATCGATCTGGCGACAGCCGCGCTGGCCATCGGCACCGCTGCGCTGCTGTGGCGCTTCAAGAAGATTCCCGAGCCGCTGGTCGTCGTCGCGGCGGCATTGCTCGGCTTGCTGCTGTATCCGCTGGCGAAGCATGCCTGACCCCGACGGCCGAGGGTCTCGATGAACTGCAACTCAGCTGTTGTTGCCCTTCAGTTCCCCGAAGGCCTCCATCGCGCGCAGCGAATACACATACGCAGCCCCCGCATTCAGCGCAATCGCCACGCCCAACGCATCACTCATCTCAGCCTCGGTCGCCCCGGCCTTCGCAGCCGCAGCCGCATGCGACGAGATGCACCCGTCGCAGCGCGTCGTCACGGCCACGGCCATGGCGATCAATTCGCGGGTCTTGGCGTCGAGCGCGCCGTTGGAGCCCTGGGCCGCGGCCACGGCGCGGTAGGCCTCCAGCATCTTCGGGTTGGTGTTGCCGAGGCGGGTGTAGGAACGCTTGAGGGTGCCCAGCAGGTCGGTCCAGTTCATGAACATGGTCTTGGTCTTTCTTTCGTCGGTCAGTGAGGTGAAGGAGATGAGAAGAAGCCGGCGCGCTCACGCGTCACGCACCGGACCGGGAGGGCTGCTGCGGCGCGCCGCGGCCACGCGCGCGACGTACGCGGCCACGCGCTCGCGCAGGCCCGGCCGCGCGGCGGAGCGCACGAGCAGGTCGAGGTCGCGCGCGGCGGCGTCGGCGCGGTGCGGGTCCACGGCCTGGCGCAGGCTGGCGCGCAGCTGCGCGTCCTCGCGCCAGCGCGCGAGAGAGTGCGCGTCGATGGCATGCGGGCCATCGACCAGCGAGGTGACGAGCCCTCGGCGGCAAGCCTCGTCGGCCGCAACGCTGCGGCCGCTCTCGACCCAGTCGAGCGCCGTCTCGGTGCCGACGCGCGCGGCAAGGCGCCGCGTGCCGAGCACGAGGCCGAAGCCGCGGGCACCCGGGAAGGCGAAGGCGGCATCGGCCTGCGCGAGCCGCAGCCCGCAGGCCGCGAAGAGGTCGGCGCCGGCACCCATGGTGCGGCCCTGCGCGAGCGCGATGGTGAGGAAGGGCGCGTGGGCGATGCGCTGCAGCAGCAGCTCGATGCGCACGAAGCGCGCGAGCAGCGTGTCGTCGGTCTCGTCGTCGAGCTTCGAAAGGTCGAAGCCGGTGCAGAAGTGACGGCCTTGTCCCTGCAGCACGAGGGCTTCGGCGCCCTCGGCCTCGGCGCGCGCCACCGCATCGTCGAGCGCGCGCACGAGTTCGGCCGAACAGGCATTGCCCTGCTGCGGGCGATGGAGCGTGACGCGCCAGACGGCCGCCGAGGCGTCGACGAGAACGGGCGCCTCGGTCATCACGCAACCTTCGTGCTTCGCACTGCGGTGCGAGCTTGCTTGGGGCGGCCCGGCGCGGCGCTCATGTCGCTGCCTTGCATGCGTTGGCGTAGCCGGACACGAAGTCCTTCACCGCGCCGGTCTGCGGATCGAAGACGTGCCGGGTCAGCCGGCCGATGTCGGTGCCGTAGACATGGATGCTGACGGACACGCGGTCGTCGAAGGCATTGCTCACGCGGTGGATGTCGCCGATGCGCGGCGACACGGCGGCGACGTCGCCGGGGTTCAGCCGCTCGGGCGTGCCTTCGGCCTGCATGCCCCGGGGCGTGCGGCGGTAGTGCTGCCCGATCTCGGCGCCGCGCAGCATGCCGATCACGCCCCACACGGTGTGGTCGTGGATCGGCGTCTGCTGGCCCGGGCCCCAGACGAAGCTCACGACCGAGAAGCGCTGCTGCGGGTCGCAGTGCAGCAGGTACTGCTGGTAGTGCTGCGGGTGCGGCTGGGCGCGTTCGGCGGGCAGCCAGTCGTCGGCCGCGACGAGTTGCCGCATCGCGTGTTCGAGTCGATCGAGCAGTTGCGCTTCGTCGGCGCAGCGCTCCACGGCGGCCGTCACGGCGGCCACGAAGGGGTCGAGGCGGTCAGACATGGCGGGCATGCGCCGGCGCCGTCACGCGGGCACGCGCTCGCCGTAGCGTGCGCGGATTTCTTCCGTGTGCTCGCCCAGCGCGGGCGGGCCCGAGCGGATGTCGGCCGCATGGCCGTCGAGGCGCAGCGGGAAGCCGAAGGTGCGCGTGGTCGCGCCGTTGGGCAGCGTGAGCGCGTGCACCCAGCCCATCGCGTCGACCTGGCCATCGGCGAGCGCGGACGCATAGTCGTTGATGGCCGAGTGCGGCACGCCTGCCTCGCGGAACACTTGCAGCCAGTGCGCGACGGGCGCGGTGCGGAACTTCTCTTCCAGCAGCACTTTCAGGTCGGCCTGGTGGGTCGCGCGGTCGAGCGTGCTCAGGAACCTCGGGTCGGCGGCCAGCTGCGGCATGTCGACCACGCCGAGCACCTTCAGCCAGAGCGGGTGGTTGCCGGCCGCGATCGCGAAGTAGCCGTCCGACGCCTCGAACGCGCGGTAGGGCGCGTTGCGCGGGTGCGCGGAGCCGAGGCGGCGCGGGCTGCGTCCGCTGCCGAAGTACTCGCTGGTCTGCAGTGCGGCGATGGCCAGCGTGCAGCCGAACATGGGCACGTCGATGTGAACGCCGCCGGCGCCGGCGCGCACCGCGCTCAGCGCCGCCGCCACGGCATAGGCGCCATAGAGCCCGGAAGCGAAGTCGGACACCGGCACGCCGCACTTCACCGGCACGCCGCCTTCTTCGCCGGTGACGCTCATCACGCCGGCTGCGGCCTGGATGGTGAGGTCGAAGCCGCCTTCGCTGGCGCGCGGGCCGCTCTGGCCGAAGGCCGAGATCGAGCAGTAGACGAGGTCGGGATGCTCGGCGCGCAGCTGCGCATAGCCGAGGCCCAGGCGGTCCATGACGCAGGGGCGGTTGTTCTCGACCACGACATCGCAGTCCAGGATCAGGCGGCGCGCGATCTCGGCTGAGGCCGGGTCCTTGAGGTTGAGCACGACGGATTTCTTGTTGCGGTTCACCGAGGCGAAGTTCTCGCTGTAGCCGTCGGTGATTGGCGGCCACTGGCGCAGGCCGTCGCCTTCGGGCGGCTCGATCTTGACGACCTCGGCGCCCATGTCGGACAGCAGCATCGCGCAGAAGGGACCGGCGGCCGTGGAGCAGAACTCCGCGACCCGGATGCCGGCCAGCGGCTGCCGGGCCGTGACGGCTTCGCCGCCGGCGGTCTTGCGTTGTTCTTGATTCATGGCGGCGACGATAGAGAGTTCCAAATGACACATCAAGAGTTCTAGAATACGGAACATGAACAACACCCTTCTCAAGGGGCTGGCGGTGCTCGAACTGCTGTCGCGCAGCGACCGCGCGCTCGGCCTCACGCAGATCGGCCGCGAGTTGAGCATGGGCAAGAGCAATGTCCATCGCCTCATGCAGGCGCTCGTCGAGACGCGCTTCGTGCTGCGCGACGAAGAGAGCGGCAGCTACGCGCCCTCCATCAAGCTGTGGGAGCTCGGCTCTGCCGTGCTGTCCAAGCTGGATTTGCGGCGCCACGCCGAGCGGCAGATGGAAGCGCTGATGGTGCTCACGGGCGAGAGCGTGCACCTGTCGGTGCTCGACGGCACGGAGGTGGTCTACGTGCACAAGGTCGACAGCCCCAACCCCGTGCGCGCCTATTCGCAGATCGGCGGCCGCGCGCCGGCCTACTGCGTGGCGACCGGCAAGGTGCAGCTGGCCTATGTCGCGCCCTCGATCCTGCAGGACGTGGCCAAGCGGCTCGAGCCGCACACGGAGCGCACCATCACCGACCCTGCCGCCTTCCTCAAGGAGATGCGCAAGGTGCGCGAGCAGGGCTTCGCCCTCAACCGCGCGGAATGGCGCAACGACGTCTGGGGCATCGCCTCGCCGGTGCGGGATACGCGGGGTTCGATGATCGCGGCGATCGGCATCTCGGGGCCCGCGGCGCGCTTTCGCAAGAGCGTGCTGGGCGAGTGGACGCAGGCGGTGATGGCGGCAGCCTCGGATGTCTCGAGCGCGCTGGCCGGCAACCAGCCCATGGCCGCGCTGTCGCAGATCCGCTTCGGTCCGCACTGAAGGTCGGCGGGCCTCTCCGTCGTCGTTCCAGAATGCAGAACTGTTGCACTGATTGATGGAACGCCTATCGTCCTCCCCGCATGAACACATCCGACCCGCCCATCCCCATCGCCGCGCTGCTGAGCCCGCGCTCCGTCGCCGTCATCGGCGCCTCGGAGGACCAGGGCAAATTCGGCGGCCGCGTGCTGCAGATGCTGCTGCGCCACCGTTATGCCGGCACCATCTATCCGATCAATCCGAACCGCAAGGAACTGCTCGGCCTGGAGGCCTATCCGTCCGTCGCCGTGACGCCGCAAGCGCCCGACATGGCGATCATGGCCGTGCCGCAGGCGCAGGTGAAGGCGCGCGTGCAGGAGTGCGCCGATCGCGGCGTGCGCTGCGCCATCATCATCACGGCGCGCTTCTCGGATGCGGGCCCCGAGGGCGCCGCGATCGAGGCCGAGCTGGTGGCGATCGCACGGGCCGCCGGCATGCGCCTGATCGGCCCCAACTGCCTCGGCGTGATCTCTCCGGCCAACCATCTGGTGCTGTGCTCGTCGCCCGCGCTCGATGTCGAGACGCTGCCGCGCAGCCCGATCGGCTTCATCACGCAAAGCGGCGCGCTGATGGGCACGCTGTTCGATCGCGCCACGGCCATGGGCATCGGCTTCAGCCACTGCGTGTCGGTGGGCAACCAGGCGGACCTGGCGCTGTGCGACTTCATCGAGTTCCTGATCGACGATCCGCACACGCGCGTCATCTGCTCGTACATCGAGGGCGTGAAATCGCCGGCGCGATTCGTGCAGCTGGCGCGCCGCGCGCGGGCGGCCGGCAAGCCATGGCTGGCGGTGAAGGCCGGGCGCACGGCCGCCGGCTCCAGCGCGGCCTTCTCGCACACTGCCAGCCTGGCCGGCGACTACGCGGTGCTCAAGGCCGTGTGCGAGCGCGAGAACATCGTGCTGCTGAACGACGTGTTCGCGATGCTGCTGCTGGCCGCGGCGATGGCGCAGCATCCGGCGCACCGCGTCGCGCAGGCCGTGCTCATCTCGACCTCCGGCGGCAGCGCGGCGCTGAGTGCCGATGCGCTGTCCGATGCCGGCATTCCGATGACCCGCTTCGGCGAGACGGCCCGTGAAGCGCTGGCGACGCTCTATGTGCCGGGGCAGGCCGACAACCCGGTGGACCTCTATGGCGCCAAGGTGAAGGAGGTGCCGGACTTCGGCTACCAGAGCGCGCTGTTCGCGATGCGCGACGCCGATGCCGACATCTGCCTCGCCGTCATCACCACCGCGCCGGGCCTCACGGCGCTGGCCGGCGAGCTGGCGCAAGGCTGCGCCGAAGCCGGCAAGCCGGTGCTGCAGGTGATGCAGCCAGGCGCGCTGGCCAACGGTCCGCGCGCGCTGCTGCGGCAATCGGGGCAGCCCTTCACCGACTCGCTGGCCGAGGCGGTGGAGGCGATCCGCGCGTGGCGCGCGTGGTCCGCGTGGCGCGAGCAAGAGGCACCCGAGCCGTTGCCCGCACTCGACTTCGCGCCGCCGGCCGAGAGCGCATCGCTCGGCGAAGAGGAAGCGAAGGCGCTGCTCCATGCCGCCGGCATTCCCGTCAACCGGGGCGTCGTCGTCGCCGACATCGAGGAAGCGCTGGTACGCGCCGACGAGATCGGCTACCCGCTGGTGGCGAAGATCGTCTCGCCGCAGATCGTCCACAAGACGGAAGTGGGCGGCGTCGCGCTCGACCTGCACGATGCGGCGGCGCTGCGCGCGGCGCTGACGGCGATGAAGCGGCGGGTGCAGCAAGCGATGCCCGAGGCGCGCATCGAGGGCTTCTTCCTGCAGGCGATGGCCACCGGCACGGTGGAGCTGCTCGTCGGTGCGCGCAACGATCCGCAGTTCGGGCCGGTGCTGATCGTCGGCAGCGGCGGCGTGTGGGTCGAGCTGATGAAGGACGTGGTGCTGCTGCCGCTGCCCGTGTCGGCGGCGGCGGTGCGCGAGGCGCTGCTGTCGCTGCGCATCGCGCCGCTGCTGCGCGGCTATCGCGGCGCCGAGCCGGTCGACCTGGACGCGGCGGTCGACGCCGTGCGCCGTCTTGCCGCCATCGCGGAGCGCCTGCGGGGCCGCGATTTCGAGTTCGAAGTGAATCCGCTCAAGCTGGGTCCCAAGGGCTGCATGGCCGTGGACGCGCGCGCGCGAATCGGGGAGTCTTTCCAATGAGTTGCCTTCGCATCGACCGCCGCGGCGCGGTCACCGTCTTCACCATCGACAACGCGGCCAAGCGCAACGCGCTCTCGCAGGCGACGGCGCTCGATCTGCAGCGCGGCTTCGCCGAGTTCGACGCCGACGCGTCGCAGCGCGTGGCCGTGATCACCGGCGCCGGCAACGAGGCCTTCACGGCCGGCGCCGACCTCAACGATATTCCGGAGTTCTGGCGCTGCACGCCCGGCGCCGGCATCGTGACCGACAAGCCCATCATCGCGGCCATCGCCGGCTGGTGCATCGGCGGCGGCATCACGCTCACCGCGACCTGCGACCTCGCCGTCGCGGCCGAGAACACGAAGTTCAGCTACCCGGAGGCGAAGATCGGCCTCACGCAGGGCTTCATCACCGCGCTGGCCGCGCGCATTCCGCAGAAGGTGGCGATGGAGGTGATGCTGCTGGGCCGGCAGATGGATGCACAGCGCGCTTATGAAGTGGGCCTGATCAACCAGGTGACACCCGTCGGCCGGCAGCTGGAGGTGGCCCTGGCCATGGCCGAGGAGATCGCCGGCATGGCGCCGCTGGTGATCCGCACCATCAAGCGCTTCGTCAGCCAGATCATTCCGCAGAGCCCGTCCGAGATCTATGCGCGCACGCTCCAGCAACTGGATGCGATCCGCCTGAGCGAGGACCTGGAAGAAGGCAAGCGCGCCTTCAAGGACAAACGCAAGCCTCGCTTCGAAGGCCGTTGAAGCAAAGAACCCTCGACATCCACGGAGACATCATCACCATGAAACGCAGGCCCGTCCTCGCCCTTGCCCTGGCCCTTGCCGCCGCCTTCGCCCTGCCTGCCGCCGCGCAGCAGGACAAGCCCATCCGCGTCATCGTGCCCTACCCGGCCGGCGGCAATGCGGACAACATCGCGCGGCTCTATGCCGAAGCGCTCGGCAAGAAGCTGGGACGCGCCGTCATCGTCGACAACAAGCCGGGCGCCGGCGGCGTGATCGGTGCGCAGGCGGCGATGCGCGGCGCCAACGACGGCAGCGTGCTGTTCGTCGCGCCGACGGGGGTTTTCGTCGTGACGCCGCATCTGCAGCAGCTCCCGTACGACCCGCTCACCGACTTCGTGCCCGTCGCGCGGCTCACCACCTGGATTCCGATGATGGTGGTGCGCAAGGACTTTCCGGGCAACAACTTCGCCGAGGTGGTCGCCGAGATGAAGAAGCATCCGGGCAAGTATTCCTTCGGCTCGGCCGGCCCGGCCACCATGACGCACCTGATGGGCGAACTGATCAACCTCAAGACGGGCGTGAACACGGTGCACGTGCCCTACAAGGGTTCGGCGGAATTCATTCCCGACCTGCTGAGCGGGCGCGTGGACGTCGTCTACGACAGCGTGGTCGTGCCGCAGGTGAAAGCCGGGCAGCTGAAGGCCATCGCGAGCATGGTGGGCACGCGCCACCCCGATCTGCCGAACGTGCCGACCTTGAAGGAGCTCGGCGTGGACCTCGACGTGCCGAACTGGTATGGCGTCTTCGCGCCCAAGGGCACGCCCGCGAACATCGTCGACCAGATCGGGGCCGCGTCGAAGGACGTGATGGAAGGCATCGACAAGAGCAAGCTGACTGCCATGAGCATGTCGGGCGCGTTCGAAGGGCCGGCCGACTTCAAGGCGCAGATCGCCAAGGATGACGCGCTGATGAAGGACGTGATCCAGAAGGCCAACATCCACATCAACTGATGGCGACCATGAACCCCAGCGTCGATCCGATCACGCAGGCGCGCATCCATCTCGCGGCGGCCTATCGCATGGCGGCGCTGCACGAACTCGACGAAGGCATCGACAACCACTTCACCATGGTGGTGCCGGGGCGCGAGGACCGATTCCTGATCATGCCTTTCGGCTGTCATTGGTCGGAGGCCCGTGCGAGCGAGTTGCTGGTCTTCGATGAGCAGGGTGTCACGCACGAAGGCGACGGCGTGGTGGAGATTTCCGCGCAGTGCATTCACGCGCCGATCCACCGCATCACCGGCGCGAAGGTGGTGCTGCACACCCACCAGACCTGGGCCACGGCGCTCAACATGCTGCAGGACAACCGGCTGCAGCCTGCGAGCCAGACGGCGGCGCTGGTGAGCACGCAGATCGCCTACGACGACGACTACACAGGCACCGCGAGCAGCCTGTCCGAAGGCGAGCGCCTGGCGGCCCTCGCGCGCGACAAGCCGATCGTCTTCATGAAGAACCACGGGGTGCTGGTGGTCGGCAACACCGTGGCCGAGGCCTACCGCCGCCTCTACCGCATCGAGCGGGTCTGCCGCATGCAGATGCTCGCGCTGGCCACCGGGCGCCCGCTGGCCGTGTTGAGCGACGAGATGGTCCGGCAGGTGCAGACCCCGGGGCAGGACGACCGCCACCCGCGCGCGGAGCGCGAGCGGCTGTTCTTCGAAGCCATGATGCGCGTGCTCGACCGCGAGTTGCCGGGCTATGCCGAATAGATCCCGGCCACCCGCTCCCTGATCATCCCCAGCTCCCGCTCCAGGCCCGCGATCACCACGTCCGCCACGGCCGGCAGGCTGTCGGAGTCCTTGGTGAACAGGCTGAGCTTGAGCAGGTCGCAGCCCGGATCCTCCAGCGGCCGAAGCACGATGGTGCCGGCCTCGATCTCGTCGATCACCGAGTTGGCGGTGATCAGCACGAGGTCGTTGCCGATGAGCGCGAGCTGCCTGAGCGCCGCGATCGAGTTGACTTCGACGGCCGGCGTCACCCGGCTCTCGATGCCGATGTTGATGCGGTCCAGCACCGTGCGGAACTCCATGCCGCGCGAGGGGAAGACGACCGCGTACTCCAGGCATTCGCGCAGCCGCACCTTCTTGCGCGCCGCCAGCGGATGGTCGGGCTGCATCGCAACGCCGATCGGGATGTCGGCCGAGGCCACGCGGCGCACGGGCGTGGAGCTCGGCGGGTCCCAGCACAGGCCGAGGTCGAGCCGGCCTTCAAGCACCTGCTGCACGATGTCGCGCGAGTTGCCGGCGTAGAAGTTGAAAGTGACCTCGGGGTGCGATACGCGCCAGGCCGCCAGCAGTTCGGGCACGGCCTTCTCCGCGAAGCCGGTGAGCGTGCCGAAGTTGACGTGGCCGCGCTTGAGGCCGCGCAGCGCCTCGACCTGCGAGATGGCGGTGGCGAGGTTGCGTTCGGTCTGGCGGGCGGCGGCAAGCATGATCTCGCCCGCGCCGGTGAGGGTGACGCCGCGGGCCGCGCGCTTGAAGATGGCGGCGCCCAATTGCTCTTCGAGCAGCAGGATCTTGCGGTTGAGCGCCGAGGGCGAGATGAAGAGGCGCTCGGCGGCCAGGCGGATGGAACCCGCATCGGCCACCTCGGCCAGGTACAGCATCGAGAGCGAGCTAATGCGTCCCTTCATCGTCGTGTGCGGGGTCTATGCGCTGCGCGGCATCGAGAAGGATTCGTCGGCGGCCTGTCTGCTGCTTTCAGGCCAGAGCTTCATCGCCGCGAGAAACACCGCGAGGTTGAGCAGCAATGCCAGGAGTCCGAGGTTGCATGACTGGATGAAGTCCGGCGCAAAGGGCAAGGCCCGGGCCACGCTGCCATCGTACCCCAGCATCACGTAGGCGATGAGCATCATGCCGGCGGCGATGCCCGCGATCGGCGCCCGGCCGTTGATGGCGTCGCGGCGGAACAGGCCGATGATGAAGGACGGGAAGAGCTGGTTCAGCAGGTTGGACGCGAGCAGCGCGAGCGGCACCATCTCGATGCCGGACTTGAACAGCGCGATGACCGCGACCAGCGCATAGAGCGGCACGGTGATCTTGGCGACGCGCTCGACGCGCGTGTCGGGCGCCGAGGGGTTGAAGTATTCCTTGTAGATGTTCTTGCCGACCATGGTCGATGCGTTGAGCAGGATCATCGCGCCGGGCACCACCGCGGTCAGCAGCCCGACGCCGCCGATCACGCCGACGAACCACGGATCGAAGGACAGCTTGCTGATGCGAAAGAGCGCGAGGTCCACCGACGCACCCTCGAGCCCCGGCACGACGAGGATCGCCGCGAAGCCGACCATGTACATGCAGGTGATCAGCGTCTGGTAGAGCGGCAGGATCACCGCGTTCTTGCGCACGGCATTGAGGCTGCGCGCGGCGTAGATGCTGGTGAACTGGTAGGGGTAGAGGTAGAAGCCGAGCGAGATCAGGATGACGGTGGAGTTGTACCAGCTGAGGTTGAGTCCCTTGTCCGGCAACTGGAAGTGATGGGGCTTGGCCGTCGAGATCGCGCTGAACATGTGCGCGTAGCTGCCGAAGTAATGCAGCGGCAGGTAGATGCCGAGAAAGAGCGCGAGCGCGAAGATCGAGATGTCCTTGATCACCGCCACGGTCGCCGCGCCGCGGATGCCCGAGACGACGATGTAGACGACCATGATCGACAGCCCGATCCAGATCGCCGCGTTCTCGCTGATCGCGCCATACGAGGTCTCGGCGACGATGATGCCGAGTCCGCGCAGCTGGATGACCAGCAGCGGAATCATCGCCAGCAGCGCGATGACGCACACGATCACGCCGAGCGGCTTGCTGCGGTACTTGGATTCGAAGTAGTCGGAGAAGGAAATGAGCCCGCGCTCCTGCGCATAGGCCCACAGCCGCGGCAGGCTCCAGTAGCCGATGACGAAGGCCAGCGACGCGCAGGCCAGGTAGTAGAAGGTGGGCGCGCCGCGTCCGTAGGCCCAGCCGGTTGCGCCGAGGAAGGAGTAGGTCGAGAACACTTCGCCGGCGATCAGCACGAAGGTGATGACGGTGCCGAAGCCGCGGCCGGCCACGGCCCATTCCTTGAGGTTCATCGTGATGCCGCGCCGCGCGACGAGGCCGGCGGCGAGCGCGCAGGCGAAGAAGATGGCGATGACGATCAATGCGGCGTTCATGGTTGAGCGTCCTCTGCGTGCGAGTCGAACCAGTAGATCACGGCCAGGATGCCGGACGAGATGAACATCCAGGCGATGTTCCACACCATCAAAAAGGGAAGCCCGAGAAACAGCGGGTCGACCTTCGACAGGATCGCGCCGCCGGACAGGAACCCGATGAAGGGAATCACTGCCAGCCCGTAGATTGCTTTCATGGATGTCTCCTTGATTCGAATGGGTTCTTCAGCCGTGCGCCGCAATGGATTCGTAGCGGCCGTCGAGATAGAGCAGCGGATTGATCGCATCGCCCAGGCGCGCCGCCAGCACGTTGCCGACGAAGATCGAATGGCTGCCATGGTCGATGCTGTCCGACAGCTCGCATTCGAGCGTGGCCTGCGACGAGGCGAGATAGGGCAGGCCGCGCTCGGTGGCCTTCCATTCGGTGGCCGCGAAGCGCTCCTCCTGCGTGAACTTGCCGCCGAAGAAGTGGCAGACCGGCTCGTTGGAACGGTGCAGGATGTTCACGCAGAAGCTTCGCGTCTTCACGATCGCGGCATGGATCGATGCGTCGGTGTTGACGCAGACCAGCAGCGAGGGCGGGTCCATCGACACGGCGCTGAAGGCCGTCGCCGCCATGCCGACGAAGCGTTCGCCCTGCGTCGCGGTGACGATGGTCACCGTGCCGGCCACGCCGCGCATCGCGGCCTTGAAGCGGGCCGGCAATTCGGCGGTCGGCGCAGAGGGCGCCTTGCGTTCGAGCATGGATGAGGTCATGACCGTTCTCCTGTGGCCGAGCCCGCATGGCGATTGTCCGGCCGGGCCAGCCGGAGGTTGGCTCTGAGCGTGCCGCCTTCGTAGAAAGTGCGCAGCAGATCGCGCCGCTGCAGTTCGGGCACGACGAGATCGACGAAATCGACCAGGTCGGCGGGCGCGACCGAAGGCTGGATCAGGAAGCCGTCGACGCCCTTCGAATGGAACCATTCCTCCATGTCGTCGACGATGCTCTGCGGCGTGCCGAGCAGGGTTCGCTGGCCGCGCGCGCCCGCGTACTCGAGATAGAGCTGGCGCACCGTCGTGCCTTCCTTCTGCGACATCTCGATCGTGTGCGCGAGCGTTCCCTTGCTGGTGTTGGTGTCCTCGGGGATCAGCGACAGGGGCAGCGGCCGGTCGAGATCGCAGCCGGACAGGTCGATGCCGCCGAGCGCATTGGACAGCAGTTCCAGCCCGACGGCCGGATGCACCAGCGATTCGAGATGCTTCTGCTTGCGCACCGCTTCGCCGCGGGTCGCGCCGACGATCACGTTGAGGCCGGGGGTGATCTTCATCTGGTCTTCGGCACGCCGGTATTTGTCCATGCGGCGCTTCACGTCCTGGTAGAAGGCCTTGGCCTTGTCGAGCGAATGCAGGGGCGTGAAGACGATCTCGGCGCTGTGCGCCGCGAGCTCGCGGCCGTCCTCGGAGGCGCCGGCCTGCGCGATCACCGGATAGCCCTGCGGCGCGCGCGAGATGTTGAGCGGGCCGCGGACGTTGAAGTGCTCCTGCGCATGGTGGGCGACGTGGAGCTTCGACGGCTCGAAGTAGCGGCCCGATGCGCGGTCGCGGATGAAGGCATCGTCCTCCCAGGAATCCCAGAGCTTCTTGACGACCTCGACGAATTCGCGTGCACGCGCATAGCGGTCGCCATGCTTGAAATGTTCGGGCCGGCCGAAGTTGAGCGCCTCGTCCGGGTTGGACGAGGTGACGACGTTCCAGCCCGCGCGGCCGTGGCTGATGTGGTCGAGCGAGGCGAAGCGGCGCGCGATGTTGAAGGGCTCGTTGTAGCTGGTGGTCGCGGTCGCGACCAGCCCGAGGTTGCGCGTGAGCGCGGCCAGCGCCGACAGCAGCGTGGTCGGCTCGAAGTAGGCCATGTACTGCGGCCAGCGCGAGAGCGCTTCCATGTGGCCGCCGCGCACCGCGAGCGCGTCGGCCAGGAACATGAAGTCGAAGCAGCCGGCCTCGGCGGTCTTCGCGAGTTGCGCGTAGTGCGCGAAGTTGGAGCCCGCGTCGACCTGCGCGGAAGGATGGAGCCAGGAGGCGACATGGTTGCCGGTCGGGTGGATCAGCAGGCCGAGCGCGAGGCGAGGTTTCGAAGAAGAGGCTTTCATGGCGGCGAGGTGCGTGGGCGGAATGCGTGAACGAGGACGCGATATTCCGCGCGGGCCGGGCCGCGGACAAGCATTGGTTTTCGTACGCTGCGATGCAGAAATCGCAACGCTCGCGCAGCGCACCCATTGCGGGCACGCAGGGGCTCTGGCTAGGCGGTGGCCGCGCCGGGTTCGATGGGACCGAGCCGGAACAGGCTGGTCGCTTCGAGGTCCAGCACCATCGACTTGCGCTGGTTGAACAGGCGCCATTGCCAGCGCAGGATGCCGAGGGTCGGGCGCTTCTCCGACCTTCGGACTTCGACCACTTCGGCTGCGAGCCGCAGCGCATCGCCGGGCCGCACGGGGTTCGGCCACTTGAGGTACGCGAGCCCCGGCGAAGCGAAGGACTCGGAGCCGACCAATGCCGCATCGGTCAGGAGCCGCATCGCGATCGATGCCGTATGCCATCCGCTCGCGATCAATCCGCCGAAGGGACTGCCGGACGCCGCATCGGGATCGGTATGGAACCACTGCGGGTCATAGGCCTTCGCGAACTGCAGCACCTCCGCCTCGGTCACGAGATAGGGCCCGGCCTCGATGACCTGGCCCACGTGGAACTCGGCGAACTTCACGGACTGCGGCTCAATAGGTTTCGAGGTGCATGCGGCCTTCGCGCTTCAGCGCTTCGCCGACCGTGTCCCAGTCGAGACCCGCTTCGACGGCCACATCGCGCAGCGCGAGCACCACGCCTTCTTCCATGCTCTTCAGGCCGCACACGTAGAAGTGGCTCTGGCCGTCCTTCAGCAGCGCGGCGAGGTCGGCAGCGCGTTCGCGCATCACGTCCTGCACGTAGCGCTTGGGCTGGCCGGGCGTGCGTGAGAAGGCGAAGTTGATGTCGATGAAATCCTTGGGCAGCGTCTGCAGCGGACCGAAGTACGGCAGCTCCTGCTGCGTGCGTGCGCCGAAGAAGAGCAGCAGCTTGCCGCTTTCGAACTTGCCGCTCTTGCGCAGGCGCCGGCGCCATTCGGTCATCGCGCGCATGGGCGCGCTGCCGGTGCCGGTGCAGATCATCACGATGTGCGACTTGGGATGATTGGGCATCAGGAAGGACGCGCCGAAGGGCCCGACCACCTGCACCTTGTCGCCGACCTTGAGGTCGCACACGTAGTTGCTCGCAACGCCGCGCACGGGCTTGCCCTGGTGGTCTTCAGTGACGCGCTTCACCGTGAGCGAGATGTTGTTGTAGCCCGGCCGCTCGCCGTTGCGCGGGCTGGCGATGGAGTACTGGCGCGCGAAGTGCGCCTTGCCGTTGGCATCGGTGCCGGGCGGGATGATGCCGATCGACTGGCCTTCGAGCACGGGGAAGGGCATGCTGCCGAAGTCGAGCACGATGTGGTGCGTCTGGTTCTCGAAGCCGGCCTCGGTGCAGTTGAAGTTGCCGACCACGGTGGCGGTGGTGGGCTTCTTCGGCGGATGCAGGTTGGTGTACGCATGCGCGGCCGACCACGGCGGCGTGGTGGCGCCGTACTGTGCGGAGTTGAAGACGACCTGGCCCGGCTCCGCGGCCGGCTGCGGCGGCGCGGCAGGCGCCGGGTTCACGGCATCACCGGGCGCGGCAACGCCTTCGGCTTCGAGTTGCTCGGGCGTGAGTTCGGCGGGCAGTTCGTCCCAGCTGAGCTGCTCTTCGATCGAGTAGGCGCGCACCACGGGCATGGTGCGCCAGTTGTCGATCGAGCCCGTCGGGCACGGCGAGATGCAGGCCATGCAGCCGTTGCACACATCGGCGCGCACGACATAGTTGCGGTCGTCGTGCGTGATCGCGTTGACGGGGCAGGTGGCCTCGCAGGTGTTGCAGCGGATGCAGATCTCGGGGTCGATCAGGTGCTGCTTGATGACGCTGACTTGTACCGCCATGTCCATATCGTTCTCCTAAAGCCCTCCCCCTCTGGGGGAGGGTTGGGTGGGGGCATGCAGCGTGTCTCGTGGGTACCGCCGCTGCCCCCATCCCTGCCTTCCCCCAGAGGGGGAAGGAGCCAATACCGCTCAGCCGAAGCGGACGTATTCGAAATCGACAGGCTGGCGATTGATGCCCATCACCGGCGGCGCGATCCAGCCCGCGAACTTGCCCGGATCGACCACGCGGCCCATCAACGATGCCACGAAAGCGAAGTCTTCGGGCGTCGGCAGCCACTCGTCCTTCTTGGCGGCCCATTCGGCCTCGTTCACCACGCGGCCTTCGGGCGACATCCTGATGCCGGCCAGCGCGCCGATCTGGCGATTGAACGCCTTGTGCGGCACGACCAGGCGCGTCGGGATGCCGGCTTTCTCGAGCACCTTGTTCCAGCGGCCGATGCCGGCCACCGAGTCCTTGATGAAGTCGTCGCGCAGCACTTCGTTGAGCGCATTGAGCATCGGCACGTCCTTCTCGGCGAGCTGGCCGTTGACGACTTCGAGCACCTTGTAGGTCTGGCCCTTGAGCACATGGTCGTCGGTGCGCTTGCCTTCTTCGTAGCGGCCCTTGAGGCCCGAGCTGTAGAAGGTGGCGGCATTGCTCGACTGGTCGGCGCCGAAGAGGTCGATGGTGACGCTGTAGTGGAAGTTCAGGTAGCGCTGGATGGTGCCGAGGTCGATGGCGCCGGCAGCGCGCACCTTCTGCGGGTCGTCGGTCTTCAGCTCGTTCATCACGGCCGCCGTGCGCGCGAGCACGCGCGACACGCCGCTCTCGCCGACGAACATGTGGTGCGCCTCTTCGGTCAGCATGAACTTGGTGGTGCGCGCGAGCGGATCGAAGGCGCTTTCGGCCAGCGCCGACAGCTGGAACTTGCCGTCGCGGTCGGTGAAGTAGGTGAACATGAAGAAGGCCAGCCAGTCGGGCGTCTTCTCGTTGAAGGCGCCGAGGATGCGCGGGTTGTTCTGGTCGCCCGAAGTGCGCTGCAGCAGCGCCTCGGCTTCCTCGCGGCCGTCGCGGCCGAAGTGCTTGTGCAGCAGGTAGACCATGGCCCAGAGATGGCGGCCTTCCTCGACGTTGATCTGGAACAGGTTGCGCAGGTCGTACATGCTGGGCGCGGTGAGGCCCAGGTGGCGCTGCTGCTCGACCGAGGCCGGCTCGGTGTCGCCCTGCGTGACGATGATGCGGCGCAGGTTGGCGCGGTGTTCGCCGGGGATGTCCTGCCAGGCCTTCTCGCCCTTGTGGTCGCCGAAGTGGATCTCGCGGTTGGCATCGCCCGGGTTCAGGAAGATGCCCCAGCGGTAGTCGCGCATCTTCACGTGGCCGAACTGGGCCCAGCCCTGCGGATCGACGCTGACGGCGGTGCGCAGGTAGACCTCGTAGTGGGTCGAGCCGTCGGGACCGACGTCGTCCCACCAGTTGATGAAGTTGGGCTGCCAGCCTTCGAGCGCACGCTGCAGCGTGCGGTCTTCTCCGAGGTTGACGTTGTTGGGGATCTTCTCGCTGTAGTTGATCGTGCTCATCGTTGTTCCTTGGGTGGTTCGGGCGGGGTTGTTCAGACGCGGTTCAAATCGAAGCCGGCTTTTTCGCCGGTGCCATAGACCTTCAATGCGCCCTTTTCGCCGACGGCGTTGGGGCGGTTGAAGATCCAGTTCTGCCATGCGGTGAGGCGGCCGAAGATGCGCGTCGCCATGTTCTCCTGGCTCGCGAAGCGCAGGTTGGCTTCGAGGCCGGTGAGCGCATCGGGCGACATGGCGGCGCGCTCTTCGATCGCGATGCGAATCTCGTCGTCCCAGTCGATGTCGTCGGGCGACATGGTGACGAGGCCGAGCTGGAGCGCCTCGTCGGCATCGAGTGCGCGGCCGGCCGCGGCGCGCGCGGCTTCCATCGGCGCGCTCTCTTCGTAGAAGCGGCGCTGCAGGCGGCTCTGGTCGTTGACCATCGGGAAGAAGCCGAAGTTGAATTCGTCGAGCGTGATCTTCGGTGCGCGCGCCGCATCGTCGGGCAGCGCGAGCATGTAGGCGCGGTCGGCGGCGAAGGCAATCTCGGCCAGCGTGCCGGCGAAGCACGAGCCCGAATCGATCAGCGCGAACAGGCTGCGCGAGGAGACGTCCAGGCGCGCGAGCGTGCGGCGCAGCGCGCCGATGGTTTCGCGCACCAGCCAGTGGTCCTTGTGGGCGAGCAGGGTCTTGTCGCTGTCGAGCACGGCTTGCGCATCGCCTTCGGTCTTGAGCAGCCAGGTGCCGATGTCGAGTTCGTTGGTGCGCATGTTGAGGATGGCGTCGTCGAGCTGGCGCACCATGGCGAGCGGCCACCAGGCGGCGCCCGCGGCTTCGATGGCGGCGATGTCGGCGGGCTGCGCGCCCTTCGGTGCCTTGACGGTGAAGGTGGCGGTGCGGCGGGCGCGGTCGATCTCGACCGTGACGTGTTCGTAGCGCAGGCTGTCGGGGCCGTCCTCGCGTTCGAGGCGCGTGAGGCTCACGCCCTTGCCGTCGACCGGCCGATGGCTGCTTTCGCCGAGCTTGGCGGCGCGCTCCTGCACGGCGGCGCCGAACTGCGCGGGCTTGGCGATCGCATCGACCAGACGCCATTCGACTGCGCGCTGGCCGCGCACGCCTTCGACGCTGGTGCAGAAGATGTCGGCGAGGTCGTGGCGCACATGGCGCTTGTCGGTGACTCGGGTGAGGCCGCCGGTGCCGGGCAGCACGCCGAGCAGCGGCACTTCGGGCAGCGAGACGGAGGACGAGCGGTCGTCGACCAGCACGATCTCGTCGCAGGCCAGCGCGAGCTCGTAGCCGCCGCCGGCGCAGGCGCCGTTGACCGCGGCGATGAACTTGAGGCCCGAGTGCTTCGACGAATCCTCGATGCCGTTGCGGGTCTCGTTGGTGAACTTGCAGAAGTTCACCTTCCAGGCGTGGCTGGAGACACCGAGCATGAAGATGTTGGCGCCCGAGCAGAAGATGCGGTCCTTGGCGCTGGTGACGATGACCGAGCGCACTTCGGGGTGTTCGAAGCGCACGCGGTTGAGCGCGTCGCAGAGCTCGATGTCCACGCCGAGGTCGTAGCTGTTGAGCTTGAGCTTGTAGCCGGGACGGATGCCGCCGTCCTCGGCGATGTCGAGCGAGAGGCGGGCGACCGCGCCCTCGACGCTGAGCTTCCAGTGGCGGTACTGGGTCGGGTCGGTGCGGTAGTCGACGCGAAGGGCGGGGGTGGCGGCGGTGGTTTCGGTCATGGGGCGGTCTCCTGGGCTGCGGGCATTACGAACAATAGTGCATTCGGCGTGAACCAGAACATGCATCATGCTGCATGTTCTGGCGCGCGTCAACCCGCTCGCGACTTTTTTTACATGTCGAGGGCCGGCCCGGGTTCAGCCGCCTCGGCGCATGGCTTCTCGCACGGTGTCGCGCAGGACCTGGAAGCTCTGCGCGAGGTCGCGGCCGCTGGTGTCGACGCTGAGGTCGGCCTTGGAATAGAAGGCGGCGCGGCCGCTCAGGATGCGGCGCAGGTCGTCCATCGCTTCCTTGCTGGCGGCCATCGGTCGGGTGTCGCCCTGCGCGGCGACGCGGCCCATGTGTTCCTCGGGCGCGGCCTGCAGCCAGACAGTGGTGCAGTGCGCGAGCAGCTGGTTGAAGGTGGCCGGGTCGGACACGATGCCGCCGGGCGTGGCGATCACCACCTCGGCGTAGATCTGCACCGCTTCCTCGAGGGCGCGGCGTTCGTAGCGGCGGTAGGCGTTGGTGCCGTAGAGGTCGTGGATCTCGCGCACGCTGCAGCCGGCCAGCTTCTCGATCTCGCGGCTGAGTTCGACGAAGGGCACTTCGAGATCGTCCGCCAGCATCTGGCCGAGCGTGGACTTGCCGGCGCCGCGCAGGCCGACGAGCGCGATGCGGCGGCTGCGCGCCGGGTCGGCACCGGCGGTGCCGAGCAGCTCGCCGAGCGCCAGGCGGGCGCGGCGCAGATCGGCTTCGTCGCGGTTCTCGAGCAGCTCGCGGATCAGCAGCCATTCGGGCGAGATCGTGGTCACGTCGCCGACCAGCTCGGCCAGCGAGCACTGCAGCGCGCCGGCCACCTGCTGCAGCACCAGGATCGATGCGTTGCCGATGCCGTACTCGAGGTTGGCGAGATGGCGCTCCGACACATTGGCCGCCTGCGCGACGGCCTTGCGCGTGAGCCCGCGCCGCGCGCGCAGGTTGCGCACGCGCTCGCCCAGCGCCACCAGCAGCGGGTTCTTGTTGGCTTCCTCGGTCGCCGGGACCGCCTCGGCGGGCGCGGTCAACACCGCGTCGTCGGCTCTCTGATTCATGACACTGGCTCGCTCTCCATCGGTTCGTCATGCAGGGTAAACCCCAAACATGCACTATATTGCTTGACACCTTTTGTGTCGATGCTTATTGTTCGGGCACAGGCAAGATACTGCACGAAGTCGATTGCCGCAAGTTCAACCGTCCCTCCCACGAAGAAAAGCCCATGTCCAAGCAAGCCTTCCATCAGCGCCTCTCCGACCTGACGGCACAGATCGCCGGCCAGCCGCTCGACGACGCGCTCGACCGCTGGCTCAACAGCACCCATGGCGCCGGCAGCGCCACCTTCGACAGCCTGAAGCAGGCCTGCATCGAGGGCGTGGCCGAAGGCTGGCTCTGCGATCGCGAAGGCGGCGGCATCCGCTATGGCCGCGTGTTCAAGGCCGAGGATGCGTTGCACCGCTTCTCGGTCGACGTGGTCGACATGCAGGACATCGCGGGGCCGCACCACACGCATCCGAATGGCGAGATCGACCTGATCATGCCGCTCGAAGGCGATGCGACTTTCGACGGCCGGCCCGCGGGCTGGTGCGTGTACGCGGCCGGCACCTCTCATCGCCCCACCGTCGCGCAAGGGCGCGCGCTGGTTCTCTATCTGCTGCCCGAAGGCCAGATCCAATTCACGAAGACGCCATGACCGAACTCCTTTCCAATCACGTCGCCGGCCGCTGGCAGGCCGGCAGCGGCGCGGGCACCGCGCTCTTCGATCCGGTGCTGGGCACCGAACTGGCACGCGTCGATGCGACCGGGCTCGATCTGCCCGAAGCCTTCCGCTTCGCGCGCGAGACCGGCGGCGGCGCATTGCGCGCGATGACGTACAAGCAGCGCGCCGGCCTGCTCGCCGGCATCGTCAAGGTGCTGCAAACCAATCGCGACGCCTATTACGAGATCGCCACGGCCAACTCGGGCACGGTGAAGAACGATTCGGCGGTCGACATCGACGGCGCGATCTTCACGCTCGGCCAGTACGCGAAATGGGGCGACGCGCTCGGCGACATGCGCGTGCTGCGCGACGGCGATGCGGTCAAGCTCGGCAAGGAGCCGGTGTTCATGTCGCAGCACGTGCAGGTGCCGACGCGCGGCGTGGCGCTGTTCATCAATGCCTTCAACTTTCCGTCGTGGGGACTTTGGGAAAAGGCGGCGCCTGCGCTGCTGTCGGGCGTGCCGGTGATCGTCAAGCCCGCGACATCCACCGCGTGGCTCACGCAGCGCATGGTGCGCGACGTGGTCGAGGCCGGCGTGCTGCCGGCCGGCGCGCTGTCGGTGATCTGCGGCAGCTCGAACGGGCTGATGGACCAGCTCCAAAGCTTCGACGTGGTCTCGTTCACCGGCTCGGCCGAGACGGGTGCGGTGATCCGCTCGCATCCCGCGGTGGCGGCGCGCTCGGTGCGCGTCAACATCGAGGCCGACAGCCTCAACTCTGCGCTGCTGCTGCCTGACGCGGCGGTGGGTTCCGAGGCCTTCAACCTGCTGGTGCGCGAAGTGGTGCGCGAGATGACCGTCAAGGCGGGCCAGAAGTGCACCGCGATCCGGCGCATCCTGGTACCGGCCGCGGTCTACGACGCGGCAGCCGAAGCGATCGGCGCCAAGCTCGCCGGCATCACGGTCGGCAATCCGCGCAACGAAGGCGTGCGCATGGGGTCGCTGGTGAGCCGCGCGCAGCTGAATGCGGTGCGCGAGGGACTCGACGTGTTGAAGGCGCAGGCCGAGCTGCTGCACGACGGCAGCGGCAAGGCGCTGGTCGATGCCGACCCGGCCATCGCCGCCTGCATCGGGCCGGTGCTGCTCGGTGCGCGCGATGCGGATGCGGCAGGACACGTGCATGACATCGAGGTGTTCGGCCCGGTCGCGACGCTGCTGGCCTATCGCGATATCGACCATGCGATCGCGATCGCGCACCGCGGGCAGGGTTCGCTCGTGACTTCACTTTATGGCGCGGACGATGCCGCGCTCGGCCAGGCGGCGGTGCAGCTCGCGGCCAGCCATGGCCGCGTGCACGTGATCACGCCCGAGGTCGCGCAGGCGCAGACGGGCCACGGCAACGTGATGCCAATGTCCAACCACGGCGGCCCGGGCCGCGCGGGCGGCGGCGCCGAACTGGGCGGCTTGCGGGCATTGGATTTCTATCACCGGCGCAGCGCCGTCCAGGCCAGCCCCGGCGTGCTCGCCGAACTGAAATGACCCCCAGGCTTCGCGCACTTCGTGTCGCTACGCCAACCCCCTTGCAGGGGGCAACACCTGCGGCCCGGCGAAGCCGGTTCCGCGGTGTTCCTGAAACTACGGAGCTAGATCCATGAGCCTGCCTGCCTCCTTCAACTTCGCCGAGCATCTGTTCGCTCTCAACCGCGGCCGCGCGCAGAAGATCGCCTACGTCGACGACCGCGGCACCCTGCCCTACGGCCAGCTCGAGGACCGCGCGCGCCGGCTCGCCGCGGCGCTGCTCGCCGCGGGCGTGCAACGCGAGGACCGCGTGCTGCTGCTGATGCTCGACAACGCCGACTGGCCCGTGAGCTTCCTCGGTTGCCTGTATGCGGGCGTGGTGCCGGTCGCGGTCAACACGCTGCTCACGGCGGATGACTACGCCTACATGCTCGACCACAGCGGCGCGAAGGCCGCGCTGGTGTCGGGCGCCTTGCTGCCGGTGCTGCAGGACGCGATGGGCAAGGCGCCGAACGCCGTGCGCGCCCTCTTCGTCTCGCAGCCCGCGGGCGCACTGCCCGAGGGCGCGCAGGGCATCGACGCCGCGATCGCCGCGCACGCGCCGCTGCCCGCGCCCGCGGCCACGACGCCGCAGGACCATGCGTTCTGGCTCTATTCGTCGGGCTCGACCGGCAAGCCCAAGGGCACGGTGCACACGCATGCCAACCCATGGTGGACGGCCGAGCTCTACGGCAAACCCGTGCTCGCGCTGACCGAGGACGATGTCTGTTTCTCCGCGGCCAAGATGTATTTCGCGTACGGTCTGGGCAATGCGCTGACCTTTCCGCTCTCGGTCGGCGCGACCGTGTTGCTGATGGCCGAACGCCCCACGCCCGATGCGACCTTCAAGCGCTGGACCGGCACGCACAAGCCGACGGTTTTCTTCGGCGCACCGACCGGCTTCGCGGGCATGCTCGCCTCGCCCGCGCTGCCGGCGCGCGAGGCGGTGTCGCTGCGCATGTGCTCCTCGGCCGGCGAGGCGCTGCCGGGCGAGATCGCGCAGCGATTCAAGCAGCACTTCGGCTGCGAGATCGTTGACGGCATCGGCTCCACCGAGATGCTGCACATCTTCATCTCGAACCGGCCGGGCGACATCCGCTACGGCACCACGGGCAAGCCGGTCGACGGCTACGAGATCGAGCTGCGCGGCGAGGACGGCAAGCCGGTCGCGGTCGGCGAGGTCGGCGATCTCTACATCAAGGGACCGAGCACCGCGCTGATGTACTGGGCCAATCCCGAGAAGAGCCGCGAGACCTTCCGCGACGGCTGGACCAAGAGCGGCGACAAGTACTCGCGCGATGCCGACGGCTACTACACCTATGCGGGCCGCAGCGACGACATGCTGAAGGTCAGCGGCATCTACGTCTCGCCCTTCGAGGTCGAGGCCACGCTGATGCAGCATCCGGCCGTGCTCGAGGCCGCGGTGATCGGCAAGGAAGACGCGGACGGCCTGACCAAGACCAAGGCCTATGTGGTGCTGAAGTCCGGCCAGACCGTGAGCGACGACGAACTGAAGGCCTTCGTCAAGGAGCGCCTCGCGCCCTACAAGTACCCGCGCTTCATCGAGTTCGTCGACGAGCTGCCGAAGACGGCGACGGGCAAGATCCAGCGCTTCCGCCTGCGCGAGCAGGAGCAGAAGGCGTGAAGCTGTCTGTCTTCCTCCCCTTCTGGGGGAGGGCTGGGGTGGGGGCATGCGGCGCCACCATCGGACGCTGCGACCCCCATCCCGACCTTCCCCCAGAGGGGGAAGGGGCAAGACCATGACGGCCTTCGCCAGCATCTTGTGGCGCGGGCGTGATGTGCGCATCGAGTACCAATGGATCGCCCCCGAGCGCACCGACGCCCCGCTGGTCGTCTTCCTGCACGAAGGCCTCGGCTCGGTCGCGATGTGGAAGGACTTCCCCGAGCGCCTGTGCGAAGCCGGCGGCCTGCGCGGGCTGGTGTTCTCGCGCCCGGGCTATGGCCGCTCGACGCCGCGCGCGGCCGACGAAGTGTGGGACGTCGACTTCATGCACCGCCAGGCGCACGAGGTGCTGCCGGCCTTCTTCGGCGCCATCGGCCTGGCCGAGAAGCCCTGGCTCTTCGGCCACAGCGACGGCGCCTCGATCGCTCTGCTGTATGCGGCGCGCTTCCCCGAGCGCGTAGCAGGCCTGGTGGTGCTCGCGCCGCACATCTTCGTGGAAGACGTGACGGTCGCGAACATCGAAGAGGCGCGCAAGGCCTACCTGGACAGCGACCTGCCGCAGAAGCTCGGCCGTTACCACGACGACGTGGACTCGGCCTTCTGGGGCTGGAACCGCATCTGGCTGCACCCGCCCTTCCGGCAATGGAACATCGAGGCCGAGCTCGGCACGATCCGCTGCCCGGTGCTCGCGATGCAGGGCGTGGACGACGAGTACGGCACGCTCGCGCAGATCCGCGGCATCGCCGCGCGCGTGCCGCAGACAGCGCTCCTGGAAATCCCCAACTGCGGGCATTCCCCGCATCGCGACCAGCCGGAACAGGCGATAGTTGCGGCCATTTCATTCATCAACACGAGGAGACATCCATGACCACCCGCATCGCACGCACCGCGCTGACCGCGCTCGCGCTGGCCTGCATCGCCACGCTCGGCCATGCCCAGCAGGCCAAGCTCAAGGTCGGCTTCATGCTGCCGTACAGCGGCACCTACGCCGCGCTCGGCGTGGCGATCGAGAACGGCTTCAAGCTGCGCGTCGACGAACAGGGCGGCAAGCTCGGCGGCCGCGAGATCGAGTACATCAAGGTCGACGACGAATCGGATCCGGCCAAGGCGACCGACAACGTCAACAAGCTGATCAAGCGCGACAACGTCGACGTGATCATCGGCACCGTGCACTCCGGCGTCGCGATGGCGATGGCCAAGGCGGCCAAGGAAAGCGGCACCGTGCTGATCGTGCCGAATGCCGGCGCCGATGCGGTCACCGGCCCGATGTGCGCGCCGAACATCTTCCGCAGCTCGTTCTCGAACTGGCAGCCGGCCTATGCGATGGGCGAGGTCGCGGCCAAGCAGGGCAAGAAGACCGCGATGACCATCACCTGGAAGTACGCGGCCGGCGACGAGTCGGTGGCCGGCTTCAAGGAAGGCTTCGAGAAAGGCGGCGGCAAGGTGGTCAAGAATCTCACCGTGCCCTTCCCCAACGTCGAGTTCCAGGCGCTGCTGACCGAGATCGCGGCGGCCAAGCCCGATGCGGTGTATTCCTTCTTCGCCGGCGGCGGCGCGGTCAAGTTCGTCAAGGACTATGCGGCGGCCGGGCTCAACAAGACCATTCCGCTCTACGGCCCCGGCTTCCTCACCGACGGCACGCTGGATGCGCAGGGCGATTCGGCGCAAGGCATGCTGACCACGCTGCACTATGCGGACGGCCTCAACACGCCGCGCGACAACGCTTTCCGCACCGCCTATGCCAAGGCCTTCAGGCTGCAGCCCGACGTGTATGCGGTGCAGGGCTACGACGCGGCGCAGATGCTCGGCATCGGCCTCAACGCGGTCAAGGGCGACATCACGAAGAAGGCCGAGTTCGCGAGCGCGATCGAGAAGGCGAAGATCGACAGCCCGCGCGGCGCGTTCTCGATCAGCAAGTCGCACAACCCGGTGCAGGACATCTATCTGCGCAAGGTCGAGGGCAAGGAGAACAAGCTGGTCAACATCGCCGTCAAAGGCCTTGCCGACCCGGCCCGCGGCTGCAAGATGTAGCTCGCCCCCAGGCTGCGCGCACTTCGTGTCGCTGCGCCTTCCCCCTGCCGGGGGCAACGCCAGCGGACCGGCAAAGCCGGTTCCGCGGCATTCCCCGACGGGGACCCGGCACCCTTCAACGACCTCACCAAGAACTTGCTCGTGGACTTCGGTACCTTTCTCGTTCAATGCCTGAACTCCGTGCAGTACGGCCTGCTGCTGTTCCTGGTGGCGTCGGGGCTGACGCTGATCTTCGGCATCATGGGTGTGATCAATCTCGCCCATGGCAGCTTCTACATGCTGGGCGCCTACATGGCGTTCGCGCTGTCGCCGCTGTTCGGCAACAACTTCATCCTGATGCTCGCGGCGGGCGTGGTGCTCGCCGCGGTGTTCGGCTATCTGCTGGAGTGGGCCTTCTTCAGCTACCTCTACCAGCGTGACCACCTGCAGCAGGTGCTGATGACCTACGGCCTGATCCTGGTGTTCGAGGAGCTGCGCTCGCTGCTGGTGGGCAACGACGTGCACGGCGTGCGGGCGCCGCCCTGGCTCTCGGGCAGCTTCGCGCTCGGCGAGCTGATGAGCTACCCGTGGTACCGGCTCTTCGCCTCGGCCGCCTGCATCGTGCTGGCGATCGGGCTCTACCTCGTGGTCAACCGCACGCGGCTGGGCATGATGATCCGCGCCGGCGCCAGCAACCGCGACATGGTGCGCGGCCTGGGCATCGACATCCGCCGGCTCTACCGCATCGTGTTCGCGGCCGGCGTGGCGCTGGCCGCGCTGGCCGGCATGATCGCGGCGCCGATGTCCTCGGTGTATCCGGGCATGGGCTCGAGCGTGCTGATCATCTGCTTCGTGGTGGTGGTGATCGGCGGCATCGGCTCGATCACCGGCGCGCTGGTGGCCTCGCTGCTGGTCGGCTTCGTCGATACCTTCGGCAAGGTGTTCTTCGCCGAGCTGAGCGGGATCGGCGTCTATGTATTGATGGCGATCGTGCTGGTCTGGCGGCCGGAGGGACTCATGGGGCGCAAGACGTGATGCACCGCCTGAATCATTGGCTGCCGCTCGTGTGCGCGATCGTGCTCGCCCTCTTCGGCCCGCTGCTGAGCCCCTACATCTCGGACCTCGTGGTCAAGGTGATGATCCTCGCGATCTTCGCGCTGAGCCTCGAACTGCTGGTCGGCATGACCGGCCTCGTGAGCCTCGGCCATGCGGCCTTCTACGGCATCGGCGCCTATGCGACCGTGCTCGGCTCGGGCAAGGACGGCGGTTCGATCGCGTGGCTGCTGCCGCTCGCGATGGGCTCGGCCGCGGCCTATGCGCTGGTGGTCGGCGCCTTGAGCCTGCGCACGCGCGGCGTGTACTTCATCATGGTCACGCTGGCCTTCGCGCAGATGGCCTTCTTCGTGTTCCACGACACCGCGCTCGGCGGCGGCAGCGACGGCATCTACATGTACGTGCGCCCTGCCCTCGGCGCCCTCGACATGGAAAGCAGCCGCGTGCAGTTCTACGTCGTGCTGGCCGCGCTCGCCGGCACCTACGGTTTTCTCGCGCTGGTCCGGCGCTCGCGCTTCGGCGCCGCACTGGCCGGCATCCGCGTCAACGAACAGCGCATGCGCGCGGCGGGCTTCGCGGTCTATGGCTACAAGCTCGCGGCCTTCGTGATCGGGGGCGCGCTGGCCGGGCTCGCGGGCTTCCTGGTGGCCTCGCGCGACGGCGTGGTCAATCCCGAGCTGCTGGCCTGGCACAACTCGGGCGAGGTGCTGCTGATGATCATCCTCGGCGGCCTCGGCCACCTGCGCGGCGCGGTGATCGGCGCGGTGGCGTTCACGCTGCTGAAGGAGCTGCTGTCGACGGCCGCGCTGGTCGGGCCGCTCGCGGACCACTGGCAACTGACGCTGGGCCTTGCCATCATCGCCTTCGTCGCGCTGCTGCCCAAGGGCATCATCGGCATCGCGGCGCGCGTGTCTTCTTCTTCCAAGGCTGCGGTATGACTTCGCTTCTGGCGGTCGACACGCTCACGCGCCGCTTCGGCGGACTGGTCGCCGTCAATGCGGTGACCCTGGACCTGCATCGCGGCGAAGTGCATGCGATGATCGGCACCAACGGCGCCGGCAAGTCGACCTTGATCAACATGCTGTCGGGCGAGATCGGCGCCTCGGGCGGACGCATCACGCTCGATGGCCAGGACATCACGCGGCGCTCGCAGGCGCGCCGCGCGCGCGGCGGCGTCGGGCGCAGTTACCAGCGCACGACGATCTTTCCCGAGTTCAGCGTGCACGAGAACTGCCGCCTCGCGGCACAGGCAGCGACGCCGCGGCCGTGGGCGATCTGGCAATCGTCGAAGCACTGCGACGCGAGCAATGCGACGGCGCGCGAGGCGCTCGAATCCGCGGGCCTTGCCGCGGTCGCCGAGCGCATCGCCGGCACGCTGAGCCACGGCGCCAAGCGCCAGCTCGAAGTCGCGATGTGCCTGGCCACGCGGCCGCGCGTGCTGCTGCTCGACGAGCCGCTGGCCGGCATGGGCGCCGAGGAGACCGAGCGCATGCTGACGCTGCTCGCGAACCTCAAGGCTGCGCATGCGATCCTGCTGGTGGAGCACGACATGGACGCCGTGTTCCGCATCGCCGACCGCATCACGGTGATGGTGAACGGCACGGTGATCGCGACGGGCGATCCCGCGTCGATCCGCAGCAATCCTGAAGTGCGTACCGCCTACCTCGGCGAGGACCATTGAGATGCTGAACATCGAAGGCCTCAACACCTACTACGGCGACAGCCACATCCTGCGCGGCGTCGACGTCGCGATGCCGGCCGCCACCTCGGTCGGCCTGCTCGGGCGCAACGGCATGGGCAAGACCACGCTGATCCGCTCGCTGATGGGCTATGTGCGGCCGGCCTCGGGCCGGGTGCGGCTCGACGGCCAGGACGTGACCGGCTGGGCGCCCGAGAAGATGGCGCGCCGCGGCATCGGCTATGTGCCCGAGGGCCGCGGGATCTTCCCGAATCTCAGCGTGCGCGAGAACCTGCTGATGAGCGCGCGCGCCGGCATCGACGGCCAGCGCGCCTGGACCTTCGACCGTGTGATGGCGACCTTTCCGCGCCTGACGGAACGGCTCTCGCACGGCGGCCAGCAACTGTCGGGCGGCGAGCAGCAGATGCTGTCGATCGGCCGCGCGCTGATGACCAACCCGCGCCTCCTGATCCTCGACGAGGCGACCGAAGGCCTCGCGCCGCTGATCGTGATGGAGATCTGGCGCGTGATCGCCGACATCCGCACCACCGGCATCGCGACCCTGATCGTGGACCGCGACTGGCGCAAGGTGCTGGGGCACACCGACCAGGCCGTCGTCATGGAGAAGGGGCGTATCGTGCGGCGCGGCTCTTCGGCCGAACTGCTGGCAGCGCCCGATGCCCTGGCGCAGTTGCTGGGCGTGTGACGATGCCGGCACGATGGATTTTCTCCAGAGCCTGAAGGCGCTGTGGTCCGCGCTGCTGGCGCTGGCGCACCTCGTGGCCAGCCTGCTGAACCTGTTGCCCTGAGGACCGCGGCTCAGCGCGGTTTGGCCGAGGATGCCGGACGGCCTGGCTTCTTCGCATCGCCGCCGCCGAACATCTTCTCCATCTGCTGCCCGATGCGCGCGCCGATCGCGGTACCGACGCCCGGCAGCACGGCCGAGCCCACGGCCGCGCCGGTGAGCGCGCCGCTGGTGAGCGAGAGCTGCGGCGCATCGAGCGTGCCGCCGAGCTTGAGCGGCACGCCGACCACGCCGTCGACGATGTCGATCGCCGCTTCGCCGTCGAGCCGCCGGTTGACCACGGTGGCGCTGCCGCTCGCGGTGAGCACGCCGGAGCGCGCCCTCAGGCCGGTGTAGCGCAACACCACGCCGTCGTCGCTGGCCTGGGTGTCGAGCGTGCCGCTCAGCTGTTCGAGCGGCGTGCGGCCGCCGCGGCTGAAGCCCGCGGTGCTGATCGCCTTCGACAGATCGAAGCCGTCGAGCGTCGCGGGCGCGACGGTGAAGCGGGTGCGCGTGTGCAGCTTGCCGATCAGCGCGGAGAGGTTCTCGCCTTCGGTGTCGACCGATGTCTGGCCGGAGAGCTTGCCCTCGACCGCGCTGTGGCGGCCGAAGCTGCGCACCAGCGCATCGATGTCGACGTTCTTCGGCTCGAGCCGGGCTGTGAAACGCAATGGGCCGCCGTCGGGAGCCTGCAATTCGGACTCGCCGTTCCAGGTGCCGCCGCCGACGTCGATCAGCGTGCGCCAGCGGTCCTCGCCGCCTTCGCGTTCGAGCCGCAGCCGGGCGGGCGGCGCGACGCCGGGCCGCGAAACCTCGGCCTCGCGCGGGCGCCAGTGCGCGTCGAAGGCGATGTCGGCATCGTAGGCGAGCGCGATGCCGCGCCGATCGATCCACGTGATGTCGCGCAGACGAAGGCGCGCCACGGGCACGTCGGCGAGGCTCCAGGCGCCTGCCAGCACGCTCGCGGCCGGGTCGTCGCCTTGCCAGCGACCGCGGAAGGCACGCACCGAGGTGCGCGGCAGCACCGCGCCGTCGATCTCGACGACATCGACCGCGACCCGGCGACGCAGCAGGCCGGCCAGCTGCGGCCGCGCGACGATGCGGCGCACGGTGATCGGCGGCTCCTGCGCCGTGGCAACGTCGTCGAGCAGCACCACCGGCGTGGGCCGCAAGGCCCAATGCGCCGCGCCGACCCGAAGACCGATGCCGGAGGCCTTCTCGAAGCGGGTGGCGATCTCGGTCGCGAACGCCTGGTCGTTCGGCAGCAGCAGGTGCGCGAGCAGCGCGAGGCCGGCCAGCAGCACCACGACGGCCGCGGCCGCGCCGGTGATCCATCGTCGGGTGCGCGTCATGTCCAAAGCTTATCCCCGCCCGCGGCCGGCCGCCGTGTCGGCCGGAGGCCCGTCGTGCGGGCGCCGATCGCTATAGTTTTGGGCATTCACCTGGAGATTCCCCATGCGCATCTGGCACAAAGAGATATCGATCGAACAGCTCACCCGCAGCCACGTGGACACCGCCGTGGCCACGCTCGGCATCGAATTCCTCGAGGTCGGCGACGATTTCATCCGCGCCCGCGTGCCGGTGAACGGGCGTACGCGGCAGCCCTACGGCATCCTGCACGGCGGCGTGTCGGTGGTGCTGGCCGAGACGCTGGGCTCGTGCGGCGCGTACTATTCGGCGCCGGAGGGGCAGCGCGCGGTCGGGCTGGACATCAATGCCAACCACATCCGCGCGACCAGCGAGGGCTGGGTCACCGGCATCGCGCGGCCGGTGCACCGCGGACGCACGACGCAGGTGTGGCAGATCGACATGACGAATGACGAGGGCGCGCTGACCTGTGTCTCGCGCATCACGATGATGATTCTTGGCTAACCCCCAGGCTTGCCCACTTCGCGTGGCTTGTTCATGAATGACAACAACCGAGGAAAAAGAAACATGAGCGATTCCTACCTTCCCCGCTGGCGCGAAGTCGCCGCCACCCAGGGCACCGTCGTCGCACCCGACGAACGATTGGCCTGGCCGCAGACGACCGCGATGGGCGTGCAACACGTGATCGCGATGTTCGGCTCCACGGTGCTGGCGCCGATCCTGATGGGCTTCAGCCCCAACATCGCGGTCCTGATGAGCGGCGTGGGCACGCTGATCTTCTTTCTCATCACCGGCGGCCGGGTGCCGAGTTACCTGGGCTCGAGCTTCGCCTTCATCGGCGTGGTGATCGCGGCCACCGGCTACGCGGGCAAGGGGCCGAACGGGAACATCGCGGTGGCGCTGGGCGGCATCGTGGCCTGCGGGGCGATCTATGTCGTGATCGGCGCGATCGTGCAGGCGATCGGCACCGGCTGGATCGAGCGCTTCATGCCGCCGGTGGTGACGGGCGCGGTGGTCGCGGTGATCGGGCTGAACCTGGCGAGCGTGCCGATCAAGAACATGGCGGCGAACAACTTCGATGCGTGGATGCAGGCCGTCACCTTCCTGTGCGTGGGGCTGGTCGCGGTGTTCACGCGCGGCATGGTGCAGCGGCTCCTGATCCTGGTCGGGCTGATTCTCGCGAGCATCGTCTACGCGGTCTTCACCAACGGCCTCGGCATGGGCAAGCCGCTGGACCTGTCGGGCATCGCCAGCGCGGCGTGGTTCGGCGTGCCGGGCTTCACGACGCCGGTGTTCGACGGCAACGCGATCGTGCTGATCGCGCCGGTGGTGATCATCCTGGTGGCCGAGAACCTGGGCCACCTGAAGGCGGTGACCGCGATGACGGGCCGCAACCTCGACCCGCTGATCGGCCGCGCCTTCATCGGCGACGGCGTGGCGACGATGGTGAGCGGCGCGCTGGGCGGCACCGGCGTGACGACCTATGCCGAGAACATCGGCGTGATGGCGGCCACGCGCATCTACTCGACGGCGGTGTTCGTGGTGGCAGCGCTGATCGCGCTGCTGCTGGGCTTCTCGCCCAAGTTCGGCGCGCTGATCCAGGCGATTCCGCTGCCGGTGATGGGCGGGGTGAGCATCGTGGTGTTCGGGCTGATCGCGGTGGCGGGTGCGCGGATCTGGGTCGACAACAAGGTCGACTTCTCGCAGAACAGGAACCTGATCGTGGCCGCGATCACGCTGGTCATCGGCACCGGCGACTTCACGCTGAAGTTCGGCCAGTTCGCGCTCGGCGGCATCGGCACCGCGACCTTCGGCGCGATCCTGCTCTATGCGCTGCTGGGCCGCTCGCGCAATTGAGGCGCCGCGCGCCGCGCGCCGTGTCGCGGCGCGGCGCGCTGGCGGTAGATCGCCAGCAGGTCGGCCATCAGTTCGGCGAACAGGCCGGGCGGGTCGTTCATCATGCGTGCCACCGGATAGCTGCCGAGCGTGAAGCCGGCGAAGCGGATCTGCACGCTGTCGAAGTACATGTGGAGCGCATCGCCCGCATCGCGAAGGCAGCACTCGGCCGATGCGAAGAAGTCGCCGCAGTGGCGGCCGGGCGGCTTGGCGGCGCCGAGGCTGTAGGTGAACAGGTCCGGCTGGACGGTCTGGATATCGAGAATGGGCTGCATCGCAAGCGGGCTCCTGCTTTTCGGGAAGCGGCCGAGTGTGCAGAAGGATCTCGGGCCTCGATGTAGGAATCGGCTGCGTTGCCGAGTCCCCGTGCATGGAGCCTGCGCGATGGGCCGAAGTTGCAACGTCGTGAAAGAAATGTTGTGTCGCCGACGCATTCGCGACTCCTTTTGCGGCACGCACGCCCATGCCCGTTAGACTTCAACGCTTTTCGAACCACGTTTTCCATGGCCGATGCATCCGCCGCGCGCACCAAAGCGGTTTTCGAATTCAAGAGCGCGACGCTGCCGCTGATCGCGGTGATCCTCAAGACGGCGGACCTCGATGTCCTGGCCGACGCGCTCGAGGTCCAGCTCGCCGATTCGCCCGACTTCTTCGAGCAGGAGCCGGTGGTCATCGACCTGTCGCAGCTGCAGGACGAAGCGCAGGCGACGGAGATCGACTTCCCCGCGCTGCGCAGCCTGCTGGCGCGCCACCAGACGCAGCCGATCGCGGTGCGCGGCGGCAACGAGGCGCAGAACGCCGCGGCGCGCGCCGCCGGCCTGTCGCTCGCGGCCATGCCCGTGGCGCCGAGCCCGCGCCCTGCCGCACCCCCCGCCGAGCCGCGCAGCGAAGCGCCGCAGATCGTGCGCGAGGTGCCGGTGCCGGCCGGCGGCACGCTGGTGATCGACAAGCCGCTGCGCTCCGGACAGCAGGTGTATGCGCGCGGCGGCGACGTGATCGTGACGGCGGTGGTGAGCTTCGGCGCCGAGGTGATCGCGGACGGCAACGTCCACGTCTACGCGCCGCTGCGCGGCAAGGCGATCGCCGGTGCGCGCGGCGATACCGAGGCGCGCATCTTCACGACCTGCATGGAGGCGCAGCTGGTGGCAATCGCGGGCATCTACCGCACCTCGGAAGTCGCGCTGCCAGCCGAGCTCGCGAGCAGGCCGGTGCAGATCGTGCTGGACGGCAAGAAACTGGTGATGAACGCGATCCTTTGACGAGGCGGGTTCGACACGACAACAACCTGACAACTGAAACGAAGAAGGATTGGGAATGGCCAAGATTGTGGTGGTGACCTCGGGCAAGGGCGGTGTCGGCAAGACGACCACGAGCGCGAGCTTTGCATCGGGGCTCGCCCTCGCGGGCAAGAAGACGGCCGTGATCGATTTCGACGTCGGCCTGCGCAACCTCGACCTGATCATGGGCTGCGAACGGCGCGTGGTGTACGACCTCATCAACGTGATCCAGGGCGAGGCCAACCTGAGCCAGGCGCTGATCAAGGACAAGCAGTGCGACAACCTGTTCGTGCTGGCCGCCTCGCAGACGCGCGACAAGGATGCGCTGACGCAGGAAGGCGTCGAGAAGATCCTCAAGGAACTCGCTGACCAGGGCTTCGACTACATCGTGTGCGATTCGCCGGCGGGCATCGAGACCGGCGCGCTGATGGCGATGCATTTCGCCGACGAGGCGCTGATCGTGACCAACCCCGAGGTCTCGTCGGTGCGCGACTCGGACCGCATCCTCGGCATGCTGGGCTCCAAGACCAAGCGGGCCAAGGAAGGCGGCGACCCGATCAAGGAGCACCTGCTGATCACGCGCTACAACCCGAATCGCGTGGCCGGCGGGCAGATGCTCTCGCTGGAGGATATCAAGGACATCCTGCGCATCAAGCTGATCGGCGTGATTCCCGAATCGGAGAGCGTGCTGCAGGCCTCCAACCAGGGCGTGCCCGCGATCCACGACACCGAAACCGACGTGGCCCAGGCTTACAGCGACGTGGTGGCGCGCTTCCTCGGCGAGGACAAGCCGATGCGCTTCGTCGATGCCGAGAAGCCGGGCTTCTTCAAGCGCATCTTCGGGAGGTAGGCATGTCATTGTTTTCGTTTCTGCTGGGGGAGAAGAAGAAGACGGCGAGCGTTGCCAAGGAGCGGCTGCAGATCATCCTCGCGCACGAGCGCAGCAGCCTCGGCGGCAAGAGGCCCGACTACCTGCCGGAGCTGCAGCGCGAGCTGATCGCGGTGATTTCCAAGTACGTTTCGATCAAGGCCGAGGACATCAAGGTACACCTCGAGAAACACGACGACCTCGAGGTGCTGCAGGTCAAGATCGAACTGCCCGACGCGGCGCTCGCGGCGCGCTGAGCGCACGCGGCCTCTGGTGCGGGGCTTCCATCCGACCTCGGTGTGGGCGTATCGTCACGGCTCCAACAACCACACGGAGACATCGCACCATGGCCACCAGCAAGTCGAGCACCGCCAGCCGCACCGCCACCGCCGCGAAGAAGGCGCGCCCCACGGCCGCCAAGGCCGCGGCCGATGTCCAGGATGCCTTCGTGAAGCCGCTCAAGGGCATGGCGGAACGCTTGCAGAACCTGCCGCTGGCCGGTGCAGCGGGTGCCATCGTCGAGAGCGGGCGCAAGGATCTGCAGGCGCTGGTGCAGGCCAACGAGAAGTCCTACCAGGGGCTGCAGGCCGTGGTGCAGCGCCAGACCGAGATGCTCAAGGCATCGATCGGCGAGTGGCAGGGCGCCGTCAAGGGCATGTCGGCCGGCGACCCGCGCGAGAACCTCGCCAAGCTCGATACCATGGGCAAGGCCGCCTTCAAGCGAGCGCTGGATGACATCCGCGAGCTGGCCGAGCTGGCTGCCAAGTCGCAGGCCGACGCCTTCGACGTGGTGCGCCAGCGCATCCGCGACAACGTGGACGAGGTCAGCAAGCTGCTGCAGCAGCGCAAGTGATCCGCGGCGAGCGGGGCGCGCGACCGTCGCGGCCCGGCTTCGATTCGAGAAAAAGGTCCGTGACCTCGCCGGCAGGAAGCGTACATTGGGACGACTTCATTCTTCAGCGAACGGACCGGATCACCATGGCCTCGACTCCCCAGTTGCGCACAACCCCCCATGAGGCCGCCGACGCGGCAGTTCGGGAGCGCTTGCGGCAGGGCTTGCCCGCCACGGTCGATCGCCTGCACCACCGCCAGGCCGATCAGATCGACGACGACGACATCGAGGCCTACGTCAAGCTCAACTGGCTCGAATGGCACGGCGGCGGGCTGCGCCTGACCATCACCGGGCGCAACGTGTGCGCCCAGGTGACGCCCAGCGCCGCCTGAGCCCCCGCTTCGCCCTACTGGCTGGCGATGATCTGCGCGATCACGCCGGTGGCGATCGCCGCCAGCACGTAGTCTCCGCCCACACCGACCCACTGGTAGCCGCGCGGGGGCGCCTGCAAGCGGTGGCTGCGCCAGTCGTTGACGACGTAGTTGCGGCCCCGGTACTCGGTGGGCACGCGGTCGCCGCGGTGCCATTCGGCATGCGGCTGCGGGTAGCCGTGGCGGTCGGCCTGGCGGCCCGGGCGGAAGTCCTCGTGGCCCCGCTGATCGTGGCGTTGCGAAAACCGGTCATTGCCCTCGGGCGAACGGTCGAAGCCGCGGTCCTGTGCGAAGGCGCTGCCGGCCATGCACATCGCGAGCACCGCTGCGGCCACCGTCATGCTTTTGGACTTGATCATCTTGGAACTCCTTTGGCGTTGATGAGGAGTCCAGTGTGGGCGGCCCATGTGTCGGCCGCGTCCCTCGCTTGTCGATTCAGCGTGAAGTCAGGTAAAGCTGCGGTTTCAGGGCAGATTGCCCTGCGGCCCCACGGGCGGCGGGCCCGACGGGCCGCGCGCGCCCAGCTTGCGGCCGAAGGCCTCGCCGACGCGGCGCAACGGCCTGCTCGCGCGCTCGGCTGTGTTGTCGACACCGCGCCGTGTGGCATCGCCGGCGCGATCGATGCCGCGGCCGGCCGCGTCGGTGCCGTGTTCGATGCCGCCCAGCACCTTGCCGTGGCGCGGCGGCGCCTTCAGCGTGTGCGCGCGCTGCGCCTTGGGCGGGTTGTCGGCGCTTTGCGCGGCGGCCAGTATGGGCAGCATCAGCGCGGCGCCGAGCGAGATGCAGACGGCCGCGCGCGAACGCACGCGGGCGGAAAGGGTTCGAGGCAATGACATCGGCGAGGGCTCCTTCATTTCAGGGTTGGGTTGGCGGCGATGGCAGGTCCGCATGCGACGCGTCGGCGGCCGCGCGCGCCATGCGCTCGCTCTTCCAGTAGACATCGTCGCCGCCGTCGACGCGATTGAGCACCCGCGCCAGCACGAACAGCAGATCGCTCAGGCGATTGAGGTACTGGCGCAGTGCATCGTTGAGCGCTTCATCCGCGCCCAGTGCCACGACGGCGCGCTCGGCCCGCCGCGCCACCGTGCGGCATACGTGCGCGAGCGATGCGGCACGCGTGCCGGCCGGCAGGATGAATTCGGCCAGGCGCGGCAGCGCGGCGTTGTGCTCGGCCAGTGCGTTGTCGAGCTGCAGCAGCGCCTCGGCCTTGAACAAGGTGAAGCCCGGCATCGAAAGTTCTCCGCCAAGATTGAAGAGCTGGTGCTGGACGTCGACCAGCAGTTCGCGAACGGTCGGCGGCATCGGCTCGCACAGCAGCACGCCGATGTTCGAGTTGAGTTCGTCCACGTCGCCCATGGCCTGCACGCGCAGGTGATTCTTCGGCACGCGGGTGTTGTCGCCGAGGCCAGTGGTGCCATCGTCGCCGGTGCGCGTGGCGATCTGCGTCAGGCGGTTGCCCATATCGATGTCTTTTGAAAGTGCGGTTCGTAGAATGGTAGCCCCTCCAGGAGACTCGCCGATGAACGCCCCCACCGCCTTGACCCATCTCACGCCCGAGATCGCATTGCGCGACGTGCCCGAAGCCTTCATCGACACGCTCAAGGCGCATTTCAAGGACCGCTGCTCGACCGCCATGGCAGTGCGCACGCAGCATGGGCGCGACGAATCGTCCTTCGATGCGCCGCCCCCCTCGGCGGTGGTTTTCGCCGAGAGCACGCAGGACGTGGCGGATGCAGTGAAGCTCGCGAGCGGGTGCGGCGTGCCAGTGATCGCGTTCGGCGTCGGCTCTTCGCTCGAAGGGCATCTGCTCGCGGTGCAAGGCGGGATCAGCATCGACGTGAGCCGCATGAACCGCGTACTCTCGGTCAATGCCGACGATCTCACGGTGACGGTGCAGCCCGGCGTCACGCGCAAGCAGCTGAACGAGGAGATCAAGAGCACCGGCCTCTTCTTCCCGATCGATCCCGGTGCTGACGCCTCGATCGGCGGCATGACCGCCACCCGCGCCAGCGGCACGAACGCAGTGCGCTACGGCACGATGCGCGAGAACGTGCTGGCGCTCGAGGTGGTGACGGCGAGTGGCGAAGTCATTCGCACCGGCACGCGGGCCAAGAAGTCATCGGCCGGCTACGACCTGACGCGGCTGTTCGTCGGCAGTGAAGGCACGCTCGGCGTGGTCACCGAAATCACCTTGCGCATCTATCCGCTGCCCGAGGCGGTGTCGGCGGCGATCTGTTCGTTCCCGAGCATCGAGGCGGCCGTGCGCACCACCATCGAGATCATCCAGCTCGGTGTGCCGATCGCGCGCGTAGAGCTGATCGACGTGAACACGGTGCGCATGGTGAACGCCTATGCCAAGCTCGGCTTGCGCGAGGAGCCGATGCTGCTGATGGAGTTTCACGGCTCGCCCGCGGGCGTCAAGGAGCAGGCCGAGACAGTGCAGGAGCTGGCGAGCGGTCACGGCGGCAAGGCCTTCGAATGGGCCAGCACGCCCGAAGAACGGACGCGTCTGTGGACCGCGCGCCACAACAGCTACTTCGCGGCCGTTCAGTCGCGCCCGGGCTGCCGCGTGATCTCGACGGACACCTGCGTGCCGATTTCGCGGCTGGCCGATTGCCTGCTCGAATCGGTGGCCGAAGCCGATGCGAGCGGAATCCCCTACTTCCTGGTCGGCCATGTGGGTGACGGCAATTTCCACTTCGGCTATCTGCTCGATCCGAACGCGCCCGAGGAGCGCGTGACCGCCGAGAAGCTGAATCACGCGCTGGTGTCGCGCGCGCTGGCACTCGAGGGCACGTGCACCGGCGAGCACGGCGTCGGCCTGCACAAGATGGATTTTCTGGTGACCGAGGCAGGTGCCGGTGCGGTCGACATGATGCGCACCATCAAGCGCGCGCTCGACCCCAAGAACATCATGAACCCGGGAAAAATATTCAGCCTGTAGCTCGCCCCAGGCTGCGGGCGACGCTCACTGCTTCTTGCGGCGTGCCGGTGCGGGTGCCGAAGTCTGCGAAGGCGCCGCGCCGCCATCGACACCCAAGCGACCGCCGCCGCCGAGGCCTTGGCCCTGGACCGTTTGCGCCTTGTAGTTGCGCAGCGAAACGACCATCTGGTTGAAGGCGTCCATGAAGGCGGCGCTGATCACCTTGCCCTGCGCCGTGTTGGTGTAGCCGCCAAGCCCGCCGGCTCCGCTGCCGCCGAAGATCGAGCCGAAGGCGCCGAAATCGGTCTTGGAAGCGCTGCCTTCGGAGGCGGCGACCTGTACGCCCGAGCGGTTGTCGATGAGCGTCAGGAGGGCACTGGCCTCCTTGGTCTGCATGTTGCCGCCGACCGCGGCAAGCACACCGCCGTAGCGGCCGCCTACCAAGCCACCGAGGGAGCCGCCCACGCCGCCCGCGTTCTGGTTGCTGAACACGATTTCAGGCGACAGGCCGTAGTCGGAGGCGACCATCTGGCCGGCGCCGAAATTGCTGCCCTGGCGCATTTCGCCCGACTGCGAGAGCTGGCGCTCGCGCGACATGGCGTTCATGCCCGCCGCGCTGCGTTCGACCACGACGAAGCAGTTCGATTGCTGCACCAGGAGGCGCAGCAGGTTGGCGGTCGGCGGCAGCTTGTATTCGTTGCGCAGGATGGTGTACCAGCCGGCGGACTGGTTCTCGATCAGAGACACCGTGCCCAGCGGGGAAGCGCATCGTTCGAGTGCGCCGCTGGCGTTGGTGGAAGCCGTGCCGGCCGCGCTGCCGGTGGCCACCGTCTTCGCGCTCTGGCTGCCCATCTGCATGTCGGTGGTTTCGCAGCCGGTCAAGAGTAGGGTCGCCGCCGCAATCGTTGCGAGCGGAAGTGTGGCGAGGCGCATGGTCAATCCCTCCTAAAACTTAAGGTTATCAAAGTTAAAAAATGTAGCCGCCGAGCATATGCGCAACGGTGCGGGCGAATCAATTGCCCGGAAGGGGGGAAATGCGCCGGAAGAAACTAGGCCGTTTGGCGGATGCGCTCGATCAGCCCATTGAGGGCATCGAGCGAGCCGAAATGAATCGCGAGCTCGCCGCTTTCCTCGACCTTGCCGCCGCGCTTGTGGCGCTTCTTGATTCGAACCTCGACTTCGGCTGCCAGCAGATCGGCCAGTTCTTCCTCGACCCGTTCGAGGTCGCGTGACTTCGCACCGGCACTGCGGCGCGGCGAGGGCTTGAGACTGAACTCGGCGGCCAGTTTCTTCACCAGCGCCTCGGCCTCGCGCACCGACAGTTTCTTGGCCGCAATCTGGTTGGCGGCAGTGATCTGGGTGCCCTTGTCCAGCGACAACAAGGCACGGGCATGCCCCATGTCGATGTCGCCAGCCATTAGCATGGCCTGCGCCGGTTCGGCGAGGTTCAACAGGCGCAGCAGATTGCTGGCCGCGCTGCGCGAGCGGCCCACGGCCTGGGCCGCGGTTTCATGAGTGAGCCCAAACTCAGCTACAAGACGTTGCAAGCCCTGAGCTTCTTCCAGCGGATTCAGATCCTCGCGCTGGATATTCTCGATCAGCGACATGGCCGCGGCCGCCTCGTTGGGCACATCGCGCACCAGCACAGGTACGCTGTCGAGGCCGGCCAGGCCAGCTGCGCGGAAGCGGCGTTCGCCGGCGATGATTTCGAATTCGGCGTTCTTGGTCCGCGCCATCTCGGGATCGAGACGCCGAACCAGAATGGGCTGCATGATCCCCTGCGCCTTGATGCTCTCCGCCAGTTCGTAGAGCGCACCCTCGTCCATGCGGGTTCGCGGCTGATACACGCCTGGCACCATCTGGTCGAGATTCAACGTGGTGGGATTCGGAGGCGCGGTATCGCCGGCGTCCGCGGCGTCCGGCCCGTTGAAGGTGGGCCCGAGCAGGGCTTCGAGTCCGCGGCCGAGGCCCTTGGGTTTTTTGGTGGCCATGGAAATCAATTTTCTTTCAGTAGGTCGTTCAGCAGCTTTCGCCCCTCGGGCCAGTCGCCGAGGCCGGATTCGCCGTTGAGGTGGCCGCGCAAACCCGCATCGATGTAGTCCGCACCCCAAGCGCGCGCCATCTCGCGAGAACGTTCGGCTTCGCAGTACGGGTCGTTGCGTGCTGCGACCAGCAACGAGGGAAATGGGAGGGCTTGCCACACGATCGGTGCCCAGCCGGGGATCATCTGTCGAATGTCCTCGCGTTCCAGATCGCCCGGCGCGACCAGCAGCGCGGCGCGCACCTTGTGCGTGTTGCGCGAATGAGCAGCCCAGGCGGCAACGAGGATGCACCCGAGGCTGTGCGCGACGAGCACCACAGGCGCGGGCGCGGCCAGCACTTCTTCCTCGAGGCGCGCCGACCAGTCGCCGCGCAAGGGCCGCATCCAATCGTGCTGATCGACGCGATGATCGCCATGGATCAACTCCCAGCGGCTTTGCCAGTGCGCAGGATTGCTGTTCTGCCAGCCGGGCAGGAGGAGGATTTTCGAGACAGCCATCAGCTTTGAAATCGATCGCCGTCGACGCTTTTTCCTTCGGGCACGTCAGATCCCGTCGGCATCTTGAACGGCCGCCGGCGGCACGTTGACAGGGCTGGCTGCCGCGACCGGAGGTGCAGCGGGCGGGATGGGTGCGAAGGCGCTGGCTGGTGGCATTTTCTTGACCAACTCCTCCGCGAAGGCGACGAATGCCAGGCTGCCCTTGGCGGCAGGGTCGAAGACCACGCCCGGAAGGCCGTAGCTCGGTGCCTCGGCCAACCGCACATTGCGCGGGATCACGGTATCGAAGACCTTGTCGCCGAAGTGCGCCTTGAGCTGCTCGCTGACCTGTTGTTGAAGCGTGACACGCGGATCGAACATGACGCGCAGCAGCCCGATGATCTGCAGATTCTTGTTGAGGTTGGCGTGCACCTGCTTGATGGTGTTGACCAGGTCTGTCAGGCCTTCGAGCGCGAAATACTCGCATTGCATCGGAACGATCACGCCATGCGCTGCGCACAACCCGTTGAGCGTGAGCAGGCTCAAGCTCGGCGGGCAGTCGATCAGAATGAAGTCGTACTCGGCTCCGACGGCTGCCAGCGCCGTGCGCAGCCGCTTTTCGCGCCTGTCCAGCGCCACCATTTCGACCTCGGCACCCGCAAGTTCGCGGTTCGCGCCCAACACGTCGTAGCCGCACCTGTCGGCCTTGACCCGCGCTTCGGCAACCGAAGCCGACTCCAGTAGCACGTCGTAGACCGTGGTTTCCAGTTTGCGCTTGTCGACGCCTGAGCCCATGGTCGCATTGCCTTGAGGATCGAGATCGATCATCAACACACGCTGATCCACCTTGGCCAAACCGGCGGCCAGATTGACCGTGGTGGTCGTCTTGCCGACGCCGCCCTTCTGATTGGCAATACAAAAGATCTTGGCCATGGATCAGGCGCCTCGCCGGGCGGGCAGGAACGGACTCAGGCCAGTCTTGATCATCGAGAGACGGCCAGCTTGACACCGAAGGCGATCAGAAAGACGCCTGCCAGTTTTTCGAAGGTGCGCGAAATGCGCGGATTGGCCCGCAAACGCTCGGCCAGAAAATGCGTGAGCAGCGTGGCCGAAAGACCGTAGACGAAGGTGAGCGCGGCGATGGTGAGGGCCATCACGGCGAAGGTGGTGAGCCCTTGATGGCGAACCGGATCCACGAACAGCGGGAAGAATGCCATATAGAAGACGATGGCCTTGGGATTCATCAGGGTGATCATCAGCGCCAGCCGCAGGTAGTGGCCTGGGCGAATATTGAGGATCGGAGCGGCACCCGGCTTGGCCGCCAGCATCTTGAACCCCAGCCATGCCAGATAGGCCGCGCCAAGCCACTGAACGGCCTTGAAGGCCGTCGGATAGGCGGCCAGCAAGGCCGCGACACCAGCCACGGCCGCCCACATCAAGACCTGGTCACCGGCAATCACGCCCATCGTAGCAGCCAGGCCCGCTCGAATTCCGCCTTTCCCCGTCGAAGTGATCAGCGCCAGATTCCCTGGGCCGGGGATCGCAAGAAAGAGAAGGATGGCCGCGACAAATGCGCCGTAGTCAGCGATACCGAACATGAAATTACCTGGGATGGGAGAGCGTCGAGTCTAAGCGAGGTCCATGCGCCGCACTCATCAAGAGAGGCGTTTTCGTGCCCAGACGATGCATCTCTCGGCGTCCAGCCTGGGAACATTCAGTTGTTCCACGTGAAACACATCGATATCGGGAGGCAACTGCGCAAGCTCGTCGCTCGGCACCCTCCCCTTCATGGCAAGCCAGACGCCTTCTTTGGCCAACAGCTGCCGGGACTGGCGAAAGAAGTCCGGCAGCGACGCGAAGGCGCGCGAACTGACTATGTCGTAATTACCACTCAATACCTCGACGCGCGCGTGCAATCCGCGGAGATTGGCGAGCTCCAACTCAGCGGCCACTTGCTGCACAAATGCCGCCTTCTTCGCCACAGCGTCCAGGCAGGTGACATGAATATCGCTCCTCAGGATGGCGATGACGACGCCTGGCAAGCCGGCCCCTGCACCAACATCCAGCAGTGTCGCGTCACTCGGCCGCTCACGACGAAGAGGCGCCACCACCGCCAAGCTGTCGAGCAAGTGATGGGTCAGCACGGTGGCCGGGTCTTTCAACGCAGTCAGGTTGTAGACCTTGTTCCATTTGAGAATCAGAATGCCGTAGGCCAGCAGTTGCTCGCATTGGCGATCCGTCAATTCGATGCCGAGCGCGGAAGCGCCTCCGCGCAGCAGGCGATCCTGGCTCATTCCGCAATCTGAGGCTCAGCCGCCTCCACTCCAGGCCGCAGCGTGAAGGCACGGTATCCGCCCTTCCGGAGATGGACCATGAGCAGGGAAATCGCCGCCGGCGTCACCCCCGAAATGCGAGAGGCCATGCCCAATGTGTCCGGGCGGTGCTTCGCAAGCTTCTGTCTCACTTCGAAACTCAGTGCCGCAACCTGGTGGTAGTCCAGATCCAAGGGCAGCCTGAGATTCTCGAAATGCGCTGCCCGCTCCACTTCATCGTGCTGACGATCGATGTAGCCCGAATACTTTGCCGCGATTTCGATCTGCTCGATCTCAGCCTCGCCCAGCATCTCGGCGCCCGCGTATTTGCCATCATCGAGCGACATCAAGGCGTCGTAACTCACACTGGGCCTGCGCAATAGATCACCCAGGCTGTATTCATGCTCGATGGCCTTGCCGAGCACGCGCTCGGACTCGCTCGCCGGCAGATTGCGAGGATTGACCCATATCGACGCCAGCCGCTGTGTTTCACGTGAAACAAGATCGCGTTTGCGCGAAAACGCATCCCAGCGCGCATCGTCGACCAAGCCCAGCTTGCGCCCCGCCTCTGTGAGACGCATGTCGGCATTGTCTTCGCGCAGCTGAAGCCGGAACTCGGCCCGGCTGGTGAACATGCGATATGGCTCAGTGACCCCTTTGGTAATCAGGTCATCCACCAGGACGCCGAGGTAGGCCTCGTCGCGACGAGGCAGCCACGGGGCTTCCGCTCGGCATTGCAATGCGGCATTGACGCCAGCAAAGAGCCCTTGGCCGGCCGCTTCTTCGTAGCCAGTCGTCCCGTTGATTTGGCCAGCAAAGAAAAGTCCTTGAATCGCCCGTGTCTCGAAGCTGCTCTTGAGTTCTCGCGGATCGAAGTAGTCGTATTCGATCGCATAGCCGGGCCGGAGAATGTGGGCGTTCTCCAGCCCCGCCATCGAACGGACCAGCCGATATTGAACGTCGAAAGGCAGGCTCGTCGAAATGCCGTTCGGGTAGTACTCGTTGGTCGACAGGCCCTCGGGCTCCAGAAAAATCTGATGGCTTTCCTTGTCCGCAAAGCGGTTGATCTTGTCTTCCACGCTCGGACAATAGCGTGGCCCGATCCCGTCGATCTTGCCGGTGAACATCGGGCTGCGATCGAAGCCGGAGCGAATGATTTCGTGGGTGCGGCTGTTCGTGTGGGTGATCCAGCACGCCATTTGCCGTGGATGCATCTCGGCGCGGCCCATGAAGCTGAAGACTGGCATCGCATCTGCACCGCCCGGCATGCCGTCGCCGGGTTGCTCGGTGCACTTCGAAAAATCGATGCTCCTGCCATCGAGTCGCGGCGGCGTTCCCGTCTTGAGCCGCCCTTGCGGCAGCTTCAGTTCCTTGAGGCGTGCCGACAAGCTGATGGCGGGCGGATCACCGGCGCGGCCAGCCCGATAGTTATCCAGACCCACATGGATGCGACCGTCGAGAAAGGTGCCGGCCGTCAACACCACGGTCCGCGCGCGAAAGCCAATACCCACTTGCGTGATGGCGCCCACCACACGGTCGCCCTCAATCATCAGGTCGTCGACCGCTTGCTGAAACAGCCATAGATTCGGTTGGTTTTCCAGCCGGTGGCGGATCGCTGCCTTGTAGAGCACGCGATCTGCCTGCGCACGCGTCGCCCGAACGGCCGGGCCCTTGCTCGAATTGAGAATTCGAAACTGGATCCCCGCCTCATCGGTCGCGAGGGCCATGGCGCCGCCCAGCGCATCGATTTCCCTGACCAGATGTCCCTTGCCGATGCCGCCGATCGACGGGTTGCAGCTCATCTGTCCCAGCGTCTCGATATTGTGGGTCAACAGCAAGGTGCGCACGCCCATGCGTGCGGCCGCCAACGCAGCCTCGGTGCCGGCATGGCCGCCGCCAACGACGATCACATCAAATTCTTCGGGATACAGCATGAAGTGGAGCGCATCTGCGCGCGGCGCGAAAGGGCGATGATTTTAATCGCCAAGCCCACTTTGTGCGAGTGCAAGGGACAAAGCCCGAGCCGCGTATTCCATTGCCTCGCCTGGATTTGATGCTATCTTTTTTATAGCACCATCGCCATCCTGCCTTCGGGCGGCGACGGACCGCAGCGAGGAATCTAGCGCTTCCCGGCTTTTTGCAGGCCACAGGCGCACGGGCGACGCTTGTTTCCGACCTGCCAGTTCGACTGCGTCACATGCAACACCCGCACGGCGCGATGAGCGGGACTTTGCAGCAGCGCCACCAAAGGCTGCACGCGTGGCCAACGCGGAACAAGCTGCGCCATCAGTCCAACGCCTTCTTCACGGCGCCAACGCCCAGCGCCGCAAGCACCAGGAACACGACGGCCAGGATCAGGAACAGCCCGAACAGAACCTTCGCGATGCCAGCCGCGCCTGCCGCCACACCGCCGAAGCCCAGCGCACCGGCCACCAGCGAGATGACGGCGAATACGATCGCGTACTTCAACATGAGCAATCTCCTTCGTGCGGACATCCGCCGCACCGCGAGGGAGCATAGGAAGCGCCCGGCCTTGTCCCGATAGTCACTCCTCGCAACGCGTCGTAGGACAAAACGCGATCGCCATAAACCGCTAGCATCGGCTCAGTTCGCAAGAACGTTTCCCATCCTTTGGAGTCATCGCATGAAGCTGTACTACTCGCCGGGCGCCTGCTCGCTGTCCCCTCACATCGCGCTGCGCGAAGCCGGACTTGCCTTCGAACCCGTGCTCGCCAGCACCAAGAGCCACAAGCTGCAAGACGGCACCGACTACTACGGCATCAACCCCCTCGGCTATGTGCCGATGCTCGAGCTCGACGACGGCACGCGGCTGCGCGAAGGGCCGGCCATCGTCCAGTACATCGCCGACCTCGCGCCCACCAAGAATCTGGCTCCCGCCAATGGCACGCTGTCGCGCTACCGGCTGCAGGAATGGCTGACCTTCATCGGCACCGAGATCCACAAGGGCTTCTCGCCGATGTTCAACCCCAACATGCCCGAAGAAGCCAAGACCATCGCGAAGAACAAGCTCAAGGCGCGCTACGGATGGTTGAACAGTGAGCTCGAGGGCAAGGACTACCTGATGGGCGAGCACTTCACCGTCGCCGACGGCTATCTCTTCACCGTCACCAACTGGGCCAAGCCCACCGGCTTCGACCTATCGCCCTATCCCAACGTGCAGTCCTGGCATGCGCGCGTCGGCGCGCGTCCTGCCGTGCAGGAAGCACTGAAGGCGGAAGCACCGAGCAAGTAGGAGCCATCGGGTCGCCTGGCGCTCATCGCGGCAGTGGCCGCTGTCGCGATGCAAGCGCGGCCCCCATCCACAGCGTGACCGCCGACGCCACGAGCCCGCGCGCGAGGCCGCCGGCGCCATCGGAGATCCAGCCGGTCACCGTCGGCCCGACGATCTGCCCGAAAGCGAAGACGATCGTAAAGGCGCTGATGCCGGTCGCCCATTGGGTCGGCGGCAGGTTGTGGCGCACGAGCGCCGTGGTCGAGGCGACCACCGACAGAAACACCGCACCGAACAAGAGCCCGGAAACCAGGGTCCAGGGCCACGCATGGCTCAGCACCGGCAGCAGCGTGGCGATGCCCAGAAGGGCGTTGAGTACGGCCTGCGGGCCGCCACCGCGATAGCGGTCCAGCAGGCCGGCCCATAGCCGTGACGACGCAATGCACGCGACGCCCAGCAAGGCATAGAACATCGTGATCTCGCCCGCGCGGGCGCCCTGCTCGCGCAGCAGGGCGATCACGAAAGTCATGTAGCCGATGTAGCCGGCGCCGAACAACGCATAGGCCGCCAACGCCCAACCGAGCCGCCCGACGCGCGCGTGCACCCCATGGGGCCCGGATGCAGCAGACGCTGCGAACGCCCCGCCGTGCATGGCCCGCGTGGCCGCCCACAGCACCGCCGTCGCAGCGCCGCTCGCGAGCGCGAGCGTCCACCAGGCCCAGGCCCAGCCGTGGTCATGCCGCACCGCCGCCTGCAGCACCGGTGGCACCAGCAGCGCCGACAACATGATGCCGAAGCCCGTGCCGCCGTAGTACAGCCCCAACAGAAGCCCCATGCGCCCAGGCTGCATCGCACCGAGCCGCGTCGCCAGCAGGCCGCCCGCGACAAAGACCCATGCGCTCGCCAGACCCGCCAGCAGCCGCTGCAGCAGCAATGCCGGCGCCGAAATGAAAAAGCCGCTCGCCGCCATGAAAAGACTGGCCCACACGGCGCCGCCGACCAGCAGACGGACCGGGCCGAAGCGCCGCAGCAGGGCCGGTGTCATCAGCGCGCCGAGCAGATAGCCGGCGGCGTTCGCCGTGTTCATGCCGCCCGCCAGCGTGTAGCTCCAGCCCAGGTCCGCACGCATCGGCGGCAGCAGCAACGCAAAGGAAAAGCGCGTGATGCCCAGCGACACGGCCGCGCCCAGCGACAACGCGAGTGCGAGCCGAAGCGCATGCGCAGGCGTGAGCGTGGCGGCAGTCGTCGTCATGGGGAGGCCGCCATTCTGCGGCAATTGCCTACCAGCAAACCGACAACCCCGCGGCAGCAGGGCCGCACGGGCTCGTTTACCGTCGGCCTTGTTTTCTTCCACCCTCATCCATCCGATCACGATGTCCTCCCTCTTCGAACCTCTCCAGGCCGGCGATCTGCAGCTCGCCAACCGCGTCGTCATGGCCCCGCTCACGCGCAACCGTTCGCCCGATGCCGTGCCGCGCGACATCGCCGCCACTTACTACGCGCAGCGCGCCAGCGCCGGCCTGCTGATCACCGAAGCCACCGCCATCAGCCACCAGGGACAAGGCTATGCCGACGTGCCGGGCCTCTACGGCACCGAGCAGCTCGATGCATGGAAACGTGTGACCGATGCGGTGCACGCGAAGGACGGCAAGATCGTCGTGCAGCTCTGGCACGTCGGCCGCGTCTCACACACGGAGCTGCAGCCGGAGGGCGGCCAGCCGGTCGCGCCCTCGGCCATCACGGCCAGGACCAAGACCGTGCTCATCAAGGACGGCGTGCCGACCTTCGTCGAAACCTCCGCGCCGCGCGCACTCGACGCCGGCGAGCTGCCCGGCATCGTCCACACCTATGCCGCGGCCGCGCGCAATGCCGTCGAGACGGCCGGCTTCGATGGCGTCGAGGTGCACGGTGCCAACGGCTACCTGCTCGACCAGTTCCTCAAGACCAGCAGCAACCAGCGCACCGACGACTACGGCGGCCGCATCGAGAACCGCGCCCGTCTGCTGCTCGAAGTGACGCGTGCTGTCGTCGACGCGGTCGGCGGCGGGAGAACCGGCATTCGACTGTCGCCGGTCACCCCCTCGAACGACGTGCATGACGATGACCCGCAGCCGCTGTTCGACTACGTCGTCCGGCAACTGGCCCCGCTTGGCCTCGCCTACATCCACATCATCGAAGGCGCCACCGGCGGTCCGCGCGACATCGAGGACCGGCCCTTCGACTACGAGGCGCTCAAGGCCGCATACCGCAAGGCCGGCGGCAAGGGCGCATGGATGGTCAACAACGGCTACGACAAGCCGCTCGCCGAAGAGGCGCTGAGAGAAGGCGACGACCTCGTGGCTTTCGGCAAGCCCTTCATCTCCAACCCGGACCTGGTGCGCCGCCTGCGCGAAGGCGCAGCGCTCAATCCGTGGGACAAGAACACCTTCTACGGCGGCGACGAAAAGGGCTACACCGACTATCCCGCACTGGCCTGAGCGGCCGGACGGCTGCTCAGTCCGGCCCGAAGGCCAGGCTCACGCGCAAGCCGCCCTCGTCCGTCGCCCTGGCGAAGCTGAGTTCGGCGCCGAGCAGCTTCGCGTAGCGCGCCACGATCGCGAGCCCCAGCCCGGCGCCCTGCCCCAGCATGTGGCCGGCCGGCCCCTGCGACCAGCGTTGCGTCAGGTCGCGCTGCAGCTCGGGCGGGATGCCGGGACCGTCGTCGACCACGCCGAGCGTACGGCCGGCCAGCTCGATGGTGATCGTGCGGCCGCCATAGCGCAGCGCGTTGTCGATCAGGTTGTCGAGCACGCCTTCGACCAGCGCAGCATTCGCCTGCACCGTCACCGCATCGTCGAGCCCGCGCGCCCCCAGGTCCACGCCGCGCGCATCGGCACGCGCCAGATGGCGCAGCACGGCCTGCTCCGCCAGCTGATCAAGCCGCAGCGGCTCGCGCGGCAGCCCCGCATGCCCTTCGTCGGCCAGCGCCAGGCCCAGCAGCTGGTCGACCAGGTGGCTGGCGCGCGCCTGGCTCGCGGCGATGCGTTCGAGCTGTTCGCGCCACACCGCGGGCGTCGACTGCGCCAGCCCGTACTCCGCGAGCGCGCGGATGCCGGCCAGCGGCGTGCGCAGTTCGTGCGCCACGTTGCCGGCGAACTCGCGCTGCGCGCGCACGCTGTGGCCGAGCCGTTCGAACAATGCGTTGACGGCATCGCCGAGCCGCTCGAGTTCGCGCGACGTGTGCGCCACCACCACCGGCGACAGGTCCTGCGCATCGCGCCGATCGAGCGCGCGCTGCAGTCCGCCGAGCGGACGCAGATCGCGCTCGATGCCCCGCCACAGCCAGGTCGCGAGCACCAGCAGCAGCACGCATTGCGGCGCCAGCGAATAGACCAGCAGGCGCTCCAGCATCGCGGTGCGTGCGCGCGTGGTCTGCGCGATCACCACGTGATAGGCATCCGGCGTCTTGTGCCTCAGCACCACGGCGCGCAGCTGCTTGCCCTGATAGCTCACGTCGGAGAAGCGATAGAGTTCGCCGCCGTCGGGCATCGGCGCCTGCAGGCCTGCATGGCCCGCGAGCAGCGAGCCGTCTGGCCGCAGCACCGCGAAGTACACCGCCTCGGTCTGATCGAACAGCACGGTCGTGACTTCGCGCGGCGACAGCAGCAGCTCGATGCCGCGCTCGCCCGCCTGCACGTTGGCCGACACCGAATAGGCATCGTCGAGCATGGCGCGGTCGAAGGCCTGTTCGGTGAAGTAGTTCGCGATGACCAGCGCCACGGCGGTGCCGACCAGCCAGGTCAATGCCAGCGGCAGCAACACATGCCGCAGCACGCGCGCGGTCAGCGACGGCGCGTTCGCCGCGGTGACGCGCGCCGCTTCGCTCACTCCTCCGCTTCCAGCAAATAGCCGATGCCGCGCAAGGTACGGATGCCAGCGCCGCTGCCGGCGAGCTTCTTGCGCAGCCGCGAGATGAAGGCCTCGAGCGCGTTGTCGCCGAGCGATTCGTCGAAGGTCGACAGCTTGTCCGACATGGCGCGCTTACTGACCGTGCGGCCCGGCGGGCTCATCAGTTCCCACAGCACCTCGAACTCCCGTGCCGGCAGGTCGAGCGGAACGCCCGCGACGGCGAAGCGCCGCGCCTTGCGATCCAGTTTCAGCCGGCCCAGCGTCGCGACGTCCTCCGTGCCCTGCGCGCGACGCACCAGTGCGCGCAGGCGCGCCTCGACCTCGGCCAGGTCGAAGGGCTTGCCGAGGTAATCGTCGGCGCCGGCATCCAGTCCCGCGATGCGTTCCTCGGTGCGATCGCGCGCGGTCAGCACCAGCACCGGCGTCCGGTCGCCGCGTGCGCGCGCGTGGCGCAGCGTGGTCAACCCGCTGGCCAGCCCGCTGGTTGGACTGGCCGTGGCCGGCAGGTTGAGATCGAGCAGCACCGCATCGAAGGGCTGCACGCGCCACAGGTGATCGGCGTCTTCCACATTCGCCGCCACATCGACGCGATGACCCGCGTCGCGCAGGCTTCGCAGCATCACGTCGCGCAGCACCGCATCGTCTTCGACCAACATGATTCGCATGGGATGGCTCGCAATCAAAAAGTACGTATTTCTACAGCACGCAAGGGTCAGTGGGAGGTCAGCGTTGCAACGCGATAAACGCAGCATGAGGATACGACAGCGGGCCGCATGTGCGGCCCTTTCCCTTTGTATGGGCGCAGCGCTCGCGGCATGCAGCGATCACGGTGCGTCCGTGGTCGATGCAGAGCCGCCGGCGCCCACCGTGCAGGGGCATCAGATCCGTTTCGCGCCGGACCATCCGCAGCTCAGGCTGCTGCCGCTCACCGCAGCCGCTCCCGGTACATCCACCCCGGGCGTCGTGGTGCCGGCCGCGGCAGTGATGCTGCATGGCGCGCGGCATTCGGTGCTGGTCGAGGTGCAGCCCGGCGTGTTCGAGTCGCGCAACGTGCGCGTCGCCCACCTCGGCGCCTCGGAGGTCGCCATCTCGCACGGTCTCGCAGCCGGCGAGCTGGTGGTCAGCGACAACGCACTCCTGCTGGCCCGCGAGCTGTGCGAAGCGCAGAGGTCGGCGGCCATCGTCACCGGGCCGGACGATCCGGAACACGTCGCGGCCAGCGCACTGGGCAGCGGCAAGCCATGAAGCGATCGATCCGGTATGTGCTCGACCGGCCTCTCCTCATCGTGCTCGGCACGCTGCTGTTCGTGATGGTCGGCCTCCTTGCCTTCAGGAAGCTCCCGTTCGAGGTCTTTCCCGACGCGAGCGACATCCAGGTGACCGTGATCGCGCTCTACCCGGGCCATGCCGCCGAAGAAGTCGAGCGACAGGTCACGCTGCCGATCGAGGTCGCGCTGTCGGGCCTGCCTCATGCAATCCGCGTGCTGTCGCACACGCAGTTCGGCCTCTCGTTCACCGTCGTCACTTACAACGACGCGGCCAGGGTGCAGGACGCGCGCCAGCAGATCGCAGAGAGACTGCGCAGTGTCGACCTGCCCTCCGAAGCGAAGGCCGACATCGCGCCCAACACCACGCCTGCGGGCGAGATCCTGCGCTACCGGCTGCGCGGCGATGCGCTCTCGACCACCGAGCTGCGCAGCATCCAGGACTGGGCCGTGGAACGTCAGCTGCGGCAGGTGTCCGGCGTGGCCGATGTGGTCGTGATGGGCGGTGCCATCAAGCAGTACGAGGTGCAACCCGACCTCGACAAGCTGCGGGCCTGCAAGCTCAGCCTGCAGCAACTGCTCGATGCGCTGGGCCGCGGCAATGCGAGTGCCAGCGGCAGCTATCTGGCGCAGGGCGCGCAGCAGTACGCGATCCGCGGCATCGGCCTCCTGCGCTCGGCCGACGACATCGGCCGCATCGTCGTCTCCGCGCGGGACACGACACCGATCCTCGTGCGCGACGTAGCGCATGTGGAGATCGGCGCGTTGCCGCGTCTCGGCACCGTGGGCCAGGATCTCGACGATGACGTGGTCACGGGCGTCGTCGTGATGCGACGGGGCGAGAATGCCAGCGTGGTGCTGAACAACATGAAGAACAAGATCGCCCAACTCAACGGGCGCGGGCTGCCGGCCGACGTGCAGATCGTGCCCTTCTACGACCGCACATCGTTGATGCGCGAAGCGCGCGCGACCCTGCTGCGCAACCTGGTCGAAGCCGCGCTGGGGGTCTCGCTGACGCTCTGCCTGTTCCTGTGGAACCTGCGCGCCAGCCTGGCCGCGGCGGTGGTGATGCCGCTGGCCTTGCTGGGCGCCTTCCTCGGTCTGGCCCTTGGCAGCGTACCGGCCAGCCTGTCGAGCCTGGGCGCGATGGACTTCGGCATGCTCGTGTGCGGCGCGGCGATCGTGGTCGAGAACATCCTGCATCGCCTGTCCGAAGGACCCGGACTGCAAGACCGCGACGAGCGGCGCCGCGCCCTCATCGAGGCCACGGCCGAAGTCGGCCGGCCGACGCTGTTCGCGATGCTGATCCTGATCGCGGCGCAGCTCCCGATTCTGGCGCTGCAGCGCCAGGAGGGCCGCCTGTTCCCGCCGATGGCACTGTCGAGCGGCAGTGCGCTGGCGGCTGCGCTGATCTTCTCGTTGACGCTGGTGCCGCTGCTGGCCGGCGGGCTGTTGCGGCGCAGGCCGCCGCGTGGCGACAACCGCATCGCCGCCGCCGGCCAGCGCCTCTATGCGCCGGTGCTCGACTGGGCGCTGGGCCATCGCAGGCAGGTGGCGGCCGTCGCGCTCGCGGCATGCGCGCTGGCGCTGCTGGCCGCATCGCGCCTCGGTTCGGAGTTCATGCCCGAACTCGACGAAGGCTCGGTCTGGATTCATCTGCAGCTGCCCTCCAGCGTATCGACCGCCGAGGCCGGCCGCATGCTGCACAACGTGCGCCAGGCGCTGCTGACGGTGCCGGAGGTTCGCACTACCGTGTCCAAGGCAGGCCGGCCCGAGGACGGCACCGACCCGCGCACCATCAGCATGGCCGAAGTCTTCGTCGACCTGAAGCCGCGCGACCAGTGGCGCGACGGCGTGACCAAGCCGCAGCTGATCGACCAGATGGACCGCGCCGTCTCGGCGCTGCCCGGCATGGCACCGACCTTCTCGCAGCCGGTGCGCGACAACCTGCTCGAGTCGATCTCGCAGACCGACGGCCAGATCGTGGTCCGGGTCGCGGGCGACGACGATGCGACGCTGCGCCGCATCGCCGAATCGATCGAGCACGAAGTCAAGCAGGTGCGCGGCGTGTCCCTCGCCGGCTTCGACCGGGAAGGCCATCTGCCGCAGCTCGCGATCGACATCGACCGCGAGCGCGCCGCGCACGCCGGGATCAACGTGAACGACGTGCAGGACATGATCGAGGTGGCGCTCGCCGGCAAGCCGGCCACCTTCCTGTGGGAAGGCGAGCGCAAGTTGCCGGTCGCCGTGCGTCTGCCCGAATCGCGCCGCACGGTCGCGACGCTGGGCAGCATGCCGATCGCCACGCCGGACGGCAGCGACACCCCGCTCGCCGCGGTCGCCGACATCCGCGAAACCAGCGGTGCCATGGACATCGCGCGTGAAGCGGGCCGCCGCACGATGGCCGTCGGCGTCTTCATCAAGGACCGCGACATGGGCTCGGTGGTGCGGGACATGCAGGCCCGCGTCGCGCGCCACATCCGGCTGCCGGCCGGCTACACGGTCGCATGGTCCGGCGAGTTCGAGAACCAGGCGCGTGCGATGGCACGGCTCGCAGTGGTGGCGCCGGTCTCGCTGCTGCTGATCTTCGTGCTGCTGCTCGAGGTCTTCAAGTCGCTGCCGATGGCGGCGCTGGCGCTGCTGAGCGTGCCGCTGGCCATGGCGGGTGGCTGCCTGGCGCTCTGGATCTCCGGCATGCCCCTGTCCGTCGCGGCCGTCGTCGGCTTCATCGTGCTCGCGGGCCCGTCGGCGCTGAGCGGCATGCTGATGCTGTCGGCATTCCAGCAGTTGCGCAATGACGGCCGCCCGGTGATCGATGCCATCCGCGAAGGCGCGATGGGCCGGCTGCGCGCCGTGGGGATGACGGCCAGCCTCGCGGCCGCGGGCCTGCTGCCGATGGCGCTGTCGCACGGCGCCGGCGCCGAGCTCCTGCGTCCGCTGGCGGTCGTGGTGATCGGCGGCCTCTTCACCGGCACGCTGCTCGCGCTGGTGGTCCTGCCCGCGTCCTGCCTCGCGTGGTTCGCGCCCAAAGCCGCGGCCGCAGCAAGCGCCGAGGCCCATGCAACCGAGGTGGTCCTGTGAGCGCGCGCGAGTCCTTCGACACTGCCGGCGTCGGCCACCCGGCCGCGCGCCGCACGGCCGTGGTCCTGCTGCACGGCCTGTGCAGCACGCCCGACGAACTGCGCCCCGTCGAGTCCTCCCTGCGCAGCCTCGGTTACGCCATCCACCCGCTGCCGATCGCGGGCTATTCCTTCGATGCCGAGCTCACGGTGCAGCGCGCCACGCCCTTCGCCGGCTGGATCGATGCCATCGAGCAGAAGGTCGACGCGCTGCGCGCCACCCATGACCGCGTGATGCTGATCGGCATCTCCGCCGGCGCCTCGCTCGCGCTGGGCGCGGCAATCCGCTGCGGCCGGCGCGTCGACGCGCTGGTGCTGATGTCCACCACGCTGCGCTTCGACGGCTGGTCGGTTCCGCGCCGCCAGTTCTTCTTGCCGCTCGCGTTCTACACCCCGCTCGGTCGCTTCTGGAAATACCGCGAGCGTCCGCCCTACGGCGTCAAGAACGAACGCGTGCGCGCCTGGATCGAGCGCGAGCTGCGCACCCGCCGCATCTCCAGCGCCGGCGCCTCGGTGATCGGCATCGCCCACCTGCGCGAGCACGACCGCCTGATCCGCCACGTGCGCGCGCGCCTCGCCCAGGTGGTGTGCGAAGACGTGCTGGCGCTGCACGCGCGCGAGGACGAAGTCGCCAGCATCGCCAACCTCGACATCCTCGCGCGCGGCCTGCGCTGCGCTTCGTTCCGCACCGTCATCCTGGGCAACAGCTTTCACATGATCACCATCGACAACGATCGCCAGCAGGTGATCCGCGAGACCCTCGAATTCGCCGCAGCCGTTGCGCACGGCACCGCCTGAAGGCGCGGCACGCCTTCGCTCTGACCAAGGAGAACGCACCCATGAGTTCCACCACCTTCAACAGCATCGCCAAGATCCTGGAAACCGAGTTCCATCTGGAGCCCGCCGTCATCCAGCCCGATGCGGCACTGGCCGATCTCGGCCTCGACTCGCTCGCGCTGATGGAGTTCGTCTTCGCCGTCGAGGACGCCTTTCGTCTTCGCATCCCGGAAGAACGCCTCGACCCGCGCGAAGCCGGCATCACGCTGCAGCGTCTGTGCGAAGTGATCGACCAGATGGAGCTCGAGCCGCGCAGCGCGCTCGCTCCCACCGCATGAGGGCCGGTGATGCCGCAGCCGGCGTGCGCGCGAGCCATCGCCGGGAGGGCGCCGCGCACGCGGGCCGCGTGGCGGTCACCGGCATCGGCCTGCTGACGCCGCTCGGGCGCACCGCCGAGGCCTTCGACGAAGCGCTGTTCGAAGGGCGCTCGGCGGTCGAGCGCGAAACGCTGCGGCTCGAAGGGCTCGATCCCATGCAGCTCGCGCTGGCGCGCTGCGACTTCGATGCGAGCGCCACGCGCAGCACCTCGCGCCTGCCGCTGGACCGCGGCACGGCGATGGCCCTCTGCGTCGCACAGGACGCCGCAGCGCAGGCCGGGCTGGCGCCTTCGAGTGTCGATCCCGAACGCCTGGGCGTGTTCTGGGGCAGCGGCATGGCCGGTGCCGCCACCTTCGACAGCACCGCCGCGGCGCTCTACGGCGAGCACCGGCGCATGCGTCCGACCACGGTGCTCACGGTAATGCCGAATGCGGCCGTCGCCGAGATCGCGCTGCACTTCGGCGCCCGCGGTTCGGCCATCGGCTATGCCTGCGCCTGTGCGTCGTCGGCCGTGGCCATCGGCGAGGCAATGCGGGCGATCCGCGGCGGCTGGCTCGATGTCGCGATCGTCGGCGGCCACGAGGCGATGCTGACACCGGGCCTGATGGCGGGCTGGCAGGCGATGCGCGTGCTGGCGACGCCGCCGGCGGATGCGCCGTCCACCGCGTGCCGGCCGTTCTCGGCCGACCGCACGGGTTTCGCGCTGGGCGAGGGCGCGGCGGCACTGGTGCTCGAGTCCGAATCGCATGCGCGCGCGCGCGGGGTGCCGGCGCATTCGATGCTGATCGGCTATGCGACCAATTGCGACGGCAGCCACATCACCAATCCGGATTCCGCGGGGCAGTCGCGCGTGATGCGCGCGGCCCTGCGCGACGCCGGGCTGGAGGCGGCGCAGATCGGCTACATCAATGCCCACGGCACGGCCACCTCGGCCGGCGATGCGGCAGAGGCAGCGTCGATCCTCGCGGTGTTCGGCAACCAGGTGCCGGTGAGCGCGACCAAGGCGATCCACGGCCATCTGCTGGGCGGCGGCGGCGCGGTGGAGCTGGTCGCGACCTTGCGTGCGCTGGCGCGCGAAGCCTTGCCCCCCACCGCGCATCTGCACACGCCCGATGCCGCCTTCGACCTCGACTTCGTGCGCGGCGCCGCGCGCGAGGCCGCGGGCCTGCGCCATGCGATGTCCAACTCCTTCGCCTTCGGCGGCACCAACGCGGTCATCGTCGCCGCGCGCACGACGGCGGACTGAAGAGGACGCGCGGCATCCATGCACCGGCTGGTGGTCTTCGCGGTGCCGGTGTTCGCGCTGCTGATGGCCTGCGAGTTCATCTACGGATGGCTGCGCAAGCGCAACACCTATCGCTTCGACGACACCGTCGCCAGCCTGAGCCAGGGCCTGCTGAGCCAGGCCGTCGCGGCGTGCACGCAGCTGTTCCAGATCGGCCTGTATGCGTGGGTCTATCCGGCACTCGCACTCTGGACACGGCCGGATTTCTGGGGCAGCGCCATCGGCTGGACGCTGGCGATCCTGCTGTTCGACTTCTGCGACTACTGGCTGCATCGCGCCGGTCACGAGTCGGCCGTGTTCTGGGCCGCGCATTCCGTGCACCACCAGAGCCGGCGCTTCAACCTCTCGACCGCGCTGCGGCAGGAAAGCCTGGTGGCGCTGCTGGGATGGGCGTTCTATCTGCCGATGGCCGTGGTCGGCGTGCCGCCCGAGCAGTTCGGCCTGGCCGGACTGGTGGTGCTGCTCTACCAGTTCTGGATCCACACCGAGCACATCGGCAAGCTCGGCTGGTTCGACCGCGTGTTCTCGTCGCCCTCCAACCACCGGGTTCATCACGCGGTCAATGACGAGTACATCGACCACAACTACGGCGGCATGCTGGTGATCTGGGACCGCCTGTTCGGCACCTTCGCCGAAGAGGCGGCGCCCTGTGTCTACGGCACGCGCGAACGGCTCGAGGGCAGCGATCCCCTGCATGCGGTCTTCGGGCCCTACGCGCCGCTGTGGCGCGACGCGCGGCGCACGCGGCACTGGCGCGACAAGCTGCGGGTGTGGTTCATGCCACCGGGCTGGCGGCCCGCGGACGTGGCGCTGCGCGATCCGAAGCCGGCCTTCTCGCTGGCCGCGGCACGCGCCGATACGCCGCCCGCGCACCCGCAGCAAGGCATCGCCGGCGCGCTGCAGTTCCTGCTCTGGACCGCGGTGGCGCTGCGCTTCCTCTGGTGCGCCGACGATCTGCGCTTCGGCGTCGATGCGGCGCTGTTGGCGCTCTGCGGCGCCGGCCTCTGGACGACCGGCGCGCTGCTCGATGCGCGGCTGCGGGCGCGTTCCGCGTGGGGGCTGCAGCTGCTGTGCCTCGGCATCGCCGTGGCGCTGCTCTGGCCGCACTGAGCCGGCGTCCGCGCGGAGACAGCGCAGGCGAAAACCTCACAATGCCGCAAGGTCAAACGGCCGCCGGCTGGACATTCACCTCGTGGGAAGGTTCAGACTTGCATTTCCATTCCATCGACCTCAAGGAGCAAGACGATGAGCCAGAAATTTCAGGTCTCGGGCATGAGCTGCAACCACTGCGTGAGCGCCGTGCAGAACGCGGTGCAGACGGTCGACCCTGAAGCCCAGGTCACGGTCGACCTCGAAAGCGGCCATGTCGACGTGCTGAGCAAGCAGCCACGCCAGGACATCATCGTCGCCATCGAGAACGCCGGGTACCAGGCGCAATAGTGCACACACCGGGCGGCCTACGCCGCCGGGCCGGGTTGCGAAAGCCCGGCGTTCTTTGTAATATCTTTGTATGCATTTGCAAACAGAGGCAGCCGACAGGACAACCGCCGCGCCGCTCGGCGGGCGCGTCCCGGCCGAGTGGCGACCGATCGAACGGGTGGACGGCACGCACCTGAGTTACGAAGACTTCCTGGCCCGCTACATGCACCCGTGCCGGCCGGTGGTGATCTCCAATGTGGCGCCGCAATGGGCTGCCATGCGCAGCTGGACACCGGCACATTTCAAGCAACGCTTCGGCAGCAAGCCGGTCGCCATCGGCTACGGCCGCGACATGCCCTTCGACCAGTTCATCGACGAGGTCGTGGCCTCCACGCCCGAAGCGCCCGGCCCGTACATGTACCGGTCCTTCCTGCACGAAGTGCTGCCGGAACTGCTGCCCGACGTGATCCCGCAGAACAAGTTCTGTTTTCCGCGCCGCTATGCCAGTCCGCTGATGCCCGAGAAATGGCGTCGGCCCGACGGCTACCTCAAGCTGCTCGTGGGCGGTGTCGGCAGCAAGTTCCCGGTGATGCACTTCGACGGCGAGAACGCGCACGCCGCCATCACGCAGATCTACGGCGACAAGGAATTCGTGATGTTCGCGCCCGAGGACGGGCAGTACCTCTATCCGAAGAAGTTCTTCCCGAACCACTCGATGGTCGACGATCCGACCCTGATGGACCTGGATCGCTACCCGCTGCTGGCCAAGGCCACGCAATACCGCACCGTGCTCAAGCCCGGCGACATGATCTTCGTGCCCGCCCAGTGGTGGCATGCGGCGCGCGCGCTGTCGACCTCGATCTCGGTGTGCACCAACATGCTCGACGCCTCGAACTGGGACGGCTTCATCGCCGACGTGGCGCAGGCCGAGCGCGAGAAGATGCCCGCGTTCCGGCTCCAGCTGCTGACCGGCTATCTGCGCGTGCTGGGCAAGGTTCTCACGGCCGTCGAATCGTTCCAGGCCCGATCACCGAAGCTGGCACGCACGCTGGTCCTGCCGCGCGTCATCACGCCGGCTTCCGCGGACGTCGCGCCCGAGCCTTCGCGCCGGCAGCTGAACATCCGGATCCCGACCGCCTGAGCGGGACGCGCCGCGAAGCCGGCGCCCGGACATGGCGCGGCCCGCTACCATGCGGACCATGCCGCCCCTTCCCCGCATCCTGATCGCCGAAGACGAGTCCGGCATCGCGGACACCCTGCAGTACGTGCTGCGCACCGACGGCTTCGAGCCCGTCTGGTGCGCGACCGCCGCGGAGGCCATCGCGCAGTTCATCGCCGAACCACCGGCGCTCGCGATCCTCGATGTCGGCCTGCCCGACATGAACGGCTTCGAACTCTTCAAGCGCCTGCAGATCCTCATGCGCGAGGCCGGCGGCGCGGACGTGCCGATGCTGTTCCTCACTGCGCGCAGCGACGAGATCGACCGCGTGGTGGGGCTCGAACTCGGCGCCGACGACTACGTCGCCAAGCCCTTTTCGCCACGCGAACTGGTAGCGCGGGTGCGCACCATCCTGCGGCGCAGCGGGCGCGCAGCAGCCGGCAACGGCCCCACGAGCGCGGCGGCCGCCGCACCGGCGCCGTCCATGGCGCCGGCAACGCCCTTCGCGGTCGACAACGAACGCATGCAGATCCGCTACTACGGCCGGCTGCTCGAGCTCTCGCGCTACGAATACGGCCTGCTGCGCCTGATGGTGCAACGGCCCGGCCGCGTCTTCACGCGCGACGAGCTGCTGCAGCGGGTCTGGGACGAGGCCAGCGACAGCTTCGACCGCACGGTGGACGCCCACATCAAGACGCTGCGCGCCAAGCTCAAGGCCATCGCGCCCGAGGTCGAGCCGATCCGCACGCTGCGCGGCACCGGCTATGCGCTCAATGAAGACCTCCCTCCCACGCCGTGAACACCGAAGTGCGCGGAGCTCGGGAGTGAGTCGAAGAACTCGAATCTTTATCGGCATCCTGCTGATCTACACCGCGGGCATCGCCTTCCTGCTGTACCGCGTCGTCGCCGACATCGATCCGCGCTACCGCGAGTCGGCCGAGGAATCACTGGTCGAGATCTCGCAGCTGATGGCCAGCCTGGTCGAGCAGGACGTGATCGCCGGCGCGATCAATCCGGCGCGCCTCGAGCCGCTGTTCCGCTCGGTCTACGCGCGCGAGTTCTCGGCCCAGATCTACAACCTGCACAAGCGCCGCGTCGAGCTGCGCATGTACGTCACCGACCGCAACGGCCGCGTGCTGTTCGACTCGCTCGGCCGCCACACCGGCGCCGACTACTCGCAGTGGAGCGACGTCAGCCGCTCGCTGGCCGGCGTCTACGGCGCGCGCACCACGCGCGACATCGAGGGCGACCCGCTGACCTCGGTGATGTACGTCGGCGCGCCGGTGCGCTGGAACAACGAGATCGTCGGCGAAGTCACCGTCGGCAAGCCAGTGCGCAGCTTCGGCCAGTTCGTCGAGGACGCGCGCGCGCGCACGCTGTGGGTCGGCGCCGGCTCGGGCCTCGCGCTGATGGTGCTGGCGATCATCGTTTCGGTCTGGCTGGTACGCCCCTTCGGCCTGATCTCCGACTACCTGGCCTGGATCCGCAGCCAGCATGCGCAGGGCAGCCTCAGCCTCTGGCGCATGGCGCGCCGCGCCGTCGACACGCTGCGCAGCGGCGCGCGCGAACTGCGCGACGCGCTGACCGGCCGCAACTACGTGGCCGACTACGTGCAGACCTTCACGCACGAGATCAAGAGCCCGCTGTCGGCGATCCGCGGCGCGGCCGAGCTGATCCAGGAACCCACGATGCCGCAGGCCGAGCGCGAGCGCTTCCTGGCCAACATCGCGCACGAGACGCTGCGCATCCAGGAGATCGTCGACCGCATGATGGAGCTCACCGCGCTCGAGACGCGGCGCGCGCTGGAGCGCACGCAGACCGTCGCGCTGGTGCCGTTGCTCGAGGAGGTGGCCGCCAGCGCGCAGGCCGCGGCCGCGGCGCGCGAGGTGCGCGTGCTGGTGTCGATCGATGCGCCCGCCTCCACCGAAGGCGATCCGTTCCTGTTGCGGCGCGCCGTCAGCAACCTGCTCGACAACGCGATCGACTTCTCGCCCTCGGGCAGCGAGGTCGTGCTCGCGCTGCGCAGCACCTCGCGCGTCGCGCGCATCACCGTGCGCGACCACGGCAAGGGCATTCCGGACTATGCGAAGGACAAGGTGTTCGAGAAGTTCTATTCGCTCGCGCGCCCGCACACGCAGAAGAAAAGCACCGGCCTCGGCCTGGCCTTCGTGAAGGAGATCGCCACGCTGCATCGCGGCCGCGTCGAGCTGGCGAACGCACCGCGCGGCGGCGCGCTCGCCACGCTCACGCTGCCGCTCACTTGAACAGGTCGAGGATGCGGCTGCGCTCCTCGGGCGCCGGCATCGGGCTCACGGGCGCGCCGGCCAGCTGCTCGGCGGGCGGCGTCGGTCCTTCGTCGACGCCCAGGCTGGCAACGTCGTGGCCCGGCGTGTAGTCGTCGTAGTACCACTCGCCGTCGACCTTCACCACATCGGCCGGCGGCGGTGCCGGCGCGGCCACCGGCACGTCCTTGAGCACCGCGCGCATGTAGTCGATCCAGATCGGCAGGCTCAGGCTGCCGCCGCTCTCGTGATCGCCGAGCTTGCGCGGTGCGTCGTAGCCCATCCATGCGATCGCGACCATGCTGGGTTGGAAGCCGGCGAACCAGGTATCGATCGAATCGTTGGTCGTGCCCGTCTTGCCGTACAGGTCATCGCGCTTGAGCGCCTGGTAGGCCTTGTAGCCGGTGCCGCCGCGCACCACGCTCTGCAGCAGGTTGTCCATGATGAAGGCATTGCGTGGCGAGATCGCGCGCCGGCTCTCGTCGAGCTTCGGCGGCTCGGTCTCGACCAGCACCTTGTCGTCGCGGTCGGTGATGCGCGTCACCAGGCGTGGTGCGATGCGATAGCCGCCATTGGCGAACACCGAATAGGCCGAGGCCATCTGCATCGGCGTGACCGAGCCGGCGCCGAGCGCCATCGGCAGGTAGGCCGGGTGCTTGTCGCGGTCGAAGCCGAAGTTCGTGATCCAGTCCTGCGCGTAGTGCGTGCCGATCGACTGCAGCACGCGGATGGTCACCAGGTTCTTCGACTTCTGCAGGCCCTGGCGCAGGGTCATCGGCCCTTCGAAGGTGCCTTCGTAGTCCTTCGGCTCCCACGGCTGGCCGCCGGTGGTGGCGGCATCGAAGAACAGCGGCGCATCGTTGACGATGGTGGTCGTCGCGAAGCCCTTCTCGAGCGCCGCCGAGTAGATGAAGGGCTTGAAGCTCGAGCCCGGCTGGCGCCACGCCTGCGTCACGTGGTTGAACTTGTTCTGGCCGTAGTCGAAGCCGCCCACCAGCGCCTTGACGTCGCCGCTCTTCGGATCCATTGCGACCAGCGCGCCTTCGACCTCGGGCAGCTGCGTGATCTCCCAGCTGTCCTTCGGCGTCTTCGCCACGCGGATCACCGCGCCGCGGCGGACCCTGACATCGGGCGCGGCCCGGTCCGACAGCGCGGCGCGCACCAGGCCGAGGCCTTCGCCGGTGATGCTCAGCGTGTCGCCGTTGCCACGCACGGCGCGCACTTCCTTCGGGCCAGCCGACAGCACCACGGCCGACAGCACGTCGCCGACATCCGGTTGATCGGCCAGCGCGTCGTCGACCGCGTCGTCGAGCGACGCGGGGTCGTCCGGCAGGTCGACGAAGCTGCGCGGGCCGCGCCAGGGCTGGCGACGTTCGTAGTTCATGATGCCGTTGCGCAGCGCCTTGTACGCCGCCGCCTGATCGGCCGCCACCAGCGAGGTCGTGACCTTGAAGCCGCGCGTGTAGATGCTGTCGCCATACTGCGCGTACATCAGCTGGCGCACCGTCTCGGCCACGTACTCGGCATGCAGTCGGGTCGGGTCGGCCGCCTGTCGCAGCTGCAGCGGTTCCTTGCGCGCCGCGTCCGCCTCGGCAGCCGTGATGAAGCCGGCCTCCTGCATGCGATCGATCACGTAGAGCTGCCGGTTGCGCGCGCGCTCGGGGTTGTTGATCGGATTGTTGGTGCCCGGCGCCTTCGGCAGGCCCGCCAGCATCGCCGCCTGCGCGAGCGTGATGTCCTGTAGCGGCTTGCCGAAATAGGTCTCGGACGCCGCCGCGAAACCATAGGCGCGGTTGCCGAGGTAGATCTGGTTCAGGTAGATCTCGAGGATCTGGTCCTTGCTCAGCTGGTGTTCCAGCCGGAAGGCGAGCAGCACCTCGTAGAACTTGCGGGTGTAGGTCTGCTCGGAACTCAGGTAGACATTGCGCGCCACCTGCATCGTGATGGTGGAGGCGCCCTGGCTCTTGCCACGCTTCATGTTCGCGAGCACCGCGCGCACCAGCCCCTTGTAGTCGATGCCGCCGTGGTCGTAGAAGCGCGCGTCCTCCACCGCGAGCACGGCTTCCTTCATCTGCTTGGGAATGCGCGCGATCGGCATCAGCTCGCGCCGCTCCTCGCCGAATTCGCCGATCAGGACGCCGTCGGACGAGAACACGCGCAGCGGCAGCTTGGGCTGGTAGTCCGACAGCGCCGAGACGTCGGGCAGATTCCGATAGACCAACGCCACCGCGACGCCACCGGCCAGCAGCACCGAGGCCAGGCCGGCCGCGCCCACCAGCGCGAGGCGCTGCAGCCAGGTGCGCCAACCCGGACGCGGGCGAGCGGTGTCGCGCGGTCGGCGCGGGTCGGAATCTCTCTCGATGTGGGGCACGGTTGTTCTCGCTCTCGTCGATCAGGAGCTGCGATGGTGGCTGCACCACCCGCAGCGCATGTGAAGTCCCTTGCCGCTTCACTTCACACAGACTTCACAGAAGACTCGGCTTGCGGCCGATTGGTTCAAACAGGCTTCCCATTGCCTTCTCCGCCGGCTCCGACATTGGTCCCCGTGCACCGTCGCACGACCATCCCCCGAGGGACAAGGACCATCGTCATGGAAGCCATCACACCCCGACCCGGCCGCTGGCTCTGGCTCGCCACGCTGAGCCTCGCGAGCGCCTGCTGCGCAGTGCTCATCGCGCGACCGGTGCAGGCCCAGGAGGCGCCCGGGCCGCGCCTGAAGACCGAGAGCCCGTACTTCTTCGTCCAGAGCGACGATCCGGCGGTCGACCGCCTGCCGCTCAAGGCCACGCAGGTCGACGTGAAGATCTCGGGCGTGATCGCCGACGTCACGGTCACGCAGACCTATCGCAACGAAGGGCAGCGACCGATCGAAGCGAGGTACGTGTTCCCGGGCTCCACGCGAGCCGCGGTCGGCGGCCTCAATGTGCGGCTCGGCGATCGCCTGATCACCGCGCAGATCCGCGAGAAGCAGCAGGCCCGCATCGACTACGACAGCGCGAAGAAGGAAGGCAAGACCGCCGCGCTGCTCGAGCAGCATCTGCCCAACGTGTTCCAGATGAACGTGGCCAACATCCTGCCGGGCGACGATGTGCGGGTCGAGCTGCACTACACCGAGCTGCTGGTGCCGCAGGCCGGCAACTACCAGTTCGTGTTCCCGACCGTGGTCGGGCCGCGCTACAACAGCCCGCAGTCGGAGAACCGCGATGCGAAGTGGGTCGCGCAGCCGACCCTGCACGCGGGCATCGCGCCGAACACCGCCTTCCAGCTGAAGGTCACGCTCGACACGCCGATCGGCATCCGCGAAGTGCGCTCGCTCACGCATGCGGTCGAGGTCGCGAAGCGCGACGAAGACCGGCATGCGGACATCACGCTTGCCGCCGCCAGCGAGCCTGCGAACAACCGCGACTTCGTGCTCGACTACCGCCTCGCGGGCGAGCAGATCGAATCGGGCCTGATGCTCTACAAGGGCCAGGGCGGCAGCGGCGGCGAGGACGCGGAAAACTTCTTCCTCGCGATGGTCGAGCCACCGAAGTCGGTGGCCGCCAGCGCCATCTCGCCGCGCGACTACATCTTCGTGGTCGACATCTCGGGCTCGATGCACGGCTTTCCGCTCGACACCGCCAAGGTGATGCTGGAGCGGCTGATCGGCGGCCTCCGGCCCAGCGACACCTTCAACGTGCTGCTGTTCTCGGGCAGCAACCGCATGCTCTCGCCGCACTCGGTGCCCGCGACGCGCGCCAACATCGCGCAGGCCCTCGCGACGATCCAGAACTACAGCGGCAGCGGCAGCACCGAGCTGATCCCGGCGCTCAGGCGCGCCTATGCGGAGCCCAAGGCCGAAGGCATCTCGCGCAGCATCGTGGTCGTGACCGACGGCTACGTGACGGTCGAGCGCGAAGCCTTCGCGCTGGTGCGGCAGAACCTCTCCAAGGCCAACCTGTTCGCCTTCGGCATCGGCTCCTCGGTCAACCGGATGCTGATGGAAGGATTGGCGCGCGCCGGCATGGGCGAGCCTTTCATCATCACCGACCCGCTGCAGGCGCCGGAGCAGGCCGCGCGCTTTCGGCGCATGGTCGAGTTGCCCGTGCTGACCGACGTGAAGGCGCGCTTCGTGGGCCTCGACGTCTACGACGTGGAACCCGAAACGCTGCCTGACGTGCTCGGCGAACGGCCGGTGATCGTGTTCGGCAAGTGGCGCGGTGAAGCCCGCGGCAGCGTCGTGATCGAAGGCCGCGGCGCCAGCGGGCCGTACCGCCAGGTGTTGAAGATCGACGGCCAGACGCGCCGCGATGCGGCCGCGCTGCGCAGCCTCTGGGCGCGCCATCGCATCGCGAGCCTGAGCGACCAGGAAGCGCTGGAAGGCGGCGACGCGTTCAAGCAGCGCATCACCGAGCTCGGCCTGCGCTATGGGCTGCTGACGCAGTACACCAGCTTCATCGCGGTCGACAAGGTGGTGCGCAATCCAGCGCCACGGAACAGCGTGGGCGTCGACCAGCCGCAGCCGCTGCCCAAGGGCGTCGAGGAATCCGCGCTCGGCCAGACCCTCGGCGCCGAAGTGCCGAGCACGCCCGAGCCCGAGACACTGGGCGCGATCGCCGTGGTGCTGTCGATGCTGGCCATGCTGCGCCGCAGAGCACGACGCCATGACCCGCGCCGTTTCACCGCTTGACGAAGGAACCGGCATGTCACTCGCTGCACTCGCAAGCACCCACCCCCGCGTCTTCGACCGCGGCATCCAGCTCGACCGTGCGCCGGCCTCGGCGTGGCTGGCACTGCAGGCCGCGGCGCTGATGCCGACCTGGCTCTGGATGGCCGCGCGCCTGCGCGACGGCTCGGACGATCCGCTCGGCCTGCTCGCGCTCGCGGCGCTGGTCGTGCTGACCTGGACCTTGCGGCGCGACCTGCGTCCGGCGCCGCGCCTCGGCTGGCTGGCGCTTGCCACCAGCGGCACGTTCGCAGCCACCGTGCTGCGAACCGGCGCGGGCATCGTGCCGGCGCTGCCGCCGCTCGCGGCCGGGCTGCTGGCCGTGCTCGCGCTCGCGTGCGGCCTCATCGCCTTCCTGCCGCGGCGCATTGCCGCGCTGCCGGTCGCGGGCCTGTCGGTGCTCGCGTTGCCGTTGTTGTCGTCGCTGCAGTTCTATGCGGGCTATCCGCTGCGCATCGTGACGGCGGAGGCCAGCCGCTGGTTGCTGGCGCCCTTGTTCGACGTCACGCGTGAAGGCAGCAGCCTGGTGGTTGATGGCCACCTGGTGATCGTCGATGCGCCCTGCTCCGGCGCGCAGATGGTCTGGCTCGGCTACTTCACGGCCTGCGTGGTCGCGCTCTGGGCGCGGCGCGACGACCGCGGCTTCCTGGCCCGGCTGCCGGCCGTGGGCCTCCTGGTGATGGCCGGCAACATCGTGCGCAACAGCCTGCTGATCGGCTTCGAGGGCGCGGGGCATGCGTTGGCGCCCGCGCTGCACGAAGCGCTCGGCCTCGCGCTGCTGGCGCTGCTATGCGGCGGCATCGCCTGGGTAATGGCGCGCGCGCCCAAGCCCCGCGAACACCATGTCGCCCGCACCATCCCGGGCCTGATCACCACCGACGGAGGCCGCCGTGTCGATACCGCTCTTTGACCGCTGGTTCGCGAACCGTTTCGTCAACCGCATTGCCCACAAGGCAGCGTTCGCCGTCGTCATGCTGGCCTGCCTCGCATGGTCGGCCGCCTGCGCATTGCGGCCGTCTCCGGCGCCCGTGGCGATCGCGCCCTTTCACGAGTGGCCGAGCGAATGGGGCGGCGTGCGGCTGCGCCCGCTGGCGCTCGGCGAGGTCGAGCAGCGCTTCGCCGACCGCTTTCCCGGCGCCATCGCACGCCTGACCGACGGCGAACGCATGTTCGTGCTGCGTCAGGTCAACACGCCGACGCGCATGCTGCATCCGGCGGCCGACTGTTACCGCGCGCTCGGCTTTCGGATTGCACAGGTGCGGCTGGAACGCGACGCCGAGGCCCGTCTGTGGCGCTGTTTCGACGCCGAGCGTCGCGGCACGTCGAAGTTGCGTGTCTGCGAGCGCATCGTCGACGCCGAAGGCCGCGCTTTCACCGACACTTCAGCCTGGTACTGGTCGGCCGTCGGCGGACAGTCCCAGGGGCCGTGGCAGGCCGTGACCCTCGCCCGGCGGATCGAGTGAGAGAGTGATTTTGAACAAAGCGCTGCGTTATCTGTTGTATGCCTTGCTGGCCCTGATCCTGACGGCCGCGGTCGCCGCCTTCCTGATCGTGAAGCTGGCGCTGGCGCCGGGCCAGGACGAATGGCCGACCCGCATCAAGGCCGGGCCGCTGACGCTCGAGGTCGGCGTGCCGACGGCGATCCGGCTGGCCACCTCGTCCTGGTTCGCGCCGTGGATCGCAGGCCGCACCCTCGACACCGGCTTCGGGCCGATGCGCTTCGCATGGGACGAACCCACCAACACGCTCGAGATGGACTGCGCGCCCTGCAGCGCCGTGGTGCCCGCGCTCGGGCCGGTGCCGATCCGGGTCGACAACCTGCGCATCACGGCCCGCCGCGATGCCGGCTCGCTGAGCGGCGCGCTGGAAGGCACGCCGGGCGCACTGCCGGCCGGCGCCGCATCCGGCACCACCGACAAAGTGCTTCACGCGCGCTGGAACGGCCGGCTCTCGCAGAAGAACCTGCAGCTCAACATCGATGCCGCCGACGCGCCGATCACGCAGTGGTACGCGGTGCTCGCGCCCGAACTGCCCGAGCTGCAGCGCGCGCGCATCGGCGGCACGCTGGCGCTGCGCGCGCAGGTCACGCTGCCGGCCGGCACCTTCGCGATGCAGCCGCGCATCTCGCAGTTCACCGTCGAGGGACTGGGCACCGAAGCGATGCTCGGTGCGCGCAGCAGCTGCGGCGCACCCAGCCGCCTGGCCAGCGACAGCTGGCTCGCGCGCGCCGTGATCGCGGCCGAGGACCAGCGCTTCTTCACCCACCCGGGCTACGACCTGACCGAACTCACGGCCTCGATGGAGGGCAACCAGAAAGCCGAGCAGGCCGAGCGCGGCGGCAGCACGCTCACGCAGCAACTCGCCAAGCTGCTGGTGACCGGCAGCGAGCGCAGCGCCGCGCGCAAGCTGCGCGAACTGCTCTATGCGGTCGAGATGGAACAGACGCTCGGCAAGGCGCGCATCCTGCAGCTCTACCTCGACAACGCGCCCTGGGGGCCGGCCCTGTGCGGCGCCGAGCCGGCCGCGCGCCGCTATTTCAAGCGCAGCGCACGCAACCTCGAACCGGCGCAGGCCGTGTGGCTGGCGGCGATGCTGCACAACCCGGGCGCCGCGCTCGAGAAGTGGCAGCAGAGCGGCCAGATCGATGCCGCACGCGCCAAGTGGGTGGCCGAGGGCATTCGCGGCATCACCCATGGCCAGCGCGAAGCGCTGCTGCGCGGCGTCGCCAATGCGCACTTCGCGCCGCCGCCCTGACGAGATCTTCGTGCAGGCGTGATCGATCAGCCGGCCTCGCCCGCCCGGCGCCGGTCCTTCGCCCCTTGTGCCGGTCGCCCCACGCACAACGCGGTCGTCCCGTCCGTGCCACCATGGCCGCATGACCACCGCACACCATCCCCACGCCGTCGAACCCGCCGCCCTGGCCGCGCCGCGCGGCATCGACCAGATCGTGGCCGGCGTCTCCACCAGCGACGGCGACGGCGTCAAGCTCACGCGCGTGCTGCACCAGACCCTGCAGCAGCGGCTCGACCCCTACCTCATGCTCGACGCCTTCGGCAGCGACAACCCGGGCGACTACATCGGCGGCTTTCCGAGCCATCCGCACCGCGGCTTCGAAACCGTGACCTACATGATCGCCGGCCGCATGCGCCATCGCGACAGCGCCGGCCACGAAGGCCTGCTGGAAAACGGCGGCGTGCAATGGATGACCGCCGGCCGCGGCCTGGTCCACAGCGAGCTGCCCGAGCAGGAAGAAGGCCTGATGGAAGGCTTCCAGCTCTGGCTCAACCTGCCGGCCAAGGACAAGATGCGCAAGCCCTGGTATCGCGACATCCAGAGCGCGGAGATCCCCGAATTCACCACGCCGGCCGGCGTGCACGTGCGCGTGATCGCCGGCGAGAGCCACGGCATCGCGGGTGCGGTGCAGCGCGATCACACCGAGCCGCTCTACCTGGACATCACGCTGCCGCCGGGCGCCGAGTTCGCGCAGCCGCTGGCGCCCGACCACAATGCGCTGATCTATGTATTCCGCGAGTCGCTCTACATCGCCGGCAGCGAGATCCCGACCAAGCGCATGGCCATCCTCGCCAACGCGGCCGACAGCGACGGCGTGCTGCTGCATGCGCCCGCTTCCAATCACAGCCCGGCGCGCGCGCTGCTGATCGCGGGCAAGCCCCTGCACGAACCGATCGCGCAATACGGTCCCTTCGTGATGAACACCCGCGAACAGGTGACGCAGGCGATGCACGACTTCCAGAACGGCAAGCTCGGCTAGAACCCACCGACGCCGTGCCGCGGCCCGCGCCGTCCACGGCCGAAGCGAGGGCAGCGATCAGGTACCGAACATCCGGTCGCGCGCGCGTTCGAGGTGAAGCTTCATCGCGTGCGAGGCGGCTCGCGCATCGCGCTTCTGCAGCGCACGCAACACCGCTTCGTGCTCCGCCTGCACCAGCTTCTGCCGCTCGGCGCTCTTGAAGAGCGACAGGCTGCGCATCAGGTTCATGCTGAACAGGACCTGCGGCTGCATCGAGGCGATCACCGAGGTGAAGAACTGGTTCTTGGTGGCTCTCGCAATGGCCAGGTGAAATTCGAAATCCTCGTCCACCCCCAGCGCCTGCTCGCTGATCACCGTATCGAGCAGGCGGAACCTGCGCTCGATCTCGGCCAGGTCGGCATCGTCGGCCACGCTCGCTGCGAGCGCCGCGGCGCCGGGCTCGGTGACGATGCGGAATTCGTAGCAGCGCTGGATGTCGGAAATCGTCTCCAGCGGCGCGAAGAGCGGCAGATCGGGGTCGGGTCGCTTGACCACCACCGTGCCCGACCCCTGGCGCGTCGCGATGATGCCGTCGGCACGCAGGCGCGACAGTGCCTCGCGAATGGTCGGACGCGAGGTGGAGAATTTTTCGGCCAGCGCCTGCTCGGTCGGCAGCTTCTGTCCTTCGGTGAATCCGGTCTCGCCGATGGAGCCGAGAATTTCCCGATAGACGCGATCCACCAGACCGGTGGTTTGGCGATTGCTCATGAAGATGCCTGGGTTGCGAAGGCCGGGTCGCGGTTGTAGGCGAGCAGGTCCTGGGCTGCCGCCCCGATCTCTTCGTGCCGGTCGGCCGGCGATGCACTCAGGAGCGGCAGGTGCGGGCCCATGTCGGCCAGTCCCGAAAGACTCACCGCGTCGTGCAGCACACGGATCAGCGAGATCGAATCGCGCAGCGTTTCCAGCGGCATGAAGCGGTCGTAGATCGGTTGGGCCGCGGCCAGATCGCCGGCCTTGAGCGCCTCGAACAACCGCCGGCATGGCGCCGGTGCAATGCAACCCGAACCGGTGGTGTACGAAGCGAGGCCGAGCCGCGCCAGATGCACCAGCGTCGGCCGTTCGCCCATGCCGCTCACGATGCGCCGCGGCGTGATGCGCGCGATCAACGCATCGAGGTAGGCATCGACCGCAGGGTCGGGGCGCACGACGGCGTACTTGACCACCAGCACGCGCTGGTCGTCGACCAGCTTGCCGAGCGCGTCGACGCCGATCGACTTGTCGTCCTTGAGGTAGACCGTCACCGGCATGCCGAGCAGATCGACCACGCGCGAGATGCCGTCGACGATGCCTTGCGGCGTCGCAAAGCCCTGCATCGGCAGCACCATCGCCGTGCGAAAGCCGCTGCCGCGCAGCACGCGGGCCTGGTCGCTCATCTTTCCGAAGTCCGGCCCGATGGCAGGGATCACCCGCGTGGTGTCGGCCGCGGCGTCGGCCAGCATGGACAGCAGTTCGCCGTATTCGTGAACCGACGCGTGATAGAGGTTGGCGTTGCCGCCGTACAGCAGCGTCCTCACGCCGCCCGCCTCGATGTGCCGGATGAGCTTGCGGTTCTGCGCGGCGTCGAGCGACAGGTCCGCACGGCGCGCGAGCGGCGGCACGGCGAGCACCGATTCGGCAAATTCTTCGACGGAGATGGGAGACGTTTTCATGGCGGTGCCGGGTGGGTCAAGGAACGGGTCGCCGAAAATTGTATGACAACTTGATTGACTTCGCGCAAAGTTGTCATACAAAATCGGGCACAGCAAAAACATCCCTATTCGGAGACAACCATGCAGTCCTCTTCTTTGCCGAGCCCGCGGCGCGCCCTCCTTGCGACACTGCTGGGCCTCGCGCTCGGCGGCGGCGCCCTCGTGCATGCGGCCGACCTGCCGCTGCCGAAATCGCCCGTCGTGATCAACATCGTCGACGCGGCCGGCAACCTCGCGCTGACGCAAGGCGCGATGGAGGCCTACCAGGCGCAGAACCCCAAGCTGGTGTCGAAGTTCACCTTCACCAAGGCGCCCGCGCCCGAGATCCCTGCCAAGGTCAAGGCGATGCAGGCCGCGGGGCGCAGCGACATCGACATGATCATCGTCGGCACCGACGCGCTCGCCGCCGGTCTGGAGATGGACCTGTGGGTCAAGCTCTTCCCCGACTTCGACAGCAAGTTCCCCAACCTGAAGGAGAACTACCTGCCCAACGCCGAGAAGATGAACCGGCTGGCCAGGGACCATGGCCTGGCAATCGTGTTCATGCCCTCGGGACCGCTGGTCGAATACAACCCCGACAAGGTCAAGGCGCCGCCGACCACGCCGCAGGAGCTGCTGAGCTGGTGCAAGGCGAACCCGAACAAGCTGATCTACGCGCGCCCGGCCAACTCGGGTCCTGGCCGCACCTTCCTGATGGGCCTGCCCTACCTGCTCGGCGACAAGGATCCGATGGATCCGGCGAAGGGCTGGGACAAGACCTGGGCCTTCCTCAAGGAACTCGATGCCTGCATCGAGTACTACCCCACCGGCACCGCCGCCGTGATGAAGGAACTGGGCGAGGGTTCGCGCGACATGACGCTGACGGTCACCGGCTGGGACATCAATCCGCGCGCGATCGGCATCGTGCCCAAGAATTACAAGGTGCTGCCCTTCAAGGGCATGACCTGGGTCAACGACGCGCACTACATCGTGATCCCGAAGGGCGTCCCGCCCGAGAAGGAAGCGGTGGTGCTCGACCTCGTCGCCTTCCTGCTCAAGCCGCAACAGCAGGCGATGACCTACGACACGGGCTATTTCTATCCGGGCCCGGCGGTGAAGAACGTGCCGCTCTCGCTTGCGCCCAAGGAGAGCCAGGGCGTGATCAGGGAATTCGGCCGCCCCGAATACGAAGGCTGGCTCGCGCAGTTCCCGCATGCACAGCCGCTGGAAGCCAAGGCCATGGTCGATGCCTTCCGTCGCTGGGACCAGGAAATCGGTGCGCGCAAGACCAAATGACGTCCAACTTCTCCGAATTGCGGCTTGACCGGGTCACGCGCCGCTTCGGTTCGTCCGGCTCCGGCAACGCGGGGCCGCACTTCACAGCGCTCGATGCGCTGAGCATCACGATCCGGCGCGGCGAGTTCATTGCGCTGCTCGGGCCGTCGGGCTGCGGCAAGTCGACGGCGCTGAATTGCATTGCGGGCCTGCTGCCGGTTTCGGACGGCGGCATCTGGCTCGACGACACGCGCATCGACATCCTGCCGCCGGAGAGGCGCGGCTTCGGCATGGTGTTCCAGAACTACGCGCTGTTTCCGCACATGAGCGTGGAGCGCAATGTCGGCTTCGGGCTGGCGATGCGCGGCGTCTCCGGCGTCGAAAGCGCACAGCGCGTCAAGCGCGCACTCGACCTGGTCCAGCTGAACGCGCATGCGAAGAAATTGCCGGGGCAGCTCTCGGGCGGCCAGCAGCAGCGCGTCGCCATCGCGCGCGCGATCGTGATCGAGCCGCCACTGGTGCTGATGGACGAACCGCTGTCGAACCTCGATGCCAAGCTCCGGCTGGAGATGCGCGCCGAGATCCGCCGCATCCACCGCGAGCTCGGACGATCGACCATCTACGTCACGCACGACCAGGACGAGGCGCTGTCGCTCGCCGACCGCGTGGTGGTGATGAAGGACGGCGTGGCCCAGCAGATCGCGCCGCCGCATGCGATCTACGGCGAGCCGGCCAACCTGCACGTCGCGCGCTTCATGGGCTATCGCAATCTGTTGCCGATGAATGTGCGCGGCATGGCCGGCACCGCAGCCACGCTCGAGGCCGACGGCTTCACGCTCGAGGCGCGGGCGATGCAGCCGCTCGACGGCGGCCGGGCGCTGGTGGCGATGCGGCCCGACGAGTTCGAGATCGTCGGCACGCCCGGCCCCAACACCTTTTCGGCCCAGGTCGGCAACGTGGAGTACTGCGGCCGCGACAACATCGTCGATGTCCGCACGGCCAGCGGCATCGCCCTCATCGTGCGCACCGAGGCGCCGCTTCGCACCGGCGAGTCCGTGCTGCTTGCGATCCCGCGCGACAAGGCGCTCGCATACCCCGACGACGCCGCAGCATGACGCAGGGCCATGCTTCCTCGTTCGACCGCGCATTGCTGCTGCTGGTGCCGGCGACGCTGTTCATGCTGGCGATCTTCGTCTATCCGTTCCTGTACGGCCTCAACCTGTCCTTCCATCCGACGGAAGGCGACTGGCTCGCCAATTACGCCAGGTTCTTCACCACCGACAACCTGTGGGGCACCATCGGCACCACGCTGCGGCTCTCGATTCCGGCGACCGTGATCAACCTCGGCCTGGCCCTGCCCATCGCCTACCAGATGCGCATGAAGAGCCGCTACCAGAAGTGGATCACGACGCTGCTGGTGATCCCGCTGACGCTCGGCACGGTGCTGATCGCCGAGGGCATGCTCGGCTACTTCGGTCCCAAGGGATGGCTGTCGCAGACGCTGCAGTTCCTGCATCTCTACGAAGGCCCGATCCGCCTCACGCACAACTACTGGGGGGTGCTGATCTCGCTGGTGATCTCGGGCTTTCCGTTCGCGTTTCTGCTCACGCTGTCGTACGTGACCGGCATCGACCCGAATCTTCCGCGCGCCGCCGCGACCCTGGGCGCTTCACCATGGAAGCAATTCCGGCACATCTACCTGCCGCTGCTCGTTCCAGGTCTGGCGATGGCGTTTGCGCTGTCCTTCGTGCAGGCTTTCTCGGTGTTCCCGTCGGCCGTGCTGCTCGGCTCGCCCGCCGGCGCGACGCGCGTGATCTCGATCGCGGCCTACGAAGCCGCGTTCGAGCAATACGACTATTCGATGGCCTCGGCCGTGGCGATGGTGATGGGCCTGGTGCAGCTGATCGTGGTGACGGCGGTGCTCGGCGCGCGCGGGATGTTCTACCGCGGCCCGGTTTCGGGCGGGAAGGGTTGAGCATGGACAGTCATCGTCTTCTGATGAAGCTGTGGAAGTCGCTGGTCGGGCTGGTGATGGCCTTCTTCCTCGTCAATGTCGCGCTCATGGTGGCGGCGGTGGCCACCAGCTCGGTCGCCCGCCGCTGGCTCGGCACCTGGCTGCCCAATGGCTACACGCTCAACTGGTACGCAGCCGCATGGAAGGAGTTCCAGCTCGGCAGCGTGCTGTGGGTCACCGTCGAAGTGGTGGCCGCGGTGGTGTTCCTGTCGATCCTGATCGGCGTGCCGGCGGCCTATGCGCTCGCGCGGCGCGACTTCGCGGGCAAGCGCCTGTTGATGGGACTCTTCCTGATCCCGCTGATGGTGCCGCCGATCACTTACGGCATTCCGCTCGCGACGGTGATGTACCAGGCGCACATCGCCGGCACCATCTTCGGCGTCATCCTGGCCAACATGATTCCCGCCGTGCCCTTCATGATCCTCGTGATGACGCCCTTCATCGAGCAGATCGACGGCAACCTCGAATCGGCGGCGCGGGTCTTCGGCGCCAGCACCTTCAAGCTGTTCCGCTACGTGCTGCTGCCGCTGCTGGCGCCGGGCATCCTGGCGGCCTCTCTGCTCGTGCTGGTTCGCACCATCGGCATGTTCGAGCTGACCTTCCTCACGGCCGGCCCCGATTCGCAGACGCTGGTGGTCGCGCTCTACTACGCCGTGTTTGCGGCCGGGGTGCGGGCACCGCAGTCGGTCGATGCGATGGCGATCATCTACATGGTCGTCACGCTGGTCTGGCTCCTGATCGCGCTGCAGTTCGTCAATCCGACGCAGTTGGTCAGCCGCGTCAAGGAACATCCGCAAACCGCCTAGCGGCGGTCACCACGCATGAAGATCACACAGGTCGACACCATCCAGTCGGGCGCCTATCCCAACATCCTCTGGGTGCAGATCCACACCGACAGCGGGCTCGTCGGTCTCGGCGAAACCTTTCGCGGCGCACAGGCCGTGCAGGCGCAGATCCACGAACTGACCGCGCCCTACCTGCTGGGCAAGGATGCGCTGGCCATCGAGGCGCACAGTGCACACCTGCTGCGCGGCTATCTCGGCTTCGCCAGCAGCGGCGTCGAGACCCGTGCCGCATCGGCGGTCGACATCGCACTCTGGGACCTGCTCGGGCAGGTGACGCAGCAGCCGCTCTACCAGCTGCTCGGCGGCGCGGTGCGCGAGCGGGTGCCGGTCTACAACACCTGCGCGGGCTACACGTACAACAAGGCGGGCCAGCGTCGGGCGATCACCGACGGCAGCGCCGAGGTCGCGGCCGAAGGTCCTTATGAAGACCAGGTCGCCTTCGTCAAGCGCCCGGCCGCGCTCGCGGAAAGCCTTCTCTCCGAAGGCTACAAGGCGATGAAGATCTGGCCCTTCGATCCCTTCGCGCAGGCCAGCCGCGGGCAGTCGATCTCAGCGCGCGATCTCGACACCGCGCTCTGGCCCTTTCGCGAGATCCGGCGCGCCGTCGGCGACGAAATGGACATCATGGTGGAGTTCCATTCGATGTGGAACCTGCCGACGGCCGTGCGCATCGCCCAGGCGCTGGAAGAGTTCAAGCCGTATTGGGCCGAAGACCCGGTGCAGATGACCAACCTCGACACCATCGCCGAATACCGCTCGCGCACGCGGATACCGGTGTGCGCGAGCGAGACGCTGGCCACGCGCCAGCCCTTCCTGCATCTGCTCAACCACAACGCCGTCGACTACGTGATGCTCGACCTGAGCTGGGTCGGCGGCATTTCGGAAGCCAAGAAGATCGCCGCCATGGCCGAGGCCTTCCACAAGCCCGTGGCACCGCACGACTGCACCGGTCCGGTGGTGCTGGCAGCGTCGCTGCATCTGGCGATGAGCACGCCCAACGTGGTGCTGCAGGAAGTGGTGCGCGCCTACCTCACGGGCTGGTACCGCGAGCTGGTCACGCAACTGCCCGAGGTGCGCGATGGTTTCGCCAAGGTGACGCCCGGCGCCGGGCTCGGCCTCGCGCTCGCGCCCGGGCTGCTGCAGCGGCCGGAGGTGGTCGTGCGCAGCAGCCGGCTCTAGCGGCGCACGTGGCACGCCTGCATGTCTCGCCCGAGATCGTCCTGCGCTGCGACAGGCTGCGGGCGCTGCTGGCGCCCGCGGCCGGCGGCCGCATCACGGCGTTGAGGTCGACCGGGCTGCGTGGCGGGAGTGACATCGACTGGCTGGTGCCGCTGGCCGACGCGGTGCGCGCGGACGGTTTCGAATCGACCGCCTGGCCCAAGGCAGGGTGCTATCCGCTGGTGCCGTTTTCCAACCGCATCCGTGCGGGACGCTTCAGCTGGAACGGGCGCCAGGTCCGGTTGCCGATCCATCCGGGAGAAGCGCATGCGCTGCATGGCGGCAGCCAGCAGATGCCCTGGCAGCTGATCCAGCATGAGGCGAGCAGCGCGACGATGGAATACCGCCACGCGGCAGGCGCTGCGGGATGGCCGTGGGCATTCCGCGCGAGGCAGCACATCGCGCTCGACGAGAACGGCATGACGCTCGGCCTGCGGATCACCAATGACAGCGGCGAGACCATGCCTTGCGGCTGCGGCTTCCATCCCTATGTCCCGGACCGCTTCGGCCATCGCCTGCGTTTCGATGCGCGGACGGTGTGGCCGCCCGATGCCGAATTCCTGGCGACCGCGCCGCGGCCACCGGAAGCCCACGATGACTACGCGATACCGCGTGCCCTGCACAATGGCTCGCTCACGCAGTACTACAGCGGCTGCTCGGGCCCCGTCGAACTGGAAGCCGCGGACGGACACCGCATTCGCATCGAGACCGACGAGGTGCTGTCTCATCGGGTGCTGCATCGTCCCTCGCCCGAGGCCGGGAGCTACTTCTGCGTCGAGCCGGTCTCGCACGTCGCGGACGCGGCCAACCTGATGCAGCAAGGCCGCACCGACACGGGTTGGCATCTTCTGGCGGCCGGCGAAATCTGGGAATGCAGGCTGAGGCTGCGCATCGAGCCTGCCTGAAGCCCGACGCCACGCTGCCGGGTTCATCTATCTTTACGCGCGCTAACGCTGTCCTCACGGCCGCGTTACAGAGCGCCGCCACACTTCGTCTCACCTGCTGCCCCTCGGTGGCAGGCTTCTTCGAAAGGAAGCACTGCCATGATCTCTTCTCGCAAAAACCTCCTCCTCGCCGGCTTGCTGGCGTCCGCCACCTTCTGCTCGGCCGGTGCGTTCGCGCAGGCGCCCTCGGCGCCCGGCGTGCCCGCAGCCGAAACGCAGTCTCATGCCCGGCCTGCGGCGCAGCACGGGCACATGGACCCGGCCCAGCGCATGGAACGCATGCAGGCGCATCGCGCCAAGCGGATGGCCGATCTCAAGCTGGTGCTCCAGATCACGCCCGCCCAGGAAAGCGCCTGGCAAAGCTTCACGGCCGCGCAGCAGCAGCCTGCCCGTCCGGCCGGCGCGGCCCGTTTCGATCGCGCCGAGTTCGCCAAGCTGACGACGCCGCAGCGCCTCGACCGCATCCAGGCGCGCCAGGCCGAACGCAGCGCGATGTTCGCCAAGCGTGCCGAAGCCACGCGCAACTTCTATGCCGCCCTCTCGCCGGTGCAGCAGAAGATCTTCGACGTCGAGGCGATGCACTTCGCCGGCCACGGCCGCGGCGGCCATATGGGCCACATGGGCCATGCCGGCAACGAAGCGCCGGCCCACGACAAGGGTTGAGTCCATGACGCCTGCCGGCGTCACGGAAAAGAAAGGCCCGCAGCGATCAGGCGCTGCGGGCCTTTGACTTTGGAAGTATGAAGAAGGTGGCGCGTTCCTACAGCCGGGCGGCGAGCGGCGGCTTACAACCGAACACCTGATGTCTCTCTCCCCTGCGGCCGTTGCGACAGCCACGCCCACTTCCCTGAAGGTCATGACCGTGAACACCCACAAGGGCTTCACGGCGCTGAACCGCAGGTTCATCCTGCCCGAGCTGCGGGATGCGGTGCGCACCGTGGGCGCCGACGTGGTGTTCCTGCAGGAAGTGCTCGGCACGCATTCGCGCCATTCGCGCAAGGTCGACAACTGGCCCGAGGCGCCGCACTACGAATTCCTGGCCGATACCATGTGGCCGCAGTTCGCCTATGGGCGCAACGCGGTCTATCCGAAGGGTCACCACGGCAATGCAGTGCTGTCGAAATTCCCCATCGTCCATTTCCGCAACCACGACGTGTCGATCACCGGTCCGGAAAAGCGCGGCCTGCTGCATTGCGTGCTGCGCCTGCCCGGGCGGCCGGTCGACGTGCATGTAGTCTGCGTGCACCTGGGGCTGGCCGAAACGCACCGCCAGCAGCAGCTGGAGCTGCTGTGCCACATCGTGCGCGACGAGGTGCCCGACGATGCGCCGCTGGTGGTCGCCGGCGACTTCAACGACTGGCGCGCCCGGGCCCACGAGATCCTTGCCGAGGGCGCCTCGCTGCGCGAGGTGTTCGTGCATGCCAACGGCAGTGCGGCCAAGACCTTTCCGGCGCGCTTTCCGCTGCTCGCGCTGGACCGCATCTATGTGCGCAACGCCGGCGTGCATGCGCCCATCGTGCTGCCGCGCAAGCCCTGGTCGCACCTGTCGGACCACGCGCCGCTGGTGGCGGAGATCGAACTGTGAACGGGCGCCTCCCATGAGCAACAACTGGGTCGCCGGCAACCACCTCGAGTTGCTGGAGAACGGCGAAGCCTTCTATCCGCGCGTGTTCGAGATGATCCGCGCGGCGGAGCGCGAGGTGATCGTCGAGACCTTCATCCTGCTGGAAGACAAGGTCGGCGAACAGTTGCACGCCGCGCTGCGCTCGGCCGCGCTGCGCGGCGTCAAGGTCGACCTCATGATCGACGGCTTCGGTTCGCCCGATCTGTCGCCGGCCTTCATCGAGGGCCTGACCTCGGCCGGCGTCAAAGTGCGCGTCTTCGATCCCGGCTCGCGCCTGTTCGGCCAGCGCCTCAATCTCTTTCGGCGCATGCACCGCAAGCTGGTGGTGATCGATGGCCTGCGCGGCTTCGTGGGCGGCATCAACTTCTCGGCCGATCATCTGATGGATTTCGGGCCCAAGGCCAAGCAGGACTATGCGGTCGAGCTCACCGGCCCGATCGTGTCGGAGATCCATCGCTTCGTGCTGCATGCGATCGCGGTCGGCGGCAAGGGCCCGGGCTGGTTCCGCCGCCGCCTCAAGGCGGCGCGCCACGAAGAGAGCGCGCCCACCGGCACCGCCGACGTGCAGTTCGTGACGCGCGACAACCGCCGCCACACGAACGACATCGAACGCCACTACCGCGCCGCGATCCGCACGGCGCGTCACCGCATCATCATTGCCAACGCCTACTTCTTTCCGGGCTATCGGCTCATCAAGGAGATGCGGCGCGCGGCACGGCGCGGCGTCGACGTGCGGCTGATCCTGCAGGGCGAGCCGGACATGCCGATCGTCAAGGTCGCGGCCAGCATGCTCTATCACCACCTGCTGCATGCCGGCGTGCGCATCTACGAATACTGCGAGCGCCCGCTGCACGGCAAGGTCGCCGTGGTCGACGATCAATGGAGCACCGTCGGTTCGAGCAATCTCGACCCGCTGAGCCTGTCGCTCAATCTCGAATCGAACGTCATTGTGCGGGACAAGGATTTCAACCACGTGCTCGCGGGGCGGCTGAACGAGCTCATGCGCCACAACTGCAAGCAGGTGCAGACATCGGACCTGACGGAATGGAGCGGCTGGCGCCTGGTGCGCAGCTTCTTCATCTTCCACCTGCTGCGCTGGTATCCGCGCTGGGCCAGCTGGCTGCCGCGCCATGCGCCGCGGCTGAAGCCGCTCGAGGCGCCGCCCGAGCCCGGCAGCGGCGCCACGCAGACGGACGCAGCATGAAGAACACCGCGGAACCGGCTCCGCCGGGCCGCCGGTGTTGCCCCCTGCAAGGGGGTTGGCGGCCACACGAAGTGGGCAAGCCTGGGGGTGAGCCCAAAGCTTGGTGGCCCTGGGCCAGGCGCGTTGTCGTGAGCGGCTTCCTGCTCTTCGTCGCCGCGCTGCTCATCTTCCAGGCGCGAGCCATCGAGTGGCGCGAGGTGTTCGATGCGATCGGCGCCTATCCGTCCGCCGTACTGCTGACCGCTGCCACGCTGAGCGCCGCGAGCCACCTGATCTACAGCAGCTTCGATCTGGTCGGGCGCCGCTACACCGGCCACGCGCTGCGCGCGCCGACGGTGATGGGCATCACCTTCGTGAGCTATGCCTTCAATCTCAACCTGGGCACCCTGGTCGGCGCGGTCGGGATGCGGGCGCGGCTGTATTCGCGGCTGGGGCTTGAAGCGGCCACCATCACGCGCGTCGTCGGCACCAGCATGCTGACCAACTGGCTCGGCTACTTCCTGCTGGCGGGCCTGGCTTTCCTCTGCTGGCCGCTCGCGCTGCCCGCGGACTGGCACATCGGCGTCGGCGCGCTGCAGGTGCTCGGCGGGGCACTGGTCGCGGTGGCACTGGGCTATCTCGCGCTGTGCGCCTTCTCGCGCCGGCGCGAGTGGACCGTGGCCGGCCACGAGATCGGCCTGCCCGGCCTGCGCCTCGCGGGCATCCAGCTGGTGATCTCGATCGCCAACTGGGCGGTCATGGGTGCGATCATGGATGTGCTGCTGCAGGACAAGGTCGGCTACCCGACGGCGCTGAGCGTGCTGCTGACCGGCGCCGTCGCCGGCCTGCTGTCGCGCGTGCCGGCCGGACTCGGCGTGCTGGAGGGCGTCTTCGTCGCGCTGCTGGCACCGCCGCTGTCGAACACCACGCTGATCGCCGCCGTGCTGATGTACCGCGCGGTCTACTACTGGGCGCCGCTCGCGGTGGCCACGCTGCTCTACCTCGCGATGGAAGCCAACGCGAGGAAGCTCGCCGCCGCCGCGGCGGCGTAGCGCCATCACCTGCCCGCTGACATGCGACGGCCGCGCACGCCGGTCGAGGCCTCTCTGTTTTCCACCTGACCGCCTACAACATGCGATCGCGCCGCGTCCTAACTTGGCGGCATGTTGCAGCACACCGTCATGCTCGCGAGCGAGACCGACTGGCCCGGCTTTCGCCAGGAAGTTCGCGGGCTGCTCGCCCGTCTGGTGCCGCCTGAAGCGGTGAGCTGGCACACGCCATCGGTGATCGCATCCGATCTATGCACCCGGCCGGCTGCACGCGGCCACGCTGCCGAATCCGCGCGCGGCAGCATGAACCTGGTGGTGCCGCGTTCCTTCGTATCGCTGTGCGAGACCGTCGTCCTTCATGAGGATCCTGCGCGCTTCGCGCTGCTGTACCGACTGCTCTGGCGTCTGGTGCACGAACCCGCCCTCGGCCATGCGCCGCTCGACGCGGAACGGCTGCACGCGCAGCACATGGCGCAGGCCGTGCGGCGCGACATGCACCGGATGAAGGCCTTCGTTCGCTTCTGCACCATCGAGGAGGATGACGACGAGGGCCCCTTGAACGCCGCATGGTTCGAGCCCGTCCACCATGTCGTCGAGGCGGTGTCGCCCTTCTTCGCGCGCCGTTTCATGCACCGACGCTGGGCTCTCTTCACGCCCGAACGCAGCGTACGAGGCCGCGGCGAGGAGATCGAGTTCGGACCCGGCGTCCAGCGCGACCAGGCACCAGCGTCGGATGCCGGCGAGGCCCTGTGGCTCATGCACTACCACAGCGTCTTCGATCCGACCCGGCCGGGGCTCGCCACGCACGCGCGGAGTCCATGACGGAGACGGGCGCCGCTGCGTCTGCCGGTCGATCCTCGCAAGTAGGACGCCACCACCAAATTCATGCTGCAGTGCAGCAATTCGCCGTGCAAAGGCCTATAGTGAGGTCATGTCGCCCAGCCTGTCATCCTCCCCTCGCTTCTTCAACCCGCTCATGCTGTGGGCCGACGTCGGTCTCAAGACCCACGAGATGCTGCTGTCCTCCGGCTCGGTGATCCGGATGCGGACCGAGCGCATCGCACAGGCCGGCCTCACGCCGAGCGCGGCCGATCTGGCGGAGTTCCAGCTGATGGGGCAGGAAAAGCTGGCGGCCGCCACCGAATCCGGCGCGGCGATGGCGAACCAGCTGCACACCACCCAGTTCGCGCTGGTGCAGCGCGCCTTGCAGCAATGGCTGATCGGCGCGGCCGCGCTCCTCGCGCTCATCACCAGTACCGATACCGAGCAGGCCGTCACACATGCCAGGACACTCGGCAGCGCCGCGGCCCGCTCGGCCGCCACGGCCAGTCAGCTGTCCAGCGCCAGCGCACGCATCGTCCAGCGCGGGCTGAAACCCATCCATGCGAAGGCGACATCCAACGCGCGCAGGCTGAGCGCGCAAGCCTGAGACAGCTCGCGCGAGGCCGCGGCCCGCCTCAGACGGCCTGCACCAGGCGCAGCAAGGTGATCTCGGACGGCGCGCCGAAACGCTTGGGCGGTCCCCAGTAGCCGGTGCCGCGGCTGGTGTAGACCCACATCTCGCGCAGCTTGTGCAGACCCGCCGTGAAGGGCTGCTGCAGTGGCACGAACAGGTTCCATGGAAAGAACTGGCCGCCGTGCGTATGGCCCGACAGCTGCAGGTGGAAACCCGCATCGGCCGCGGCCGGGGCGCTGCGCGGCTGGTGCGCCAGCAGCAGCCGCGTGTGCACCAGCGGCGGTGCACCGTACAGCGCGCCCTGCGGGTCGCTCGCATGTGCGGCATCGAAATGCACCGCGGTGTAGTCGGTGACGCCCGCCACCACGAGCGCACTCTCGAGTTCTTCTTCCTCGGTCTGCGCGCCGGTGGTGTTGCGCGTCTGCAGGACCACGTGCTCGTTCATCAGCACGCGCATGCCGAGCCGGCGCAATTCGTCGACCCAGGCATGCGCACCGGCGTAGTACTCATGGTTGCCGGTGACCACGAAGGTGCCGTGCCGGGCGCGCAGGCTCGCGAGCGGCGCCACATGGTCGCGCAGTTCGTGCACCGTGCCGTCGACCAGGTCACCCGTGATCGCGACCATGTCGGCACCCAGGCCGTTGACCGCCTCGACGATGCGCTGGATGTAGCCGCGCTTGATCGTCGGACCGACATGGATGTCGCTCAGCTGCGCGATCGTGAAGCCGCTCAGCGCCCGTGGCAGGTCGCGGATCGGCACGTCGACCCGCACCACGCCGGCCGTGCGCCGGGCGTTGAGAAGGCCGATCAGCGAGATCACGGTCGCCGCAAGCGGCACGGCGACAGCGCTCCATGAGCGCCATGGCTGCCCATCGATCTCCCATCCGCCGATGAGCGTGGCCAGCCAGCCCAGCAGCAGCCCAGCGTCGCGCACGATCGTGAGCACGAACATCGAGGAGAACCAGCCCATGCTCAGGAGCCCGATCCACTTCCAGACATCCGGCATCGGCCGGCGCGCAGAACGCCGGCCGATGAAGGGCAGCGGCATGGTCGCCGCGGACACCACCAGCGCCGCCAGCAGCAGCGGCCAGGCGAGCGTCCACGCCTGCAGCGCGGGCAGCAGCCGCAGTCCGACGTAGACATGCAGCAGAGCGATGAGAAGGGTCAGCGGACGGAGCGGCATCGAGGCCTTGAAAGACGGGCAGAACCCAGACAGCCCATGTGAGAGCGTTCGCCACTCTATTCAAGGTCCGTGCCACGGCGCGGGCGGCATTTTCTTTCCCGCACGCGGCGCAAGGCCAAGGGCCATCCGCTCGGGGTGGACCAAGCATCCGGAAGGATCCTGGTCCGATGGCGGCGTCAGCCGACGCCGCCGGCTGTCACGAATGCGCGCTGGTGGTGTCCGTGCCCGCGGGCCAGACGAAGAGGGTCTTGGCCGGCATCCCTGCTTGGACCTCGACCTCCTGCTTCAGCGTCTGGCCGGCCAGCGTGGCCTCGACCTCGTAGCGGCCCGGATCGAGCCGCGCGACCATGAAGGGGCCGTCCGCGGAGACATGGCTGAGTACCTCGTGGCCGGACGCGTCGCGCACCGTCACCGAGATGCCGGCCGCGAAGTCGCCGCCGTTCTTGTCGTTCCTGTCCTTGACGGCGAATTCGAAAGTCGCCGGCCAGCGCGGCGACACCGTCTTCATCAGCGCGGCCTCGTCGCTGCCGATGCCGCCGCTCATGTATTCGATGCCGTTCGCCATGTGGATCGGCGGGTTGTAGATCGCATGGGCGGCCAACGCACCGAAAAGTGACGCACCGCCAATTGCAAGCGCGGCTGCGGGCCGCCAAAACCGGATCGTGTTCATCGCTGTGTCCTTGCTCGAGTTGGCGTGAAGCGAACTTCACGGCGCCACTATCCCCAGCAAGGCTTAGGCGAACCTGAATTCTGCGGCGCGCTCGTGGGTACCTCGGCGCCGAAACCGCCGCCGAGCCAGCTCAGTCGCCGGTGCGCGCAGCGGCTTGCTGCTCCGTCCGCGGCAACCCCGTCGCGGCAGCGAAGTCGATGTTCGACGGCCAGACGAAGACTGCCTTGGACGACTGGCCATTGAACACCGTCAGCGGCTGCTCCAGCGTCACGCCGGCCAACGTCGCCTCGACTTCGTAGGCACCGGGCTCGAGCCGGGCGAGCATGAAGGGCGCATCGGCCGACGCTTCCATCACCTGCCGGTTCGAATAGCGCTCGCGCACCACCACTTTCACGCCGGCCGGGACATGGCCCGGTTTGGCGCGGCTCACCGAAAACTCGAGGGCTGCCGCCCAGCGCGGCTCGACCGTCTGCATGAACGCTGCCTCGGCGCTGCCGTTTCCGCCGCACATGTATTCGACGCCTTGCGCCACGCGGATCGGCGGATTGGTCAGCGCATGCACCGACGCCATCGCACCGAAGAACGCCAAGGCGGCGACGGGTTGCCAAAACCGGATCGGGTTCATTTCGGTGCTGTCCTTGTCAAGAAAACGGCGTGGGAATCGCCGGGAATTTTCCTTAGCAAGACTCGGGCTCGACATAGCGTTTACGCGGAGGGAGCGTGGACGCGGCGATCGGAGATCGATCGGGCCGGCACTATTTCATGAATACCGAGGTCGTAAGCGCCAACCCGCACCGCGCGCAATCACGATCGAAGACACTCGGCACCGCGATGGGTACCGACGACAACGATCACATGGACGAGCGCCGCACGGTGCTCGCAGAATGGGAACGCGCGTTGCGGCCGAAGCAGGGCCGGCCATGGCTGCTTTCGCTTCTGATCTGGCTTGGTGTACTCGTCGCCGTCTGTCTGGGCGGGCAACGATGGATGGAATCGCGCGAGGCGCAGCGTCTTTTCCCCTCGCAGCAAAACCGCACCGACGCAGGCACATCGCTGAGTTCTCCCACCATCACACCGGCGATGCGCTCATCGGCGCCCTCGCCGATCACGAGCGATGGACCTGGGGCTCGTGTCACGCCGATCACGAAATGCGTCTCGCGCAGCGGCGGTGCAGCCTACTCCGACGGGCCGTGCCCGCAGGGCGCGCAGTCCATCATCATGGCCGTTCGACCGGATCTCAATCTCGCCGACGGCATGAGTCCGCAGGTACGCGAAGCTTCTCTTCGAGACAACCGTTCGGCAGCACTCGCCCAGACACAGCACGAGGAACGCGTGGCGCGCAACGTGGACCGCACTGCATCGGAATGCAGCGAAATCGAAACCAGGATCGGCTGGCTCGATGCACTGGCACGACAACCGCAGCCGGCCTCGGAGCAGGATCGGATCAGGAACGAAAAGAAGCAGGCACGCGATCGGCAGTTCGCGTTGCGGTGTCGCTAGCTTTCGAGATGGCGGCCAGAGGGCCGGCGCTCACACGTCGATATTCGCCGCCCGCAGCGCGTTCTGCTCGATGAACTCCCGCCGCGGCTCGACCTCGTCGCCCATCAGCATCGTGAACACGCGGTCGGCTTCGATCGCGTCGTCGATCTGGACGCGCAGCAGGCGCCGCACCGTGGGGTCCATCGTGGTCTCCCACAATTGCTCGGGGTTCATCTCGCCCAGGCCCTTGTAGCGCTGGCGCGAGGTGGCGTTTTCGGCCTGTCCGATGAGCCAGCGCATCGCCTCGCGGAAGTCGTTGACCTTCTCTTCCTTGGCGCGTTCGCCTTCGCCGCGCTTGACCACGGCACCATCGCCCAGCAAATCGCGGAAGGTCTTGGCCGCCTCGGCCAGCGCCGCATAGTCGGCGCCGTGCACGAAGTCCTGCGTCAGCACGCTGCTCTTGATGTTGCCGTGGTGACGGCGGCTGATGCGCAGCAGCGGCTTGTCGCTGCGGGCGTCGAACTCGCTGGCGACCTCGGCCGGCGCGCCTGTGGTGTTGAGTTCGCGCAGCTTGTTCTGCAGGGCCACCGCGGAGGCTTCGGCACTTGCCGTCGTCTCGAGGTCCAGCGACACGCCGTCGGCGATCGCGCGCAAGGCCGCCGCATCGAGGAACACGCCCAGGCGCGCGATGACGGCCTCGGCCAGCTGATGCTTGCGCGCGAGCTCGGCGAGGGCGTCGCCTTTGAGCGTGGTCGGCTGCGCGCCACCGGTCTCGACGCTGGCATCCTTGAGCGCGACTTTGAGCAGGAAGGCATCGAGCGCCGGGCCGTCCTTGAGGTATTGCTCCTCCTTGCCGACCTTCACCTTGTAGAGCGGCGGCTGTGCGATGTAGATGTGGCCGCGCTCGACCAGTTCGGGCATCTGCCGATAGAAGAAGGTCAGCAGCAGCGTGCGGATGTGCGCGCCGTCGACGTCGGCGTCGGTCATGATGATGATGCGGTGGTAGCGCAGCTTGGCGACATTGAAGTCGTCGGCGCCGCCGCCCGCGCTGGTCGCGCCCGCGCGGCCGATGCCGGTGCCAAGCGCGGTGATCATGGTCAGGATTTCGTTGCTGGTCAGCAGCTTCTCGTAGCGCGCCTTCTCGACGTTGAGGATCTTGCCGCGCAACGGCAGGATGGCCTGGAACTTCCGGTCGCGGCCCTGCTTGGCCGAGCCGCCGGCGGAGTCACCCTCCACCAGGTAGACCTCGCAGAGCGCCGGATCCTTCTCCTGGCAATCGGCCAGCTTGCCGGGCAGGCCCATGCCGTCGAGCACGCCCTTGCGGCGCGTCATCTCGCGCGCCTTGCGGGCGGCTTCGCGCGCGCGCGCCGCATCGACGATCTTGCCGCAGATGATCTTGGCGTCGTTCGGGCGTTCCTGCAGGTAGTCGGAGAGCAGTCGGCCGACGATGTCCTCGACCGGCGCGCGCACCTCGCTTGACACCAGCTTGTCCTTGGTCTGGCTCGAGAACTTGGGCTCCGGCACCTTCACGCTCAGCACGCAGCACAGGCCTTCGCGCATGTCGTCGCCGGTGACCTCGACCTTGGCCTTCTTGGCGAACTCATTCTCTTCGATGTACTTGTTGATGATGCGCGTCATCGCGGCACGCAGGCCGGTCAGGTGGGTGCCGCCATCGCGTTGCGGGATGTTGTTGGTGAAGCACAGCACCTGCTCGTTGTAGCCACTGTTCCACTGCATCGCGACCTCGACGCCGATGTGCGTGCCTGGAATGCCGCCGTAGGTGTCGGCCGGCTTCTCGCCCATCGCGTAGAACACGTTGGGGTGCAGGACGGTCTTGCCCTTGTTGATGAATTCGACGAAGCCCTTGACGCCGCCAGCACCGGAAAAATCATCTTCCTTGCCGGTGCGCTCATCAAGCAGGCGGATGCGCACGCCATTGTTGAGGAAGCTCAACTCGCGCAGGCGTTTGCTGAGGATCTCGTAATGGAAATCTGCGTTTTCCTTGAAGATCTCATCATCGGGCAGGAAGTGCACTTCGGTGCCGCGTTTTTCGGTTTCGCCCGTGATCTTCATTGGCGAGACTTCGACGCCGTTGACGGTCTCGACGATGCGGTTCTGCACGAAGCCCTTACTGAACTCCAGCGTATGCACCTTGCCGTCGCGACGCACGGTGAGCCGCAGCATCTTGCTGAGCGCGTTGACGCAGCTCACACCGACGCCGTGCAGACCGCCCGAGACTTTGTAGCTGTTCTGGTTGAACTTGCCACCTGCATGCAACTCGGTCAGCGCGATCTCGGACGCCGAGCGCTTGGGCTCGTGCTTGTCGTCCATCTTGACGCCGGTCGGAATGCCGCGGCCGTTGTCGGTGACGGACACCGAGTTATCGGTGTGGATGGTAACCACGATGTCGTCGCAATAACCTGCGAGCGCCTCGTCGATCGAGTTGTCGACCACTTCGAACACGAGGTGATGCAGGCCGGTGCCGTCGGAGGTGTCGCCGATGTACATGCCCGGGCGCTTGCGCACCGCCTCCAGGCCCTCGAGGATCGTGATGGCACCTTCACCATAGGAATTGTCCGCGGCCGGTGTCACTTCGATCGGAATCGCGTTGTCGATTTCAGGCGTGTAGACCGGCTCGGTGTGCGGCACTTCCGGCTTGTTTTCTTCACTCATCAGGATCTTTCTCTCAGGGACTCGGCTCACCGGCGTTCTCTCTTCATTTCCAGAAATACCGCGGATCCGGCTCAGCCGGTCCGCCGGTATTACCCCTGCAAGGGGGTGGGCGGCCCCACGAAGTGAGGCAAGCCGGGGTGTGCTAAATCCTCATTGGCATCACAACGTACTTGAACGACGCGTTCTCGGGCACTGTCATCAGCACCGAGCTGTTGGAATCGGCCAGCTCCAGCTTCACCATTTCCTGGCCCATGTTGGCGAGCGCATCGATCAGATAGGTCACGTTGAAGCCGATCTCGATCGCATCGCCGCCGTAGTCGATGTCGAGTTCGTCCTGCGCTTCTTCCTGCTCGGCGTTGTTGGACGCGATGCGCAAGGTACCGGGCTCGATGTTGAGCCGCACGCCCTTGAACTTCTCGCTGGTCAGGATTGCCGTGCGCTGAAGGCTCGCCAGCAACGGCGCGCGGCCCAGCGTCACGCTGTTCTTGTGGTTCTTGGGAATCACGCGGTTGTAGTCGGGGAACTTGCCTTCGACCAGCTTGGTGACGAACTCCATGCCACCGAAGCTGAACTTGGCCTGGTTGTTCGCGAACTGCATTTCGATCGCGCCTTCGGCGTCCGACAGCAGGCGCTGCATCTCGAGCACGGTCTTGCGCGGCAGGATGACTTCCTGGCGCGGCACTTCGACGTCGAGCGTTGCAGAAGCAAAAGCCAGACGATGGCCATCGGTGGCCACGAGGCTCAGCTGCTTGCCTTCGGCGACGAACAGGATGCCGTTGAGGTAGTAACGGATGTCGTGCACTGCCATCGCGAACGAGACCTGGCTGAGCAGGTCCTTGAGCGTCTTCTGCGGCACGCTGAAAACCGGGCCGAAATTGGCCGACTCCTGCACCAGCGGAAAGTCCTCGGCCGGCAGCGACTGCAGCGTGAAGCGGCTCTTGCCGCCCTTGAGCACCAGCTTGTTCGCGCTCGACTCGAGGCTCACGGTCTGGTCGGACGGCATCGTGCGCAGAATGTCGATGAGCTTGCGAGCACCCACGGTGGTCGTGAAGCTGCCTTCATCGCCGCCGAGCTCGGCCTGGGTACGGATCTGGATTTCGAGGTCGCTCGTGGTGAGCTGCAGCTGGCCGCCGGTCTTGCGAATGAGCACGTTGGCCAGGATCGGCAGCGTATGGCGCCGTTCCACGATCCCTGCCACCGACTGCAGCGCTGCGAGGACTTTGTCTTGAGTTGCCTTCAATACGATCATGTCTTACCTCTTCCTTATTTCTTTAATTCAACTTAGTAGTAGTAGATAAGGGACGCTCCCTGCTGTGGACAGGGCGATTTTCCGCTTTCGTGACAGGGAGTTGCTGCAGTCGGCCGGCTGTGCGCAGCCGTGCTTCGGTGCTGTCGTGCCGAGGCGCACAACTTCGGCCTTCACGCCGCGGCTGTGGACAAGGTCCTTCTTGTGCCGGAACTGTCCCCAGAGTTGTCCTTTGACAGGCCGATGCGAATCTGCGATGACAGTCATTCGTCAGCCCTTGAGCGTCTGTTCGAGCACGTGCAACTGCTGGTTGAGTTCGGTGAGCTGCTGGCGCTCGCCCGAGATCTTGCGCACGGCGTGCAGCACGGTGGTGTGGTCGCGGCCGCCGAAGAGCTCGCCGATCTCGGGCAGGCTTTTCTGGGTCAGCTCCTTGGCCAGGTACATGGCGATCTGGCGCGGTCGTGCAATCGAAGCAGGACGCTTCTTCGAGTACATGTCGGCGACCTTGATCTTGTAGTAGTCGGCCACCGTTTTCTGGATGTTCTCGACCGAGATCTGCCGGTTCTGGATCGAGAGCAGGTCGCGCAGCGCTTCGCGCGCGAGCGCGATCGAGATGTCCTTCTGGTTGAAGCGCGAGTACGCAAGGATCTTGCGCAGCGCGCCTTCGAGCTCGCGCACGTTGGAGCGCACGTTCTTCGCCACGAAGAAGGCCACTTCCTCGGGCATCTCGACGCTTTCGACGCGTGCCTTGTTGATCAGGATCGCGACGCGCATCTCGAGCTCGGGGGGTTCGATCGCGACCGTCAGGCCGGAATCGAAGCGCGACACCAGCCGCTCGTGGATGTCGGCCAGGCCCTTGGGATAGGTGTCGCTCGTCATGACGATGTGCGACTTCTTGGCGAGCAGGGCTTCGAACGCATTGAAGAACTCTTCCTGCGTACGGTCCTTGTTGGCGAAGAACTGGACATCGTCGATCAGCAGCAGATCGAGCGAGTGATAGCGTTCCTTGAATTCGTCGAAAGTCTTGCGCTGATAAGCTTTGACCACATCCGAAACGAATTGCTCGGCATGGATGTAGAGAACTTTGGCTTCGGACCGCTCCGACAGCAGGCGGTTGCCCACCGCATGCATCAGGTGGGTCTTGCCCAGACCGACGCCGCCATAGATGAACAACGGGTTGTAGAGATGGCCGGGCATGCCTGCCACATGCATGGCGGCAGCGCGCGCCATGCGGTTGGCGGTGCCTTCGACCAGGGTGTCGAAAGTCAGGCCCGAATTCAGCCGGTTCTTGAAGCTGGCGGCGGCCGGATCCTCACCCGGGCCTGCCATGTCGCGCGGCACGTCGGTTTCCGACACCACGGCCAGTGAGGTAGGCCTGGTAATCACTTCACGAGGAGCGAGCGCTAACTCGATGATTACCGGCTGGCCATAGAGCTTCTCGGCCATCGATGCGATCTTGCCGGCGTACTGGGCCCGGATCCAGTCGAGCTTGAAGCGGTTGGCGACGAACACCGTGACGCGGGACAGGTCGTCTGCGACCCGCGCCGTCAGGGGTTTGATCCAGGTATTGAACTGCTGTTCGGACAGTTCCTGCGCGAGCTGATCGACGCAAGCCTGCCAGAGGCTGTCACCGATGCTGTCACTCGGCAT